>JAKVCV010000001.1:0-81569 GCA_022448945.1 Saprospiraceae bacterium
TATATTTTATTTCAACTGCGTTCAGACCATGGATATTCCAAAGCCAGCCATGAGGTGTTAAACGAATACCCCAACCATACCACCATTTATTTCTAACCGACGCTACTGATTCTATATCTTTTATTTTAATATTCTTCTTAATAAAGCCTAAACCAAATTTAATCTGTATTTGTGTCTTATTAACTTCTATGAAAAGTCCATAAAAGATAACGAAAAGAAGTCCTAGCAAAATACATATTCCAATTAATACTTTAGATTCAAATGGATCATCCACCCATTTATAATAACTTGTAACTAATAAAACAATAATAATATCAATATTAAACAACAGTGGCCAATAACTTATTTGTTTGGTATGGAAATTCATAGTAGAACATTTAAAGCAAACACGTGACTTTTATATGTATCGATAAAATTAGAATAAGCTATGTAATATCCCAATAATTACTTCCAATATTCATATTGTTATTAAGTTATAATTTCAATGTTAAAATTTATTTTTAATAACCTTTTGAGAGTGAACAGTAGCTTTGATTTTATTGTGAACACGTACCATATATGAACCTGAAGGCAAATTGGTTAAATTTATGGGTATGTTATTTATACCAATTATACTTGTTAATTCAAAGGAAAAAACTTTTTTGCCCAATACGTCAAGTACTTCAATTTTTAAATTTTCTAGTTCATTAGCTTCATATTGATAATAAACGATGTCATTAGTAGGGTTGGGATAGAATATATAATCTGTATTAGTATCTGAGATGTTTAATAAGATCGTATTCGAAAATGATGCGTCTAGGTTTTTATCTATTAACTCTATCCTGTAATAGTTCACTCCAGTAAAAGGGTTGTTGTCATCAAATGTATATTCATTTGTTGAGGATGAAGTTCCTTGAGCTACAGCAGCTCCAATTGTATGGAAGTTAATTCCATCTTTACTTCTTTGTATGTTAAAGTAATTAGTATTTTTTTCTGATTCGGTAGCCCATTTCAGGTGATTTGTATTATTATTGGTTTCACCTTCAAAATATAGCCATTCAGCAGAAAGTAAAATAGTCGGGTCTAAAATAATTGCTCCTGTACCTCCTGAGAAGTTTGTGATGCCAGTTAATTCATCATAATTTATTCCATTTGGTGTCACTCCATTAGTTCCCGCCAAGTGTAAGCCATCATAATCTGCTGCAGTATAATTAGAACCTGTGTTTTTGAACCAATAGAATCCTAAAGGATAAGGGTATTTATACGAATAGCCACATATAGGATAGCTAGTCATCCAGTTAGCAGCTGCATTTTCAATAATTGTTTTTTCACTAGGCTCATAATAGAATCTTAAATTGTATGAGCCAGTAGGTGTACCTCCTCCAAAATCTACATTCCAATTCCTTTCCATTTCAAATCGTTCCTCTCCAGGTGTTAGATAGCTAGAGCTGCAATGGCTTGCTGTAAATGGACCTTGTGTTTGCTGATAAAAACTACCATTATCCATTATTGTAATTTGTGGAAAGTTCGCTGGAACTGCAGAAAGATCACCTTGTAGTGACAATAATATTTCATTGCCACTAAAAAAGTGGTGCCAACCGGCATTGTCAGTACACCATGTGTTGGTTGTTGCTCCATTTAAACCATATATATAGTCTTTTAAATTAATCGTTACCATGTCGTCAGATGTAATATTACAACCACCTTCACGTCTTATATAGTATGTTTCACCAGAAATAGTAGGCGTTATGTTTAGACTATTTCCAGAGCCTAGCCAGGTGCCTGTTCCTCCAGGTCCAGTATACCATTCTATTGTAGATCCAATTCCAGCTGTACCACCACCTGCTGTCAAGGTCATAGTCGTATTGGGACAATATGTTCCTGGCATAGGTGTCATGGTAGGTGTTGTAGATGGTGTTCCTACATTAAAGTCTATTGTATTAGTAACAGTACATCCTGTGTACTGTGATTCTACTAAATATTGTGTCGTAGTCGATGGGTTAGCTATTGGGTTTTGCAAAGTAGGATTACTCAGGCCTGTGCTTGGAGACCAAGTATAGCCACTTCCTACTATTGCTTCACACAATTCTATATCATCAATAGCAACATCATCGTAGAATGGAGAAGGAGTTCCATTTTTATCTACATTAAATCTGAATTGAATCGGACCTGTAATTGTATATGCTGTAAGAGGAATAGTAAATTGTTCCCATGTAGAAGCCAACGTATTTGTACTATGAGAAAATACGGCATTATGCCATATTGAACCATCAAAGAAATCTACTGTGAAATCATTATATGTAGTAATAGATGCATATACTGCTCTCTTCATATAGAATGAAAGAGAACTATATGTCGCTACAGGATAATTAGGAGAAGTAAGGGTCACCACTATAGGGTAAGGAGAGGATCCATCTACCCAAGCAAAATTCCCACCATTGCCAGTATTTTCAACTGTTCCTGCCATACCATAATTCGGATTGCCTCCATATTTCCAATAGGCATTAACACTGCTACTGGCAGTCGAATTAGATGAAGTCCAACCTGCAGGTATCAACGTTGCGTCAAAGGTTTCATCATAAGAGGTAGCACAGGTGCCTGATCCAACAGAAGTAGCTACACCATTTACCATTAACTGTGCATTGAGATTAACTGGAGGATCACCAACACACATATTGACTGGACCAGCAGGAGTTATTGATACTCCAATATCTTGAACATTTACAGTGACAGAACCAAAACTTGGACATCCTGGGTTAAGTGGGTCTGTCACAGAAACATTGTAGGTTGTTGTCACAGTTGGCAAAGCTGAAGGGCTCTGTAAAGTTGTGTTTGATAATGTTGTTCCGGGCCCCCATTGAAAGATAGCACCAACTGGCATACTCGATTGACATATTTTAAATTGTAAATTAGGTCTTGAAGTGTATGAATAGAGAGGCGTCATATTACATCCTGGTCCACCAGTATTCGAATAATTTCTTATAGTAGATATGAATCCTGTCGTTGAGTATCGGTGTACATCTGCATTGATAATAGTACTGTTATCAAAACAACATTCTATAACAACGTTTGAAACGCCATCCCAATCAAAGGGGGTTGTTAATATAAAAGTATTCCAGCCTAATGAAGACGTATAATTAACAGGACCATATACAATCCCGTCAGTATTTTGCCAGCTACTCGTATTTAAAGCACTAGCATTTGTACAACCCATTTTAATTGTAAAATCATTAAATGCTCCACTAGTGTTTTTAGTTACTATTTCAAATCCTATTTCAGTAATAGTTCCTGCACTTAAACCCATTGTTGTTAATTCAGAAGCAGTATATAGGAATTGGTAACGAGCATCTTGATAAGAGCCGTAAAACGGTCCATAAGTACTAGAGGATGATGATCCTGTTCCTATAGTAGCATTTGTTGATGTGCCAGAGCAACCCCCTGGATTCAGACCACAAGTTTGTGGTATTGCGGATACATCTAAAGTTACCGATGAGTTAGGACAGATGTTGTTATCAGAAGTGGATGCAGAAACTGGGTTTCCACTAACATTAATGGTAATATTATCATATTTTTCACATGCGCCATTTGTAACAGTTACAAAGTAGGTAGTTGTAGAGCCTGGTGTAGCAATTGGATTCGCAATGTTTGCATTAGAAAGTGATCCAGCTGGTGACCAATTATAAGTAAATGATCCTACTCCAGTAGTTGTTGCCAGTAGATTAGTAGTAGAACCATAACAGATGTTTGTATTTGAACCAGATACAGCTAGATTAAAATCAGAGCCAACATTTATATTTGCTATTCCAGAACCAGTACATCCGGACCCTCCATCAGTAACATTTAAAACATAAGCTGTTGTTGAAGATGGAGAAGCAATTGGATTACTAGTATTAGAGTTTGATAGTGAAGCAGAAGGCACCCAATTGTAAACTGGGGAATTCACTTGTTGCTCACAAATGTTAAATCGCATATTCGCACGACTAGTGTATCTGGAACCAACAGTATTAGTACATGCATTTATAGTTGTTGATGAGGTAGTATATCTAAGGCATCTGAAGGCAGGGGAGGTGCTAGTATAACGTACCGATTCTGATCCAGCATTACCTGCGCCATCTTCTTCAGAACAAAATTGGATAATTATGTTCGATATTCCATCCCAGTCATAATCTAAAATGTTAAATGTATGCCACCCATTGTTTGTTGGATTAATGTTATCTGTCGGCCCAAAAACCTGTGACATTGAACTGGTGTTTACAAAAGCTGTAGATGGAAACTCTTCCTGGCTTGTGCAGCCCATCCAAATCGTAACTTTATCAAATTGATAAGTATATGAAGTAGAAAAATATAAGGCGATATCTTGTATTGTGCCGCCAAAATAACCCATTGCATTCAATTCTGCAGCAGTGTATATATATTGTATTCTTGTAGAATAATTTGTTGTAGTTGATGTGGATCCATAGAACGGACTATAGGTAGAAGTGGCACTTGTTCCTGTTCCTATATCGAAAGAAGAAGAACTTCCACTACAACCTGTACTCAATGCACATGTTAGAGGGTAAACATTAGATGTTGAAATTAGTTGAACTGGTTGTCCATCACATATGCCGGTGTCAGCAGGAGTTATTGTTACTGTAGGTCCAATTCCAGAAACAGTAACAGGAATATTTCCAGTTTTCGTGCACCCGTTGGCCGCTGTTACTGTAGCTACATAGGTAGTAGATGATAATGGTTGTGCTAATGGGTTTCCTATACTTGGATCATTAAGAGTGTTCATAGGGGACCATGTATAGTTAAATGGTCCAAAAGATACAGGACCACCCGCGTTTAATTGAACCACTTCATTTGCGCAAATTGTTGACGATGATGGTGTCATCGTTAATGGAAAGTCGGGGACTACAGATACGACTATATCATCTGAATTTGTACATACTCCTGTTAGATTACCAGTGACAGTATATGTAGTAGTAGTGGCAGGCGAAGCAGTTGGATTAGCACAGTTAGTACAACTTAGTCCTGTAGTAGGCGTCCATGTATAGGCTGAAGCTCCTTGACCTAGTAATGATGCAGTTTGTGCACCACAAATTGTTATATCAGGTCCTGCAAAAATACCAGTTGTAATGTCAAAATCTACTGCAAAACCTGTTGTTCCCATTACGGGGCACCCATCATCTTGCGCTATAAAAGTAATAACATCATTTAAATAGCCAGGTTGTGAAGTCCAGCAAAAGGTTCCTGTTACAGGGTTTGTCCCTGTTTGTGAAAATGTAGAACCAGGTAAAAGTGTTGTTCCATCTGTAGTTATAGTGAGGATGTTTCCAACATCTACTAAGTCTTGAAATACGACATCAAAACAAACTTGATCTCCAAAACAGGCTGCTATAGTATTGGAACTAGTTAGTGAACCTGTGCCACTAAAGTTTGAAATTCCCCCTATGGGGTTAGTTGGGGGTGTGTTTGTACAGTTAACAACCATTATTTGAAAATCATGAATTATTTCAGATAGCAAGTTCCCATTAGAATCCCATTCTTTTATCATAATTGCTACAACGTAATTTCCAGTGGTTGGATGATTTAAATTTATACAACCAGTTAGAGAGTCTAAAGTGAAATTATTTAATGGTTGAGATGGTGAAAACCCAGCAAGATGTGTTATTGGTAATTGAGAAGCTCCAGCAGGTGCGAGCATATGAAATGTCATTGAATCACCTTCTGGGTCAAAAGTTGTAAGACAATAATTAAAATTAGTGTTTATACAAGCATAAGGAATAGGTGCTGCAGTTACAATTGGTGAATTGTTACATGGAGAATTTAATGTGTTTAAGGTAGTTGACATTGCCATGTTGTTCGAAGAAGTTCCTGACAAATTACTTGAAGCATCTCTGCAACATAAGTCATATGCAAGATGCCATCCATTACAATGAGCTGGGAGGGTAATTGTCGCTTCATAAGTATATTTCCATACACCGGGTTGAGTACCTCCGCTACAATTAGAGGTAACTGAATTACATAATTGATTGACATCTATAGCAACACCAACTTGATTAAAAGTGGGGATTACTGGGTTTGCTAATCCACAATCATTTGTAAGGGTAAAATAAGATGAAGACATTGTAGCAGGGTGCGTACCTGGGCACTTTCTGAACAAAGTCATAGTAAAGGTGTATTCAAGAGGGTTGGCAGGATTACAGCTATAAGTAATATTTGCACCTGGTATATGTGAAGCATGAATTTGACTGCTGAAGCTATATGAAAGCAAAAAAAATATAAAAAAAAATGAGGAGTAATTAAGTAAAGTTTTTTTCATTTTTTAGATTTTCGTCTGTTAAGATTTTAATTTTATTTGGTAGAATCGGTTCGTTTTGAATTACCAATTTCATATAGATATGATTTTGATAATTTTTGCCTTTCATTTAAACTAAATTTTAAATCTTTGTGGATGGGGGGCTTTCATAACTGCTCTTGAAACCTTATTTAGTAATTTATAACGGAATCGTATAAATATTCCAACAATTTCAGCAATTAATAAGTTCTGTAAAAATAAAAAAAAATTCGGAATTTAGTATTAATAATATATGTTTTTAAAAATTAAATATTGCTATTTCCTCAAAATACATAGTTTTCATTTTAAATTCTTTTTTTTTAATATTTCTGTTTTTTTTGAATGTTTATATGATCTAATTTTTTTATAACCTTAATGGCATAAAAAATAGTAGGCTTCAATTGAAACCTACTATTTTTTATTTCTAAGGATAAGATATCTCGATTGGTTCGATATTCTTTTAAAAAAAATTTATTAATCTATGAAGTCTACTTTACCACTTCCTAAATTATAAAAACCAGGGACAAATTTAATTTCTCTATTTTTCATTGCATCTGAAATAATAGTTGATTTATTTATTATTTCATTACATGTAAGTTTAGCATTTATTTTTACTATTGTATTTACAGATTTGTCATCTGAAGCTTCAATCGCAGGGTTTACATGTTCAAGTAAGTGATTAAGGTTATTCCCATTATCGCCACCAGCTATAGCTGCTGTAACAGCACCACAGCTTTCATGGCCCAGAACAACAATAAGATTAACACCTAAATGAGCAACTGCATATTCAATACTGGCAACAGTAGAAGTATTTGCAACATTTCCTGCTACACGAATAACAAATAATTCACCTAAACCAGCATCAAAAGCGAGTTCAGGAACTACACGACTATCAGCACACGATAAAATAATTACGTATGGTGATTGTCCACTCACTAATTCTTTTCTTCGAGAAGAATTTTGAAGTTTGCCGTCAAGCC
The DNA here is from genome assembly GCA_022448945.1 of Saprospiraceae bacterium. Classification (GTDB taxonomy): domain Bacteria; phylum Bacteroidota; class Bacteroidia; order Chitinophagales; family Saprospiraceae; genus Aureispira. The sequence goes on from JAKVCV010000001.1 coordinate 7,279, forward strand.
GATCTTTTATAAAATTAGAATTACCTTCTTTTAATCTTTCTAGGGCTTTTTGCCATGAAATATTTTCTTTCATTATATAATTTTTTGTTTTATGAAATAATAGCAAAGCTATCATTTTAAATTAATACTCTTGTAGCAAAGATAGTAAACCTATTTTTTAAATTCCAAAAAAAATAAACCAATTTAAAATACAATTGAGATTCTAGAACGTTCTATAATAGAATAAAATAATTTGTGGTATGAAATATGTTTTAATTATGTATTTGGTTTTATGCTTTTTGCATACTAAATCACAAGATACAATAATAGTTTATGATGTTTATAATAAAACTATGGATACGATTCTACCCGTTGTATTCGATACAACAATCGTCGATGATCATACTTCAACTTCTACCGGAAACTTTGGTAATAAGATTTTACTTAGCTTAAACCCACCATCTACTAATCTTTTTTCTGGGTCTCATTTTAGTGATATTATTCCTGTAGAGAATTTTTTTTCTGTTATAGATTATCCCATAAGAACAACTGTAAGTATCATGCCATATGAAGCAGATACACTTTTAGGAACTACCTGTTCTGGCTTATTGGTAGGACCTGATATGGTTTTAACCGCATCTCACTGTGTGTATATTTCATGGGCAGGAGGATGGCAGTATGATAGTTTACATATAATACCTGCATATAACAATGGTCAAATCCAAACAAACTTGTCATCGAGTATGGCTAGTCAATATTATATATTCAAATCTATTTATAACGGTAATTTAAATCCTGATATAGCATTGATAAAACTAAAGGATCCAATAGGGATAGAAGTTGGATGGCAGGGATTAGCATTCAATTTAGATACAAGTTATTTTACCAATAGAGTTTTTCATAAATTAAGTTATCCTAATGGGATTAATTATTTTGATACAACGAAAGTCTATAATGGTGACACATTATATTATAATTATGGATATATAGACTTTTTGGTTCCGCCTGGTTTAGGAGTTTATGGAGCAAATGCAATAGGTGGACAAGGTGGAAGTTCTCTGTTTTATACAGATAATGATAGTGCATATTTTTCGTATGGTGTTTTTAGTTTGTCAGCATCATATCGGCACACTATTATAGATCAAGAAATCTTCTATCAATTTAAAAATATAATTGAAAACCATGGCTATTTAGTTCCAATAAACCAGATTACTGATATAGAAAACAATATAAAAATTTACCCAAACCCATTTAATTTATCAGCAATTATTCAATTTGATAATCCTCAGGCTAGTGTCTATACTTTTACAATGAAAGATTTGACAGGTAGGATTGTAAGAAGAATTACTGATATTAATTCCGATGCTCTAATAATTAATCGTGAGAATTTGAGTAGTGGATTGTATTTCTTTTTATTAGAATCAGAAGGGTTGCGTAAGATCCAAGGTAAGGTAGTAATACAGGATTAAAATTCACATCTTTAAAGAAATAAAGTGCAACTATTGTAATTAACTGTAAACTTATAAACCAATAAGTTTATAAGAAAAATAAAGAGCTTAAAAATGGTATTTATTTTTCATCAATCTTAATTCTTTGCAATACCAAGATAAAGACTTATTTTTGTATGTTTTTCAAAGAGTTTTAAATTCAATTATAGAATAATAGATGAAGAATATTAGAAACTTTTGCATCATTGCTCATATTGATCATGGTAAATCTACCTTGGCAGATCGAATGCTTGAGTTGACCCAAACAATTACAGAGCGTAAAATGCAGGATCAGGCATTGGACAATATGGATTTGGAACGGGAGCGAGGTATAACCATTAAATCTCATGCCATTCAGTTGAATTATACACATAATGGAGAAGAATTTATATTTAATCTTATAGATACTCCTGGCCATGTTGACTTTTCATATGAGGTTTCACGTTCAATTGCTGCTTGTGAAGGGGCTTTATTATTAGTAGATGCTTGTCAGGGTGTACAAGCTCAAACAATTTCTAATCTTTATCTCGCTCTGGAGAATGATCTGGAAATAATTCCTATTCTCAATAAGGTTGATATGCCTTCTGCTCTTGTAGATGAGATGTCAGAAGAAGTGGTAGATTTGTTAGGATGCGAATTGCACGAAATAATTTTAGCTAGCGGGAAAACAGGTTTAGGTGTAGAAGATATTTTTGAAGCTATAATTGAACGAATTCCGCCACCTACTGGAGAATTTGACGCACCTCTTCAGGCTATGATTTTTGACTCAATGTTTGATAAATATAGAGGAGTAATAGCTTATTTTAGGATTTTTAATGGAAGGCTTAGAAAGAATGATGCGATTCGATTTTTCAATACTCAAAGTGATTTTTTTGCTAATGAAATAGGTATTTTGAAGATGGAGCAGATTCCACAGGAAGTCTTAGAAGCTGGAAATGTAGGCTATGTTATAACAGGGACAAAAGATTCTAAGGAAGTAAAAGTTGGTGATACAATAACACTTCAGGAAAACTTATGTGAGACTGCAATTCAGGGGTTTGAGGATGTTAAGCCGATGGTATTTGCTGGTATTTTTCCTATTGAAAATGAAGATTTTGAAGATTTGCGTGATGCATTAGATAAATTACAATTGAACGATGCTTCTCTTATTTTTCAGCCTGAAACATCTGTGGCTTTAGGTTTTGGTTTTCGTTGTGGATTTTTGGGAATGTTGCACCTTGAGATTATACAGGAACGTCTTGAAAGGGAATATGATCAAAATGTATTGACTACAGTCCCCAATGTTAGCTATTTTGCCTATACAAAGAAAGGAGAAAAGTTAACTATTAATACACCCAATGACTTGCCTGGACCGACAAGTTTGGATTATGTAGAAGAACCATATATCCGTGCTCAGATTATTACCAAACCAGAGTATATTGGAGGTATCATAAAATTATGTATGGATAAACGTGGAATTCTCAAAAACCAACAATATTTGACTACTTCTAGGTTAGAAATGACATTTGAGTTGCCACTTGCTGAAATTGTGTTTGATTTTTATGATAAGTTAAAAACCATTTCAAGGGGATATGCATCATTTGATTATACTCCTCTTGATTATCGCCAATCTGATCTTGTTAAATTGGATGTTTTGCTTAATGGTGAAAGTGTAGATGCATTTTCAAGTTTGATACATAAGACGAAAGCTGTAGCTTTTGGTAAAAGAATGTGCTCAAAATTAAAAAACATCTTGCCAAAGCAACAATTCAAGATTGCTATTCAAGCCGCTATAGGTGCTAAAATTGTTGCTCGTGAAAATATTTCTGCTCTTCGAAAAGATGTAACTGCAAAATGTTATGGAGGGGATATTTCTCGTAAGCGAAAATTGCTTGAGAAACAAAAGAAAGGTAAGAAAAAAATGCGTGAGGTAGGAAATGTTCAGGTACCTCAAAAAGCTTTTTTAGATGTTTTGAAATTGGATTAAAAACTAATTCGGGGTTTCTTTTACGCTTTTTATCTACAAGTTCCATTAATTTTTAATCTATAAGTATATTTTTTTCGTAATTGTTTCAATCTTGATATTTATTTAAGGGTGTAATAAATTGAATATCAATCTATAGGGATGTTTTTTCTCTAGTAATTTTTGTTTTTATTGTTTAAAGTTTTCAGTATAATTTTAAATAGAACGACAGTATGAAAGTAATTTATTTAATCTTTTTATGTCTTTTAGTTAATTCAATTGCAATTGCTCAGAATAATAATGGTACTATAGATGATATTATAGAGCTCTCTACGAAACAAACGATACCAATTCGTATGCCTGGTGGAGTTCATTTAATGACAGATGTATATCTACCAATAACCTCAGATAGTTTGACAGTGGTTAATGTAATTGGAGCTGATACGCTAACAATTGAATTAATTCCTAAAGGTACTCAGTTGGTTATTTATCCAACTATGATTGATAATAACGGTGATACAGTTGCTAATCCAAACCCCTATCAACTGCCTTTAGTTTTTAGTCGAAGCCCATATAATAAGGCCCTCGATGAGGCACCAGGTGTAATCTTTTCTTTTTTTGGCTATGCCTATGCTGTTCAGGATATGCGCGGTCGATACGATTCAGAAGGAGTGTATTTACCTATGTATAGTGATGGGTGGCAGAAATATCCTTATTATTCTCATAATCATGCATTAGATATTACAAATTCTACAGATTCTGCCAATGGACGCTTTCATGAAGATGGTTGGATGAGTTATCAATTTTTGCTTAATGATTTTAAGAAAGATTTTGATCTAAATAATGATGGGTTAGTAGATACCACTGCACATGTTTGTAATGGTTCTTTTGGAATGTTTGGTGCTTCTGCACTTGGAAATAGTCAGTATCAGCTTGCATCAGCACATCGCATAGATACTTCATTAAAAGGATTGAGGTGCATAATGCCTATTGTTGCTACAAATGAGCATTATAATACTACTGCTTACAATAACGGAGTCTATCGGACTATGATTTCTACTGGGTGGATTACGGGTCAATTAAGTGATATCCAAGATACAGTAGGAACAGATAATGATATTCAAAATGCTGTTCATTCACCTTTTGATTTTGGGTTTATTAATGAAGCTGATGTTATAGATATGGGGATTCATCATTTTACAGGCTTTCAACCTGGTGGTACTACTTTAGCATCATCTTATCCTAATTCTATTACCAGGGTTGAAATGGATGCTAGTTATGCTACTGTAGATGCCGCGGGTGAAGGGAATCTAGCTGCTAATATATCTCGTTATAAAAACATGGATGTAGCAGGGTATCACCTTACTGGCTGGTACGATATTTTTATCAACGGACAAATAAAAACATGGAACAGTATCAGAGATAATATATCGGGGTCCAATCAACAATTACAAAAATTGGTCATTGGTCCCTGGGCCCATCAGACAATTTGTTCAAAAACAACTGGTGATTTGACTTATCCTGATAATGTAAAAGACGTTTTGGATCTCCCAGTTGATAATATAGATATAAACAACCTTGATGTAAATGCAATCGTTAATTCCGAATTAATGGCATGGTATCGTTATAATCTTAATCAAAATGGCTATGTTCATTTGGGAGAACCAATGATTAGGATTCCAGAAAGCCACGTATGGCAATCAAGTGCAGGCATATTATTTAGGATCCCTGCGTCTGACTATGATATAACTTTAATCGAGATGGCTAATTTTTTAGGTGGTATGTCTGGGCTACCGTTGATGCCTGCAGAGATAGATCTCGGAGGAACTACTACAATTTTTAATATTGATGTTCCTTTATTAGATGGCAATCCACCTTTTACGCTTGCTGATACAATACAAGCTCCTGAGCCAGTAGATTTTAAAGATAGTGTTCCTGATGTAAGGTTTTATGTAATTGGACCTGTCGATACTTTGTCTTTAAATCAAGGTGTTGGAAATTATTGGTATAATGCTAACGAGTTTCCTCTTACAGGACCTGAAATTCAATTTACCCCATTTTATTTACATCAAAATGGTGATTTAGATCAAGATATACCCACTTTTCATGAAGGCGTTTTGACTTATGCGCATGATCCAGATGATCCTGTATTCACTGTAGGTGGTGCAAATATGATTGTAAGAACACCACAGAATGATCGTAATTCACAAGGTCAAATGAATTATGCGGATACTAATTTTGTTAATTACACAATGAATCATACTGGGGTAATACAATTCCAGACGGCAACATTTATGGATACGCTTTCTATTATTGGCTTTCCAAAGGCTACTATATATGCAAAATCTGAACCGCAGGGAGTTGGTGCTGGAGAGACAGATACCGATTTTTTTATTCGAGTTCTTGATGTTTACCCAGATGGGAGGGAGTTTAATGTGGTAGAAGGGGCAGTTAATGCACGTGCCCGGGAATATGCACGATCTATTTATAATGGAAATGAAAATGATACTGCTGTTTTTTCAAATATTAATATTGGCCAAATTTATGAGTTTCAATTTGAGATGCTTCCTATCGCTTATACATTTGGCAGGCACCACAGTATGAAAGTGCTAATTAGTAGTGGGAATTTCCCTCGTTATCAGTCAAACCCAAACATTCCTATAGAAGACGGGGAATTTTTTCGTCGTAACCCTAATGATGGCCAAACTTATAATTACCAAAATCAGACATATAGTCCTAGGGTATCTGACAATAGTATTGTCTTTTCTGATTCATTTCCATCTCGAATAGAATTGCCAGTTTATAATGGTAGTATTTATACAGGTATAGAAGTTTCAGATACGTATGAATCTTTTAATGATTTTGAACTTGAAGTATTCCCGAACCCAACCTCGGATATACTTCGTCTTAAGACACTTTACGAGTCTGAGTATAAACTGGTTTTATATGATGCTACTGGGAAGGAAGTTTATAGGTGCCAGTATCAAGGCAATTCTTATTTTTTAAATTTGAAAATGATGACTGCTGGTGTTTATACATTGAATCTTTATGATGAAAATGGTGGCTTAAGTACTATTCGTCAGGTTATAAAAAAGTAATGATATATAAATTTAGTGTTAGTTGACTTTTATAAACAAGATTTATGAAAACTGCAACAGTAAAAGAACTAAAAACAGAATTGAGTAATTGTAAACCTATTGAACTTTTACAGATATGTTTGCGTTTGTCAAAATTTAAAAAGGAGAATAAAGAATTATTAACTTATCTTTTATTTGAGGCTTCAAATGAGGCTCAATATATAGAGAATGTAAAAATAGTTCTAGCCACTCAATTTAGTGAGGTCAATACTAAAAGTTATTATTATATAAAAAAAAGTGTTCGGAAGATATTGCGTAATTGCAAAAAATATATACGTTACTCTCAAAAAAAGGAAACGGAAGTTGATTTACTCATTTATTTCTGTACTGAACTAAAAAAAATAAGACCCTCTATGGTAAACAGTGTTCAGTTACATAATATTTATAAAAGACAGCTTAAAATTATAAGAAATACAGTATCTCAATTACATGAAGATTTACAATTTGATTATAATGAAGAACTCAATGAATTAGATTTGTAAATTTTGGGAAAACTATATTCTTCAACATTTTTTTATTTTTAAGAAGATAAAGTTTTTCCATTTCTAATTATTTCCTTTTTTCTGATTAGTGTTTTGTTTTGAAAAAACAGATGGTTTTCACTAAGTTTTTTGTCAGACTTGTATACTCCTTCCACTTTTAGATATGATTTTTCTAGAGTTCTAATATTATGTAATTCAAAAAAGTCTCCTTCTAGTATACCATTTTTAAAGGTGTATGAACTCATACAATCACCTTTTTCATTATACTTTTGCTCTGTCCCATGTCTTAAGCCATTTAAGAATTGAATTTTTTTAGAGACAATAGGCTTAGCGTAAAAAAAAGCTTCTACCATTGTATCATTCCCAACCTGATAGGCAAGTTGATTTTTATAAATTCCTTTAAGTGTGGTATCTATTTTAATTACTTTGTAAGAATTGAATTTGGTGTAATAAATACCAGAAATAATGTCATTAAGAATATGATAATCTCTATCTGCTGTGTGGAAAAAAGATAACCAGTCATTAATTTCTTCTCCTGCTTCATAAAAACCCTTTATTTGTAATTCGCCACTTAGAGCAAAATATTTCCATTCACCTACTGCAAGGCCATTTTTTAACTCCCCTTCAGCCCATTTTCGACCGTATTTTGAATATTCAATTATGTAACCATTGTGTTCGGGTGGAATTTGAAATAAGAATTGGTGTTTTTGTATATTGGAAGTGTCAGATATACTAATTCCTTTTTCAAAAACTAGAAAATCTTGATTTAAATCTTTAAAGGCATAAATTAGGTAGTTACATCCTATTTTCAGATCTGTCATTAAATTAGGTAATAATCCAATAATAATCTGTTCTTTAACTTTCGATTTTTTATAATTTTTAATTATCTCAAATTTGATAAATATGCTTTTCACACCTGTGTTTTTATCGACAAATGATTGCTTTTTTTTGTTTTTATGGCCTATCATAAGAACTTTGCCTTCAAAGATCTTTTCTGCGTGATTATAATGACTAAGCACAGAGTGATGTTCGCTGCTATTGCACGCGTTAGCATATGTAGCTAGCGATATTAACGAGATATAAAAAATATGTTTGAATAATAACATGATATCTAATATAGTTATAATATTAGTCCTCTCAAAGCTAATTACAAGAACAATACCAACTGGTATAAATGTATGTTTTCGTATAATGTGGTTTTCGCATTTTACTTTTCTAGAAATGTCTGGATTTTGATAATTAAACAATCTTGGGTTTAGCTACATAAAAAATTTTATTTTCACTTTTGAAATCTGATCATATCGTAATTGATTTACCTAAGTGCTTGTTTACTTTGAAATCAAATCAGGTGTTTTTTAATGACTTTTAATAGATTATTGCAATTGTCTCAAAAGTGTTATCAAAATCCTGTGCGTTCCATTTTTAAATTAGATGAACAATTAGAGATTATAAGGGAAGTGGTATATAATAAGGAAGGTGAAAAACAAAAGGTAATTTCTTCTGATTATAAATATGATAATAAAGGAAATTGGATCTATAAATTGCAGTATATTGGAGATCATCCTGAAAAGGTAATTATGAGAAAGATTACTGATTTTGACAATACTAATTAGAAAGCCAGTTTATACCTTTTTTTAATTTTGATTGTGTTTGTGCTTCTAAAGAGTTGATTTTAGGTGTATAGCAATATTCCCAATTAGCCTGGGGTGGAAGACTCATTAATATAGATTCTGTGCGACCATTTGTTTCCAGTCCAAACTTAGTCCCTCTGTCCCAAACCAAATTAAACTCAACATAACGACCTCTTCTTAATCGTTGCCAGTTGAGTTCATTGGAGCTATATTTAAGTTCCTTTGTTTGATTAACCTGATGAGCATATAAATGAACAAACGAATTTCCTACTTCCTTGACAAAATTCCATCTTTCCATTTTACTAAATCCATTGGTATCATTTAGTCTGTCAAAAAAGATTCCACCGATTCCACGTGTTTCATTTCTGTGTGGTATAAAAAAGTAATTATCTGCCCATTTTTTAAATGTGGGATAATAATCATGATGATGTTTATCACAAACATTTTTAAGCATTCTGTGAAAGTCTTTTGCTAAAAGATCGTCTATATAATGAGGGGTTAGGTCAATGCCACCTCCAAACCACCAAAGACCATTACTCATTTCAAAATACCTGACATTCATATGAATAATTGGTGTCATTGGGGAATTAGGGTGTAATACTATAGAAACTCCGGTTGCATAAAATGTTATTGGTTGCGATGTGTCTGTCTCAACTTTTAGAACTTTAAGTAAGTTAGCTGGCATATCTCCCTCTACAGAAGAAAAATTTACTCCACCTTTTTCAATGATTGAACCATTATTGATAATTCTGGTTCGACCTCCTCCGCCTTCTTCTCTTTTCCATAAGTCTTCATGAAATATAGCATCAGCATCTAAATCTTTGAGACCTTTACATATGTTATCCTGTAAACATTTGAACCAATTAGTTATTTCTTTTTTTGTCATATTAATTGTTCACTATTAATACATTTATTATTTATTCCTCAATAGTAGCTTTTATATACAGCCTTGTTGCAGTTGGATTAGTGTTCGCAGTGATTGTGATTGATTTGTGTTGATGTCCCTTTTTTCCTTTAGAATTAAAAGTGACTAAAATTTCTCCTTCATCACCAGGTTCAATTTTTGCTTTTGGCCATTTGGGTACAGTGCAACCACAACTTCCCTTAGCATTTGTGATTTGTAATGGAATATTTCCAGTGTTTTTGAATTTGTAAGTATATGAAACTGAATTTCCAGCTTTGATAGTTCCAAAATCATGACTTGTATTGTCAAATTTCATAATGGCATTATTCAATTTTACCGAGTCGTTTATTCGGATATCCTCCCTTTCAGTGTTGCCTTCATGAGGTCTTGGAAAATTGTTTGAGAGTTCTCTTATCTGGGATTTGATTACTTCAATTTCACGCTTCAGATATTTGTTCTCTTCTTCCAGTATTGTTATACGGCTATCTAAAGTTTTTTTGTTTAATTTAGATGTAGTGCTACAACTGATAGATATAAAAAATAAAAACAAGGTAACCAGTCTAATTAGGAATTGACGCATTTTAGAAATTATTTTGTAATTTTGTTAGTATAAATGTAACAATATTATTTAGTATTTTATTGTTAATTTAATGTAGATAAAATTTGGTTGTAGATTCTAAATTACTGAAAGTGTTTTAGAAATTATTTCTTTATTGTTTTGTTCGTAAGCTCTTTTTATAAAAGAAAAAATAATGCTCTCAAGGTTAATCACATATATACAAAAGCATGACTTATTTCGTTTGTCAAGTGATAAAATTTTGCTTGCAGTCAGTGGTGGAATAGATTCTATTGCCTTACTTCGGTTATTTAAACATGCCGGTGTTAAATTTGGTGTAGCACATTGTAATTTTCAATTACGAGGGAAAGAATCTGATGGTGATGAAGCTTTTGTTAAAGCATTGACTGAAGAATTGAACCTACCTTTTTATTGTAAGAAATTCGATTTGGATACTGTATCCAAGGATAAGAAAAGCACACAAATGGCTGCAAGGGATCTTCGTTATGAGTGGTTTGAATTGCTACGCGTAGAAAATGGTTACGCCTATATTGCAGTAGCCCACCATCATAATGATTCTATTGAAACATTATTGTTGAATTTAACTTATGGCTGTGGTATTCGGGGATTGCATGGGATATTACCAAAAAATGGGAAAATTATTAGACCCCTGTTATATGCAAATCGTAAAGAGATTGAAGATTATGTTATTAGCAATAAATTCGAATATAGGCAGGACAGTTCCAATGTAGATACAAAATATAATCGCAATAGACTTAGGCAAGGTGTTATCCCTGAATTGAAAAAAATTAATCCAGATCTTGAAAATACTTTTCATCATAATTTCCAGCATTACAGAGATACAGAATTGTTCTTTAAATATGCTATTGAACAGTTTAGAAAACAATTAGTTCATCGAAATGGAGATCGTACATGGATTGATATAGAAGGTGTTACTTCTTCTCCAGCGCCTTTGACATTATTGTTTGAATTTCTTAGGCCATTTAATTTTAAATCTTCAAAAATTCAGTCCATTTATAATTCCAGAAATGAGGAATCAGGGGTGATTTTTTCAAGTAAATCGCATTTGGTTTTGAGGGATAGGTCACATTGGATTGTTTCGGCTATTATTGAAGATAAAAATGATGAATTTTATATTGATACATTAAAAGGTAATCAAGGGGTTTTTAATAAAGAAAATCTTTGCATTGAATGGGAAATAACAGACACAATTTCTACAAAGAACAATAATGAATCTGTCTGTTTTGATCTTGATAAAATAGATTTTCCCTTACATTTGCGACATTGGAGATCGGGAGATGTTATTTATCCTAAAGGGATGAAAGGTCATAAAAAGAAGGTTAGTAAATTTTTTAAAGATATTAAGATGAACCGCTTTGATAAAGATTCAACCTGGCTCTTGTGTAATTCTAAAGAACAAATTATTTGGATTATTGGACATAGGGAAGATGAAAGGTTTAAAATAGAAGAGCAGACTACAAAGGTCCTGCATTTACTTTATAAAGAATTATGAAATTCATAATTCATAATTATACAAATGATAATAATAACAGGGGCAGCAGGTTTTATTGGAAGTTGTTTGGTTCAGTATTTGAATCTTCAGGGAGAAAGAAATCTTATCCTTGTTGATCAATTTAATAGAAGCGACAAAAATAAAAATCTGCGTGGTAAAACATATTTAAAGAAAATTGAAAGGGATGTTTTTTTGGATTGGTTTAGACAGCATACTAACGATATTAGTTTGGTTTTGCATATAGGTGCCCGAACCGATACAACAGAAAATCGGAAATCTGTTTTTGACAATTTGAATCTTAATTATTCCAAGGCAATAGCTGAAGTTTGTATTGGTGCGGATATCCCCTTGATATATGCTTCAAGTGCTGCTACTTATGGAATTGGTAATAAAGGATTTAATGATTCCTTGTCACCAGAGTCTTTAAAGCCTTTGAATCCCTATGGAAATTCAAAAAATGATTTTGACAAATGGATGTTGAAACAAAAAAAACAACCCGTATTCTGGGCAGGGCTAAAGTTTTTTAACGTCTATGGCCCTAATGAATACCATAAAGGGAGGATGGCATCTGTGATTTTACATACATTTAAGCAAATACAACAATCAGGGCAAATGAATCTTTTTCGTTCCCATCGCCCTGACTACAAAGATGGGCATCAGAGCCGAGATTTTATTTATATCAAAGATCTGCTTTCTGTTATTGATTTTTTACTACAAAAGCGACCTCTAAGTGGCTTGTATAATTTGGGTACTGGTAAGGCAAGAAGTTTTTTGGATCTAGCTGAAAATACTTTTATTGCTATGGGAATTAAACCAAAAATTGGCTTTATTGATACACCTATAGATATTCGAGATAACTATCAGTATTTTACAGAAGCAAAAATGGACAAATTGCAACTTGCAGGTTATACAAAAGATTTCTATTCTCTCGAGGATGGTATTAAAGATTATGTTCAGAATTATTTAATGAAGGATTTTGCCTATTATTAATAGTGATAGATATTTATGAACTATCAAAAAACTTTAGATTTTTTATTTTCTCAATTGCCTATGTATCAGCGAGTTGGTAAACAGGCATATAAAAAGGATTTGGGTAATATTAAGTTGCTTTGTCAGCAATTAAATAACCCTCAGAACAGCTTTAGATCTATTCATATTGCAGGAACCAATGGCAAGGGTTCAACAGCTCATATCTTAGCCTCTATATTGCAAACTGCAGGATATAGGGTAGGACTATATACTTCGCCACATTATGTGGATTTTAGGGAGCGAATAAAGATCAATGGTACTTATATTAGTAAAAAGGCTGTTGTTGAGTTTGTTGCTTCAAACAAACAATTCTTTAGTAAAATAAAACCATCATTTTTTGAAATGACAGTAGCTATGGCTTTTGATTATTTCAACTATAAGAACGTAGATATTGCAATTATAGAAACGGGACTTGGAGGGCGGCTTGATTCCACTAATATCATAAAGCCTTTATTTTCAATTGTTACAAATATAGGCATGGACCATGAATCTATGCTTGGAGATACACTTGAAAAGATCGCTAATGAAAAGGCGGGCATTATCAAGTCAGGCATACCTGTTATTATTGGAGAGCGAGATCCTGAAACAGATCATGTTTTTATCAAAAAAGCAAAAAAAGAAAAAGCAGAGATTAATTTTGTACAGGATGTTATTCAATCAAGACTTCTAAGGACTTCTATGAATAAAGCGGTTTATTCAACAAAAAGTGATAGCCATCCGTTTTTGAACTTGGAAGAACTTACATTAGATTTAACGGGGAATTATCAAAAGCACAATTTAAATAATGCGCTTGTTGCTGCTCAATTATTAAAAAAAGCTGACTTTAAAATTAGTGAAAAACATATTCGAAAGGCTTGCTCTACGGTTCAGGAAACAACTAAAATTAAAGGACGTTGGCAAATCATTAATGAATCTCCTCTTACTATTTGTGATTCTGGTCATAATGTAGATGGTTTACGCTATATTGTTAAAGCGCTGAAAGAAATTAACAAAAGGAGACTACATTTTGTTTTTGGTTCAGTAAATGATAAAGACCTCAATAAAATTTTACCCTTATTACCCAAAGATGCCCTCTATTATTTTTGCAGAGCTAATATTCCCAGAGGTTTAGATGCAGATGAATTAATGCGTGTTGCCAGAAGTTTCCAATTGTACGGGCAATCATATATTTCTGTCAATGAAGCACTTAATGTTGCAACAAAAGAGGCAAGAAAAGATGATTGCATTTTTATTGGAGGAAGTATTTTTGTTGTTGCTGAAGTAGTTTGAGGTTGAAATTGTAAATAGATAATATCTAGATTAGCGATTATATGTATTGTTTTTTTATGTTAAAATAATAATAGCCTGGTCCAAATAGCAATATATATTACCACAATACTTATTTTTGTTACTCATTAAATCTTTTATTATTAAAATTTCTGGATGAAGACTTTTTTGCTGTTTCTATTTTATATGTTTTTCTCCACTTGTATTTTTGCTTTAAATATACATGGAACAGTAACGGATGAAAAAGGAGAAGCGCTTTCTTTTGTCAGTATATATATCCAGGGAACCTCTATAGGAACTACTACAAATATTGATGGGAAATATAGTTTGAAACTTGATAATGGAACTTATGAATTAGTTTTTCAATACATTGGTTTTGAATCAAAAATTGAAAAAATTTCTTTGTCAAAGGAAGATTTAGAGCTTAATGTTTCACTGAATCCTGTAAGTAATAATCTACAGGAGATTGTTGTAACTGCAGGTGAAGACCCAGCGTACCGTATTATTCGCAAGGCTATAAAAAAGCGTAAATTTCACCTTAAGCAGATTAAAGAATATAGTTGTGATTCATATGTAAAAGGAGTACAACATATAAGAAATCTTCCAAAATCCTTTATGGGTTTATCTTTAGACATTTTGAGGCAGAAACTTGATTCTAATGGTACGGGCATAATATATCTTTCGGAATCTATTTCCAAATTACACCATAAAGATGGAGAGTTCAAGGAAATCATGTCTTCCTCAAAACTCAGTGGTAATGATAATGGCTTTAGTTTTAATTCAGGTGCAGCAATGGCTGAAATGTCATTTTATAATAATAGTTTTGAATTAGGAGATAGTGAAATATTATCACCTATTGCTAATGGTGCACTTGCTACCTATAAATATAGATTGGAAAGTTCTTTTTTTGACAAAGATGGCCATTTGGTTTATAAAATTGAAGTCATTCCTAAAAATAAATTGGCATCTGTTTTTGGAGGGTATATTTATATTGTAGATGGGTACTGGGCAATTCATAGTACTGATCTTTTTATTACTGGCAAATCTGCTAATATTTCTGTTTTAGACACTGCTCATTTCAAGCAGACACATATTCACCTGGGGGAGAAAATTTGGAGAATTTTTTCTCAGGAAATTAGGTTTTCACTAAAACTTCTCACAATTGCTACTAAAGGTGAATTTATAGGTGTTTTTACAAATTATGATTTAAAACCAGATTTTCCATCCAATTTTTTTGATGCGGAAGTATTTAAGGTCGAGGATAATTCAAACAAAAAAATTAATGAGTTCTGGGATTCTATAAGACCTGTACCTTTGTCAGAAGAAGAAGTGCTTGAATATCATAACAAAGATAGCTTGCAAAGAATTTGGGAGACCAAAGCTTATAAAGATTCAATAGATAAACAAGCCAATAAGCCTAAGATATTTGATCTTTTAAATGGTTATACCTACCAAAATAGTTACAAAAAATATAAGTTGTTTTTTATATCGCCCTTGGATAATCTCCATTATAATACAGTTCAGGGTCAGATAATTGGTTTAGGTTTAGAATTTTTCAAAGATATCAATGAAGAGAAAAGGCGTAAATTTAAAGTGCATCTAGATGGTGAATATTCTATTCATGATAAACAATTCAGGGCCAAAGGATATTTTCAAATGCGTTTTAATGCAATATCAAATGCATTATTGCGTGTAGAAGGAGGGCGTTCAAAAAAACAATTTAATCCTTCCGACCCAGTTCCGGTTTTGGTAAACACTTATTATACGCTTTTAGGAAAGCTAAATTACATCAAGTTCTATGATGAATACTATGGGCAGGTCAGATATTCTCAGGAGTTGTTTAATGGGCTGTTTTTTCGTGCTTCTTTAAAATATACGCAACGGGTTGCATTAACTAATCATGGCTTTGATTTTTGGATCAAGAAGAACACCAATAGTTTTTTTTCCAATAATCCACAAGATTTTAGTAACCCTACAATGAAGGATGTACCCAGTTTTATCACCCATGAACATTTTGAAATCGATTTGTCTTTTCGTATAAGATTTGGTCAGAAATATATTTCATATCCCAACAGACGATTCTATTCAGGTTCGAAATATCCAGACATATGGATAAGTTACCGAAGGGGTATACCACTATTAGGTGGCGATACAAATTATGATTATCTCGAGTTGAAAGTCGAACAAGAGAACATCAAGATAGGAACGGTAGGTTTATTAAGTTTTAAGGCTACTGCAGGTTGGTTTCCATACAAACAGAATATGTATTTTATGGATTTTCGTCATTTTAACGGAAATCAGACTTTTATCGCAAAAACAAGCGAGTATCTAAGCACATTTCAGTTAATGCCTTATTATGAGAACAGTACTAATACGGCGTTTGCTATGTTTCATATACAACATGATTTTAACGGTTTTCTCTGGAATAAAATTCCAGGCCTTAAAGTACTTGGATTTGAATTTGTAACAGGGTATCATTTTCTTTATACACCTGAAATGTCTCCTTATATGGAATTTAATATTGGTTTGGATAGAATTGGTTGGAATTTGTTTAGGGTATTAAGGGTCGATTTTGTCATGGGCTATCAGGTAGGTTCATCTAGACTACAAGTTGGTGGGGTACTGGGTGTGACAATTTCATTATAATCAATAGATTTTTGAAATTTATTTTTGATATAATTTATAATAATAGTTAAATACATTTTTATGAATGACGAGAACAAAGAAATAAAAGGAAAATCAGGCTTTAAGTTTCCTACTGCGCATACTGTTTTGTTAATTATTGCTGCAATTGTAGCTGCTTCGACCTGGTTCATACCAGCAGGGGAGTATGATCAGTTGGAATATAAAAAAGGAGATGATAGTTCAATGGCATTGTTTATACATCATTCGGAAGATGGAGATAAGGAGTATCCAGCAATTCAGGCTACATTGGATAAATTGGGAATGAATATTTCTGTAGAGAAATTTGAAAATGGTGATATTTGGAAACCTGTAGGAATTCCAGGCACATATCATAAAAAATCAAGTAACCCACAAGGATTTTGGGAATTTATTCAGTCGCCACTTAAAGGGATCGAGGGCGCTATAGACGTTATCCTTTTTGTTTTAATTATTGGAGGATTTATTGGTATTGTTAATCATACTGGTGCCTTTGATGCAGGAGTATCACGTTTGGCTCGCGGAATGCGCGGAAGGGAAACCTGGTTGATTATAATTATTACATCTTTGATCGCATTGGGAGGTACCACTTTTGGCCTTGCTGAAGAAACGATCGCTTTTTACCCTATTTTGGTCCCTGTTTTTTTAGCTGCCAGATATGATGCAATGGTTGCTTTGGCAACCATATATATAGGCTCTTGTATAGGCACAATGGCATCTACCGTTAATCCCTTTAGTGCTATTATTGCTTCAGATTCCGCAGGGATTAATTGGACGAGTGGATTGTATGGCCGTTTGACAATGCTTGTCTTGGGGACAATCATTTGTTTATGGTACATTATTCGTTATGCTGAAAAAGTTCGTAAAGACCCTTCTAAGTCTTTAATTTTTAGCCAGAAAAAAGAAATTGATGCCATGTTTATGAACAGAGATTTGGAAAAAGAACACAAATTTACATTTCGAATTCAATTGGTACTTCTAATTTTTCTAATGTCCTTTGTTGTTATGATTTATGGTGTATCTCAACTAGATTGGTGGTTTTTGGAGATGACCACAGTATTTTTTGTTGCTGCAATAATCGTAGGTATCGTATCGAAAATCAAGGAAAAGGTATTTGTTGAGCAGTTTGTTAAGGGTGCAAATGATCTACTTAATGTAGCATTGATCATAGGGATTGCCAGAGGAGTAACAGTTTTAATGGATGATGGGATGATTAGTGATACCTTGTTGTATTATGCATCAGGAATTGTAGAAGGAATGCCTAAGGCTGTATTTGCGAATGTAATGATGTTTTTATATGCTGGTTTGTCATTTTTTATTCCTTCGTCTTCTGGAATGGCAGTTTTGTCAATGCCGATTATGGCTCCATTAGCTGATGTCGTTGGTGCCGAAAGAGAAATTGTAGTTAATGCGTATCAATATGGTATGGGATTAATGGCTTTTATTACGCCTACTGGTCTTATTCTTGCCTCTTTAACCATGGTAAATGTTACCTATGATAAGTGGTTGAAATTTGTGATGCCTTTACTAATCATTCTAACCTTATTTACAATGTTAGTGATGACAATTTCTGTTTATTTATAGAAGCCGCTTTATCTTATAAGTTTATGACTGAGCTACTGGACGAACCTATTAAGGACCCTGACAAATATAAACCTTGTTATAATTGTAATGAAATTAATTACACCAAATATAAATATACATGGTGGGGTGGGCTACTCGGCCCAAAACTCCTGGATCATGTTAGGTGTAATTCCTGTAGGAAAACTTATAATGGCAAGACCGGGCTATCAAATTCAAGGGCTATTGTGATCTATTGGATAGCCTTGTTGGGAATAGTGTTATTATTCATCCTTCTGTTTATTTAAAATGTATACATTTTCTGTTGAGGGGCTACTTCAACTTGTAGGCATATAGCTTATTGTTATTCGCTACTATTAGGGTGTTACTATTTTCAGAAAACAGATCAACTATTGTAAATCTGCTGGTCCCTGGTAAAGGAAATCCTTTCTGAACTTCTCCATTAGAATTTAAAAGGGAAATATTACCGTTCTCACGATCAACTAATCCTATGAGTTTTTTTGACCGACCTTTTACCGACACTTCAAAAATGTGACGATCAGACGAACTATTTAAGGAAAAAACACCTGCTCTTTTAATTTTATCAATGGTTTTTCCATTGCTTTTTTCTTCTTTAGCATAATAGTGCAAGGCCATCTTTTTGTCACTAAACCGTATGTAATCTTTTCGTTCGTCACCAATTACATCAGCATAGAGAAATTGAATATTTTCAGT
The DNA here is from genome assembly GCA_022448945.1 of Saprospiraceae bacterium. GTDB lineage: Bacteria > Bacteroidota > Bacteroidia > Chitinophagales > Saprospiraceae > Aureispira. The sequence continues at coordinate 26,182 of JAKVCV010000001.1, forward strand.
CATATGTGGTATTGCGGAAAACCCAAACCCTTTGCCAAGACTATTCAAAACACGTATTTTACCATTTTTTGCTCCAACAGCAATTCTGCCAATAGAGGCATCAACACCCCAGCCATTTGTTTTATGCAGAAATTGAATGGCACCAAAACAGGAATCACCATTAAGCATATAGGCTTTACAGGCACCTGATTTATTATATGTTACCAGATAGTTTTTTTTGTTATATGTCATACATGCCAGAGAATAATCAACTGTTCCTGCATGCTTTAAAGGCTGCCAGCCCGAAACTGGCTTACCATTTTGGTCGTAGCCATAAATGCCACCATTCTCGCAAGCTATAAAAAAGCGGGGGCCATTACCAAAATCATGTACAACAACTCCATTTGTAGCTTTACTGATCAAAGGAATTCTTTTAATTTCTTTTCCCTGCCTGTCTAAAATTAAAATATTATTTGCTGTACTAAAAGCATATTGAATTTCTCCGTTACCGTAAAAGTCTATTTCGTATATTTCTGAATTTATTTTCTCTTGTAATCTTTTTGTTTTGGGCCATAAGTTTTCACCATTTTTATCAAAGAAATACAATGTTTTTGAAGTATCCTGAATGAAAATATAAAAATCCCCGTCTTTTGATTGAACAACTTTGGGATCAATTGAGGGTTGAGCCTGCAGATCAGCATCCCATGCTATAGTAGCTTGATTCTGTGCCATCTCATCTGCTTTGTTGTAACTGGCAGTAAAAGTTACCAAAAAATGCTTTTCATATCCATAAAATTGAATTCCAATAGGGTATATGTTTTTGAACTTACTAAATGGTTTCTTTATATATTCATGCAGTTCATCACGCATGAAGTATTGAAGAAATTTCATGGAATTGGGAGTGCTCAGTAAAGTATAAATATTGGATCTGTTCTTCGCATGTTTAAAAAATGCTTGATATTCAGGTAGCATTTCTATGGTGCGACCTGTATTAAAATATTTTATCCAGTTTTCAAGCGTTGTTTCTGAGTTTGCAAAAACAACATATTCATCAACTATTATATAATAAGGATTTTGAATAGGATTGATGTGTTCACCAAAAATTGGACGTAACGGATGATGAGCAACTATTTGTCTGATTTCAAAATTTTGATAAGTTGTATTATTTAATTCTCCGAACTGATTTGCGTATTCGTTTAGTAATGATCGAGCGCTTAAAGTATCTTTGCTATGAACAAGTACTAACCGGTCTTTGGCAAATGAATTTTTACTATCAATGGGATCATTTAAGATCAATGCAATATCACTTCCTATCCAAGGAAGAAAGTAATTTTCAAAATCTTTGTATTCTATTTCTTTGTAGCTATGATAGAAGCTTTTAAAATCATTCCATCCCAGATAGAGCATAGCTGCAAAATTTTGAGGGATATATTGCTCTATTATACTATTTTCTGAAGCTTTTTGTTTAGACAGCTCTAGTAAAAATTTATTTCCTGCTTCCGGGTATAAATGACCACTCATCATAAAGCCATTGTTTAAAAAACGGGCATCCATTCCTAACCATTGACCAATTGTTTCCAAGTTTATGAGCTGTTGTTGATTTGGTTTACTAACAACAGCTATCAAGGAATATATCGTTTTCATATTGATATATACATCAAAATAACCTTCATGGTGATTGTTTTGCTCACTAACTTTTACAAAAGATTCATTCCTGCTTGCATTATTGACAATATCGTCTAATTGTTCAATGCTTGATTCCACAATGATAGTTTCATGACTAATTAAGATCAGTTCTCCATATACGGCTATAGAAAATTGTTTTTCTGATCTAAATTTTAGTGAATAAATGGTTTGACCACGATAGGTGGTTTTGTCAATCTCAATAGGATTTAATTCTTCTATAAAGATCTTGATATTAAAGGATTCTTCGTAGTTGTCAAGTACATATAGCCAATCTGCATTATTGTTATTGATGATTTGAACACCACTAAAAAGCAGTGCATTTTCAGGTATTTTAGAATAGTTTTTAGATCCTGAAAAAAGGGAGTCAATGAATAGTAAACCTTGTTCCCATTTCTTGATAATAGATAAACTTAATAAGTCATCAAAGTAGATAGTTTTCTTGACTTCCTCTAGTATTGACTTTTGTTGTTTATTCACCAATATCATTGGTGTATTTTCTGAAAAGGCTTCAATCCCTTTAATATTGGAAAAAGGCATTCGGAAATATCCCTGTGAACTTCCTATCCACAAGACTAATATAATAATAGAACCACCTATTAATATTTTCTTGAGATGTCGGGATATCACAGGTTTAATAAAATAACTCCATAAAATTTTTATAAATTCCAAAAGCGTATTGGTTTTTTTTATAATAGGGATGTTGCAAATTTATTCTATTAAGTATAAAAAGAGTAGGAAAAGTAGTATTTATTTTATTGTTTTTCAGAGAAGAATAAGAACTATTTGGTTTATAATTTAGAATATAACTAATCCTGTATACAACGACATGAGAAACGCATACTTTGGGAATAATAACTACGTTCAATTTCGGCTTTGTCATAACTTAATGTTCTATTCCAGCCCCCTCCTGTAGTATCGTATACTGTTGATGTCCAAAAAGAGGCATATTTGCCCAAATTAAAATAGGGGCCATAGCTTGGATTTGCTTCGCCTGCTGGTAAAGCATTGAAACCATAGCTATCCGTTCCTTCGACGCCATTATTACTGCTATTATCCCAGCCATTAGTGGATTTCAATTGAGCACCTTCATTTGACCCTCTATAGTATATATTATTTACTGAATTTAAATCCATACCCATTTGAAGCTCTAGTGTTTTCCATTCATCGTCTGAAGGTAAATGCCAGCCAGAAGGGCATGCTATATTAGCTTCACTAAAATTATATAAACGACCGTATTCTGAGTTAACACTACTAGGGTTTAGTGGATTTAATAAGGAACTATCAGTATTATAGCGTAGATTTTCAGCCATCCAGGTCTGTGTTCCAATTGTAATGATACAATATGTTTCTCCATCCCTGTTGTCAGTAAAGCTGTTGCTGCAGTTTTTAGTTTCTTCTTTCTTACAACCCGTCCAGACAGTAGCCGATGTTAATAGTATTAGTGATGTTAGCAGTAAGTTTTTCATTGACAATTCGTGTTTTGTCCTGGTATTTTTATTTTTAAATCAATAAAACATCGTCAATTTCAGAATGAAATTTGGTAAACCTAATTCAAAACCAAAGTTATCAAATTTTATATAAAATCTAATATATTAAAGGCGTGTATTCCTAAAAGGCTCAATTGACAATACAACTTACCATTCTTTTTTAAGTCTTTTCACTAAAATATGATTGTCTTTTTGCAGAATAACAGTATATTGATTTTTGGTAGCTTGTGGAGGGAAAAAAATAGAAAAGTTGTTTTTGATAGTAACACCTTTTTTTTGGATAATTACTTTTTCTTCTCTTTGTTTTACTGTTATATTAACGCCGCTAATATTTTTTTTTGTGGCAAAAATTATAGCATTGTGCTTTTTGTCTAATTCGATTATTACTGAACTTATCAAATTAGTGTCAAACTCTACATAATTTCTTGAAAGAAATGGGCTTTGATTATCTGTCAAGGCAATGAAATTAAAATTTGATTGTCCAATACTTTTAAAAGATACGAATAATAGAAAAATATAAAATAATTGTAGCAATATTTTCATATTTATATTTTTAAATTAGGGATTTAGAGATTTACTAAATTATCACATCCAATTTTATTCCAAACGATAAAAATGCCAGTTATTTTTTAGTCGTATCATTAGAATTGTACATTTTTAACTTAAAATAGATTGTTTTATGGTTATTAAATTGTTTATTTTGCGTTCTTCAAATTCCTGAATTTGTATTAAAAAAGTTATTTATTTTAAATATTATCGATTCAATGAGAACTATTCAATTTTTCTTTTTCTTTATACTTTTTGCCATTTCAATAAAGCTTATAGCTGGTCCAGGAGATACGACAACTGTTTATGTTCATAACGCAGTGGATATGACATATTATGCAAATTATGACCGGCAAGCAGTTTTTCCAGATGGCAGTACTAATTACAGAAAAGTTTTGATGACTTATACACTGGGGTGCGCTTCAGGAGGGTGTAGTGGTTGGGATTATACGACCCAAATGTTTTTTAGAAGACCTACAGGAACGTTTGATTCAACAATTGTTTCTATAGATACCTCTTCTACGCTTCCACTTATTATAGATACTACCTGGAATGTTTATGAAGTTATTGAAAATATGGAATTAGGGCGTGTTATAACACCATATGGCACTTATATGGCTAATGGTAGTAATGGTTATACCAATTCATGGACACATCGTTACTATTTTGATGTTACCGATTTTGTACATTTATTAAAAGACACTTGTGATATTCGTGCCTTTTATAGTGGATGGAGTAGTGGTTTTAGTGTGACTTTACGTTTTGATTTTATTGAAGGAACACCTCCGAGAGATATTATTGATATTCAAAACATTTATAAGGGTTCTAAAAGTTATTCTACATTCAGCAATTTTGAGTCTACTTATTTTAAATCTAAAAACATTGATGTTCCTTCCAATGCTATTGGTGCAAGAATTTTTTCTACAATAACTGGACATGGCTTTGACAATAACGTATACTGTGCAGAGTTTTGTCCCAGACAATATACAGTAAATACTAATGGTAGTGTTCTGGGGGCTGCTATGATATGGAAAGATGACTGTGGTGACAACCCTATTTACCCACAGGGAGGAACTTGGGTTTATGATAGGGCAGGTTGGTGTCCTGGTTCAAAAGGAGATATCCATGAATTCGAGTGGTCATCTTTTAATTCAGGCACTATCAATACTATTGATTTTGATATGCAAAATTATACATGGTCTGGGACACAAACCCCTTCTTATACGGTTAATGCGCATGTTGTTTTTTATGGTTCTAATAATTTCACGAATGATGCCTCTTTGACAGAGATTATTAGTCCTAACACGCATGAAGAACATAGTAGAAAAAACCCATTTTGTGGCAATCCTACTATAAGAGTTAAAAATTTAGGTTCTGCTGAATTGACAAGTATGACTATAGAATACGGTTTACAAGGTGCAGCTACTTGTAGATATAACTGGACAGGCACTATAGATTTTTTAGATGAGCAGGAAATAAAGTTACCAAGTTTAGAATGGCAAGGTGCAAATACTGGTTCTCCTGTTTTTTCAGTTGATATTGTTAGTGTAAATGGTCAAGCAGATGAATTTCCTTATGATAACGCAATGAATAGTAATTATGATGTTCCCGAAATTTTAGCATATAACTTTTTAATGTTAGGTGTTCAAACTAATAATTATCCTAATGAAACGAGTTATTCCTTAACAGATAACAGCGGGAATGTTATTTTTGAACGCCTTTCTGGATCTATGACAGCTAATACATTGTATAAAGATAGTATTTTTCTTAATGATGGTTGTTATACACTTAGTGTGAAAGATAGTGGAGGAGATGGTTTGGGGTGGTGGAATAATACAGCTCAAGGTAGTGGGACAGTAGCGTTTTACAGTCCATTTTTTACTTTTCTTGCTATTAAATCTTTTGGAATTGATTTTGGAAATGAATTGCGTTATAATTTCGTATGGCATACAGTTGATAGTATTCAAAGCTCCTGCAGTCTTATTACAACTAATACAGAAACCGTATCTTCTATAGATCTTGGATATCATTTGTACCCAAATCCTACATCGGGAATATTAAATGTTGAAATTGGAAGTAGTTATTTACAGGATTATACATGTGGCGTCTATGATATTATGGGGAATAATATATATCATAAAACCATTTTCAAATCTACCTATGAGTTATTACAGATAAATTTAAAAGATTACCCTGCTGGGGTTTATCTATTTGAAATTAGAGGATCTAATGGAGACAGGCGTGTTGAAAAGTTTATTCTCACAAAATAAATTGTTGAATGTTAAACAAGAATTACTGGCAAACCCGTTACGCAGAAAAACGTACTGGCTGGGATGCTGGAAACATTACAACACCTATCAAGGAGTATTTCGATACAATACTTAACAAAAATGCTAGAATTTTAATCCCGGGATGTGGAAATGCTCATGAGGCTACTTATCTTTTTGCGCAGGGATTTAAAAATATATTTCTCTGTGACTGGGCCCAATCACCACTTGATAATTTTGCCCTTAAAAACCCTGAATTTCCTCAGCAGCAATTGATATGCAGGAATTTTTTTGAATTAAATATAGTTGATTTTGATTATGTTATTGAACAAACATTCTTTTGTGCGATTAATCCCAGTTTGAGGAAAAGCTATGCAAAAAAAGTTTTTGAAATTTTAAAGCATGGAGGTACCTTAGTTGGATTATTGTTTGGACAGGCACTGGATCTTAATCAAGAGGGCCCACCATATGGAGGAAGCAAGGACGAATATCTGAGTTATTTTGAACCAATCTTTTCAAAAACTGTGATTGAGGAATGTCAGAACTCTATAGCCCCACGTCAAGGCGTAGAATTATTTATTGAAATTGTTAAATAAAAATAACATTGTTCTGATTGTCTAAGTTCTATTTGAATGATATTTGTTTGTTTATATAAATGTCGTAAAGTACTGAAGATATTACCAGCAATAAGGCAAAATTAATTTTTAGAAAAATTTTACTCATTTAAAATAATCTTGCTTTTTCATTGAGGTGATCGTCTAAATATTACGAATTTAAACTCCTTTCTATTTTCCTGATTTAATTTTTTTTATAAAAAAAACACTTCTTTTTTTGCTGATAAAAATTATGGCGAAAGCTAATCATATCCGTTATTATATTATAATCATAGTATTAATAATTATGATTAAATTAATTTTTTGTCATTTGTTTATCAAAACTAAATTAATACTATTGTAATAAACAAACGATGTAAATAAATCGCGAATATGATGTTTATTATTACAAGAATGATCTGCTTGCAATGTAAAACAATTCATTTTTGTAGTTTGATGAGTAAACAGTATAAAAATTGTCCATCAACTTACTTTAGTCAATTTAGTTGAAATATGTGTTTGTTGCTATTGTGGGGCGGGCATTTTTGCCCTGCCTTGCAATAAAATAGAGCGAATTTATATATAATATTTTATGCAATGTGTGGAATGTTATCTTTTAATTGTCAGTTTAAAGATAGCAAATTAGAATAGCGGGACGCAAAAGGCGTTCTGCTATTTCTTTTATCACCTAATAATATTGATGCCCTTGATATAGCATTAGTAATAATTTCAATTTTCTTAATTAATAATTCATTTTTTGATTTATTTTATTTTTTTATATATATTTAACTTATTAATGATTACCAACATTTTTAAACTCCTATTAATTAAGACAAATGTATTTTATTTATAAAAGTTTAAAGAAAGGGACTATTTGGGCTGGCAATAATACCATTTTTGCGAGAAGTTTGATTATTTGTATTTCAACAATTATGATTAGTGTTGGTTATTTGATGGGTTATGAATTGTTTAGTTCCAATTATGAATTTCCTTTGTTTTTGCCATTTCTAATAATTGGTATTACCTTACTTTTACCACTGTTAGTTTCTGCAAATCCATTTAATCGAAAAGGCGAACGCAAAAGTGCACAAAAATTATATTTTCACAGAATTATAAGATATAGTGTTTATTCCTATTGTACCTTTTTAATGGCTATCTGCTGTGGCAACTATGAATATAATACTAATATTTATTCTTTTACTGATGCTGTGAACGATTGGAGTTCATATGTGAATTCAGCAAATCCAGACCAATATACTTCTGTCGAGATAATTCACCCTCCAGTCGAACGTGTACAAAAAAAGAATCTTAAGAAAATTAAATCTAAAAAAAGATGGTCATGGAGAAAGCTCAAAATGCAAAATAAAAAACCTATGGTCACAACACAAAAGGGTCAAGGAGTATTTATTTTAGTTGCAATATTATTTATTATGCTGTCTTTGGTAATTGCTGTTTTTTCATGTTTAGCATTTTGTACAGAACAACCCTGGGGGTATGCTTTGGGCATTCTTGGAATTGTCAGTTTTATATGGTGCATTTTACTGAGTATATATTACTTTAATGTATTCGCAAGAAGTAAGGATGAAAAGGGAAAAGAAAGAGTAAAAAAAGAAAAAAAAGTAAGGGGAGGTCGTAAAAGCAATACCAAAAAAGCTATAAAAATCGAATAATTTTGTATCGGTTGTATATAAAGAAACCTGCAAGAGCAATCTTGCAGGTTTTTTTTGTTTTTGTGGAGAATATCGGAATCGAACCGATGACCTCTTGACTGCCAGTCAAACGCTCTAGCCAACTGAGCTAATCCCCCTTTTTTTCGTTAAGAAAAACCAAATATAGAAGTATTTATATAAAAAATCAAACTTCCTCTACGGCTTTTTTTTAATTATCAATGCCTTTAAAAAGATCATTTTATTGATATTTTGTTTAAATAAAGTGAATTATCAAAAATTGCTATTGTATCTTTGTATGATATAAGATTTTAAGTATAAATGTCTTTTTAGTGAAAGTGAAAAGAAGATAAGATGAAATTGAATATTCGAATTAAAAAAGAAATTCAGCATAGTATTGAGAGAGATACATATTTGAATCATTTTTCAGAAATAGATTGTTCTCTTGGTTCAAGTCCATATGGACATTCTTCTAGTGTCGACACCGCGCTCCAATCTGTAGATTATAAAATGCTAACCTCGTATCAGGATATGTATTTTGACCCTAATCTATTATCTCAAATCTTAAAGAAATGGTCTCAATATGGTGTCTCTAAAACTGCTCTTTTTTTTGGTCATGGCATATATCTTTTGGTAGAACGTATTATGTATAAATTGCTGGATATATCTAATGGTATGTTAGGGTACGGACCACAGTTTAATGAAATTCCTTCTGAAATGCAATTTGCTGGAGGAATCTATAAGGGTATACCAATGACCAATAATTTTGAATTCCCTTTTGAAGAGATGATGGAGGAAATTGCAATAAATGGTATTTATGCAGTTATTTATATTGATAACCCTAATAATCCTACCGGACAAATTATTTCATTGGATAAAATTGAAAAGATTGTTTCATTAGCTGAAAAAAAGGGTATTTGTGTCATTATTGATGAAGCATATGGTGATTTTATGCATGATGAACAATCAGCATTTAAACTTGTTTGCAAATATTCTAACCTAGTTGTTATAAGGTCTTTTTCGAAAGCATATGGATTGGCTTCAATGCGAGCAAGTTATTGTGCAGTTTCTGATGAAATTGCACCATATTTTAGGAAAATTGATGTCCCTTTTGAACCGACTTTATTGAGTGCTATTGCTGCTAATGCTGCGATTGGTGATCAAGTTTTTTTGGAGAATGTCAAAAAGAAGGTAAGAGCAGAGAAAGAGATTATGATTAAGGGTCTCAGAACTTTGGGTTTTGAAGTGCTTCCTACCGATAAAAATACATCTATTCTGTGTGTTTATAAAAAAGGGATGGATGTCGTGAAATTTTTTGAGGAGTGTAATGTCAAAGTAGTTTCAGGAGTTGCATTCAATAAAACTAATTCAATGATGGATACATCTTTTGCAAGGTTGAGAATGCCTGGTTCGACATTAAAATGTAATGAAATTTTAAACAGAATGGAAGAAGTATTAAATTCAAAATTATCTTTTATTAAGTGAAAAAAGTAATAAAATCTACATATTCAGATCAAATGAGTAACCAGGCCCGTCTGTTTCTTGCCGATACAGTGGCTATGGTAATATTTTCATTTACGACAGGAATGGTTATTGAATTACTCATTGCTGGAATGACATTAACTCAATCATTGACTTCTCGAATTCTGGCAATACCTGTTAATTTATTTACAGCCAGACCATATGGTCTTTATCGTGATTTTTTTTTTAAAAAGAAACGATCAAGAAATCCAATCATAAAAGGTGCTATAGATATTTTAATTTTTATATCTTTCCAAATTCCTGTATATATCTTTGTTTTAATGTTTGCAGGAGCAAATGTTGGACAAATCATTAAAGCTTGTAGCTCAGTAATCGTATTTTTCATTATATTAGGTAGACCATATGGGTTATTCCTAGGTTTTTGTAGAACAATTTTTGGGGTAGAATTAAAATCTGATAAATAATTGCTAATGAAGACAAAAAGTCATAAAACAGATAAGGTAAATGTGGTTACTTTGGGTTGTTCTAAGAATATGGTGGATTCAGAAGTGCTCATGCATCAGCTACAGGCAAATGAGTATGATGTAGTGCACGATAGCAACGACGAGGATGCTAATATTGTGATTGTAAATACTTGTGGTTTTATTGACCTGGCCAAAGAGGAATCAATTAATACAATTCTTCAATATGCAGATGTTCGTGCTAGAGGTGATATTGACAAATTGTATGTTACCGGTTGTTTATCTCAACGGTATAAAGATAACCTTGAAGATGAAATTCCTGAGGTGGATGCATATTTTGGTACACTTGAATTACCAGCTCTCCTCGAAAAGTTGGAGGCAGACTATAAACATGACCTGATTGGTGAAAGGATGTTGATGACTCCGCCTCACTATGCCTATCTCAAAATATCGGAAGGTTGTAATCGTACCTGTTCTTTTTGTGCCATCCCTCTGATGCGTGGGAAACATATTTCCAAATCAATTGAGGATTTAGTTGAAGAAGCAAGAGGTTTAGCCAAAAAAGGTGTAAAAGAACTGATGTTGATAGCACAGGAATTGACATATTATGGCCTTGATATTTATAAAAAAAGAAAACTAGCAGATTTATTATACGCTCTTAGCGAAGTAGAAGGTATTGAATGGATTCGATTACATTATGCATATCCAAGTAAATTTCCTTTGGATATTTTTGATGCTATTAAAGAACTGCCAAAAGTTTGTAATTATATAGATATGCCTCTGCAGCATGCAAACAATGATGTGCTAAAAAGAATGCGACGTCAAATTACCAGAGAAGAAACAACAAATTTGATAAATGAAGCACGTAAGAGGGTTCCTGGACTGACTTTCAGAACAACGCTATTAGTAGGTTTCCCAGGCGAAACTGAAGAAGAATTTCAGGATATGGTAGATTTTGTACGTGAAATGAAATTTGAACGCGTTGGTGTGTTCCAGTATTCCCACGAAGAAAATACATCTGCCTATAATCTTGAAGATGATATCTCTTCAGAAGTTAAAGAGCAACGTGCTGCTACTATTATGCAGGTACAGGAAGAGATTTCTTGGGCAAATAATCAACATAAAATTGGCAAGACTTTCAAAGTGCTTTTTGATAGGGTAGAAGGCGAGTTTTTTGTTGGACGGACTGAATTTGATTCCCCTGAAGTAGATAATGAGGTATTGGTCAAAACAGAAGATAATTTTGTTCGAATAGGTGATTTTGCAATGATAGAGATTACGGAGGCAACGGAATTTGATCTTTATGGGCGTGTGGTTTTCTGACAAGAATTAAAAGTAAAAATTATTTTTTTAAATCATAATTTTTATTTTTATAGTCTGTTGAAGAAAAATTTATTGACGATAAAATTAAAAATCAACATAAATTTTAAACTTATAAATACAATTTTGTAATTTTGTATATGGATCTTCTAAAAAACACAAAAACTAGCCTAAAAATGGGGTGGTATAAACGTGAAAAGGATGGCATTACAACTGCCACCTCTCAAAAAAAAGAAACTCCCGATGGTATATGGCATCAATGTGGAGCATGTAAGACTACATCAACAATAAAGGATTTAGTCGATAATATGTATGTATGTCCTGAATGTAATCAGCATGAGCGTATAGGGTCTCAGGAATACTTTGAGATTATATTTGACCGCAATAAATTTTCAGAATTGTATAGCGAAATAATTGCGCATGATTTTCTTGGATTTACAGATCTTAAACCATATAAAGAACGTCTTGAAGCTGCACGCATTAAAACGGAACTTGATTCTGCAATTAGAGTAGCTAAGGGTAAGGTTAAAAAAATGGATTTTGTTATTGCTGCTATGGATTTTGGCTTTATTGGTGGATCAATGGGTTCAGTAATGGGTGAAAAAATTGCTAGAGCCATTGACTATTCTATCGAAACTAAAACGCCTTTTATGATTATCTCTAAGTCAGGAGGCGCTCGAATGATGGAATCTGCTTTTTCTCTTATGCAAATGGCAAAAATTGCTGCCAAACTTACGCAATTGGCTGAGGCGAAAGTACCATATCTTTCTTTTTTGACTGATCCAACAACAGGTGGTGTTTCAGCATCTTTTGCAATGCTTGGCGATTTTAATTTCTCAGAACCCAATGCTTTAATTGCATTTGCTGGTCCAAGAATTGTCAAAGAAACGCTTAAACTTAAGGAATTGCCAGAAGGATTTCAGCGTGCTGAATATTTACTGGAATGTGGATTCCTTGATTTTATTGTTGAAAGAAAGAATATAAAAGCAAGAATTGCAGATATCCTTTTTATGCTTAAAAAATAATTAAGTATTCGAAATAGTAGCAGGTGTTCTAATTTTGTAAAAAGTTTTTTAGAGCGAGTAATGTGTCATATGGGCCTTCTACTATTGTAGAATTAACTACCCAGTCTGGTACTGAACCACCTAAATCAGCAACAGATTGCTGTACTACTTTAATCTTTCCATTTCCCATGTCTGTAAATAACCAGAACCCTTTTGAACGCGGTATACGTACTATATTACTTTTTTCATTTATATAATTAGGGAGGGAGTTCATTGTGATTTTTATTTGATTTTCTGAAGGTTTAGAAAATAAAGAGTGCGTGATATTATCCCTGTCAAGCACAGGCCATGGGGCATTCCCTAAATTATAAGTAATTATCTCATTTTTAGATACGACTTTAAGGTTAGCAACTTCAATGCTCCTTTTCATAAATTTCTTGCGTTTTACAGGGTCTCTATAAGCTTCTACAGCTTTTTTCAATGAAGTTTTTATAAAAACTGTTGCACGATATTCTTTGATACTCCAGCCATCTATGAATCGAGTTTCAATTTTTACCCCATTTTTATCTTTTGCAAGTGTCCAACTTTGAGCGACTATTTTATTGCGCGTTATTAATAGAAAGAATAGACTAATAAAACAATATTTAAATGGTAACAATTTTAACATGCTTAGTTTGATTTTCAAATCTTTATAAACTTCTTTTTTATGATGGTCTCTTGTAAGAAATTGTTTTAAGTTATTGCAAGCTGATGCTGCATCATCTATAATAACTACTTTGATTATATCCTTTTTTCTAAAAATAACCTTTTTATTTATTCATAAAAAAACAAATAGGATATTATTATCTGTGGGGTTGTTTGAAAAGAATTCATTTAAATTCCAAATTTATCACGAAGCTTTAAAGGTAAATCATCTATATAATCAATATCACTTAATACTGGTAATTCAGCATAGGAATAATTTAAAACTTCTAAATCAATAAGAGTATCATGGTAAACACGTGGTGTGCTCCATTGCTTGTTTCTAAAAATAGCATATTCCAATTGCCGCATTCCTAAAAAGTAATATCCTCCATCTGTGGCCGGACCAAGAACAAAATTTGTATTTTGTAAAGTTGTTAATCCTGTATCAATTAAATCTGCAGAAAGTTCATAACAGTCACTCCCAATCATTGCAACTTTTTTATATCCTTTACTAAAAGCTTGCTCAAAGGCTTTGTACATTCTTATGCCTAATTCACCATCAGGTTGTACCGTTTTTGAGAAACTTTCATTGGGGAACATATCTTCGTAGTCGGGATATGAAGAATAATGTACCTGTCTGTCGCAATCTGCTTCGAGGGCGATATAAGCAGTGTATTGTAATAAGAACTTATAAATTTCCAATGCTTTTTGGTCGCCAACAGTACTCGCTAGACGAGTTTTTGTAGTGCCAAGTACAGGGTTTTTAGCAAAAACCATCAATAAAGTATCACTATTCATATAGGTTTTTTTACTTAATATATACGTAATCAATGCTATTATATGTTACAATAACATCAAATATTAGTCCAAAATTCATTAAATATACAATGTTTAATTATAGTTTTAAATAAAAAAATCTATATAAGCTATAGTATGTTCTAGTTAAAATAAGTAGTTATTCTAATATACTATTGTCATTTCTGAATTCAGCCATTTTCCCCATGAAGGATCAAAGCCATGTATTTTATCTGTTTCCTTTTCTTCACTATCTACTATAGTTTTTTTACAGTTTACCCACTCAAAAATTCCACCATATAAATTTTTTACATTCATATAACCCTTCTTTAGAAGCGCTTCGCCAACTCTTTCACTACGATAACCTACTGAACAATACACAAGGATCATTTGATTTTTAGGCACATCTTCAAGTTTTGTGTAATCAGTTTCCGGGTAGCCAAGCCATAATGCTCCTTTAATATGACTGACATCATATTCATTATTAGCACGAACGTCAAGTATAACCCAATCCTCCATTTTTTTTATCTCATTTCCCTTAATTAGAGGGACTGAATTGGTATATAACGCGGTTAGCATTTCATAGTAATCAGTTGCTATAAAAACCCTAATCCATTTGATTCCATATATTCCTCCTAGGATTAGAATTGCAACTAATACAATTATCAATGTAGTTTTCATATTTAAGATATTTTAATTGTAGATCATGTCCATATTCTCTTTACCAAGCCTAGCCAAGAACAAATTCGATTTACTATAAACGCTAAAAAACAACCCAAAAAAGCTCCACCAATAACATCTAAAGGAAAATGTACACCCACATATATTTGCCCATAAGCAATTAGGCAAGCCCAAATAAATAATAAAAGAAAATAGATTCGGTTCCAGCTGCATCGAAATATTAAGTACAATTGCATGGCAAAAGAAAAATGATTTGTAGCATGAGAAGAGGTAAAACTAAATCCACCCCCACAATTTTCTAATAACAAACGTACATTATTAAGCGTAGTGTCATTGCAAGGCCGGATCCGACATATACTTTTTTTAACTAATTCACTACTGATTTGATCTGAGATAATAATCGTAATAGTTATAATAATTAATACCCATACTGTCTTTATACCTCGTTTTTTTCCTATGAAAAATAAGAGGAGTAAATATAGAGGAATCCAGGTCTTTTTATCTCTAATGTATGGCATAATAAGATCAAAAATATTATTGTGCCATTGTCCATTTATTAAACTAAAAAGCGATTTATCCCATTCTAAAATTATATCTGTTAGCATATATGTTATTTAAGTAATCACATTGCAATCAATTAACATGGTTTTGCTATCAAAATAAGTCGATTAGACTTTTGTTTGTTGAATTCTGATAAATCATAATCTCCATAAGTGTTAATTAATTGCATATCAACTTCCTTTAATAAACGCTCAAAATCATCTTTTAAAAAGGCACGTACACGTTCTTGAAAATAGAAGGATTTCGCTTTATCTTCAAATCGTATATTTTTGAGAATGTAACCATTTTCTACGTACCTATTAATATTAAAAGTAATATCTGAAACAACTTTCTTTTCACTAAGAACTAATTCTTTTATTGTTTTCAATGCATTAAAAAAATCTATTACCAAAATACTATCATTTGATTTTAAGCAATTTCTTATATTTCGTAATGTGTCTATATGTTCTTTTTCTGAATTGAAATAGCCAAAAGAAGTAAATAGGTTAAATATAAAATCAAATTGTCCTAAATTCAATTCTTTTCGCATATCATGGGTATAAAAATGTAATTTTTTTTGCTCAAATTGTTTGGCATGACCAATGCTCTCAGGCGATAAGTCTACTCCGATTACATCAAACCCTTTGTCAGCTAAGTATATAGAATGGCGGCCTTTACCACAGGCGAGGTCAAGGATTTTTGATCTGCTTCTGATTCCTAAATGTTCAATTAGATTATTCATGAAGAATTGTGCTTCAATATCATTACGATGTTGATAAAGTAAGTGATAATAATCCGAATCAAACCATGTGGAAAACCATGAACTCATATTTTTATATTTTCAATAACTAAAAAGATCCAAATAGCAATTTATATTAAAATTTGCACTTTCTGGATTTCAAAGCGGAAAAAGAATTAACTTGCAGTATAAATTTATACATTTTGTTTGTTTAGTAAAATAAGCATAAATTAAAAATCATTATTGATTATTCACCATGTTTTATACTATATGATTATGCAAAAATGTTTTTTTATAATAGTAATGATTTTTTTCTTTTTTGCTTTCAGTATTGATATTGCATATGCACAAACTGATAAGCGGGATCTAAACAATTCTAAAACCCCCTATTCCCCTTATGGTGGTGTTTTTACACCTAAAGGAACCTTGAAGGTGCTTTTAGTTTTTGTTACCTATAAAGACAAAAGTACTGCAAATCCTAAATTTTTAAATAAAAACAATAAACTTCCTGAGTGGGATTATTTACAAAACAATAAACTTCCCTCATTTGTTGATCCTATAACTGGTGACTGTCCAGAGTATATATTTAACAGAGCAACTGATTTTGATAAGTATATTAACATGACAAAAAACAATTTTTCAAAACAGTTTGCTTCTATGTCAAATAATAAATTTAAGTTGATAGGAGAAGTATTTAAAGATTCAAAAGGAAAACCAACAGTTGTAGAAATTGATCCTACTGAAGGTTATTCATGGACACAAATGAATAGTAGGGCAGTGGATGCTATGCGAAAGATAAATCCTAATGTTGATTTGTCTTCTTTTGATCAACGTAAAAATAGGCCCGATTTTAAATTTGATAATTCGGATACAACAATTCATAAACCAGATAAAATTATTGATTTTGTAGTTTTTGTTCATCGCTATAATAAAAATTGGATACAACAGCCAAAAGCCAGTATGCGTGGATGGATAGGATCTGGAGGAGGTTTTGCGGCAACAGGAATTGTACCTTCGAATAAGTTAAATGGTTATAGATTTGCTGAAGGTTTTACAATGACTTATCGTTCTGGGGTTTTTGTACATGAAGTTGCACATGTCTTGTTTAATGCGCCGCATATTATGGGTGTTAATAATGTTGTAGGAGATTTTTTTTATCTTATGAGTGCTGGTTGGGGTATTATGGCTCCTATAAGTATTTTTTCAGGATTTAATGCATGGGAACGTTGGTATTCAGGTTTTATAGATCCTGTAGCTGATATCAAAGATGAAAAAGATCTAAATGGTGGTAATGTTTTCTTATTACGCGATTATTTTACGACTGGAGATGCATTAAGGATAGAAATTCCATTTTCAGGTGGTCAGCACTTGTGGCTTGAAAATCATGCTAAAGTTCATCCTTATGATGAACATCCATGGAAGGGAAATGTACTTGGAAAAGGTGATACAATTTTTGGAACAGCAGCAGGAATTTATGCCTATGTAGAGTCAATTGAAGGTAGTAGGAATAATATTTTTTCGGCCCTCTCAAATCGTGCAAATGGGATTAAAGTACTGAATGCCAGTGGAAATTATGATTATCATATGTATAAAGAAATACCTGTAATAAAAAATAATTGGGGAAATGTTATGCATAGTTTTAAAAGGATGGAACCAAATCCTATTTCAGGGATCAATAACTTTTATCGTTTCCCTTTTGATGGAAATAATGATGGAATTATACAAATTGACCCTAATTATAATTCCAGTAAAACGGAATGGTATGCACCTATTTTCAGAGAAGAAATACAGCCTGATTCTTTTGTGAACCTCTATGGTTCATTTGGTTCTTTTGATCCTATACGATCCGAAGGATATACTAGCCCCGTAGCATTCAGAGATGGTGATTATCTCGATATAAATTCTAACCCCTTGCCACTAAATTATCCTAAATACATATTGAAAGATAAAGCATTAGAGCCATATATATTGAACGGGTTGGCTATGAAGTTTTCGGCAATAGAAAATAGTAAAGATATGCTTGTTCAAATACGCTTTAAAAAAGTTAGTATATGTCATGATAATAGGTGGTCAGGAAATATTGTGTTGCCCAATATAACAGAAGATGAGAAGCCAGATTTAGTTGTGTCTAACTGTACTAAATTGATAATTGACAAAAGTGGAACTGTAAATACACATGTTAAAACTAATAATGGAGATTTTATTATTCCTTCAGTTTTTACTGTTAGTAAGGATGCATGTCTTCATTTGAAAAGTAAATCAAGGCTTATTATAAAAGATGATTCCAGATTGATTCTTGAAAAAGGGGCGAGATTAATTATGGACAGCAAATCTAAAATAATTGTCAGCCCTAATGCAGAATTTAATATAAATGACAATAAAATTGAAAAACATAAGTCTGCTAAAATCATTGATCAAGAAGGGAAAAGATAGCTTATAGGGTTTTTAATGTAGAATATTAATGTTACCTGACCTAAAGATTTTTTTTATATGTGGGGTAACAGTATCAGTTCGTTATTTAGAATCATTCTAAATGTGTTTTTGTGCTCACAAAACATAATTTTTTGGTATGTAGATATAAAACGAAATTTTATATTTGCAGCAATAATAGAATGCAAAAGATTAGTATTTTTTATAATATATTTAACATTTAAGTTTATATATGACACTCTCAACAGCGCTTATATTTTCTATTGTTTTTATTATTTTTTTTATTTTCATAATGGGAACAATTGCAGAAAGGATGTTAAAAATCTCTGCTAAAAACAGTGGACAAAATCCAAAACAATACGGAATATTACCAAATGATTTAAGCAGTATTTTTGGTCGCAACATTAGTAAACCATCTTATATACCTTCGAATGAAGATTTTTTTAGCTTCGATAAAGGATTTGATATCAAACTCATGGGGGAAGCATCAACAGAACATAAGATTGAATCTGTACATTCTGCTACTTATGCCATAAAACCCAAAGATTTTATTGGTATGATGCCTATTCCCAAAGTAGTTGTCGAAGAAGGAGACTCTATAAAGTCTGGAGATATCCTATTTTATGATAAAAGTCGACCAGAAATTAAATATGCTGCCCCAATTAGTGGGGAGATGGTTCGAATTCAGAGAGGAGAAAAGCGTTCGATTAATGAGGTTGTTATGTTGGCTGATAAAGATATTGAATACCGTCAATATGATTTGCCTGATCTGAATTCTGTTAATCGTGTGGATTTAGTAACTTTTCTACTTGATTCAGGAGCTTGGCCTTTTATTCGACAACGACCATTTGATATAGTTGCAGATTTTAATGTCGTACCTAAATCTATTTTTGTTACCACATTTGATTCGGCACCATTAGCACCTGGTTTTAATCTTACTGTACAAGGTAAAGAAACGGAATTCCAAAAAGGTCTGCAAGTGTTGGCAAAATTAACAAATGGAGATGTTCATCTTGGAATGGATGCGAGAGGGGAAAAACCAGCGGATGCGTTTATGAATGCATCAGGTGTTGTTAAACATTGGTTTAAAGGGCAGCATCCTGCAGGTAATGTTGGAATTCATATCCATCATGTAGACCCCATTAACCCAGGAGAGACAGTTTGGCATCTTGATGTCCATGGAGTTTTAGTTTTGGGAACATTGTTTGAAAAAGGGATTTTTGATACCGAACGCGTTGTAGCAATTACTGGTTATGAAATAGCCAAACCGCGTTTTGTACGGGCTCATCAGGGGATATGTTTAGAAAAATTAGTAATGGAAGTTCAGTTCCAAGAAGAAAGAAATACAACTGATAAAGAGGGGAAACCAGTCAATATCTCAAGAAAAGCAGTTAGATTAATTTCTGGTGATCCTTTAACGGGCAAAGAAATTACTTCAACTGGTTATTTGGGTTTCTTTGATGATCAGATAACGACTGTAGAAGAGGGTGATTATTATGAACTTTTTGGTTGGTTACTTCCTAGAAAAGGACACCCAACTCAAAATCGTACTTTTCCTGGTGGGTTTTTCCCATCGACTGTATATAAAGCAGATACGCAACAAAATGGTGAGCATCGTGCATTTGTTGTTTCGGGAGAATATGAAAGTGTTTTGCCAATGGATATTTATCCACAATATTTGTTAAGAGCTATTCAGGCATATGATTTTGAAAAAATGGAAGGATTGGGAATTTTGGAATTAGGGGAAGAAGATGTTGCTTTGTGTGAGTATGTATGTACTTCAAAGCATCCTGTTCAAAAGACCTTAAGAGAAGGTTTAAATATGTTGATGGAACAGGGATAATCCCATAAATTAGTTCATTAAATAAATTTGATATTAATTCTAATACAATAAATAATAATAAAGTAACCATATGGGACCTTTTGATGTAGAATTTTGGAAGAAGTTACAGCCACCTAAAGAAAAACAGTTTTTACATGGGCTTTATGATGGCTTATTCACCCTCTTTTTTAAACCAAATGAAGTAACGCATGGAGGCACACATATTAAGGGCCCAATGGACCTTAAGAGGTTGATGATTCATGTAGTTCTTGCCTTAACTTTATGCTATGTTTTGGGTGCTTATAATATAGGTCATCAACATTTTTTAGCATTAGGAGAGCACACTGGTATATTTGATGCACTTCATTTGAAATTAGTGATAGGTCTAGTTTCTTTATTGCCAATTTTTATTGTTTCCAATTTAGTTGGTTTGGCAATTGAGTTTTATTTTGCTGCTAAAAAAGGTCATGCAATTGAAGAGGGGTACTTAGTAACTGGTGCTCTCATTCCTTTAATTATGCCACCAGATATACCGTTATGGATGTTGACATTGTCGATAATTTTTGCTGTATTTTTAGGTAAAGAAGCATTTGGAGGTACAGGAATGAATGTTATAAATATAGCTTTATTGGCTCGTGCATTTATCTTTTTTGCTTACCCTACAGAAATTTCTGGTGATGCACCTTGGGTTGCTGCTATTGATTTTGAGAATGGATTAACGGATTATAGTTTTATTCATACAATGTTTAATGGCTTTTTTAGTTGGATGGATTGGAGTGTGTTTGTAGGAGGACAGCCATTGCTGGAATCTTTTACAGGTGCAACACCTCTGGTTTTGGCTAGAACTGGTGGTTGGGAAGCAGTAACAGAGGTATATTCACCTGCTGCTATGTTCATAGGTGGTATACCTGGTTGCATAGGAGAAACTTCTAAATTGGCTATTTTAGTTGGAATAGGAATTTTATTAGTTACAAGAGTTGCTAGTTGGAGAATAATGTTTTCAATGGCTTTAGGTGTAATTTTAACTGGCATGTTATTTAATGCTATTGGAGCAAATATGGGTTCTTATAGTGCTTATATGAGTGTGCCTTGGTACAATCATTTCTTAATGGGAGGCTTATTATTTGCACTTGCTTTTATGGCAACTGATCCTGTTACAGCTTGTGGTACTAATACCGGTAAGTGGATATATGGATTTTTAATAGGCTTTTTTGGAATGGTTATTAGGGTTATGAATCCAGCGTATGCAGAGGGTTGGATGTTAGCTATTCTTTTAATGAATGTTTTTGCACCAACAATTGATTTTTATGTTGTTGATGCTAATATTTCTAGACGATTAAAGAGGGTTAAAGCTAAAGTCTAATCAGAAATTGTTTTTCAGTAATTGAATTTTTCCTAAATAAAATAAAAATGGAAGAGAAAAAAGAAATGAATGTTTACCTGTATGTTTTTATACTAACTTCGGTAACAGCTCTTATTTTGTCACTTTTGTATACAAGTCTCAATCCTATTTTTGAAGCCAATAAAGCTGAGGCAAAAAAGAAGGCTATATTGAGTTGTGTTCCCGATTCAACGATTGATTTGAGTAATCAAGAATCTGTGACAAAAGCTTATGAAAAAGTTACTATGATTGCTGTCTCGGAGCAAGGTGAAATTTATACCAATGAAAATTTAGAAACGATTAATACATTGGCTACAGGTGGTGCAAAGAAATATAAAGCATTAGCGGAATTAGATTTAGCTAATGAAGAGAAAAAAGAATCGTCCAATAGATTGTATCCAGTATATAAATATGAAAATGATGAGTCAAAGTATTACATTGTAGCAATAAGAGGTAATGGTTTATGGGATAAAATTTGGGCTTATATAGCCTTAGAAGAAGATCTCAATACGATTGCTGGTGTATATTTTGATCACAAGGCTGAAACACCTGGGCTTGGTGCGGAAATAAAAGATAGTGACAAATTTAAAGCTCAGTTTATAAATAAAAAAGTATTTGATGGTTCTAGAGTTGCTTTTACAGTTTTAAAAAGAGCTAAAAAAGGTGAACACTTTGTAACAGGAATTTCTGGAGCTACCATTACAAGTGATGGAGTAACTGATATGTTTGTAAGTGGAATGAGCTATTACAAAACTTATTTTAGCGCGCTAAAAAATCAATAAATATGATGCTTTTATTTTATGCATCTATTGAATTTATACAATAAATATTTAAACATGGCTGAAACTACAGTTGAAACAAAGAAAAAAAGTGGCTTACTTGGAAAAGAAGACATAAAATTGTTGAAAGACCCGCTGCATAGTGATAATCCTATTACAATACAAGTACTTGGGATTTGCTCAGCTTTAGCAGTCACAGGTTCCGTGACAAAATCATTAGTAATGGCTGTTGCATTAATTTTTGTATGTGCTTTCGCAAGTTTAATTATTTCAATATTGAGGAATTCTATACCTTCTTCTATAAGAATGATTGTTCAACTTTTAGTTATTGCTGGGTTGGTTCAAATTGTAGAAATTGTATTAGGGGCATTTGCATATACAGCTTATGTTGAATTATCTGTTTTTATTGGTTTAATTATTACCAATTGTATTGTTATGGGTAGATTGGAGGCATTTGCCATGGGTAATAATCCAAAACAAGCCTTATTAGATGGCATTGGTAATGGACTCGGTTATGGTTGGATTTTGGTTGCAATGGCAGTCGTTCGAGAGCTCTTTGGAAAAGGAACGTTTATGGGGTGGGAAATTATGAATCCATTGTTTGCAATTGTTGGAGGTGAGTATACACTTAATAATTTAATGGTATTACCTGCATCTTCTTTATTTGTTATTGGTATTTTTATTTGGGTACAGAGAAATGTTGATGATGAATTGGTAGATAAATCTTAATTGGATGTTTTTTATCTTTTCAGATCATTTATCAAAAAATATAAATTTTAACAATTTTAAATAAGTTATAAAATGGGCGAGACATTAAATATTTTTCTTAAATCTGCCTTTATTGACAACATGGTTTTAGCATATTTTCTAGGAATGTGTTCTTACCTTGCAGTATCAAAAACAGTAAAAACTGCTGTTGGTCTAGGACTGGCTGTAATTTTTGTTTTGGGTATCACTATGCCAATTAACTGGGTGATAAATACATATCTTTTATCCGATAGTGCTATTGTTGCTGGTGTTAGCCTTAGTTTTTTAAGACTTATCCTTTTTATTGCAGTTATTGCGTCAATGGTACAATTGGTAGAGATGATTATTGAAAAAGTTTCACCAGCACTCTATAATTCATTGGGTATATTCTTGCCATTAATTACTGTGAATTGTGCTATTTTAGGTGGCTCTTTATTTATGGTATCTAGAGAATATGGTTTTGTAGATTCTGTGTCTTTTGGATTAGGATCTGGTTTGGGATGGTTTTTAGCAATTGTGGCTATCGCATCTATTCGTGAAAAGTTACGTACAGCTGATGTTCCACCAGCGCTTAGAGGATTGGGTATAGCTTTTATAATAACAGGTTTGATGGGTATTGCTTTTATGAGTTTAGCAGGTTTGAATCCTGCAGATTTCAATTAGTAAATATTTTTGATAGTAGTAAAGTGATTTAATTTAAGAACAAAATTTTTCATTCGTATGAAATTGATATTGTTATCTATATTTATTTTTTCTGCCTTGATAATGCTTCTGGCTTATGGGCTGATGGTTGCTAAAAAGAAACTTTTGCCTCAAGGTGATGTCTCTATCTCTGTGAATAATGGTGAGAAAGTCTTAGAATTGAAACCAGGAGCTACCTTACTTACTGCTTTGTCAACAGACAACATATTTTTACCTTCAGCATGTGGTGGTGGTGGTACTTGTGCAATGTGTAAATGTCAGGTTAATTCTGGGGGTGGTGATCCACTATCTACTGAAATGAATCATTTAACAAGAAAAGAGGCAGCAGATAATTGGCGTCTAGCCTGTCAGGTTAAGGTTAGAAATGATATGGAAGTAGAAGTTCCAGCTGAAATTTTTGGAATAAAAAAATGGGATTGTGAGGTAGTTTCTAACTATAATGTTGCAACCTTTATTAAAGAATTTGTGGTTAAAGTTCCAGAGCCTGTATCTTTTGTTGCTGGTGGATATATTCAAATAGATGTCCCTTCTATTACAATCGATTATAAAGATATGAATATTGATTCCCATCCTAGAATGGGAAAGGAAAAAGATGAATTTGAAGGAGAATGGAATACTCTCGGAATGCGTCAATTTAAAATGGTAAATGAAGAGCCTATTTTCCGTGCATATTCAATGGCGAATCACCCAAAAGAGGCTGAAGAACAGCAAATAATTATGCTAAATATTCGTGTTGCTCCACCTCCACCGATTTTTCATATGGTAGATGGAAAGCGTCAGTTTAAAGAATATATGGATGTTAATCCGGGAATATGTTCTTCTTATGTTTTTGGTTGTCAGCCTGGAGATAAAGTTACTATTTCTGGTCCTTATGGAGAATTTCATATAAAGCCTACAAAAAAAGAAATGGTATATATTGGAGGGGGTGCTGGAATGGCACCTTTACGTTCACACTTATTTCACTTGTTCCATACACTAAAAACTAGGGATAGAAAAGTATGTTATTGGTATGGTGGACGTGCACCAAGGGAATTGTTTTATATTGATGATTTTAGACAAATAGAAGCCGAATTTGACAACTTTACTTTCTTCATTACTATTGATAGAGACCCCAATGATCCTAATTGGATTGCTAAAAAAGATTTAAATGATCAAGATGGAAATTGTTTTTTTGGTTTTGTTATGCCAGAGTTGAAGAAACATTATTTAGATCATCATCCAGAACCTGAAGAAATTGAATATTATTTCTGTGGTCCGCCAGCGATGGCAGGTTCTATTTTTTCTGCATTGGATGATCTAGGAGTACCTAAAGAAAACATTGCGTTTGATGATTTTGGAGAGTAATTCTATTGATTCCAAACTAAAAAACCGCATCTTTACTATTACTGAGTAGGGATGCGGTTTTTAATTTGTGTTTATTTGCATGTTTTTTGGTTGAATTTTTTATGTATTTGATAACTGTAGATTAGTAGTTTCTTATGTAAATTCGGACACTATATGTTCTTTAAGCTCTATAGCCATATCGCCTTTATTAAAGGATTATTATATATTCATATGTGTTACTTTAGTTTTAATTTGTTACTATAAATATCCGATTTAATATGAGCAATGATATTTTAGATGATTTTTCGTTGTATAGTAAAAGTTTAAAACAGCGTCTACAGAAACATATTAGAAAAGGAGAACAAATCATTTGGGCAGAGCGTCCCAAGCAAGGTATTCTCTTTCGTTCCTCAGATGGTTGTTTAATCCCTTTTAGTTTATTTTGGGGCGGTTTCGCTTTTTTTTGGGAAACTATGGTTCAGGTTATGGATGCACCTTTAATTTTTACTTTGTTTGGAATTCCTTTTGTATTAATTGGTATATACCTTATTCTAGGGAGATTTTTTCATGATATGTATATTCGAAAAAAAACGATATATGGTTTGACAAAAAAACGAATTGTCATCAAACGAGGCTATAAGCTTGATTTTTTAGATTTGTCTAGTATAAGCAATATTCATCTAATCGAAAAAAAAGATGGTTCAGGCACTATATTATTTAACAATAAAGACAATCATGGAACTAATAAGAATAATTCTTATCATTTTGTATTGAGTCCCCCGAATTTGGTGTTTGGGTTTGAAGCTATTCCTAATGTTAAGAATATATATAATCAAATTGAGCAATTAAGAAATATGTAAATTTGAATATATTGTCATGTAGGGTATGTGGATTAATTAAGTATTTGACTCCTTAAATTTTCCTACGACTTTAAAGTAAAAGCGCTAAATCCTTAAATGAATTTAGCGCTTTTTTAAAGATTATAGTTTATTATATATCTTTATTTTACAGCATCAACAATAGCTTTGAAAGTTTCAGGTTCATTCATCGCTAAATCAGCGAGGACCTTACGATTAAGCTCGATACCTTTTTGGTTTAACATGTGCATAAACTGCGAGTAAGACAGTCCATGTTCACGGGCTCCAGCATTAATACGTGTGATCCACAAGCTACGGAAATGACGTTTTTTGGTTTTACGATCACGATAAGCGTATGTTAAACCTTTTTCGACGGCATTTTTAGCTACGGTGTAGACTTTTGATCTGGCACCAAAGTAACCTTTAGCTTGTTTTAAAATCTTCTTTCTTCTTTTTCTTGATGCAACAGAATTAACTGAACGTGGCATACTAATTAAATTTTGAAAATATTAAATAATGTGAGTAATCAGGGGTGTCAGGCAAAGAAGGCGCCCACACTTTTCCTCTGTTCTCATCTTTTCTGTGGAGTATTTACTCCTAACAATCAGGCACAATTTACTTATTTTGTAAGTAAATGTTTAATACGTTTTTCATCACTTTTATGTACCAAAGCATCGTGTCCCGCTAAAAGTTTACGCTTTTTTGATTTCTTCGTCAAAATATGGCGTAAACCTGATCTACGACGTTTTAATTTGCCGGTACCAGTAAATTTGAAACGCTTTTTTGTACCAGAATGTGTTTTCATTTTCGGCATAATTACAAATTCTTTATTTATTGGTTTATAAAAAAGCGTTGCAAATATAGGAATAGTTACTTGAATAAAAGAAAAAGCTGATGAATTATTTAATTTAATTCATCAGCTTTAGCTAGTATTTTAATTAGTTATGCAGAAAAGGAAGTTCCACAGCCACAACTTTCTTTAGCATTTGGGTTGTTGAAAGTAAACCCTCTGTTTTGAAGATCGTCAGCAAAATCTATTTCAATACCTACTAAATAGATAGCATGGGCTTTATCCATTATTATTCGAAGGCCTCCTGAAATGAACTCATCATCATTTTCTTTTTTTTCGTCAAAGCCAAGAATATAAGTAAATCCAGAACATCCACCACCCTTTACGCCCACTCTGAGACCGTGCTTGTCTGTCACTTTTTCCTCTTTCATTATTTTCATTAGCTGTTTAACAGCTCCTTCTGTTATGGTTACGGGCGTTTCAATATTCGCCATAGTTTATTGTTTTATCTGATAATAATTGAATCGATGATTTAAATTAAGTGTAAAGATAAGAATTTTATTAGAAACATAGAGCAACTAACTTTAGTTCCTTGTATTTTCATTTTATAAGAATTTTGGTAGAATCTTCTTATGCGACTTGTTGCCAATAATTAAAGCCTTTAATAAGTATATGTTAATATTTGTTATTTAAACTTAAATTTATCATAAAAAACTGAGGATTAAATCATAGAAATATTAAACAAGCGGTTATCTTTACATCTCCTTATTAAAATTTAAGAATATTATGGATACTTTTTTGGAAATATTGAAAATTATTTTGCCTGCATTATTTGTTTTTTTAACAGCTTGGCTCGTTTTACGTGCTTTTTTACAAAAAGAGGCCGATGTTGTGCGAGGGATGTTGATTCGTGATTCTGAAAACCGAAGAATTGATGTGCTAAAAACTACAAATAAAACATTATTACCAATTCGTTTAAAGGCATACGAACGAATGACATTGTTCTGTTCCAGAATGGAACTTGGTCAATTAATCACTAATACCAATACCAATGCTAATGTTACAGCTGAAGTCTATAAAACCCAATTGATTCTTTCAATTGAAGAGGAATTTAATCATAATATTACACAGCAGGTTTATATGACGGAAGAGTTGTGGAATATTATACTCTTGGCTAAAAAAGAAGTGACACAAATTTGTCAAAAACTGTATATGGATTTGGAAAAAAAATATGTTGACGAAGGTTTAGACGGGAATCCATCTGCAAAAGAATTTTTGAATGCCTTGGTTGGTTATTTAAAAGAAACGCCTCAAATAGGTTATGTTCAAGCGCTTAGTGCTATTAAAAAGGAAGTTGGGGTCTTGTTTGCCTGATGGATTTTTAAAATGCAATGAACAAGAATCTATTAATTTTTTCAAAAATCAAAAAAATATTTAAAGTACAAGTTAACCCTTGTGCTTTTTTATTATGAGGGTATGGTTTAGTTAAAAACTAATATTTGAAACTATATTTGTTATGACAACCTTTTAAATATGTATCATTTTATTATTAGACTCACTTGTTGCATGTTGTTTTTTACAGCATGTCGTCCTCAAACACATTTTGTTAAGGCAGATAATAAATACCATGAAATTTTGGATCTTACAGAGGAGGATTCAGTTATAAATGATATAATTGCACCCTACAAAAAGGATATTGGTGATGAAATGAAAAAAGTTATAGGTCAGGTAGCTATTATGTTTACAAAAGAAAAGCCTGAATCTACCTTAGGCAATTGGGCGGCAGACTTAACATATACTCAATGTGATGAATATTTAAATCTCAAAATTGATTTCGCAGTACTGAATTATGGCGGTTTACGTATTCCTTCTTTACCAAAAGGTAATGTTACTAAAGGAAAAATCTATGAATTAATGCCATTTGAAAATTATTTAGTATTGGTAGAAATGAAAGGAAGTGAGTTGCCTTTATTATTTGATCATATTGCGAAGAAAGGTGGATGGCCTGTAAGTAATCATGTAAAAATGAAGATCCACCAAAATAATGCAGTTGATGTACGTATCAATAATAGAAAAGTTGAAAATAATAGGATATATAGGTTTGCCACAATTGATTATATTGCCAATGGAGGAGATAATTGTACTTTCTTAAAAGATAAAAAGAAGGTGGCAACTGGTGTTTTGTTTCGTGATGCAATTATAGAATTTATAGAGAATGAAACAAAGGCTGGTAGAAACCTAGATGCAAAACTTGACGATAGAGTTATTATTCTAAAATAACGATTTGTATTAATTCGCTAAATTATTAAAGGAATGACTAAGAAGGAGATTGTTAGAGAAATTCAAAAACGCTTAGAGGATTTATATCCTCAAACACCTATTCCTTTGGCACATACAGATTCTTATACACTCTTGGTAGCAGTTTTACTATCCGCCCAATGCACTGATAAACGTGTAAATCAGGTTACTCCGCAACTTTTTGATTTAGCAGACAATCCATATGAGATGTCAGGCGTCCCTATAGATAAGATTAAAGCAATTATTCGGCCATGTGGTTTATCTCCAAGAAAGTCTAAGGCAATTTCAGACCTTTCCAAGATTCTGATAGAAAAATTTAATGGTAAAGTCCCTAATGATATGGAAGCTTTGGAATCGTTGCCAGGGGTAGGGCATAAAACTGCTTCAGTAGTAATGTCACAGGCCTTTGGGGTTCCTGCTTTTCCTGTCGACACCCATATTCATCGCCTTGCTTACAGGTGGAAATTATCTAATGGGAAAAATGTAGTACAAACTGAAAAAGATTTGAAACGGTTATTTCCAAAGAATATCTGGAATAAATTGCATCTTCAGATTATTTATTTTGGCAGGGAATATTGTCCTGCAAGAGGCCATATGCCTTTTAAATGTCCAATTTGCAAGGATTTTGGTCGTCGATCTATGTTTAAATAAATTATAAGCTATATTATTTTATTTTTTTGGTTTTCTTTTTTTTTTGTTTTTGTTGCCATATTTTTTTTCTTCTATTTCTGCTTTAAGCATTTCTTCTTTTATCATTGCTTTCCAATCTAATCCTTTTGTATCTTTAGTAAAATCAAGCGTATCTTGATAATCATTTTTATTTATTTCTAGAATTTCAACTTTTTTACCGATAAAAAATTCTATTTCTGCTAATGTTTCTTTTTCTTCTTCACTACAAAAGGAAACAGCATTTCCTTTGTTTTTACCACGTCCGGTACGCCCGACTCTATGGACATAGTTTTCAGTTTGTTCTGGCAGGTCATAATTAACAACAAAGTCAACATTGGGAATATCTATACCTCTTGCACTCAGGTCAGTAGTAATTAGTAAACGGATTTTTCCAGTTTTGAAATCTTTCATTACCGAAGTCCGCTTTTGATGACTCTTGTCACTATGCATTGTAAGCGCCTCGATACCTACCCGATTCATGGCTTTACAAACTCTTTCTGCTCTTACTTTTGTACGCACAAATGCAAGAATCTTAGACTGTTTATGTTCTCTGTAGAGTCGTTCTAAAAAATATCGTTTGTCTTCTATTGAGATATATGCTACCATGTGATTGACATTTCTAGCAACTCGGTTTTGGGGAGAAACTTGAATACGAATTGCTGAACTATTTATTAAAGAATAAGCCAGTTTTTTTATTTCCTTGTTAATGGTTGCTGAAAAAAATAAAGTTTGTCTTCTTTTTGGTAGATAATTTATTATATCCTGGATATCTTTTAGAAATCCTTTTGCAAGCATTAAGTCAGCTTCATCAAGAATAAGTGTTTCAACACGATGTAAGTCAAGATAACCTTGGCTTCTTAAGTCAAACATGCGTCCAGGAGTCGTTACAAGAATATCAGCTCCTTTATCTAATAATTTGATTTGTGGATCTTGGTCTACACCTCCAAAAATACAAATGGCTTTAACTTTAGTTTGTAGCCCAATATCATTGAGTACTCCTGTTACCTGAATTGCTAATTCATGAGTCGGTACCATTACCAAACACTTTATACCATCACGACGATTAGAACGATTCTTCCATTTTTGAAGCTTGTCAATGACAGGAATACCATAAGCAGCAGTTTTTCCAGTACCAGTTTCGGCAATTGCTAAAACATCTTCTCCTTTTAAGATATAGGGAATAGACTTGTATTGAATATCAGTAGGTCTTATAAAACCAAGTTTATGTAGGTTCTTTTTGATTTCAGGAGAAATATAGTATTCTGTAAATTTCATCTTTGGTTTTAATTTATAATAAAGGTACGCAGAGTATTTAGAAATACAGGCCTTAAGTATACTTTTTATCAGAATTTGAATATTTATTCTAGTTCTATTTATATACTAGAAATGCGGTTATAAATTTGTATATTTGTACAATTAAATATACAGTTTTAATGTTTTATGAAAAACAATTTTGAAAAACAACAAATAATAAATGCTTTACGTACTGTTAAAGATCCAGAATCTGGTCAGGATATTATAAGTGTACGTATGGTAGAAAATCTTCAGGTCAATGGGAATGATATTAGTTTTACTATTATTGTTCCTTCTGTTAAGTCGCCTGTTAAGAACCAGTTGACATTTGCCTGTATTGCTGCAGTCAATGAATTGTACCCTGAAGCAGAAGTTCATGTACATTCTAAGCAAAAAAAAGGAGCACAAGACGATAAACGAGAAAGTCCAATGCCACATGTCAAAAATATTATTGCAGTAGCATCTGGTAAAGGGGGGGTAGGTAAGTCTACAGTAGCTGTGAATCTTGCACTAAGCCTTAAAGCAATGGGGGCAAAAGTAGGGCTAATGGATATGGACTTATATGGTCCGTCGGTTCCGACTATGTTAGGTCTACAAGGACAACGTCCACGTATACAGGATATTCATGGAAAACCTAAAATGATACCTATTGACAAACATGGTATTCCTACAATATCTATTGGTTATATGATTGAACCTGAGCAAGCAGTAGTTTTACGTGGCCCAAGGTTAGGCGGGATTGTCAAACAATTTTTTCAAGAATGTTTATGGCCAGAGTTAGATTTTCTTGTCTTGGATCTTCCACCTGGAACAGGTGATATTGCTTTAACTCTAGTTCAAACTGTACCAGTTACTGGAGCCGTAATGGTTACAACTCCTCAGGATGTTGCTTATAGTGATGCTTTAAAAGGTATGAATATGTTTCGTTTAGAAAATATTAATATACCAATTTTGGGTGTAGTAGAAAACATGTCTTGGTTTACACCTGAAGAACTGCCCGATAATAAATATTATATATTTGGTAAGGGAGGTGGCAAAAAGCTTGCAAAAGAAGCTAATACGATTTTATTGGGGCAAATTCCTATTGTTCAGGCTGTTCGTGAGGGTGGTGATTCTGGTAAACCTGTTGTTTTAGGTGAGGACTCAATTGCTAAAGATGCTTTTATGTCTGTTGCGAAAAATGTTTTGAGACAAGTTTCTATTCGTAATGAAATGTTGGATGCTACAAAGATTGTAAAAGTTTCAAGTTAATTACTACTTTATATTTCTACATTGTCTTGAAGTAAAGGTTATTAAAAATAAATAATATAATTATGAGTATTGATAAAGAAGCAATATTGCAACGTGTTGAACAAGCACTGACAACTTTACGCCCTCATCTTGAAGCTGATGGAGGGGATATTGAAGTTGTCGAGTTAACAGACGATATGGTTCTTAAGTTTAAATGGTTGGGAAATTGTGAAACATGTTCTATGAGTGCTATGACTTTCGAAGGCGGAATTCAGGCTACTATCATGTCTTTTGTTCCTGAGATTAAAGAAATGCATTCCATTAATGGATTCTCGCACACTTAGAATTCTCCACACCTATTTAGATTTAATATTATATTAATTGACAACCAAAAGTTTATGAACAAATTTTTCGCTCAATTGTATAAGATATGGGCGCTTATCTGTGTTCTTATGCTACTTTTTGGCTGTAATTCAAAAAATGATCAGGTAAAGCATTCATATAAACGTACTGAACTAGATAAGTTAAATGTTTATGTGATTGCAGGAGATTATTACGAAATCAAAATTGGTGTCAAAGGAGATTTACTTACCGGTGTATATATCGACCCGAAATCTAATGATAAAAACTCCTGTCTCTTTTTTTTTGAAGGGAAAATTGGTTTACGTAATCCTGTAAAAATCAAATGCTATAATCCTACAAAAACTGACCCTGTTTTTAATGGTGATCTTAAGCTTTTAGGAGATGTTATGATTGCCCGTTTGAAAAATCCTCCAACCAAAAATTGTGACCCTGAATTTACAGATGAGGTCGGTCATTCTGTAGTATTAGATTTACAACACAACTGGTTATCAATCCGAATGATCCAACAAGAAACATATTTATATGAAAATTTCGATGGTGGTTTAACTGTTGGAAATGCTTTGATTAAAGGAACTGTTGTAGCAGTTATTGAAAAGTATGGTTCATGGTTAAAGGTAGAAGTACAAGATAAACAAAATGAATTTGGTTGGATACAGGAGTTTATGCTTTATCCTTTGTTAGAATTATAAATCTTTCCTTTTTATTAATAATTCTTGCTTGAAACTAGTGGTTCAGAAACTTAATTGTAAATTAGCTTTTACATAATGGAATTTAACATCTATAACAATAGTCTGTTACGATTTTGTATTATGGTTTATATTAATATTCTTGTTTGTCTGAACCCTTTAATATTATGAAAATTCTAATCATAAATGGACCTAACCTTAACTTGTTGGGTAAACGAGAGCCTGAAATATATGGCAATACTACTTTTGAAAATTTTTATGAACAACTTAAAATACAATTTCCTGGTGTTGAATTTGATTATTTTCAATCGAATGTAGAAGGCCTCTTAATCAACAAATTGCATGAAGTAGGATTTATGTTTCAAGGTATAATTTTCAATGCAGGTGCATATACGCATACATCTTTAGCACTAGCAGATGCCATAGCTGCAATTAGCACACCTGTAATTGAGGTGCATCTATCTAATGTTTATGCTCGCGAAGAGATTCGTCATAATTCTACAATTGCCTCAAATTGTATAGGAAGTATTTCTGGTTTTGGTATGCGTAGTTATGAACTTGGTGTTTTGTACTTTACAGGATTTCACAATTAGTAATTAAAATTTATACCAAGTCCTGTTGCTAAAACTTTTACTAAAATAATGTTTTAGACATTTTTCCTTTTTTCTTTTTAAATTTTTTTTTGGAATGTAATGTTGGGATGAGAATTCCTATTGTTCCTCCGATGAGATATCCGGCTACTATATCAGTCAAAAAGTGTTGTCCTGATTGTTGACGTAAAATACCAGTCACAGCGGGTAAAATTATAGCAGCAGCCCAAACCCAAGGTTTTGCTTTGCTGCTTTTATTATAGTCATGAAAGATCTTGGCAGTCATAAAACACATCGCTGCAGACATTGAAGTATGTCCTGAGAAAAAAGAATATTGAGCCCTTTGTTCTTGCTTATAGTTTAAATCTATATTTTTATTGTAGACAAAAGGACGTGGTCTTTTTACTAAATTTTTTGTAAGAGCAGTTAAAGTTGCTGTTAGGGCAAAGGTTTCTGCATACATAATTCCAAACTTTACCCAATCTTTACGAATTCTATTATTTGAAAATAACGTTAATGGGATAGCACAACTTGTATACAAAAGAATATCACTGGCAATCGATAAATTTGGAGACCAATTGTAGATGGTATTTCTATCAAAAGCATTAATGCTTTTGATATTTATAGATTGTATGTATGATTCTTCGAGAGGAGGTGTTTGGGAATCCAAGATTAAAAAGCTTATTCCCAAAGCAATGGCAGAAGTCGATATAGGGATGTCAATCTGCCAATTTAATTCATAGGGTTTTTGGAACAAAGAATCACTTGATTGGGCATTGATTTGAAATATAAAAGTAATATAAATAACTATTAATTGTAAACTATTGAATTGGCTGAGCATTGTTTAAAGTGACTAAATAATATATTCCAAAACTTATTGCAATGATAAACAAAATAAAGAAAGTAACTTTGATCCATGAAGTTGGTTTGCTGCCATTAATTTTACCAGTTTGACCATTGACGGCAAATTGGTAGGTTTTGTCATTATATTGATAAGAGCAAATCCAGACAGGAAGAATGATGTGTTTGAAAGTTTGCCCCCATTTTTGACTATGTACCGATAAGCCTCTTTGCGTATCTCCACCTAAAGCATTACTTGCAATTCTTCTTAATTCTTTATCCATTTGTTTATCTGCGATCTGATAGCCTTCTAGTACATCAAGACTATATATTTCTGCTTCCCATCCAACCAATAGATTATTGGAAAAATTGACAACTTTTTCAAGTTCAAATGGATAAATTGGTGTGATGACTTTATGAGGTAACCCTTTTGAAGCTACAATGAGTATATCATCAAAAAACTTATCAAAGTTCCCTCTATGGTACTCCCATCTTGTTCTTTGAACTTCCCGGGTTTGTGTTTCTCCATCGCTGTCTGTATATGTTTCTGTTTCATAGTAATAATAACCAGCTTCACCAGACCATTGCGTATGCGTTTTAGCATCATAAGTCCAGAAAGGAACATATATACCGTGTACATCACCAAGAGCAGCAAGAGTTTTGAGTTTATTTGGTTTGAACCATCCTTTTTTAATCCATTCTTTGAACTTGTCTTTCGCTTCTTGTTTTGAAATCATAAAAGGGATAATACCCTGAGGTTGGATTAGGTTTTTTTCTATCGCTTTTTCATTTACTTTTTCTGATCCGCAAAAGTTGCATCTTATGGAAACAGCATCATCTTCAATCATAATTTGAGAACCACAACTTTCACAGTCAATAACCTTTTTGTTGATCGTTTTGGGTGTAAATTGTGACATTGCCTTTGCGGCATTCTCTAATGATAATTCCTGTACCATATCATTTGCCTGATCATAAGGTTTTACAAAGCCACAATGATCACAATTGATTTGTTGCTTTTTTGCAGAATAGCTCAATTCGCCACCACAAGTAGGGCAAGGCAACAATAATACATTCTCTAAAAATTCAGGATTATGCTCAAACTCTTCCATATGATAGAATAACTCTTTTTAATGATACATTTAGCTTAGCTAGTTTATTTGGTTTTAGCCCAAAAACAATAAGGTACTTCATTGAAATAGATAATGTTGTTTTCAAGTAGTTGAACTCTATTAAGTAGCATTTCTATTTCTTACGGACTGTTGTCGTCATTATATGTTCATTTCTCAATTTTTAGCATAAAGAAATGTATTAAAATTAATTAAAGACATTAACCCAATTTAGCAAAAAAAATATGAAAAATAAAAATATTTAATCTATTCACGTAAGAGAATAATATTTTAATAGGGAAGTGGTATTAAACTCATAGATGCTAGGGCTACCCCAGTTATTTTTCCAATTAAGCCAATAACGGTATTCCCTTGCATAAATTCCTGTGCATTTTCTTTGAATTGTTCCTGAAGTTTTCTGTTCAAAGTTTTCATAGGGTCTTCATCAAAATTCTCAGATTCTTCATCTGGATTTAAGATTAGGGTCTGTTCTCCATCCTTAAGCTCAATCTTATTTTCAACTTTAAGTTCGGCAGGATTTTTAAGTCTTCGTATTCCAAACAATAGAAAAGCAAGACCTAAAAATATTGAGAGGAATAAGTCTACTGCAGAGTCACCTTGCATTCCCCTTAAAAAAACAGTTCCCATCCATAGTGCTGCATAACCATGAAAAATAGCAGTAAAAAAACCTACTGGTTGGGCTAGTTTAATGGAGAATTTCAGAACTCTTACAGGAGATTTATCTCTACTGATAGACCAATAGAATTTGGATAAAACCATGATTGATACCATTCTAAGCAAAAATGCCAATAGAGGTATAATTGTAAATGCCATAAATAGTGTAAGTAAATAGGCAAGAGCAGATGTTATCATGATTAAAGATTTTTAATATTTAGTCGTTAAAGGTAAGAAATAAATGATATATGAACAGTTCTTTTTGTTAAATAATATCAAATTAAAATAAGGTAAGGTGTTTATACTTTTTATTAAATAGAATTTGTAATGGCTGTGTAGATAATAAAGCTATTACTGATTGTATAAAACGAAAATGCAATTTTGTCTTTAATTAATTGTACCTTTGCGCTCGATTTAAGTGGTTGGATAGAGTGATTATTAAATAAACATGTTTAAAAATGATGTGCTAATATATCTTAATTGTAACTATAGTTGTTGTTGCACCTCAGGGTTTATTATTATCATTACTTCTCTTATTTGCACTTTTTGGTGATAAATAATAAAGTGTCTTTATTCAATTAATTTCTCAACAGAGGTTTTTTTATAAATATAGAAATAGAAAAAATGTCAACATTTGAAGAAATAGGTTTAAGGTCAAATATTCTAAAGGCTTTGGCTGAATTGGGTTTTGAGAAACCAACTACAGTTCAGGAACAGGCAATTCCTTATGTTATTGAATCTGAACGGGACCTGATAGCTCTTGCTCAAACCGGGACGGGCAAGACAGCAGCTTTTAGCTTGCCTATTATTCATAAATTGGATACTAATGCTAAAAATATTCAGGCTTTAATATTGTGTCCTACACGTGAGTTGTGTATTCAGATTACTAAAGATATTGAAACATATATTAAATATGAAAAAGGGATAAATATTGTCTCTGTTTATGGTGGTGCATCGATTGAAACGCAAATTCGTCAGTTGAGAAAAGGTTGTCATATAGTAGTTGGTACTCCCGGTCGTGTTCGGGATTTAATAAACAGGCGAAAATTGGATGTATCTGGAATTAATTTCTTAGTGCTGGATGAAGCTGATGAAATGCTAACTATGGGATTCAAGGAGGAATTAGATGCCATTCTTGAAACTGTTCCGGTAGAAAAACAAGGGTTACTGTTTTCTGCAACTATGCCTAAAGAAATTGATGCAATAGCAAACAACTATATGAGGGATCCATATAAAATTGAAATTGGAACTCGAAATGTTGCCAATGCTGATGTAAAGCATGTTTATTGCGTAACAAGGTCTTCAGATCGTTATCGTGCTTTAAAGAGAATTGTAGATATTTCTCCTGGAATGTATGGGATTGTTTTTTGTCGTACAAGAGCTGAAACCAAAGAAGTAGCTGATAAATTAATGGCAGATGGATATCAGGCAGATGCCTTACATGGTGATTTGTCGCAACCACAACGAGATTATGTTATGGGGCGTTTCCGTAAAAAAAATATCCAACTACTAGTTGCTACTGATGTTGCTGCTCGTGGTATTGATGTTAATGACCTTACGCATGTCTTACATTTTAAAATTCCTGATCAATTGGAATATTATATTCATCGTAGTGGGCGAACAGGACGTGCTGGTAAAAAAGGTACTTCTATAGCATTACTTACTGGGAGAGAAACATATAAAATACGTTCACTTGAAAAAACTATAGGGCATACATTTGAACGCAGATTAATCCCTACTGGTGAACAGGTTTGTGAAAAACAACTATTTGAACTTATTAATAAGATTGCAACCTATAATGTTGATAATAGTATTGATAAGTATATGCAGACTGTTTATGAACAGTTGTCAGGCTTTTCTAAAGAAGAAATTTTACAAAAATTCGTATCGCTTGAATTTGATAGGGTATTAAGTTATTACAAAAATGCTTCCGACCTCAATGTTACTAATAAAAGGGATGAAAGGAAAAGAAGAGAGAAGGATAGTCAAAGAGATAATAATGTGAGAAGGAAAGATCGGCGAAATGAAAATACAAATGTTCATTTTACCCGTTTTTATATTAATTTGGGCTCTAAACATAAGTTAACAGCTCCTAGAATGATAGGGTTGATAAATGATAGTCTAAATTTTAGAGGAATTGAAATTGGAAAAATTGAAATTCTGAAAGGGTTTTCTTTTTTTGAAATTGATAGTTCTTATGAAAGTAAATTATTGGATGGTTTCCAAAAAGGAGTACAGGTAGCAGGAGTTAATTTAGTAGTTGAAAAAACTCAAAGTAAGTCAGAAAGTTATAATAGAAATGGAGGAGGAGCCAGATTTAAGAAGTCAAGAAAGGATTTTAGGCCTAAGGGCAATTCAAAACCAAGATTTTCAAAAACTCGGAAATCAAAAAAGAAACGTCGATAAAAAACACTGTAATCACATTTTGATGATTACAGTGTTTTTGTATTTATGTTGAACTTTTTATCTAATTAGTTTCATTTCTTTAATCAGATGACCTGCTTTACCATATTTGTCTATAACCCATAAAAGATAGCGTGAGTCTATTGCAATATTTCTGCACCTTGACTCATCAAACATAAAATCACTCATTGTAGATTCCCAACTTCTATCAAAATTAATGCCCATAA
The DNA here is from genome assembly GCA_022448945.1 of Saprospiraceae bacterium. Taxonomy (GTDB): domain Bacteria; phylum Bacteroidota; class Bacteroidia; order Chitinophagales; family Saprospiraceae; genus Aureispira. The sequence goes on from JAKVCV010000001.1 coordinate 65,324, forward strand.
GATTTCCATCAGCATCTATTACAGGACTACCAGAATTCCCACCAGTTGTATGATTTGAAGCAGTAAAACATACCCATAATTCACCATCCTGCAGGTAGTCTCCAAAATCTTTTTTATTATATAATTCAAGAAACCTTTCAGTTAGTTGAAAATCAGGATTTTCAGGGTCATATTTTTGCATAATACCATCTATAGTAGAATAATGGAGGTATTGCATTCCATCAACTGGAGCAGACCCTTCTAATTTACCATATGTTATACGCATAGTTGAGTTGGCATCAGCCCAGGTTTTTTTCTCTGGGAACATGGTAAGAATGCCAGAAACATATATTTTCATTAATCTGTCTTCTTCTTCGATAAAAGTACTATATGCTTCACTTGTGTTGTTAACATAAGATTTGAAGAGATCATTAGCCATCATTAATGCAGGGTCTTTTTGCAATTTTTTAGATGACTTTTCATTAAAATTCGATAAAAGAGCATTAATTTTTTCAGGGTTCATTATTATGGATTTGCAAAAGACTTTTTCTCCATTTTTACTCCAGTTTGATTTGAAACCTTCAGGTAATAATTCAGGATCTAACTGAGAGATGTACATTGGTGTTAAAGCTTTGAAAATATCATGGTCAATATTTCCATCATAATTTTTAAAAAACCCTTTAGATGATCCAATAAGTTTTTTTATTTCCTGATCTAATTTTCCAGCTGTTTTAAGTTCTGAATATTTATTAGCTATATTGTTGAATTGATGCGCATAGCGTAGAAATTCAGGACCCACGTAAAAATATTCTATAAACATTGATCGGGCAAATTCATATTTACTGTTTGCTATTTGAAGTTTGTTTAAGTCATTAATAACATTTTGATACATAAACCATTCATCTTTTTCCATAGCTTTGCTCATATATTCAATCGCCCATTTTTCCTTTTTTTCAAGGGCATGCAGCTCATTTAATCCACCTATCTGCCCAATCCATTTTTTCCATGCATTTGCTATTCGTGCTTGTTTTGATGCATATTTAATTCTTATTGCATCACTTTTATTCATGGCAGGTTTGATGATGTCAAGGCTCATCTGACGCATTTTGATTCTGGAAGGGCGTTCTTTTTCCATGTAAAACTTCAATTTATAATAGCTGTAGTGTTGGTCAGTATGTCCAGGAAAACCATATATCATTGTGAAGTCACCTTCAGTTTTATTTTTTAGACTTATTGGCAAAAAATGATCTGGTTTGTAAGGAATATTACTTTCATTGAACTTTGCAGAATTATTGTCTTTGTCTGCATAAATTCTGAATACTGCAAAATCGCCTGTATGTCTAGGCCATACCCAGTTATCTGTATCTCCACCATATTTCCCAATTGCCGATGGAGGAGTACCAACCAGTCGTATATCATTGTAATCTTCAGTAATTAACATATAATATTGGTTCCCCATGTTGAAGGGCTTGATTTTGGCTTGGATCGAATTTGTCGATTCGGCCCTTTCCAGCATCATGATATTTTTATTTATAATGTCCATCCCTTCATCAGTAGACAAGTCCATTTCAGATATGCCCTGAAAAACTTCCTTTGTAACATCCCTGATTTCTTTTACAAAAGTGACACGCATCCAGGGGCATGCTAATTCTTCGCTCTGGCTTTTTGACCAAAATCCATTTTTCAGATAATCGTTTTCCAATGAAGAATGTCTTTGGATAGCATCAAAACCACAATGGTGGTTTGTTAATAATAGCCCTTGCTCAGATACTATTTCCGCAGTGCATCCACCATTGAACTGTACTATTGCATCCTTTAGGCTGGCCTTATTGGTAGAATAAATATCTTCAGGGCTTAATTTTAGTCCATAAGTCTGCATGTCAGAATGGAACATTTCTATAAGAGAAGGGATCCACATCCCTTCAACTGCCTTAGTGTAATTGTTAAGACTAAAACAAAGGAATATTAAAAGTGCAATCTTTTTCATACTAGATTTTTTTTATAATTAGTAAACATAACGTCATAAATATGACATTATATATTTGATTTATTAATTAGTCTACTTATTTCATCTGAGTTTTATATGAACTCAATAAGGCATATCCTGATAGGGAATAAATGATGTCATAATTGTTGAAAAGCCCTGATGCGTAATAAGAGCGAGAGAAATTAGAACAATACCATGCATTATTGCGAGTTCAATATTATTATTTGCTAATTCATCTTTCTCAGAAGCTACTGTAAGCATAGAACTTACAAAGAAACTTGACAGAATTAAAAATATGCTGCAAATAAAACTTAAAATAAAAAAAGCACAGGAATACAATACTGCAGAAGAATAAAGATTGGTACGCATAAAATAGCGATTTGCAGAAGATGCTATATCCGCTGTTTGAACCAAATATATAGCTGATGCAATTAAAACAGAGGCATATAGTATGTAACCTGCTGTGTTTTTTTGTTTTATGAATTTACTTGAAAGTGTAATATTGAATTTGCTCATTAATACCAAATAAGCAATACCTAAAATAAAAAGGGTTAATAAATTAAGAATTTCTGCTGTCATTATTTTTTGTTTTTATTGATAGATTACCCACCAATCATTTGATTGAAAAGTATAGTTGTCTCCTAAATGCCATCCTTTAGCTGTTAATTCCCATAAATAATATTTTTTTCTACTAAGCGTTGTTAAACCATAAGAACCATTACCAGGAACATAAGGAACATGAACCCCCAACATGCTGTGCCCCATTAAAATAGAGTTAACTACTGCTACATCGTAACCAAATTCACGCAATATAGCAAACGCCAGTAATGATCTGGTGTCACAGTCTCCTGTTTCGTTGCTTAAAAATTCTAAGGGAGAATAAATTCCCCAAGGGTTAACATTGTCACAGCATCCAGCAGGAATCATTGGTTTACAATTGTATTTAGGGTAATGTATTAATTCTCCTTTCGAATTTGAGAATGAAGATCCACATGTCCGACCAGGCCCTAAAATATATGTATATGGTATGTCTTGAATAAAAGTAACTATTGCTTCCAATAATTGTTTTCTATCCAATTTCTTTTCTTCTTTTAAGGACTTAAATGTTTCTATAACCGGGGCTATATATGCTGAGTCATAATGATATAATTGATCGTATAATACTTCTCCATAATCATTCGAACGGTTACGGTTTTCCCTAGCTGAACTTACATGCTCTTTACATAATGCAAAATTTATTTTGTAATAAGACCAGGATAGGTTTTTCCAACGATATTCTTTGTTTACTGGAGTACAGTTTTCATCGGGTTTAAATTCTTCCTCAGGCCTTAGATTCATTGATATTGAGTCTAGGTTAAATTTGTTTTTTTTTAAATTGTTAGAATCATCATCTTCAAGAACTATATTATTGTCTTCATTATTGTAGTCAGAATCTTCTGAAATGACATTCATAAAGACAAAAAATATTAATAAACCTAGCCAAAAGGCATTGTGAAATAAATTAAATATTTTCTTTATGATTTTAGACATAATTTAGATTCACTTTGTTATAATATATAGCAAGGATATTACTTGTTGTTTTTTGATTTTTTTATACTATGAAGCAAAAATTTAGTCTTAAAACAAACTTGTAACAAAATATTAAATAAAAAGGATTAGGTTTATACTAGGCTAATATATTCTATTTTTCTATTTTTTGAAAACATAATCATATTAAGTTGAATAATCATTGTTCCTATACCAGAGGTCTGGTCTGAAATAGATGAATTTTATCAAATTATTTTTTCAGAATATTAATTTTTTCAATGCTAAAATCGAAGTTCTTGAAGGAAATTCTGTATTGAAAAATATTCATACTTATTCACCTTGCATTAGATCTTTTAATGCTGGGCCTGTTATACAAACTACGGATGGTCTTGGGATGTTATTATCACCATCAGGCCAGTGACTTGTAAGGTTATTTAAATCTACACTTCTTTCACCAGGGTGTTGTATGCTTAAAAACAAAGTTTCGCCATCAGGAGAAAAAAATGGTCCTGTAAATTCTGCATCGATAGGTGCAGAGGCTACTTGAAGTACTTTGCCTTTGTTTTTGCCCCATGATGGAATAAGAAAAAGTCCATTATTACCAAAATCTTTATATGGATCTAAATTAATTGAGCTTCCAGAGATGTCAGAAGTGAACCAAAGATTTCCTTTTGGGTCAAATGCCATATTGTCTGGGCATGCAAATCCAGTTTCTGCACCTCCAGCAATAAAGGTTGATGATTTAAAAGTAAGAGATGTTTTATTTTCAATATCATGTTCCTCTATTTTCAATATTTCTCCCATATAATCACCTTTAGGTTTGTTGTTTGATAAAGCAACCAAAACATTTCCTGTCAGTGGGTCAATTTCAATGTCTTCAGGACGGTTTAATGGTGACCCTCCTACGAGTTTTGCTGCTTCCCGTAATCTTATCAAAACCTGGGTTTGATTGTCAAAATTTTGTTGTAATATTTTTTGGTCTTCATAATCTAATGAAATCCATTTCCCTTCTGTTGTATTCGCTACATATAATTTCCCTTCTCTTAAATTATCAGGGTTTTTACTGATGAATTTATATAGACATTCATCGTTGGCATCATCTCCACTATAAATTACAATACGTCCATCTTTAGCTTGATGAACTGTTGCGCATTCATGTGCACAACGTCCAAGAGCTACTAATTTTTTTGCTGCTCCTGTAAGTGGATTTACTTCGACAACCCATCCGTAATGTTCTGGGGGATAATTATAGTATTTCGACCAACCATAATCAATATATAATCCTGGAATCCTTTTAGGGTTTTTGGGGTCAGAATAATCCGTTTCACCATAATACATATCATAGTTTTCTTCACAGGTTAGAATAGTACCCCAGGGTGTTACACCTCCAGAACAATTAGCAAAGGTGCCAATTGCACTTGTGCTACCCGCAATAGGGCTATCCCAATCAAATGGTATTTCAGTTTTTGCTGTTATTCTTCTATTGAGTTGGTCATTGTGGACGATAGTCCACTCGTTTTGATTATTTTTTTTGATCCTGATTAATGATCCTCCGACAGTATACATTTCCTTGTCTACCTGTTCTTTGGTTTTCGTACTCCTATCTTTTGCATTAAAACCACTAATAAATAATTCATTAAGGTATTCGTGATTAACCCATAACATTCCATCGTTAGGATTTGTTTTATTTAATGGAATAAAGGCAATATAATCATTATTAAACCCAAATTTGTCAACATCTGAAATAGGGTCGTCCCAACGAATAAGTACATCGTACTTCAATCCATCTGCAAGGATTAGTTTGTCTTCCAATGAGTGTTGAATATCATTAAGTGGAAATGGATTAGGGGTTGATTTGGTATTTTTTTCTTTGTTGAGTATTTTCTTTTGATCACACGATTGAACACTAACCAGAAAACTACTTGCACTTATTCCTAAACCTGCACGGCCCAAAAAATGTAAAAAACTTCTTCTATTTTGTTTTTTCATGTCGATGTTTTGTGATTTTTATTAATATTATTTTAATCCTTTACTTAACGAATTTTATGAAAATGTTCTATGATTATAGAATCGTTTCAAATATCGAAATAAGCCGATTCACTTCTTTCAATGTGTTATAATGTGCCATACTTACTCTTATAACACCACCTATTCGATCTAGGTCTAATGATTTGGTAATCCCTTTTGCATAGAAATCACCAGTTTTTATACCAATTTTATGTGGGTGTATTTTAGCATCAATTTCTGAACTTTTTGTGTTGTTAACGATAAAAGAAACAGTGCTAACACGAAATTTTACGTCAGAGCCAGTATCTCCTATAATGCGTATGTTTTGTTTAGCACTAAGATAATCTAAAAGAACCTTGGTTAATTTTTCTTCGTGTTTATCGAATAGATTAAAAGCATATTGCATTTGCTTCCTTAATGTTTCTGTTGCGAGCATTCCATGATGTTGTGCTACAGCCTTGTAGTAATCTAATATTCCACATAGACTATAAGTTAGTTCATAATTAGGCCCTCCAGGTTGAAATTTGTATGGAATATCATCCGCTGCAATAAAGTTGTGATTAATTCCTGGTAGTTTGAGTAAGTGTTTTTTTTTGCCGTATAAAACACCTAAATGAGGGCCAAAAACCTTGTATATACTGTATACATAAAAATCAACATTTAAGTCCTGTACGTCAACTAACCTATGAGGTGCATATGCGACACCATCAACAAATACCTGAACTCCATGGCTATGGATAAATTCAGTGATTTTTTTTACAGGATGTATGGTGCCAAAAATATTTGAAACATGGCAAAATGCAACCAGTTTAGTTTTATCAGAGATTAATGGTTTTAGGTCTTTTAATTCTAATTGTAAACTTGTTGTATCAAATTCCCATATCTTGATTACAACTCCTTGCTTTTTTAGATCTTTCCAAGCGCTAATATTTGCTTCATGATCACAGTTGGTTACAATGATTTCGTCACCAGGATTCAAAGTGCGGCCAATTACAATTGAAAATAAGCGGATTAAAGCTGTAGAAGAACTACCTACTATCACTTCATTTGTATGTTCAGCATTTAATGTAGTAGCGATTTGTGCAGTCCCTTTATTTACCCGCTCTCGTGCCTTTAATGAGACAGAGTAAGCCCCCCCCAATTGAACATCAGAGGTCATGTAATACTCCGTTATTTTATCCATTACACGTTTTAGAGTCTGAGAACCTCCAGCATTATCAAAGTATATGTAATCGTCTCTGAGTGAAGGGAATTGTCTTCGAATAAAACTTAAATCTAGCTCCATTAATTTATTTCAAAATTTCAAGTAATATCTTTAGAGCGAAAATTACAATTCAAAATTCATAAATCCTAACTAAGTATTAGATAATATCCACATTTTAAATAAGCACCTTCGTCAAAACTAATAGGATGATCAATGTCATGGAATGTTTTTTCTAATAGTTTAAAATCACTACCTGCCGCATTCAGACTGGTTTCGATTATTTCAAAGAAAACTTCTGAACGGATCCTTGAACTGCAGGAAGCAAGGACAAGAAGACCACCCTTTTTTACTATTTTCAATCCTAAGGTTACTAACCTTTTATAACTGTTTAAAGCACCCTTTATTTCATTTTCTTTTTTTGCAAAAGAAGGTGGGTCAATTATTACAATATCAAATAAAGTATTGTTTTGTGCTAATTTTTCTATGCCCTTGAATGCATCAATACCCATAGTTTTGTGTATGCCACTATGTGGGTTAAGTCCTGCATTTATTTTTGCCATTTCTAAAGCTTTTGCACTAATGTCAATACTTACTACTTCTTTAGCTCCATTTGCAAGTGCATGAACTGAAAAACCACCTGCATAAGCAAATACATCAAGTACTTTTTTCCCTTTTGATAAGTTTCCAATTTTATATCGATTATGTCGGTGGTCTAAGAAAAAACCAGTTTTGTGTCCGTATATCACATTAGCAGAAAAGGAAAGCCCATGTTCTCTAAAAATAACTTCTTCGTTTTTTAGTTTGCCATAAATTACCTGACCATCATAAAAGTCATTGTTTATATCCTGAATTTGTAAAGATCTACTTAGTCTAATGACCACGGTTTTACAGTGGCTGATACTTACAAGGTGAGGGATGATGAATTTCAGATAAGGAAACCATATTGAGCTGTATAATTTGATAACAATTACATTATTGTATACATCAGCAATAAAACCAGGCATTCCATCATTTTCTCCATAAATCAATCGGTAGCTATTAGTGTCTGTTTTGAGAAGATCTTGTCTTATTAAAAAAGCACTTTTGATTTTTTTGGCAAACCATAAGGTATCAATATTTGCAGAAGTATGAAATTGTAAGACTTTTATCCGGATAGGAGAATCTGGGTCATACAATCCGCAAGCCAAAAATTTATTCTTTTTGTTATCATAGATGATCGCTAAATCACCGGAATTGCCAGAACTACTTTGTTTAGTTATAGCACCCTCAAAAACCCAGGGATGACCCTTTTTTACCATTCTTTGAGCAGCTGGCTTTAGTTTTATTGCTATGCGTTTTATAGAATAATCCGGGAACAAAATCATAGTAAATCAGAAGTAAGATTCTTTTATTGTTTATACTGGAACACTTTTCTTTAAAGCCTCCAAGATATGAAAAGTTGCAGGACAATACATTGAATTAGTAGCATGATAGTTTAAGTTTTTGGAAAAATTAATATTCGTGTGAGGATATTCTTTACATGCTTTAGGGCGAAACTCATAAATAGAACATTTGTTATTTTCCAATAAAAATACACATGGAGAAGTATTCATTACAGTGTCATTGTCTTCATCGATTGTTAGGTAATTATTTTGAAATTCTGAAACGGAAATACCTAGTTTTTTAGCAATTCTTGAGCAATCATTCTTATTGATAATAGGAGGAATTCCTTTGCAACAACCTGCGCAATTGATACAGTCTATTTTTTCAAAAACTTTATCGTGAATTTTCGCAGTAAACTTATCTAAATGCTTTCCATTGTGTTTTTTAAGTTTCCTAACAAATTTTGTGTTTTTTTTCTTTTGTGCATCCTTGTTTTCTTTCCATATGTCGATAAGGCTTTTCATTGTAAGAATGTTAAAAGTTGAAAATGATTTAATTTTTTGTAAATAGGATTGTCACAAGATATTGTTTAATAATCATAAAATTGTTTTCTTTGTATACGAAATAATATTAATACAGACTTAATATTTCTTCAAATCTATCTCATGTAGAATATGCAAAATCTTATCTCCTTTCTTTTCAGTCTCCTTTTAATTGGTTCTTTATCTGCTCAGGATAGTTTGGATACCTATAGTGTAGAAGATTTGATAGTTATAATGGAATCAGAATTCAAAGTTAAATCTTTCGACAATTTGATGCCTTATGCAAAAAAAGCATTGTATAAGATAGAATCTGAAAATCTAAATGTACTTCAGGGAGATACAATTTATGCAAGGATCTTATTTTTTATCGGGTTTGCACATTATAATAATCATGATTTTTCAAATGCTGAAAATTATTACTTAAAAGCTATAGAAAATCAAAAAATCAGCGATCAAAATTCATTAAAATATGCTGAATATTTGTACAGTATTGGAAATGTTTATTTGCAAACGGGACGTTATTTTCTTGCCGAAAAGCCTTATATACAGTCTATGAAAATATATGAGGACATTTTGGGAGTAGAACATGCTCACTATGCTTCTTGTTTAAATAATCTTGCCGTGTTAAATGTTTATCTCGAAAGATATGCTAAAGCGGAACCCTATTATAAAGAATCTATGCGGTTAAGAAAAAAGATTTTTGGGTTGAATAGTCTGGAGTATGGGTCTAGTTTGAATAATCTTGCTATGATGTATATGGATATGGGTAGTTATGTGGAAGCTGAGCCTTTGTATAAGATGGCAATAGAGATTGTTAAATCAATAAAGGGAATTAAAGACCCTGCCTATGCCGCTTCCTTAAATAATTTGGGTTTGTTATATCTGTATATGGGGCGTCATGAAGAGGCAGAACCGCTATATAAAACAGCTCTGGAAATTCGCAAGAATGTATATGGTCTAAATAGTTATGACTATGCGTCTAGTTTGAATAACCTGGCATCATTATATATAGATATGGGGAGATTAGATGAAGCTGAACTCATGTATATTGAATCAATGGAAATCCGTAAGGTAGTAGTAGGAGAATTAAGTTATGATTATGCCTCTAGTTTGAATAATTTAGGATCCTTGTATAGAGAATTAAATGATTATGATAAGGCTAAAGAATTATATGTTAAGTCAATTGCAATTTGGACTAAACTTTTAGGAAACAACCACCTTTCAATTGCAGCAGCAATGAATAATTTAGCTATCATTTATGAGGAAATTGGAAACTATGATAAAGCAGAACAGCTTTTTTTGAAATCCATGCGAATACGCAGGAAAACATTGGGGACCAATCATTTAGATTATGCTGTTAGTTTAACAAATCTTTCTTCTTTATATTTAAAACTCGAAAAATTTGAAATAGCAGAAAAGTATATTAAAGAATCCTTAGACATTATATTTCAAGAATATAAAGAACAACATCCTGCATATATTGGTAGTTTATATCAGTTGGCTTTCTTGTGTTTGGAAAAGAAAGACTATGCGGAATCTTTGAGAATAAGTTATAAATTAATTGAGGCGAACTGCGGTTTGAGAACATCTGAAATTAACAAAGAATGGGGTAGCAGGTTAGCTTTTGCTGATTATATTTCAATTGATTTTATGATTTCCACTTTAGAGGTGCTCTATGATGTAATAGCTTTAATTCCACAAAAAAACAAAAAAGATTTAACAGATGTTGACAGTATTTTAAGACAAAAACAACTCATTGTAGCTAATTTGGGGATGGATTTAATTAAAAAGACTCGGGATGCTTTTATCAGTAGTGAAGATAAACTTCGAAGATTGTCTTCAAGTGCTGATTGGGTATATAGAAGCCTCGAGGTCTTAGATCCCTTCAGAGATGTTGAACTCGCATTTGATCTGGTAGAACATAGTAAATCTGTTTTATTAATGGATGCTGTAAAATCTGAACGTGCATATAGTTTTGGTGATTTGCCAGATTCTATAAAATTAAAAGAGCTTAAATTGCAACAAGACCATGATGAATTTAAAGCTGGTCTTTTAGAACCTAGAATAAAAGCTGAAAAAGATAGTATAAGGAAAAAATTGAATCAGGTTAATTTAGAAATTAACCGCTTTAGAAATGAACTAGAAATCAATTACCCTAAGTATGTTGCTTTTAAATACAATCAAAGAGATGTAGGGTTAGAACAAATACAAGCATTACTGGATGACAAAACTGCCTTGGTTGAGTATTTTCTTTCAGATTCTATTATGTATATTTTTTATGTAGACAAAAATAATATCAAGCTTGAGAAATGTCCTATATCTTTAAAATTACTTAATTCCAAAATTTCTGATTTTCATGATGTACTCAGTGCATATTCAGAATTAGTTAGTCAACCAGAGAAAGCATATTTATCTTATGCTGTTCCTGCTTTTTGGTTCTATAAAAATTTAGTAGATCCAATTTTAAAATATGCTGAGGATATTAATCATCTTATAATTGTTCCTGATGGGCATTTAGGCTACCTGCCTTTTGAAACTTTTCTGGTTGAAGAAGTGTCTCAAAAAATATCTGATTATTCTAAATTACATTATTTGTTACAAGATTTTAGTATTACTTATAATTATTCTGCATCATTATGGGTTGAAAATATTCAAAGTTCACCTAAGACTAATAATGGTCAAATTTTGGGAATGGCTGCAGATTATGAAATTCACTTGGATACTTCCAAACAGATTGTTCGTTTACCAAGTTATTTGCGTTTAAGGGATATGCTTAATCCCTTACCGGCAGCAAAAAAAGAAGTGGAACTTTTAAAAGAACAGTTCCATGGGGAATTTGCTTTTGATATAAATGCTTCGGAAATGTTTTTTAAGAAAAATGCTCGTGAATTTAGTATCATTCATCTTGCGATGCATGGTTTAATGGATGCAAAAAGTCCTATAATGTCTAGTCTTGTTTTTAGTGAAGATGGGGATAGTATTGAGAATAATTTTCTTTTTGCACATGAAATTTCCAAATTGAAATTAAACGCTGAATTGGTTGTTCTATCTGCTTGTGAAACTGCCTTTGGGAAGGTTGAGAAAGGGAATGGAATTGCTTCCTTAGCCAGATCTTTTATGTATGCGGGTGCACCTAGTCTTATCGTTAGTTTGTGGCATGTAGATGATTTGGCAACCTCTAAAATAATGAAGAACCTATATCAGAATCTATCTCATGGCATGAATAAAGCTGAAGCTCTAAGAAAAGCTAAACTTGATTATATTAGTTCTGTGCATTCTATTTATGCACATCCTGCTTTTTGGTCGCCATTTATTCAGATTGGTGATAGTAGAAGTATTAATGTTTCAATAAAAGGCACTGAATATTATACCTATATAATAGGTCTAATAGGGGTGTTTTTAGCTATTTTTTTTATTCGCTCCAAATTTAAGGCTACTTAATTATTTGCGTTATTAAAATGATATGATGATTAATCTCAAAAATATTATTCTTGGATTATTGCTTTTTGGTTACATGGGCTCTTGCTCTTTTAGCCAACAGGAGACCTCAAATTCTGAGTTAGCTAATTTACAGAATGCCCAGGGGGTAGAACCCCTATTAGATTTCGATAAAGATATTATTCCTGCTGCTAATCAGATTCATCAATATAAATATCTTATTGAAGGTAAAAGATTAGGCTTGGTTATTAATCATACATCGGTATTAGGATCTGTTCATTTAGTGGATACTTTGTGGAAGTTGAATTGTACAATAAATAAAATATTTGCACCAGAACACGGCTTCAGGGGAAAAGCCGATGCGGGAGCAACAGTTAAAGATGGTCTTGATTCTAAAACAGGTATACCAATTATTTCTCTTTATGGTAAAAACAAAAAACCGCATTCAGAACAATTGAAAGATATTGACTTAATGATATTTGATATTCAGGATGTGGGAGTTAGGTTTTATACTTACACATCGACTATGACATATGTTATGGAGGCCTGTGCAGAAAATAATATTCCTTTACTAATTTTAGACCGACCAAACCCTAATGGCCATTATGTTGATGGACCAATCTTGCAAAAAGAACAAAAGTCTTTTGTAGGCTTACATCCTGTACCTGTTGTTCATGGTTTGACAGTTGCTGAATATGCACAAATGATTAATGACGAAGGATGGCTCAGGAAGGGTCTAAAATGTAAATTATTTATCGTTAAATGTCTCAATTATAATCATAAAAAATTCTACAAATTACCTGTTAAACCTTCACCTAACTTACCTAATATGCATAGCATATACCTTTATCCTTCCTTATGCCTCTTCGAAGGGACTACTGTTAGTGTGGGGAGAGGAACAAATAAACAATTTCAAATTTATGGCCATCCTTCATTTTTACAGGGTGATTTTAATTTTAAACCTTCACCCGGCGAAGGAGCAAAAAAACCTAAACATGAAGGGCTTAACTGTAACGGTTACGATCTTACCAATCAATCTATAAAAGCTTTACAAAGTTCAGGTGCTTTAAACATAGATCTTTTACTTAATTTCTACCAAGCTTTAAGTGAAAAAGAAAAAAATGCTTTCTTTCTTGAAAACAACTTTTTTAACTTGTTGTCTGGCAACAAATCACTTCAAGGTCAAATAAAAAACAATATAAGCAGTAATGAAATTCGTCAAAGTTGGGAACCTCAATTAACAGATTATAAAAAAATCAGGAAGAAGTACCTGTTATATCAGGATTTTGAGTGATTTTTTTTAGTTCATGGTTTAATAAAATTATACTATAGGAATAATCCTATAAGAAATCAAATAAGTCATGTTATACAAATTTTATTAATGATAATAGATTATATACATGCGATTTTATTGATTTTTAATAAAGTTTTGTCTATTTATTGTATATATTGAGTCTTTATTTTACTATAAGATTTGATTATTAATTCTCACCCTTTGCAAATACTTAAATTCAATCTAGTCCCCAGCTAGGTGTGTTTTTATTATATTATCTTCGATACTTGACTTTTTGATTTATCTATCAAAAGTACTTTGGATAAGATATTTTAGTCAATTATCTCGTCAAATCTTTAGTGCTTTTATGAAGATATTATCTTCAAACGGAAATTATTAATTGTATTAATTACTTTTAAAAATTATACAAAAATGATAAGATTATCATTATTACTTTTTTTTGTTTTTTCCTCTTTTTTAGCATTTCCTCAGCTAACTGTACAAAAAGGTTATACTGCTCAACAACTTGGGAACAACCTTGCGGGTGCTAATATTAATATCATTAATCCAACTATATCGGGAGACACGGATCAATATGGTATTTTTAGTTTTACAGGCAATAGTTTAGGATTGAATTCTGGAGTAATCCTTTCAACGGGTGATATTGATGATGCTGTTGGACCTAATTCAGATGATGCTACTTCTACTGATTTTGGAGGACCCGGTGATTCAGATCTTACTGCGTTGGCAGGTTTTTCCACGGAGGATGCAGTCGTTTTTGAATTTGAATTTGAAGTTCAGGGAGATGAACTTGAATTTAATTTTGTTTTCTTATCTGAAGAATATAATGAGTGGGTAAATTCTGGATTCAATGATGTTTTTGCTTTTTATATAAGTGGTCCGGGTATTACAGGTCAGGAAAATCTTGCGGTTGTTCCTGGGACAACTACACCTGTTACAATTAATTCTATAAATAATGGTTCCTTTTGGCAGTTTTATAATGATAATGATTTTAATCCTGGTGGACCTCCATCTCCTGTGAACATTGAATTTGATGGTTTTACAACTTTAATGAAAGCAAGAAAAACTAATCTGAATCCATGTAGTATATATAAACTTTCTTTAAGGATAGCTGATGGGAGTGATGACAGATTGGATTCTGGTGTTTTATTACAAGAAAACTCGTTAGTTTCTAATAGTATTGCTGTTAGCTCTGCAACATTGAGCTTAGATACTACTGCTTTAGAAGGGTGCTATCCTGCAACATTCACTTTTAATTTAGGAGCCACAGCAGCAACAGATTTAAATATTCCAATTCGTTTGGGTGGTACGGCTTTAAATGGTGTTGATTATCTACATATAGATTCAATCATAACAATACCAGCAGGTCAAACTTCTTCAACAGTTATTATTAATGCTTTGGCAGATGGTGTAGCGGAGGGAGTAGAAACTATAGAGTTGTATTACAGCCCATCATCTTGTGCTCCTGAAGATACTGTTATATTATATATTAACGATGCTACTTCAATTACTTTTGATGCTTTGGGCGCTAATCTAGGATGTAATGGTGACACCTCTGGTAGTATTGCAATTAATATAGCAGGTGGGTCGGCTCCTTACAGTGTTACTTATATAGATACTTCAACAGGATTTTCTAATACCATACCTGATTCTGCATTGCCTATTACGGGTTTAAATGCTTCTACGTATTTGTTGAGAATTGCAGATCAATATGGATGTACGGCTGATGCTATAGTCGTTGGTGGTAGTTTCAATGCAGGGCAGACTTTTTTGCCTGATGGTACTGGAGCTTCATATACTTCAGATATTCTTATTAGCGGTTTTAATACTGGACAATCCCTAAATTCTATTACTCAGATAAATTCAGTATGTGCAACAATGGAACACTCTTATGCAAGTGATTTGACTATAGAATTAATTGCACCTGGTGGGCAGAGTATTCAGTTGAAAAATGTGGGAACAACAGGTTCTGGTGTAAATACTTGTGATCTTGGAGAGCCAATTGCTTCCGGACCAGTCGATAATTGGAGTTCATCCAATACTAATCCGGGACTAGGTTATCAGTATTGTTGGACAAATATACCAACTTATGCCACAATGAATGATATGATTTCGCCTACTCCTCCTGGGCCCCCTCCAATACATACTTTCACTACTTTGGCCGGAAATTCCTATACAGATTATTATTTGCCTTCCGGTTCCTATACACCTCGGCAATCTTTCTTTGGACTCTTGGGTACTACACTTAATGGTAATTGGACCCTTAGAGTAACAGATAATTTTACCCAGGACAATGGTTATATATTTGATTGGGCTATAAGCCTGCAGGCTGATTTACCTGATTCTATTATTACTTTAACTGAACCAATTGGACCTGTAATATCTCATAGTACTTTAGAACCTGCTTGTGGAACAGCTAACGGCGCTATTGATTTGACGGTTTCAGGTAATCATACTCCATTTACTTTTGCCTGGTCTAACGGCGAAACCATTGAAGATATAACTGGTTTGACTGCAGGTACATATACGGTTGCAGTTACAGATACAACCAGCTGTACATATAATTATGTAGTTAATCTTTCCGATTCCGGTTCTGTAACTTTAAGTGCTAATGTTACTAATGAGACTTGTGCATCTGCTGATAATGGATCAATTGATCTTTCAGTTAGTGGAGGTTTATTTACATTTAATTGGTCTAATGGAGAAACAAATGAAGATATTAACGGGCTTGCTCCCGGATTATATACGGTAACCGTTACAGATAGTTTTTGTCTTGCGATTGGAAATTATACTATTGATGCAGCAGCACCAATTATTCTGAATGCTGCTATTATAAATGAGAACTGTGGCGATCAGGAAGGAATTATCGATTTGACGGTTCAGGGTGGTGCGGGAACACTAAATTA
>JAKVCV010000001.1:81669-585049 GCA_022448945.1 Saprospiraceae bacterium
TCTATCGATATTATTTTTAGTGGTGGTCAAACACCCTATAATTATTCCTGGTCTAATGGTGCAACAACCGAAGATCTCCTCGGACTTTCTGCAGGAATATATACTTGTACTGTTGTTGATGATGGAGGATGCACAATTACTACTCCTTCTTATGTTATTAGTAATGACGCTGGTGGATTGAATTTTGATAATGTGGATCTGGATGATGAGACTTGTAGTAATGGATTGGGAGATATTTCATTAATGGTGTCTGGAGGCACCTCTCCTTATAATTATATATGGAATACAGGAGATACCATATCTATTATTTCTGGACTTTCTGCTGGTGTTTATAGTGCAACAGTAACTGATTCAACTGGTTGTTCTATATATACAGGGGCATTAAATCTGATAAACAATAGTGGTTCTTTGTCCCTTGATGCTGTACAGGCTTTTGACGAAGTTTGTGGAAATGGCACTGGATCAGTAAATATTACGGTTTCTGGTAATACTGGACCCTTATCTTATATTTGGAATAATAGTTCTGCTTCTGAAGATCTTTCTAATTTAACGGCTGGCAATTATAATTGTACAGTTACAGATTCTGTAGGTTGTGTTGTTTATGCTAATTCTACTGTTAATAATGATCCCGGGGCTATGAACATAGACAATACAATAGTTATTGATGAAACTTGCGGTCAATCTGATGGTTTTGTAGATTTAGTATTTTCTGGTGAAGCAAGTCCAACTTCTTTCTTATGGTCCAATGGTGCTACCACTCAAAGTATTACAAATGTTCAGGGTGGGGCATATACGGTTACCATTACTGATGCAATAGGATGTACAGTTTCTGGTAGTGCGAATATTCAGAATAATACTGGATCGTTGTCCTTAAATGGTCAGGTTATCGTCAATGAAATATGTAGCAATGGCTTAGGAGCTATAGATCTTGATGTTTCTGGCGGAGCTACTCCATTGACTTATTTATGGTCTGATGGTTCATCAGTTCAAGATCTTAGTGGACTTTCTTCAGGCGCTTATACTTGTACAGTGACAGATAGCTTAGGATGTGTTTTGGTAGCAGGGACTTACAATATTAATAACAGTTCAGGTACGCTATCACAAGGAACGCATACCGTAACGGATGAAGTTTGTGGTAATGCTGCGGGTGCCATTGATATTAGTATTAATGGAGGCACATCGGCAGTTACGTTCTTATGGTCTAATGCTCAAACAACAGAGGATTTAACGGGTTTAAGCGCAAACACCTATACCTGTACGGTTACTGATTCTTCAGGATGTTCAATTGTTTTTTCCGAGACCGTAAATAATGATGCTGGATCGTTGGTGATTTCTAATGCTCAGGTTGTCGATGAGAATTGTACAGATGGTGCCGGTGCTATTGATCTTACTATTTCCGGAGGGACGCCGAATTATTCTTTTTTATGGTCTGATGCTTCAACCAATGAAGATATATCTTCACTAAGTCAGGGAACTTTTTCTGTAACTATTACTGACCAGAATGGATGTGAGACCTCATCATCTTATATTGTCAATAATAATTCCCCTAATTTTCAACTTTCATCTACAAATGTTACCAATGAAAACTGTGGAGATGGATCAGGATCTATAGATGTCTCACTTCTTGGAGGGCAGCCAAATTATATATATAGCTGGTCTAATGGAGCTACTACCGAAGATATTAGTGGCTTATCTTCTGGGGTGTATACAGGTACTGTAACGGATATTAATGGTTGTGTAGTCGTACACTCTTCTAGTATTCAAAATGACCCAGGAACTTTGGTAGTTGCTTATGATAGTGTTGTAAATGAAACTTGTGGCTCTAATAATGGTGCAATTTATCTAACTGTCGCTAATGGTACTCCTGCATACTCTTTCCTATGGTCTAATGGAGAAACGACACAGAATATTACAGCATTATCTGGCAATAATTATTCTTGTGTAATAACAGATTCTGTAGGATGTAATACAAATTATTCAGCAATTGTGCAGGATTTGGGGGGTAATTTTCAGATTGCAAATGCTTCTGTAGTTGATGATGCTTGTAGCCAAAGTGTTGGCTCTATTACAACTTCTGTTTCAGGTGGTGGTGAGCCTTATAATTATAACTGGTCTGTTGCGACTGCTAATCCTTGCTGTTCTTATATACTTAATATGCATGATCTTAATAATAATGGGTGGGGAGGTAATCCTGCTCCTTTTGTAAATGTCTTTATTAATGGAACCCTCTTTGGTTCATTTACTGTTCCGCCTGGTGCAGGTAATTCATTTAATTCGGCTTCTATCCCTGTATGTACTGGTGATACTATTGCTGTAGAATATGTAGAAGCTAATCAAAATGATAATAATGTTTATGAATTGTTGAATTCAGCAGGAGATACTGTTTTTGCGGATGGTCCAGATCCTTTTTCTGGTGCAATTGCTTTTTCTGATGCTGTGAATTGTACTTTTGCTGGACAGGGAACAAATGCTATTTCAAATTTGTATGCTGGAAATTATTCTTTAACAGTGACAGATACTAATGGTTGTTCTGTTTCACAAAATTATCAGGTCAACAATGGAAGTGGGTTGATAAATATTGCATTGAATGCACAAACAAATGAATCTTGCGGTCAAAGTAATGGATCTATAGATGTTACTGTTTCAGGTGCTTCAAACCCTGTCTATTTATGGTCTAATGGAGCAACTACTGAATCGCTTAATGGTATCAATGCAGGTTCATATACAATTACGGCTACAGATCTTGTTAATGGTTGTACATATGTTTCTACTTATACAGTTTTAAACAATGCAAATGGAATAACAGTTGCTGACACTACTTTAACCAATGAAACATGTGGTAATGGTCAGGGTGCCATTGATTTAACAGTAAGTGGGGGTGTTTTACCCCATTCATTTGCCTGGTCTAATGGTTTCGGAACAGAGGATATTCTTTTGCTTTCTGCAGGGGACTATACTGTTACTATTACAGATTCAACAGGATGTAATGTTATTCAAACTTATACTGTTGTTAATAATGCTAATGGTATTTTTGCTTCAGCAGTAACTTCTAATGAAATTTGTGGTGATGCAACAGGTTCTATTGACATGACGGTTACAGGTGGCACACCTGGTTATACTTTTAGTTGGTCTAATGGCTCAACTACTGAGGATCTAACGGGAATAACAGAAGGAATATATAATTGTACAATAACAGACACCTCAAATTGTGTATTTGTTTTTGTTGACACCATTACTAATACTCCAAGTTCAGTTGTTATTTCTAATGCTATTATTAATGATTCTGATTGTGGTGATGATGATGGTGATGTTACACTTACTGTAATTGGAGGACAAACTCCATTGAATTTTAGTTGGAGTAATAATTCAAATGGCCAAAACCTAAATAATGTATATCCTGGTACATATACACTCACTATTACAGAATCCAATGGTTGTACACTTGTCGATTCCTTTGTTGTTACAAATGACGGTAACTTTAGTGTAGAAATTTCTGATACGATAATTGTAAATGAGACATGTAATAATGCAGGAGGATCTATAGATATAACACCCCCTGGATTTGGAACACCTGATTTTATTTGGAGCAATGGTGAAACAACAGAGGATATTTCTGGTTTGTCTGCTGGTTCTTATACAGTTTCTATTACACAAAGTTTTGGTGGAGGTTGTACAGGAATTGAAACCTATATTGTTTTGAATGATCAAGGAACCTTGAGTTTAGATACGATGATTTCTATAAATGAAACTTGTTCACAGGGTAATGGACTTATTGATATTACGGTTTCAGGTGGGGCAGGCTCTTATTCTTTTAATTGGTCTGATGGTTCTACCACAGAAGATTTAACTGCTATTCAGGCAGGAACTTATTATGTTACTGTTTCTGACTCTACTGGTTGTTCTGTAATTAGTAATGCCACAACTTTAACCAATAATACATTTGGTTTTGGTATTGCTGGTGCTCAGGTTATAGATGAACAATGTGGAGATGGTTCAGGATCAATTGATTTAACCATTGCAGGCGGAACGCCTGTTTATTCATATCTTTGGGGTGCTGGAGAGACAATTGAAGACTTGACAGGTTTATCTTCAGGAACATATGATGTTACTGTTTCTGATAATGCTGGTTGTGCTACCGTGCAATCTTATACAGTTGTTAACAACACAAATAACTTTAGTGCTTCTACTATTTCTGTTGATCAGGGATGCCTTCCTAATAGTGGATCAATTGACTTATTAATTCTAGGAGGTTCACCTGGTTTTATTTATTTATGGTCGAACGGAGCAACAACAGAGGATATTAGTGGTCTTTCTGCCAATGCATATTATGTTACAGTTACTGATAGTCTTGGTTGTGTAATCACAGATACAGTAAATGTTGGAACAACTTTAAATACAATAAGTAATGCTGTGAATATAACAGCTGAAAATTGTACTGCCGCTGATGGAACAATTGATATAACACCTTCTGGAGGAACTCCTAATTATTCTTTCTTATGGTCCACTGCTGAAACTACTGAGGATCTATCTTCTTTAATTGCAGGTTCTTATTCGGTTACAATAACAGATGCAGTAGGTTGTATTTATGCAGATACTTTCAATGTTGGCAACACTACTGGTGGATTGGGACTAAGTTCTATACCTACAGCAGCCACTTGTGGTTTCTCCAATGGTGGTATGGCATTGACAGTAACTGGTGGAAATCCAAGTTATATTTATTTCTGGAGTAATGGTGATACCACATCAAGTATTTCAGGTGTTGCTTCAGGTAATTATAGTGTTACAGTAACAGATTCTAACGGTTGTTTTATTTCTGCACCTATTTTTATACCAAATATTGGTAATCCTGTAAATATCCTATCAATTGATACAACAGATGCTTCCTGTGGACTTTGTAGTGATGGAAGTATTGATTTGACATTAGATACAGCGGGTGCACCATATTCTTTCATTTGGAGTAACTCTGCTACTTCTGAAGATCTCATTAATGTATTACCTGGAACTTATAATGTTACAATAACCTCAGTGAATGGTTGTTTACTTGATACTACGATGACCATAGCTGTAAATACTGGTATAATGAAACTCAAAGGGGTTTCACTAAAAGTATATCCAAACCCAACTCATGGACAGTTATTTGTTGAATTTACAGAGAATCCTACTGAAGAAATCCATATAGAAATTCTTAATATGCTTGGGCAGACGCTCTTACATAATTTTTATGAAGCATATACTATAAATAATCGAATTCTTATAAATGTGGAGGATGCTGCTTCAGGGACATATATGATCAAAATTTCCAGTAAAGAGGATTATATTAGTAAACGAATAGTTATTCTTAGAGAATGATTTGTATTACTGTATTCTACTTCAATTGTTTTTATTAATAAAATAGTAAAAAATAATAATGAAATTTTGCGTTCAATTGATTTTGGTTTTAGGTTTATTGATTTCTTTTTCTTTTCGTGCACATGCACAACCAATTCTTACTATTGATACTATAATTGATGCTACATGTAACCTATCAGCAGATGGTGCTATAAATATAAGTGTTGCAGGTAATCCAAATTTCACATATGCATGGAGTAATGGTGCTACGACTGAAGATGTATCGGGTTTATTTGCTGGCTCTTATGTCGTTACTGTCACAGATGGACTAAATGGAGTAACGGTTTCTTCAGTGTTAACTGTAGGTGCACCACCTGTGCTAATTGTAAATACAGATACTATAATTCATGTTTCTTGTGCTGGAGACGCTAATGGAGCAGTTTATGTTTCAGTTGGAGGAGGTGTCCCTAATTATACCTATATCTGGGATAATGGTGCTACTACTGAGGATGTTACTGGTCTTACAGAAGGACCGGTAAACCTTACAGTTACTGATGCAAATGGCTGTACTTCTTCATCTAAATCTATTTTTCTGGATTCTATTGCTCCTCTTACCTTGACAGTAGATACTATTAGTAATATTAGTTGTAATGGAGCTAATGATGGTTATATAAACATTACTGTAATAGGGGGAGTAGGTAATTTCTCATACCTTTGGAATAGTGGTCAGACAACAGATGATATCTCGGCCTTAGGTGCAAGTTTATATACAGTTACTGCTACTGATTCTAACGGTTGTTCCATTTCTTCCGGTCCACATACGATTACGGAACCCGGCTTGCTTAGTATTAGTCTGGATACGATAATTCATCTGCTATGTAATGGTGAAAATAGCGGTCAGGTTTTGATCGCTACAAATGGAGGGACAATTCCGTATTCATTCAGTTGGTCCAACGGAGCAACTACTGAAGACATTACCGGTTTGCTAGGAGACACGTATTTTGTTACTGTTACTGATAGTATTGGTTGCCAGGCAACTTCAGGACCTCATGTGGTGAATGAACCTTCAACTATTTTAGTGTTTGTCGATTCTATTATTCATCAATTATGTTCCTCTGTTCCTTCTGGTGCCGTTGACCTATCTGTTTCTGGTGGTACACCCGGGTATACATATTTGTGGGGTAATGGAGAAACAACACAGGATGTTTCCGGATTATATTCAGGTGTAAATGATGTTACTGTAACAGATAATAATGGTTGTACAGCTTCTGCGAAATCTATTTTTCTCGATTCTATTGCACCGATAGTTATAACATTAGATTCTATCATAGATGTTAGTTGTAATGGAGCCAATGATGGTGGGGTGTTTGTTTCGGTATCTGGTGGTAGGGGGCCTGCTTATTTTTATAACTGGTCAAATGGTGCTACTACTCAGAATATCACCGGACTTGCTGGTAATTCCTATACGGTTACTGTTACAGATTCCAATAGTTGTGTAATGGTTTCTGGGCCACATCTGGTTGCAGAACCGTTATCAATGGTACTTGCTTTTGATTCGATCCAACATGTAGATTGCAATGGAAATGCAAATGGAGCAGTTTTTGTTACTACTACTGGTGGAATAACGAGCTATTCCTATAACTGGTCAAATGGATTCACAACAGAAGATATAACCGGATTGTCTGGTGGATCTTACGATATAACAGTAACAGATAATAATGGATGTACTGTAAGTGCAGGACCTTTTGTGGTTAATGAACCAGCAGTTTTACAGCTTACCTTGGACTCTATCCAACACGTAGATTGCAATGGAAATGCAAATGGAGCAATACTTATAACAGTTTCTGGAGGCACAACAAATTATACTTATAATTGGTCTAACGGATTCACAACTCAAAATATTTTTGGCTTGAATGGTGGTAGTTATATTGTTACAGTAACAGATGCAAATGGATGTGCTGTAACTGATACCGCTTATGTTGTAAATGAACCGACTGCCATTTCAATTGTTTTAGATTCCATCCTTGATGTAAGTTGTAATAGTTTTGGCGATGGTGCGGTGTTTGTAAGTTCTTCCGGTGGTACAACGAATTATACTTTTAATTGGTCAAATGGATTCACAACAGAAGATGTTACTGGTTTGTCCGGCGGATCTTTTACTCTGACATTGACCGATGCAAATGGTTGTACCCATACTTCAGGGCCACATATTGTTATTGAACCAGCAGGAATGACGATTACGCTTGATACTATTAGTCATGTTTCCTGTAATGCTGCTTCTGATGGTTTAATAAGTCTTGCAACCAGTGGGGGAGCACCTGCCTATATTTTTGACTGGTCGAATGGAATGACCACAGAAGATATCACTGGACTGAATGGAGGGAATTATATGCTTACAGTCACGGATGTAAATGGTTGTACTGTAAGTACAGGCCCCTTTGTAGTTAATGAGCCAGCAGTTTTACAGCTTACTTTGGATTCGATTCAACATGTAGATTGCAATGGAAATGCAAATGGTGCAGTACTTATAACAACATTAGGAGGTACAACAAATTATAACTATAATTGGTCAAATGGAATGACCACAGAAGATATCACTGGACTGAATGGAGGGAATTATATGCTTACAGTCACGGATGCAAATGGATGTACTGTTACCGATACTGCATTTGTGCTTAATGAACCTACTGTTTTAGCAATTGTTCTGGATTCTATTGGACACCTAAGTTGCAATAATGATTCAACTGGTGCCGTGTTCATAACAACTTCAGGAGGCACAACCAATTATAGCTATTATTGGTCGAATGGAATGACTACTGAAGATGTTTCAGGTCTTTTAGGAGGCAACTATACAATTACCGTTACGGATGCAAATGGATGTACAGATATTATAGGGCCAAATATAGTTTTCGAACCCTCTGCTTTAAATGTAGTATCGGATTCCATAATTAATGTTGATTGTAATGGAAATGCCAACGGAGCTGTTTATGTTTCAGTATCTGGTGGTCTGACATCGTATTCCTTTATTTGGTCAAATGGATTTACAACAGAAGATATCACCGGACTAAGTGGTGCTTCTTATACACTAATAGTAACGGATTCTAATGGTTGTACACTAACTTATGGCCCCGATTCTGTATCAGAACCTGAAGTCTTGCAAATTGTTGTGGATACTTTTAAAAATGAATCCTGTGATGGCATCACCGATGGCTTTGTCCACACCTCAGTACTTGGGGGAACTGCGCCTTTTGGTTATCTATGGAATACTTCAGCAACAACTAATGATATTAGTGGACTTATTGCAGGAACTTATACGATTACGTTAACAGATTCGAATAGCTGTATGGCTACAGACTCGATTACAATCAATGACATTCCTACTATTGTGGTAACATTGGATGCTATAGATTCTGTTTCCTGTAATGGCCTTTCAGATGGTGCTTTAAATATAACTACTACACTCGGTGCACCGGGTTATAGTTGGTTGTGGTCTAATACTGATACTACAGAGACCCTTTCGGGTCTAAATGCTGGTTCTTATACTGTTACAGTTACTGATTCATTGGGTTGTCAGGTCATACAAGGACCATTTCTGGTGGAACAGCCAGATGTACTGGTATTAACGCTTGACAATGTTGATTCTGTTTCGTGTAACGGAGCCAATGATGGTGCTGTTGCTATCTCAACTTCAGGAGGTACTGCTACCTATTTTTATAACTGGTCGAACGGAATGACTACTGAAGACATTTCCGGTTTGAATGGCAATTCATATGCACTAACCGTTACTGATATTAACGCATGTACCACCACTTCAGGGCCTCATATTGTTAATGAAGAAACCGCTATTGCCATTAGTCTGGATACCATCATAGATCTATCCTGTAATGGCGCCAATGATGGTACTGTTGCTATTATTGCTTCCGGAGGTTTATCTTCATATTTGTATAATTGGGATAATAGTTCTGCTACTACTTCAACAATTTCAGGCCTCGCAGGTAATACATATACACTTACTATCACAGATGCTGCAGGTTGTACAGCTACCTCAGGGGCTCATACCGTAACAGAACCAGCTGCTTTGTCACTGAGCATTATGCCTACGGTACCATTGCAAGGTTGCTTGGGGCAGGCTATTGGGGTGTTAGATGCTGCTGCTTTAGGCGGAACGGATAGCTTAACCTATCTCTGGTCAAATGCCGCCACTTCTGCTTCAAATACCGGACTGAATACCGGCGTGTACACAGTCACTATAACAGATGCTAATGGCTGTACCATTACGGCACAGGATTCTATTCAGGACCCTTTGGTGCCGACTGTTTCTCCTTTCGTAGGTCAATCGCCAATTACCGATACCACCATTAACTGGAACGATGTAATTCTTGTAGATGCCGGCAACGATCAATCTGCAAGTGGAGTGACATACCAATGGTCAGAAACTACAAGTCTGGGGGATGTTAATTTCGATGATGGAACATCGGCTTCAACAACCGTTAATCCGCAACCTGTTAATCCGGGTACTTATGTCTTGTTGCTCACCGCTACTTCTTTAGATGGATGTATCGATACCGGCAGCGTTACAATTACAATAACGATCTCAGAGTTAATTGGTATGCCCAATGCTTTTACTCCAAATGGAGATGGAATAAACGATTATTTCAGACCTGCAGGACTGGACGATCAATTTATTCTGGAGTTTAAAATTTATAACAGATGGAGTCAACTGGTCTTTGATGGAACAGATACAAGCATTAATTGGGATGGAAACTATCAGGGTGTAGACCAACCTTCAGAGGTTTATATCTATATTTTACGTTATAAAATACCTAGTCAGGAAGAAAAGATCATGAAAGGTGAAATGACCCTGATGAGGTAGATGAGTAGAAAGTAGGTATTTGATCCGCAAACACCTACTTTCTACTTATGATTTTCTACTACTCCTTTATCACAGTCAAAACCCCTTCTCCCTCATCCGTACGCACTCTAACAAAATAGATGCCGGGAGCACCTTTCAATTCCAGCTCTACCTGCTGAGCATTTTCATATGTACGTTCAAAAACTACCTGTCCCATGCTGTTGCAAATCTGTACATCTAATTCTTGTAGTTGATATTCAATCAGCTGTAGCGTGAGGTTTTTTGTGGTTGGATTGGGGAATATGGTTATATCAGTTAATATTCCTGGTAGATTAAGGGTACTACTAAATGTTGAACAATCTGTACTGAAGGAGGAAGCAGGATCTATGTTAGTCCAGTTGGCTAGAGAATAGGCTGTGGAGTCTACTTGAATGCAGAATAGGTTTGGGTTATTATTTGATTTAAAAGTTGTAATATTTAGATTGTTTCCATTTTTAATATCTAAGGAAGATAATTGATTAGAATTGCATTGTAAAGAAGTTAGAGCAGTGTTATTAGAAACATCTAGAGCAGTTAATTGATTGAATTGGCACCATAAACTAGTCAGAGCTATATTATTAGAAACATTTAGAGTAGATAATTGATTATTTGCACAAATTAAAGTCGTCAGAGCAGTGTTATTAGAAACATCTAGAGCAGTTAATTGATTGAATTGGCACCGTAAACTAGTCAGAGCAGTGTTATTAGAAACATCTAGAGCAGTTAATTGATTCGTACCACAATCTAAACTAGTCAAAGCAGTATTATTCGAAATACTTAGGGCAGATAATTGGTTATTATTGCAAGATAAACCTAATAAAGCTATATTATTAGAAACATCTAGAGCAGTTAATTGATTCAAATTGCAATTTAAAGTCGTCAGAGCAGTGTTATTAGAAACATTCAATGTAGTTAATTGGTTGGATCGGCACATTAAAGAATTTAATGCAGTAAATACTTCAATACCAGTAAGGTCAGATATTCCAAGACTGTTGACATTTATAGTACCACTATGAGCTTGAGCTTCAGTGATCTGAATTTCAGAGTCACCATTTGTGTTTATATTTGAATTGCCAATTAAATAGGCTTTGAAAATACTATCAGGAATCGTGACATTCTGGGATTGAACAGAAGTTGTAAACAAAGTCATGAAAAAAGCAATTGATAGAAAAATGTAAAAGCGTTTCATCTGTTTTGTTTTTTAAGGGTGTGCATTATTATAAACTACTTCAATATTAACATAATTAATTTTGAATTGCAATAATTGTTGATAAAGATCAGTTGAGGTATAAAGTAGAAAGTAGAAATTTGCGAAGCAAATTTCTACTTTCTACGAACAACTACATTCAAAGCCAAAAAAACAAAACTTCTACAACGAATACACCAAAAAAATCGTATTTTGCATCTTATCATTGAATGAATTACAATAATGGTTGAACTTGCTTTTGACTGTGATCTCATTTTTTTTGTACTAGGAATACATGCTAAAATTATTAGTCCTGAAACAATAATGTACTTTTACTGCTTGATGATTCACTAAAGACACCACTTTTTGATAAATAACATCATTTAAAAACAATCACTTGAAGGAGCAGGAACTCATAGAACGATGTAAGAGGAATGACCGTTTGGCACAAAAGGCTTTGTACCAGCGTTTTTCTGCAAAAATGTTTGGGGTCTGTCGCAGATATGTCAAAACTGTCGAAAATACTGAAGAAGTTCTTATGATGGCATTCTGTAAGGTGTTTCGTAAAATTGATAGCTTTACGGGAAAAGGTAGTTTTGAAGGTTGGATCCGTCGCATTATGGTAAATGAATCTTTGATGTTCCTCCGCAAAAAATACCGTTTTAATGAACATGCAGATGTTACGGAAATGCCGGTAAGTGCTGTTGAGGTAAGTGTAGAGGATGAATTGGCAGCTCAGGATATATTAAAATTATTGGAACAATTACCAACAGGGTATCGTACCGTTTTTAACCTCTATGTTATTGAAGGTTATAAACACAGAGAAATTGCAGAACAACTTGGAATTAGTATTAATACTTCTAAATCCCAGTTGATTCTTGCAAAGAAAAAATTAAGGCAAATGATTAACAAATCAGAACATACAGGATTAAGTTGAACCTGTTGATTCTATTTAAAAAGTTAAGAGATAATAATAATGATCGAATAACTTAAAGTAATAAATATTAGATAATTCAATTATTATGAGTAGAGATGATTACATTTCTAAATTGTTTATCAAGAATCAGGATAAACTAAATCAGGAACCATCGGAAGATCTTTGGTCTAAGTTGGAAGCCCAACTGGATGCCCCTACTTCCTCAGTGCAGGCAAAACCTGTTAAGATAGTCAGCATGCGTAAGTTTCTGGCAGCGGCTTCAATTGTACTGGCTGTTGTCACTACAGTTGTTATATATGATAACATAAATCAAACAACTGATGAGGAATTTGCTATGGATTTTGTTCTTGAAGAACCGATTGCCTTACTTACTGAAGAATCTGAACCTTATGAAGATGCAGATGTTCTACCTGTAAGTTTTGCTGAGGAAATTGAAGAAAAGGAAGTACTCAAACAAGAAGAGAAAATCGTTGCTGCAGTTAATAAACAAATCGAAGCTACTGCTGTTGAAAATAAACCTTCAGAAAGAGTTGAACTCAGCGATATAAACATAAGAGACGAAAATGCAAATACAAAAGGTAATTCTATCATTTTTATTGAACCGGAAGATGAAGAAGAATCCTTTGATATTGTTCAAAAAGAATATGACGGAGACCTTTATCAGGGTGATTTGCCTGTTGTTCAGCAACAAATGAATTATGCAAGTGGTGTGCCTCAGATTGCTAATAATGATGATAATAATTTTTATGCAGATAAAGTACTTCGTAAATCTGAAAGTTCAAATAAAGATCTTTTAGAGACCACTACTTCAAATGAAGACGAACTTGCACAAGTACAACAAAATCGTATTGATTCACGAATGGGAATTGTTCAAAATATTAAAAAAAGAAAGTCTAACACTAAATCACCGATGGAGGGTGCACACGTTAGGTTGCAGCCCTTTGGCTTTCTTCTTGGTCAGTGGGTAGATGAAAATGAAAAAGAAGGTCAATCTTATGAAACCTGGACCCTGAAAAATCCCAAAACAATAATTGGTAAAGGTTACATACTTTCTAAAGAAAACGAATCTATTTTTGAAGAGACCATGCGTATAGAACTTAAATACGGTCAAGTCTTTTTTGTCATGAGTCTTGATGAGAATAAATCAAAAATTGAATATATGTTATCGAAGTATAATAGCGAAAGGTTTACTTTTGTTCAGTCTTCTTCGGATATCTACCCAAATAAAATTACAATTCAGCGAACCCTTGAGGGGTTCTCTACGGTTATTGTAAACACAAATAGTTTCCTAACCAATGATCAGCAGAGATATTTGGAAAACAGAAATCGTGTTACTAATGTTGGGTCTAAGAGGACTATGAACTATAAGTGATATTTTTCTATATTATATTTTGTCTGAACACGAGGGCCTTAAATATAAAAAGCTATCGGAATCCATATTTCGATAGCTTTTTTATGCTCTAAGACTATAAAAACTATCTTATCTGCTATTAAAGTTTCAGTTTCCAGTCAAAATTATACGATTAATTGGCTATTCTGGGCAACAATCTCTTTTTATTATAATTTTTAATTGAACATTTAGTTAAAATTTATTACCTTTGGTTTTATCCAGGTTAATTGTTTCTAACAGGGTGAATAATTTTAATTTTTGACTTAATAATATATTTATTAATATGCGATTCCCCTTTTTGCTTCTTGTGTTTTTCTTTTTGTTTTCTTTGTCTATTTCTGTTGCTAAACCCAAACTCACATTGAAAAGTTATGAGTTGGTAAAGACGATATCTGTTGAAATAATAGATAGTATCCGTAAAAGCAGAAAAGTCCCTAAGTCTCTACTTCCAGTTCGTTATGCTGTAAAAGTCTATGAAGTTATCTATAACTCCAAACATATTGATGGTAGTAATATTATTGCTTCGGGTCTTTATTTTGTGCCTGTTAATCCTGATTCTGAAGTGCCCTTACTTTCTTATCATCATGGGACCCTGATCAAAAAAGAAAGGGAAATCGGTTTTTGGAGAGAGCAGAATTTTTGTATTGGTTTTGCAACAACTGGTTATGCTGTAGCCAGACCTGATTATCATGGTCTTGGTAAAGGAGAAGGAAGGCATTTATATTGTCATGCTGAAAGTGAATCTGAAGCTGTCTTGAATATGCTAAGAGCTGTACAGGAATTAAATGAAATATATGGTTACAATGTGAGTAATAAGTTGTTTTTGACAGGATACTCACAGGGTGGACATGCTACGCTTGCAGTTCAGAAGAAAATTCAGGAACAGGTTGTTAAAGAGTTTCAAGTTATAGCTTCAGCACCAATGTCGGGACCTTATAATTTAGATGGTATGCAGGAAGATATTATGAACAGAGCATATTCGCATCCTAGTTATTTGCCTTACTTAATTTATGGTTATCAGGATGCATATAATTTGTTTGATAATGTCAATGATGTTTTTGCGCCACCATATGATAGTATTCTTCCTCAGTTATACGAGGGCGCGCATACACTTAAATATATTAATACCCTTTTGCCTGATGTTCCCAACCAACTTATCGCTAAAGATTTTCTGGCTGACTTTAATAACAATCCACAATCAGGTTTGGCTCAAATGATCCACGAAAACAATGTCTACGACTGGACACCTGAGCGACCGGTTATGTTTTGTTACTGTAAAGGAGACCGTCAGGTAAACTACAAGCAAAATGCAAAAATTGCATATAAAACAATGAAAAATAATGGAGCCAAATTTATTCGAAAACGTACCGCTTCCGGTAGATTGGGTCATATCCCTTGTGCATATGTATCGGTGATGTATACCCGTTTATATTTCGATAGTTTTTACAAAAGAATTATTAAAGGCAAGAAATTACCCAAAAAGGGGAGAAGAGGCGACTGGGGAAATCGGGTGTTGTTAGATCTTGCAAGAACCTTTTCAAAGGGCAAAGTCTAGTTATTCTTGTCCTTAAAAAAAGCGACTATCATTTTGATAGTCGCTTTTTTGGTAAATATTTATTGTTATTTTTCAATATTCTTAACAACTTCAACCCATTGACCTTTTTTACGGGCCTGAATAGTCTTATCATACATTGCTTCCACAGATATTGCTGGAAGATAGTATCGTCCCAGATAGCTGGCATTCAGTAATACATTAAAAGTTTTACTTTTTCCTTTTTTCAGATCGAAGAAAGTATATACCCGATCGTCTCTGATATCTAGATATTCAGCTTTATCACCACCTGCAGTTGCACCTGTCATTCGAGTATTATGTATTTCCCATCCTGGAGCAAAGACCTGGTGGATTGCCAATTCGTGATAGTTATGGGAGCCTGTATTTTTAACAGTTACCTTGACTTTGAAATCACTCCCTTGTAACATTAATTTAGGGTCTACGCTATTTCCAGTCATATCGACATATTCTACTTTTAATTCCAGTCCTTCAGCAGTTTCTGTTTCGTTCATTGTTGCAGGAATGCCATCCGAAATCAAACGAGCAAAAATCATATTGCCACTCGTGTTTTTGAATTCTACAGCTGATGCCTGTTCGCCGTCAAGTTCCAATTGCCAGATCGGCTTGTTGCTCTTTACTTTATTCCAGTTACCATTAGCTAAACGGTATTCAAATTCAACATTTCTACTTACACCACCTTCTCCCACAAACTTTGCCATTGCAACAAGTGCATGTGCTGTTTCTTGCGTGCTTAACCATTTTTCGTCCGATAATCTTTGTGAAATTTGTTTAACAATATCATTAGCATTATTACGTAGGTTCATTATACTTAAAGCTTGTAGTATCAATGCCTGATCTCGGAATTTTGATCCGAAAGTAGAAGCACCATTACTACCCAAATATGGTACTGCTTCGAAAACTGCATCAGCTACAATTTTTTTGGCAACAGATTTTTGACCTGCTATGTGATAAGCAGCAGCTAGGTGCCAACGTGCAGCAACTGCATCTTTGTGTCCTTGTTTGAGCCGCATTCTGTTCATAGACCCAAGGTCAGGTTTGCCTGCAAGTGCTAATAGGTATAATCGGTATGCCTGAGTCAGGTCGTCACTTACATTTCCTTTAGGTGTCCATTTTTGTGCTGTAGAAGTTTGAAAAGCAATCCATTTATTCATGAAGTTTTCGGTTACTTTATAACCTGCTTTTTTAGCTTCAATCATAAAGTGGCCAGCATAGTTTGTTGCCCATAAGTTGTCTTCCTGTCCCGGCCAGTATGCCATTGCACCATTAGGGTTTTGATATCTGTATAAGCGTTTAACACCTGCTTTCAGGTTTTTATCAATCTCTAATTTTTTGGTTTCTGATAAATTCATTAAAGAAGTCAGATATACCTGTGGAAAAACAGAAGATGTTGTTTGTTCCACACAGCCATAAGGATAACGAATAAGGTATTTCAGGCGTTTCCCCAGATTCATTGGAGGAATGGAAGATACTTCCATAACACCGTTGTTCGTTCCTGTCATTCCCAGGGGTTTGTAGGTTTCTTTCCACTTATTGTTGTTTTCCAGAGCATGATGTGCAACAAGAGTTTCTCTTGGGTTGGCATTTCTTATAACAACATCTGTTTCGTAAATGGCAGATTCTTTGCCACTAGATACAGTTATTTTTACATGACCAGTACCTACTTTGCCAATAGTTTTTAATTCAAAATATGTAAGATCATCACCTGGTTGTTTGAAGGTCAGTTTATTTGTTTTACTACCTATAATATTTATCATGTCGTTACTTTCAATTTTGACAGATACATTTCTAACATTTTTTTTCATAGCAAAAACAGTAACAGGTAACTTAAAGGATTCTTCAACACCCAAAACCCGAGGTAATGTACCCAATACCATAAGAGGCTGTCGTACAGGAATTGCTTTTTCTGTAGAGCCATATGCTCCTTTGTTAGCTGCTACCACCATTGCTCTTACTGATCCTACATAATTAGGCATAGTCAAATTGTGTTTTGCCGTTTCTCCTTCTTTAAGATAGAAAGGTCCCAGGTATATTACAACAGGTTTAAAACGGTTAGGTTTTTTACGCCCTTTACCAGGTGAGGCATCATCACCACCAATACTTAACAAGCTTTTTACATCACCACCAAAGGCACCCAATACATCATTATACATGTCCCAGGTTTTAACGCCTAATGCTTCTCTTTTATAGAAATTGTTCCATGGGGATGGTGTACGAAAATTGGTTAAATCCAGGATGCCTTCATCTACAATAGCTATTGTATAGGCCATGGGGCCACCTTTGCGTTCTTTTACTGACATGGAGAAGGTCTGATTTGGACGCAACTCATCAGCAATTACCATTTCAGGTTCCAGATGTGTTTGAGGGTCTTCGATTTGTAATGGTATTGCACCATACATTCTAATAGGCAAATCGTTTTTGGTCTGTGCGTGTGGTTGTAATAATGTTACTGTAGCATAGGCATTAGGAGCCATACTTGAATTTGCTTTGAATTGGAATTGGGTTGTTCCTTTTTCAGTTTCTACCCAATGAGATTCAAGTATATTTGTGCCATTTTCTATAGATATCAATGCGCGGCCTCCATTTCCAGAAGGAATATTTAGCGTTACCATATCTCCAACAGAGTATTTTTTCTGGTCTGAAGTAAAATTTAAAGCAGTTGCACCTCCAGGGTCATTCTCTGTAGAACGCCCTGCCCATCCTGGCCAGTCAATATAAAATACTTTACCAGTGCTGTGTCCTTTTTTCCCATTCGAAACACGAACTAAATAACGTCCCCAACTTGGATACTTGACTTCTAATTCCCAAACTGCTTTACCTTTTATAGTAGAAACTTTTGTAGAAGAAACTTCAGTGCCATAGACCTTTCCTCTATAGCTTGAAACCTGATCTTTGTTTTTGTCAAACCACCATTTCCACTTCAATTTATATAATTTAACTTCAAGATCTTCTATATCTACGGGTTTCCCATCTTTATCAACAGTAACAATCTCTACTTGATGCTTAACATCAGTAAGTAGCATGTTTCGAGCTTCATCGCCTTTTGGTAGTC
This sequence comes from Saprospiraceae bacterium, assembly GCA_022448945.1. Classification (GTDB taxonomy): domain Bacteria; phylum Bacteroidota; class Bacteroidia; order Chitinophagales; family Saprospiraceae; genus Aureispira. The sequence goes on from JAKVCV010000001.1 coordinate 100,024, forward strand.
TTACGCCTACATACGATTTGTATGGATGATAAGGCATAGACATTTGACCAACACTAAAGTCTCCTCCAGGTTCAAAGACTTGCATACGGAAATTTGCTTTTAGCATACCAGGTCCTTGATTTCTGGCCGCTATATCAGCTTTTATGGTTGCTAGACCACTATTATCAAGTGTTCCATCAAATATAACTTTGTCTTCAGGATAAAATTCCCGTGCAGGGTCCTGGAAAGAAAAGTTGTTATATTTTGCAAATGTCGTTTTGCTTTCTGACAAGGTAACTTCAATTTTAGCTTTAAGATCTTTAGCAACAGCGCCATGCAACCAATTGGCTTTTAATTGCCCTTCTACACTTTTATTGTCAACAGAAAGCTCTTTAATGCCAAAGTTTAGATCCATTTTTAGGCGATTAGGTTTGATGGCTTCAATTTTGATGTTTTTACTAAATTTTGCTCCCCCAACCCTTACCATGGCTAGATAATTACCAGTAGGTGCATTTTCATCAGTAGAACAAGTGAAATTGTAAATTCCATTTACGCCTTTAGTAGTTGTTTTCTTTACTACTATAGAGCCTCGAGAATCTTTCAGTGTAAATACTACTGGATGGTTTTCAGGCAATGCTTTATCTTTATCCTCAAGAATAAAATTAATAAAAAGCTCGTCTCCAGGTCTCCAAACTCCACGTTCACCATAAATATAGCCTTTCAAACCTTTGTGATAGGTGCTTCCTGCTACGTCAAAACGGCTCATAGAAAGTGCATTGCCATCGTCGAGTCTGAGATAACCTCTTTGCTCATTATGTTTGGCAATTAGAAAGAATGGTTTTTTTGTTAATTCAGGTTTTGCTTTTCCTTCTTTATCAGTTTTGGCTGTACCAATTAATTCCTGATGATAATCATAAAATTCTAAACTAACATTATTGATAGGTTCTGTAGTCTGTAAATTGTTGATTACAAAAAGGTTTCCGTTATCACCCTGTTTAGCAATAATACCTAGATCTGAAGCCAGAATATTACGCTTGGCAACCATATTTGGACGGTAATAATATCTGCTACATGGGTTTTTTAAATCTCCGTAATCATAATCATCACCATAGTTATCCCAATAGCTGCTACTGTAATTTGGGCTATCCCAGTTTTTGGGTAATTTCATCATGTCAATCTCTTCATAATGTGCTTCCTCTTCATCTGTTGATTGACAGGGGTAGAGTGAGTAAGACTGCCTGAAACCCAATGCAATTTCATAGATTGCTCCTGGTTCAGGAGTAATTAGTTCTGCAAGATCCAGAGAATGATTACACCATTCTGTTAAATTTAAGCCCTGCGTTTTATCTAAAGCGATTTTCTTTTCTAGTACAACCGTACCAACACGTTTTAATTCATTGTTTTCATCAATTTTGTTCACCTGAAAAAATTGTTTAATGTTCTTTTCTTTAATTTTTATAACTCGAACATCAATAGCATTTAAATTAACTGTTTTAAAGATTACAGGCATGTTTTTTGATTTCGGGATTATATTTCCTTTGCCAATCCACTCTACTTTTGGTTTATTCTGAGAAAAAGTAATTGTTTCTGAATGAACATTTTTTAGGGATTCCCCCAGATTATTTTTGATTTCCTTCGAAACTTTTAAAATCAAATCACCCACAAAGTTTCCATCTGTAAAGAGCTTTATTTTGTTGTCCTCAATGGAATATTTTACATTTTTTCCATCCAAAGTAATAAGTCCCTTAAGCTCTTGACTAGGATCAAGTAAGTCAGAAAATTCAAGGATAATATGTTGTTCAACATCATTATTTCTATATGTTCTATTTAATTCAAACAATTCTTCTGATGGGATAATTAGTTCTTTTTCTCCCTTGTTTTTTGAATTAATATTTTCTCCATTCCATTTCCAGGTAACGTTATAAGCCTTAGCTTTTTGTTTTACTTTTTCTATTGTGAAGCGATGTTTTTTGTCCGAATTGTGTGACCAATTGATTTTGAGTTTTTTATCTCCAATAAAAGCCGTCAATAATTTTTCAATTTTTGAAAAATCTTCAATGTCGTGTGTTGTCAATTCACCAGCAAGTTGCACCCATGAATTATTGTCCTTTTTACTTATGGTACTTGCTAGAGGGCTGACATTTATAAATTGGTCTTTTGCTTTAAATTGAAATACAAAATCAGATAGATTGGAAGGGATTTCAGGTTTTATCTTTGATAAATCTAGAGTTGCTTTATAGATTTGTCCAGATGTTAAGTCACTTGTAGGGATAAATTCAATTGTTTGTTTGTTTAGCCATACAGCTTCTCCTTCTATTTGAGGCTCAAATCTAAAAGGATTTGGGTATATGCTAGCTTTGCCCGTAGTGTTTACTTCTTCCTGAAATGATACCTGAATGGTTGATTTTTTGGAAATCTCTCCATCTGTAAAAGCTGATAAATAGTTGTCATACTTCTTGTTGTATTCCACTTTTGTAGGAACGTACTCATTAGTACATGAGCTTAAGAACATGGCTAAGAATAGAAATAGCCCACTGAATTTTGTTGTAGTCATTTGATTATAATTAAGAAATTTTTAATATTATAATGATTGTATATCACCGAAAACTAAATTTTTGTTTTGGTTGTTTTTTATCTGCGTTAATTTTGCTATCTTTTTTAACTCAATTTTATATTTGCGATTATTAATCATGCATAGATCACATTTCAAAGTTAAGGTTAATTTATAATTATTTTCCCATTGATATTCATACGATAATGTATTTCTATCATCTTCAGGTAACATTATATTTTCTACAGCTTTTTTAAAGGAACTGTTTTTGGATTTATAATATACTAAAATCTCAGGGACCTGATGTAATTTTCTTTCTTTTTGGTATAATAAGACCTCATAATCCTTTTTTGGAGATTCTATACTAGCCCAAAGTTCTTTATCATCTGTCATCATGCCTGATAATATAAACAGCCAGGTCAGTAGTATACTAGTATATATGATAATGTATTTATTCATGGAATTTATTTCTAGCATAAATAAGTTTATTATTATTATGTATCAAATATAGACCATGTCACTCTTGAATACGAGTATTATAGGCTGTTTTGAGTATTTGGCAGTTTTACTGATTAGGTGGTTGTTTTCGTTTAATGTTTGTTTTGAGTATGCTTGATTGTAAGTTAATTTTAATTCCTTAGTTTTAAAAAAAAACAAAACTATAGTCCGAATTTTAAAAAAATAATTAACTTTGAACACCTTTTTTATTACACTATGAAAAACAATACAAATATGAAAAATTTAACTTTTTTGGTTTTTTCTTTATTCATAACCAGTAATCTTTTTGCACAAAAAGGCTTAGAAATTACTGCTGGTTTTACACCTGGTGTTTCTTTTATTTTAAATGATGAAGATTTTGCAGAAGGACAATCGTTAAATATTCAGGCTACATTTGCCTATCAAACAGGTTTAACGATTGGTTATAATTTTAGTGAAACTGTAGGTCTAGCTACTGGCTTTGGTGTAGCTGCATTAGGTCAAAATTACACTACTGATTATGATAATATTGCTAAAGATGACCAAATTAAATTCGATAGAAAATTAACTTATTTGCGTGTCCCTGTTCTATTGCGTGTAGGGGGAGACCCTACAGCACCTACTTCTGCATTTTTCCGTTTTGGTCCTCACTTTGATTTTTTGTCTAGTGCAATTGGAACAAATTATGGTTCAGTTAATAATCCTACTGATAATTCTACTAACTACCGTGATGTCAATTTTTTTACAGGTGGTAACGCTGAAGTTTATGAAAGTTTTGTGCTGGGATTAACTCTAGAAGTAGGGGGCAAAATACGTATATCTGATCAAATGGGTATCCTTCTAATGTTTCATCTCGAATCATCTCTATTAAACACAGAGGGAAAGGATGCTGCTAATTTTAATTTGTTCAATAGTGGAGTATCTGGATTCCCAACATCTGGTACAATATTAGATCCAGAAAGGGGTACGGCTTGGAATATGATGGCTGGCTTAAATCTAAGCTTTCAATATACCTTGAGCTTTAAATAATAAAAATCTTTTTGAGATGATAAATGCCCTATGTTCTCTTACATAGGGCATTTTTTGTATTGGTAAAAGGAGAGATGTTTAATGATAATGAATAGTTATTAAGCAATATCTAATCGTTTAGTTTCAAGATTTCATTTTAATTAAACAAAAAGCTATTTGCAAAGACTCCTAACTGAAAAGAATCTACTAAGGTTCCATTTTTCATGTAACGCTTGGCATATGCAGCATCGATTCCTGAAGAAGTCGCAGCATATATATAGTCTGTAACTGAATCGTAACCAAGCCCATAAAAGTTGCCATGAAAAAGAACATTTTCCATACCACTACCAATATCATGTTTCCATACCTGACCTGCTTTGGTATAATATAATTCTGATCCCAACGTGTTAATAATTAAATTCCCTATAGGGTTCCCTTTTCCAAATGATTTGCTAAAAACAATATTGTTATTGTTAGTTGATATTTTTATCAATGTGCTTTCTGTACTATTTGCACTATCAATAGCAGGATAGTTAGTGTATACGATATTGCCAGCACATGCTACCCAAAGATTGCCATCCATGTCTTCTACTATAGCACCAGGTCTATCTTGAACCTGAACAGTTTTTTCTATTTGATCTGTTGTAGTATTTATAATTGTAATCAAGTTATTTGTACTATAACCACCAATATGTGTAATATATAGTTTGCCATTTTTTAAATATAATTGTTCGGGGCCAACACTAACTGATATTGTTTTTGTTATAGTATTTGTGTTAAGGTCCAGAACCGTAAGCTGTCCGGAAAGTCCATCAGAACCCCACTCAGAAACATAAGCTTTAGAGTCTGAAACGGGCATAAAATAACGTGGGAGTTTCAAACCTGTTATTTGTGCTTTTTCTTCAAATGTGGTAGCATCAGCAACTTCAATTTTATTGGAATTATTGACAATAATATAAGCTAGGTCATTATGAAAGTACATTGACTGAACAACATCACCCAGGTCACGATTATTTACTTTACGGAAAATTTTTGGTTCGGAAAAATTATTGTCTCTATTATAAAAAGTAATGGATCCTGATGTCTGTCCATAAATTCCTTCATTGACAATAAAAACACCCTCTTCATAATCTCCCATGGGATTCTCGTCTGGAACCACACAAGCATGAAACCCAAGTGTGCAGAATACAAGTAAATTAATATATCTGATCAGAGCCATCTTAGTTTTTAAATATACTTTTTATTTTTTCAAGAATACTTTTTTCTTTTTTCTTCTCACCATAAGGACCATCTTCATAATATCTATAATCATATTTCCGTCTACGAATAGATTGTTTCAATTGCCACCAACGGAAAATAAGCAAAATGCATAAAATTAATATCGTGTAATTCCAAAGCATAGTTATATTTTAAATTTATTAATGTTGTCTCCCTTTCAGTATACCGAAAATATGTAATAGGGCAGGAAAGAGTGCATCCATGGTTTCGCTAGCTCCTTTTGTAGAACCAGGTAAAGTCAATATGAGAGAATTTCCCTTAGTTCCTGCAACTGAACGAGAAAGCATTGAATAGGGTGTGCGGTCCTGTCCATAGCTTCTAGCAGCCTCCATAATTCCGGGAATTTCACGATCAAGCATAGGTATAACAGCTTCGGGCGTTACATCTCTTGGTGAAAGACCAGTGCCACCTGTGAATATGATTAGATCAACTTTTTGGTTATAAAGTATTTTTATTTTATTCTGAATTTCAGACACTTCATCGGCAATAATAGTATATTCAGATATAGTAATAGCACAATTTTTTAGCTTTTCAACAATAGTTTTGCCAGCTTTGTCTGTTTTTTTACCTGAAGCAATACTATCTGAACAAACTATGACCGCAGCGGAAAGGCCTTTCGGATGTTTTCCCCTATAATCTGATTTCCCACCCTGTTTTTTTAATAATTTGATATTATTAATTTCTACCCCTTTGTCAATTGGTTTGAGCATATCATACATGGTTAATGCTACTATAGATGCACCATGCATAGCTTCTACTTCTACTCCTGTTTTGTATATTGTTTTAACTTCTATAGTGATATAAATATTTAGCCCCTCAATTTTATACGAAATATCAGTGTATTCTATCGGCAATGGATGGCAGTCTGGGATAAGGTCAGATGTACGTTTTACACCAAATAATCCAGCTACTTTTGCCATTTCAAAGACATCACCTTTAGGAACAGTTTTATTGATTATAGCATCAATAGTATCTTTTTTACTAACCTGAACAGTTGCTTGAGCAATAGCAATTCGGAGTGTATTGGATTTGTGTGTAATATCTACCATTTAGTTTTCTTAAATTAATTAATAAAGTCAAATTAAGTAATATTCTTTTTCCATTTATGAGAGTTGTCTTCTAGAATTTCTTTTCCAAAAATAGGGACTTTTGCTTTAATTTCTTCAACAATATGTCTTGAAGCTTTGTAACTAACATCTCGATGTTTAGAAGATACAAACACAAATAGGCAAATTTCTCCAGCAGCGACAAGACCAATGCTGTGATGAATATGCATGCAGGTAATATTAAATTTTTTGAAAGTATTTTCACGAATTTCGTGAATTTCTTTTTCTGCCATTTCTACGTAAGAAGAATATTCAATAGCCCTTACTGATTTTTCACCAATCTTATCTGCCCGAACCTGGCCTAAAAAAATATTGTGCGCACCAATATCAGTTTTACTCTGATGTTTTGCAATAGATTGACCTATAAAAGCAGCAGGAATCCCTCCTTCCATAAATACTTTTTTTGGTTGTTGTTGTTTACCCATTTTGTTGGTTTGACTGAAGTTGTAAGATACGAATATCTATTTTGCAATTTGAAATTTGGCAAATTATTATTTTAGGTTATTAAGTTTGAATTTAGCCCCCAGAGAAAGGGGGTAATAGTGCTATTTCATCATTTGGCGATAATGAATATATATTTTGTATCACATTTTGATTAACAGCAATTATGTAATTAACATTACTGATTGAGGGATAAGTCTCTATAAGTATCTTATTTATATCATTACTGTTACAGTTGTCCTCGACGATTAAATTCTCTGTGTCCTTATTTGTGATTTCAGACAAAATACCAAAATATTTAATTGTTATTACCATTGTTTAATTTTTTGTAGGCTTCAATTGTATTGATATTATTCAACGTGAATATAAGATTCGCAGGGCAGGGTATTTTATTTTGTTTTAGTTGTTTAATTAGTAGTTTTAGTTTCAATTTATTGTTCTTTAAAGCATTGGTGAAGACTGGCAGACAATCTTTATGGTAAATAGCAGTCAGGGGCTGTAATTTCCCATTTAAAGATAAAATGTTTAAATCAGTTTGACTGCTGTTTTCGATAAGAAATTTTAATAATTCAGTACTAATTAGAGGAGTGTCACAACTCAAAATCAAATTGTATGTACTTGAAGAATGGGTTAGGGCTGTATGTATGCCTCCTACAGGTCCAGAGTCTGAGATAATATCTTTGAAAGTCTCAATAGCAAATTTTTTGTAATTATGCTTGTTTGAAACTATAAAAATGCGGTTTGTCAAAGGACGTGCTGCTTCGATAATATGTTCAATGAAAGGTTTACCCAAAAAAGGGAGAAAAGCCTTATCATGATGCATGCGATTGCTTTTCCCTCCCGCCAATACAATTATAGTGAGTAATTCTTTATTGATCATTATTAATTTTATTTTTCTATTTTTTCGATAACAGGTATAAAATCAAGTATGTTAATACAAATTTGTTCACCAGTTTTTAAGTTTTTGATTTTAGATTTTGGAAGTTTTAAATTATATATGTTCCCATCAATTTTTACATTGATTGTTTCCTCAGTGATATGACAAATTTCACCTTTTAATTGCAGATTATTATTAATTGTTTTTTTAGAGAAATAATCGTACGGTTTAATACTGAAAATGCTATTGTTTTGTTCAAGTACCAATAATTTATTTGCAAGAGATAAAATTTCAGGGATATCATGACTGACCATTAAAGTAGTCATTTCATAGCGTCGATGAAGTCTTCCTAGAAGCTCTTGAATGTTTACTTGTAATTTCCGGTCTAGAGCAGATAGTGGTTCATCGAGTAGCAAAATATCTGGTAACTGTATCAATGCACGTGCTAGAGCTACACGTTGTTTTTGTCCGCCAGAGAGTTGCCAGGGTTTTTTATCTTTTAATTGTTCTAATTCAGTATAATATAATAATTCATCGATTAATTTACTGTTGGGATTTGCAAATTTTAGGTTTTTAATAACTGACATATTGGGGAACAATGCATAATCTTGAAAAACAATAGCAACATTTCGCTTTTGGGGAGGTAAATTGGTTTGTTGTTTGCTGTTTAACCAGTGAATTCCATCAACAATGATTTTACCATTGTCTGCAGAGGTTAAACCAGCTAAAATTCTTAATAGTGTTGTTTTGCCAATACCGGATTGTCCATAGATTGCAACAAAGTCGCCTTTTTCCAGATTCATACAAACAGAAAGGTTGGATTTTCCGTTAGCAGTGTTTAATTTTTTATTTATTTCAATCTCTATCATATTTTTTTGTTGATAAAATAAGTAACAGAAAGAATAAAAAAGCTACTCATTAATAAAACTAAGGAGTAAAAATTTGCCTGTCCATATTCAAGTGCTTCAACTTTATCGTATACAGCAATCGATGCCACTAATGTCTCATTAGCGATTTTGCCTCCGATCATCAGAACAACTCCGAATTCACCAAGTGTATGTGCGAAACTGAGTACAATTCCAGTCAAAATGGCGGGTTTGATGTTTGGAATAAGTACATGTAAAAGTACTTGCCATTTGTTCTTTCCCATAGTAAATGCTGCTTCTGAAAGAGAGGGAGATAGATTTTGCAGGCCTGACTGAATCGGTTGAACCATAAATGGCAGACTGTATAAAATAGAAGCAAAAACTAATCCTGAGAATGAGAAGGCCAATTGATAACCAAAATTTTCTTCCAAAAAAGAACCGACAAGACTATTAGGAGAAAAAACAACCAATATGTAAAATCCAAGAACTGTAGGTGGCAGTACCAATGGTAAACTTACAAAAGCTTCTACTAAAAATTTGAACCTTGATTTGCTTCTTGCAAGACTATATGCAAGAGGTACTCCTATCAAGACTAAAAAAAATGTCGTGAATAGTGCTAATTCTAATGATAAGAGGAGAGGAGACCAATCGTACATCATTTTTATATAACTGGCTTAAAAAAACAATTTCTTTACAAATTTAAGATAAGTTATTTATTTATGTCATAACCATGATTTTTAAATATGCTCTTTCCCGTTTCTGACTGTAAAAAATCATAAAAAAGCTGAGCGTTTTTATCAGGAGCCTTTTCTTTTTGTTTAATTAAAATCATGCTTTGTTTAATGCGAAAATCGGGGATTTCAAGAAATTTTCCTTTGCCATGCTTTTTTCTTGCCAAAACGACCGACTTACTGGTAAGTCCCACATCTACGGATTGTGTGGTTATGTATTGATTGACTTGTGAAATGCTCTCACCTAGAACGATTTTGTCCTTAATTAAATCAAATACACCCGAAGATCGGAGAATTTTTAAACTCAGCTCACCATAAGGAGCGGTTTGAGGATCTGCTATTGCAATGTTTTTTATGTTTTTTTTTGTGAGAAAATTCAAATTTGAATCCAATACTAAATCTTTGTATGTCCATAATACAATATTACCATGCGCATATATGAGTGGTTTTGAAATGGCTAAATTTTTACTAAAAAGATAGTCTGTATACTTTTTATTTGCAGAGATAAATATATCTACATCTGCACCATATTCAATTTGCGCAGTCAATTTACCTGATGAACTTATTATAGTATTAATTTTTATAGGATTATTGTTTTCGAAAGTTTCAATTAGCTCTGCCAAAACAAATTGAGTTGAAGCAGCAGCAGCAACAGTTATTGAAGGAATATTAGTATTTGAGCACTTTGGGAATAATAGGAATAATAAAATTAAGCCCACCCAATATAGTTTAGTCATTAATGATAATTTTCAATTAGGGTAAAAGATGAACTTCCACCAATTCGCCTTTTTGAGTAAAATACTTGTCTTCAGGTATATATACAAGTGCATTTGCTTCTGCAAATGAAAAAAGCATAGCAGAACTTTGTTTACTTAGAATTTGCACTCCCTTTTTAATTATTTTTGCTTTTAGGAAATGTGCACGATCTCCCTTTTTGTTATAAGTATCTACCAAAGGCAAGAATAATTTTTTAAGTGAAAAATCCTTTTCTCCAGCAGCAAGTTTTAGAGCTGTTAATACATATTCATAAAAACAGGAGAGCGAAGCAGCGGGATTGCCAGGCAAGGCAAAGATTGTACAGTCTCCCTTTCTGCCCATAAATATAGGTTTACCAGGTTTTTGCCGTACTTTATAAAACAACTGATGAACATCTAATTCAGCTAGTGCTTTACCAACAAAATCATAGTCGCCAACTGAAATGCCACCAGAGATAATAATAAATTTGTTTGTTTTAATTAGTTGCTTTATTGTGTCAATAGTTTGAGTGTAATTATCCTTAATATGAAAGGATGCTTGAATCTCAAATCCATTGCTTTTGATTACAGATTCGAGCATAATGCAATTGCTCTCATAGATTTGCCCCCTTTTTAGTTTGTTTCCTGCTCTGACAAGTTCATTGCCTGTGGCAATAATAGAAATATTAGGTTTTTCGTAAACAGAAACGTATTCTATACCTAGACCTGCAAGAAACCCAATCGCCGCAGGGTTAATCAAAGTTCCTTTTTTAAGCGCTATTTCTCCTGTTTTAATCTGCTCCCCACAAGGACGTATGTTTTGTTTTTTAAACGGTTTTTCATCAATTAGTAATTTCGATCCCTTTTGTTTAGTTTTCTCTTGCATTATAATTGCATCAGCATCGGAGGGAACTGCAGATCCTGTAAAAATTCTAACAGCTTCTCCATGCTTCAATTTTGGATGCATAGAACTGCCAGCTTGTACTTCACCTACAATATTATATGAAAGTCCTTGGCCATATTTTAATGCATAGCCATCCATAGCAGATTGATCAAAAGGAGGCATGTTTATTGGTGAAAGTATATCTTCTGATAAGACAAAACCCATAGCCTCAGTAAGAGGAATTTCTACTTTTTTTGTTGTTATATTTAATTCAGAAACTATTTTTTTCGCTTCCCTAACACTTATCATTTTTTTATTTTTTCTTTAAAACTTAAAAATAGTGAAAAAGTTGAAAGGAATTTAATAACCTATAGACGTTTATAGATATAATTATAATAGCAGGTTTCGTTTGCTATGTAAAATCAATTCTATTCGTCCTGAATTTTAATTTTATCAAAGGTATATTAAACAGGGGGCAAATTATTAAAATTAAGGAGGGGTTTAACGTTTTATAAGTTTCCTGTATTGTACATTTTCATGTGCATCTATTTTTGCATAATATGCACCTTTTGATAACTGATGAGGAACTGAAAGTTGAATTATTTGACGTCCTTCATCCATATAGATTTTAGTTTCATAAACTAATTTGCCAGTAATGTCAAGAATGGTTAGTTTTACTTGTTCTGGTTTTCCTTGATTGAAAAGTTCAAGTTGTAAAAAATCATCAAAAGGATTTGGGTAGAAATTATATGTATAGGGAATAGTGTAGTTGAAATTCAGACTTTTAATTGATGTCATTTCAATATTAGAATTATTCTTTTTTAGACGTAATCTATAGTAATTAATACCAGGTTGAGGTACAATATCTAAATATTCGTTCACTCCTACATCAATATGATCACTAATCGAACGAAAGTTAATACCATCCTTTGACCTTTGAACAATCAAATAATCATAATCTTCATCATTGGTGACAGACCATTCAATTAAAGTTTGTTTTTCATTGCTTGATTCTACAGTAAAATAAAGTAGATTTGTATTTAAGAGTGAAACCTCAGAAACCGATACATCATCAAAAAGATAGGTAGAACCATTACTTGTAAGGGCACAACCACTAGTTGGGGTAACTGTATTGAAAGTTGTTCCTGCATCATTTTTATAATTACCAAGGGTAATATATCTTTCACCTCCAACTGCAGTATAAGTTCCGGAAATTAGTGTCCATCCCATAGCTTTAGTTACCAAAGGACTGTTAATTTGAGGTGTAAATGCTGTAATAGGTTGGTTACCTGGCTGTGTTATTTGATTTCCAATATAACAATCCAGTCCATTTGTTTCGTAACGACAGGTTGAAGGGCATAGTACATAATATTCTATACTATAATTGACTCCACTAACCAAGGGGGTTGAAAGTTCTGTTTGAATGTATTCTCTACAGTTTCCACATCCTCCATATTTTGTTAAAACACCTGCAGCTGCATCTCCGGTATTTGCAAGAGCAGTTCCAGCCCATCCTCCTGGTAAATCTACATTTGTACACACAGGTGCACCACCTGGGTGACAGGCATGAAATAAGTCAGGGGTAGTTCCAGAACCGGGAGGTTTTGACCAATCTAAAGCATTCGCCAATTGGCTTTGAGCAGTTGGACAACTACTTATATTCTCAAAACTCGGATTCGTTACAAGGTTTTGAGTAAACCCTGTATTCCAACAAAAAAAGAAAATTATATAAATTGTAAATTGTAGAGTGTGCTTCATTTGTTTTGTTTAAATAGCTGGGTGTTGGGTAAAGTCTTTATAGATAGTAGTAAGCAAAGATCTTAAATAAGTATAATATTTTGTCTCAAAAAGAATCACATACAATTATTCTATTATACTTATGAAGTAAAGATAATAATTTTTTTTATATTTCTCTTAGTTAAGGCATAGATTTATAGTATGTTATGAGATTTAATTGACTACTTATTCATGGTCGTGTTATTATATTGTGCTATAAGTAACGGAATTTAGTAGAGTTGCCCCGAATTTATGCTAAAGTAAATTAGATCTAACCATAAAATTATCATTAATTCATTGCTTTATATTTTTCCGGAAACGTATGGACTTATCGATTTTTATTTAGAGTTTTTATCTTTGTTAGATTATTCGACTTAAATTTCTAAACGCTTTTATTTATCTTTTTTAAAAATAATTATATCCTAACTATATGAAGTTTTTAATACCTGTCTTATTGATTTTTTTATTCCTTTCTGCGCAAATCGTTGCTCAGAATAGAATTAAAATTGATGGTTTCTTTGATGATTGGAGTTCTAACATTATGACCTATGTTGATGATTCTTTGGATTCTCAAGGAATAGAATTACTTGAGTTTAGTGTTTGTAATGATAATGAGTATTTATATGTTAGGATAAAATTGTCTGATGAGATTGATTTAACAGAGCCATTTTATAATCCTGCAGAAGTATTAATTAATATTGATGCTGATAATAATCAATTTACAGGATATTCTACAAATAATATTGGATCTGAATATGGTATAAACTTTTTTAAGAAAAAAATTTTCGACGATACGGATCCTAATATGGTAGATACCCTTTCTTTATATGCCCTTGATATTATCCCGTTGCCTTCTTATACCTCTGATGAATTCGAGATTGCTATAAATCGAGCTCTATTTTCAGACACGATCTGTATTTCCATAAGAGAGAAATTAGGCAATGATTATATGCCGGACAATGGGTCTGTATTTATGTATGTTTTTAATAATTGTTCATCACCTACAACAACATCTGTTAATTTTTCAAAAAATGATCCAAAGAATTTGCGTCTTATGACTTATAATGTTTTTAGTAATGGGCTTATAAATAATAATCGTGTAGATGAGCATAGAAGAATATTTGGAAGCGTTAATGCTGATATTATTACCTTTCAAGAGTGTGGCAATACTACATATAATGATGTGATGGGCTTTTTAAATACCAATCCTATATATTACCCTTATATATACCCGGATTTGAATTCTGGTAATCTTACAATATCTAAATACCCTTCTTTGCAATCTTGGCAAGTTGCAAATAAGATTGATGCAGAGTTAATAGATTTACCTGATAGTATTTATTCAACAGACATTTTAATTCTTAATGGTCATCCACCATGTTGTCTCAATAATCAAGGCAGACAGGAGCATTTTGATGCTTTAATTCAATTTATACATGATGCTAAAACAATTGGTGGTGTAATAGATTTACCAATGAATACCCCCATATCATTTTCTGGCGATATGAATCTAGTTGGCTATTCAGAGCAGTATTATACTATTGTTAATGGAACAATATCAGATACTTCTACATATGGAATTGGAGGTTTACCTGATTGGGATAATACTCCTTTAAAAGATCAGGTTGCTTATTTTAATGAGAAAGATATTGCATATACTTGGGATATAAGCAATCCTATAGTGGGGGATTTCCCCTCAGGAAGATTAGACTTTGTGTTTTTTACTAATAGTGTAATGTCTGTCGATAAATCTTTTATTTTATCAACAGAGCATATGAGTACTCCTCTATTAAATCAAAATAATTTGTTTTGGGATGACACAAAAAAAGCTTCAGATCATTTTCCAGTCATTGTTGATTTTGTGCTTCCAACTCATATTTTAAACATTAAAAACGCTGATCACGGATTAGGTTTTAATTTTTCTCCAAACCCTAGCAAAGGTATTGTACATATTAATAAAGCAAACCCAAAGAAAGTATTGTTGGAAATTTTTAATATAGAGGGGCATTTATTAGAACAAATCAATATGAATAGCAACGAATTAGCAATTGATTTGTCAGTTTACCCTAAGGGTATATATTTTATTCAAATGGTTTCTTCAGAGGGCATTTTTACGCGCAAATTAATTAGAATTTAAGTTATATCTTTGTGATATAAATTTCAATCTTTTACTTTGTATCCTTGTTCAAAGGAACTATCGTTTCAACCCATTTTTTCTGCACTTTCATGATTTTTTCTATAAGGTCCCGAACACAGCCTTGTCCCCCTTTTAAAGGTGATATATACTGACAAATAGCACGAATTTCTGGGATGGCATTACTAGGACAGGTTGATAGACATACAAGTCGTAATGGTTCATAATCGGGAAAGTCATCCCCCATATAGGCTGTACGCGAAAGGTCAAGATTATGTATTTCGACTAATTCATTTATCGTTTCGAGTTTGTTTTCTATGCCGCTATAGATTTCAGTAACACCGAGGTCTTCGAGGCGTTTAATTACTCCTTGAGATTTGCCACCAGTAATTATTATAATCCTATAGCCATTATCAATTGCATATTTCATTGCAAAACCATCACGAACAGACATTTTACGCATCAGTATACCGTCTTCTTGAATATAAACAGAACTGTCTGTAAGGACACCGTCAACATCAAGAATAATTGTATTTATTTCTTGTAATTTATCCAAAAAGGACATTTGATGGCAATTAGTTTAGCGGTTAATCGTATTATTGGTTGTCTCTCCACTCATAAACCCATTTAGATTGAATTTGTTCGAGATGGTTTTCATTGCAATCTTCACGTTTTCCTACAAAATTAGGAAGTGATAAGATCCAATCAAGCAATTCAGTAAATCGTATTCTGTATATTTTTGATTCAGTAAAGTCATCACCAAATTTGTCATAAAGCCCCATTGCAATATCTTCGTGGTCATTCCATTCAATTGGTAAATCTATCTCAAAACTCATTGTGTTTTTTTTTAATAAAGAAAATGATTGTTAATTAATGTTCATGTCCTATAATCTGTGATTGATCAGGGACTACCACCTCTATAAAGTTACCATCATCATCTTCTTCGATGTTACATTGGCAAGAAAGTCGAGATTCAATACGAGGGTTTAAAGCACGGTCAATAAAATCTTCCTCTTTGTCAGATATTTCAGTTAAAAAGTCTTCACCATTTTCAATATAAACATGACATGTGCTACAGGCACAAACCATACCGCAATTACTATTAATGTGCATGCCATTATCTTCAGCAAGGTCAAGTATATTATCTCCAACCATTCCGACTACTTCTTGTGTAGGAATTTTCTTATCTTCAAAAATATATCTTACTAAAACCATTTTTCTATAAAGAATCTTTTAATGTAATTATCGAAAATTATTATTTAGTACCGTAAAAGTACAATAATAATATTAAAAAGATGATACTATCTTAATTTTAAGTATACTAATCTTAAGTTAACATATTAGGATCTATTTTTTTAATTTAATTCAATTCAATCCTACCACTTTAATAAGGCAATATCTATTTTTAAGTCCTTATAGATTTCTATAACTGTACTGCTAAATGAGGGTTCACTAAATAAAGGATGAACATTATTGGAGAATCCATAACGTTCACTTGGAATTCCTAGAAAATTTTTATCCAATATACCATTTGAATTAGAATCATGAAATAACGCTAAAGCATACGCTCCTTTAGGAATAGATAGGGTATGTTTTAGTATGTTATTATTTACATTTAGCTCAATTGTTTTTACAGCTTTGTTAGGATTAAGAAAACTATTTTTATCATCGTAAATAGCTATATATACCTTACCATTAATTTTTTTAATGTTAGTCACTCGGACTGTTAAATTTATATTTTGGGCAAAAAGTTGAATTATACATGAAAAAACAATAATCATTGATAATATGTAATTGATATAATTATGCATAGTAAGCTTATTTTTGTTAATCTATTTTTGAATTATTTAATTTCAATTAATTCAATCACAAGCTATGGATAATAATTGAAAGAAAGGTTATTCAATTAAAAAACGCTGGATCTTAAAATGTGTTTAGTTGAATTTAGTTAAAATCTGTTAACTATCTGAAAAGGTTTTTTTTTAATGTAAACAAAAAGAATTTTTCTGAGATATTCCCTTTCTTTAATCTTAATATTTAATCCTTTTCGTCTGTTTTCCAGTGCTTTTTTATAAAATTTTCTTAAATTGATAGAATAATTAAATATTGCTTTTTTTTGATGCCATTAGATTTTTAAACAATCTCTATGAAAATCCTTAATTCATTCCTGTATGTTATTCTACTTATTAATTGTATAAATGCACAGGTTCTTTATGATCCTCAGACTTTATATGAAGCTCCTCAGGGTATATTTGATAAAGATTCTTTGCGTACAATCAGTATCAATTTTTATGACCCTAATTATCATGATACATTGGAATTGGGATGGTTTAATGAGACTGGTAAACGATTGCCCGCAAGTTTGTCTATGGGGAGTATTTTTTTGGATTCCGTCGCTGTACGTTACAAAGGAAATTCAACTTTTTATATTGCTGCTACAAATGGGATTCCCAAAGTGCCATATAATATAGATATGAATGATATTGTATCTGGGCAAAAATTAATGGGGATGAAAAAAATTAAGTTAGCAAATGCTTTGTTCGACCCTACGTTTGTTAAAGAAATGACGGGTTATCGTATTTACCGTAATTATATGCCTTCACCAGAAGCGAATTTGATGAAATTAGAAGTTCAAGGATCTTATCTGGGATTATATGTTAATACAGAATCTGTTGGGTCACAATTTTTAAAAAAACATTTTGGCGAAAAGGATGGCACCCTTTTTAAATGTGATCCTACTGCACAATACGGTTCAGGTGTGCCATTTCAGAATTCCGATTTGATTTATTATGGTTCAGATACCAGCCTATATACAGAGCATTATCAATTGAAGTCGGATTCTCTTTCAGGGTGGTATGAATTACTTGAATTAATTGATATTCTCAATAATGATCCTTCGAATATTGATACAATTCTTAATGTAGATCGTGTTCTTTGGTATTTTGCACTCAATCAGGTTTTAGCGAATACTGATACATATAATTATCTAGTCCAGCATAATTTTTATTTGTACAGAACCGAAGATGGACTTTTTCAAATTATCCCCTGGGATTTAAGTGAGACTTTTATAGGTGCTATGCTTAATTGGTTAGGCGACCCTGATCTTATATATGAAACGAATCCAAATTTTGGTCATACACCTTTTCAATCTGGACATCCATTAGTGTATCGTTTATTGAGCAATCCTTTATATCACAAGCAGTACACAGCACATTTAAGAACTGTATATGAAGAACAATTAGTTGACTCAACAAATATTTTCAATATCGCTAATAATGCTCAGATACTTGGATATACAGCAGCTCAACAAGACCCATGGAAGTTTTTCTCCATGTCGGTTTTTAGCTATAATCTATATGAATGGATACCTTGGTTTACCATTAAAATTGCTGGGATTATGCGAACAGTACAAGAACGTAAAGCTTTCTTGTCAACTTTCCCTGATATGTTATTATCACCGCCTCAAATCCTATCTGTATATCAAAGTGATAGTTTTCCTGTTGCAGGAGATTCAGTATATATTACAGCTGATGTTACAGGGGCGTCTCAGGTAGATTTGATGGTTACTATCAATAAATTAAATTCTAGATTTCAGGCAATCCCAATGGTAGATGATGGAACCAATGGAGACTCCATTGCAGCAGATGGTATTTATACAGCTCTTATACCTTATAATGCTTCAGGTGATGTTGTTAAATATTATATACGTTCTCAGAACTCAGATGCAATGTCTTTGAATCCAAAACGGGCTGAATATGAATTTTATATTTATTCGGTTACTTCACCAGTAAATACAACTAAACTAATAGACCATAAAACATTAAGGGTCTTTCCGAATCCTGTAATTAAAACTGCCTTTATTGAGTTCGAAGGTGGCGTGATAGAGAAAATGGATCTTGTTGATCTTACAGGGAAACTGGTTTTGTCTATTTCGGATATTAATAAACAAGATTTCAGCTTGGATTGTAATTTATTATCTTCTGGTGTTTATATACTGAACGTTAAGACCAACTTAGGACTTTTTTCAAGACAGCTTATCATTGATAATTGAATATTTAAGAGATGATGCAAAAACCGCCTATTAGTATCATAATTCCAACCCTAAATGAAGAAGAAAATATTATTCAATGTATTGAGAATGTAAATCTTTCATTCCCGAATTGTGAGATAATAGTTGTTGATGGTGGTAGTATTGATAAGACTGTAGAATTAGCCTATAAGCTTCCTGTAAAATTATTTAAAAGTCGACCCGGTCGTGGACGGCAGTGCAGAGTCGGTGCTGAAGCTGCAACTTCAGATGTCTTTGTTTTTTTACATGTAGATTCTGTTTTGCCAGAAGGGGCAATAAGTCTATTGATGGAACAATTTATAAAACCTGAACTTTCTGTGGCTACCTTTTCAGTGCTTTACGATGGACCTCAAAAGCGTTACAGATTTTTTGAATGGGCAGCGCAATTTGAATCTATCTTTACTACTTATGGAGATCAGGGTATTGTAATTGCAAGAGATTTTTTTATGAATCACGTTGCTTTTCCTGAAAATGATTTATTTGAAGATGTGGCTTTTTTCCAAAAAGCGAGGCGAAAAACAAAAATTCATAAGCTCAAGATTCCTATTCTAACATCCATAAGGAGGTTTGAAAATAAGGGATTCTTTAAAATGACTATTTTAAATACATTTCTGATGTTTGCATATCTTTTAGGCGTAAAGACTTCTATTTTACATCGAATATATTATAAATAAATTTTTGTTTTCTGTAACCTTTTTTTCTTCTTGGATTATCATTTTAGAATACATGTTAATGCTATACATGTTGTTAATTACTTTTTTAAAATGCAGAATGATGATTTTTATTAAGTTTTTGTTGATTCTTATTTGGGTTTTTCCAACGTTTATTTCTTTAGTGGCTCAGGATACATTAATAAATATTAATGATCATGGTGATTGTAACAATATGATGTCTATCCAAATTAGAAAAACCTTTGGACCTACGTCTAGCCCTCTTGGATATGGTCAATTTTCAGAGTTTGAAAATAAGAATAACGATCATATATATTTTATTGAAAAAGAGAACCATAGTGTCTGGTACAAGTTTACTTCAAAAACCAAAGGCAATTTATCCTTTGAGATTGAACCATTGGATAGTCTTAATGATTATGATTTTGTTTTGTATAAATATACTGGAGATGATTTTTGCAATGCATTAGAGAATGCATCTATCAAGCCAATACGTACTAATTTTTCAAGAAATAATTTAGAATTGAATGGGCGAACAGGGCTTTCTTTGAATGCAGAGAAAAAATTTGTTGCTGCAGGTGTAAACCCTGCTTACAGTAAATCTATTAACGTTCAAGCCAATGAAGCTTATGTTCTTTATGTTAACAATGTATATGATAATGGAAGTGGTCATTTTTTACACTTTGATTATTTCGTTAATCTAAGTTTAAATGGAACAGTTGTAGGCATAGGCGGAGAATCTTCATTAGAGGCTAATATTATTTTAACCAATACAAAAACAGGGAATGTGCTTGCTGAAACTACTTCTGATTCAGAGACTGGCGATTATAGACTTGATTTTGATATTTCCAAAAGTCAATTAAAAGATGCCTTGCATTTAGAGGTTTCTAAAGATGGCTACTTTTTTAAAGATACTATAATCACTGCTTTTAATATAGCTACTAAGATGAGAAACATAAAGCTTAAAAGTAGAATCAAAAAACTTAAAAAGGGTGATCGGTTTGTAGTAAGTAATATACTTTTTCATGGAGATTCACCAAAACCATTAAATAGATCTATTTCTACTATAAAAGCACTTTATAAAACTATGAAGAGAAATAAGTCACTAAAAATTTCTATTCAAGGACATACTAATGGATGCAACAAAGGAAATCAATTCTCCCAGAATTTATCAGAAGCCCGTGCTAAAACTATTTATAATTTTTTGGTAGAGCAAAAAATTAAAGACAATCGTCTTAGTAGTATAGGTTTTGGTTGCCAACAGATAATTCACCCTATAAACAGTTCTTTTGCTTATCTTAATAGGCGAGTTGAAATTGAGATAATTGAATTATAGGTAGACAGTATTAAAAGTCATATAAATCTTAAATGCAAAATACATAAATTTGTTCTAATTTCGATACCTTTGCTTTTTTGCCAAAGCATTGTCTTTTTATCGTAGAATTTTATCATGTACCAGAAGCTGAAAATAATAGAGCAGACACCAACTTATATAGTAATTAATAAACGTGCAGGTCTGATAACTGAAAGAAATCCTTTTGAAGTTATTACTGTTGAATCTTTAGTGGAGGAGTACCTCTCAACGGGTAAAAGAACTCCTTATTCACTAGAAAGAAGACATTTAGCACCTAAATCAAAAGAAAAAACAAATTATAAGAAACAATTTCGAAAAAAATCTGCTGCTTTTGTTGGTGTTGTGCATCGTTTGGATCGTGTCACCAGTGGTGCAATGGTTTTTGCAAAAAATAAAAGTAGTTTAAAAAAGCTGAATGATCAGATAAGTCGGAGAAAGATAAAAAAAACCTATCTGGCTATTGTAGAAAATCCACCACCACATAAAGAGGGGACATTGAGACATCAATTAGTTAAAGATCAAAAAAATAAATGTTCTAAAATTTTTGAGAAGAGCCAAAAGGGTAGTGTAGAATGTACGCTTTCTTATGCTTTGTTAAAGTCTACTGCACATAGCCATTTACTAAAAATAGAACTTGAAACAGGTCGTTTTCATCAGATTCGTGCTCAACTGTCTCATATTGGCTGCCCAATAGTTGGTGATGAAAAGTATGGAGCAAAAAAGCAGTACTTGCCGCTTGCAATATGCTTGCATTCATGGAATTTATCAATTAAAGATTTTAGTACAAATGAAGTAATAGAATATATAGCTGAGACTCCAAATACACGTTATTGGAAAGATTATTCTCATATTATTTGATTCCTTAGACTTTCATTTATGTGTTTTCTGAATATTCTTTATATTTCTTCGATTACACTAGGTTCTACTTCTTCGGCTGTAAGAGATTCTCCATCCCATATCCATTTCCAAATCCTTCGCCCGTTATTGATAACTATTAATAAAGGTGGTAGCATTAGCAGCATTATGAAAGTTGCAGCAGCTAGTCCATAAGCAAGCGCTATTGCCATAGGAATTAAAAATTGCGCCTGCAGACTAGTTTCTAATACAATTGGCATTAATCCAGCAACAGTAGTAATTGATGTTAGCAAAATAGGTCTAAATCTGGACATACTTGCACCATAAACAGCGTCCTTAAACGGAGTGCCTTTTTTTAGCATTCTATTCATTGTGCTTACCAAGACTAAGCTGTCATTTATTACTACACCAGCAACTGCAAGTATGCCAAACATAGATAATATACTGATAGATGCACCATGTATCCAATGACCAGCAACAACTCCAATAAAAGCAAATGGAATAAGAAGAATTACTATAATTGCTTGTAAAAACGATCTAAAGGTAAGTACTATAGTAAAAAACACCAGAAGAAGGATTACAGGTAACCACCTTTGCATTGAATCAATTGTATCTGATGCACTTTCACTTTGACCTTCATAAATAACATTTACATCTGGATATTTTTGTAGGAGTTTAGGGATGATATTATTTTTTGCATTATTAAATATTTCTGTAGCTGAAGCATTTGGATCATTTAAAGATGCACTAACTTCTAATTTAGTTTTCCCATTAGAATGAATAATATTAAGTGAGCTGCTTTGAGGTTCTAATTTTACTAATTCTCTTAGTGGGTAGCTATTGTTGTTTATACGTATTTTCATGTTTTCAAGACTGCCAAAATTTTCACGCTCTTCACTTGTATATCGCAACCAAACTTTTACTTCGTCTTTTCCTCTTTGTAAACGTTGAACCTCATAACCAAAGAAACCTTGACGTATCTGACTAATTATCGCTTTTAAATCAATTCCTAGTGCATTGGCTTTAGGTAATAATACAATGTTAAATTCTTGACTACCTTTCTCATCATTATCAGTGACATTTTTTAAAAGTTTATCATTTTGCAGTATGGTTTTAAATTCATCTTTTGCTTTTCTTAAAGCGTTTATATTGTCACCAATAAAGCCCACCTGAATCGCTGCTCCAAAAATCGATTTTTGTCCGTAAGTCAAACTTTCTGCTTCATATATGTCTCCTACTAGTTCATCTAGTCGGTTGCTAATAATATTACTTTCAACATGTCTTGATTCTCCATCAAGCAATGATATCACAAGGCTGCCAATATTAGGTGAAGCAGTAATGTTTCTTGCAACAGAAAGAATCACTTGATTTTTATCTTTACGACCTGAAGAAAATTCTTCATTAACTGTCCAGACTTTTTTTTCAATATCTTTAAGTATTGTATTCGTTTTATCTTCAGTAGTTCCTGCTGGTAGTTTAAGATTTACCACAATGTCATCTCGGTCGATATTTGGGAAGAAAGTCAATTTAACAAATCCGCCCATGACTATATTTATACTTAATGAAAAGCACACAATGCCAACTGAAATTGCTATCATCTTATTATTTAAACAAAACTTTAGAGTAGGTCCATATATATAGTTTTTAAGGAAGCTAAAAAATGCAGTAGTTCCTTTGTCAATAATGTTTTCTGTTGGTTTTGATTTTAAATCTTTTGAGTGGGCTATATGGGCAGGTAAAATAAAAAATCCTTCAATTAGAGAGAATAGTAGGGTAGCAATTACAACGAATGCAACGTTAGACATAAAGTCACCCATTGTGCCTTCTATTAGAAAAAATAACATAAAGAACCAACAAGTGGTTAATACAGCTGATATAATTGATGGAGCTACTTCAAGAACGCCCTTAATTGAAGCTTCTTTTGCTGGAAGTCCTCGTTCATATCTCTGAAATATATTCTCAGCAATTACAACACCATCATCTACTAAAATTCCAATAACAAGGATTAATCCAAACAAGGATAACATATTTATATTTACCCCAAAAATTGGAGCGAGAATAAACATTCCAGCAATTGATATGGGTATACTTAATGCTACCCAGAAAGCAATTCTAGGTTTAAGGAATAATCCCAGAAATAATAAAACCAAAATTATCCCTTTTAACCCGTTTTCTAATAATAAATTAGTACGTTGTTGTATCCCTATACTTCCATCTCTTAATAAATATGCTTGAACGACCTTTGTCTCTGTATTAAATTTTTTAATGTAATCTTTGGCTTTCTGAGCACTTTCAATTATATCTTCATTCAGGCGACTAGAAATAGCTAATTTTGCCGCTGGCATGCCATTGTAATATTCTCTTTCAGGTATATCTGCCCATTGATTTTTAACTGTTGCAATTTCTTTAAGTAAAACGTTACTTCCTGTTTCACTTGTTTTTATAATCACGTTTTCTAGTTGTTCCGCATAATATTTTTTATTGTTTCCACGAATAGTGATATTCGTGCCATTCATTTCCAGATTTCCGCCAGTAGTTTCTAGATTAGTTCCAGATATTGCCAATGCTACTTCCGAAAATGTCAGGTTAAATGCATCTAATGATTTTTCACTAATAGTTATTGCAATTTCTTCATCAGGATATCCTGTTATTTCGATTTTTGAAATACCATCCAATGCCAAAAGTTCCTGTTCGGCTTTTTCTGCATACGCTTTTATTGTTTTTAAATCCACATCTCCGCTAATCATCAGATCTGCAGAGCGATCTACTCTTTCTTTTTTGTATATAATGGGAGTTTCAACATCATCTGGGAATGTATTAATTCTGTCAATAGCGTTTTTAACATCACTAATTACATTTTCAATTTTGAAGCTACTGAGAATTTCAATATTTATAGTGGATTTATTTTCTATGGAAGTTGAATTTACTTTTTTGATACCTTCAAGTCCATCAATTTCTTGTTCTATTTTTATTGTAATGCCCTTTTCTACTTCAGAAGGAGAGGCTCCTTTATATGTAGTTTCTATAGCTATTTCACGACTGTCGACCCGAGGAAACTGACTTCTGGATATGTTTAAAGCCGACAAACACCCTATTATTGCAATAAGTAACAATAATACATCAGCTGTAATATGATATTTTACAAAATATTGAATTGTTTTTTTCATTCGTACCTGATTATTTAATTATTTCTACAGGCATACCTTCGTAGGCACCTAGGAGGGTTTGTGCAAGTACTTCAACTCCGTCTTCTAGTTTTTGTACATACATTTGGTTGTTATTAACCTTAATAACATCAATATTCTGTAGAGATAATTTTCCTGCTCTGATTGTGTACACTGAAGAATTGTTTATAAGCAATTTTCTAGGAAGTTGTACAATATTAGTCAGGTATTTGGTCGTTATTTTGCCATTCAAAAACATCCCTTCATTCAGCTTACTACTATTGACAGTAATAAATATAGTTTGGCTTTGAGTCTTTTCGTCTATTAACTTCCCAAATCGGGCAACAGTACCTATCCATTCATCTTTTGTAGCTTCAGAATAGAGTTTTACTTTATTTCCTTTTCTGAAGAATTTTACATCATGTAAAGAAACAGTAGCTTCAACTTCATAATGGGAGGGATGAGTAAGTTCCCCTAGTTTTTGACCACTACGAACCAAAGCTCCTTCATAAATGCTTGCATTGCTTAATACTGCATCAAAAGGTGCATAGATCTTGTATTTTGTAAGGCGATACTCTTGACGTTTAATATTTATATATTGATTTTCAATGTTTTTTCCACCAATGTAAAGTTTCTCCCTTCCGTTTTCAGTCTTTGGTAATTCTTTTATTGGCTCATTGACTTCAAATGAATCAATATATTCTTTCCATACTTTAAAATTATCAGGAAAATCACTTTTCAGATCAGGTAACAAGGCTATTAATGCACTATATAATTGACTTTTAGCAGCTTGTAGTTCCAGTTCTGCCTCAGTAGTTTCAATATTAAGCATTAATTCACCTGATTTAAATAGTATTCCTTCTCGAAATTCTTTTCCAGTTTTGACCAGATTTCCGGAAACTTCTGAGTATAAATTAATTTTTTGGCGTGGGATTACTTTTCCGCTAATTATTACCTCTGAAGCCAGTGTTTCATTTTTGACAATCATACTACGTACATAATTAGATCTTTTAGTTGACTCAGTAGTATCTTCTTTCTTGTTTTTCGAAGATTCTGAATTTCCCAATTTTGAACTAATATATAGACCGCCAAAAAGGATAATAAATCCAATCACAACACTTAATTTTCTTAGTATTTTCTTCATAGTTCAAAGTATTGAATGATTCTGCAGAATTCATTACACCTTAATTTTTTAAAGATGTTGATACGAATCAATGTAATAATACAATTATTGATGAAAAAATAGAAATATTGTTTGATGTGAGCGTCTGATTTTAGTTAATCCAACTAATTTACTCTATTTATAGTATTATTTTCTATTGTATATGGACAATTTTTAGAGCATAATATTCAAAAAAGCCATAATTAAAGCTTAGGATAGCTTTCTCTATTCAAATCAAATTGATATTAGAGATGTAAAATTTCTTTTTTCTTTAGAAGACGTTCTTCAGATTCAATAAGGTTTTTATCTTCCTTGAATTTTTGAATTTTAGTTTGAAGAAATTGAATTTCAGTATCTGAAGGATTATTTTGTATGGTTTCTTGTGCTAGTTCATCTTCCATTGATTTTAGCTGTTCAGCCATTGGAATACAACAATCTACCGGACATACTGCGGCACATTGTGGTTCTTCATGAAACCCTTGACATTCTGTACATTTATCGGGAACAATAAAATAAAAATCTTCCTCTATTGGAGCATTCATTTCTTCTGCATCAACTTCCAATCCATCTACAAGATTAAATTTTCCACTTACACCGGTACCATCAGCATAAGCCCATTCAATGCCTCCATCATAGATAGCATTGTTTGGACATTCTGGTTCACATGCCCCACAGTTAATACATTCATCAGTAATATAAATAGACATTTCTATTATTATATATTTTAATAAAGTGCAAAGATAATCATTGGAAATGCAAAATACTAATTTCGTAACCTTAAAATATACAGTATTCAAGCGAATTTCAACTTTTCTTAACTGAAAGTATCAGCAATTTGTTTATTTATAAGATCATTCATGCATTTGAAATGATCTTTTGGGCAATAATTCTGGCCTAGTTTTGAACAAGGCCGACAACTTAATGTAGTGTTTTCGATTATTTTATAATTAACCGTGCTGTTTGTAGGGAAATAGGGATACATACCGAATTTTGGTACCGTATTGCCCCAGATAGAGATTACAGGTCTTTTGAGAGCTGCTGCAATGTGCATAAATCCTGTGTCATGAGCTACTACAACTCGTGCCTGATCTATTATTGATGCAGATTGGTGTAGGTTGAGTTTGCCACAAAGGTTGATAATATGATTTCCTGCTTGTTCAATGATTAAAGATGCTTCAATGTCTTCTTTGCCACCAATCAATACTATTAATTCTTTATTTGCAATTTCACAGATAGATTTTATTTTTTTTGCAGGGAGTCGTTTGGTGGCATGTGTTGCCCCTATAACAAATGCTACAAAATGACCACTTTTTAATCGGATATCTAAGTGTTGAGGTATTATATAGTCCATTATTGGAATGTGATAATCCAACCCTTTGCCATCATTTTTTATACGTAAAGGTTTTACAGTTTCTAAATATCGATCAACAATATGTAAATCAGGCAATTTATCGATCTTGAATTTTGTAAAAAGTAGTTTTTGTCGATTTATCTTATCATACACAAGTGGTTTAATCCCCAATTTAAAACAGATATATTTTGATCGAAAATTTTTGTGTAAGTCTACAATTATACTATATTTTTCAAGCTTCAGGAGCTTCACAATTTTTTTTAGGGAGTTGGATTTTTTATCAATAGAGAATACCTTGTCAACGTATGGGTTGTCTTCGAGAATACAAGCATACTTATCTTTGGTGATATAATGGACTTCCACATTCAGTTGCGTTTTTAAACAGCGAATAACAGGTGTTGTCAATACAATGTCTCCAATCGAACTAAATCGTATGATAAGTACCTTTCTCATTTTTGTTCTTAGTGAATTAATAATTTATTTATCGAATGATTAATTCCATCTGTAATTGTCATAATATAGCAACCAGGATGCAAATCTATCGTTTCAATTTTTGTTGGTGAATCAGCCACTATTTTTATTAATGTTCCCTGCATATTGTGTATCATTAATGAATAAGATTCTAATTTAATTGCACTAATTATAATATTATTTCCTGATTTAACAGGATTTGGAAAGATTGCAATTATTGGTTCTTCAATTTGTTTTATTGAAACATCCATATTAATATGAATTACACCTACAGCATCCAAATCAAAACCACCTGATGGAAATGGTGTAGACCAGGGATCATTGATTTTAATACCACGACTATCTAACCTTGCATAACTATCTTGTATACTTCCTACCACATCAATAATTCTCAAATGTGTAACCTTATTTAAGTCAATAACGGCTGTGTCTGCTATTAAATCATTTAAATCAAATGGTGTACCGTAATTAGCTTGATATTTACCTGCTAAATTGTGAATTTTTGTTGCATCTACCATTCCGAAACTGCCAATTTGTAAAGAAGTATCATTATTTGATATCGCAGGAAAACGGACAAAATTTTGGCCGTCGGAACTAGCTTCAACAAATCCCAATTCTAAAAAAGTTGAATTGAATGCATTTTCAAAAACTGCAAAATCTGGTCCATTGCCATTGGTTATTGGATGTTCAAAAGTCAACGTAGCCATTCCACCGTCACCTAAACTAATAAATCCACCTTCTCCAGCCTTTCCTGTTGCATTTTCGTTTGTGCCAGAATTGGCAATGCCTAATGAGGGTTGGCTAATATCAACTGGACCAACATTTACTGTACAAGTTTTTGCCCATGCTAATATTATGCTGCTGTCTTTATGAATTGCTGTACTTCCTGGTTGATTTGCAGGAGGAGCAAATTGAGCACTACTATTCATGTAGTAAAAAATAAAAATAAGATAAAACACACCTTTTGTCATAATGTAAAAAATCATTATT
This sequence comes from Saprospiraceae bacterium, assembly GCA_022448945.1. Classification (GTDB taxonomy): domain Bacteria; phylum Bacteroidota; class Bacteroidia; order Chitinophagales; family Saprospiraceae; genus Aureispira. Next base: position 128,949 of record JAKVCV010000001.1, read on the forward strand.
GAAATGGTCAGGTTCTTAATTAATAATCTTAAAAGAAACGCTTAAATGTTAGATTGCAATTTAAATAAATTTAATTTTAGCCTACAAGATAAAGATACTAATGAAAAAAGTCTAATAGGTAGTGATCAAAAGAATAATTACAATTTAAATTTATTAAAAACCATGATATTCATGATATGTTTTTTCTCTATATACTTCACAAACTTAGTTTCAACATTTTTATAAAACTGTAATTTTATTAGGCTAAATTTGGAATTTTTATCTTAAAAAAAAACATTTAAAAATTAAGTTTTAATTGTACTAATTATTCTCAAAAAAATGGCTAATTTAGAGTTGACAAGTAAACTCTCTGAAACATTTTGTTTTAATTAAGTTAAACGTTTTTGTTTTTAGGTGATTTTTTTTACCTTTACAAAATAGGAATACTATTGTCCAATAAACCCAATTCTATATATCAAATTCAATAAACATGCTAATTAAAAACATCCAACAATTCCGTACCAATTGGCGCAATGCGCAAGGATATGACATGCCTAACTGGGATGAAAATTTTATAGGGAGTGCTCATGGCGAAAACAGTGGCTTTTATAAAATGGTAAATGGTATTGTTAATAATATTAAAGCGGATTTAACACCAAAATTACAAAATGCACAAGATGAACAAGCGATTTATGAATTTCTTCAAAATGCTGCAGATAGTCAATCCACAGAATGTGCGGTGATATATAATGATACCTTTTTTATGGTTCTGAATAATGGTCGTGCATTTTCTGAAAAAGATCTTAAAGCACTTCTTAATTCTTTTCAGGGTACTAAAGCAGATAAAACTAAGGTAGAAAATTGTGGTAAAATTGGTCGTTATGGGATTGGGTTTAAATTGGCATACCGTTTAATGGGGAAGTCTGATGGCGCCGAAGAATTATTGAGTGATCTTGCGGGGCCACTTTTATTTAGCTGGCACAATAATAAACAGTTTGAGGGTTTATTGAATTATAAAGGTGGTAATATGACTCTGGACAATAAAATTTCTGGAGAAAATGCACCTTGGCTTTTAAAAATTATACTTGCGTGCTTCCCCACTTGTCCTGAGGAAAAGATCAAAAACTTGAATTATGAAGATGATGTATTATTCAAACAGGAAGATCTAACTGAATTAGTAGGTTTTTTAAATGAATACAAACATCTTTTAGAGAATTTTTCTTTGCAACAAGGTTCACTTTTTTTCTTGCGTTTCGGCCCTAAAAAACATGAAAAATTAAAAGAATCCCTACTAAATATTAAGTCTGGGATCGGTTATGCAATGAATAATCTTAAAACCCTTGAGAAAGTTGCATTACAGGATGAAATTATCGAAAAATTTGAAACTCGTTTCGAACGGTATTCAATTTTGCCTGGAACAGATGATTTTAAAAATATTGACCCTGAATTTCCTACTTGTCCAATAGAGATATCACTTGGTTTTCCTGAAAGCCTAAATCAGATGCAAGCATTAAAAGATGCTCCTAGTTTGTACCAGTTTTTCCCAATGAGAAATGAACGTCATGGTATGGCCTATTTTATCCATAGTTCATCTTTTGCAAAAATTACAGACCGTACACGTTTGGATGACCAGGGAGAAGCAAATATTGAAACATTTAAATATATAACCAAATCTCTTAAGCGTAATCTAAATAAATATAAACAAGAAGATCTTCAGACTTATTGTCATATATATAAAGCGCTATTGTTGACAAATCGATCAATTGAATATGATGCTGAATTGATTAATAAATATCTATATGAGCCTTTATTGGAATATCTTCAAATGAATATTCCTACTAACAAAGGAAATTTTTATCTCAAAGATTTAATAATAGCTAAAGGAACAGCACTTCCAATTGAACCTATGAGTCTTGGAATAGGAAGAGAGTGGTTATATTGGACAGATGTTGATAAAGAAGATGATATTTTACGCTCTGCAGCTAATAATGCAAAATTAGGTTTGAAACGATGGGGGCTCAAAGAACTTGTAATGGAGGCTAATTTAAGTCTTTTAAATAATTTTATTTCGAATCTTTCTTCTGAAGATTATGGTGTTTTTGTATCTGAATTAAAGCGAGTTGAATTTGATGATGAATTTTTGGAAAAATTTGCTGAAATAAAGTGTTTTAAATTTACCAGTACGACTGGTGAAGCTCATTTCTATGCTATTAATGATTTGCAAGCACAGGATGATATTTTTCTTATGAGCGAACGTATGCTTCCAATACGTGACTCCATTAAAGGATTAGGCTTTGCAGTTCTTGAATTTAATATTCTTGATTATTCGGTCATTTTGCAACAAATAGAATCTCAATTAGATTATTTAACAGATGATCATGCTTTATTTGAAAAAATTGCTGGTCGTACAAAAGGTGCAAGTCTAACAGTAAAACAAAAACATAGTTTGTATGATTTCTTAAAAGATCTTGAGGGAGTTAAAAAACATGAATTAAGGAGTGTTTCATTATTTAGCAATAAAGAAGGGCTTGCTGCACCATTGCATGGATTACTTCCAGCTGATGCTAATGTAGAGAGGTGGTTAGAGAACTTTAAAATTGCAAAAGAAGAAGATTCTGAACAATTGGCAGAGCAATATATTTCAAACAAGAATAAATGGGAGACATATAGTCATATTATTGTTCCTTTCTGGTCCGAATTGGTAAAGGGAATTGATAGTGAAAACGAAGAAGAACTGTTAGAGTTTTATCAAAGTGTATCTGCCTATTTTAAATTGAAGGCTGCCCAACCAAAATTAGAAGAAGTTAATTACATTTATACTAATACAGTAGGAGGGTTTTGTAAACCTCAGGAAGTATTTTTTCATAAATGTCTTGAAAATATCAATGTAGAATATGAAGACTTACGTTCTGCAGTTGAAAAAGTTTTGAACCTATCTTTGCCGCACCCCTCAATTCTTCCTTTACTTTCTTTAGATCCATTTAGAACATCACCAACTACGGTTAGTAAAGAATGGAAAATGGGTATTAGCGAGTTGATAGAAAATTGCAAAACGACAGAATTGGATCCTGAGGAAAAAAAGGCCTTTTTTATTTTGTTAGCTGCTGTCTTACCCCCCAAAGAACTTGCCCGCGTAGAATTGTTCTGTAATCAGAAAGGACAACGTATGGTATTGTCCAAACTAATAGCATCTACTAAATCTGTTGAAGCTTGGTTGGATGAATTTAAAATTGATGTTCATGAGGATAGTGTTACACTCCAAAATTACCTTGCTAAAGAGACTGATATTTATACTAATATTTTATCTACAGAATGGGAAATGATAAGTGGACATTCTTCAGTTAATGCTAATATTAAGGCTTTTTATCAAGGGGTAATGAAATATGCTACTTTAGCAAAATCACCTAAACCATTGATTACTAACAATTATATTTTTATTGATAATTCAGTAGGTTTTGTTCCTGCTTCTAAGGTGTTTTATCATGATCAAATGCCTAACTCAAATCATTATAGTGATTTAAGAACCGCTGTACATACAATTACTGATTTATATGCCCCCCATATTGATGTTTTGGAGTTTTTGTCTGAAAATGTATTTAAAACCCGCAATAGCATATTAGCTAAATCAATCGCTAAAGATATTGTTATTTTGGATAAAAGTGAAGCAGCAAGTTTAGTTCATTTTTTTGACAGAACTAAAGAAGATCTTTTTACTTTTTTATATGTTGTTGAAAGTCAAGAAAATTCCAGAGAGTGTGAAGTAGGTAAAAGAGCTAGAAATATTCCTTATGTAGTAGAAAAAGGCCAACAAACACTAGCTGAAAAAATCAATGCAATTTTTGGAGAAACATATAAACTACTACCTGCTAAAATGTACGTTTCGGAATATAGGAATAAAGGTTTGTTAAGAGGCAGTCAGTTGTTTAATGCAATTTCCAAATCCAAAGAAGTATCTCCTGAATTACTTTCTGCACTAATTGTAGAAAGTGGGAATGCTGATGTGCAGGAACAGGTTTTTAGTAAAATTGACAAAATAGTTTTAAAAGAAGGGCAGACATATAATAAGGATTCATTTGAACATCAAACGCTTCAAATTTTTAGAAATAAAGATGCTGACCATTCAAAAATCCGTTCTAAAATTTATATCGAGAATCTAAAGGGAGAATTGCATAAGCTTACTGATATAGGCTTTGATATAAATGTATCTATTTCGATTGAACGATTCGGAAAATTTAATTTAAAGCTTTCAGAAGTTTTACCCAGATTTAAGGATATTCAATTGCTTTTAACTAATATCGCCGATCAATTTATTGATTATGAAGCACCAACCTTACTACAAAAACGTTGTTTTGAAGGAGAGGAAAAACATATAAAAGACATTTTTGATGAATTAAAACAAGATCATAGTTTATTGGAAAATTCTTATCAGTTAGCTTTTGCTTTGTTGTATGCTAAAGATGCTGATAATAGTAAACTTATTAAATCATTCTTGTTAAATACGCAATATAGTGAACCTGTAGAAATTAGTAAGTTTGATTCTTTTCATTTAAACAATAATACGTTTATTGATGCTGCTGCAATTTTAGATATGAAATTTTATGCCGGTGTCGATGAATTGTTAAAATTGAAGGATAAAAAGGGTTTCTTTAGTTTTGGTAATCAAAAATTGGTATATGAACCATTTATTGAAAAAAACACTTTCTTTTGTACCCCAGTTCGTCCCTTGAATGAAGATGAAAACCCAGATAAATTGCAATCAGAAATATTGAATTTCTTGTACGGAGTATGGTCAAATATCCCCGATTTATTACGTCCTTGCAGATTGGATCTTAAGACTGATTCAGATGGCACGCTAGCAGGTTTGATCCCCTCAAAGTTAGTTTTTCCTGAAGCCTATGCTTTAGTCAAAGAAAAATTTCCAGTTTGGCTCACAAATTGGGTAGGAACAGAGAAAGAAATAGTAGAAGAGAGGGTAGTTGAACAAGAAGTTATTAGTGAAGAGATTAATCAAGATTCAGAACATGAATTAACAGAAGAAGATACCACACCACTTTCTAAAGTAATTCTTATACCTCGTGGCAAATTATCTTTTTTAAATGCAATAGGTGTAAATACAGAGCGCTCTACATTGGTTTCTGTTAGAAATTATTTCAATACCAATTCTGGCAATCCAGTTTCTCAAAAGCAATTGAATGATTTACGTAATCAGGAAGAAGATTATTTATTACAAACAGTTATGTGGTTACAATCTGAAGGAACAGTTTTGTCTTCGGAAGATGAAAGACTTTTTTGGCTTAGAAAGCTGTATAATACTTTACCAAAACTTACCAATAATACACCTTTGCCTTATATTATTAAAACAACGGGGACGATAGAAGAACCTACTTATGAATATATGGTAGAAAACCATGCTGATCAGGAACTATATTATTTTGATATTAAACAGCAACGTCAATTAATAGATAAATTTCAGGTTACAATTGAAGATGTATTGGTCTGCCTTAAACACAATAACAAACGTTGTACTAATTTAGATCTAAAAGGAGTTGATTTAAAAACAACTAAAGTAGAAAACACATTGGATATTCAACGTTTAGAGGAAAATAGTATGGAGTGGGGTGCTGACCATTATATTAAATGGCGTACCGAGTCCGAATATACTATTCAATTGTTTGCTGGGAAAATACCTTATAGTGTTAGATTTTTTGATCTCGTAGTTAAGGAATATGAAATGGGTAATGCTGTTCTTTGTGATAAGATTGCATATGTTAATAGCAACTCTACTAATATTGAAGAGGATTTGTTTTCGATTACCAAATATAATGGTTTGACAGAAGCCCACTTGCTTGGTTTGTTACGCTACAAAAATGAAAATAAAAAACAGATTGGTGGTCACAAGTTTATTGAAAGGGTAATTGAAACAGTAGTTGTAGAAGAAAAATTAGGTGAAAATGAGGAAGCTATTGAAAACCCATCTATAGAAGATATTAAATCACATAAAGATCAAAATTCTAAAGGCAAATTAAAATTGGCTTTTGATATAGGTGAATTACCTGCTGAAATGCTTGAAGAACTTTTACAATATGCTAAATCAGCAAAAATGATAGTTGAGAAAAAAAGTGTTGATAAGGTTTAAATAATTTAACTCTGATTATTTTATGTGACCCTATATCTATGATTTTTGAAAAAGATTTTTACAAGTTATAATTATAATATAGTTAACAAATTCAAAAATTAATGTAATTTATAAATGTTAAATAATGAATATAAATTGATTTTTTGTTAGAAATAATGTATTCTAGTATAGAGCCTAATAAAAAATAATAACCTTTATCCGCCTTAAAATAAAATCTTTTATATATCTAAGTTGTGGATAACTTGTTTCAAAAATGCTTCAAACCCTTATCAGCTCTATATTAAGCGATTGTGGATAAAATTTACAATAAAAATAGTTGAAAATTGTTACAGAATTTTTGCAGAATAAGTAGAAGAAAATTATTTCAATTTCGTAACTTTACATACCAACGCAATTTATATGTCATTTTGGATCTTTTTTTTAAGTTACACCCGATTTCCAAGATAGATTTTATAGATTAGTGATAATAATTTACTATACTTTTTAACCAACCCTACACACACAATGAAAGAAACACTAATTGAATTAGAAGAATCAGCCATTGTTGATGAAACTCCAACTAATTCTAAACCCTTGACTTCCAAAAATAAATATTCATTTGATCAGGCTCTGAAAGAATCAACAAAATATTTCTCCGGAGATGAATTGGCAGCTAATGTCTGGATCAATAAATATGCATTAAAAGATTCTGAAGGTAATATATATGAAAGTAATCCTGATCAGATGCATCGTCGGTTAGCAAAGGAAATTGCAAGAATTGAAAATAACTATACTGATCCATATACCGAAGAAGAAATATATGACCTTTTAAAGGGCTTTAAATACATTGTCCCTCAGGGTGGTCCAATGTCTGGTATAGGTAATTTTTATCAAATTGGTTCTCTTTCTAATTGCTTTGTTATTGGTAATGATGGCAATTCAGATTCGTATGGTGGTGTGATGAAAATTGATGAAGAGCAAGTACAATTAATGAAACGGAGGGGAGGCGTAGGTCATGATCTATCGCATATAAGGCCGAAAGGTAGCCCTGTTAAGAATAGTGCATTAACTTCTACTGGTATTGTTCCCTTTATGGAAAGATATTCTAATTCTACAAGGGAAGTAGCACAGGATGGTAGAAGAGGAGCATTGATGTTGTCAGTGTCTATTAAACATCCGGATGTAGAACAGTTTATTGATGCAAAAATGGATGGCACCAAAGTTACGGGAGCAAATGTTTCGGTTAGAATTGGTAACGACTTTATGGAAGCTGTTAAATCAGATCTTGAATATGAACAACAATATCCGGTCGATTCGGAAAATCCTAAATATACAAGTCAGGTTAATGCCAAAAATTTGTGGGAAAAAATTATACATAATGCTTGGAAATCAGCAGAACCTGGTATTCTGTTTTGGGATACTATAATTAATGAATCAGTTCCTGATTGTTATGCTGATTTAGGTTTTAAAACTGTTTCTACAAATCCTTGTGGAGAAATACCACTTTGCCCTTATGATAGTTGTAGATTATTAGCGATTAATTTATATAGTTATGTAGATAACCCATTTACAGACGAGGCAAAATTCAACTACGATAAGTTCAATAATCATGTTGGAATGGCCCAACGTATTATGGATGATATTGTTGATTTGGAGATGGAGAAGGTTAACAGAATTATTGAAAAAATTGAATCAGATCCTGAAAGTCTTGAAGTAAAAAGAACAGAACTGAATCTTTGGGAAAAAATTAAAACTAAAGCACTACAAGGTAGAAGAACAGGCGTAGGTATTACCGCAGAAGGAGATATGTTGGCTGCTTTAGGTTATCAATACGGGACTCCAGAAGCGACCGAGTTTTCTACTGAAATACATAAAACACTAGCTCTTGCTGCATATCGTTCTTCTGTCAACCTAGCTAAAGAAAGAGGTGCTTTCTCTATTTATGATTATAAAAGAGAATTAAATAATCCTATGATTCTTAGAATCAAAGATGCTGATATTGACTTATATAACGATATGGTTAAATATGGTAGAAGAAATATAGCATTATTAACAATAGCACCTACAGGGACAACTAGTTTAATGACTCAGACTTCTTCAGGAGTAGAGCCTGTTTTTATGGTGTCTTATAAAAGAAGACGTAAAGTAAATCCTAATGATCAAAGCGTGAAAGTTGCATTTGTTGATGAAGTTGGAGATTCTTGGGAAGAATATAATGTCTTTCATCATAAATTTGTCAATTGGTTAGAAATTAATGGTTTTGACAAAGATGAAGTATCAAAAATGGATCAAGAATCATTAAATAACATTATTGCAAAATCTCCATACTATAAAGCAACTGCTAATGATGTAGATTGGGTTGAAAAAGTTAGATTGCAGGGGGCTGTTCAAAAATGGGTTGATCATTCAATTAGTGTTACAGTAAATGTACCAAATGATTGCTCAGAGGAGATGGTTAGTAAGATTTATATGGCTGGATGGGAAAGTGGATGTAAAGGAATTACAGTTTACAGGGATGGTTCCAGGTCTGGTGTTTTAATTTCTAATGATTCAGAAGAGGATGAAAAAAATGAGATCATTACTAAATTTCTAGAAACGCAGGCGCCTAAACGCCCTGAGAAATTAGAAGCAGAAGTAATTAAGTTTAATAATGAACTTGAAAAATGGATTGCAGTTATTGGTTTATTGGATGGAAGACCTTATGAGATCTTTACTGGAGGTGCTGAAGAATCTTTTTCTATTTTATCGTACGTAGACAAAGGTTGGGTGATTAAAAGTAAGTCTTCTGATGGTAAATCTAGGTATGACTTTCAATATGAAGATAGTCATGGTTATAAAACAACTATAGAAGGATTATCTAGAACCTTTAATCAAGAATATTGGAATTATGCCAAACTTATTTCTGGTGTATTACGTCATGGCATGCCAATTAGTTTTGTTGTTAATATGGTCGAGAATTTACATCTTAATGATGAAACATTAAATACATGGAAAAAAGGTGTCGTACGTGCCCTAAAGAAATTTATTCCTAATGGAACTGCGCCTAGATCGAATGAGTGCCCAAGTTGTAATGAACCTTCCCTGATATATGAAGAGGGATGTTTAATATGTAAAAGTTGTGGTCATTCTAAATGTGGATAATTTCTTTGGAGTATAACCTATAGTTGATTGAATCTTAATTGCAATCATAGGTTGTTATATTTTATATAAAGGTTTGTTTAAAGTTACTAACTTTAAACAAACCTTTTTTTATAATTATGTTTAAAAGCCCTGATATTATTTTATAATTATTTCTTTAGTAGACAAACGTTATAACAGAATTTAAATATTTTTTTAAGTTATAATAGTTAATATCCTAGCTTTTTTCTCCGTTTTGCTCTGATAAAACCTTGAATTTTTTTTCCGTTTTTGTATTCTTCTATATCTATTAGTGTAGGTAAATCATAAGTTTCCAATTGTAAAATTAAAATAGTGGAATCTACCTGAATAATATTTTTATCCTGAAAGCGTTTTTTGACTTCTGTATATTTTAATATGTACGGATTTATTAAGGTAGAAAAACCAATTACTTCTTTTTTACTTGTTTTACTGTAATGTGCTAATGGATGAGGTTTTGCACAGCAGGAAAAAGCACCTTTAATAGGTTCACCAAAATACTTTTCTACATTCCCGAAAAAATTTCTATATAAAAAAACTGGTAATATTTCAATTGAATTTCTTGTTGTATCAACTTCTATAACAGTGACAAAATCATATGTATAGCCATTGTATTTATTGTTATCTGTTTGTGAAGATAATGGATGATAATCCAGTGAATTAAGATCAATCATAAACGGTTCTTCAATGGAGTAAAAATAAAGGTTATTATATGTTTTATAACGTGGTGAATTGTAAAAAATACTTGATTTTTGAGTAGCTTGCTGATACAATTTTACATAATCTTCATCACCCAATTTATGTGTTACATTTAGTGTTTTAAGGCTATTTGAATCAATTCTGAATTCTTTTTTTTCTTTGAAAGGAAACTTTGAATGATATAAATTTAATTCAAAAACAGGTTTTTTTAATTGTTGCCATAGCGTTTCTATAGAATTATGAGACGTATTGTTTGCAATTTCTTGTTCGCTGATCCAATCTTTTGGAATTAAAATACGATCACCACTTCGAATAATATTATTCTCTTTTCTGTTGAATTCTTTTAAATCAGAAAGATCAATTCCATAGTTTTTGCATATCCGCCACAGACTTTTATCGGATTTTGTTACTGTATGCAGAATCAGGTGATCAATTGGAATACTTAGAACTTCACCAATTTTAATAACATTATTTGAAAGGCCATTTATTTTTTGTATAGTATCTATTATAACTGCATACTTTCGACAAATATCCCAAAGGCTTTTATCATTCTTAGAGATTATATGTTGAATACTTTTTTTGTTATTATTTATCTGGGTTTGTTTTGGAATTTTGATTTTTAGGCCAGGGTGAATATTATAATTCGATAATTGATTTAGCGATGTAACTTCTTCAACAGAGACATTATGTTGTTGGCATATGCCCCAAAGGCTTTTATCTTCTTCTGTAACTGAATATAAAAAATGATCAATTGAAGTTTGTCCAATTGCATTAAAGCAAAATCCAATTAATAAGGTAAAAAAGAAATACTGGTATTTCATTTAGATTTTTTATTTTATGCAATAACGACTGCAAGCTTGTACTATCTTTTAATAATATCTTTTTTATTATAAATAATATGTTATAATCGAATAATAATCATTTATTTTCAAAACAGAAAGATTTGCATCAATAAGAAATTAAAAAACTGGTCCCTGAAAATATAACGGAGACCAGTTTTTTAATTTCTTATTTAAACGATATAACTAGAAATCGATTTGAAAACTTAATACGGGTAAGAATCCAGCTTGATTTCTTGGCATTAATTCTTGTAATTGGCGATCCCAGTCAAAATTTCTAACATTCATATTGTTAGTTACATTCTGTAGATCCAAAGATATGGTGTAAGAAAGTTTCTTATGGTCTTTTCTGTATGAAAGTCTCAAGTCAGCTCTAAAGTATAAATCCTCAGCTTCAGAAAATGGTCTTGTATCGTCTTCAACATAGATGTTTAATGCTCTGGAAGCAGTTTCATCAGCTGGAGTATAACGTAGTCCACCAGAGAAGAGAGTTTTCAAGCCTATTTGAAGTACGCCACCTTTTTTGAAATTAACTTCATACCCAGCTAGGACACTAGAACTCCATCTTTTATCAACTCTTGTGCGTTGCCATTCTGGTGTATTTAAAGCTGTGTATTGTGACCAAAATAAAGAACCTGTTGCTAATACAAAGAAGTTGTTGCTAAATGATTTTTCAATCGATAGATCAACACCGTAATTTCTAGTTTTTCCTGCAGATATCATTTGCACCATGCCATATTTGTCTCTTTGATTTACATATGAGAAACTACTCGTAGAATCATTTTCAATCGGAACATTCCACCCTTGTTGGTAGTAGAGTTCTAAATTAGTTCTAAATCCACCTCCAAGTACTTGTTGATAACCAAGTACTATATGATGCATACTTATCATATCTAAATTTAAGTTGGCTTTAGTTGTAATATTACTAGTGCTATATAATGGTATGTCAAGTAAGTAAGTGCCAATGGGTAAAATTCTACTATGAATACCGTAAGCAGCCGTTAGTGTTGTTTTTTTGAAAGGCCTGTATTGTATAGCAACTCTTGGATCAATACTGTAAGTATTGTTTAGGGTAAAGAATAGGGCATGAAATCCAAAATTGATGGTCCATTTTTCTGCAGGACGATATGAACCTGTTGCATAACCTTGTAATAAAAAGGTAGTTCCTTGATCAGATAAGAATTGATGAAATCCATAATCTGGAGAATCCTCCGTATAATTCAGATTATAGGTAATAGCATGACCACTAAGTCCAGTTTTAAGTCTGAATCGTTTGTGTAATTTATTACTGTATGTAATGTGTAACTGACTACGTATTAAATGGTAGTCATTAATTTCAGTGGTATCATACTTAGATTCATTAGTTGGGTCAGCAAAGTCAGGAACAAATTCAGTATCAAAAAGATAGTTGTATACTGCACCTGCAGTAATTCTTAAGTAAGACTTGTCATCAATTAAACGTCTATAAGAAGCACCTAGTACACCCATATGAGATCCACTAACTTCACCGATATAATCCCATGAAGTTTTCCATAGGCTTGTGTCTCTTATTTTCCATAATTCATTACTTAAACCACCAACACCAAATATTTTTAATTCATCTTTGTTATCTTCTGAGACAAAAGATAAATTAAAGGAAAGGTCTTGAAAGACATTTTCTGCATTTGGTGCTTGAACATAGAGTTTCATTGCGTTTAAAACACCTAGGAAAGAGTATCTGTAATTGATTAGGTATGAACTACGCCCTTTTACGATTGGTCCTTCGGTAGAGGCACCAAGTCCAATAAGACCAATTTTTACTGAATGTTCACGGCTGTTCATATTTCCTCTACGGAAACGCATATCAAAAACTCCGGAAAATGCATTGCCATATTCAGCAGCAAAAGCACCTGTTGAGAAGTCTGTATTACCTAATACAGCAGCACTAAATACAGTAATACCTCCACCAGTTGATGCAGGTCTTGCAAAGTGATTTGGATTGGTCAACTCTAAGTCCTCTAATTTCCATAGCACACCCATAGAAGGATTTCCTCGAATGATAACATCGTTGGCAGCATCATTATCTGATTGAACACCAGGTAGGGCGATTGCCATTCTTCCAGGATCGTCAATACTTGCAGCGTATCGTTTTGTTTCTTCAACAGAAAAAGAACGAGTACTTATTACTGACAGATCATTTAAAGCACGATTTCCAACATTATCAGCACCTTTTGATGCACTAACAACAACAGTTTCAGTAACCTGAACCTGTTCTTTCATTTTAATATCTAAATAGTGCTCCTTTGTTGTAGAAATAATTAAGTCTTCAGAAATATAAGGCTCATAGCCCAAATACTGTGCTTTAATTATTTGACGGCCAATTGGTATGTTTTCTATAACAAAATTTCCATTTTCATCAGTAATACTAGTTATTTCTGTACCGTCAACCATTAATAAAACGCCGATTAAAACCATTTCACTAAAATTATCGACTACTTTACCTCTTATGGTTTGAGTTTTTGTATTTGGTGCAGATTGTGAATATGCAGCAAACAGTGTTGTAAATACTAAGCTAAGGGTGATTAAATATTTCATAGATTCATAAATTAAGGTGATAGAAGGAATATAATTGTTAAAAAAAAGAAATATAAACTTGTTAGGTTGTTGACTATCAATGTTATAATGCAATTGTTAATGTTAAAATTCTATTGCATACCGCAATGATACAGCTTTTAACTTTAATTGTCTAAGGATTAAAGATTAAACTATATAATAAATTAGATGATTTTTTGTTATATAGATCCTATCATGATTTTTAGTTATCAAATTATATGGATAGCTAATAGAATAAGATAAAATTCATTCAACCTAATCTTAGGTTACAAAACAATAACTTGAGCCATTTTTTTGCCTTTCGCATAAGTTCTTGCTGCTTGATCAGCAAGTCGAATTGGATTTGCGATACGATAAGATGGTGAGTGTTCCAATGCGATTTTAGTCGCTTGGTCAATTGAAATTTTAAATCCGGGACTTACAAATACTGGTTTTGTATTAGTTCGGGTACGTAGCATAGCTCCAACTTGCTTTTTTTGGAAAAAAATTGGGAGAGTGGCTCCACGTTCTAAATCCGGTTCACCTTTGTATTGAAGTAGGGGTCTTTTAGCAATTCCCATACTTGGGATATTTGTTTTTAAACCTACCCAACTAGCTACACCTAATTTTCTTGGGTGTGCAATACCATGCCCGTCGATGATTATTAATTTAGGGATAACATTTTGCGTATTTAATATTTTTCTTATTGTTCTTAATACAGGAGGACCCTCTCTGAAGCAGAAAAAACCTGATACATATGGCATACCAGTTTTTGTTTTCACAAGGAAAGTTTGTATGTGATGACCATTAAAATGATTTACTGATACTGCACAAAAGGCTGTTTCTTTCACATATTGAATGTCTATTCCAAATAATATATCAGTAGGTTTAAAAGTCTGAAAGCCCTTTGGTATGATGATTTGTCTGGCGAGTAATTCCTGTTCGTCTTCTAGAAAGTCCAATTCCATAGATTTTAATTATTAATTATATTGTCAATAATTAAGCCATCTTTCATTACCAGTGTTCTGTCGCTCATTTTTGCCAGGTCAGTGTTATGTGTCACAATAATAAATGTCTGCTTCATTTTGTCTCTTAGTTCAAAAAATAGTTTGTGTAATTCTGCAGAAGTTTCTGTGTCGAGATTTCCAGAAGGTTCATCAGCGAGAATTACAGATGGGCGGTTCATTAATGCTCTAGCTACTGCAACTCTTTGTTGTTCACCTCCTGAAAGCTCGGAAGGTTTATGGTCAAATCTATCTTTTAAGCCTAATTCTGATAGTAGGTGTGTTGCGCGTTCTAAGGCTTCTTTTTCAGATTTTTTTTGAATATAAGCAGGGATGCAAACATTTTCTAAAGCAGTGAATTCAGGTAATAAGTGATGAAACTGAAAAACAAAGCCTACATGATTGTTTCTAAAGGTTGCGAGTTGTTTATTCGATAAGTCATTGATGTTCGTGCCATTTATAGTAATCATTCCAATGTCAGGAGCATCTAGAGTGCCAATAATATGGAGTAAGGTGCTTTTCCCTGCACCCGATTTCCCTACAATAGACACAATTTCGCCTTTATTTATGTTCAAATCAACCCCTTTGAGTACTTTAAGTTTGTCGTATGATTTTTGAATATTACTGGCTTTTATCATATATTTTTATCTGCTTGAGTACGGGAACCTCCAATAGTATATATCTCCCAAATATAAAAACTTGGTGAGAGAAAAATTTGTTCGCTTCAAATTTAATAAAATTCTATTGAATCCACTATTTTTCCTATTTTTGAATCCTATCTAAGAAATTATAACTAAAACTACTACGAATATGGCACTTACAGAATCAAATATGCTTTCATTGGGAACAAAAGCTCCTGATTTTTCTTTATTAGATACTATTAGTGGTAAAGAAACTCATTTGATCGATATTCAGTCCGATAAAGCGACTGTAATAATGTTTACTTGTAATCATTGTCCATATGTGTTACATATAAATGATGTGCTCGTGAATTTTTCAAATGAATATATGGAAAAAGGTGTATCATTTGTTGCTATAAGTTCAAATGATATTATCAATTACCCACAGGATTCTCCTGATAAAATGAAAGAATTGGCACAAGCAGAAGGATACCCATTTCCATATTTATACGACCCTACGCAGGAAGTTGCTAAAGCCTATGATGCTGCATGCACCCCTGATTTTTATGTTTTTGATAAAGATTTACTTTTAAAATACAGGGGGCGCTTTTGTCCCTCACGACCAAAGACGAATATTCCTGTAACTGGCATAGATGTGCGAAATGCTTTAGATGCTATTATTAATCACCAGGAAGTAGATCCAAAGCAATATCCAAGCGCAGGCTGTAATATAAAATGGCTCAAATAAGTTTAACATTTTAGAATCTATGGAATTTAGAATTTATCAACAAAAAAAGGGTTTTTGATTTTCAAAAACCCTTTTTTTGTTGATATTTTCTTGTTTTAATCCATATGTCTTTTTATAGGACGTTTCGGTTCCGGTTTTAATTCAGGACTTACATAAATTTCATGAGCACTTTCTCTCGGATAATAAAACCTACCTGGTTGGACTAATATTTCTACATAATCATTGCCATCAACCTGGTTCTCCACAGCATAACCAATAACGGGGCCAGGTTGGGTTGCTCTCATAGCAAGACCTTCCTGTGAGCTAGTAGTTAAAAATTCTCCTGATTTTATTAAATTATTGGTACGTATTACTTTTACTTTCACGCGACCCGCTAATGCAACAGCAGGACCAACTTCAGGGTTATTTAAAACAACTGATGGGTTTTTGGATACTACACCAACAATATTTTGACAATATGGTTCTTTAGATAAAGC
The DNA here is from genome assembly GCA_022448945.1 of Saprospiraceae bacterium. Classification (GTDB taxonomy): domain Bacteria; phylum Bacteroidota; class Bacteroidia; order Chitinophagales; family Saprospiraceae; genus Aureispira. Next base: position 145,156 of record JAKVCV010000001.1, read on the forward strand.
ATATTCATTGTTACTACCAACTTTAAGAACAACAATTTTCCCATATCCGGCGTCCGCTTCTTTGTCTACTTCGAAATATTCTGCTAAATCGCCCACGTCGGTTGTAGAATTCGCATAAATTCTTCCAGATGCAGCTATATCGCCTTCTTGTAATGATTTTACATAGCTGTAATAAACTTTTACCTGCATGTTGAAAACTCTAAAATAATCACTCCAACAACAATTTTCATCAATAACTCTCATTTGAATTGTTTGATTAGCAGTAAAAGTCGGACCCGCAGTACCAAAATCATTAATGTATTGCCATTCAACATCAATTGCTCCATCTACTGTGTTTCCATTCCATCCATACCAGGCAGAACCCATTGTTGAAAATCTGACATGAATTTGGTGATTTTCATTTCCATCTTCGTGGTAGCCATCAACAGACCATAATATTTTGTCAATCCTAATAGCTGTTCCAGTAGGAATTCCTTGAGGAATTACAAAAGTTCCTAATGTTTGATAAATGGTGCCATCTGCCGCTTGACTATTGCCATTCCATGTTATTTCTTGAACTCCGTAATGTCGTGTAGATGAAGTAGTGCCACCGATTGATAACCATCCATTGGATATATAAGCATCACCATTTGCATTGATACTTCTTGTAGTAGTACCTAATTCTGCAAAATTACCAGAAGTTGAATGTTCTCCACGAATTCCTACTCCATTTGAATGACCTTTTACTCCATAATTATCTGTAGAGGAAGAACCAGTAGAAATCCCTGCTATACCAATTTCTTGACCACTCCAATCTGCAGTTGTAACACCATCAAAATCATTTTTACCCTGAATGCCAAGGTAACCATTAGAAGGCCCATATTGTCCACTAGCCTTTAATGCAGCAAAATCATTATTGCTATTAAAATCAACTTCCAATTTTGCTGTTGGACTTGTAGTTCCAATACCAACATTAGTATTTGCTCCATCGAGAGCGTTGAATATAGTATTATTCCCAATGCGGTTAACATACAGTGGTAGATTGGAATGTGATTGAATCCATGACCGAGTTCCTGTTAGGACTCCCATTCGAAGATTTTGACCTGTAGCACCATCTAAACGTAAAGTTCCTGATGAATTTTCATCTCCTGAAATTCCTACAACATGAAGTTTTGAGGAAGGAGTAGATGTACTTATACCTACATTTTGAGAGATTATATTGCCAGAGATCATGAAATTTGCCAAAAGAATAAGTAAATATTTGTTTTCCATCTTTACTAGTTTATAGTTTTTACATAATCCAACAAAAATATTAAATTTTCTTCATATATCCAAACCAATTTTTCTTTTTAAGTCTATAATTAATGTCTATTAAATTACTTTTTCATTTTTATTTTGATGGCATATCTGACTCAATAATTTATCTAATAGTGATTTAAGAAATTAGTTAATATTTTATTTTCAGTTTTTATGAAAAATTAAAAAGGTTAATGGTTTAATTTGTTAACTAAATATTTACAAAAGTCAATTTTATTTAACTGAACATGTGAATGCAAATGCAAACATTATGTTAATATCTTTTTTAAGAGTTATAATTATTTTGGTTAAATGGTATGAAGTTATATTGAAATCAGTATATTGCTTATGTTTTTTATTGTATTTAATTAAATTATGCTATTATGATAACGAAGAAATTGTTTGTGTTTTTAATTTTTATATTCATTAATGTGGAATCTTATTCTCAGATGTATAGAGCTATGGTTCAAACGCTTGAAACTGATAATCTCTGGGGTTATATCAATCAAGATGGTCAAATGGTTAGTAAACCAATGTATACGTCTTGTTTTTCTTTTCAATCTAATGGTCTTGCAATTGTTAATGATAAAAAGACATATGGTTTTATTGATGTCAAAGGAAATAGAGTGGAGACTGAAATTCAAAGATTTGATTTAAAAGAACCATCTGATGAAACTCGTCCAAGTTCAGGTTTTTTATCATTTGAAAATGGTTTGATTCCTGTGATGACTGGTAATGGATGGACTTATTTAAATAGTAAAGGTAAATTGTTAAATAAAAAGTATTATGATTTTACTTCATCTTTTCGTGATGGTTACGCTGCTGTAAAACTTAAGGATGAATATTATATTCTAACGAAAAATGGTGTAGAAATACCTGTAAAGGTTGAGAGTTCTATGGTTGGTAGGATTGTTGAAATAAACTCCCCCTCTGGTGGCATGGTTGCATTTAGAGCTGAAAATAAATTATGGGGATTTATAAATATTGAAGGTGAACTGGTTGTGAAGCCTCAGTTTTTAAAAGTTGGTGATTTTGTAGATGAATCCACTTGGGTTTGCTTCGAGAATAATTTAATTGGTTTTATTAATACTAAAGGCAATTTGATTGTAAAACCACAATTCAAAAAAGTTGGTGAATTTCACGATGGCATAGCTTGGGCTATAGATGTTGAAGGCCGTTATGGTTATATTAATCCTAATGGGGATTGGGTTATTAAACCTAAATTTGAATTTGCACATAATTTTGATCCTGCAGCAGGTTTAGCTCTTGTTAAATATAGTGGATCATGGATGTACATTAATCCAGAAGGTAAAAAATTAGATCTTCAATTTTCAATTGATGAGTTTAATAGTTTTGTTGAGGGTTTGGCTGTGGTAAAATCTAAAGGGTTTTTTGGAGTTATCAGTCCTGATGGGCAATGGGTTGTTAAACCTATTTTTGAAGCAATTGGAGAAATTACTACTGCATATATTCCTGTAAAACAAAAAAATCGATGGGGCTTTATAAATAAGGATGGTATATGGGTTATAGAACCCAATTATAAAGCTGTCGGTCCTATGATACTGATTAAATAATATATTATAATATCTATGTGATTTAAGGCCTGCAAATACTTGTAGGCTTTTTTTTATCTTATTGGGGGAGTGTTGAAAAGTATATATAGGATACTAAAATGTTTTTATACTTTTATTTAAAAATTTTTAATGATTATTTAATATCTAATGTAAAGCGATTTAAACAAAATAAATCTGGTTTAGGGTTTCTATTGATTTATTAATTTGCTAAGTTCCTGTAATGCTTTATCAGCGTTTTTATTTGTAATATTACTGATGAATGGCTGAGCCATTTTTAATATAAAACTGCCGGGTTCCCATGAGCATTTATAGTTAAGTAAGGTTTTATTATTTTTGTCGAAGAGTTCGTATTCAATTATCATTGGGTTTTCACCAAGTTTGCCACCTTTTAATGAAAATTTTAATAATTGATGAATTTTATAATCCTGAATCTCACTTCTATACCAGGTTTGACTAGAGGCTTCATTTATTAATACTTCGCTAATAAACCCGACCCTTACTTCACCAATTGAAATATGTTTCTCATTAAGAATAGATTTGTTCCATTGCTTTACTTTTTGAAAGTCATTCAGCCAAGACCATAATTTTTCTGTAGAACAATTAAAGGTCTTTGTTTTTTTTATTTCCATGTTAAAATTTCCAATTATAAAAGTAGTATCTATGGTGCTGACTAATAAATATAATTAAAACTTTTTACATGAAATAGAAACACATTTAATTATGTTTAATAGACTGTAAAATTTATTTGAGTAATAGAAAATAATAGGATATAGAATAGCTTAAATTTTTATTTAAAATTTGGTAAATTGCAGATGTTAAATTAAATATTATTTTCATTGAAACATTTAAAATAAATGTAGTTCATATTTTAAGGTTAGTAAATTTATTGTTTTTTTAAATTAAAAATAATTTCTATCTGCAATGTTCGGTAAGGTTAAAAAATGGTTTGGAATTGAAGGCACGAAAATACGATTGCATGTTTTGCCAACATATCCTACTGATGTGGAAACTATTAATGGCGAAGTTGAAATATATTCTAAACGAACTGAAAGGGTTCTTGGAATAAAATTGAAATTCATTGAGATATATACCCGTGGACGTGGTATAGAAAAACGTATTGACGAGTACGTTTTAGGTGCCTGGGAGTATAATGAACCCTTTGAAGTTAGTGAAGGGAATGCTAAAATGATATTTTTTAAATTAGAATTTAAACCAGTTAAGTCTGCAATGGATGAACGTGCATCAAAAGGATTTTTTCGTAAAGGAATAGTAGGACTGATGAAATCTATGAAAGGCGTGTCTTCTGATTATTTGTTAAAAGCAGAAGCAATCGTAGAAGACAATTCATGGAACCCAGTAACTAAAACTAAAATTGAGTTTAATTAAGCCCAACCAAATTGGCATCATACATGCTTATATTTAATATAATGATATTATTTATACCATAAATCATCTAAATATAAATATACTTTTGTTACATAAAATGGCGAAAGGTTTTATATTTGCAATAACTTATTTAAGATAATGGTTCTTTTTACAAGATTAATAGGGAATCAAGTGTAAATCTTGAGCTGTCCCGCAACTGTAAATAGTCAATAATTTTTAATCTGAAATAAAATATCCACTGTTCGAATGAATGGGAAGGATGGATTAAAATACTATAAGTCAGGAGACCTGCCATTGTCCTTTTTTTATTAATGCTTTCGTGGATTGAAGCAGCTGATATAGGAGTATTTATCCTTCCTTTATATCACCAGAACATACTGGTTTCTCTTCTTATTTACGTATAGCAAATTTTAATTTTTTTTAACCAATTAAATTTTAAAGCTATGCAATTTCTAATTAAATTTTATTTTATTTTATTGTTTGTTTTTCAAACATTTATGTCTTTTACTCAATCGTCAATTATTGTAATAAATGGTGGCATCTTTGGGTCTTCGAATTATGCAAATATTACTATAGAGAACCTGTCTAACGGTTCATTAGTTTGTATCGATACCATTTATACTAACTCTATTCAGGATGTTTTAGTTGATGGTCAATATCTTTATGTGGCAGCACAGGATAGTATTGTAAAATATGATTTAAATACCCAAAATCGTGTAGCTGCTACTGCTTTTGGCTCCATCAGTACGGTTAAAATGGGAATTCATGGCAGTAAATTATTAGTTGGCAATTATTACGAACCCTGGGGTTGGTCTGGTCCGTTCAATAATCACTTTCGAATTTTTAATACTTCTGATTTATCTTTTGTTGATAGTATACCGCAGGTTTCAAAGGCAGCTAAAGATTTTGTAGTTCAAGGTGATTATGTTTACATAGCCCAAAATAATTCTAAAACTGTAGGATGGGGAGACACTTTGGGATATTTGGCGGTTGTTGATCTCAATAATTTGTCTTTTGTAAGATATGATACACTTTCTGGAAATGGTGATGAAATTGGACGATTAGTTACTGAAGGGAATATGTTATATTCTTTAAATGGTTCCAGTAATACTATTTCCAGTTATAATACTTTAACAGGAGCCAAATCTACTATAGCTTCAAATGTTGATCTGAATCCATTATCGATAGGACCAACTGCTTTCAACGATGGTAATGGTGTTTGGTATTTTCCTTTTGATAGTGGAATTGGTAGTTATAATTTAGGATCTAATATGGTAGTAAATCCAAATCTTATAAATATTACGGGTAGTTTTTCTTTTGTATTTGATACCATTGACAATCATTTTTATGTTAGCCATATTGATTTTGCAAATCAGGGGAATAATAAAGGTATAATTTATAATATGACTGGAGATAGTGTCGGGATTTATCAAGTAGGGTTTTCACCTGAGGCAATGGCTATTATAAGTAGTACTTCAGTATCTGTTTCGAAATTCGATGAACCGAAATTTAATTTTTCTTTTTTCCCCAATCCTGTTCGATCGGTTATGAATGTTCAAATGACATTTCCTCAAGAAGTATCTGTAATGATACTAAATCAGCTTGGTCAGATAGTGATTCAAGAAAAAACAAATGCGAAGAACTTTTCATTATCTTTGAATCAGCTACAGCAAGGCGTTTATTACATAACTATAACAACCAAAGAAGGAGTCTTGACAACCCACCGATTTATAAAGAAAGAGTAATTTTAAATAGAATTATAATTAGTACTTGATAACGGCACTCATATCTACCCAGATATGAGTGCCGTTATATTTACGGCCTTTACCTAGTAAGTTTTGAAACAGAACAACTTTCTATTACTTTAATTATTTGTTATCTTTTGGCGTATAGTCTAATTAAAAGTCTTTTAAAAAATAGTGATATTAAAAGATTGGCAATACTTAATAAGATTGGTATCTTTAATAATGGATTTGTGGAAATAAAGTAATGCTTAGCAACTAATATTAAAATAATGGCTATTATAGAATATCAAGGAGTTAAATATACAGATGAAAATGATCAGGTTGTTCAAGATATGTTAACTGTAGAACAGGCATTACAAGTTACGATTAATCATTTACCGTATACAGTAACTATGAGAACGCCTGGGAACGACACTCAATTGGTTCGGGGTCTACTTTTTTCAGAAGATGTTTATCGGAACAAAGATGTTAATCTGGATATCGAATTCCGAAATAAAAATCAGATAACTACTATTGCAAATGTTACGATCGATAAAAATTCGCTCGGTAATGGTTTTAAAAATAGTCGAACCCTTTTGTCGGTTTCTTCTTGTGGTATTTGCGGTAAACAGGAATTAAATGAAACTTCTACATTTAAGGATCAGTTAATATCTGATGTTATTCTTCCTATAGATTTATTGTTTGAAATGTTTAAGACAATGAGTATAAATCAACATAATTTTTTACGTTCAGGTGGTTCACATGCTGCTGCTGCTTTTGCATCTAATGGTTCCATGTTAAGTATAATGGAAGATGTAGGACGTCACAATGCAGTTGATAAGATAGTTGGCGATTTAATCTCTACCGGAAAATTGGATCAAGCTTGTTGTATTTTGGTAAGTGGCAGAGTCTCATATGAGATCGTTGCAAAAGCTTATTCAGCCTCAATTCCTATATTAGCAGCTGTTTCAGCACCTTCATCATTGGCTGTCGAATATGCCAAACAATTTGGATTGACATTATTGGGATTTTGTAGAGAAAAAAAAGCTACATGTTATTCTAATCCTGGTAGAATAAAAAATGTTACTTTTTAAACATAAGGTTATCATGGATTATAACCAATCAAAACTGGTTAGTGATCAGGTATTATTATTTCAACTTCAATAAACTTTGATGAAGGAGTATTACTAATTTCAGCCTTGTTATTAATGTGTACAAGATTGTTAGCTTCTGGGAAATATGTTCCAATACAACCTTTCGGAATATCATATGCTACAACTTTAAAGTTATTTGCTTCTCTTATACTACCTTTAAAATGACTTCGAAAATTGACTATAGAATAATTTTTTAAACCTAGTGCTTCCATATCTTTTAAATTCATAAGCGCTATTCTACGTTCATTTTTTATTCCTCTGTAACGGTCATCCAATCCATAGATAGTAGTATTATATTGGTCGTGACTACGAATAGTCATCATTATAAAATGATTACTTTTGATCTTTCTTTTAGGAATAGGATTGATTGTGAAATTTGCTTTTTTTGTAGCAGTGTTAAATTTGCCTTCACGCGCACAATTTGGCAAATAAAACCCTTCGGGTAAACGAACACGTTCATTGTAATTACTAAAACCATTTATTGTAAATTCAATATGATCTCGGATGGTATCGTAATTATTCATCATTTCAGTCCATTTGATTTTACTTGATTTTCCAAATGTTTCTTTTGCTAAAATTGCTACTATTGCAGGTTCGCTTTTGAGATGTTCAGAGGCTGGAGTGAAACTCCCAATACTTTGATGAACTACACCCATTGAATTTTCAACAGTAACAAATTGAACACCCTCTTTTTGTATATCTTTTTCAGAACGTGATAAACAGGGTAAAATTAAGGCTTCTTTTCCTGTCACTAAATGGGATCTATTTAATTTAGTTGAAATTTGTACTGTTAGGGCACAATTTTGTATTGATTCTCCTGTAAATACACTGTCGGGAGTAGCAGAAATAAAATTGCCACCCATTGCAATAAAAACTTTTATTTCGTTTTTGGACATAGCATGAATAGAATTCACAACGTCATATCCATGATTTCGAGGAGTGTTGATGCCAAATCTACTATCAAGTTTTGATAAAAAATCTTCTTTAGGTGCTTCCCAGATTCCCATTGTTCGATCACCTTGAACATTGCTGTGTCCTCGAACAGGACAGGTTCCCGCACCTGATTTTCCTATACTCCCTTTTAGTAGTAGAAGATTTACAATTTCTCTAACATTTTGCACACCGTTTTTATGTTGGGTTATTCCCATAGCCCAGCAAACAATTATTTTTTTCTTTTGGATGATTAGAGTCGCAAATTTTCGAATTTCTTGTTCCGACACACCACTTTCATTAACGGTATCATTAAACGATATTTTTTTAAGATCATCGATAAATTCTTCATAACCGGAACAATTTTTTTCAATGAATTCTAGGTCAAAAACAGAACCTGGATTTTTTGTCTCTTCCTTTAGCATTAATATCATAACAGCTTTTAGAAGCGCTATGTCACCATTTATTTTGACTTGAAGGTGTTGGTCAGCTAGTTTTGTACCCCCAAATATTATATCACCAACTTTTTGAGGGTTTACAAAACATTCTAGACCAGGTTCTGGAAGTGGGTTCACACTTATAATTTTACCATTGTTTTTTTTGCACTGTGCAAGTGCTGTTAACATTCTTGGATGGTTAGTGCCAGGGTTTTGCCCTATTACAACAATAACCTCAGCTTCGTGTAAATCTTCTAGCGTTACAGAACCTTTGCCAATACCAACGGTTTGACTCAATCCCTTGCCACTGGATTCATGACACATATTTGAACAATCCGGGAGATTATTGGTTCCAAATTGTCTGGCAAAAAGTTGATACATGAACGCTGCTTCATTACTTGTTCTGCCAGACGTATAAAAAATTGCTTCGTTGGGTGATTGTAATTTTTTTAAATGATTTGAAGTTATAGTACATGCTTTATCCCATGAAATAGGGGTGTAGTGAGAACTATTAGGAGCAAGATACATTGGTTGTGTTATTCTACCTGCTTTCCCAATTTTAAAGTCAGACCAACTACTTAATTCTTCTACGCTATGTTTCTCAAAAAAATCAGGATTTAAATACTTTATTGTAGCTTCTTCAGATAAAGCTTTTGCTCCATTCTCACAATATTCACCAATCGCAGAGCGCTTTCCATCTGGGTCAGGCCAGGCACAACCGGAACAATCAAAACCTCCTTTTTGATTCATTTTATTTAGCATTTTCAATCCTTGCCATATTCCTAGTTCTTTTTTTAGGTGTTGGAGTGTTGATATAACTGCAGGAATTCCAGCTGCCTTGGTTTTTCTTTTGCCAATTTTAAGATCTTCAAACTTTTCAGGAGGTATTATAAATACTTTTCTTTTCATTATTTACTAATCAGTTGTACAGGCATATTCATGTTAATCGTATCAATTTAAGAATTCTATTCCTATCAACAAAAAAACGACTCAATTTTATCTGATATTAGGTTTGTTCCAAAACATATGTAACTTTGAGAAATCTTAACTTATTTGCTTTAAGAAGTATTAGTCAAAAAAAGGGTTTAGATCATATTTTAAAACTGTATTAAAATACACATTAATTATGGGAAATAAAACGTTTTTATCAGATATTGAAATCGCCCAAAATAATACAATGACTCATATCAAAACTATTGCTGAAAAGCTTGGTGTTCATAAGGATTATCTTGAGTATTATGGCAAGTATAAAGCTAAATTGCCTTTGTCTCTAATTGATGAAGAAAAAGTTAAAAATGGAACCTTGATTTTAGTTACAGCTATGACTCCAACACCTGCTGGAGAAGGCAAAACTACAACTTCCATTGGTTTGACAGAAGGATTGAATAAAATTGGTAAACAGACAACAGTAGTACTTCGCGAACCTTCTTTAGGTCCGGTTTTTGGAATTAAGGGTGGAGCAGCAGGAGGTGGATATTCGCAAGTGGTACCAATGGAAGATATAAATTTGCACTTTACAGGAGATTTTGCTGCCGTTGAAAAAGCAAACAATTTACTTTCGGCATTAATCGATAATAATATTCAAAGTAAAACCAATAATTTAGGAATCGACCCAAGAACCATTGTTTGGAAACGTGTTATGGATATGAATGACAGAGCATTGCGTCAAATAACAATTGGACTTGGTGGCACCGCAAATGGTATACCAAGAGAAGGGGGTTTTAATATTACTCCTGCTTCTGAGGTAATGGCTATATTGTGTATGTCTCAGGATATTGATGATTTAAAAAATAAATTGGGTAATATTTTTGTTGGGTTCACTTTTGATAAAAAACCAATTTATGCACGGGATTTAAAAGCCGCAGATTCTATGGCGATACTTTTGAAAGATGCTATTAAACCCAATTTAGTACAAACATTAGAAGATAATCCTGCTATTATTCATGGTGGTCCCTTTGCCAATATTGCTCAGGGAACAAATACAATTATTGCAACTAAAATGGGACTTTCTTTGTCTGACTATGTAATAACTGAAGCTGGATTTGGTGCAGATTTAGGGGCTGAGAAATTTTTGAATATAAAATGTGTTTCTGCTGGGCTAAAACCTAAAGCAGTTGTTTTAGTTGCTACAATTAGAGCATTAAGACATCATGGTGGTGCTAAGAAAGAAGAATATAATACACCGGATGTTGAGAAAGTAGCTGTTGGTTTTGAAAATTTACAGAAGCATATTTTAAATTGCAGAAGCTTCGGACTTAACCCTGTTGTTGCTATAAATACTTTTCCTAATGATACTTTGGCTGAGGTTGAGCTTGTCCAAATGAAATGTAAAGCAATGGGAATTCGTGCAATAGTTGCAGATGGCTGGTCTATGGGTGGGGATGGAATGATTGAATTGGCTAAAGCTGTTGTAGAAGTAGTCGAATCGGGTCATAATAAGTTTAAAGGTTTATATGATTGGAAACTTCCTATCAAAGAAAAAATTGATATTATAGCCAAACAAGTATACGGAGCTGATGAAGTTGTTTATTCTAAAAAAGCAGAAGTTGATTTGAAAAAAATTATTGGTTTGGGGCTTGAACATTTACCCATTTGTATGGCCAAAACACAAAAATCTTTCTCTGATAATGCTGCTTTACGTGGGCGACCAACAGGCTTTTCTGTTAATGTAAGAGAGTTTGAGTATGCTGCTGGTGCTGGATTCATTATACCTATATTGGGAAAAATGATGCGTATGCCTGGTTTGCCATCTGTTCCTTCGTCTGAAGGTATGACTATAGATAATGATGGAAAAATATCAGGATTGTCTTAGTATTTTATTAAATACGTTACTATTTTATCGGATAATCTTTATTGTTTTGAATATTAATCTTTACAGTATATGTTGTACTGATTTATAGCTGGATGATAACCCAGATCAGCAGCTTTTTTGATGTCGATGCACGATTTTTCGGGCAGTAATACCTGCAGGTAAATTAGACCTCTGTAATAGTATGGTTCGGGAAATTCAGGGTTCAGTTTAATTGCTTTAGAATAGTCCAAAATAGAAGCTTTTAAGTCGCTTTCTTGTTGTTTTATAAAACCTAATTTGAAATAAATATCTGCAGTTTCACCATCAATTTTAAGGGTTTTTTCAAAATCTTCTTTTGCTTTTTTATAATTCCCAATTTGGAAATGAGTTAAGCCTCGGTTATAAAGATAATTGGATTTTTCTGGTTTGATAACTATTGCTGAATCATAGTCTAACAGTGCAGCTGAATATTTTTTGATTTTTGTTTTTGATACAGCTCTATAAAAGTATAGAATGTCTGTTAATTGAGGAAAAGTGTTAATTTTAATAGCCTTGTTTAGGCAATCAATACTCATATTATATCTTTTCCCATCAAAATGTTTAATTGCTTCTTTCATTAAATCTTCAGAATTTGATAATCTTTGCTGAGGAAGTTTAAAAAAGTATTTTTTTGTACCCGAATTATTAGTTTCATTACTATCCTTTAAGATNTGTGAATTATTGTTTTGGGCTAGAATACATGCAGAAAGACTTAAAAGAAGTACCATTAAATGACAATTTAACTTTACTTTTAGCATATTGAACACGTTTTTATTTATGTAAAGGAAGGAGTACTGTTTATATAAATTTAACAAAGCAATATAAAGTTCAAAAACAGNATAGTTTTAGATTAATTTTTATTGTAATTTATTTCTTCTAAAGTCTACTAGTTCTTTGAAATAATACATGACAAACACAGTAGTAATTTTTAGATTTCAAAAAAAGTGAATTATAAAATATAATTACCGCTGAGGATATTTGATCTTTCTTTCATTTATACATTAAAGTCATTGTATAAAACCAGTGCAAATTAGTGATTTATACATATATTTACAACTATTTAATAGCTAAACATTTGGTTTTGATGTTCTTATAATAGGACCTATTATTTTAAAATGGAATTTATCATTGTTTTTATACTCATAGCAATTATATGTTACTGAATTGTAGAGGTCGATTTCTGGATTTATCATCTCCTGTAGTTATGGGGATTTTAAACATCACACCAGATTCATTTTATGTTTCAAGTCGTTTAAAATCACACAACAATGTTCTTCAATGTGCTGAAAAAATGTTGAATGAAGGAGCAATTATTTTGGATATAGGTGGTGTGTCCTCACGGCCTAATGCAAATAATGTATCTGTTAATGATGAGTTAAAAAGAGTGTTACCTGTTATTCAATTGGTTGCTAAACATTTTCCTGAGGCATTTATATCTGTGGATACTTATAACTCAGAAGTAGCAAAACAAGCTATTCATGCAGGAGCACATATTATAAACGATATATCGGCATCAAGTATTGATGAAAAAATGATAGATGTAGTTGCATCAGAACGAGTTCCTTATATTTTAATGCATATGCAAGGCACTCCCCAGATTATGCAAAAAAATCCCAATTACAAAAATGTTGTAGTAGACATAATGGATTTTTTTATAAATAAGATTGCTACACTCAAAAGTAAAGGCATTCAGAATATTATATTAGATGTAGGGTTTGGATTTGGAAAAACTATTGAGCACAATTATCAATTATTGAAAAACTTACATGTATATAAAACATTGGAGGTGCCAATTATGGTTGGTGTCTCTAGAAAATCTATGATATGGAAAGTCCTGGATACCACCCCTGAGGGTGCTTTAAATGGAACAACAGCATTGAATATGTTAGCATTGCAACAAGGTACAAAAATATTGAGAGTTCATGATGTAAAATCTGCAGTTGAGGTTATTAAACTTTGGCAAATTTTAGATGAGCAGTAAAGTTGATGTATATATATTTCTGTCTTAGTCTGTAATTTTTATTATTTCTAATTTATTTACTATTTAATAATATTAAATGTTTATAAAACCTTTGCTTTGTGGAATGTTTTGTATTTTACATTAAATTTTTGAATTGAACTTTATATAATCTAATGGTATCTAATGTTTGTATAAAATCACTTCAAAATATAGATACTTTTGATTATACTATCAATTCATTCTATGAAAGAAGAAAATAAGAGAGTATTAGGATTGAAATTACCTACTGATCCTAGATGGGTCAATTTGGCTGAATTGAGTTTGGAAGAAATATTGACAGATCATGCTTTTTGTGAGCAAAAGGCTACAACAAGTTGCATTAGTTTAATTCAAAAATATTCAGATAAATCACTGCTTGTACAGAAAGTTGCTCCTGTAGTTTCTGAAGAATGGAGCCATTTTAGAATGGTATTAAAGGAGCTTGATAAAAGAGGAATGAAGTTAGGGAATCAGCGAAAAGATGAGTATGTAAATAAACTGATGTTCTTTATTCGCAAGGGCGTTAGTAAAGATGAGCTTTTTTTAGACAGACTACTATTTTGTGCAATGATTGAGGCTAGGAGTTGTGAGAGATTTAGGCTGTTATCTTTGTATATCAGTGAAAAAAGTCTTAGAGAATTTTATCATAATTTTATGGTTTCAGAGGCCGGTCATTATCAATTGTTTTTGGATTTGGCAGAATATTATTGTGGCAAAGAAATAACAAGAAAAAGATGGCAGGAGTGTTTAGATTTTGAAGCAGAAGTTGTAAAGCAATTGAAACCGAAAGCGAATAGAATGCATTAAACAGTACTAATATTTATATAAAATTAATTTGTCTATATCAGGTTTTATTTAAACCCTAATTTATTTTAAACCTGAAAATTAATTTACCCAAAACATTAATATCATGAGACAATTTTTTAACACACTTTTATTTTTTTACATTTTTGGTAACATAGCTTTCTCGCAATGTAATGATGCATTTGAGAAAAATATTAAATATGGATCTATGCATAGCCTATTAACAAAGTCTCATATATTGGTATCCCGCGTAGATTTTGATTATAGAATTGAATTTGAAAATTCTGAAGCAGGAATTACTGCTACAGTTATTACAACGGGACATACTTCGGAACTTATAAAACCATTGGAAAAAAATGATAAATTAATGTTTATCTCTTCAACAGGTGAAAAACAACCTTATGATTTTATTTATGACAGCGAAAAGATTGCTATAAAGGCACGTACTGCATATCGAAACACCTTACAGTTAAATATGAAAGCATTACAATGGCTAGCAAATAATACTATTACTCAGGTTCGATTAGTAAATATGGTAGAAATGAAAATGTATCCATATGCACTGGATGTTGGCCGTAGATTAGAATTCAATAATGCAGTTAATTGTTTTATTTCTGAGCTTGATATTGAAAAAGTAAATGATAAGGAAGTTAATGCTACTTTAGGTTCAACTGTTTCAAAAACTAAAAGTGTTACTTCAAAATCGAATTCTGCAGCAGCAGCTTTATCTAGTTCTTCGGGTTCTCCTTGTGATGAATTAACAGATTCGGAAGAAAGGGAATTGAAACGTGATTTGGCAATGCGCAAAGATGCTTTAAATAAAGAAATTGATGAAATTAAGAAAAGTGGAGAGATGATTAAAGCGCGGTTGTCAAAAGATTTATCCTTAGCGAAGGAAAATGCAGCTAAATCACAAGCAGAAATTGCTCAGCAAGTTTTGGATGCACGGAAACAAGCGAATATTGAAATTGAAAAAGCTAGACTAGAGATTACAAATACAATAGCCGAGGCACAAAAAAATGCGGGTGATATAATTGAAAAAGCAAGGCTAGAAGCAATGGATGTGCAACAGAAATCAAATACTAAAATTGAAAAAATCCAGGCTGAAGAAGCAGAAAAAGTTTCTGAAGCTAGAAAAATTGCAGCTAAACAAATGGCTGATGCACATAAAGAGTTTTTAAATTCGAAAGAACAATTTCTTGTTGAAGTTCAGGCAATAAAAGAAACAACCGATAAAGAATTAAGAGCTATTCAACAAGAGGTTGCCGTAAAAATAGCTGAAGCACAGAAGAAAGCAGAGGATCAGCGTAATCTAACTGCTAAGGATGTTATTGCTTCTAAAGAAAATGCTGCTGCTGAAATAAAACTAGTTCGTGAAAATTCAGCAAGAGAAATTGGTGAAGCAAAAAAATCTGCTTCAGAACAGAAGTTGGCAATACAATTAGAAATTGCTGAAGCTAGAAAAAAAGCCTCACAAGAAATTGCTTCAATTAAAGAAAAGACAGCTGGTTCCATTGCAGAAGCTTTAGATAATGCATCTAAAGAAAGGTTGGCAATTTCCAAGCAAATTGAAGATGAAAGAAAATTAGCCGCTGAGGAAATTGTAAAAATTAAAAAAGAAATTATTCAATCCAAAGAAAATGCCTCTAAAGAAAATGCTAAATCTGCTAAAGAGATTGCTGCGGCGCAAGCTGAAGCTTTGGAAGAAATTGCAAAAAGCAAACAATTGACTTCGGAGGCTGTCCAGAAATCACGTAAAGAGGCTGAAGATGCCAAGAAAAAAATTGCAGATGATGTAGCTAAGACTCAAGAAAATGCTGCTCAGGAGATGGCTTTAATTTCTGCAGAAGTAAAGAAAAAGATTGAAGAGGCAAGAGCAAATGAACAGAAAATAAAAGAAGAATCTCTTAAGGCGATATCTGAAGCTAAATTAAAAGCTGCTGCTGAAATTCAAAAAGCACAGGAAGAAGCAATTTCTTCAATACAAACAGCAACCCTAGAGGCTAAAGATGCTAAAATTAAATATGCTGAAGATGTTAAATCTTCGCAGAATGTAGCTGCCAAACGTTTAGCTGAAATTGAAGCAGAAACTGCTAAAGAGATTGCAGATGCGAAGGAAAAAGCACTTAAAATGAAAACTGCTTCGGTAGAAGAAATCGCTGCTGCCAGAGAAAAAGCAACTGCTGATTTGTTGGAAACACAGGAATCTTCATTAAAAAGTATTGCAGCTTTGAAACAAAAAGAAGCATTAACAAAAAATGAAACATTTGAATCCATAGCAAAAATGAAAAAGGATGCAGCCGAGGAGCGGGCTAAGATATCTGAAAATCTGGCTAATAATATATCTTCTGATAAAGAAAAAGCTGCTTTGGAACGTCAAAAAATTGCTAATGAAATTTCGGAAGCGAAAGAAAAAGCAGCTACAGAAGTAGCTGATGCTAAATCTGTAGCTGCTGCTGCTATTGAAAAGATACGAGGGAATACAATCAAAGTTGAACAAGAACAAACACTTCTTCTCCTAAAGACAAAAGAGAATGTTACGGAACAAATAGCTGTAGCAAAAGAAACTGGCGCTAAAATTGTTGCTGAAGCTCAAAAGGCATCTGAAGCAAGAAAACAAAAGCTTAAACATCAATTAGATTCCACAATTACTAAGACTAATAATGAAATTAAAGCAGCAAAGGAAAATGCTGCAGAAGAAATTGCACAAGCAAAAGAAAAAGCAAGTTTAGAAATAGTTGATGTAAGTACCAAGTCCAAATCTGAAATTGAAAAAATCCAAAAAGAAAATCTGGAAACAAAAAAATCATTAGCTAATGATCTTGCTGAATTAAAAGAATCTAATGCTACTGCAATTGCTGAAGCTAAAGAAAATGCGGCTAAAGAGATTGCAGAAACTAAAAAAAGTACAGCAGAAGAGATTGCTAGACTAGAAGCTTCTATAAAAGTTAAACAAGAAGAAATTGATGCTCAAGAAAGAAAAATTAAAATTCTTAATGAACGTGTCATTCAACTTAGAAAAGAAGTTAAAAGCAATGGTGGGAATGATTAAAATAATTGTTTATCCGCTATTTTAAAGTAAATAAGATAGTGTTAAATCAGGGTTTATCATTCTCTTTAATTTATATTTGATTGAATAAAAAATATAATTTTTTGTTAATTCAATTATACTCTGTATAAAAATCCCTTTCCTTTTCGTATTTCTTTAGAAATTTGTTGTAAAATTGAGAAACTTCCTACAAGGAAGTTAAAAACTAATGATTTGTTTTTCTTCATCAACTGGTTTATTATATATTCAATAACTTTAAATAAAAGTAAAAATATTACCATGAAAAAAATATATTTATTATCGATACTATTTATGTTTACTGCTTTTGATAGTGAGGCTCAACGTTCTGCCTATGTAGATATGGAAAAAATCATGAACTCTGTAAAAGACTATGAATTAGCTCAACGGGAATTGGAACAAAAAGCTGAACGCTGGAGACAAGAAATTGCTAAAGAATATGATCAAATTGAAAATATGTATCGAGAATTTCAAGTTAGAGAACCTTTGTTGAGTGATGAAATGCGAAAATCTAAACACGAAGAAATTGTCAATAAAGAAAAAGCTGTCCGTAGCCTTCAGAGATCGCGTTTTGGACCAGATGGAGAACTTTTTAAGAAAAGACAAAGTTTGGTTAAACCTCTTCAGGAAAAAATATATAATGAAATACAAAAAATTGCTAAAGAAAGAAAGTATGATTTCATTTTCTCTGCTCCTGATGGTTCTTCCATTATTTATGCGTCCGATGACAAAGATTTGACAGCTGAAGTGATTAAAAGATTAGCCAAGTAATAATGAAAAAATTATTCCAAACATTTGATTTGTTTTTTATCTGCTTTCTCTTTTGTGCAACTTATGCCCCTTGTATTTATGCTCAGGATAAAATTGCATATATTAATGTAGAAGAGGTTATCCAAAATATGCCAGATTATAAAAACGTTCAGGTTGATCTTGAAATATATCAGAAACAATTGGTTAAACAACTTGAACAAGAGAAGAAATCTATAGCAAATTTTTATAAAACGATAATAGATAAGGTGAAATTAGGGGCTATGTCTCCAAAAGAACAGCAAGATGCTGAAAAAGAACTACAAAAGAAACAGACTATCCTTAAAGAAAAAACTGATGATGTCAACAATCGATTACAATTTCGTGAGAAAGAACTAACTAAACCAATCTATAAAAAATTTGAATTAGCATTGAAAAAAGTAGCAAAAGCAAATGCTTATACATATATTTTAGATAAAAAGTTATTAGTTTATTCTTTGGGAGGTATAGATGCGACAGATAAAATTAAAACAGCACTTGAATAATTTTGTGTAATTTGATTTTTTCTTACGCATGTATTTAATTTGTTAATCTATTTTTTTTGGTAAATCTTACACTATCTATATCAATTTATTGGTTTAATTACAATTTAAGTCAAAATCATTATGGCAAATGCCATTGAATATGTATTTTCGCGAATTCACTTAGTTACATTTTATTCTTTAACTATTGTGTAATACATAAAATTTGTTAGTGTTTTGATTATTCTTTTTATGAATAATTTTTGCGGAGAGTATTTAAATAATTAAGATTTATTTAACTCAGAACATATAAGTTCTGTGACTTAAAAAACACTTATTTTTTAAAAATGGTACGCAATGTGTATATACTCAATACTGGATTAAAATAGTAATTAGAATTTCACTTAAACCAAATTTTACATAATTGTTTAATAATTAAAAAAATCAAGATGAAAAATGCAGTAAATTTAATGTCAGTAATAACTTTTCTAGCTTTATTTTCTTTTGTAACAATCTCTAATGCACAAAAAATAGCTTATATAGTTTCTGAAGAAATAGTTCCTGAAATGCCTGCTTACAAAAAAGCTAAATCTGAAGTAGAGGCATATGGTAAACAACTTCAAAAAATATTGGAAGGTAAACAATTAGAAGCTCAACAATATTATGAAGAAGTTATGAAAAAAGGTCAGGAAGGAATGTTAACACCCAAACAAGAACAGGAGGCACAAGCTAAATTGCAACAATTGCAAGCTGACTTACAGAAAGAAGCTGCTGAGTCTGATCAAAAGTTAGCGAAAAAGGAAGGCGAATTAACAAAACCACTTTATGAAGAGTTAGATGCTGCATTGAAAAAAGTAGCAAAGGAAAATCAGTATAGTTATATTCTTGATAAAAAATTTCTATTATATTCCGATGGAGGTATAGATGCGACGGCAAAGGTTAAAACAGCCTTAAATATAAGCTGGTAGTTATATTTTCCTTGAAAATGTTATATGATATATAAAATTATAGTCCCTTTTGTAAAAGGGACTATTTTTGTATATATTTATATAACTACTTGGAATCGGTTTAGCCATAATTAATTAAAAAAAAGTACAGTTTTTTACTATAGAGCATGAAAAAAATAACTCAGTTTAAATGGTTTATATTTGTTATTGTTGTTAGTATTATAACTATTGCAACAGATAGTAATAGACTTTTGAAGATTTCTCAAAGTATGGAGAATTTTGCGGATGTCTATCGTATCATTAATGATCAATATGTAGATGAAACTGATCCTAATCAACTTATGCGTGTTGCATTAGATAGTATGTTAAGTCATTTGGACCCATATACTAATTATTTTTCTGAGTCTCAGATGGTTAAAGCGAGAATGGGGGCAATTGGTGGCTGGGATGGTATTGGTGTTGAGTTAATGAAATATGGTAAAAAAGTAGTGTTAAAATCTATTATAGAAGATTCGCCTGCTCATAAAAATAAACTTAGAGTAGGTGATGTTTTGCAAAAAATAGACGAAACAGTAATTGATGATTGGACTATTGAGGATATCTCTAATTCATTACAAGGTAAAGCAGGAACAAAAGTCACTATTGAAGTTTTGCGACCTTCTACTGATACAATAACAATATTGACTCTTGAACGTACAAAAGTTACTAAAAAGAATGTTCCATACTATGGTATGTTAAATGATGAAACCGGTTATATTGTATTGACTACATTTTCTCAACAAGCTGGAGCGAATGTTAAAGATGCTTTTTTAGAGTTACAAGAAAATCATAATCCGAAACAAATAATTTTAGATTTAAGAAATAATGGAGGAGGTTTTCTTATTGAAGCGGTAAGAATTTGTAATATTTTCTTAAAAAAGGGGCTTGAAATTGTTTATACACGTAATAAAATACCAGAGTGGGATCGTTCTTTTAAAACAATAAATGAATCAGTTGACACTAAAATTCCTCTTATTATTTTGATTAATGATCGTTCTGCTTCTGCTTCAGAAATTGTTGCAGGAGCACTTCAGGATTTTGATAGGGCAATATTATTGGGAGTAAATTCATTTGGTAAAGGTTTGGTTCAGAACACAAAAAAAATTGGCTATAGTTCAAAAGTTAAGCTGACTACTGCAAAATATTATATTCCCAGTGGACGCTGTGTTCAAGCTTTAAATTATAAGAATGGTGTTCCTATTTGTGTGCCTGATTCCCTTCGAAAAGAGTTTAAAACTAATATTGGTAGAATAGTATACGATGGTAAAGGGGTGGAACCAGATGTTTTATTAAAAGGAAAAGAGAACAGCGCACTATTGACGGCTTTATTGGAAAAACATCTCATTTTTGATTTTGCAAATTTATATAGGGAAAATCATGATTCTATAGTAATAGCAAAAGACTTCCAACTTAGTGATGAAGAATTCAATCAATTTATAGCGTTTGTAGGAGATGAATGGGAGAATTATAAAACAAAATCAGAAGTAGCGCTCGAAAAAGTACAAAATCAAGCCCGAAAAGAAGGTATAGATGACGAGTTGTCGTCAGTTTTTAATCAAAGCCTAAAGAATATTAAAGTAATTAAAAAAAATGGCTTTAATAAGAATAAGAATGAAATAAAACAGAGGCTTCAGCAGGAAATAGTCAGTCGTTATTATTTTATGACAGGTCAGGTAGAGAATCGTTTGGCAGGTGATGATTATGTTAATGAAGCTATAAACTTATTTTCAGATATGGATAAATTTGAAGAATTATTGAAACCTGAGAAATCTAATAATAACTAGCAATTTTTAAATTAGAATCTAGATGAATTTTATTATTAAAATAAAGCGTAAATTGACTATAGGGTTTATTGCCTTGTTAGGTATAGCTGGTATTTCCACAGAATTGAATGATTTTGAAATTGCTAAAAACCTGGAATTATTTTCTAATATTTATAGGGAACTTAATACCTATTATGTAGATGAAATTGATCCTGAGTATTTGATGGAATCAGGTTTAAATGCAATGTTAAATAGTTTGGATCCATATACATCTTATATTCCTGCTGATGAAGTATCTCAATTTAGATCAACAATTACTGGTAAATATGGTGGTGTTGGGGCTTCAATCATTCAGGGAAAAAAAGCTGTGTTAATCTCATTACCATATGAAGGAGGGCCTGCACAACTTGCTGGTCTTGAAAGTGGAGATAAAATATTAGAAATTGATGGTGAAAACGTCATTGGAAATTCAATTAGGGAAATAAGTACAAAAATGCGTGGAACCCCTAATACTGAAGTTAGTATTAAAGTTGAACGTATCGGCAGACAAGAACCAATTTCGATGAAATTGAAAAGACAAGAAATTAAAGTTAATAATATTCCTTTTTATAAAATGCTTGAGGGTAATATTGCTTATATTGTATTGAGTACATTTTCAGAAAATGCTGGCAAAAATCTTGGTAATGTTCTCAATAAACTTAAAGAAGAAAATATTGTTGATGGTGTGATTCTTGATTTGAGGGGGAATACAGGTGGCTTGTTAATTGAAGCTGTAAATGTTGCAAATGTTTTTCTCGATAAAGGATCGATGATTGTACAAACAAAAGGAAGAAATAAAGATCGTCAACATGTTTTCCGTACTTTAAATCCTTCAGTTGACAATAAGATTCCTGTCTGCATAATGATAAATAATGCTTCTGCTTCCGCTTCAGAAATTGTGGCAGGTTCTATTCAGGATTTAGATAGAGGTGTAATCGTTGGTCAACGCTCATATGGAAAAGGATTGGTCCAAAACACTAAAGATTTAAGTTTTGGAGCAAAAGTAAAACTAACAACTGCTCGATATTATATTCCTAGTGGAAGATGTATACAATCATTACAATATAAGGATGGTCAACCATATCAGATAGCAGATTCATTAAGAAACAGCTTTAAAACAAAAGGGGGGCGCTTTGTATATGATGGTGGAGGCATTAAACCTGATATTGAAATAGATAATAAACCTTTTTTGAAAATAGTTAAAAAACTCAATTCAGAATTATTCCTTTTTGATTATGCTTCTGAGTACAAATTAAATCATGATACTATTGCCAGATCAGGTCAATTTCAATTAACAGACACAGATTTTGAACAATTTCTTAAATTCCTAGACCAGAAGGGTTATGTGTATAAGACCGAGACAGAGCAGATGTTAGATACTTTACAATTAATAGCTAGAAAAGAGAAATATATAGATGGTCTAAAGAATGAATTAGATGCAATAAAAAGTGTTTTTAAGAATTCTAAGCATCGTGAATTAATCAACCAAAAAGATAGGATATTACATCTTTTACAAAGACATATTGCTAGTCGTTATTATTATCAAAAAGGCTCTATTGAAGCTGGATTAGAAAATGATGTCGAATTAAATAGAGCTCAAAATATTCTTATTAATAAAATAGAGTATGAAAAGTTATTGAGTATTAATCAAGTCGATTAATAATAAAAAATTTTAAAATTTATATCCCATTTCTGTTCCTTTATTTTAGATAAAAAACTCGTTTTTTTTCTATAAATTATATTAAACAAATATTATTTTAACTTAAATTAAAAGTTCTAATAAAATAATAAGAGTAGCAGTTTATATCATAAGAAAAATTATATTGCATTTATGAGACTAAGTACCCGGTTAGGTTTAATGGGCGGGTTTTTGTCCATGCTTTTTATAACTATTTTATACATTACCAACTCGAACCTTTTAATCATTGGTTATGAGCGGTTTACTTTGCTAATATTTTTGGCAACTATGGTGTATGGTGTGCTTCAGCAAAGACAAACTAATTTGTCACCAAATAAAATTGAGGATCTACTCGGGCATCAAGAGATGCAAAAAGTTTATAATAATGATTTTGCTTCTTTTGGAGAATTATTGAAATTGGGTTTTAAAATCTATGTTATTGGTTTTTTTATTAGATTTTTATTTATTTATTTCCTTTTCAATTATTACGACACCCAACTTATTGAAATGTATAAGGAAGTAAATGAAAGAATTTTTATTGAATTCAAGAACCCGAAAGATACTGAATTAATTTTTCAACAGAAGTTAAATGATTATCGAGCTGGAAATTTTGCACCGAGTTTTAAGAATTTTCTGGGGATTGCTATAGAATTAATTATTGGCTTTATAATGGCTTTTTTTATAGCGCTTTTGTTTAATAGAAATCAACCTGATTATTAATAAGTTATAATTATGACTTTACTTTTTAAAACATTTAAAATTGCCTCTATTGGTGGTGTCTGCTATATTTTAGGTCGTTTTTTTATTCATAAGGCTGGATTGGATTATACAACTGCTTCTGATTGGTTGTTTCGTGTCCTGATGGTTGTTGTAGTGTCTTTTTCTATTCTTAGGTTCAAGGCGTCAAAACTGGGATATTTAAGTTTTAGAGATGGATTTTCTATTGGAGGATTTACTACTATTTTTTTAGCTTTTTATATTGCTTTTGGAACTTGGTTTTTTGTTAACTATATTAATCCTTTATATACACAGGGAGTTGAAAAAAGCTATAGGAAAATGCAATATAAATCAATGATGGAGCAATATGTGTATAAAAACTGGAATAAGAAAGATACCATCACTCAAGGTGCTATAGATACTGTACAGCATGGGCTTGATATGTATATTGAAAAAACAAAATTTTATTTTACTTTAAAAGGTCAGGTGTTTATTAATGGTATCTACAGTTTAATATGGGGTGTCGTTATATCGCTAACTGTTTCTTTGATGACCCGAAAAGTAAAGGAAGAATGAGATATTTAGGAAGTATCGATTTTAGTTCTTATTTTTATTTCTGTGGACAAAAATCATTTTAAATAATTTAGTACCCAAAAAAATATTATGCATTTAGATCTATCTATTGTAATTCCATTATTGAATGAAAGAGATTCTTTGCCAGAACTTGAAGAATGGATACATAATGTGATGGAAAAGAATAAATTCTCATATGAAATTATTTTTGTTGATGATGGTAGCACAGATAATTCCTGGGAGATTATTGAAGACTTAGCCAATAAAAATTCCAATGTAAAAGGTATTAAGTTTCGAAGAAACTATGGTAAATCTGCAGGTTTAAATGAAGGGTTTAAGGCTGCTAATGGTAATGTTGTTTTTACTATGGATGCCGACCTCCAAGATTCGCCTGATGAATTACCAGAAATGTATCGGATGGTTGTTGAAGATGGCTTTGATTTAGTCTCTGGATGGAAACAAAAAAGATTTGATTCTTTTTTGAAAAACAATTCTAGTAAGTTATATAATTGGGTAACAAGAAAAATGTCAGGAATACAACTACATGGCTTCAACTGTGGTTTAAAAGCATATCGGCACGATTTGGTTAAAAGTATTGAGATTTTTGGTGAAATGCATCGCTATGTTCCAGTGATTGCTTATAATGAAGGATTTCGTAAGATAGGGGAAAAATCAGTTAAACATCAGGCTAGACCATATGGAAAAAGTAAGTTTGGTATTTCCAGATTTATTAGGGGCCCTCTTGATCTTTTATCTATCATGTTTGTAACCAAATTTGGTAAACGCCCGATGCATTTTTTCGGTTTGTGGGGATCTGTTCTATTTGTATTGGGTTTCATCTCAGCTTTTTTCATTGGTGTGAATAAATTACACTATCTCAATTCAGGCCTACATGCTCCTCGTGTAACAGATACACCTTTTTTCTTTATTGCATTGACGTGTATGATTTTGGGATCCCAACTGTTTATGTCTGGTTTTTTGGCGGATTTAATTTTAAGGAATGCACCAACCAGAAATAAATATGGGATATCAAAAGTTTTGGGACTGCATAGCGATGACATTAATCTTTTTGAGAAAAAGTCTAATTTAGGTTCTATAGTAGAGGAATCCTCCAAAAATCTCTCATCAAAGAATAAACAGGATTAGTGAATGGATCGTGAATTGCTCGATGATTTATCCTATTTAGATCGGAAATCTGAATTTGTTTACGTTGGTTTTTGGACCAGATTACTAGCAAATTTTTTAGACCTATTATCTTTTTCTTTTTTATTTTTATTTATTGGCTTGATAATAGCTATGCTTGGACTAATAATACCTGAAAATTTAACGGAACTTATTATAAGAGTTTTTATTGTTGCCCTTTATATATTATATTTTCCAGTCCTTGAAAGTAGTAATGAACAAGCTACTTTTGGTAAGCGTGCATTAAACATTATAGTTGTAGATGAGCAAGGTCAACGCATTAGTTTTTCACGTGCCCTTTGCAGATTTCTGTTAAAGTTTTTTTCATGGAGTATGTTCTTTTTAGGTTTTATCATGATAGCATTTACCAATAAAAAACAAGGGTTACATGATTTACTTTCAGGCTGCATGGTTGTACGCAAATAATTATAGATATCCATATTTCGCTTGATTATTAATCTATAATAAAAGATGAGTAAAAGCATAGACAAAATTGTCCAGTTAGATGCCCTGAGAGCAATAGCTGTTTTTATGGTTATTTTTTTTCATTTCTTGCCTGGTCATTATATTGAATTGGGTAGTTTCGCTTTTGGGATTTATGGAGTAGAAATTTTCTTTGCAATCTCTGGGTTTTTAATAACTCTTATTCTATTAGAGCAAAAAGGAAAATCCAATCTTAGACTGCTTACATATAAGAATTTTATCATAAAAAGAGTATTACGACTTTTTCCGATTCAATATCTCCTATTGTTTTTTTTTAGTTTTTTGTCGTACCATGGCCATATTCTTTGGTTGGAAGGTGAATGGATTTATTACTATTCTTACTGCACAAATATATTGTTTTATACAGATGGTTGGAGAAGTATACAACTCAATCACCTATGGTCACTTGCAGTAGAGGAGCAATTTTATTTGTTTTGGCCTTTGGTCATTTTATTTTTGCCTGCCAAAAAAGAATGGATTGCTATGGTCGTGTTAATTTTTATTGCTCTTTATTCCAAGATTTTTATTGTTCACGAAAATCTGAGAGTAGCTACATTTTATCATTTTGATACATTATGTGGTGGTGGGTTAATGGCATATCTTATAAAATATAAAGATGGATTAAAAACAGTAATTAAAAACAAAAGCAATGTCATTTTAATATTTATTGTAACTTGCCTTTTATTATTAGCAGTATTAACGAACCAATCTATCTTTTACCCTATTTTGGTATCTATTGTTGCAATATCTCTCGTCCTCCTTTGTTATTCAGATATTAGTGGTATTGTAGGTCATATCTTAAATAACCATTTTCTTCAATATTTCGGCAAAATTAGCTATGGACTCTATCTTTATCACAAGTTTATTCCTTTTTATTTTGGAAGAATTTTAGAAAAATTAAACCTTTCATTATCAAGTGGTTCAATGCTTGTTATTTCTTTATGTATTACTATTGTTCTTGCAATGTTATCCTATCATTTTATTGAAATTAGATTTTTGAAGCATAAAGAAAAATTCGATTTTTAGGTCATTATTATTAAAATTACTAATTTGAAGCATCATCAATTTATTAAATAACTTTATTTATGTTCTGGATTCTAAATAAAGAGTAAAATAGGAGAGTTTAGCTGGTCATCCTTTAGGAGGCTTTTTGTTTTAACGTTAAGATTTTTTTATTTTTAAATAAATTTCAAATAATAAAATGTAAAACAATCAGAACTGTTTGAAAAAAATAAAAATGATATTAATATATCCAATAATTAAATCAATATAATGTTAATACCTAAAATTGAATCAATAATTAAGGCAAGTATTAAAACTAAGGAACTCTTAGTAGATGACAAATCTTTGCTAAATACTATAGAATTAGTAACAGAAGTTTGTATTAAGGCATTTAGATCTGACAAACAAATACTATTTGGAGGAAATGGAGGTTCTGCCGCAGATGCACAACATTTGGCTGCAGAGTTTTCTGGGAGATTTTACAAAGATAGAGATCCTCTTAATGCCGAGGCATTGCATGTAAATACTTCTTATATTACTGCAGTAGCAAATGATTATTCTTACGACGATATTTATTCTCATATCATAAGAGCAAAAGGGCGTAAAGGGGATATTTTATTTGCAATATCCACATCAGGAAATTCTATTAATATTATTAAGGCCATTCAGCAGGCAAAAAAACAAGGTATGATAACTATAGGTATGACAGGTATTACTGGTGGTCAAATGAAAAACATGTGTGATTATCTCATTAATGTACCCTCCAATGATACTCCTAGAATACAAGAAACACATATTGTAGTCGGGCATATCATCTGTGAATTAGTAGAAGCCCGTTTATTTTAGGTTAAGTTTTATAATAGCTTTAAGCAAGACTTCAATGAATCTCTCCAATGAGGAATAATTAAACCGAATGTTGTTTTAATTTTGGTTTTGTTGAGTAAACTGAAATGGGGTCTTTTTGCAGGAGTAGGGTAGTCTGAGGTTTCAATGGGGCTTGTATTACATTGAATTCCTTTAAGTTCAAAAATTGCTCTTGCAAAATCATACCAAGAGCATACACCCTCGTTACTATAATGATAAATACCATTGAATTTTAACGGGTTAATTGATATAATATCCAAAATTGCTTTTGCCAAATCTCTTGCATAGGTAGGACTCCCTATTTGATCAAAAATGACAGTCAATTTATCTCTTTCCTTGCCTAATCTCAACATGGTTTTCACAAAGTTGTTACCATAAGAAGAATAGACCCATGAAGTTCGAATTACAATGGTTTCTGTATTATATTTTAATGATGCTAAATCACCATCTAATTTCGTTTTAGCATAAATACCTTGAGGGTTTGTTAGATCATTTTCTTTAAAAGGAGTATTTTGATCATTATGGTATACATAATCAGTAGAAATTTGTATAAACCTAACTTTGTTTTTGGAGCAGGCAATTGCGAGGTTTTTTGCACCAGTTACATTGACTAGACTTGCATTTTTTGCATCTGTTTCAGCTTTATCAACGGCAGTATATGCAGCACAGTTTATACAGTAATTAAAACAATTTGATGAAAAAAAATCCTCTACAGCAACAAGATCTGTAATATCCAGATCATCTTTATCTACAAAAACAAAAGAAAAGTTTTTGTATGACTCTGCCAAAAAAATTAATTCACTACCTACTTGTCCATATGATCCGGTAACTAGAATATTCATTATTAATTTTTAGTTAAACGAAAAAGTTCCTCTATGTTCTCCCAAAACAGGTAACAACTTATCTTTCTCTGATAGAATAACATCGTTGAGGTCAACCTTCCAGTCTATATTTAATTGAGGGTCGTTATATAAAATGCCACCTTCACTTTCTTTGTTAAAAAAGTTATCACATTTATAGAAAAATTCTGCAGTTTCAGTTAAAACTACATAACCATGAGCAAAACCTCTTGGAACAAATAATTGTCTTTTATTTTCTAAACTGAGTTCTATGCTGAAATGTTTACCATAGGTAGGTGACCCTTCTCTAAGATCTACAACCACGTCCAGTACAGAACCTTCTATAACTCTAACCAATTTACCTTGAGCATGTTCACCTATTTGATAATGAAGTCCACGTAGAACCCCATATGTCGAACGAGCCTGATTGTCTTGAACATAAGGTTTATTAATACCTGCAGCCTTGAAACTGTTCAAATTATAACTTTCGTAAAAATACCCCCGATCATCTTCCCAAATATGTGGTTCAAAAATTGTAAGACCTGGAAATTCGGTTTCAATAAATGGCATATTGAGGTTAATTTTATGGTTATAAATTTATCACACGTGTAAATTAAAAAAATCAATTGTAAAATATAAAATGGGTATTTAATAAGTTACATATAGATCAATTTATTTAAAAAATAATTTTAAGCATTTGGAGATTTTATTCGAAACATGAAAACTGATCTATAATAAAATCGATATAAAAGATTTCATAAGCCTGAAATCCCTTGTCAAAGCTAATTTTCACACGATCTATTTCTTCTTTCTTTAGTTTTTTTATGTCTTTTTTATTGATGGCAAAACTACACTCATACAACGTTGTGTTATCTTTTATTTGTGCTTCAGCACCCTGATAGGTCATTAAAGTATATTCGTTACCTTTCATAGAATATAGTATTAAGGGGGAATTTGATCTGATTCCACCAAATTTATATTTTGCTTCTTTACTGGCAACAATAAAGTTTATATTAAGGGCCATATTTCCACTAGAACTTTGACTCAAAAATCCTTCACAACGAATAAAATCATTTGATTTTAGAAATTTCCGATAATTTTTTGGAGTATAATTGAAAATAGTTTGCGCATACAAACCTCGTCTGTGAAAGCCTGTGAATTTATCAGTTACATCAAAAGCAAATTTGCATTTTTTTTCAATATCTGGGTGCGGTATATCATTGGCATCTATGTTTTCAGAAATAGCCAATAGTTTTAATTCATCTTCAATAGTTAATATAAAACGTGCATTATTTTTTTGGACTTTCAGAGTTTTTTCTCTTTGTTTTTCTTTTTGTTCAACCAACTTTTTGTATTTTTTCCATGAATTGGTTTTATTTTTTGAAGTGTTATTTGGGGTCTTCTTTTTTGAGTGTTCAGATATTTCTTCAACATTTACAATGCCATGATTTGGAGGTGTACTATCTTGTTGAATTAAACTTATATATGGTGTAGTGTTAATTGTTTCTGGAGGATTAGTATAATTTAATGAAATTAGTAACCCAAGAACGAAAAATAATTGACTCATATAGATAATTATATTAATGGTTCAATAAATTCACCTATTAGAAAGGTGTAAGAATAAATTACATTAACTGAATATCCGAAATTACATACTATTTTTGTGATACCAAGGATTAACTAGTAAATTGTATCAATAGTTTTCTATAATTGGCTTTATGCTCATTATATATACTATGATAAATAAAAAATGATTCATAATTTACATATTTTATATAATTACAATGATAAATAAGATACTAATTATTACAGTTTTTTTTGTTACAGTAAGTTGTCAACAAAACATAAAAAAAAATATTAATGATGATTCAATCGCAAAAACTTATATGCAAAATCCAAATAATGTAAGTATAAATTATCCAACTACGAAAACTGTAGATGTGGAAGAAGATTTTTTTGGTATTAAAGTTAAAGATCCTTACCGTTGGCTGGAAGAAGCAGTAACAGAAGAACCTGATAAAGATATTAATATATGGGTTACAGCGCAAAGTAGATTAGCGAGAAAATATCTGGATTCTATTAAGTATAAAGATAAGATTGCCAAAAGGATGGAGGCATTATATGATTATAAACGTGAATCAGCACCTTTCAGAGAAGGAGGTAAGATATATTTTTATCGAAATAATGGCCTTCAGAGTCAGTCAGTTGTTTATCAAAAAGAATCTTTTGATGGTGAAGAAAAAGTCTTTTTGGATCCAAATAAATTTTCTGAAGATGGAACTGTTTCACTTAGTGGATTATCATTTTCTAAAGATGGTAGATATGCAGCATATAAAACTTCTGAATCTGGGTCGGATTGGGGTACAGTATTTATTAGAGATACAGAGACAGGTAAAGACCTTGATGATAAGATAGATTGGTTAAGGTATTCAGGGGTTTCATGGTATAAAAACGGGTTTTTCTATAGTCGATATGGAGATAATAAAGGTGATGATAAATTTACACAAAAGAATCAATTTCATAAGGTGTATTATCATCAAGTAGGAACGACTCAAAAAGAGGATGAATTGATCTATTCAGATCGTAATATGCCAAATAGGAACTATGGGGTTTCAGTAACTGAGAGTGAAAGCTTTTTGATATTAAGTATGACTGAATCCACAAGTGGTAATGCGCTCTATTATAAAAAATCTACAGATACAGAGCGTGGTTTTTATCCTTTAGTAGATGATTTTGAACACGATTTTTGGGTAATTGATAATTTAGGAGATAAATTACTGGTTCAAACCAACTATAATGCTCCTAAATACCAAGTACTTGCCATTGATGTAAATAAACCAGATAAGAAAGATTGGGAAGTTCTAATTCCAGAACAGAAAAATGCAACATTAAATGGTGTACAAGTAATTGGTAATCGTTTGATGGTTCGTTATACTAAAGAAATAACTAATGTTATCACAGTATATGATCTTGATGGTAAATTAATTGGTGACATTCAACTTCCATCTGTTGTCAGTAAAACAGCTCCAATTACACTTTCTGGATTAACAGGTAAAAAGGATATGATGGATGCTTATTTTACAATCTCTTCATTTACATTACCTTCTACAATTTGTAAACTAAATGTAGCATCATTAAAATCTGAAATATGGAAACGACCTGATGTGAAATTTAACCCGGATGATTTTAAAACTGAATATACACATTACAAATCCAAAGATGGCACTTTAATTCCTATAAGTATCGTTTATAAAAAGGGTATAAAAAAAGAAGGAAATACTCCTGCTTTATTGTATGGTTATGGAGGATTTAATATTAGTATTTTGCCAAGATTTGCATTGAACAGGCTTCCTTTTCTTGAAAAAGGTGGTATCTATGCTGTTGCAAATATTCGTGGTGGCGGTGAAATGGGGCAGGAGTGGCATGAAGCCGGTATTAAACTCAAAAAACAAAATGTTTTTGATGATTTTATTGCTGCTGCAGAGTTTTTGATCAATGAAAAATATACTTCTTCTAAAAAATTAGCTATTGAAGGACGATCTAATGGTGGTTTACTTGTCGGAGCCTGTATGACACAACGACCTGAATTATATAGAGCAGCTTTACCAATAGTTGGTGTTATGGATATGATGCGTTACCATCAATTTACAATAGGTCATTTTTGGGCATCTGATTATGGGAGAAGTGATGATTCTACACAGTATAAAAATTTATTATCATATTCACCTGTACATAATGTAAGACCAGCAGAATATCCCGCAACAATGGTAATGACTGCTGATCATGATGATAGGGTAGTTCCTGCACATTCTTTTAAGTTTGGTGCAGCACTTCAGGCTAATAATACTGGAAAAATGCCAATGATTATACGAATTGATAGAAAAGCTGGTCATGGTTCAGGCAAGCCGATTAAAAAGGTCATAGAGGAAGAAACTGATAAAATAGCATTTCTGATGTTTAATTTAGGAATGGATTGGTAAAATTGTATTTTTTTATTTCTTATTATAAGTTAGCATTCATATGCAAAGAGC
Source organism: Saprospiraceae bacterium (assembly GCA_022448945.1). Lineage (GTDB taxonomy): Bacteria > Bacteroidota > Bacteroidia > Chitinophagales > Saprospiraceae > Aureispira. Next base: position 177,761 of record JAKVCV010000001.1, read on the forward strand.
GTTTCAATCAAGAAAGTTGGCAAGTATTGAACTTAAAAATTCTTTTATTAAAACAGCTACTTTTGAAGGTATGTATGATGACGGGATCCCCAATCAAAAACTTATTGATTATCATGTTTCTATGGCAAAAGGCGGGGTTGCATTAACAACAGTTTCATATGGTGCTATATCTCCTGATGCTCGAACTTTTAAAACTCAAATGTATATTCATGATGATAGTTTGGAACAATTGAAAATTCTTGCAGATTCAGTACATCAGGTTGGAGGGAAAGTCTCGATTCAGTTAACGCATTGTGGTTATTTTTCTAAAAACACTGATCAAAAACGTCCTCTGGCACCTAGTAGAGTTTTTAATGAATATGGCTGTATGTCTGGAATATTCTTTTCTAGAGCAATGACTGCGTTAGATTTAGAAAAGGTTTCTGAAGATTTTGCCAAAGCAGCTTTTGATCTGAAAAATATAGGATTTGATGCTGTTGAATTACACATGGGACATGGATATTTGTTGAGTCAGTTTTTGTCTCCATGGACGAATCGTCGAAAAGATGAATATGGAGGTTCACTGGAAAATCGTGCTCGTTATCCGCTAGAGGTTTTTAAAAAAATAAAACAAAAGGTAGGTTCTGATTTTCCAATTTTGGTTAAACTAAATTTGTCTGATGGTTTTCAAGGTGGTTTTACTCTTGACGAATGTAAATATGTTGCTAAAGAGCTTGAAGATGCTGGATGTGCTGCCCTTGTCTTGAGTGGTGGGTTTACGTCAAAAACTCCCTTTTATCTTATGCGAGGTGGAATTCCACTCAAAGGTATGATTCAGAATGGGACCTCATTAGCTGAAAAATTCACAATGGCTTTATTCGCTCCTTTTATCATTAAAAAATATGATTTCGAACCTAATTTTTTTCTGAAACAGGCCCGAATTATAAGAGAGACAGTAACAATGCCCTTGGTATATCTGGGAGGTGTGGATTCCAAAAAAGGTATAGAAGAAATTTTAGATGCGGGCTTTGAATTTATATCAATAGGAAGGGCATTAATCCATGATCCTGACTTTTTATTGAAATTAAAAGATGGTAGTATTACCAAATCTGGCTGTACCCGCTGCAACCAGTGTATTGTTGAAATGGATAGAGGGGGGGTACGATGTGTAATATAAAATTAATTGTTTTTTAGGTGTTCAAGTATAGTTTCCCAGACACTTTCTTTGGCTTCTTGTATCAGCCAGTGCGATGCATCTAATTCAACCAATTTATAAGGCCCTTTCATATATTGTTCACTCTCTATAATGGCTTTACGCCCTAAAGCAACATCCTTGTTTCCCCATATCAAAGTGGTAGGCGTTTCAATTGCTTTAATATTCAGAGATTCAGCAATGGATAACATATTCTTCCAGTTTTTACGATAGTAATGAAGAGCAGATGTTAATGCTTTTGGTTGATTTAAAACAGAAATGTATGCCTTTATTTCATTGTTGTCACACAGATACCAACATTCTTTCCTTAGACGTTTAAAATTATTACCCTTAAGGACTAGTTCCGGTAATAACCTGAGTTGAAAAGCTCTTGCATATGCACTCATTTTTTTTTGTGCAGGATCATATTTGGTAGCCTTAGCTAATGGAATAAGATGCCCTACTGACATAGCCAACCAGGTTGTAATTTTATTAGGGTAAAGTCCTACAATAGCCCATCCAATAGCTGCACCCCAGTCATGGCCAATAAGATGAAATTCATCTAACCCTTTCACCTTAGATATCATTATTATATCTTTCGCAATATCCCTGATGGCATAATTTTTAACGCCTTTTGGTCGTGCTTTTGGACTGTATCCACGCATATCAGGAGCTATACAGTAATAGCCATGTTCGTGTAAATGAATCATTGTTTCTTCCCACATCATAGAAGTTTCAGGGAAGCCATGGAGTAAAATTATATTTTTGCCTGAGGAAGGAGTTCCAATCGTACGACAAGTAAATTCAAATCCATTTGCTTTTATATTTTCTATTTTAATGTTGGAAGCCATTGATTTATAAGTAATAACTAAAGAAATTATAATTAGAAACCTTTTCATTGTACTAAATAGTATATCATTATTGATAGCAATTAAATTTATATAATAATTTTTTACTTAAAATGTATTGAAGTTTTTTTCTTTTAGTAGAGGTTTTAATTATTATTTGCAAATTAATAATACATCCAATTGAATCTCTTTATCTATCATCGCATCTTCAATGTCCCAACCAAAGGTTATATTATGATCTAATCGGTTTATTTTAAAATCTGTTTTGAATTTGATACAGTTATCGTAAGTAGAGGTGTTTTTAGCTTCAAAAGTGATTTCCTTAGTCACTTCTTTGATTGTTATATCAGCGGTAATTTTAATTAAACCAACTTTTGTGTTCTCAGCACTTGTGATTTTCAAACTTGCTTCTGGGAAATTATGAACATCAAAAAAACTATTTGATTTTAAATGATCTTCTAACTTTTTTTTATCTGAAGAGGTTGTTAAATCCGTATTTTCAAGAGATTTCATATCTATAATTATTTCACCTGAAATGATATTGCCGTCTTTAAAGTCAATATATCCTGTCTTTACTTTTAATGTTCCCCAATGTTCATATAATTTCCCAGGATGATAGCCAGTCCACTCTACAACACTATTTTCAGTGTCTACCAATAGATGATCATCTTGTTTAATAATAAGCATGATGTCTAAGTTAATATCTTTGTCGATCATAGCATCTTCAATAGACCAACCAAACATGATATCATGCATAATTCTATTGATTGTTAATTCAGCAGTTATTTTGTATCCATTCTCATATGTAGAAACACAAGTTGCGCCAAAAGTTATTTCTTTCTTAATTCCTTTAAGTGTTATATCTGCAGTTATATTGAATACACCTTTTCTAACAAGTTCAGATTTTTTTACTGTTAATTGCGCTTCAGGAAATTTTGATACGTTAAAGAATTCTTCAGATTTCAGGTGTCTAATTAATTTATTTTTATCAGAATCATTTTTTAAATCTATATTTTTTATAGAATTCATATCAATGTTAACTTCACCACCACTAATATTTCCATTTTCAAAAGTAACAAATCCGGAACTCGTCTTAATTGACCCCCAATGTTCAAAAGATTTTGCAGCATGATAGCCAGTCCATTCTATTTCACTCTTATTGTTGTCAATGTGATATTTTCCATTCTGAGCATTGATAAATAGACTATTTAAAATACAAAAGAATAGAAAAAGGATTATTGGAATCTGTTTTTGCTGCATAATTATAATACTTGTTTAGTTTAGTTTATATTTTAAACAATTTAATATTATAAAGATATTAAATAAAAGTAATAAGGGTATTATCAGAAAAATAATCTTTAATTATAAATCTGTTCCTGGTTTCAAGCATAGAGCTTTAATTGTGGTTTATGGTAGGTATTAGATCCTAGTTACTTTAATAAATACAAAAGGGGTGATATAATATTATCACCCCTTTTGTATTTATGATTTTATAGAATATTCAATTTTGAAATTATTTATCTTTCTAATTTGAGACAATGATTTTCCGTGTATCTGTTATTTCAGCTGTTGTCAATCTTAGAAGATACATAGCTGGAGGTAGGAATCGCAAATCCAAAGTTTTTTCTATTTTACCATGTGACATGCTTAATCGTTTGAGAACCTTACCATCTAGGCCAATAATTTCTATATATAAATTTTCAGTAAGCTTTTTACTAAATCGTAGAGTTGTCTCATTAGTAGCAGGGTTTGGACTAATTACCAAGTTTAATGTATTATTAAGGTCTTCGATTCCTACTAATACAGACACGGAGTCAGAAAAAGAACATGCACCATTATTTATTGATAAAGTAACTAAATAATTACCTGTAGTTGTGTATGTATGTGTTGGGTTTTGTTGGGTTGAATTATTGCCATCACCAAAATCCCAGAACCAATTAGTGGCTCCTGTAGACATATCGTTAAATGCAACGGAATTCCCATTGATTACGGAACTAAATGAAGCATCAAAGACCTCAGCAACTACAGTAGAAGTATTACCCGCACAGGAGTCAAGTCTTATATTCCAGTCGTAAAGATAATAGTAGTAGTCACCAGAACTAGTTGCTGAAGAGCTATTAAGACTAACTATATTTGGAATCGTATATGGATAATTAACACCATCATTGTTTCGATACAAATCTACATTAGATCCACCTATACTATATTCCCCAGGGCCTGGAACATAAAAATTTAGATAAACACGTTGTTCGCCATCAACTAGGTTGACGGTTTTTTGGTCAAGGATATTATTTGTTATAGTTCCATTGCCACTAGTAATGCTGCTATCCCAAAGTGTTATTGTTCTAGGTCCGGAACCATCAGCATCAACCCACACTGAAATCAATTCAAAATCATTGTATGCGGTAAAGTTTATAACACCAGTAAATCCACTATTGTGATAGTTTCCCCCTCCAACGGAAGTTGGATTAGAGGGTCCAACATTCAATATTGGAGTGAGTATAATGTTTTGAACTTGATAATTTGTAGTTGATATTAATGGAGGTGTATTAAAAGTATCTCCAACGTATGTTAGATTTCCTGCTCCATCATACCAATTTAATTTACCATTCGTATAAGTTGCAGAAAGTGGAATTGAAGTATTCGGGCAGCCAGCACCATTTATGGTTGATGTAATTGTTGGATATTCAATTTCAAGGTATGCATTTTTAATTATTGTATCCATACCTAAAGAATTAGTTACTTGTAAACTTACGTTATATATACCACTATTGGAATAGGTATAGGAAGGATTTTGTTGTGTGGCAACACCACCATCTCCAAAATTCCATAACCATTGAGTCGGTTGGTTTCCTGATAAGTCAACAAAATTTATAGAGCCATCACAAGAGTATACAACATCTGAACTAAATTCAGCAACTGGTGGTAAAGCCCCTATTAGAGAAACATTAATATTGTCAATATAAAGGTTTTGTCCCCATCCACATATGTTTACGAAACGCAAAACTATATTATTTCCTAAATAACTAGATAAGTCTATAGTATCATTACGCCAATCACTTGAAGAACTTGGTGCCCAACTACTGGTTGCGTCAGCTCCAGTTGCAAGATTTGAACCGTCCTTAAAGTATACTTGTGTAAAATTTTGACCACAATCTGTTGATAGGTCAATTCTTAGATCGTCAGAGTAGGTATTGTTATATCTACGGTAAGCAACATCAAAAGTTAGCATTGCAGTAGCTCCAGATGCTGCTTGTGTCATATCTAGTGTAACAAAGCTAAAAATGTCTTCTTGTCCAGCAGCATTGTAATCGTAATTGTTAACATACATTGCTGAAGTAGTTGATCCTGAAGATCCAGTAGTATTGATAGCTTCCCAAGATTTGTCATTGTCACTATTGATTATATAGGAAGAAGGGGGAGGGAATAAGCCCCCTTCAAAATTTTCTGCATAAGGGAAGCTTGATAATGGGTCCATGATAGTTATGGATTGAGTAACTGTATCATTACATACAGTACTATCTGATAATAATCCAGTCCATGTTTTTAATTCATAATTATTTGCAGGAGGAATTATTATAGGTGTAGAAAAAGTATAGGTTCCAGACCCTCCTGGTGGTAGAGAATTAGTGTATGTTTCTGTGACTAATGGATTAGAGCCAAATTGGTAATATACTGGGAAATTTGATTCAGTATATAAACCTAGATTTTCTAGTGAAATAGTAACAGAGGCAGTAGTTATACCACTACAAGTTTCTAGAAAGGAAGAAGGTGAATCCAGACTTGATATTCCAGCATCATTATCACCGGTACAAGCCAGAAAACAGGAGCTTCCGCCTGTGGAATTGCCTGAATAATAAACTGCAATTTGACGAAGACCACGTAGTCCGTTGGGTCCAATAGCACGTACAGAAAACCATTGTTCATCATTAATGTCACTAACAATAACATTATAGTTAAGTGCAGATGTAGTTCCAACAGAATCCATGAATTTTTGTCCCAACATAAATATATCGTACCCAGTTGCACCGGGCACTGAATCCCAGGCCAATTGAATGGCACTTATGTCAGGACAGACACGGTTGACAATAATATTTTGAGGACGGTCAATAATAGTAAAATTTGCATCACTCTCATCAGTTACGCTACCTCTTGTAATACGTATGCGTGCTTCACCAGTAACCGTGTTAGGAACAGTCCAGTTTTCAATTCGTGAAGTTCCTGCTGCAAAAGATGTAATGTTATTCCAGTTTGAGCCGTTATCAACAGTATATTCTATCATGAATGTGCCCGAAGTACCATATGCATCCCAATGAATTCTCTCAGAAGATCCAGGGATGAGCCCTTCTCCACCCATTGGATGAATTAAAGTTATTTCATTCATTAAGAATTCGTATACAACATAATATTCCTGAGGGCCAAAAGGTACAGTTGTACCTTTGATTTTTAGATCATAGGTTCCTCCATCCGGATTATCAATTGCAATTTGTTCCATATTATTAAGGTGGTCAACACCTTTAGTTGCAGGCAATGCAAGTGTAGTTGCATTTGGCGTGTGATCTAATATCCAGGGCAGATGTAAAGAGGAATTAGGAGCTGTAACTGTTGCATCTAAGTCATTTATCAATGCAGTTGCAGATGAAGTAGACGCTTCTTTGTCAGACCAGTAAACCATTATTTTGGCTCTAAGTACTCCGGGAGGTATTGTTATACTATGGATGTTACTGTCACCTTGGCTAATAGTATTGCTAAAATAACGATCTTCCTCAAGTAAATTCAATGCTTTTAGAGCATTTATTTTACCCCAGCCGAAAGTAAAATCAGGTCCGTCATTTCCTAAGTCATTTGCAGTATTCAGCATTGTTGCCTTTAATAGGGCAGAGGGAGCAATAGTACCTTTTAGGTCTTTGTATGCTTGGTGTAGTTGAGCGGTTACTCCACAAATTCCAGGTGCAGCTGCTGAAGTCCCTCCACCTGGAGCATAGCTGTTGTTAGGGTCTGTGGACATTTGGGAGTTGCCGTGAGCTGCAATGTCAGGTTTTATTCTACCATCTGATGCAGGACCTCTCGAACTACTACTGATTATTCCATCAACTTCATTTAAGTTTGCAGTTGCTATTACATTTTTTCCAATTTTATGTCCGCCTGTTATATTTCCCCATTGTGTTCCGGCACCATAACCGCAATCTTGATTATTACTATTACCCGCTGAAAAAGTCTGTAATAGAGTAGGATTGTTATAAATTTCTTGATCCATTAATACTGTAGTACTTGTATATCCTCCATTACATCCGTTACTGTATGAAGATGAAAAAATTAGCACAGAACTATCTTGATGTAGTGGAATTGTTCCACCCATTGAACTGTTATATTGACGAACATGAATATAAGAACCCGTTGCCATTCCTCTCATTAATGGGTCCAAATTACCTGCACCACCTGCAATGCCTGTCGTCATATCACCATGGGTCCCTGTGTTATCACCAGATACATCTTGTTGATTTGTGCGTCCATTGAAATCAATATGAGGTCCTACATAACCATCGTCATTAATTGCAAAAGTAATTCCTGTACCATCATAGTTTCGAGCACCAAGGAAATCACCATCAATAGCATTTGCACGATGAAGATGGCGGCCATCATCTGATTCAGGTTCACCTGGTTCTGATATGATTTCCGCATAACGAATAAAGGGTAATTTAACAAGTGTTTCAATTTTGTTAGGCATTACCTGTGCTACTGCCATATGCGCATGGTCCATTGATTCCATAACCCCAATACCCAAAGCTTTTAATTCTGATTTTGCAATTTCAGGATCAATATCCTGGAAAAAAGTGATTGTTATTGTAATATAATTACCTTCCATAGACCAGGAAGGATAATCTTTTTCCTCCAATCGTTGATCTACTTTATACATGTAGTCAATTGGTATTATACTTTTGATATTAAGGTCAGCCAATAGAGTAAGATCTAGATTTGTCGGAATAGATGCAACATATACCATGTTAGGAATGTATTCTAATAATTTGATACCTGTATTTGCAATTTCCTCCTGTTGAATCTCTGTAGGAATAGAATAGAACTGTAAAAATCTATAGAAACGATCGTTGAATATTTCATTTTCAATCAGATAGTTTGTATTGCTGATCTCTAAAATATTATTTTCAAATTGTTTTTGCCCTTTTAAAAAATTAACTGTATAATCCTGACTAAACAGTTTGGAATTCATAGTACTAATTATAAAAAAACAAAGCAAGAATATAAACTTCATAGGATTTGTGTTTTAAATTGAAACGAGAAGTAAGCAAAAATTATATTTTATATTGACATAATAATACGAAATTTTAAAAGGAAATTCACTTCTGTTTCATTAATAATACAATAATTATTTATTTCCTTATTTTTATATGTGGATTAACTAAAGGTATAAAGGGAATCATACTTGTTTATAAATAATCAAGTTTTGTTTGCTGCTGTTAAGCTATAGCACTCAAAAAATATAGCAACTAGCGTTGCTGCACAATTAATTTTCTGACGTCAACAATTTTATTTGTAGTCAGCCGTATAAAATACATATTAGGTGGTAATGAGTTTATATCTAGTGATATTGAAGAATTTCCTGCGGTTATTATTGTTTTTATCATTAGTTTACCTTCGGTGTTTATCAATTCAATATTTAAATCTTCCGGTAAAGCTTGATTAAAGGAAATTCTGGTTGTGTTGGTAGCGGGATTTGGTGCAATTACCAGTTGAAGGTCATCCGCAATTTCTTCTATTCCTACAGATAATGAAATACTATCATATACGGTACAGGTGCCATTATTTATGCTTAATGATACAATATGTGGCCCATTACTATTTGTGTAAGTATGAATAGGGTTTTGTACCGTTGAGGTGTTTCCATCTCCAAAGTCCCAGTTCCAGTTGGTTGCTCCTGTTGAATTATCTGTGAAAATAACTGTCCCTCCATTTATTACACTAGAGAAATTGGCATTAATAACTTTCGCTACTATAGGTTCACGAGTACTTATGCATTCGGTGTTCATCGCCAATTCCCAGTCATAAAAATAATAGTAATAATCCGGGAAATATGTAGAACTGACCTTATCTAGAATTCCAGATACTGAATAAGGGTAAGCAGTAGCAGTATTGTTTCTATACATATCCATTTCATTGCCCCCAAGGCAATAATCTCCCGCTCCAGGGACTTGAAGATTCAGTTGAATCCTCGATTGTCCATCCGGAACATTTACTGTAACTTGATCAAGGATCGTATTAGTGATCGTTGCATTTCCATCAGGCACAAAACCATCATATAGATAAATTGTTCGATTTCCGGATTCATCTGCATCAACCCAAACAGAAACAATTTCAAACGCTTTGTAGGCAGTAAAATTCACACCACCTGTAAAATTGCTACCGTGGTAGCCACCACTCCCTATAGCAGCAGGATCGACAGGGGGAGCATAATTAATGCTTGAAGTTGTAAGTGCTTCTTCAACAAAATAGGTCGTTGTTGCGATTAAGGAGGGAGTGGTAAAAGTAGGGCCAGTGTGGATTAATGTATTTGCACCATCATACCATTGTAAGGTTCCAGAACCATAAGTAGCAGATAATTGTGTAGATGTATAAATACATGTTTCAGTATCATTTACACTCGTGATTTCAGGTTTTTCAATTGTGATATAAGCAGTTTTTATGATGGTATCTACACCTAAATTATTTGTTACTTGTAAAGACACTGTGTAGATTCCACTATTTGCATAAGTATATATAGGGTCTTGATCTGTTGATAATCCTCCATCGCCAAATTGCCATAACCAACTGATTGGGGAATTTGTTGATAAATCTTTGAATTGGATTGTGCCTTCACATGAATATGTAAGATCTGAACTAAAATCAGTAGAGATAGAATTTTTCGAATCTTCTACATTTACAATAATGTTTTGCTGAGATTGTGCATGTAGATTTACTTCTTGAAGGTAGATAACGAGAAAAACTAGCACTTGGAAGACAAAATGACACATAAGGATTTTTTTAATTTAAATTAAAATTAGTATTTAAAATAAAATATTAAAGTTTGTAATAATACAAAATTATATTGTAATCAATTGTTAAATGTGTCAGCTATTTTAATTGATAGTTCTAGTATTCAGAATCTTATGCCCGAATTATAATATATTTATTTAACTATTTACAGGTGTATTATAATTTTTACGAGTTTCTTTTTTTAATCTATTAAGGATTATTAAAAAGCCGTCTTGGTAATTTACCAAGACGGCTTTTTTAAGCATTCTATCGAAAGCAAAATAATTAGTTTTTCTCAAATTTACCATGAAATATATCTTCGCCAACCTGTAGGTGATATATATACATGCCAGAATTAAAATTGGAGGTGTTAAGTTGTTCTGACCAATAGCCAATTCCTATTTGTCCATTTTGTTGATAGATTAATTTTCCTGTTATATCAAAAATTCCTAAGTCATAAGTATTCTCATTTTTATTGTCTAAGCCAAAGGAAATCCATTCTTTAGCAGGGTTTGGAAATACTTTTAAACGCAATTGATCATTCTGATTTGTCCTTCGATCTATGCTAATAGTTGGAGAATAAGTTACCATGCCATCATTTTCTACTTGTCTAAGTCTGTAATAATTAACATTATTACGCCAGTAGTTTTTGTCATTAAAAATATAATGTGCACCCATGTTATTTGTAGTAGGGTTGGATTGGACAAAACCTATTTCATGGAATTCTGTTCCTTTTGCACGTTCAATAAAAAAACCAAATATATTATCTTCGTGAGCAGTTTCCCATTCCAGAATATTGGTATTGGGTTCTTTATTTCCCCAAAAACCAAGTAATTCAAGAGGTAGGATACAATCAATTGGATTACCAGAAGTTTCAATGTCAAATCGCAGATCAAAATTACAATGTTGACCAGAAAAACCATCCACCATTAAATAATAACTTTGATTTGAGAGTAGTAAACTAGCTACATCAACACTGTCACCACTATTTAATTTATCAGAACAATAAACAGGGGTTGGCCAAACAGTTCCTGCAGCACATTGGTTGATTTCGTATAAAACAAATTGCAAGCCTGAGCCACCGGCTCCTTTACCTTGGCAAGAGATGTTTTTCAGACGGATATGCATACTTGTAGGAATGCAGATAGTATCAGGAGTTATAAAACGATACCAAACAGTATTTTCTAATCTTGTTATTTCATTTGAACCTGAGCACTCAGGCAATGATGGAAGTGAAATATTCAAGCTGGGGTCATCTGTTCCTGGTGTACCTGTTGCAAGCGTTGTGCTCCCAGCATAATCTGACCCAGTTTTATTAACAAATGTTGCTGTATTACAAGTTTCTGAAGCATAAGCTAACCTGGCTTCACCAGTAGATATATTTGCTTCCCATCCACTAGCTGTAGTACTTTCATCTGAAAAGAATTGAAATGTAAGGCAGCCAGATGGGTTCATAATACTTGCTTTTATTGTTTCCAATGTATTTGTATTCGTTGCATCACCTGTGTAAGCACAAATTAAACGAGAGTTATCTGTATCTAAGCCATCAAAAACATAAAGATAATCCCAACTACGTTCTAATCCTACTGTAGATGTAAACTCTGCCCAAACAACATCATCTATAGGAGCAGATGTATGGGGGCAATAAGTTACCACATAATTTTCATTATTATTATAATTGCTGGATATGCCTCCTATATCGGTAAAAACTTTAGTGCCTTCTGTTCCACCAACTTCAACTGATCCAAGATTAGTAGGAGGATCAGAACAATATAAACGAGCTTTCCATCCACTACCAACAAAACTAGCATCACTATTAAATTTAACTGTTAAACATGCACCACTCGATATAAAAGTGCCGGGTTGAGATGCTGATGTAGAAGCTCCTGTATATACTCCAATTAAGTTGGCGGTTGTGTCAGCACCATTATAAAAATATAAATAATCATTAGATGTAGTAGTAGAACTTATTGAAAGTTGCTGTGCGGCTGTCGGGTTAGGGCGAAAAGAAAGTCTTACTGCCTTTGTTGGGTCTGTATTACAAAAAGTACGTGTGTAATTTTCATTATTCCCATATGCACCTGTAGAGTTGCCACTATCATAGAAATCATGATAAGATCTATTACAATCCAAAAAGCCTACAGAGTTGTTGTTAAGTAAAATTGGATTTGTTAAGATTGTTGATGGACTTGTACTTGAACAAGTCCATGAAGCTATCCATCCAGAACTTTGATTTGAAGCGTTTGAAATAAACTGAATTGTTAAACTACTTCCAGTAGATGTAATTACTGGTGGTGTAGTATTGCCAGTATATGTGCCCAAAGTAGGCGCATTGGTTCCGACGCCATCAAATATTCTTATATAATCAAAATTAGTTTCTAGGTCAAAATCTGTAAACGTTAAGGAAACAGTAGCTGCATTAACTGGAGAAATGGTAAAAGTATAATTTTCATTCTGGTTATAATTGCCAAATTCACCACCACTATCTGTGAAGCGACCAGAACAATCATTGGTTATAAAATTTGCTGCAGGCGAAGCATTATGGAATTCACTATTAGCTAGTTCAGATGTATCACCAGGATTGCAAATTGCACGGACAGACCAAAAATAGTGCCCATTTGCAGCTACGCCACTAAGTATATAGTTGTGTGTGTTGCTGTAATAGGTATAAATTGTTGCATTCGTTATTGATTGAACGACTGTGATTTCATATGATTGAGCGCCTGTTACTGGTAGCCAGTTGAGTGTAACACTATTTTGGTTGTGGTCACTTGTTGATAATCCAGTTGGTTTTAGACAGGTTATTCCATGTTGAGTTATAGCATCAATAATCTCATTAGAACCATTAAAAACTTCAGTTTTTTTTATTGTATTAAATGATTTGTTTGAATTGAATTTTGAGGTTATATTTTGATCTAATTTGCCATCTATTTGGCTTTGGGTATGAGTAAAAAGGAAGCAGTTTATAAAAATAGTAAGAAGTAAAGGTCTTAACATAATTTTTTCTTTTAGGGGAGTGAGTAATTGTATTTTTGCCTATAAAATGATGTTCGTTAAAAAATCAACCCAAATTACTAAATAAATTGGTATTTTACAAATAATAAAAACATTTGTCTGTTTATTTAACTATGTTAAATTTTATCTTTTTTTTTGATTTTTTGCCCACAAAATATTTGGTATATAAAGCCTTATTTTACGAATAAAAATTAGATAAATTTTCAATATTCAGAACAATAATGTTTATAAATAAAAAACCCATCAAATTCGTATTTGATGGGTTTTTTATTTAAGTATAAGAAATACGAATGTTATCAGCAATTAATGTTTTTCAAATTTCCCATTTATTGCTTGATTCCCAATTTGTATTTGATAAATATACATTCCGGTATTTAGTTGTGAAGTATTCAATTGTTCTTTCCAAAAACCAGAGGTCATTTCTCCTTCCATTTCGTAAATTGTGCGTCCTGTTATATCATAGATACGTAAATTATAATCACAGTCCTCAGGATTATCATATTCAAAGTTAATTATATTGCTAACAGGATTAGGATAGGATCTAAATAAGTTCGTTATGATTTCTGTTGGTTTGGTTTGTGTAATAACAGTACAGCCTGTTTGGTCTTTATTTTCCATTCTGATATCAAAATTGCAATGTTGAGCCGCAAAACCGTCTATCATTATATAGTATGTAGTGTTTTGTTGTAACAAACTGGTTATTACTACACTGTCGCCACTAAGTAATTTGTCAGCACAATAAATCGGATTTCCCCATGATGAACCATTTTGACAGTTGTTTACTTCATAGAGTACAAACTGTACTCCAGAACCAGATTTGGGTGTACTTTGACATGAAATGTTGTCTAGTTTAATAGCAATCTGGTCATTTATGCAAAAAGTATCAACTGTTGTAAATGTGTACCAGATAGTATTTTCTAATCTTGTAATTGTATTGGTTCCTGAACATTCTGGTAGAGATGCAATAGAAATGTTTGGGATTGGATCACTAATATCTGGAATACCTGTAGCTAGCATTGTACTTCCTGCATAAGTAGTGTTTTCCTCTATGATTTGAGTTGCGGAAGAGCAGTTGTCTGAGCCGTAAGATTTTCTTGCTTTACCTGTTGTTATTAGGGCTTCCCATCCACTTTTTGTAGTAGCGCCATCAGAGAAAAACTGGAAGGTTAAACAACCTGAGCTATTTTCTGTAGTCGCTTTTATTGTACCTAATACATTTGACCCACTACTATCACCTGTATATGTATTAATTAAACGACTAGTTTCAGTATTTGGCCCATCAAATACATATAGATAATCCCAATTATATTCTAAACCGATAGTATCAAGAAAATTTGCCCATACAACTTCATCGTTTGGGGTTGAGGAGTGCGGGCAGAAAGTACTTGTATAGTTTTCGTTATTCCCATAATATGCTGTGCTTCCACCAAGGTCAGTAAAGATGTGATTGCCCTGTGTGCCACCAACTTCTACTAATGCAAGATTTGTAGGTTTGTCAGAGCAGTATAAACGTGCAATCCACCCACTTCCAACAAGACTGTTGTTAGAGTTCATTTTGACAGTCATACAAGTGCCAGAAGATATAAAACTTCCAGGTTGTGGAGCAGCGGATGTGGTACCCGTATATACGCCAATTAGATTTGAATTTGTATCTGGCCCATTATATATATACATGTAATCATTGCCTGTAGAATATGATCTTATGGATAACTGTCTATCAGCATTAGGGTTTGGTCTGAACGAAAGTCTTACTGCTTTATTTGGGTCAGGATTGCAAAAAGTTTTAACATTATTTTCATTATTCGAATAATTGCCATTAGAACCACCACTATCAAAGAAATCATGATAGTTAATACCACAATTAAGGTTAGCGGATACAGAGGCATCAAGGAGTATTGTTGTAGGGTGAGCAGTTGGTACGGTTGCGCCAGACCCGTTACAATCCCAGGTTGCGACCCATCCGGGGTTTTGTGTAGCTACATCTGAGTAGAATCGAATACAAAGTGCTCCATTACTTGCAACTGTAACAGGTGGCATATTTGTACTGGTATAGGTTCCTAATAATGGATATGCTGTAGTTGGACCATCATATATATACATGTAGTCATAATTATTTTCGAGGTCAAATGCAGAAAATGTTAATGTTAATTGTGTTGCATTTGGAGGAGCAATTGTAAAAGTATAATCTTCATTTTTACGATACATACCCAATTCGCCTCCTGTATCTGTAAATTTGCCTGTACATGCAGTTGTTGTTTCATCTGCTGTAACTTCCGCATTAATAAATTCGTCACCTTCAAGTGCTGAAGTGTCCCCAACTCCACAAATTGCACGAACTGACCATAGATATTTTGAATCTGATGGTAGGCCTGTTAGATCAAAATTATTTGTATTACTGTAGTAAGTAGTAAAATTAAGATTATGAAGGCTTTGCTTTACTTTAATTTCATAAGAAGATGCACCCGTTACTGCTACCCAGTTAAGTGTTAATCCATTTGGGCTATGATTACTTGTTGTAAGACCAGTTGGTTTGTCACAGGTAGCTGGTGTATAGCCGGTAGACCAATAAGCATCCCATCCGGCACCAACAGTTCCACAATCTGACCGAAATTCAAGTAGCATCTTTCCACTTAATGCAGTAATAGGAGAGGGAGTTGTTGTACCGTTAAGAACAGCCAATAATTTATCATTATGAGAGTCACCATCATATATATATAGGTAATCATAGTTCAATTCAAGGTCTATACTATTAAAATTTAAGGTAACGCTGGTTGCCCCAGGGGGAGCTATTCTGTAAAAAACACGTTCTATATTTGTATAATTCCCTGTTGATCCACCAGAATCATAAAATGTACCTGCTGGATTTGTAAAGGTATTTGAATTTGCAGAATCAACAGGATTTATCAGATCATAATAACGGTGCCAATCCCAATATTGACCAGGGTCTGAATGATTGTTTGAAGGGTAGTGCATATGCCCTTTAATGCTAAAGCAATTGTTACTATTGTGGTGGACGCCATGTTCTCCATTCACATCATAGGCTTTTAAAATTGGAATATTGTTTCTTGCTGCTATACTCTTTGTGAGGGAAGACGAAGACTCATACATAACATTTGTATACCATGATGGGTCAGCAACATATCCTTCATGTTCAATACCAACAGCAAAAGGATTAGCATTGCATGCATGCCAAGCCTTATCAGCTTCACATACCATTTGTGTTATCTGACCATCTGTACAACGCATATTATAGTGACATGAAACATTAGCAGAAGACATTTTAAAATAAGCAATTGCACCTGCATAAGTTCCTTGTATTGTATGAACTGTTACATGAGTTATTGCTGAGCCAGCTCGAGAACTGTAATTTGATGAATGTGCAGCATCCTGAATTACAGCAAAAGGAAATTGATTGCCGAGATCATTACAGGGTAAACCAGTAAATCTTTGACCGTTATTACTGTATGTGTTTCCTGAAGAATTACTTATTCCATTATCACCTATAAATACTTCACTTGCACTAAGAATTAAATATCTTTCTCTACCAAATACTTTTTCAATATCTATTTGATAATCAGGTAAGTTATATATTGCTTGAAACTTTTTTTCATTTAAATTTCTAAGTACACTGTAAATATGACTGTCAAATGCAAAATTGTTCCGTAATACACCATCATTTGGTAATTCAGATAAGGCATCCAATATAATTATATGATCTTCTGGAGACGAAGATGTAATTCCATATTCTTGTATTAAGATGTCATAAGCTTTAGCATATGAAATAATATTAATTGTAGGGTCATTTTTAATTTCTTCAATAGAATTATCTGAGATTCTTGATACTAGACTTAGGTTATTGCGAAAATAATGGGTTCCATCTTCCATAAGTCCCATAACGCCATAATATGATGGCAACCCCATACAACTTGGTTCTTCTGTGTTCGGATCTATGTGTCGTATATGGGTGTTTGTATAGGCTACAGACTCTAGTATGCCTCTTGGAATGTCAGGAAAAAGTTGATAGGCTTTTTCAAAAGTTTTTTTGTGGTTTGTATTTAATTGTAATTCCCAGGGAGAAGATTGTGATTGTAGCACAAAGGCTGATAAACACAACATGATTGTGTAAAATAATGTTCGCATGATTTGATTGTGGTGTTTTGTGAGGATATAATATTGTTCTTGTTCGTAGTTATAGGGTAATTTAGAAAGGTTAATTATCTCATTTGATTAAGTGTTGCTTTAAAATTCAGATAGGCTAACTTATATTTTGAAAATTAAAACTTCGGGTTAATAATTTGCTAAGTCGAAGAGTTGAAAAAGGTTAATCAGGTTACATTTTGAGGAATTTCAAATCTACGAATTATGTTTTTTTTTAAGTAACGAAACTAAGATATAAATTAATTTTATAAATAAAAAAAACAAAGCAATTATATTAAGTTTTAATGTTTGTAATAGAAATTTTATGCTTTGTTTAAGTGTTTTTACAGGTTTTATAGTGGTTCGGGAATTAGTCTTTTATTGAGCAAATATCCATGTATTGGAATTATTCCGAAATATGGAATAATTACTTTTTTTAAACAACTGAAAATCAAATAGTTATACTATGGCCTGTTTTTTGGTGTAATATTACACGTCAATGGATAAACTATAGAAAACAAGGAGAATATAATCAAACAATAATTTCTCACTTCCAGAAATGTTTTCAATAGATATCACAGATAAATAAAAAAACAATTATTTTAATCCCTAAATGGGCCGCAAAAAACACTATTATGAAAACCTATGATGTCTTATTAATTTTATTACTACTTCCATTTATGTCTTTCGGTCAGGCATATTTTGTAAATTCAGGAGCCCGAATCAATATTTCAAGCGGGACACAATTTAATGCTGTTAATTCAAATTTTCACAACTTGAATACTACTGACGATATTGTAAATGATGGAGATATTACAATTTCTGATGGAGACCTTTTAAATAATGGTGGTATAACTGGGAATGTTAAATTGTCTGGAGCAGGTGTAGCAAATACTACCTTAGGTTCTCTGGAGAACCTTGAAGTTGATGTTACTTCATCTGTAACCAACACAGGGTCTGGAAGTATTAGCAGATATTTAAAATTAACTAATGGCAACTTAGATGCTAATGGTCAGCAAATAACTTTACTTGCAGATGCTAACCAAACATGTTTGGTACATAATGTTAATGGGACATCTTCGGGAGATTTTATTGTCGAACAATTTATCACTGATGGTCCATACTCAAATTTATTCTATTCTTCTCCTACAGCAAATTCAACAATTGCAGATATTGCTGATGATTGTAATGTTACTTTGACAGGTAATGCTAATTCATTTTGGTATGACGAATCAACTGCTTCATGGGTTGCACCTACTTCACTTGCTTATCCATTAACACCAGGGAAAGGCTTTTATCAATACACTTGGATTCATCCATGGGGTAAAGTTTTTGATTTTACTGGATCGTTGAATAATGGAGCTATAAGTGCACCAATTAGCAATAATCCTGCTGGCGGTGGATGGAATATAGTCGGCAACCCATATCCTTCGCCTATTGACTTGAATGCTGTATATGACTCAGGTAATAATCCACCTGTTACATATCGTTATAGCAGCGGTGGATATTTTGCATATAATGCTGTAGTCGGGCTTAGTTCAAATGTGAATTTTGGAAATATAGTGCCATTAATGCAGGGGTTTTGGGTACATGAAGGAAACGGTTCAGTTATTGATCCTACTTTTGGTCCAATGGATTTTAGGAATGATATGCGTGTAACGGATCCAAATACTACTCCGGATGAAGTTGCAAAAAGTGCTTTTCCTATCTTTCGCTTAGCATTAGAAAGTGAGTCAGACATCGTCAATTCTGTTGTTTATTTTCACAATGATGCAACTGAAGAATATGATTACCAATATGATGCATTTTATCTTCATGGAGATAAGCCTATCCAGTTTGCCACTAAAACAACTGACAAAGAGTTAAGTATAAATGCAATGCCTAATGTAGATTTGTCTAGTATAACCATTCCATTATATACTGAAATATCAGTAATTGGTAATTATTCAATATCATTAACAGAATTTACTGATTTCCCTTCAGGCAGTAAGCTTTTATTACAGGATTTATTATTGTCAACTTCTCATGACCTTACAAAAGGTGAGTACACATATTTAGGAAATCCAGTAGAAGGTAATGATAGGTTTGTTATAACACTGTTATCAAATACTGTAAATACTGATTTGGTAGAAGATAATAATCTATTTGATGTATATAAATGTGGAGAAGGTTTATGTCTTTCTCTACCAAAAGCATTAAATGATAATCAAGGTCTAAGGATATATAATGTGTTAGGCCAAGATATTTATACTTCTATTCTTCAAAAAGGAGAGCAGTTTTTCAACTTAAATAATGTAAATTTACCAGAAGGAAATGTATATTTTGTTGATGTTGAAGGTTATGCTAAGGCTAGCAAAATTGTATGGTAATAAATTTTTTTTCTTGTGTGAGCCAAGAAGCAATGATATTCAATAATTGAATTTTATAAAATATGAAGGTCATTTCTTGATAACATAAGTAAGAACTCGAATTATAAAGAAATAATAAGTAAAGCCAGAAGACATTATAATGTATCTACTGGCTTTATTTTTTGATATTATATATAAATATCCATGTAATTAATAGGAGGTAGTCATTTTTTTACTATTTGTAAATAAAATGTTCTTTCCATTTTAACTACTGATAGAACTTTGCTTTATGTTCAATTCGTTAATTGAATAATTTTATTTCAGTTAAAAAATCGATAGAGGTAAATATTTTTAAGTTCATTTTTGGAAAACTCTTTATGAAAAGATAAACTCAAGTTGTATCTTCGTGGTCGTTTTTGTAGGGTACACTTTGGCTTTTTTATATTTAAAATAGATGTCAATAAAATTGATGGATTTACAAGGCAATAAAAATAGGATAATTGGGGAAAGGGTAGGAAGTCAATATGGTCCTTTATTGATCATTTTTTCGCAAATTCATGGTAATGAACCTGCTGGTAATAAAGCCGTCAATGAATTATTTAATGCAATTGATGAAGAATACATTAAAAACCCAGAATTTGAGTTCTGTGGTAGAATTGTTGCTTTGCACGGTAACATGGAAGCCATTCAGAAAGGAGTTCGATTTATTGATAAAGATTTAAATAGAAGTTGGTTGCCTAAGGAAATTGAACGAATTATTAAATGTGATGACCCCAATAATTTAGATTCAGAGGATATTGAAATCAAGGAGAATCTTGAAATCATCAATTATTATATACAATTATATGACCCACCAAGAGTTGTTGTTCTTGATCTCCACACTACAACTGCACATGGTGGTATATTTACAATTCCTGCTCCAAATGAAGAGGCACGCAGAATAGGTCTGGCAATGAAAGCTCCTGTTTTACATGGGTTTTTAGAGGGTTTAAACGGGACTACCCTTCATTATTTCTGTGATGATAATTTTGAAGTGGAGATGACATCTGTTTGTTTTGAAGCTGGACAACATCAAAGCTCAGACTCTTACAAACATGCTGTTTCCGCAATTATTAATTGTTTTAAGTCGATAGGAGGGTTTTATGACAAAGATATTGAGAGCAAGCATGATGAACTTCTTCTTGAACGCTCTAAAGGATTACCCCTTGAAGCAAATTTGATATATGTCCACCCTGTTCAGCCCGGCGATAATTTTAAAATGGTCACCACAAAAATATATAAGAATTTTGATCTTGTACACAATGGTGAAGTTCTTGCAACGGATATCAATGGGGATGTGAAAGCACCATGTTCAGGATTAATTTTAATGCCTTTATATCAAGAACAAGGTGAAGATGGCTTTTTTATTATTCAACCTTTGGTTCAAAGATTTATTAATAATGAAAAGCAATCTTCAGTCATTTCAGGAATAATATAAAATAATAAGTTTCTTATCGAATTCCTATTGTAAATAGTCTGTCGTTCCCATTGTTTGGTATTTGATGAGAGTCCCAGCCGTATCCTTGCGTATCATCCCACCATCCTCTGTGGCCAAATCCCCAGCTAACTCTGTTGCATTTGCCATTCATACAGTCTGTAGTGATTATATATCCTCCAGAATGATTTATGTTATTTCCAATTCCTCCAGGTTGATTGTTTCTCCAATTACCATTGAACGGAATTTCATTAGGAGTGTTTAAATAAACTCCTAGGTGTTTGGCATTCCACCTATTGTCTAAAGTGCCATTCCAGTATAGTGAATAGTTTCCAGGGGACCAACTAGAATTCCAACTATAGGAATTTGTACCTGCTGTTTCAGATTTTAACTCGTTGTGTGATATACCTTCAACTTTTATAAATGCAGGAGAAGCATTTGGATGATGACTACGTAACATAACTTCATCAAGACTTACAAGACTAGAAGCAAGGTTGTTTGATGAAAAGACATGAGACCATTCGCCTGACCCAGGCGTACCTGAGTCTGTGTCCCAAAGATTTGGATTGCTACTTTGGAATATAATAGTCCAGCCTCCACCATCAGTTGTCATATCGCAGTAACATTCAAATGCTGTCCCACTATTAGTTGGATCAATCCAATATAGTCCATCTGCGGAAGATGATACCGTATTTTTAATAGCTAAACATGATGATCCTGGATTAGATACAGAGCCTAAAGGATTTGTAGGGGTAGGAGATGAGCCTATTTTTTGCCATCCATTGAAATAGAAATAAAATCCATTATCGTTATCTGTTTGATAGATTAATAATCCAGAAGCAGGGTTGTTGATATTATTTTTTTCACTTTCAAGCATACGTGGAATCAAAAATCCTTTATCTGTTGATTGTATATCTAAGATAGCGCTTTGATCGGATAAGTTACCATTTTCGTTTATACTTACACCATCTTGATTTTGTCCCAATAAAGAAAATGAAGATATTAATATAAGTGTAATAATAAATAATTTGGGCATTGTCATTTAGTTTTTAGTTGAGTAATATTAAAACAATGTATTTACTGTTAGTATAAACAACAACTAGTCCAAATTTAAAACACTGAAAATCAATTAATTAAATATATTTTTTTGATTGCAACTTTCCATTTTATGGAAAAAGAAAAATTTTACAACAGAAAAGATCGGCTTGAAACTATATATATAAGCTTATATATATCTAGTTTCAAGTGAAACAGAAAATATATGAGGTGATTTATAAGGGTATTTATTAATGAAGAAAAGTATTTTTATGGCTTTTTAATCCATAATAAAAGGATAATCTGTTTGTTCGTAATTGTCAGTATAGAGTTCTTTTGTTGGGGGGTATTCAGATTCCTCGGCAAATTGAACAGCATCGTCTATCTCTTGTTTAACTTTTGCTTTGATTTCATCAATCTGCTTTTTTGTTGCCATTTTCTTTGAAACCAATTTACCTTCAATAATTCCAATTGGATCTTTTTCTTTATATGCACGCTCTTCATCTTTTGTTCTGTATTTTGCAGGATCGGACATGGAATGTCCTTTGTAGCGATACGTACGAATTTCAAGAAACATTGGTCCATTACCTGATCGTACGTGTTTAGCAGCTGCTTCAATTTCCTGATGGACTACTTCTACATCCATACCATCAATTTGTTTACTGGGCATATTAAATCCATGTCCTAATTTATAGATGTCTGTTACATTTGAAGTCCTTTCTACTGAAGTTCCCATTGCATAGAAATTATTTTCACAGATAAATACAACAGGTAACTTCCAGGTCATTGCCATATTAAAAGTTTCGTGTAATATACCCTGACGACATGCACCATCGCCAAATAAACAGAATGTAACACTTGATTTATTCTGATATTTGTCAGCAAAAGCAATTCCAGCCCCAATGCCAATCTGTCCACCTACAATACCATGTCCACCGTAGAAACGGTGTTCATCAGAAAAGAAATGCATAGAACCTCCTTTCCCTTTTACATTACCAGTATATTTACCATATAACTCTGCCATAGCAGAATTAGTATCTATACCTTTTGCCATTGCGGCACCATGTTGACGATAGGCTGTTATCCAAGCATCATCGGGACGTGTTGCTGTTTTCATTCCAGCATAAACAGCCTCCTGGCCAATACATAAGTGTAAAAAACCTCTGATTTTTTTTTGGAAATACATCATATTGGCGCGCTCCTCAAATTTGCGAATACGCAACATTAATTCGTACCATTCCAAGTACATTTTTTTTGTAAATGTTTTCGGTTTTGTTTTTGTTTTAGCCATATCAGTAAAAAAATTTAGTTGATATCTAATTATACATAAGTTGGAGTAAAATGAAATTACACGCTTATAGCGCTAAGATAAGTTTTATTTTTTATAATTCCTTAATCTTTGAATGTGTCAATTTCAAAAGATTAAGATGAAGCAAGAAAACGAAAAAAATATCAAATTAACATTTCTGGTACCTCGCCATCTGGAATTACAAGTTTTCCATCTGTTTTTTCTTTAATTTCTTCCACACTAACACCTGGGGCACGTTCTAAAAGATGAAAGGCGCCATCTTTAATTTCTAAGACCGCCAAATCAGTAACAACTTTTTTGATACAGTCAACTCCTGTTAATGGTAAAGTACATGATTTTAAGAGTTTGGATTGACCTTTACGATTAGTGTGCATCATAGCTACAATAATATTTTCGGCAGCAGCAACCAAATCCATAGCCCCACCCATACCTTTGACCATTTTGCCAGGGATTTTCCAGTTAGCAATGTCACCATTTTCAGCAACTTCCATTGCACCTAAAACCGTCATATCAATATGACTGCCACGAATCATTTCAAAACTTTGCGCAGAGCTGAATAAAGAAGCGCCTGGTAAAGTGGTTACAGTTTGTTTCCCAGCATTTATAAGATCTGCATCAACATTTTCTTCGGTCGGGAATGGCCCCATACCTAGCAGGCCGTTTTCGGATTGTAAAAAGACTTGCATTCCTTTGGGGATATAATTCGCTACCAAAGTCGGAATGCCTATACCTAGATTAACATAGTAGCCGTCTTTGAGTTCCTGAGCAATTCGTTTTGCAATACTTTTTTTGTCTAAAGCCATTTTTATTTAATTAAAAAAGTTGAAAGTCTGAATTTTTTTGTTCGTTATTCATAATTATTAAATTCTATCAGTTCGTAAGCACAGTTCGTTGTTCTATGCGTTTTTCGTAATTAACACCTTTAAATATCCTCTGAACATATATCCCTGGTACTTTTATTGCATCGGGGAGTAAATCTCCTGGTTCAACAAGTTCTTCAACTTCTGCAATAGTAATTTTTCCAGCTCTTGCCATCATTGGATTGAAATTTTGTGCAGTACCTTTAAAAACTAAATTGCCATATTTGTCACCTTTCCAAGCTTTTACAAGTGCAAAATCTGCATGTAGAGCAGTTTCCATAATATAGGGGCGTCCATTAAAATGTTTAACTTCTTTTCCTTTAGCGATTTCGGTTCCATAACCTGTAGCAGTATAAAATGCTGGAATTCCAGCACCTCCCGCACGTATGCGTTCTGCAAGCGTTCCTTGAGGAATCAGATCTACTTCAAGTTCTCCACTAAGTAATTGTCTTTCAAATTCTGCATTTTCACCAACATAGGAAGACATCATTTTTTTTACCTGACGCTGTTCGAGCATTAGACCAATTCCAAAGCCATCAACACCTGCATTGTTGGAAATACAGGTCAATCCCTTGATCTGTGCTTTTACTAAAGCAGCGATACAATTTTCAGGGATACCACAAAGGCCAAAGCCTCCCAACATCAGGGTCATATTATCGATAATTCCTTTAATGGCTTCATCTGCGTTAGCAACTATTTTATTCATTTTTTATTTGTTTTTTTACGATTTTTCATTCACTACCTTGTTTTTCATTTTCCGAGATGCTAAGCTAAAGGTTTTTTTTTAATAAAAAAAGAGATTGCCTTTTTGAGAATCTCTTTATAATTATTATCAGAATTTTTTCTTGTTATATTGTGGCAAAATTTATGGTGATTGGTTGGACATTGTTTTAAAAAGTATTATATTATGTTGAAGCCTTTTATATAAAGTTATATTAAAAATGATATGATTTATCATGAAAAACAATAAAATAAAAGAAGGAATAGATGGAGAATACTTATTCTCAGATGAAGAATTAGAACAAGATTTAACAGAGGAACAATTGAATGAAAAAGGACTCAAAATCACTCATAGCTGGTTATATAAACTTTTTATCAAATCAGCATACCGTTTGTTGCAAAAACCATTGATTGTATTCCGAATATTAAAAAAAGCTATAGCTAGAATACAAAAATACGATTCTGTTCAAGCGTTTGCTTTGGATGCAAAAGATCGTTTACAAGTATTAATACGGATGATCAGAGCCTATATAGGAAATGAATATACTCAAATATCTAAAACAAATGCTGTGCTGAGTTTGGCAGCTATTCTATATTTTTTATCTCCAATTGATCTAATTCCAGATTTCCTAGCATTAGGCTTATTGGATGATATGGCAATCCTAACCTGGGTGTATCTTAATTTTCAAAGAGAGATTGAAGGTTTTTTGGAATGGGAGGATGAAAATATGTTGCGTATTGAGATAAAATAGAATAATTTATCATATTTTATTAGTGATGGTTGAATTTATAAAAACTAAATATCAAGTATAATGATAAGATTACTAATTCTTTTGTTTTGCTCACCAGTATCTTTGTTTTCACAGCCTGTAACTTTTAATATTACAGTTAATACAAGTGATACATGGCACGGAAATCTCTTCTTTAAAAGAGGAGGGACACCTCAAAAACCAGTCAAGATTGTTGATACAACTGGCACAGAAATTTTTTCTCAAAATTGGGGTCCGAAAGGAGGAGATTTTAAGGTTAACTATAACAATAAACTATCATATTTTGATAGGTCTAGTAAAGGCTGGTTTATTATGGATTCTTTACAGAATGAAGTAGATTCAGTTTATTGCCAGAATGGCTATATTGCTGATAATCATGATTTTTTAGCATTGGCTAATGGTAACTATGTGCTTTTTGCGTATGATGAACAGCCATATGCAATGGATACTGTTGTGCCAGGTGGCGACCCAAATGCTACTATAGAAGGTTTAATAATTCAAGAGTTAGATTCAAATCATAATTTAATTTTTGAATGGAAAAGCTGGGATCACTTTCATATAACAGATAACACTTACCTGAGTCCCTGGACAAATTCAAATTTGCCATTTATACATGCAAATGCTATTGATATAGATTTTGATGGACATTTTTTACTTTCATCCAGAGCATTAGATGAAATAACTAAGATCCATCGTACAACTGGTAATATTATTTGGAGATGGGGAGGTTCTCAGAATGAATTCGTATTTGTTAATGATTATCCTTTTACACATCAACATACAATAAGAAGTTTAGGTGCAAATCGATATCTTTTGTTTGACAATGGAAATTACAGTGCGCAATATACAGGTACAGGTAATATATCTAGAGCTGTTGAATATGTGTTGGATACTAATTTGATGGAAGCTACTAAAGTATGGGAGTTTGTGCATCCTGATTCTCTGTATACGCCTTCAATAGGTGGAGTCCAAAGATTGCCAAATGGAAATACGCTTATCAATTTTGGAAACCTTCAATGGTTAAATAAAGGATCAGTTGTTACAGAGGTGGATACCAATAATCAAATAGTATTTCAATTAGAGTATAATGATGGTGCAACTTTGTATCGTGCGCAAAAATTTGATTGGTTTTTTTATACACCTTCAAATTCTAGTTGGGACTGCGTGGCTGGTTCATGTGTTGATTCAGGTACAGGAATGGGTTTATATACAGACTCTCTTCAGTGTGTTCTAAATTGTCAAACAACAGCTATTACCAATGTAAAAGATCCAACTACAGTTAGATTAATTAAAATTACTGATATTTTAGGTAGAGAAACATTGCCGACAAAAAACATCCCACTTTTCTATTTTTATAGTGACGGTACTGTTACCAGGAGAATGATAGTGCACTGATGAATCTTATTCTATTATTACCTTTTCCCTTTCAAAAAAGGAACTCTAATTGAATTTAAATTTATACTTTTTTTGACTCGTTTTTTCTTTCATATTGCTTATAACGGTAAAAACTACCATGGTTGGCAGCGTCAAGTAAACGTTCGGTCAGTACAAGAGGTAATTGAAACACTATTAGCTGAAGTGTTAAAAATGCCTACTATTACAATAGTGGGGTGTGGGAGAACTGATGCGAGGGTACATGCTAGCCAATATTTTTTTCATACAGATTTGTCTTTTCCACTAAAAGAAGACATTTTATATATTCTCAACAAACGTTTACCTGATGACATTTCTGTTTTTGATATTATTGAAATGGAAGGTAAACCACATGCTCGTTTTAACGCGACTGAAAGGGTTTATGATTATTTTATTCATACTTTTAAAGATCCTTTTTATAAAGATATTAGCTCTATCTATACAGATGAAAAACTAAATCTTCAAAAGATGAAGGATGCCATAAGTTTGTTGCCAAAATATGAAGATTATCGAGCATTCTGCAAACAGCCTGATTTACATAATACAACTTTCTGCAAAATTAGTTCTGCAAAATTGTTATTTGCAGATAATGGAAAAAAATTGCGATTCAGAATAAGTTCAAATCGGTTTTTAAGAGGACAGGTTCGTATTATTGTTCAAAAAATACTGGATATCGGTTCAGGAAAATTTTCCATTCATGAATTTGAAGAATGTTTAATAACACAAAGACGTGCTAAACTCATAAAGCCAGCACATCCTGAAGGTCTTTTTCTTTCAAAAGTTAGTTATCCTTTTTTATCTTTACCTCAAAAAGGTGCTTTTGTGTCTTTGGCAAATTCTTGGCAAGAAATTTAGTATATTTGTTTTAGCATTATTTTTTTTAAATATTTCCCCTTTGTTCACTATAAATAGCTTTTAAAATGAAATGTTTTTTACTAGCCCTAAGTTTTTTGTTGTGTCTTTTTACTTTCAGTTATGCTCAGTTTCCTATAACCGTCAATGAAATTGAAGTAACTTCCAATGCAGTTGTTGAGTATGATGGAAATCTGGAAGATGGGAGAAAAATAACGGATTTGAGCTGGGCGTCAAGAAGTTCTGTTGCATGCTTTCCTTCAACACAAAATTCAAAATTTGATGGCAATCATGTTCAACATGGTTTTGTATTACCAGCTAATTCAGAAGTTTCAATAATTCTAGAACCACATAATAGAAAAGCGGAATTTAGTATGTACGCTTATCAGGTTAGTACTTCACAATATCCGGTTGTGCCCAATTTGTATTTTTGTAGATCATGTGAAGCTGATTATAAATGGGATTACCCCAAGAAAGGGCTAACGCAAGATCATACCCGAACAATAAAAATGAATTCTTTTCAAGATAGTTATAATGTCTTTGTCGGAGTAGCTGGTGCAAATGGTTTAGAAAAATGTGATTATACTTTGAAAATTTATATCAAAACAAGTGAAAAGCCTATGTTTAATCAGGCAAAGATTAAAGTTTTCAAAGCTGCAAGTGAACCCAATAAGACAAAGTATTATAAAGGAGATCTATCTGATGGCGTACAGGTACATGATTTATCCTGGGCATCATCAAGTTCTAATGCATGTTTTCCTTCAACACAAAATTCAAAATTTACAGGAAATCATATTATGTATGTTACTCACATTCCTGAATATTCAGAAATGGATATTACTCTAGTTCCTGATGATCCTAATGCTGACATGAGTATTTATGCTTTCGAGACAGCAGAAACGAGTAATAGCATGGTTCCCAATTTAGTTTCGTGTATAACATGTGAAGCTGACTATAAGTGGGATTACCCTAGAAATGGGGAAAGTCAGGATCATTCACGCTCTGTACATTTGAATGCTATAAAAAACCCTTACAGGGTTGTTATAGGGGTTGCTGGTGCTGATGGATTAACGAATGGCAGTTTTATTTTGAAAATAAAAACGGATACAAGGGTTTTGAGTAATCAAAGTCAACAAAGATTGAAAGTTTACAGAGCAAAAGCAGCGCCCAACGAAACAAAATTCTATAGAGGAAGTCTTAAAGATGGCGTACAGATACATGATTTAACCTGGGCATCATCAAGTTCTAATGCATGTTTTCCAGGAACCCAAAATTCAAAGTATTCGGGAAACCATATTATATATATAACTGAGATACCAGCTTATTCCAAAATGGATATAACGGTTGCCCCTAATGATCAAAATGCCAATATGAGTGTTTATGCTTTTATGAATAGTCTTAATAGTGATGCTATGGTTCCAAATCTTTCTTCATGTATTTCTTGTGAAGCTGATCATAAGTGGGATTACCCCAAAAAAGGACAAACACAGAATCACACTAGAACAATATCACTTAATTCAACTAATCGCCCCTATCGTGTTGTAATAGGTGTTGCTGGGGCCGATAGCCTAGTGGAAGGAGATTTTATAGTGAAAATAAAAACAATGACTAACGATTTAAACAATCAACCACAAAAACCTCTAAAATTGTTTAGTGCTAATAGTGAAAAAGGCAAGACAAAAGGGTTTATGGGAAATTTAGCTGATGGTGTTAAAGTTCACGACTTATCTTGGGCATCATTAAGTTCTGTTGCTTGTTTCCCTGAGACTCAAAATTCAAAATTTACAGGTAATCACATTTTATACATCACTGATATTCCGGCTTATTCTAAAATGGAAATTACTGTTGTCCCAGAAGATAAAAATGCAAATATGAGTATATATGCATATATGACTTCATCGGATAATAAATCTATGATTCCTAAGCTTAAGACTTGTATAAGTTGTGAGGCAGAGTATAAATGGGATTATCCTAAAAGTGGACAGATACAGGACCACACACGTTCAGTAAATCTTAATTCAGAAAGTACTTCTAATCGGGTTGTTATTGGAATAGTTGGAGCAAATGGTTTAACAGAAGGCAAATACATACTAAAGATAAAGACAGAATAGATAATTGTATATGTCATTTAAATCAAAGTTGCTATCTGAAGAACATACATTACCATATATATTGATTTAATAATAAATACACCTTTTCAGACAAAAGATAAAGACTACAAATAGAGAACAACTAAAAGTTGTAAAAATTAAATAGTTGAAAATCTCCTTTTAGCACAAAACTTTGTTTATCTTTGCTCGGAAATTTATTATAAATATACTTCAATTCGATTTTTATGATTTGTAAATAATCGAATATCCCTAATAAATAATTAGTCAAATCTTATGGCAAAGAAAAAAAATGTTGAAATACAAGACCTTTCTGTTGAAGAGTTCAAAGAGAAGGCAAATAACCTCTTTGAGGATAATAAGAATTTAATTTTTGGTGTTATAGGTGTTGTTGTTGTATTGACATGTGGTTTATATTATTATAGCCAAATGTATATGAAGCCTCGTAAAGCTGATGCTCAGGCAGAACTTTATAAAGCAAATCAGTATATGGACAAAGATTCTTTTAACCTTGCTTTAAACGGAAAAACTATAAAAGGGCAAGCGGGGAATTTTATTGGTTATTATGGTATAATTGATCAATATAGTGGCACTCCTGCGAGTAATCTAGCCCACTTCTATGCAGGCTCTGCATTGTTGAACCTAGGAGTACAGTATATGAATGATGGAGATACCGTAAAGGCAAAAAAAACATATCTTTTGGTTCTCGAATTTCTTCAAGAATATAGTGGTGAAGAATTATTACAGGTTCAAGCATATAATATGATGGGAGATGCTGCATCAGAATTAGGAAATTTTGAGGATGCTATGGGGTATTATGAAGACGCTGCTGGTTATACTGAAAATTTAGCTTTACAAATTTATTCTAATTTTAAACTTGCTAAATTATTAGAATTTCAAAAGAAGAACGAAGAAGCAAAAAGAGTGTTTCAAGAGATAATGGACAAAGATGCTCAATTAGGAGAACGTCTTGGTGTTGATAAAGATTTGATCCGATTAAAATAATTAAGCCTTTTTAGGTT
Source organism: Saprospiraceae bacterium (assembly GCA_022448945.1). Taxonomy (GTDB): domain Bacteria; phylum Bacteroidota; class Bacteroidia; order Chitinophagales; family Saprospiraceae; genus Aureispira. The sequence continues at coordinate 208,871 of JAKVCV010000001.1, forward strand.
TTGTTCTTAAAAGGTAAGATGACTATTACTATAGTTAATCTTACCTTTTTTATTATTTATTAATTTTGTACAATTAGTATATTTAATCTTAAGATTACAATATAATCCTTTAAAATATGAGTAGCGCAGATAAAAATCTATCTTCTTATGATGTTAATAAATTGCCTTCAGTAGAAGAATTTAATTTTGGCATTATTGTCGCCGATTGGAATGAGAAAATAACCCATGAACTATATAATGGTTGTTATGATACACTTGTTAAGCATGGTGCCAAAAAAGAAAATATTCACACAGTTCAGGTGCCTGGAACTTTTGAATTACCGCAAGGTGCTAGAATTCTTAATAAAAACAAAAGCATTGATGCTACAATTTGTATTGGATGTGTTATAAAAGGTGAAACAAGTCATAATGAATATATTAATATGTCAGTTGCCAATGCATTACAGAATATGGCTATTGCAACTGCAAAACCTTTCATTTTTGGAGTTCTAACACCAAATAGTATGGAACAGGCTCTGGAAAGGGCAGGAGGTGTATATGGCAATAAAGGAGTAGAAGCTGCAGTTACGGCTTTGCGAATGGTTGTTCTGGATAATGAGCTAAAAGGAGGTAATTCTTCTATCGGATTTGGAAAATCTTAATTTTAATTTACTGAAATTGACATGATGAAAATAAGTGTTATTGATACTGGCTTTTTCAAATTAGACGGTGGTGCTATGTTTGGTGTAGTTCCCAAAAAACTGTGGTCCCGTCTGGAAACTCCTGATGAAAATAATTTGTGTACTTGGGCAATGCGTTGTTTGTTAATTGAAACAGACATGCGGAAAATTATTATTGATACTGGAATTGGGGATAAACAATCAGAAAAATTTTTCTCTCATTTTCATCCACATGGTGAAGATACCATGGTTGGGTCACTTGCAAATCAAGGACTTTCTTTAGAAGATATTACAGATGTTTTTATTACGCATTTGCATTTTGATCATGTAGGCGGGGCAGTAAGCAAGGGTGTGAATGGTAAGTTAATACCTACCTTTCCTAATGCTACTTACTGGTCGAATCAAGTTCATTATGACTGGGCTTTCACTCCAAATGCTAGGGAAAAGGCTTCTTTTCTTAAGGAAAATTTTGTTCCTCTTAAAGAAGAAGGTGTTCTTAAAATGCTCGATGTTTTGCCATATAACGAGGTTCTTGAATGGTTACCCGGGATTGATATTGGATTTGCATACGGACATACTGAAGCTTTAATGACACCAAGGATAAACTATCAAGGAAAAACTATTATTTATTGTGCTGATCTATTGCCTTCTCCATCACATATTAGTATGCCCTATGTTATGGGCTATGATATCCGTCCTTTACAGACGCTTATTGAGAAAGAATGGTTCCTGAATAAAGCAGTAGATGAAGAACATATTCTTTTCTTTGAACATGCCCCTGAAATTGAAGCATGTACAGTAAAACGCAATGAAAAAGGCCGAATAGTTGTCGATAAATCTGGTAAACTATCTGATATTATTCAACTCTAACTTTTTATAGATAGTTTTTTGGTCTGTTTCACAAACTTCTCCAACCTTCATACTTCCTAAATGCAGGTTTACAATTTGATGTCTTACTAACCGAAGGGTAGGGTGCCCTACTTTTGCAGTCATTTTTCTTACTTGTCTGTTTTTGCCTTCAAAAAGACTGATTTCCAGCCATGTTGTAGGGATTTCTTTTCGAAAGCGTATAGGAGGGTCACGTTCTGGAAGAACTGGTGGTTGAGGTAGAAGTTGTACTTTTGTGGGTAGACATTTATGTTTTTTTTTATTGACTTTTATTTCAACACCTTCTTTTAATTGTTGTAATGCTTCAATAGTAGGAATTTTGTCTACCTGAACCCAATAATTACGGCTATGTTTGTTTTTGGGGTTCAATAATGCTTCCGTAAGTTTTTTGTCATTCGATAAAATGAGAAGCCCTTCACTATCTTTATCTAATCGTCCCACAGGATAAATATCTTTTTCAAATTTATAATTTAAATCTGCTAAAGTACAATGTTGCTCTACTTCTTTGGTGAATTGAGAAAGCATTCCATACGGTTTGTAAATCAAGAAATATTTAAAGGTATTAGTCATTGTATTATACCATTCTTGAATGCCAGCTATCTGATAGTGGAATTTCCCATTGTGTTTCCAATTCAGCTTTAGATGAGACCAGATTATTGAAAACAGTCGTATTATCATTTATTGCTCCTGATGCATACAGTTTTGAGAATTCAGGCCTGGAGGCAGAAAGCACAGAATCGGAATCAGATTTATATGTAAAGTTCAGTCGGTCGAACATATCGACTTGCATTTGCTTTTCTATATCTTTTATTAATGCAACTGACGAGTCAATCGAACAGCCAGATGGGGCTTCATGACTTTTGTCGACTATTATCTGAATAAATCGGTTGTATTTAATTCCGGCCCATGCCTTTAATGGCGTATTGTGACTTTGCCATTGTTTAATAAAACTTTCAAGTTGTTGTTGAATACTATCTCTTTGTGCATCTGTAAAAGTTTTATTGCTTTGATATATCCAGACTCTAGAATCAGCAGGTAATTCATTATAATCTACCATATTGTCAAAAATTATTTGATTGAACAATCATTTCAGATAGATCTAAGACCATTATGTTATCTTGTTTTTCTTTTTCTTTAATGCCGTCTTGAAGCATAGTAATACAGAATGGACAATTTGCAGCGACTACAGTAGCATTAGTATCTAAGATTTGTTCGGTTCTTTTTGTATTAATTCTTTTGTTGCCTTCTTCATCTTCTTTAAACATTTGGGCACCACCTGCACCACAGCATAAGCCACGTGATTTATTTTCAGCCATTTCATTTAGGTTGGCATCCAGTTGTTCCAAAATTTTTCTTGGAGCTTCGTAGACATCATTAGCACGCCCTAGGTAACAGGAATCGTGGTAAGTAATTGTTTTACCTTTAAAATTTCCTCCATCTATTTTTAGCTTACCATCATCGATAAGTTGTTGTAAAAATTGAGAGTGGTGTACTACCTGAGCATCGTACATACCTATTTTGGGATATTCATTTTTTAAGATATTAAAACAATGAGGGCATGTTGTAACAATTGTTTTGACTTTATAAGTATTCAAAGTCATTATATTTTCTTGGGCTTTCATTTGGAAAATAAATTCATTACCCGCTCTTCTTGCAGGATCACCTGTGCAAGATTCTTCCTTTCCTAGTATGGCGAAATCAATATTTAGTGCATTAAGGATTTTACAAAAAGCGACTGTAATTTTTTGAGCACGTTGGTCAAAACTTCCAGCACAGCCTACCCAGAATAAGATTTCAGGTTGCTTACCTTCAGCAGCTAGTTCTGACATAATTGGTACATTAAGTTTAGTGTTCTCCATGTTTATATCTAATCGTATTTTTGATTCGTATTTGATTAAGTATAAAATTACGAAATTTTATTAAAATAATCTACTATGCCTATAATTCTTGCGATATCCCATTTTAATATAAGAAATGTTCCGTATTTGTATAGACTTATCTGTTGTTCTTCCCACTTCCAAAATGTAATTTACTAATAGGATTTAGATAGTCAAAATCATAATAGCTTCGCTACCACTTTCTAACTTCCAAGCATTTGTTTTTAATGGGTATTATTAGATATATTCTTGAAAGTCTTTAAGTTTTATTGAATTAACTTAGTGGCTTATTGCTTTGATTTAACATCATAAATGCGTTATCCTAAATAATTTTTTCTTAGGATTTAATTCAATTCGTTGAATATTTTTGAAATTTAAAGATTATATTTCTTTGCGCAAGCGCGCTACTGGAATTCCTAGCTGATCTCTGTATTTAGCAACAGTACGTCTTGCGATATTATACCCTTTGCTGAGTAATAACTTTTTGAGCACTTCGTCAGAGTAAGGTTTGCGTTTAGGTTCAGATGATACTAGTTCGCTCATAATTTTCTTTACTTCACGGGTAGACACTTCTTCTCCTTCAGTTGTCTGTAAGGATTCAGAGAATAATTGTTTAAGTAGTATTGTTCCAAATTCTGTCTGTACATATTTGCTATTCGCAACACGAGATATTGTTGAAATATCTAGCCCTGTAATTTCTGCAATATCTTTAAGGATCATCGGACGCAGTTTTTTCTCGTCACCAGAAAAGAAAAAGGCGTATTGATATTGCATGATAGCGTACATTGTTTTTAACATTGTATTCTGTCTTTGTTTTATAGCATCGATGAACCATCTTGCGGCATCAATTTTTTGCTTTACAAACATTGCAGCTTCACGTTGTGATTTATTTTTTTTATTTAATTTATACGCTTGCAACATCTCTTTGTATTGATTGTTTACACGAAGTTCAGGCGCATTACGGTTATTTAGTGAAAGGTCTAGTTCTCCAGATTTACTTTCAATAATAAAATCGGGAATAATATATTGCTTTTTCATTCCTGCTGAACTTGCATGGACGGACCCTGGTTTGGGATTTAATTTAAGGATTTCTTCAGTTGCTAACCTTAGATCCTCCCTGTATAGTGATAGTTTACGAAGCAGTTTATTGTAATGTTTTTTAGAAAATTCCTTGAAATATTTTTTTATTATAGTATGAGCTAATCTCAAGTGTTTTGTCTCCTCTTCGTTTTTTTTTGAAATTTCTAAAGAGTGTATTTTTCGATCTAGTTGAAGCATTAGACATTCTTGAAGCGACTGTGCTCCTATACCAGCAGGTTCAAAAGTTTGTATTTTTTTAAGAACATGAAGTACCTCTTTTTTAGTAATAATAATGTTGTGAGCAAATGCTAAATCATCAGTAATAGCCATAGGCTCTCGTCTCAGATACCCATCTCCATCTATGCTGCCAATTATCTGCAGAGCTATTTTTTCTTCTACTCCTTCTAACGATAGTAGGCCTAATTGACGTTCCATTTCTTCATGAAAAGAACTTTCAATAGCTACAGGTATAGATTTATCATCATCATCTATAGAATAGTTATTTACCTCATACTTGTATGAAGGTTCATCATCATTCATATAGTCTTCTAGGTAGTCTTCAAGTGAATTGTCTTCTTGACGTTCTGCCTCCTCGTTAATATCATCATCTCTTGTTTTTTCGTCAATACTTACATCATCTGTCTCATTTTCGTTTTCTTCTTCTTCAGTATTTAATTCATCTTTACTATCTTCCAAGGCCGGGTTAGATTCCAATTCTTCTTGAATTCGTTGCTCTAACATAATGGTCGGCACCTGCAAAAGTTTCATCAACTGAATTTGTTGAGGAGACAGTTTTTGCATTTGTTTCTGTGAAAGATTTTGTCTTAGCATTTTAAAGGGGTATTTGTAAATGTATTATATTAGGAATAAAACAATCCATTCCATATATTTTTCCATTAGTCAATTTTTAAATTAGCCAGTTGTTATTATAACGGACTTTGTTTAAGAAAAGTTACTTTTATACAACTAAATTTATGCTTTTTTTTTCTTAATCTATATTTTTGGTAGGGTTTTTGATGTCGGAAAGAGATTTTGTAGTTATTTTATTATAGATTAAAAGCAATTTTATTGTTTAACTTTTATAGGGCTAACTTTTAATCCTAAATCAATAGATTATTTGGATCTAAATTTATCAGAAATCTAATGGCAATTAAGTAGACTGATGTTTTAATTATCTCGATTAAAAAAATCTATTTGAATTGCTTCGTCTACTTCAAGTCCAAATAATGTTGCAGCTTTGTCTAGATTGACAGCTATCTCAAGTAATCCTGCGGAATTAAATAAGCAAAGAACTTCACCTATAGGGACATCAGCATAATTTTGACTGATTTTGTTTATAGGGTCATACCGCTTAAAATAGAGTTCAAATGCTCTTTTTTGGCCGATTCGCTCAAATAGTTTTCTATTGATATTGAGCACTACATTTTTATAATTGTCAATATGTATTACAGATCCTCGGATTTGATCTTTACCAGTAATCGGTAATATTGAAATTCGTTCTAAAATTTCATTTACAGGAATTCCAATCTCATGAAATTCATTTCCATGTAGTATATGTCCGACTGCTTTTGAGTAAATTTCTCTTACTTCTAATTTAGATTCATTACTGTTGTTATTCAAATTATAAATTTGATTTATTTCATCGCCAAACATAAGTGAAAAAACACCATTGTCAGGTCCAATAAAATAATGTCCATTATGTTTTATTGCAAGGAAGCGCGGATTTTTTTTATAAAAAATATTTACTGAAATTAGATGGATACTACCTTTTGGAAAGCTAGCGTAGGAGTTTTTTACAATATAAGATGCTTGGACGATATTATAATTTTCAATATCATGCGTTATATCTGCAAAAATCACCGGCATGCCATGAGATAAAATACTACCTTTAATAACTCCTGCGAAGTAGTCTAGGCGCCCAAAATCAGATGTTAAAGTTACAACATTCATTAATTAAAGTATATTTTATATAATCAACTTAATTTTATCGATTGTCATCAAGCAAATCCGGTCGACGTTCTTTTGTCCTTAAGTATGCTTGTTCATCCCTCCAATCTTCAATTTTCTTTTTGTGACCAGAGAGTAAAATGTCAGGAATTTTATGACCTTTATAATCAGCTGGCCTAGTATATATAGGTGCAGACAATAAATTGTCCTGAAATGAATCAAAAAGTGCAGAAGATTCGTCATTCAGCACTCCTGGAATTAAACGTCCAAGGGTGTCAACTAAAATAGCGGCAGGTAATTCTCCACCAGATAAAACATAGTCTCCTATAGAAATTTCTTTTGTAACAAAAATATCTCTAATTCTTTCGTCTATTCCCTTATAATGACCACAAAGTATAATCAGATTTTTTTTTAACGAAAGGTAATTACATTCACCTTGAGATAATTGGTGACCATCTGGGGTCATATATATAATTTCATCATAATGACGATCTCCTTTAAGTTTATTGATTAAAGTAGCTATAGGTTCTATCATCATGACCATTCCAGAACCACCACCAAATTGGTAATCATCGATCTGTTGATGTTTGCCAAGTCCATAGTCTCTTAAATTATGGACTACTACTTTTAATAGATTTTTTTTCTGAGCACGTTTTAAAATTGAATGCGAGAGTGGACTAATTAGTAAGTCAGGTACTGCCGAAATAATATCTATTCGCATTGTTTTTTATTTTTCTTTGATTGTAGAGAAACCAAAATATGGAAAAAAGCCAAAATATGGAATTTTAAACTTCAATTTTTATATAATTTAATCGCAGAATAATATTTTATTTATTTTTATTTAAGTCATAAATTGAAACTGTAATAAATCTATTGGATTGATTTATTTTTTATTTTTTTTACTAGGGTTTCTTCCGTTGTTAATGTCATAAATCATATATATATCAATGATTAATTTATTTTTTTGGAGTAAATTTAATTAGAATATTATTAGTGTTTTTTTTTAATTATAGCAGTTTTTTTATATTCTAATCACTTAAACACAAAGAGCAGTTGTTACAAGACAACTGCTCTTTGTGTTTATTAAAAAAGAAAGGTATTATTTTTGTATGATCAGTTTTTTTGTTTTTGAAATACCATTAATTTTTATAACAATAAGGTATAATCCAGAAGTGAGATCATCAGTACTAAAAGTAGCTGTCCTCTCACTTATGACGGGGGCAGTATGAACTTTTATTCCCAGATTGTTTATTAGGCTTATTTCTGCATTTTCAATATATCTACCAGTAATCGTAAATTCAGAAAAAGCAGGGTTAGGGTGAATAGAAATTCCACTAAAAGTTGATTCATTGTTTATAGAAACAATATTTGAATAAGTTGAATTGCCATTATAACTAGTCTGCCGTAATCTATAATAAGAAGTCCCAAAGAAAGGATCTTCATCTTTTTCTTTGTAAAGTAGTGTGCTTGAGCTATTACCTGCACCTTTTACTTCTTTAACATGCTCAAAAATAATTCCATCACGAGATCTTTCAATTGTAAAAAATGCATTATTTGTCTCTGAAATTGTCTGCCATAGTAGATCAACTTGTTTTTTTGAATTTAGATGAGCTTGAAAATCAATTAAATCACTTGAAAGAAGGATTGTACAAGCAGGGTCATTTGATGCTAAAACAGTTACAGTTGCAGTTGCGGTGCCTGATCCACATGGGCCAGTTCCTGTAACACTATAAATATGGGGACCAACAGTAAGAGGACAGGCATTAACTGTAGCTGCATTTGTTGAAGACAAATCAGGACTAGATGCCCAACTATATGATGACCCACCAGTTGCAGTTAAACTAGCACATTGACCTGGGCAAATAGCATCATTATTAACAGTTACCGGATTAAAAAATGTACAACTTACCGATGCTGAACCTGTAAAATTAAATGGTACAGTTGTCAAGGCTGAGCTCCAGTTCGAAAAACAGATTAGATATTGTTCTCCACAAATGACATTTAAAGGTGTTTCAAAATTATTAGCATAACCTCCAGGAGGGACAATGGAAGCCATTCCCGAAAAGGAATTACAAGTGCCATTCCAATTACAGGATAGTGGAGCACGTATATTATTAACAATATCACTACAGGCAGAAGCATCATATGACCAAAGAATCCAATCGTAACAGTTTGCAATAATATTGTTTGGTGCACCTAGAGAAAACTCTAAAGTTCCTGTTGATGCTATATTTATAATCATCCATGTACTATTTTTTTCTCCACTCAAAAGACAGCCTGAATTACCTGGAGTAAGATTAGGGTTCGTTAGTGGGTTGGAAACAGAATTGCCAGCTAATTCATCAATAGCACCATATCCACTTGGGTCAACAGAAAAGGAAGAATTAGTACATATGTTAATTGCGTCAGAACAATCGCCAGCAGTTGCGGCACCTGAACAAGGAGGACAAGGCCCACCACAATCAACACCTGTTTCACCTCCATTTTGGAGTCCATCACTGCAAGTAGGAATTATTCCATTAATATTAATTGTAAAAGGTGTACAATTAGGGGCCGGCCAAGTAGAAATAATAATGTAGTATGTCTGTCCGGCAAGTAATGATACACCATTAATTGCAGGGTTTCCACCAGCACTTGTGGAACTAGCTACACAAACTCCAGAAGTTGGGCAACCTGCAGTAACAAATACCCCTGTATAGGTACTAGTTCCTGTTAACGTAACATCTATTTGTTCAGCTACCAAAGGGGTATAGGCATATACATAATCTTCCCCATTCATATATGTACTAGCACAGGCATTTAGACTACTATAGTCATTGCATGCACCACATGTTGTCGATGTTGCATTAAAAGGTAATGCACTAATAGTAGTAGGATTACCACAATTAGAGCAACCACCAGCTCCACAAGGAGGGCAAGGCCCACCGCAATCTACACCAGTTTCACCTTGATTTTGAATGCCATCAGTACAAGTTGGAGCAGGTAAAGTAATATCGATTGTAAAAGGTGTACAGTTAGGCGTTGGCCATGTTGATATAACTATGTAATAAGTTATACCAGCAGTTAAAGAAATACTTGTTAATACTGGATTTCCTGTTGAACTAGTTGAGTTGCCTAAGCAGTTTGTTCCTGTAGATGAAGGGCAGTTGTCTGTTACAAATAACCCAGTCCAAGTTAGTGTACCGGAAAGGGCAATATCTACAATAACATTTGAAGTTGGAGTATAGGCAAAAACATAATCTTCTCCACTCATATAATTACTTAGACATGCATTTGAACTTGTAAAATCATTACATGCACCACATGTTGTGGCAGTCATATTAAAAGGTAAAGTACCAATTACAGTAGGATTGCTACAATTTGAACATCCGCCTCCTAAACATGGTGTCGGGTTGTAGGCCCCAGCACAAACGGCGTCCCAGGTAGTGTTACAGCAATAAGGGTCGGCAGTAAAAACTGCTTGAACACACGGATCATATGGAGGTGGAGGAGAAGCAGAACTGTATGATGCACATCCTGCACCTTGGGCAAAAACTGCTACGTTTACTCCTGATGCAAAAAATAAAATATATAATAGATGGATTAGTGGTTGAAGTGTAAAGTTTAGTCGCATATGTAGCCCTCCCTAGAATAAATTTTATCAAGTCCATGGATTCCTTCACGATAGCATGAAATCTGGTATCCAAGACCGTTGAGCCAGGAAATAAAAGTATTTTCGTCATGTGTCTCATTAGCCGGGAAAATGCAAAAGAAAATTCTTGATTTGTGATCAGTTCGAGAAGTAATAATTCCTGGTTTTATTCTTATTGCTGCATCAATTGTTCGGGATTCAACAGCAGTAGTAATTCCTACAACATAAAATTGCACGAATTTATTAGGTTGTGCATTTGTATTTTGAGCATTAATAGTACCGTTTGGGGTAAATACTATTAAGACTGCAAAAAACAATGCAGCTGTAAAGAATTTCATGGTAAGTTTATTTAGTAAAATTGATAAATTTGGATATAGTGATTAAAGGTTATTGATTAAATTAATTATTAGGTTTTTAATAGTTTTATCTAAATAAAATATATACTCGGGTATATATTTAATCTTCAAAATAAATTAGAGGATTTTTAGATTAAGCATTAAAAAGAAATTATAGACTCACATTACAGTATGTAATTATATTTCTTTGTTTGTTATATTTACATCAAGTAGTAAATCTATTTTCCCGCACACAAAATACAAAAAATCAAATAATTTTTTTACTAATTATAATAAAATTTATTAAATGATTTTAAAAATAGAATTCTATGTGTTTATAAAAATCGCAGAATACAATAAATAATTAATTTTTATATCGATACTTAATTTATAGCATTAACATTTTGGTTTAGTTTTCGTGACAACTATTTAATTTTATCTGGATAAATTGATATTTATTTTTAGTAGAATAACAGTAATCTTATACAAAAATGAAATTTGGCATGAATTTTAGTTTTTTATTCATTTGATTTTGTCTATTTATTTTTTTTTACAATAAAATAGCCTTAATAAAGTGATAATATATTATTTTTGATGCCTCAAATCTTTGTTTTGCTTTTTTTTGTAGAATAATTATTTGAGAACAAGACTTAACCCATCCCGAAAACGAAAATATTTCAATTCCATATTCTTAATTATTTAACCAATGCAAGTGAAAATTCAAAAAAGTCTGTTAGTAATTTGTTTATTTATTTTTTCAGGTACCATTTTGTTTGCACAAAAAAAACCAAAAACAGCAGGTGAAGCAGAAAAAGCCTACAAAGAAAAAGATTATTATTCTGCTGCATCAATTTATCGTGTAATTTTTTCTTCAAGTAAGAATAAACTTTCTGGCCCTAAATTGGCTATGCATCAATATTATTATGCAGAGTCTTCTAAGAAAACATATAATTATCCTCGAGCTCAGGAATATTATGGAAAAGTAGCCAATGGACCATTTGCAAATAAGTATCCTCAGGTGGAATACTATTATGGTTACTGTTTAAAACACAATGGATTGTATGAAGAAGCTATAGATCATTTCAATTTGTTTCTCGATAAACATGTTAAAGGGATTGAAATGACTTATTTACAAATGGAAGCGGAACATGAAATTCGGGGTTGTTATTTAGCTTTGGATTTGGTTGAAAATCCCGATGTTTATACTAAAATCAGACACATGTCTGACGAAGTAAATACAAAATATTCTGATTTTTCACCTCATTTAGTAGGTGATAAGCTATATTATTCGTCTTTGCGCTTTGAGCGTCAATTGACAAGAGGTAAAGTAACGGGAAAAGGTCAGACATTAGTTGGCAAAATTATGATCGCTGATAACAGAGGTTCCGATCGTTTCGAGCAATCAAAAAGTAAAAGTTTGAATGTTAAATATACTAATTCAGGAAATTCAAATTTAAATACCGATGGATCTCTGTTGTATTTGACAAAATGTATTTATGACAANCAAAGAGAGAAAATGATTTGTCAGATATATAGCTGTCGAAATATGGGAGATGATATTTGGGGAGAACCGGTAAAATTACCTTCCAATATTAATATTGAAGAAGTTACTTGTACACATCCAAACATTGGATATGATAGTTTGTTGCAAAAGGAAATACTTTACTTTGTATCTGAACGTAAAGGTGGGATTGGTAAGAAAGATATATGGGCTTCAGTAGTATTAGGTAATAATAAGTTTGGTGATCCATATAATTTAGGTGAAAATATAAATACAATTGCAGATGAAGTTTCGCCTTTCTTTCATAATACAACACAATCGCTCTATTATAGTTCTCAGCATCATCCAGGTTTAGGAGGATTTGATATTTTTCATAGTGCAAAAGACGGGGATAAATTTGATGAAAGTATTAATGTTGGTATACCTCTGAATAGTGCTGCAAATGATCTTTATTTTATTATCAATAGAGATGATACCACTGGTTTTTTTGCAAGCAATAGACCAGGTTCTCAAATTCTTACTGGTGAATCATGTTGTAATGATATTTATGAATTGGAACTACCTAAATTTCCACCCGTTAAAGTTAATATAGAAGACCTTGACATTCCTTTGGTTGTAGCTGATCCCGATCCAGGACATGAACCAGTAGTTGAACCAGATGCCACACCTGAACAGGATTCTTTTGAATTCGATCCTAATATACCGGAAGCCTTACAAATTACACTTAATGAATTGAACAATTTATTACCTTTGTCCTTATATTTTCACAACAATGAGCCTCGAAATATGACCACTTCATATTCTTCAACTTACATTGAATATGAAGCTATGCGGAGTAAATACAAAAAGGAACACCTGGCTCAATATAACAGATCTGTTAGGGATCAAATCTCACAAAATATAGACGATTTCTTTGATAATAAAGTAAAGGCTAATTACGATAAAATGCATACTTTCTTTGATGAGCTAATTATTGCTATGCAAAATGAGTTTAAATTAGCAATTGCAATTCAGGGATTCACTTCTCCACGTGCATCAGCAGAATATAATAAATCTTTAGCGCATCGTCGTATTTTAAGCGTTTCAAAGGATATGTTAGAGTACAAAGATGGCGCCTTAAAACCATATTTGAATAGTGGTCAGTTGACAATTGAAGAATTGCCATTAGGTGAAGGAAAATCACCACTTGGAATAAGTGATGCTATTAATGACCCAAGAAACTCTATATATAGTGTAGAAGCGTCTAGTCAGCGCAAGGTTAATCTTATTGTAGTTCATATGCAAGATTAATATTTTATTATTACCATAAAAAATATTAAGCTCATTAGGCTTTCATTAATTGTTTAATTTAAATCTATAACTAATCCTAAGGAATAAATTAATAATAAAAATGTTTGTTAATGAATGTTAGTTTAAGTTAATCTTTTACTTAAAATATATTTTTGAAGAATAAAAGTTTATCTTTATTTAATGCTGATTTATAAGGTCTTAAAAAACACAGAAAGACATTTTCTAAGTTCTAAGTTCTTTTTGTTAAAAAAGTCTATTTTTTTTCCGACTTTTACTTCCTATAATATCCTTTCAAATAGTTAAATAAATAAATAGTAGTTTTGTTAGACCGCTTAGTAATTATACCGACATATAACGAAAAGGAAAATATTGAGAATATTATACGAAATGTATTGACCCTCGATATTGATTTACATTTACTCATTGTAGATGATGCATCACCTGATGGTACTGCTGGCATTGTCAAAGATTTACAAAATGAATTTTTGGGGCGCTTGTTTATTGAAGAACGTCAGGGAAAACAGGGCTTAGGAACTGCTTACATTTTGGGGTTTAAATGGGCATTGCAATCAACTTATCAATATGTATTCGAAATGGATGCTGATTTTTCTCACAACCCCAAAGATTTGGCTCGTTTATATGTGGCAACTCAAAATGAAAATGTTGGAGTTGCTGTAGGTTCTAGATATATTAAGGGAGGTAAAGTAGAAAATTGGCCTTTAAATCGGTTGATAATGTCTAGAGGTGCTTCATTTTATGTTAGATTAATAACTTTTATGCCTGTTTCAGACTCTACTGCTGGTTTTGTTTGTTATAGCCGATCTTTTTTAGAACAATTGAATTTTGATAAAATAGAATTTAAAGGATATGCCTTTCAGATAGAAATGAAATTTGCAGCCTGGCAACTCGGCTTCAAAATTAAAGAAGTTCCTATTGTCTTTAAAGACAGGGAAGAAGGCGTTTCTAAAATGAGTACGGCTATTTTTAGTGAGGCATTTTTTGGTGTAATTAAAATGCGTTGGAAAGGGTGGACTAGTAGTTATAAAAAACTGCATAGTTAGATCCTCTTTTTTGTTGAATTAAATACAAATAATGAACTTCATATTTTATATACTTTGTTTTTATTGGTTACCTTTTGTAGGAATGTATAAGTTTTTTGAAAAGGCCGATCAGCCTGCCTGGGCTTCTTTAGTTCCGTTTTACAATGCTTTTGTGCTGACAAAAATTATTGGTAGCCCTAAGTGGTGGTTAGTGCTAATGTTAGTCCCGCTTTTCCATTTCTTTATAATTGCAGGTATGTTAATTGAAATGAATAAATCATTTGGCAGATATGCATTCATCGACAACTTTATAGCAATTGTTGTTCCTTTTATTTATTTTGGGTATCTGGGAACTAAAGAACCTACTTATTTGCGGCAGTCATGGAAAGTGGGCCGTCAACTAAAAAAACAATTTAGTATAGCCCAAAAAAACAAAGACAAAGCAGCTTTACGGAAGATAGAAAAAGAAAACCCCTTTCCTAAAAAGTCAGTCATAAGGGAATGGTCTGAGTCAATAATTTTTGCCGTTTTTGCGGCACATTTTATTAGAATGTTTTTAATTGAGGCATATACAATTCCGACTCCCTCTATGGAAGGTTCTTTGCTGGTAGGTGATTTTTTGTTCGTTAGTAAGATTCACTATGGTTCTCGAATGCCTATGACGCCATTTGCCTTTCCGCTTATCCATAATATGCTTCCATTTACAGGTGGAGAATCATATTTTAAATATCCTAAGTGGGGTTATCAGAGAGCACCCAAAATTCAAAATGTTGAAAGATACGACCCTGTTGTTTTTAATTATCCTGAAGATGACACTTCATTTGGAGGCTTAAATGAGGCGGGACAGATGGTCGATTATTCAGTTCAATACCATAATTTATTAAAGGTATTACCACCGGCTCAAAGAGAGATTAAACGTAAACAATTATTGATGAATGGAGCTGGTAAATTAGTTTTTCGACCAGTTGATAAACGCACGCATTATATTAAGAGGTGTGTTGGAATTCCAGGGGATGTACTAGAAGTTAAAAGTGGGATTTTATATGTTAATGGGGAGCCTGCTGAAGATATAAAAGGAATTCAATATCAATATAATCTTTATGGCCCTGGTGTAAATACACTTAAAGATGATCTGGAAAATGATTATAAATTTACCTGGTTGAGAGGGAGATATGGAGAAATAATCAAATCAATTGCTTTTATGCACCCGGATGTTGCCCAAAAGATGGTCAATGAATTGCAAGGAGTTGATAAAATAGAACGTGAATTACGACCTGTTGGCTATGACCCTGGAACTTATCCATATAATGAATCTCACCCCTGGAATATTGACCATTATGGACCAATAACATTACCAGCAAAGGGTGTAAAAATTGATTTATCACTTCAGAACCTTGTTTTATATACCAGATTAATTACTGCATATGAAGGGAATAAATTAGAAGTTAAAAGTGGTAAAATATACATCAATGATACAGAAACTCAATCTTATACACCTAAGATGGATTATTATTGGATGATGGGGGATAACAGAAATAATTCTGCAGATTCTAGATCCTGGGGTTTTGTGCCTGAAGATCATATTGTAGGAAAACCGCTTTTCGTATGGCTTTCTCTCAAAAATGGTTCTCTCAGGGGCCCTAATGGAGGGATTCGTTGGGAACGTCTTTTTATGGGCGCCTCAGGGAAATAATTTGAGTTTCCTTCCTTTAGATATTAATTTATTTATTCGCTAATTCAATATAGATAGTCTATATTTAATATAATTAATAGTTTAAATTTTAGTGATGGATGAAAAGCAAACATTAGACGATGGCTATGGAAAAGGATATGATCAATTAGATTCTAAAGCCTTAGGATATTTGTCTTCTATGGTAAAAACAACTCGCTATATAGTATTGGGGATGTTCGTTTTTGTTTTCTTGCTGTCACTTACTACTGTGATTATGACAATAAAAACGAACGAAGTTGATGATTTACCGATGTTTATATGTAGTATATTCGGAATGCTTATTTTTTTTGGCCATCCTTTTTATTTTCTTTTTTTATTTTCCAAGAAAATGGCCTTTGCTCTTAATAATTTTGATGGGAGTTCTATGACTGAAGCATTGGCTAAATTAAGGTCTTTTTTTAATACAGTTCTGTTTTATTTATGTGTATATTTAGTGATACTGAGCATCATGTTAATCGCTGGAATTAGTGATTTAATATAAATTCTAATTTTTTCTGTTCTTTTGATTCCATTGTTTTTATATGATATATTTAATTCAAATAGGTTTTTTTACAATTTCCTTTTGGGATTTGCTCGATATCCTTATAGTAGGTGTGCTACTATACTATGTATATAAGTTACTAAAAGGAAGTATAGGTTTTAATATATTTATTGGTTTGGTTTTGGTCTATATTTCCTGGCGAATGGTATCTGTTCTGGAAATGCCTTTGCTGTCTTCTATCTTAGGTCAGTTCGTTAGTATAGGTATGATCGCATTATTGATCTTATTTCAGCCTGAAGTCCGCAGGTTTTTGGTCTTTGTAGGCCAGGGATCATTAAAATCACGTTTTAAGTTTTTGGATCGTTTCTTCAAACAAGGAGAAGCTGCTGAAATCAGAAGTATTGAAAGGGAAAAGACTATACGTGAAATAACAAGGGCAGTAGAACAGATGGCAATTGACAAAACAGGTAGTTTAATTGTATTAACAAGCTCTCAAAATCTTGATGGATATTATAGTTCAGGAGTAATGTTAGATGGAAATGTATCTCAGCAATTGATATTGAGTATATTCAACAAAAATAGTCCTTTGCATGATGGTGCTATGATTATTAAAGATGGAAAGATTATAGCTGCAAGTTGTGTTTTGCCATTATCGCACAGACCCAACATACCTCAAAGGCTTGGATTGAGACATAGGGCAGCTGTTGGTATAAGTGAAAATACTAATGTATTAGCGTTTGTTGTATCTGAAGAGACTGGTAAAATTTCCTTCGTACGTGGCGGTGAGATCGTCGAGAATATTCCTATAGACAAAATGCATGAATTATTAGGAAAAGTATTATATGTTGAATAAGTGTTTTCTAGTATTTTCTGAATATGCTGGTTTCTTCAAAAATATGTTTTAAAATACGTTCATCAGTTGCATCAAATTTTTTATTTCTTCTTTGATATACTGTTTTTGCTGTGCCAATAGATTTTTCAAGATTATAATTCTTAAATCCTTTACTTGAGCCCCAAGCAAAGGAGGGTACAAATGTACGGGGGAAATCACCCCCATATATATTTGATGAAACACCAACTACAGTTCCTGTGTTAAACATTGTATTTATACCTGCTTTTGAGTGATCACCCATTATGAGACCACAAAATTGTAAACCAGTAGGAATAAATGATTTGTGTTTATAATTCCATTGACGTACTTCACTATAATTGTTTTTGAGATTAGAATTATTGGTGTCTGCGCCTAAATTACACCATTCTCCTATTACTGAATTTCCTAAAAATCCATCATGTCCCTTGTTAGAGTATCCAAGAATTACACAATTGTTTAATTCTCCACCTACTTTAGAAAAAGGCCCAACAGTTGTTGGACCATAAATTTTTGCACCCATTTTTACTGTTGCACCTTCACATAAGGCAAAACCACCACGGATATGGCAACCTTCCATAATGGTTGCATTTTTACCTATATAAATAGGCCCTTTTGTGGTATTTAACGTAGCACATTCAACCCATGCACCTTCTTCAACAAAAATCTGACTAATATCACCAATTATTGTGTTAGTTGAACTTAAAACTTTTGAAGTTCGGTTTTTAGTTAATAAGTCAAAATCTGTTTTTAAAGCAATACCATTAAATGAGAAAATATCCCAAGGGTATGATATTTGAGTAAAATCTAGTTCGCATTCAATTGTTTCGGGAGCTGAAATATTGCCAGATAAGAATTTTGAGCCTATTTCAGTATTAGTTTTTAGAGCGATAGGAACTCCATTTTTCGCTAAGAGTGTATTGGCTGGCAAACTGTTTTTTATATAGTTTGAAAGCTCAGGAGTTGGTAATATAGTACTATTTATCAGGATATTTTTCTCGCTAAATTTGATGGGATATTTTGTAGCTAAATAATCGGTACAGTGATAAGAACCCTTTGTTTCCATCATCTGTTCCCATTTTTCTTTTATTGTTATTATACCCAAGCGAATATCTGAAACGGGGCGGGTAAAAGAAAGAGGTTTTAAATCTTCACGATTATAGTCAAAAAGGATGAGATTTGTCTCAGTCATCGGTTAGAGTATTTTTTAAAAAAAAAGTTATTACTCTAATGTACAAAGAAAATTAAACATGTCAATATTCTATATTATAGAAAATTGTCTCTAAAATATAAACTGAACCATTACTATAAAATGCAGCAAACAGCCCCCCATTACAAATAAGTGCCAGATAAAATGAGCATATGGAATCATGCCTTCTGCTTTGTAAAAAATAATACCAATCATATATACCATTCCACCAATAAGCAACAAATAAAAAGCAGTTGCTGGTAAGGATTCAATTAAGTAGTCTCCCTGTACGACTCCAACCCATGCCATTAATACGTATAGCACTACAAAAAACCAGTCATATTTTCCTGTAAATCTTATCTTAAGTAAAATCCCTATAGCTGCGATAGTCCACTGTAATAAAAGTAGTGACCATCCTGTGGTGCCACCTATTGTTAACAATAATACAGGAGTGTAATTGCCAGCAATAAAAAAGAAAATAGCGCAATGATCAAGGATGCGGAGTCTTTGTTTGATAAGTGGGGTAGTGGCATTATGGTAAAATGCAGATGCACTAAATAGAAAAATTAAACTTGCACCATAAATAAATGCACTTGAAAAAGCATATTCTTTTGGACTATTCAATGAATAAATCATAATATACCAAAATGCGAATATCGAACCAACTGCAAAGATGCCATGTGACCATGTATTTAATTTTTCTTCTATAATACTTCGGTTGGGTAATTCAGAATATGATTCCTGAATATTTATTTCTATTGGTTCTAAAGTGTTGTCTTGTTCCCAGTTTATTAGGTTGCCTGAATTCTCCATGTGGGTTATTAATTATGTTATGGGATGGCGGGTTTATGTCGTGTAAAATATTAATTTTCCATACGCTGTTTTTGCCAAATAATGTATTATCAATTTATAAGCTACAAAAATCAAGCCTAACTTTTTAGACATGGCAAATAACATATCTTAAGAAAAATTAAATGCATTTATATCTTTAGTTTTTTATTTATTAATTATATTAGGGTAAAAGATTAAATTTCCTTTGATTTTCTAATAAAAAAAATGTATTATTGCAGGTGGTGGGTAATCGGTTTAAAGTTGTTTTATACTTGCTTTTTTTGCTTTATGTTTAAGTCTTAGTATTGTCATTAGCGGTAACAAATATTAAAAAATTAACATTTATTATTGAATCACTTAAACAAATACTCCATCAACTTAAAAAAGTAAAAACCAAATAAACATTTCAATTATGAAAATGAATCTTAAAGCAAAAGATTTTGCAGATAAAGAAAACTTAAAAAAATCTTTAGATACACTCTTAAAAAAACCTCTTATGGCTTTATTGAGTGGTAAGGTGGAAAAATTACCTTTTTGTTATGAAGTAGACTATTTTGGCCCTGATGAAGGATTTATTTCAATAGGTGTAGCTAAAGAAGTAGATAAAATGTTCAAAACCAAAAGGTGTAAAGGACAAGGACTTGAGGGAAAGATTGATAAAAAGAAGGTTGCTTATGGTGTAATAAAACTAAATCCTGAAGGTGGTGTTGAATTTTGTGTATTAGGAGGCATGATGAAGCAAATGCAAGCAAAGAAGGTCATTAAAAGTATCAATATTCTTAAGAAAAAAATAGGCGATAAGTTTATTATAAGTAAAGGTGAAAATATTGATGGAGAAACTATTGATGAAAATGACACTACTACAGTTGCAGATGTTATGGATGCAGGTGCTGCAGTCACTAATGAAATAAAGAATTTGATAGTTACTATTGGTAATGCAATGAAAGATACTATTTCTACTACAGTTGTTCCCAACGTAAAAAGAAAGGTAGTTTCTGATAACGATATGAAGTTGTCAATAGATTTAATGGCAGAGATTGAAAAACTTAAAAAACTTTATGAATCAGCTGAAGAAAATGTCAAAAAATCTGTTAGTAAGCATTATGAAAAGATAATGACATATATACCTCAGTTGGATAAAATTACAACTGCAATAGAAAAGTTGTTGGGGACATCTGATGGTAATGATGACAATAGTGATGATGATGCTGCTCAAAAAAATAAGGAAATGGAAGATTTTCTCAAATATATGACCAAAAAAGGAGGAGAACTTAAAGCTGAGCTTTCTAAAGCAGGAGAGGCAGTTATAGCAGAGGGGCAGGAACTTTTAGATATGCTTAAATAATATTAAAAAACAAATTTAAATTATAGGATAATATGGCAACTAAAGCTGCAATAGCTCAAACAAAGGCGCTACTTAAAGAGGCAAAAGATAATTTATATAGGTTACAAAGAGACGCAGAATACCAATGCATTGACCCGCAAATCCAAAAAGATCTTATCAGTCAGATACAGCAAATGGAGCAGTTCTTGAGAGATTCAGTCTCTGCACAGGATATGTGTACTCCTTTACCGGTAAAAAAGAAAAAAGCAGTAGCTGTTAATGATGAGGCAATTGCACAAAAGGAGAGAAAGGAAGAAATTATTCAGGAGGGATTGGATATTGTTAATGGATTTGTTGCTAAGTATGCCGGTGTTAAGAAGAAACTGGTGGATATTAAAACACCTTCGATCCCTTTAGCAAGTATAGGACCTGCTTCTGCAAATTTTCAGGCAGGCTTAAATATTACTGCTAAATTAACACCAAAAATTGATAAATTGACAAAGATTTCTGCCACAGCTTCTATTAATAGTAATGGATGGTTGAAGTTATTTCTTCAGGCTGGATTTAAAATTCCGTATATAAATGTTGGCGCCAGATTGCAAGGTGGAATTAGGGGAGATGTAAATCTTACAGGATCAACTTCTATTTCATTAGAGTACAAATCTCCTAATTTGATCGGTGGTTTTTCCGCCCCTACAGTAAAATTAAACCTAAAGGCCAGATTGTTTTTTACAATGGATGTTCCTTACAGCTCTACTATAGCTTCAACAGTAGCTGGTTGGGTAGATGGTGTTTCGGCTAGTGGAGATACGCTATATTATACTTTGGGAAAGATAGATGTTTTAACTGTTAAAGCCCCTTCTTATTCGCTTTCTTTTAATATGTCAAAAGGCGAATTTAAGCCTGGGAGACCAACAGGAAGATATAGTGCAACACTTCATCCTGATGTAATAAGAGCTGGAAATGCTATTTTGGATTCTGTCAAGAATTCTGGAGAAGCGATATTGGATTATCTTAATCCATTATCCTATTTTGATTAAGAATTGAAAATTATAAATGAAAAATAAAAAGGCTGTCGATCAAATCGACAGCCTTTTTGGTTTATTAGTGTTTGAAGCTTGAAAATAACACTCCAATTTACCACTGATTATTTATTTAATATAGGGCTTTAATTACTGAATTGGCTTTGTCACCCAGATATTTTATTTTATCTCTTTTGATAGAGGAAGTGAAATTATCTTTAATGTTTGCCGGGATAGAATTCATATTCTGTTCTTTTAGTACCAGCCATTCATCTTTCTCTCTAGAGAATAATAAATTACTTCCATCTAGTTTAAGAACTGCATGAAAACGATCACTCCCATCGAGAAATATGAAATCTATATCAAGGGAATTAGTTGCTTCTTTATTTATTTGATATGTCATACATTCTATATCATTAATGTTTATAGTCAAAACACCTGTTTCAGTGAATAGAAAAGATAAAACACTGAGTGATTTTTTGACATTTTCACGAATTTCCTGAGGTAGATCTTGCATTTTTTTACTCTTCAAATCCTTAAATGCCCATAGTTTCCCGGATATTTTATTGATAAATGATGATTGTGAATTTTTACTGATCTCAGAAGCTTGTTGTTGTAGAATTTTTGTTTTCATTTCATCCTGATAAGCTTCAAAATGTTCCTCAATGTAACTTTTGGCTTCAGTATGTTTCATTTTTTTTGCAGCTAGCTTAAGTAGTCTGTACGCTTCCTTTATATTGCCTTTTTTGTGTTCAATTAATCCAAGGCCATATGTTCCAAATTTCTCACCGCCTTTGTTTTTTGTTAAGGAGTCAAATCCAGCTTTAGCTTTATCCAGTTCTCCAATATCCATAAAAACTTTAGCTTTTTTGAATACCAGTGGATTAACAAATAAAAGTGCATCACCATAGGCTCTTATAGCATAGTTTAAATCCTCAATTGCACCATCATCATCTCCTATACAATGTCTAGCATCTGAACGTGATTCATAATATGATAGGTTGGAATTGTCTGCACTAATACATTCACCATATCTTTCAATGGCTTCTTCGTATTTTCCTTGTCTTAATAATGCATCTCCAATCATGCTTCTAAGTAATGGATGACCATCATCCATTATGTTTAGCGATTTTTTTAGGTTTACTTCTGCTGCTGCAGCATTTCCAGTCTCTAATAATAATTTTCCGTAATTGAATAATACAGAGAAGTTATCGGCATCTAGTTCCAAAAGCTTCTGGTACAAATCTTCGGCTCCATCTGTGCTATTTAAATGCTCTAGAGTCGTTAATTTTACTATTGCAGCTGAGGCATTAAATTCATCTTTCAGCCCCATATCAGCAGCCTCTAACGCAGCTTCATATTGTTCTAGTTGGGCATGTGCTTCTGCCTTAACTGCATAAAGGTGTCCATCGGTAGCTCCCGCATCTATTGCTTTGTCAAAATAATCAAGGGCTAATTCTGGATTATGGTATACATATAATTCACTAGTTCCTAAACTTTTTAAAGCAATAATATTTGTTTCGTTTTTAGCTAATACTTGTTGATAAAAAATATATGCATCATCTTCTTGACCTTGTATTTCTTTAATATGAGCAAAGCGTAGTTTGTAATTCAAATTGTTATCATCCAGTTGCATAGCTTTAGCCAATAGGATCTCTGCATTAGCATAGATTGGGAATTGATCCATTAAATATGCTTCAGCTAAATATGCATAACCGAAGGAGGATTTAGGGAATGCTGTGATTGCTTGTTTTCCTATTTTTTCTAATCTGCCTTGATCTTTTCTTGAATAAGCCACTTTAAGGGCCGCCAGTAATTTCTCTTTCTTTACTTTCATTTAATGAAATAGTTTAAATTGGGAAAAGTCTATTTAAGAATGTAAGGCTTGAATTCTTAAATATGCATTTATTTCATTAAAACAAGGTAATAATTTTTGTTTGTTTAATCTATTGTTTTAGCCTTTTTATTATCTTCTATTTACTTTCTTAGTTAATTCACATTAGTTTTTAATTCTTTATTGTGTTTTTTTGATTTTTTAATATAAAATTATTGTTTGTCGTTTATTGTTTTTTATTTGGTTGTTTAGCTTGTTAAACTTCTAAAAATCACCTTAAAATAGTCCATTAAAGTACTAAAGGTATGTTTTTAGCTTCAAGAAAAACCTACAAAAATAATAAAAAAATCTCTAAAATCAAAGTCCTTTTTACTTATTCTTTTTATCATAATAAAAGAACAAAATTAGTTTGTTTTTAATGAAAAAAAGTCGTATTATTGCTGATAGATAATTTCGGGGATGTAGTCTTGATTTTTAAGTGTTTTATAACGAATTTAAACCAATTAAATTTTTCAAATTATGAAAATGAATCTTAAAGCAAAAGATTTTGCTGATAAAGAAAATTTAAAAAAATCTTTGGATACGCTTTTAAAAAAACCTCTTATGGCTTTATTGAGTGGTAAGGTTGAAAAATTGCCTTTTTGTTATGAGGTTGATTATTTTGGTCCGGATGAAGGTTTTATCTCCATAGGAGTGGCTAAGGAAGTAGATAAAATGTTTAAAACTAAAAGGTGTAAAGGACAAGGACTTGAAGGAAAAATTGATAAAAAGAAAGTTGCTTATGGTGTTATAAAACTAAATCCTGAAGGAGGTGTAGAGTTTTGTGTATTAGGAGGGATGATGAAACAAATGCAAGCAAAAAAAGTTATCAAAAGTATAAATATTCTAAAGAAAAAAATTGGTGACAAGTTCGTTATTAGTAAGGGAGAGGCAGATGTTCAAGAACAAGTAATTATTGAAGATGAAGAGAAAGTTACTGGAGAAGATATCATTGATGCAGGAGCTGCAGTTGTTGATGAAATTAAAAATTTGATTAAGACAATAGGTAGTGCTATAAAAGATTCTGTAACTTCCAAAGTAGTACCCAATGTAAAGAGTAAAAAAGTTAGTAATGATGACATGGATGTTTGTGTAGATTTAAAGTCAGAAATTGAAAAACTTAAAAATCTGTATGATTCAGCTGAAGAAAAAGTAAAGACGACTGTAGGTAAACATGTTGAAAAAATTAAATCATTTGAACCTCAGTTAGATAAAATTAAAGCTGCAATAGAAAAAATGTTGAATGCAGGAACATCAGACTCAGATAATACTGAAAAAGATGATGCAGATGCAAAAGCAAAAGCTGATCAGGAGGCTTTCAATAAGAAAATGGATGAATACCTTAATCAATTCAAAAAAGAAATGAGTGATATAAATAAATCTATAGGAGAATTTGCTGATGAGGTTATTGATGGTGGTGCAAAACTGCTAAATTATTTATTTGATTAAGAAACTAATTTAAAACACATAAAATAAGAATATAATGGCAACTAAAGCTGAAAAGATAAAACAGGCTCAGGCAAAAATTAAAGAACTTGAAGTGTGGAAAAATCAACAGTTAGCAGAGGCTGAAGCAGAACAAATCTGTATTGACACAAGCGCTGTTGATAAAGAAATTCAATATTGGAAAAGTGAGATTTCAAAATTAACATCTGCTGCTGATTTAGTTAGTAGTAGGCCCAAGCCAACGATTAAATCTTCAGAAGCTTCAAGCCAGGAATCTACTCCTATGAGTAGGATTGCAGATCAGATTGAAAAGGATGTTATTGATAATGCAAATGAATTGCTTAATCCAATTGATAAGTTCATCAAAAAACATGGTAATTACAAATGGGAGCAAAAGGTCAGTAGCCCTGCTTTTCCCGTAGCATCATGTGGAGTAGGATCTATTACACTTAAAGCTTCTGCTGGGGTAAAGGCTCAACTTAAATCTAAAAGAAAAAGTAATGTGGTTACCTGTACTGGATCTGTTTCTGGATCTGCATCTGTTACATTAACAGCCCAAGTTGGATTTAGTGTAGCTGGGGTTGGTGCAAGTATAGGTCTAGGAATTAGAGGTGCTGCGGCTATCAAAGGATCTGCTACAACTACTTTGACTGCTACTCCAAATAGTTTAACTGGTGCTATTGGTGCTAAGATGGATTTCACAGCTAGTCTAGCATTGGTTGCTTCTGTAAGTCCTCATCCATCTCCTGTAGAATATTGTTTGAAGTTAGCAGCAGCAGGAATTGGTAATGGAGTTAGTGCATCTGGAGGGTCATTGACTTACCCTCTAGGCAGTTTAACAATTATAACAGCGAATACTCCAAAATATTCTATCACTTTCAATGCCGCTAATTCTGATTTAAGTTTTGGAACAAGAGTATCTGGAAGTTTCGATGCATCTTTGCACCCTTCAATTAAAAGTAAAATAGATTATTTATATGGGCAGCTAAAATATTATGCTAATCAAGTGAATCCAGTAAAGCTAACTACAGATGCTGTTGATTATTGGGGGGACAAAGGTGTTGTTGGAGGAACAACTGAGTTCGTTGATGAACTTGGAGATTATTTGGGTTGGTGGTAATTTAAAATCACCATTTTAGGTATAATTAAAAAAAAGACTAATCAGAAATCAAATCTGATTAGTCTTTTTTAGTAGGGCTAAAGATAAATTATGTACTCCTAAAATTTAGTATATTGCTTGTATTACAGGAGTTGCTTTAGAGCCAAGGAATTTTGTACTGTCTTTTGGGATAACTTGCTTAAAGTTTTGTTTTAAATTATTTGGAATAGTTTTTAAATCTTGCTCTTCCAAAATAATCCATTCATTATCTTCTTTAGAGAATGAGAATTGCCCATTGTTAAATTTTAAATCAACATCGTACGAAGTATCACCATCTAGAACCATAAATTTTGCAGAGGCTTGATTATTAGATTCTTTATTGAGTTTATAGGTTAGTATTTCACCTTCTCCCTGGTTAACTAATACTACACCTCGTTCGGTAAAAACGATTGATAGGACACTTAGTGACTTTTTAACTTGGTCTTGAACTTCTTGATCTAATGCATCAACTTTTCTGCTGTTTAAGTCTTTGAATTTCCAAAGTTTCCCTGAGAGTTGATTTAATAAATTTGATTTTGCGTTTTTAGCGATTTCGCCTTCTTGATTTTTAAGAATTGTATTTTTTTTCTGATCTAGATATTCTGATAAATGTTCTTCAATATAATTAGATGCATCCTCTGAAAACATTTGTTTTGCGAGCTTCAACAATGTGTAGGATTTTTCATAGTCTCCTTCTTTGTGCATAATAACTCCAATGCCATAATATCCCAAGGTTCTAGTCATACCATTTGATGCAAGCTCTTTCATTATGGACTTGGATTTGTTAACATCTCCATGGTCATAGTGGACTAGTCCTTGCTTCAGCTTAAATGTTCCAACCATTAACGGATCATCACCAGTAATCGAAATTGCTGAATCAAGGTCGTCCAGCGCTTCTTGAAAATTTTTATTTGAGAATTTGGCGTCAGCTCTTAAGGCATATAAATCAGCATCATTGCTGTTTCTTTCTATACACGTATTATATAATTCTATTGCTTCTTGAAAATTTCCTTGATTTAGCTTTGCTTGAGCAATTTTGGACATTAAAATTGTATCCCCATCATCCATCATGTCAAGTGCTTTGTTCAATTGTGTTTCAGCATCAGCATATCTCTTTTCATTTAATAATAGGTTGCCATAATTAAATCTTAATGAAAAATTATCAGGATCAGTTTCAAATAATTTCAGGTATAGTTCTTCAGCACCATCATTTTTGCCCATATAGTTTAACACTATTAATTTTGCTGAAGCATTTGAGACATTAAATCCATTCGCAAGACCACTATTAGCAGCAGCTAATGCTTCCTCAAATTGCTCTAAAGCAACAAGAACTTCTGTTTTCATTGCCCAAAGATCTTCGTCACTGGGGTCAGTTTCAAGAGCTTGGTTAAAAAAACTGAGTGCCGTTTGGTGGTTAGATGTAATATATAATTCTATAGCCCCAAGGTTCTTTAGTGCAGTTTTGTTAGATGGTTCTTTGTCTAAAACTTGATTATATAACACTGTTGCATCATCAAACATATCCTGCATCTCTTTAGTGTATGCAAATCGTAGTCTATAGTCAATGTTATCATCATCCAACTGAATAGCTTTTGCCAATAATATTTCAATATTATGGTATTTAACTACATCCATTAAAAGTAAAGCTTCAGCTAAATATGAATAGCCAAATGCATCTTCCGGAAAATTTTCTACAGCTTTTCTTCCTAATTCTTCTAAGGTACTTTGATCTTTATTTTTCAAAGCAGCTTCAAGAGCTGCAAGGAGTTGTTTTTGGTTCATGAATGAATTATTTTAAAATCCGGCAATTGTTTAACTGTTCAAGAAGATTTAATTTGTTTAATCAAATTTTCCAGCCGAAACAAGGTACGCTTTTTTGAGCATCAATAAAATTGTTTTAATTGTTTTTTTTATATTTATTTATTAGCATGAATACTATTATGAAAAGTTTATATTATTAGAGCAAAATGCTTTATAATATTAGACTATTGCGTCTTTTTTATACCTTTGCATTTTACTAATTATTTCGAAATTGAATTTGTATTCTTATGAAGATCCCATTTTATAAATATCAGGGAACTGGCAATGATTTTATTTTAATCGATAATAGAAATTCAGGTGTTGAAGAATTTAAGCAAAGTGTTATTGCAGGATATTGTCAAAGGAAATTTGGGGTTGGTGCAGACGGTTTAATTTTATTACAAAATAAAGTTGGCTTTGACTTTGAAATGATATATTATAATGCGGATGGTAATATTGGCTCAATGTGTGGCAATGGAGGGCGTTGTATTGTAGCATTTGCAAATTATCTTGGTTTAATCAAAAATAAAAAAGCGAATTTTCTAGCTGTGGATGGCCCTCATATTGCTTATGTGAATTCAAGTGATTATGTAGAGTTGAAAATGATAGATGTTTCTGTTAAGTCCTATGATCCAAATTATATTTTTCTGGATACTGGTTCTCCACACCACATCGAATTTGTTCCTGAATTAGATGGTTTTGATGTGTATAAAAAGGGGAAAGAAATTAGATACAATACAATATATAATACAAAAGGGACTAATGTAAATTTTGTAGAAGTTATGGGTAGTCAAAGCATTAAAGTTGCTACCTATGAAAGAGGCGTTGAGAATGAAACGCTTTCTTGTGGTACTGGTGTTACTGCAGCAGCTATTGCTTATCATCTTAATCAATCAATGGATAATACTGTTCTTCCAGTTAATGTCCATACTAAAGGCGGACAATTAAAAGTTAAATTTCAGTACAAGAACAAATTATTTTCTGACATATGGCTGTGCGGTCCAGCTTTACAGGTTTTTAAAGGGGAAATTGATTTTTGAATATTGTGTTAAGTAAATAGTTATAAATTAAATAATTATTTTCTGTAGCTATTCGTCCTTATTTCAAAAAAAGATAACTTTGCAGTGTTATCTCTTTATTCTTAAGTGATCATTATCAATTATTGATATATATTCCTTAACCCTCTATCTATGTCTGCTATTTATTTAGAAATTCATCCTGTAAATCCTGAAATTCGAAAGATTAATCAGGTCGCAGAGATAATTAAAAAAGGAGGCTTAATAATATATCCTACTGATACTATTTATGGATTGGGATGTGACATAACAAACAATAAAGCCGTTGAACGGATATGTCGAATCAAAGACATAAAGCCTCAGAAAGCTACATTCTCTTTTATTTGTCCTGACCTTAGTAATATTTCACATTATACAAGACCCTTTAGTAGCAGTATTTATAAAACTATGCGTAAAAATCTTCCAGGGCCTTTTACATTTATACTTAATGCTAGTTCACAAGTACCCAAGATGTTAAAGAACAATAGAAAATCTATTGGAATTCGCGTTCCTAATAGTCCTATAGTTTCTGAACTGCTAGATGTCTTGGATAACCCGATTATATCTACTTCTATTAAAAATACAGCCGATGAGATTACACCCCATCCTACTGATCCATATGAAATATATGAGGATTACAAGAATCTTGTAGATGTTGTTATTGATGGTGGTTTTGGTTCTAATATCCCTTCTGCTATTGTTGATTGTACTACAAATGAACCACTAGTTATTCGGGAGGGTAAGCAGGAACTCTATTATTAATATTACTATAACTTAACGATAAAAATGCAAAAAAATCTACTTCTAATAACTGGAATTTTGGGATTACTTGCTGTCTTTTTTGGTGCATTTGGCGCACACGTTTTGGCAGATAAATTAACTGCAGGTAAATTAATTATCTATCATAGAGGAATTGAATATCAATTTTATCATACTTTAGCTTTATTATTTATTGCATCAATGGTTAATCAAAATAAATCAACCTCTCTTTGGTTATTCAGGGCCTCAAGATTTTTTGTTTTTGGTATTCTATTTTTTTCAGGTTCAATTTATGTTTTAGCCTGTCGTGAATTGTTATCTTTAGGAGAAATTTGGATTTCATTTATAGGAGTTTTAACTCCAATAGGAGGCATGCTATTGATCATTGGCTGGTTCATGATTGTATTGCATGCTATTAAAAATACAATCACTTGATTGTAAATAGGCATTAAAAAAATACAAGCATCTAATATTAGCTTCATTCAATCCTTTGAAATTTATGTCAACCTTAAGAACAAAATATGAGTTATATGTTACTCATATGCGCAAAATCCAGGACGTTAATAGTTCAATAGCTCTTATGCATTGGGATAACGAAGTTAATGCCCCTATAAAAGGTGTAAAATTGCGTGGGCAACAAATTGCCACACTTTCTGCTGTTGCGCATGATTGGTCTACGAGTTCGGAACTTGAGCAACTATTGACTTCTTTATATAGTCAGCGTCATGCACTAAGTGAAAATGAAGCCAGAAATATTGAATTGAGCTTGGAGCGTTTTAATACTGAAAAAAAACTACCAACAAAATTTATTAAATTATTCTCCGCTGCCCAGACGAATGCCTTTCATTCTTGGTTAAAGGCCCGTAAAGCTAAAGACTATTCTATATTTAAAAATGATTTAAAAATAATAGTTGATCTGCTCAAACATAAAACGGATCTAATCGGCTATAAGAATCACCCTTATGATGCGCTATTAAATGAATTTGAAAAAGGTGCTACCGTCAAACAACTTGATGTTTTATTCGGAAATATTCGAAATGAACTTGTTGTTCTTGCTAAAAATATCATGGACAATGGCAACCCAAGTGATAAAGAATTTTTAAAAAGGCATTTTGACAAAAAGAAACAATGGGATTTTGGTATCGAATTGTTGAAGCAAATGGGTTTTGATTTTGAGGCCGGACGTCAGGATATTTCAGAACATCCATTTACTACTGCATTTTCTTCGAGAGATGTTCGTGTTACAACTAGGATAGAAGAGGGTAACCTTTTAGAACTGATAGGAGGCTGTGTGCATGAAGGTGGTCATGCATTGTACGAAATGGGACTAGAGTCTGAATATTATGGTTTGCCATTGGGAATGGCAACATCCTTAGGTATTCATGAATCTCAATCACGCCTGTGGGAAAACCATGTTGGATTAAGCCTTTCTTATTGGAAAGCTAATTTTGAATCTATGAAAAAATTGTTTCCTGTTGCTCTTGGGGATGTTACTTTGATACAATTTTATAAAGCTATAAATCAATTGGCCCCTAATTGTCTGCGTACTGTGGCAGATGAAATCCATTATCATTTACATGTGCTTATTCGCTATGAAATTGAAAAAGGGTTAATTGATGGGTCAATCGAAGTTGAATCACTGGAAGAGATTTGGAATCAGAAATATAAAGACTTGCTGGGGATCGTTGTGCCCCATTCTACTTATGGTGTTCTTCAGGATGTTCATTGGGCAGAAGGATTGTTTGGATATTTTCCCACTTATTCTTTAGGTAGTTTGTATGCAGCACAATTTTTTGCTAAAGCAAGTGAGGACTTACCTGATTTACAGGAGCAAATATCTCAGGGTAATATGAAAGGACTCCTTGAATGGCTCAGGACTAATATTCATCAATATGGCAAGAAATATGATTCTGAAGAACTTTGTAAACGAATTACGGGAGAGGGTCTGAATTTTAAATATTTTATCGATTATGCAAAAGAAAAATATTCCCATATATATAACATACCTTTAGATGTATTAAATAAGGAAATCGAAATTTAGTTTTTTTTGTTTTTAATTGAAGCTTTATAATGTTATTGATTAATCACTTTTAAACTTAAAAATCCTTTTTAAATAAAAAAAAGAAAAATATATGTAGTTTTTTTTATTTCGACGACGAAAAACACAAAAGAATAAAATTTTTTAAACCCATAGAATAAAATTATAAATTCTTCATAATTAAAAAATAACGAAATTAAATATTTTACAATCCCTATATTTTTAATACAATCAAAATTTTATTTTGTTAAAATTCTTGTATGTTCGATTGATCCGCCTTATATTTGTGCTATCAATAGGAAACGCCACTAATATAGAATTTAATTATTCCTGAATTATTTGGATTAAAAATATAATCATGAAAAATCTTAAAAATATTTTCTCTCTACTTTTGACTACTGCTTTATTCACCTTCTTAATGACTTCTTGTGGTTCTTCTCATCATGCTGGTTGTCCAGGGAAAGACAGACCTAGTTTCAGAGGATATGGAATGACAGCTCCAAAAATGCACAATTTTGAGGTATTGCCATCAGAAAAAACAAATGAATTATATACCTGTGATAGCAAAATTGTTGATATGTCAATGTAGTTATCAAAAGTATAATATATATAATATACCTGAAATTAATCAGAGAATAACCTGCGCTATATTTGATTTAGTGCAGGTTATTTTTTTGTAAATAACTTGAATTTTATTAAGTTATTTAAACCTCTTTCGCTGTAATGTACTTCAGGAAAATCTAAATTTATAAGTGGAGGCTCGCACTTACCGAACTAAAAATGACATTGTGTCACCAAAAAATCAAACAAACGTGACATTATGTCATTAAAATTGATTGTATTTACTCCTTTTTGTCTTCTTTTATGATTTGGTATTGATTTTGACAATTAGAAATCAAAATCGTATTAAAAATTATTCAAATTACCTTTAGCCTAAAAACATTTAAATAATTGTATAAAGGTTAATGTTAAAAACAAAATTATTATGAATTTAGTAAGAAGAAATTACGCACTGTCAAACTCTTTATCCTCTTTGTGGAATGAACTTTTTTCAAACGACTTTTTCAATACCAATTTAAAAGCAAATAATGATTGTCTATTAGATAGTTATTGTGGTGCGCCGGCAGTAAATATAAAAAATGAAGATGAACAATTTATTATTGAAGTTGCTGCTCCAGGATTTAAAAAAGATGACTTTAGCATTGCATTTGAAAATCATTCATTAATCATCTCTGCAAATAAAGTGGTGAATAATGAGTCTGACGAAAAAGGATCTTATACTTATCGTGAATTTGGAAATAAAAAATTTCAACGAACGTTTAGTATTCCTACTGAAAGGGTAGATACAGAAACGATTAATGCTACTTATAATGCAGGTGTTTTACTTGTAAACATTCCTAAAATAGAAAAAGAGGATACAAAACGGAATATTGAGGTTTTGTAGATCTGTGTAAAAACCAATATATATTTGTTGGTAAAACGATAATTTTTTTCACAGATAATGAAAAGTCCTGAATAGCAATATTATTAAAGTCACCTTGAGAAAGGTGACTTTTTATTTTAAAGAGGAACTAATAGCAAGTTTTTAAGTTGGAGTTTTGGTTTCTTTGGATAGAAATAGTTACTAGGAAATTATATTTATTACATGTAAGTTTTTTTCAAATACTGCCAGAAGAAAGTTCTAAAAAAATAATAAAAAACAGTGTTTGTTAATTGCTTTTTTGATTTTTGTCAATGAAATCAAAAATATATTTGTTTATTTTCAATTAATTAAATAAATGTTCAATATTTGTCACGGTTTTTGATATGATATACTTCAGATATATAAATAATCAAATTCATGTTAATAATAAAATAATTAGTTGCAAATGTATAATATAGGTGTGAGTAAAGTCGATATGACTTTTTTTAAAAAAGGAAATGGGATGTTAGGATATGGAATGCATTTCCATAAAATTGAAGGAGTAGAAACACCACAGTATGCACGGGCATTTGTAATCGAAAAAAATGGTAAAAAAATTGTTTTTGTTAATACTGATATTTGTTTCTCAACAACCTATCTTAAAGCCGGAGTAATACGTTGTCTTGAATTTGATTATCCTGAGAAGGGTTACTCCAATGCTAATGTAATGATTACTGCTCAGCATACGCATAGTGCTGCTGGTGGGTTTACTCAACATTTAGCATATAATTTTACTATGCCTGGATTTCAAGAAGATGTATACCTGCGGTATTCAAGCGCAATAGTAGAAGCAATTGTGAGGGCGGATGATGACCTAAAACCTGGTAAAATCAAACATCACAAAGGAGATTTTGACAAAGATGCTGAAATTTGCTTTAATCGATCAATAAGAGCATATAATACAAACCCTGAAGTTGGTGTTAGAGTTCCTAAGAAAAAGCGGCATTTGGCTGCTGACAGGACTATGAAATTACTAAGGTTTGATGATAAAAACAATAATCCAATCGGGAGTCTAAATTGGTTTGGGGTGCATGCTACTAGTGTTTCAAGTAGGTATAAAAAAGTATGCTATGATAACAAAGGTTATGCTTCTGAATTTTTTGAAAATTATCTTAATCAACTTAATCCTGAAAATAATAATATAATAACAAGTTTTGCCCAAGATGCTACTGGAGATATAAGCCCTAATTTTATCTGGGACAAAAAAAGTAGAGAATATAGGGGTAAGTTTGTTGATGATTATGAATCTGCTGCTTATAATGGTTCTTTACAATTTAATAAAGCGAAGGAAATCTACCATTCTGCTGCAAAAATTGGAAAAAAAATTAATGGTGATATTGATTACATGTTGATGTATGCAGATATGTCGGATGTAATGATTGATGAATTCTATACAGGTGGTTTAAAACATGAATCAACTAGCCAACCTGCTTGGGGGATGTCTTTTTTGGAAGGCACAACAGATGGGCAGGGTGCAAGTAAAATTTTTGGTCAGGCAATACGTATGTATATGGGTTCTGTTCGTCAGGTAGAGATTTTAGCTGCACGTATGAGCAAGGATAAATATCGTCAGAAAAAAGTTATCGATTATTATAATGCACATCATCCCAAAGTTGTTATTATAAATCATGAAACAGGGGTTGTTGCTGGTGCTGCTCATCCTGAAAAAATGGTAGTACCCGGGTTTTTGGATCCTTCAATTAAGTATATCAAATTTGCAAATAAAGTTGGTTATGGGAAAAAAACCCCTTGGGTTCCCAAGAAACTACCATTGCAAATATTTATAATAGGACAAATTGCTATAGTTGGAATACCAGCAGAAATCACTACAATAGCATCTGTAAGATTGCGTAAAACAATAAGTAAAGTACTAGAAGAACGGGGTGTTTCAGAAGTAATTATGTCTCCGTATGCCAATTCTTATGCTGGATATATTACAACTTATGAAGAATATCGTTTACAGCTTTACGAAGGAGGTCATACACTTTTTGGGAAATGGACATTAGCAGCATATCAAATGAAGTTTAGGGCTTTAGCAGAGGAAATGCTAAAAGCACCAGAAGACAGAAAAAAATGGTCACAAAAACCTGATTTGTTTGAAATGTGCGATATTTGGACAGGAATGGAAGATAGAGGAATTCTATCTGAATTGGAAGTTGTTGAAAATACATTTAAAAAGAAATCTAGAGATGAGGAAGAGTAGTATTGAATATTTATGAATATTTTTTATTGTAGTACTATTGGTTTCTATTATAAATGATTACATTAAATTATGGATCGAACATATTCATATTATAAAAAGGCATTTAAGGAACAGGAAAAACCCTTTGCATATATTGATTTAGAGTTTTTTGATTATAATGTCAAAGATGTATTAAAAAGGGCAAAGGACAAAAAAGTTCGTATTGCTTCAAAGTCTATCCGATCGGTATCTTTGATGAAGAGAATTTTGGATTATAGTCCTCAATATCAAGGTATAATGTGCTTTACTTCGCCTGAAGCAGTATGGTTGTCAGAATTAGGTTTTGATGATCTTCTTGTTGCCTACCCAACTTTTCAGAATGAACATATCAAAGCAGTTGCTCATGAAGTAATAAAGGGTAAAAAAATATACCTGATGACTGATAAGCCTGAACATCTTCAGCAAATAAATGAAATTGGAAAACAACTAAAGGTCAAAATCCCCATTTGTATGGATTTGGATATGTCTAGTAATTTTCCAGGATTATATTTTGGCGTTCATCGTTCTAGCTTGAATTCTTTTTTTAAGGTAAAGAAATTTTTGAAAAGTCTTTCTCTTTATCCATATGTGGAACTCAAAGGTGTTATGGGATATGAAGCACAAATTGCTGGTGTTGGGAATAATGTATATGGGAAGAAGATTAAGAATTCTGTAATTAATATGCTTCAGAAGACTTCGATTATCGAGATAGTTGCTCGTAGAAAACTTGTAGTCAATCTGGTTATGGAATTTGTAGATTCTCTTGATTTTGTGAATGGCGGTGGTACTGGAAGTATTGAAATGACTAGAGATGAATCACAAATTACAGAAATAGCAGTTGGCTCTGCATTTTACAACCCTACTTTATTTGATAATTATAATCAATTTAAACATTTTCCTGCAGCAGGATATGCCATTGAAATTGTCCGTAAACCTAAACCTAATGTATATACATGTTTGGGTGGTGGATATGTCGCATCTGGGTCTATGGGACCAGATAAATTACCAATGCTTTATTTGCCAAAAGGATGTAAATTTTTCCCTAATGAAATGGCAGGAGAGGTTCAGACCCCTATATATTATAAAGGTAAGGAATCATTAAATATAGGAGACCCGGTTTTTTTAAGAC
Source organism: Saprospiraceae bacterium (assembly GCA_022448945.1). Classification (GTDB taxonomy): domain Bacteria; phylum Bacteroidota; class Bacteroidia; order Chitinophagales; family Saprospiraceae; genus Aureispira. The sequence continues at coordinate 245,487 of JAKVCV010000001.1, forward strand.
ATAGTAAGGCAGGAGAGCTTTGTGAACGGTTCAATTATTTATTGTTATTGCAAGACGGAGAAATTGTAGATAAGGTTTTGACGTATCGTGGCGATGGAAAATGTTTTCTGTAACAAATCAGGATCCTTTTTTTATTATCAGCATTCTTTGAATACTATTCTTAAAATTTTAAATAATTGATACTAATTCTATAGTATTATATAATTATTGATTCTTTTTTTTACCTTGCTGAATGAAAATATAATTTAAATATGTTATAGACTTGAATTATATATTAAAAAAAACATTAAGGTAAGTTGTCAAGTATTTCAAAACTATAAAATCAATAAATTGGAGCACTATGAATAAGGAGAATAAAGGAAAAAAATTAGGTGTTAAAAAAAAGTCAGTAAAGGAATGGAATGAGCGTAAAGCTTTGAAAGCTTCTAATTCTTGGACAGTTCTTAAGGTGATAGCAGAATTTGTAGATGGTTATGAAAGAATGAATCAAATTGATCCTTGTGTATCTATTTTTGGCTCTGCTAGGACCAAACCAGACAATGAGCATTATAAGCTTGCTCAACAAGTTGCTAGTGCATTGGTTGAAGAGGGATATGGAATAATTACTGGTGGCGGCCCTGGTATTATGGAAGCAGCTAATAAAGGGGCTAAAGAAAGTGGGGGAGTTTCTGTAGGATTGAATATTGATTTACCTTTTGAACAGGGTTATAATCCCTATATTGACCCGGATAAAGTTTTTAACTTTAACTATTTTTTTATACGTAAAGTTATTTTTGTAAAGTATGCTCAGGCTTTTGTTGTATTGCCAGGTGGTTTTGGAACTTTTGATGAGTTGTTTGAAGTTTTAACATTGATTCAAACAAAAAAAATTGCTAAAATTCCTGTAGTGTTAATGGGAACTGCTTTTTGGGAAGGAATACTACAATGGCTAAAGCAGACAATGGCAGAAGAATACAAAACTATTAGTAATGCAGATCTTGATTTGCTTCCGGTTACTGATTCACCTGAAGAAGTTGTCAAAATTATAAACGATTTTTATGATGGTAAAGAATTGCTAAAACCAAATTTACCTTACTAAATAAATTTTAAATTATTATAAAAAAATACGATCTGTCTTGAAAAAGGCAGATCGTATTTTTTTTTAATAGATATATTTTATTACTTGCGCTCGTTCCAAGATTTATACTTAATTACCATATCTTGTTTTTCTATAGTTCGAATTTGACTCACCTGTTTTGAAAAAAGTAGATACCTTTCATCTTTTTGAATCATCTCCATTTTTTTAAGTAATTCTGGTATATTTCGTGCCCCAACATAGGCAAAGTGTGTCATTTTAGGATTAGCACCACCTATTATAGCTGATAAACCATGTGAGCCTTTGTTTAATAAGTCTCTTTTTTCAGCATCTTGCGCAAACTTAGCGTAAGCTTTAGCATAGAAGTCTTCATCTTTAATGGAAAGTGTGAATCTCATAAAAACCCTATCTTCAGATGGATTTTCGCCACCTTGATATATAGTTCTAGCTAGAAAATTGCCTGTATCTTCATCAGCATCATTTACAATTTGAGCCCATTTTGCTACATCTTCGGAATTCATCCATTGATCATATGATTTTTCCATAGTTTTAGCATCTTCAAAAAAGAAACCGAGTGTGTGTGTAGTTTTATCTTTACCGTTGAATAACTCTGAATAAAGTACTACTGTAGCACGAAAATTTTGACCAAATTCAGTTGCCATTAATTTGTCAGTTGCTGCTACAACGACTGATGGTTGTTCTGTTGCTATTTGAAAAAATCCTTGGAGTTGTTGTGATGATACATTTAGGGATAAAAGTAATAATGTAATGCAAGTGATAGTCTGTTTCATTATAATTTAATTTTAAGGGGTTAATAATAATTTTCTTTTTAAAAATATATTGTGTTTTAATTAATTAACTTTAAATCTTATAGGGTTGTGGACAAATAACGATTGTTTTATATAAAAAACAAAATAGATTAAACATTTTTTCTTATTTGTGGCTATTGGTTTTTAAGCTTTCCCTTATTTAGGTCAATATAATGTTGGAGTTGATTTTTGTTTTAAAAATAATTATATGGAAATATTTCAGGCAATTTCCAATTAGTTATAATAGTTGTTTATTGAAGTAATCTAAAGTCCATCAATTATACTAATAGGAATTCTAGTTGATGTATAAATACCACAAAATATTAGTTCAAGGGATCTACCTTATTACTGATATAGATTATATAGGAAAAGAACTTTGTCGTTTCATCTATGTGAGATATTATTTATACTATATATCTTAAAATTTTTTTTTAAGGTAACTTAATATCATATCTGTGGCACCAATATTTTGTTTTATGTAATTATTACATTTTTGGGCAATTATTTTTTTTCTTTTTTCATTCAATAATTTATCTGACATTTCAGTTATATCTTCAGCACTGTTTATTTCATAGGCTATTTTTTCTTTAATCAACATTTTGGCCTCTTCAAACTTATCGTAATTTTTACCAAAAAGAATTGGAATATTGTATACTACTGCCTCAAGTGTATTGTGAATCCCATTTTCAAACCCTCCTCCTATATATGCTATGTCTCCATAGGCATAAAGGTAGCTTAATATTCCAATATTGTCAATGATGATTATTGATGCATTTTTTAGTTTTTCAGTTGGTGGATTTTCGGAATAGAATAATGGGTTATATTTATCAAATGTTTTTTTTATCTGATTAAGATGTTTTGAGTCAATTTGGTGAGGTGCAATTATCAATTTAAGCGTAGTTTTAGTTTTAGCGAATTCTGCAATGATTGCTTCATCTGAAGGCCAGGTGCTGCCACAAATTAAAATTTTTGAATTGCTACAAAAATCATCTATGATAGGGAATTTTTTATTTTCTAACTTAACTGCCATAACTCGGTCTAGGCGCGTATCACCAGACACAGTACAATTTGAATATGAAATACTTTTTAGTAATTCTTTCGAGCCCTGATCTTGAACAAAAATATGTTCAAAACTGATTAACATTTCTTTAAATAAACTTCCATACCATTTAAAAAATAATTGATTGTATCTAAATGTTGCAGAAATAAGATAGGTTGGTATTTTTTTATTATGTAATTGAGTAAGGTAATAATACCAAAAATCATATTTGACAAAAATCACTATTTTTGGTTGTACAGTTTCAATGAACTTTTGAGCATTTGAAGGGCTGTCAATGGGTAAATAAAAAACCCAATCGGCATTTTTATAATTCTTTCTAATTTCAAATCCTGAAGGTGAAAAAAAAGTAAGTAGAATTTTATATTTCGGTTGTTTTATTTTGATAGCCTCTATGACTGGTCGCCCTTGTTCAAATTCACCTAGAGATGCACAATGCATCCAAATAATTGGATCAATATTAGAGGAAAATTCATGGCGTAAATTTTTAAAGATAGACTTCCTTCCCTTTACCCAAAGTTTTGCTTTAGCGTTAAAGAAAGATGCTATATAAATTCCTAAAGAATATGAATAAACGCCTATACGGTAAAGTAGTTTTGACATTAACGAGTATGGATAAAATATTATAAAGTAAAAAGGGTAATGCCAATTTTGACATTACCACGTAAATTGATTTTTCGAAGTTTTTTCAGCCAAATTAAGCCCAAATCAAAGTATCTAGGATTGAAATAAATTAGGTTGAAATTTCAGTAGAATAATTATTTGCTATCAGGCAAAGAAGTAGTTTCCGACTTAGCTGAGTTGTTATTACTTTCAGTTTTTGCCTTAGCTTTAGTTTTTGCTTTAGTTTTTGGTTTAGCTGTTGCCTTAGCTTTAGTTTTTGCTTTAGTTTTTGGTTTAGCTGTTGCCTTAGCTTTGGTTTTTGCTTTAGTTTTTGGTTTAGCTGTTGCCTTAGCTTTGGTTTTTGCTTTAGTTTTCCTTTTTTGCTTTGGTTTCTTTTCAGTTGCCTCTTCCGTAGAAGAACCCAAAAGTCGGGTAATAACCCACTTGTTCTTATGGAAAAACTCAGCTTTCTGGTCAGAACCTGCTTTTTCAATTAGAATTGACATAAATAGATTAAGTTTAATTGATTTAAAATGTAGTACTTTAATAGATTAGGTTTAATACTTAGCAGAGAATGGATTTGTCAATTGTTATTGAAGTTAAAAACGTTTCAAATACGGTTTTGGATAATAGAGTATTATACAAGGTGCATTAATGTTACGTAGTTTTACAAGATCAAAAAACAATCTTTGAAAACAAATTGTAAGAGTAAACGGTAATTTTAAAGAACTTTTATAAAAGAGTATTTATTATACGTAATAATACAAAAAAAACAGCTAAATAAAAAGGAAAGGGAAGACTCTATAGAAAAAAAAACAGCAGCTAAACAAATAATTGATTTAGTTGTTTTTAAGTCGAGGCAACAACGAGAATATTTATCAAACTATTGTTGAATTATTTTTTCATGATACCAACAGGCATATGTTTGTCATATTGGCCAAATATTAGTGGATGCTGAAACCCAAAAGTAAAATTTCGAACATTTTTTTCAACAAATTCGTACAGTTCTGTAATATCGATGATATTATCCTTTTTTCCATTTATATCAGCTTTATTGGCAGCCCCTTTCATTGCTTGAATAAAATAATAGCTAAAGACACCTTGTTTAAGCTTATTCGCCTCTAGAGATATTTCTTCTGAGGCAGAAGACATAATTAGAGCAAGGCCACCTTTTATACCGTTAAAACTATTGTAATAGTCTTTTATTCGCTCTCTGATATTTTTTGTAGATCGTGTTAAAGAGACAAGCGCCTCTTCGCCATTTATTTTGTAGCTATTTAGATATTCTTTATATGACAAAACCATATTCATATCAAAACTCCCAGAATGACATGCATCAATAGCACATAGTTTATATTTGGCAGGGCTGTCTTTTAGTAGTGAATTAATAAGTCCATGATGGAGAAGGTTGTTTTCAATTCCATCGTAATCATAAGGGAGGAAAGCACCATTTTTTCCGTGACCGGCAAAATAAAAAATAATGAGATCATTGCTGTCCGATTGCTCGTAAAGATCTGCAGCAGTATTCATTATATTAAATGCATTAGCATCATCATCTAGTAATAATTTTATTTGATTTTCAGGTACTGCGCCTCCTTCTATACTTCGTAAAAAGGAATAAACTAGTTTGGCATCATTTGTAGTATAACTTAGATTGCCAAAGTTTGGATAATCAGCAACTCCGACAATCAATGCCCATATTTTCATTTTGTTTTCAGCATATTTACCATTTTCAAATTTTCCAGTATTAACATGTCCATTTCGAAAATAATATGATCCTTGGCCATGAGGAACGCCTTTATGCCAAATCCCTTTGTATCTTTCTCCATTGTTATAATTCATTTCACCATAGCCACTGTATTGGCCGTTGAGAAAATTACCTTTATAATTATTTCCATAGTTATCTTTTGATCTTCCAAAACCATCCGTGCATACTCCGGTTATACATTCTATGATTAATTCTTTTTTTAGACGCATAATGAGTTTACCCTTTGACCAGGTTCCTGATTTGATTTTTCCAGTTCTGGAAATTTTGGCTCCTAAACCATGTGGCCTTCCATCGACCCAGTTTCCGTGGTATTTATCATCGTTTGAATAATAAAAAATACCCTTACCATTTCGTTTACTATCGGAGAAAAAACCTTCGTAGCGACCCTGATATATATCCCCAACATAATATTCAAAGATTCCCCATCCATTTTTACAATTTCCCTTTACACAACCTTTTTTTTGTGCATTAGTTGAATTGTTTAGGCTTATAGAAATTATGAAAATAATAGCCAATAGCTTGTACATATTGTAATAAGTGTTTTTATTAGTTGTAGCCTTCCTTTGGGTTATTAAAGGTAAGAAATCTATAAACTGAATATAGCAGTATACGATTATACTGCTAATTTTGTTTTTATCTATTAGGTTAAGATGATATTATATAGTTTAATAAACTAAAAATTCTATTAGAATCGTTCTTATTATTTTGTTCTTTAATGTTTTAACGGGCTTCAATATTATTATTTTCGCTAAAATATATTTTTTATATTATTTTTTAAAGTTAGTTTTGGTCTTTATTTTGAGGTAACAATAAGTCAAATAATATTTAAAATCATCTATGCAATACATATTTGTTGTATTTTTTTCATTTATCTCTTTTGGTCCATTGCTCTTTGAATTCCACTCAAAAGTACTTTCAAAAGAATCTAGATCCAAATTGATAGGGGTCTGTTCTTACTACCGTAATATTGATAGTTCAAATTTGCCTTTACCAATTTTGAAACCTCAAGGATCTTATATAGGTATTAAAAATACAATAGTAGAACAGCAAGAATATTTCTATAATAAATACAGGAATGCTAAAACAAGAATTAATAAAGAAAAAATAATAGCAGAAGCTTCGTTGTATATTACCACACAATTGTTAAATCAAATATTCCCTCATTGGTACGGAACTAAATGGTCATTTGATGGCTATACTTCTGTCCCTAATAAAGGTAAAGTAGGGTGCAGCTACTTTGTGTCGACAACATTGTTGCATGCAGGATTCAATTTAAATAGATATTCACTTGCACAGCAGGGCCCTGTATCAGAAGCTAAAAGCTTACTGATAAAAGGAACACTTTTAGAAATAGAAATAGGTTATGAATTTGAAAAGTTTATTCCTGCTATCAAAAGAAAATGTAAAGAAGGGCTTTATTTTATAGGTTTGGGACATTCTCATGTAGGTTTTTTATATTATAGAGAAAAGGAAGTCTATTTTATTCAATCAAGTTATGGGAGGAGTATGCAGGTTGAAATTGATTATGCTAATGAATCGGATATTTTGACTGGTTTTGGAGAATTTACATTGGTTCCTATTACTAACAATATTCCCCTTATACAAAAATGGGTTACTGGGGAAGAAATTATTATTGTAAAGGGAAAGGATTGACAAATTCATAAGATATGTTTATTATTATTGGATTTAATTTTTTTAACTACTACTTTTAATTTATATTTTAATATAACATGGGTGATATTTTAGATAATGATTTTATGAAGAATAGGAGTTCAAAAAGTACTTGTGTCTTATTAATTCAATTAGGCACTCCTGATAGTCCAAAAATAAGTGATGTTAGGAGATACCTTTCAGAGTTTTTAAATGATCCAAGAGTAATAGATTTACCTTACCTTACTCGTAAACTATTGGTGAATCTTTTTATTGTTCCTTTCAGAGCTCCTAAATCTGCAAAAATATATAAAGAGTTGTGGGATTTGAGTAATGGTAAGTCGCCTTTGTTGACGCATACTCAAAATGTTACAAAACTTCTTTCCCAAAGAATAAAAGATAAAGGTATAGTTGTAAAATTTGCAATGAGATATCAAAATCCTTCAATGGAAAAAGTGCTAGATGAAATTCAAAGAGAAAATTTTGATAGAATTATAATTTTACCATTATTTCCTCAGTATGCTAGTGCATCTTCTGGCTCTGCAATTGAAAAAGCTATTAAAATTATACAAAGCTGGTGGGTGATCCCAGAATTAAAAATCATTAATCAATTTTGGGATTCTGAAGGGTATGTAAATTCAATAGTAGAAAGAAGTAAAGTTTTTGATCTTAATTCCTATGATCATATATTATTTTCTTATCATGGGCTTCCTGACCGTCATGTAGATAAAGTATATGATGGTTCTGATCTTTGTATGGACCAACCATGTGAAACAGAAATTAATGAATTGAATAAGTTTTGCTATAAGGCAACTTGTTATGCTACAACGAGATTAATAGCTGATAAATTAAATCTTAAAGAAGGTGATTATACTGTTTGTTTTCAATCAAGATTGAATAAAAATTGGCTAAAGCCATTTTCAGATAAAGTTGTAGAAGAACTAGCAAAAGAAGGAGCTCAAAAATTGCTCGTTTTTTCACCAGCCTTCGTTGCTGATTGTCTTGAAACACTCATTGAAATTGGTGTTGAATATCAGGAACTTTTTGAAGAAAATGGTGGTGTTAAAGTAGATCTTGTCCCTAGCAGCAATGATCATCCTGAGTTTATTTCATGTTTGGAAGAATTGATTATGCATTCCATTTAATTTATTTAAGACATAACCCACGAAATTATTACTATTTTAATTGAATAAGTTAAGTTCGTTTACATACGTATTTTAATTTAGAATTCTTAGGAAGCTAAGATCTATAAAGTATGTAATTTCTTATATTTTTATACCCTCCTCAATAATGTCGTAATCAACTAAATTTAAAAAAATCATTAGATTATATATACATATATTTTTCTAGAGTATATAATTCTAAAAACATATTTTAATAGCGCATTTTTTTAAATTTTGTAGGATTTAGAAATGGCTAAAAAGAATATTTTATACCCCAATTCAACTTACATATTATTTTGTATATACATTATTTGGCAAAATAAAATAATTGACAAATGCCAAATGTTAATCTTTTACAAAATAAAATTTTACAAAATTCTTTTTTTATTGAACTTTGTGTTTTATCTTTGTGTTGTCAATATGAAAATAATTTTAATTTCTAAATATAAGTGTCATGAATAGATTATTTACATTATTAATTTTGATTTTTGCATTTGCATATTATGGTAATGCTCAAGTTGGTAAAACATTAGTTAAATCTTTAGCCATAGAAACTACTACAAGTTATACTACGAAAGCTATAGTTGAACTTAGTGGCGATGTGACAGTATCCGAATGGAACAAAAATTATATTCGTATTACTACTTATGTTGAAGTTTTAAATATGAATGAAAATATCGTAAAACAACTTGTTATGGTTGGACGCTACACAATTGAAGGTACTATAAATGAAGAAACTCAAACACTTTATGTTTCAATGCCAAATATATCAAATATGGTTACTGTAAAAGGAGTTGAAATATCAGAGGTTTTAAGTTTTGAGGTAAGTATACCTGAGGGTTACAATCTTATAATTAATGGAAACAATGAAATTAATACTAATCTGATAGGTATAGTAATGTAATTGTATCATTAATGACTCATAATATAATTATAAAAATATATACGCTCTGACAATTTTGTCAGAGCGTTTTTTTTATCTAAGTATAACTTATTTTTATGTTATTGATAATCATTTGTTATTATGAATAAGTTTAAAGATTTTTTTTATTACACTAGGGCTGAAAGAGATGCTGTATTGATACTTTTGTTAGTAATTTTAATTTTGTTTATTTTTCCTTTTTTGATATCTTTTTTTAAATCTGAACAAGTTGTGGATTATACTGAATGGAATCAGGATGTCTTAGCATTTGAAAAAGGGATTAGTCATTTTACATCAGAAAAAAAAGCCTATAATCATTTTCAAAATAAAGATTTAAAGAAAAATATAACATCTCAACCAACAAAGTTATATCCTTTTATTTTTGATCCGAATAAAGCTACTGTTGAAGACTTTAAAAATATGAGAGTACCTGCAAAGACGATTAAAAGTATAATCAATTACAGGTTAAAAGGAGGGTGGTTCTATTCAAAAGAATCATTTCAAAAAATTTATACACTTTCAAATGATCATTTTCGTCAATTGTTGCCTTATATTAAAATAGAAGAACATAGTAAATCTATCCTACCAGAAAAAAATATAGATAATCCTTTGCCAACACCTTTTGACTTTGATCCCAATACTGCTTCAGAAGAAATTTTGAAAAAATTAGGATTGACTGATAAGACTACACGAAGTATATTAAATTACAGGTTAAAAGGAGGTAGATTTCGTAAAAAAGAAGACTTTAAAAAAATCTATACCCTTCATGATTCTGTGTATCAACATCTTTATTCTAGTATTCATATAGTTGAATTAGTTCAAGACAAATATAATAAGTCTTATAAACAAAAGTCATATTATAAAATTGATATTAATCTTGCATCTTCTTCAGATTTTCAGCAATTCAAAGGAATAGGACCTTCTTATGCAAACAGAATTCTAAAAATGAAAGATGCATTAGGGGGATTTGTATCTATTGATCAAATTGCAGAATTGTATAAACTCCCAGATTCTACATTTCTTTTGATGCGTCCTTTTTTACTTTGTGAAAATCCTGAAATTCGTAAAATTAATATCAATAAAGCAACCGTTGAAGAACTTAAAGCACATCCATATCTAAGATGGTTTCATGCAAAGGCAATAGTTAAGTATAGGGAAACTGAAGGGCTGTGGGAATCAGTTGACTTATTGCAGATTTTAATAGAATTTGATGATGGGAAAAACACTTTTACTAAGGTTTTGCCTTATTTGACTATTAAATAACTTTCGTTTTCTTTTAATGGATCGTTTATATAATTTTAATGTTTATATTACCTACCAAAGTTGAAAGTATATTGTTTTCTATATTGATTTTTTGTCTTACACAGTTTAGATAAATTAATTCAATTTCTTGGTAAGGAATATAGATTTTTTTATCTAATTATATTCGAGTTGATTTCAATATAGAAATTCTATAATTTATTCAACGAATAATTTTATTTCATAGCTGTTTTGTCCTAACTACTTATTATCTTCGTGCTTAAAGTGGGAAAACACTAATATTGAATTGAGGTTATATTGAAAATAGAGTATCGTTTTCAATAATTTCTAATCTAGAAAAGTAATTAATAAATAGGATTTTCTGATCTTAAAATAAATAGCAGTCTTTTAAACCTAAGATTTGCCAGGAAAAATAAATGAAGAATCAAAAAGCCAATTACAAACCACCCGGTCACCAATTATCTGTAACCCGCCCTGGTGTTTTGTTAAAGGTGTTTATGCAAAATAAAATATCCAAAAGCAAGAGAGGCATGATGTTAGGGGTATTGCTTTTTTCGTTTCTTTCATGGCCATTACAATTAATCCAAAGGTTCATTTTTTGGATTAAACTCCGTAAGATTAATTTGAATGAGAACCCACCTGTGTTTATCCTAGGGCATTGGCGTAGTGGTACAACACATATACATTATTTGCTTTCAAAAGATCCACAATTTGGATATTTGAGTAATTTCCAAAGTTTCTTTTTTAATATATGTACTGTTGGTCTTGGATGGCTGGACAGGTTGATCGCACCACATACAGCCCAAGTACGTCCTATGGATAAAATGGATTTTACATTGATGTCTCCTCAAGAAGAAGAGCAAGTTTTATCTAACATGTCAGAATTGTCCAACGTGTATAGTATTTATTTTCCGGATAATCGCACTTATTTTAATAAGTACTTAATGTTTGAAGGGATTTCGGATTCAGAAAAAAAGAGATGGCAAAAAGCATATAACTATGTTCTAAAAAGTATAGCTTTCATGTCTAAAGGTAAGCGCTTAGTTATCAAAAATCCAAGTAATACTGCTAGGATTAAGCAAATTCTTGAACTCTTTCCAAATGCTAAGTTTGTATATATCTACAGGAATCCATATAACGTCTATTTGTCAACCCTTCATTTGTCAAGGGTTGTTTGGGAGGGCCAAAGTTTTCAGGATATTACTGAAGCTGATTATAAAGAAATAATTATTGAAAATTATACAAAATTAATGAAAGCTTATATCAGAGATAAAGGATTGATTCCAAAAGAAAATCTTATTGAAGTATCTTATGATGAAATAGGAGAGGGATCAGAAGCAATTTTCTCAAAAATTTATAAAACTCTTAAGCTTGATAATTATGATGATGCATTACCACATGTCAGAGCATATTTGCAATCTATACAAGGTTATAAAAAAAATGAGTTTATACCGATAGAAGAGGAAATGGTTAAACGTATTCAAACAGAATGGAAATTTGCTTTTGAGGAATATGGTTATGATCTGGAATATAACAATCGTGTCAAATCAGAAATTTGATCGTTAAATACCAATTAGTGATGGCTTTTAATCTTATTTTAAGCTTTGGGTATTCTTTTAAGTGTCTCTAGTAAATATTCCCAGTATTTTTGTACCGAACTAATTTGAACTTTTTCATCTGGTGAATGCGCTCCACGAATATTTGGACCGAATGATATCATTTCCATCTCAGGATAATTAGTACCAAGTATGCCACATTCCAATCCTGCATGACAGGCATATACATGTGGCTTTTCGCCAAATAATTTTAAGTATAAATCACTCATTGTTTTTATAATTCTAGCATTTGGATTAGGCGTCCAACCAGGGTATTCACCTGCAAGGTTTACCTTAGCTCCAATTAATTCAAATGTATTGACAATTGCATAAGCTTCATCAAATTTTTCACTGTCTACAGAACCTCTAGTTAAACAAAGTATTTTATATTTACCATTGCCAAGGAGAACCCTGGCTAGATTGTTTGAAGTTTGTACCAGTTCAGGTACATCAGGACTCATTCTGTATATGCCATTTGGACAGGCATAAACTGCAGCTAGAAATTGTTTTTGAAAGTTTGTAGAACAAATTTTTTCAGGACAATTACATGGTTCTATGGATAAGCTTATGTCAGGATCAGTCGTTCCGTATTCTTTCTCCAGAACCATTTGCCATTCTTTTATGAAATTTGGAAATTGATTGTTTGTACTTAATGCAATAGTTGCAAAGGATTCTCTGGGTATAGCATTTCTCAAACTTCCTCCATCTACTGAGCTAATTCGTAAGTCGAACTTCTTTGCTGCTTCATACAAGATTCTGTTCATTAATTTGTTTGCATTTGCACGACCCAGATGTATGTCCATGCCAGAATGTCCTCCAGTAAGTCCAGTCAGACTTAATTTAACTCCTGTAAATCCTTGAGGACAATCTTCAATCATGTAGTTCCCAGTGGCGGTAACATCTATACCACCAGCGCAACCAATAGTTAATTCATCATCATCTTCGGTGTCAAGGTTTAACATAATTTTACCCTCTAGAAGCCCTCCCTCAAGACCTAATGCACCTGTCATCCCAGTTTCTTCATCTATAGTAAATAATGCTTCTATCGCTGGGTGGTCAATATCATTAGATTCAAGAATTGCCATAATTGTAGCAACGCCAATCCCATTATCTGCTCCAAGGGTAGTCCCATCAGCTTTTACCCAATCACCATCTATTAACATTTTTATGCCCTCGGTATCAAAGTCAAATTGGGTGTCGGCATTTTTTTGGTGAACCATATCGAGGTGACTCTGTAAGACAACTGTTACCCTGTCTTCCATCCCATTAGTCGCAGGTTTTTTTATTATTACATTACCTACTTTGTCTATATGTGTTGGTAATCCTAGTTTTTTGCCAAATGCTTCTGCAAATGCTATAACACGCTCTTCTTTTTTTGAGGCCCTTGGAACAGCATTCAAATCTGCAAAATTTTTCCATAAAGATTTTGGTTCTAAATTGTGAATTTCCATTTTAGTATTTATTGGTTAATATAAAAGCAATGATTTTTTAACAGGTTACAATTAGGTATTTTTTTATGATTCAAATGTTATTCGAAGATACAAATATATTATTTTATTGATATTAGTTATATAAATTGTATATAGCCACCTTCAAGGGTAAAGATAAATTTCATTGTTTTGATTCCTTCTTTTAGAAAAAAATAAATAATAATTTTTTATTTAAAAATTTGATGGATGACTTTAAGACAGGCGTATTCACTATAAATTATTCTGAAATATCTACTTGTAAAGATTTATAAAAGATGGAATTCTAAGAATAATTGACCCTTATTGGAAATTGGATTTATGATTGATTTCTCCTTTCAGACCTTAAAAAGTATATCTTAAATATTCCATGTTTAACTTTTTTTTCTCTTTGTATATATGTTTTTAAGTAATTTAGAGTCAAAATAATAAACATTGATAAAACAAAATATTATGAAATTTAAATTTACTTACGGTCTTTTATTATTACTTTCCAATATTACTTTTGCTCAGATAGATTCCGCATTAACCAATCAGTTTCAGCAGTTTCTTGAAGACCAAAGGACGTATTATGGAGATCATGGTATTGCTGCTACGGTAGTGATGTCTAATGGAGATAACTGGAATGGGTTTGCAGGTGTCGACCCTTTAGGAAATCCAATAACTGATACATCACTTTTTTATGGTGCTTCAACTTTAAAAGTTTATGTAGCATCAATAATTCTTTTACTCGAACAAAATGGCCAGTTGGGTATTGATGATCATTATACTCAATATATTCCACCTATAGTGAATGCGGATACTAATATTACGATAAGACAATTATTGAATCACACTAGTGGGAATTTTAATTTTGTTGATAATATTAGTTTTTTGTCATCAATCATTGGGAATCCAACACAGATATATCAACCAGGGGATGCGCTTACAACTTTTTTTACACAGGGCCCTTATTTTTCACCGGGTGCTGGCTGGCATTATTCTAATTCTAACTATGTAATACTTTCTATGATTATTGAATCAATCACTGGAAATAATTTACAAATGGAATTGCGAAATCGTTTTTGGACACCCCTAGGTATGACACATACATATTTGGGTGTTTTTGAATCATATACTCAACCTATTGCAGGGGTTTGGGCAGATCCGACGTCTTCAGGTACTCTGACGGATTTTAATTCAGTTTCACATAATTCTATTCTTTCAGTCGGGTGGGGTACAATGAGTATAGTGACTACTCCAGCAGATGAAGCAACCTTTATTAGGGCTTTGATGACAGGTCAGATTTTGGCGGATAGCTCTCTTCAGCAGATGATGCAATGGGTTGATCATCCTAGTTTCAACACTTTTTTGTATAATTATGATTATGGTATGGGACTTGAACGAGAGATTCGTTTTACCGGAGACACTTTAGTTGGACATTCGGGGGACTTGGGAAATATTACCTATATGTATCATAGCATAACTAATGGATATACTATAGTTACTATGACGAATAGCGAAGTGTCAAATCCTAAATTTGCATTTAATTTAATACATCAGTTAATTAATAATTCATTAATTACTTCACATTTTAATAATTCAAAAAAAGATATAAATATCAAAATCTACCCTAATCCTGTTATTGATTTGTTACATGTCAAATCAGATTTAAAGATTTTGAGTGCAACTGTAATGAATTTATCAGGACAAGTGGTTTTACAAAAAGAAGATACTAATATGATTGATGTTTCAACTCTGTCAAAAGGTATTTATATTATCAATTTTAATACTGTGTTAGGCACTCATACGTGTAACTTTGTTAAGTAAACGTATATTTTTATAAAACAAAAGCATCATTCGATGGATTTCAAATGCTAAAGTTTTGAAATGTCGGGAAATCCTTCTATTATACTAACGCAATAAAATTAGTTACATAATTAATTAATCTTTTAGGATGCAACCATACTTCACTAATGACGCAATTGTTTTTGGTTTATTAATGCTGCTTTTGGCAGGGATTTTTCATACTTCGAGTTCTGAATCATCTTCTTGGAAGAAATTCTACACTATAATTCCCTCTCTATTACTTTGTTATTTTCTCCCGGCTTTATTGAATTACCCCTTTGGTTTGATCGCACCTGAATTTTTTCAGGATCAAGCTTTATTAACCTTTTTAGCTGAAAGAAGCATTGATTTGACAAATGTAGATTTATATACAATGTCATTTGAACAGATAAAAGTTTTTTTAGAAGAGATGGGAGTCTCTTCTGTTGATTATCAACCCTTTATTCAAAAATCAAAACTATATTTTGTTGCATCTAGGTATTTGCTTCCTGCAAGTTTAATATTATTGTGTTTAAGTATTGATTTTAAGGGAATTAAAAACCTTGGACCTAAAGCATTAATAATGTTTTTTGCAGCGACAACAGGAATTATTTTAGGAGGACCAATAGCTTTATTCGTAACCTCGTATTTGTTTCCGAATCTTGTAAGTGTTACTCCTGAAGAATTATGGCGTGGTCTTTCAACTGTAGCGGGCAGTTGGATTGGAGGTGGGGCAAACCAGACTGCTATGAAAGAGATTTTTGAAGTTGGAGATAATTTATTTGCTACAATGATAATTGTAGATGTCGTCGTTGCTAATATATGGATGGGTTTTTTATTATATGGAGCTAATGTTTCTGATAAAATTGATGGGTATCTTAAAGCTGATAATTCTGCAATTGAAGAATTAAAACAAAGTATTACTGATTATAGAGCTAGTGTAGAAAAAATGCCGACTACAAGTTCTATGTTTGCTTTAATTGGAATTGCTTTTGGAGGGGTTGCACTTGCCCACTGGGGTGCTGATATTATAGTCCCTTTCATGAAAGGCTTTAAAGAAACTTTGATGGATTTACATCTTGATTCTTTGATGTCAGGTTTCTTTTGGTTAATTGTTATTTCTACAACTTTTGGATTGATATTATCGATGACAAAGGCACGTAAATTAGAAGGAGTTGGTGCTTCACGGATGGGTTCAGTTTTTATCTATATTCTTGTAGCGACGATTGGCATGAAAATGAATTTAGGAGAGGTTTGGGCTAATATTGGATTATTTGCTATAGGTATTACTTGGATGTTGGTGCACGTTATTATATTACTACTTACAGCTAAAATAATTAAAGCGCCTTTCTTTTTTGTTGCTGTAGGAAGTCAGGCAAATGTAGGAGGAGCTGCTTCAGCGCCTATTGTTGCTTCTGCATTCAGTCCCTCGCTTGCCCCAGTAGGTGTACTAATGGCTGTTTTAGGATATGCACTCGGAACTTATGGAGCTATTATCTGTGCAATGTTAATGCAGGCTTGTACATAATTTGTATCTTTATAAAGAACGATTTTCTTTCTATTTCTACAATACAACAGAATTATGCATAGATGGCTATTTATCTGTTGCTTGGTTTTACCCATTTTGGGGTATGCACAACTTTTGCAGACTCCATACAGTATCCTACGTCCCGATTTGCCGGAATGGGTTAATATGATGTATACAAATAAAGTAGATCCTGTTCAGTTAAAAGAAGCTTTTGATACATATTACAAAAATCATTTTTTTGAAAAAGATCAATTTACTCAGTACTATAAACGGTGGCAACGACAAATTGCAAGGAGACCCTATTGGATAGGGATGAATGATGTTGAAAAACGAAATTTTCTGATCTCAAAGAAGAATTATCTTCGCAGTTCCAAACAAAATATATATCACAGAGATTCTAACTCAATATGGCAATGTATAGGACCATTTGATTTTGATAAAAATGCTGCAAGTACTTCTTATGCATGTGGTGCTGCTCATGTATATACTATTGAAAAAGCAAAAACTAATACTGATATCCTGTATGCCGGAACAGCAACAGCAGGTGTATGGAAGACTATTGATAAAGGCAAAAACTGGAATTTGACGACTTCTGGTGAATGGATTACTTCAGTACGTGCAATTGAAATTGATAATACTAATGAACAGATCGTATATGCTGCATCAGATTTGGATAATAAAGTCTATAAAACGATTGATGGAGGAAGTTTCTGGCAGATTATTGGCGATTCGCTTTTCAATACGCTGACACATTATATTCCTGATATAATAATGCACCCTGATTCCAATAATGTTTTACTCATTGCTTCAAGTGAAGGCCTTTTTAGAACCAATGATGGTGGCAATAATTGGCAAATGGTTTTGTCTGGTGCTTTTCAGGAAATTGAATTTCATCCTCATCTGTCCAATATAGTATATGCAGTAAAACAAGTAGCTAATAGAACAGAATTCTACAAATCTTTAGATGCTGGTTTAACCTTTACTCATAAACCAAACGGGTGGCCTGTTCCATTGGTAGCTATTGACGAGCAAAAAAGAACAGAAATTGCCGTTTCACCTGCTGATTCAAATAAGATATATGCCTTACTTACAGGTGCTGTGGGATTTGTATCTGGCTTATATGGTATATATGTAAGTAACGATGCTGGTGAGAACTGGTCAAGTTTATGTTGTGGGGCCCATCTTCCCAATTTTCCTAGTATTGCAAATCCAAATTTAATGCATTGGTTGGATGATGGTACTGGAAATGGGGGGCAGTACTATTATGATTTGGCTTTGGCAGTTTCTCCCACTAATGCAGATTCTGTTATGGTTGCTGGAGTAAACCTATGGGTTTCTGCAGATGGAGCGAACACCTTTTCTTGTCCCTCACAATGGAATCATTCTTACAAAAATAATTATGTGCATGCAGATATACATGATATTCGTTTATATGACAATGAAATCTGGATAGCCTGTGATGGTGGAATATTTTTATCTGGAGATAATGGAGCATCATTTATTCAAAGAATGGAAGGTATCGCAGGAACTGATTTTTGGGGATTCGGTGCTGGTTTTCAGGATGGAGAAGTTATGCTTGGCGGAACCTATCACAATGGTACTTTACTAAAAGATAATCAGGTCTATATAAACGATTGGCTTTCTACTGATGGAGGCGATAATTTCAGGGGCTTTGTTCACCCAATACATGAAAGGATGGTTTTTTCAGATTTTGGCAAGAAAATCTTATCTGGTAATCGTTCTTTAAGTAATACGAACATTCCGTTTATGTATTTGCCGCATGCTGGAATTACTACTGGTTTTTCTGGGAATTTAGCTTTTCATCCCACTGTTTACAATACACTTTATAGTACAGATTATTATTATTTGTGGAAGTCGGAAAATAATGGAGAAACATGGTCTCAGATTTATAATTTTGGTTCGGGCTTGATTACGTCTTTGGAAATTTCTCAGGCAGATCCTGATGTTATGTATATGAATTATCATCCATCTAATGTCAATGCGGATCGTAAGATTTACAGATCATCAGATGCTGGCTATACCTGGTCAGATATTACGCCAGATACCCTTACGGTTCCTAATAATCGCTGGGTAACCTATGACCTTTCGCTTTCAGCAATTGACGCCAATACTTTATGGGCAGCTAGAGTTTCTAAATACGAAGGAACACCTATTATGGATGGCTATCAGGTTTTTACAACTACAGATGGAGGACAAAATTGGACCAATATTACTACTGCGGATCTCGATGGTGTCTACATAACAAATATTGAGCATCAAAAGGGAAGTAATGGAGGGCTTTATTTAGGTACTAGGAATGCTGTTTATTATAAAAATGGAGTAATGCCCAATTGGGAATTATTTAATAATGGTTTACCTGTTAGGACTCATTCAGTTCAGTTAATACCTTATTATAAAGAGGGGAAATTACGCAATGGAACAAATCGATCTGTTTATGAATGTGATTTTTATGAAAATACTGGACCTGTTGCGCAAATAAGTGTTAATTGTAATGAAAGCAATTGCCCTCGCGATACTTTTTATTTTGCAAGTCATTCAGTTGCAAGGGCAAATGCTATATATTATTGGGAATTTGAAAATGGTGTACCATCAAGCTCTAATATTGAAAACCCATCTGTTGTCTTTGCCGGACCAGGAACCTATTCTGTTACATTAACAGTAAGTGATTCATTGGGTACAGATGTACAGGTTATGCCTTCATTTATTACAATTACTGATGATTGTAGAATGGATACAATTCCAGGATATGCACTTAATTCTAATAGTTTAAATGATTTTGTTAAGACTCAAGGGTTGAAATTGGTAACAGATAAAATTACAATCTCTGCATGGATAAAACCAGATACTGTACAAGCTCAGTATACCGGTATTGTTACACATGCTGATGATTCAATACCTGCGGGTTTGATATTTGGTACCAGTAATGAGCTGATGTTTCAATGGACAGGCGCAAGTTGGACATGGAATAGCGGTCTTTTTGTGCCTGTGGATACATGGTCTCATGTTGCATTGGTAATTTGTCCGGATTCAGCAGTTGTTTATCTAAATGGTATACCTAGTATTTATAATAGTAATTTGTTTTCTTTGAATTGGTATGATGGAATTGTAATTGGCCGTTATGCAGATTGGCTTTCAAGAAATTTTGTAGGATTAATTGATGAAGTTTGTATTTGGAATAAAGATTTGTCACAAGATGAAATTCGTTCTACAATGCACCTTACCAAATACGACATACAGGAACCGAATTTATTGCATTATTATCAATTTAATGCTTTATCGAAATTAGTGCAGGATAGAAAGGGAACATTACATGGTGATTTTTTTGGAGGTTCAACCCGAATTGTTTCTTCTGCACCTATAGGTGGGGGGGTAAGTCATAAATTATTTGTAAATAGTGGAGGGGAATATGATTTTAGCGATGCTATGGCAACACTTTATTTTTCGTCATCAGGTATTTATCCTGATGGAGCAGTGATTGTAAACCGTTTGAATGTACCACCTGACCAAATCGCTGGTAATTATTTAGCAACAGAAGGGTATTGGATTATCAATAATTATGGTAATAATTCTACTTTTAATAGTTTAGATAGTATTGTCCTGAAATCACCCTTAACACTTACCTCAGGGGTAGATAATTACTCACTTTATCAGCGCTTTGAAAGGAATGAAGGAAATAGCTGGGGCACCTTGGTTGATACCTGTGATAATATTATTAATGGTAGAGAACTACTATTTAAAGAACTTATGAATATAAGTTATTTCGGACAATTTATGGTTGCTTCTGATTCATCAGGGATAATTGTAAGTTTGCCTTTTAACAAGGAATTTTTTCCAAATCAGTTTTTGATTTTTCCAAATCCTTTGATAAATAATCAGCAAATCACTATCCGGACACAAAAAGTTGGCAAATATAAGTTTTTACTTTACAATATCTCAGGTCAAAAAATAATTGAAAAAGAAATCTATGGAGAGGAAGTTAATTTGAGAATTCCAGATTTATCAACAGGTATTTATAGCTATTCAATACATTCCGATCAGTCTATTCAGAATGGGTTTTTATATGTTGAATGATGTATTACATAAAAAAATAACACCTACAGACAAAGTTCTGAAGGTGTTATTTTTTTGGGGATATACTTTTTATCGATGCCTCATTAAGACTATATCTAAAATAATATTTACTTCATTGTCTATAGCTAAAGCTCCAGAATCAAGTACTTGACCGTATGAAATTCCAAAATCTTGTCGATTGATAGTTCCTCTGAATGAACAACCAGTTTTAATATGTCCCCATGGGTCATTTACAGGTTCCGAGTTGAAATTCCCTATCAATTCAATAGATTTAGTAATTCCTCGTATTGTTAGATCTCCAACTAATTTTAGATGTTCTTCTTTTTGATCTGTCAATTTTGAAACTTCTGTGCTTTTGAAGGTGATATAAGGATGATTATCCATGTCAAAGAAATCAGAACTACGTAAATGCTTTTCACGTTTTTCTGAACCAGTATAAATAGAATTAGCAGAAATTTTAGCATTAATCTTCATGTCGCTAAAATCAAATTCTTTAGCAATAACTAGTCCTTCTAACTCTGTAAATTTGCCATGGAAAGGAATAATTTCCATGTAATTCACATCAAATCCTACATAAGAATGCATCATATCTATTTCCCATTCATTTTCTTGTTGAGCAAAGGCATTATAGATTGTAATTGAAAAAAATAGAATTAGTAAAGATTTCATATTAGATATTTTTATTTATTTATTTCTTGAATTTGTATTATAAGGTAATATATGGATTTTTCTTATCCTTTTTAGAAACATAGCTTTAAAAATTAAGATAAAAAATAACATAAATAATAGTGATTGACTTTTTAAGTTTATAATGATTGTTTTTCATTTAATTTACCTTTAGCATGTATCGTAAATTTTGGTATCTTGTGTTTATAATCATTTTATTAAATTAATGCTAAAAGATTTAATTATGTCACCTCAAATCCCAGGATTGAACAATTTAGCAAAACAAGTATTTGAAGCCAATAAAGCCAAAGGGTTTTGGGCATTAAATCGTTCTTCTGCTGAAATTTTAGTTTTAATTTTATCTGAAATGTTTGAAGCATTGGAAGCTGAAAGAAAAAGTAAATCAGCATTAAATTTACAGGCATGCCTTGATTTAATTGGTGATGATCGTTTTAAAGTCTTTTTTGTTGAAAATATCAAGGATAGTTTTGAAGATGAATTAGCAGATACAGTAATAAGAATCCTTGATATGGCAGGAGCTTGGGAAATTGAATTAGAAACGATTTATTTAGCTCCTACACTACAGTCATGGTCGGATCAAAATATATCCCTTGGACTTATGCAGAGAGAGTTTTTTAGTTTTCAATCTTGTGTGCTTGAATTTAGTTTTATAATCAATCAGATTATACAAAAAGAGCTTCAAACTACTATTCCTGAAATAGAATTAGCCAAAGGAGCTAATCAAATGTTGTATTTTGTTCTTGCTGTAGCTAAGCACTATAGGGTAAAGGTCTGGGATCATGTAAAGATTAAACTAGCTTATAATGCTACAAGAGCCCATAAACATGGGAAAAAGTATTAAGTATAATATAACAACTACTTCAATATATGATTGTTGTTTTCATAGATTTTGACTGAATTATCCAGTCTTTTACTTGAACAAAAGAGGGGACAGCTTTGGTGAGCATTTTAATTTCATTCGTTTCTACAAGTTTTGTATGTAAATTTTCAGGATTACGTGTTCTAAGTTCCTTGACTGTATCTACACCTGCACCTTTAAGTAATTCTGAAAATTGTTTTCCGACACCATTAATACGATAAAGGTCAGCCATTCCTATCCAGTCCAGTATTCGTTTACCATCTATTTTTGTTTCTTTTTCTAATTCTTTTCGCCCACTTTTAGTAGCCCCCTGAATCAATAACTGTTCGATTGTATTGATACCGAACTCAGCTAATGTATTTGCATATACACTACCAATTCCTTCGATATCTATTACGTTGGTACTCATATTTTTTTGTTTAAGAGTTATCATTTTTGTGCTATTATCAACATCTGCAGGTTTTACGTTTTTTCCCTATTCTATTTTTGTCAATTATCTTTTGAATATATGTTTTAGCCAGAGGCACCTTACAGGCAGTATCACCCATGTTTACTTCTACTTTACCAACTTTCTGCGCAAGTTTCATGGCTTTATATGTTAGAGAAGTAATATTCGATCCTATAGCAATAATAAAGGCATTCATCGACATACTTACCCTGTTTTTGTCATTATGAACTTTACTTGCTGCTCGAGCAAGTAATTTATCGTAGATTTTTAGGTCTAGATCTTCATCTGCTTTTAGAGCACTAATACAGGATAAAGTTTGCCATCCTGCAGCAGCTGTGTTTTCATCCTCAGATTCTATCCATTCCAATCCCAATTCAAAACCAAATTCAGTTTCAGATGCGACCCAAGGAACAGTATATTCACTAATGTAGTACCAATAGGCACCTTTCACCCATTTTTGAAGATCAGATTTTGTAATCTTCTTTTCGTCGGCCATTAAACCTGCCAGATACATAGCATCAGAATTGCCAGTTTCATATAGTTGAAGGGATAGTTCATAGTTTTTCTTGGTTTTTTTGAGTATTTTTTTGAGGTCACTCACTTTTACACCGTAGAAAGGTTCTTTTGCACCGTGTTTTAGTAATGTTTTTTTTGTTTGATCATTACCATAACTTTTAAGTTCTTCCATGGTTTCTGATAGAGTCATAATTATATTTTTTTTCTAATTAAATTTTAAGATCAAAAAAAGCACGGTATTTTGGGTCTTCATCATCAAATAAAGCTATATCTTCTAGTTTTACAGCTTTGTTAAATTCAATTAAGGCTTCAGTTTTATTTCCCAATTCAAATAGACATTGAGCTAGCCTGAAGTTAATGAATCCATTTTTGTTTGCAGTAGGGAACTCCAGTGCTTTACTAAGGTTTTTTTTCCCAGCCCCAAAATTCCCAACTATAAAATTAAGATCCCCAATTGCCGTTAATAGCCATGTTCCTGATGGGTATTGAGTTTTAGGCTCTGGAAGTAGTTCATAAGCTTTCCAAAACTTTTGCAGAGCTGAACGATATTTGCCTCTTTTTATATATGCTTCGCCTTGTTCAGATAATATTTCTATGCGGTCAAATACTTCATCACCTGAGTATTCCATAATTAAGTGATTCTATGAACTAAAATTAGAATATTATTTTTGATCTTTACTTTTTAATTCGCTTAGGAATTTAGTCATTTTCTGTTCAGCTTCTTTTAATTCTTCGTCGGTATAATCAGGCATTTGACCTTTTTTTTCTGGTACACTTTCAACATAAACCGATGTAGAAGGAAAAGCAATATGAACATTTAAAGCTTCTGCTAAGCCAAGTATACTAAAGATCAATTCTTCTTTTATTTTAAGATTTTCAGCATAATCTATAGTGTTAAAATAGACTAGGAACATAACGTCTAAAGAAGATGCTCCCATATTGTTAAGATAAATATGATTTCGATCATTCATTGTCATCGGGTGTTCAATATTAATCTGTTTTAAACCCGCTATGAATTTTTCAATAAGTGCAGGAGGGGTATAGTAGGCTAGCCCTATAAGTGTATTAAAACGTCTGAATTGTAGACTTCCCATATTGTTAACTGTCATATCAACAAGAGAACCATTTGGAACTGAAATTAGCGAACTATCTGATGTTCTAACTCTAGTGGATCTAAATCCAATATCTTCTACTGTTCCTATAATTTCACCGCAACTTATAAAATCACCAATTTGAAAAGGGCGGTCAGCATAAATCATAACAGAACCGATAAGGTTTTTAACAGTATCTTGGGCAGCTAAAGCTAGTGCTAAACCACCAATAGATAATCCTGCTATCAAGGCTGTTAAATCAACTTCAAAAACATCCAATATGTGAATAGCACCTCCAATAACTACGAATGTTTTCAGTATTCTGATAAAGATAGGTAATAGTTGATCATCGGATTTACTTTCAGTATTTTCTACAATTTTCTCAAAATAGGAACGAGCTAGTTCAACACAGTTAAGTAATAGAAGGACTGAAAAAATAGTATTAAATACTCTAATACCAGCAAGTAAATAGTAACTAAAGCCTACTGGAAGCATTAGAACAGGAACAAAAATCAGAATAATATAAGCTACTACCATATAACTTATTATTCGTGCAATTTTCTCTATAACCTTTGGATCAAAATGATCTTTCCCCAATTTAGTTTTAGCAAGTATTTTGAAAATTATACTTAGTAATCGCCATATTATTAGGTGAAAAAGGACTGCAATTCCTAATAAAACAAGTATTGCTAGATATTGCCATGACTTTAGACCTAAGATTTTTAATCCTCCTTTTGGTAAAAGTTCTAATAATAAATGAGAACCCAGAGGATATACTTCTTTGTGAATCCGTGGAATCATATTAATACTCTCTGGAGAATAACGCCAATAATTTTCAAAAGCTTTATTTCTTTTATCTTTTCCTATTGAAGGGCGAACTAGATATATATGTGGCATTTCTTTTGGGAAGGGCACATAAACAGGATTTCCACTTGTAGAATCTATATAATCAGGATCATCCGGGATTAGGTCAATGCGAAGGAATAGGCCTTTCCCGTCAAGAATCTGTTTTAGTTTGATTGTAATGTCTTTACTTTCTTCAGTTACTTCGTTGCCTTTACCTACAATTGCTGAAGCAGATTTCTCCAGGTCATAATGTTCTTCTTGTAGATAGTATATTTGCTGTAATACTGCTTCTTGTGGAGTTGCAAGATTTCCAGTCGGTATTTTTTCGTCTTGAGCATTTGTAATTACTGTAGTAAAAAGACAAATGAATAGGATAATATGTGTTTTTTGGAACATTGGTTGTTTTTTTATAAAAGAGCAACTTGTTAATAACAAAAAGTCCTCTAAGTCGTAATACTATTTTGACATCCAAAGGTCTGTATTTTAAATGAAATTCCCTAGCTTGGAGTATAATTATTATTATACAATAATAGTATGCTATTAAAGGTTGGTTTTATTTTCTGATAATAGTTCTAGTAAGTAAAAGAATGTTATTTGAAATAGCAACTATGATCTATTTATTATTAGAATAATAAGTTGCATCTTCTAGAATATAAAGTAATCGAAAAGGGTCATATTCACTTTTGTCTGTAGTCCTGTTAAGGCGAAGTGTGCCTTCTAAAATTATGGGTTTATCCATTCTGTATATAATAGGGTTTTTGGCTATAATTTCAATAACGGATTCAGGACCTGCAGCACCACAAAAATAACATGAACTATAAGAAAATTTTGAAAGCGTCATTCGTCCTTTTGTTAAATCTGCAGGAATAATAAAGCCTTTAAGAAAGATTTTTTTGCCGTCAAGTTTAATTATTTTTTTACCAAAGGTAGGTGTATTATCGAAATTCTCCGTTAAAGGATTAAATTTTGCTTTAAGACTTACATCCATCATTGTAGTCCAATAATCTATATTTGATTTATTTCTTTGGGCATTAATGGGCATACAATCAGTAAAAATAAAAACTAAAACTATAAATAAGTACTTCATTTTTTCATGTTAAATTTATAATGTTGTTTTGAGCATTTAAATCTACTACAAAAGTATAAAAAAATAGTGCCAGTTTGTATTGGCTTCTGAAAATGTTTCCCTTTTTTTAAGAATAAAGCTTTTGTTTTGTTTATAAAGATAGCTGATTCTTAGATATATAGGGTTTTTGGAAATGTTAATAAGAGTTATCCATATAAGATTTATAATGGAAAGAAAAAAAGTCATCTTGGGAAGATGACTTTTTGGTTATATTTAGAAAAGAAAGTATGTTTAGTTTTATCCTAGATATGATCTGAGATTATTTCTATTTGTTGATTTGCGTAACCTACGTATTGCTCTCTCTTTAATTTGACGAACACGTTCTCGAGTTAAATCACATAAGTAACCAATTTCTTCTAAGGTCATCGCCTGTTGGTCGTTCAAACCATAATAGGCAGAGATTACCTGAAGTTCTTTTGGAGAAAGAGATTCCAGACCTTTTTTAACTTCTTTTTTTAATGATTCATTCATCAACCCCCCTTCAGGGCCTTCAGTTGTTCCATTGTAGGCTAAAGTATCCAGCATTGTCATTGTATCATTACCATTCGTGTCATTTCCTACAGGTGCATCAACTGAAACATGCTTGCCACTTATACGAAGGATGTGCCGGACTTCTTTTTCCGTAAGTCCTACAAGTTCTGCTATTTCACTCGCGCTTGGTTCCCGTTCAAATTCCTGCATAAATGATTGGTATGCCTCATTGATGCGATTGTTTGTGCCAATTTTGTTAAGTGGAAGGCGAACCAATCTGGATTGTTCTACAATAGCTTGTAAAATAGATTGACGTATCCACCATACTGCATAAGAAATAAACTTGAAGCCTTTTGTTTCGTCAAATCGTTTAGCAGCTTTAATTAAACCTACGTTTCCTTCGTTAATAAGATCAATTAGAGGTAGCCCTTGATTTTGATATTGTTTTGCAACAGAGATTACAAAACGAAGATTTGCTCTAGTGATTTTATGCAGTGCTTCTTCATTGCCTGCACGAATCATTCTCGCTAACTCTGCTTCTTCTTCCGAATTTATTAGTCCTATTTTACCTATTTCGTTGAGATATTTATCTAGCGATAAGCTGTCTCTTTTGGTGATTTTTTGGGTTATTTTTAGTTGTCTCATATGGTTGTAATTTGTTTTGCCTAATTATTAGAACGAAAGGTGTTAGCAAAAGTTTCGTTTTTTATGAAGAAGGAATGATATTAATACAATTCAACTGAAATATTCACTTATCTTACCATTATTTGTTTTATTAAAATAGTAACTTTTTTAACTTATTAGCATTGAATTTTTTAGGGTTTCAAAAGAAAAAATTAGTATAGTTGCTTTTTAAACTTTTATTAAATTAGTAACTCTTTAATCATATTAGCATAAACGCGAATAGACTTTTTAGAAATATGTTTTATTTTAGGGATGTTTCCTAAAGATTGAATTTTTGAATATTTAAGAATGAAGTCCTGCGAAGATTTTACATAGCCACCATTAAATATAATTCCGGCAATTGGAATTTTTTTTGATTGTAAGGCATAGATTGAGCTTAAGGTATGATTAATCGAACCTAAATAATTCTTCGAAACTAAAATAACAGGTAGATTCAATTTATGTATTAAGTCAATAATTAGGTGGTTTTTGGTAAGCGGTACAAATAAACCACCAGCTCCTTCAACAATTAAATTATTATTTGTTTCAGGAAGCTGAAATTTATTATAATTTATTGGGATTCCTTCTACATCAGCTGCATAATGTGGTGATGCTGCAGTTTTAAATCTGTAGGTTTCTTTAAAAAGATGACTTTGTTTATTACTGATTAGTTGTTCAATAATTTGAGTATCGCTTTCTTCAAGGTTTCCTGCCTGTATAGGTTTCCAATAATCAGCTTCTAGAGCTTCTACTAAGATCGCAGAAATGATTGTTTTTCCGATATCTGTGTCTATTCCAGTTACAAAGTACTTTGAGGGCTTCATAGATTAATTCATAAGTCTTAATAATAGAAACTAAATATAAAAAAAGCAGCTAATATCTTTAAGATAATAACTGCAAAAAATATATACTTTATAATTATTTTATAATGCAGATTTTATTCCAATATTAAAATTAAAGGTATTGATATAATCACGCCCTGCAGGAGTTATTGCATGTCTGTATGTAGGTAAAAGATAGAGGCT
This sequence comes from Saprospiraceae bacterium, assembly GCA_022448945.1. Taxonomy (GTDB): domain Bacteria; phylum Bacteroidota; class Bacteroidia; order Chitinophagales; family Saprospiraceae; genus Aureispira. The sequence goes on from JAKVCV010000001.1 coordinate 274,013, forward strand.
AATTTTATCTCCCAATTGTCTTTCAAGGCCAATTCCACCTCCTATAGACAAAAATGTGTTATCATCGAAGGTGCCGCCTTCAAAAAAGCCACTTTCGTAATCATTGGTGTTAATATCTGTAGATACTGATAGCCCAGCAAAGCTTGTTTTCTCAGTTCCGTTATAAGTACGGCTAGCTATGATATTAGCAGAAACACCCAAGTTAGTGTAAATTTTCCATTTTTCATTTCTGAAGAATGTAAATTGTACATCTATGGGGATTTCAAGGGTTACCAAGTTGCTGCCAATGGTTTTCTCTATATTGTAAATGTTTCCATCAATTGATGTTTTATCAAGCATTGAAGATTCAATTATTTCGTATCGTTTATATGACAATAGGACACCCGATTTAATCATAAATCTTGATGAGCATTCAGCATCTAAAGTTACGCCAGCACCATATCCAACACTACTTCCTCCCATACTAGTAGATAAATTTGCGCCGATTGAAGCAACACCTCCTACATAAAATTTGCAATGGTAGGGTAGTTGTAGTTTTAGTTTTTTAAGTTCAAAAACTGGTTCCGTTGTTGGAATACCAGGTTTGGAATCGATTGTTTCCAGAAATTGAAAAGAAAGATTATTTATATCCAATTTCAATTTTTTAGAAATATTATTGTTTAAATGCTGATGTCTATCAGAATTCTTGTTTTCATTTTTTACACTTATTGATGTATTTTGGGATTCTTTAGAATTACCAAAAGTTGTATTAATTGATGGATTATCATTACTTAAATCAAAACTGTTATTATTTAGATGCTCATTTTCTTTGTTTTCTTGCGATGACACTGATGATTTATTTTTAATATCAGTTACATTTGTAGCAATATTTCTTCTGTTGAGTGATTGAATTTTGTTGTTATCGATATTCGTTGATTCGTTGTTTTTTTGTTGAGTCTTAGTAAACTTTTTATTGTATTCAGTATCTAAATTAGTATTCTCTTCTTTTACTATAACATTAATTTTGTTTTGTTTATCCTTAGATTGTATTTGAGCATCATATGCTAAAGTATTGTATTTTTGTTTTTTGCTATTTTTAGATTTTGTAAAGGAATAATTTAAAGATATTGCATTATCATGATTTTGGTTTGTATAGTATGAATTAGTATTAGAGAAATTAAAAATGGTAAAGATTAACAAGGCCATTATACTGACTTCTGCAGATTTAACCCACCAAAGATGTGGATATAGGTGTTTGTTTTTATTGAGTTGCTTTTCTAGTCTCAACCAATTTGGGTTGTCAAAGGTTACTTCGTGGTTTTGAAGAGAATCTTTAGCAGTCTTGTCAACAGAATACTCAGAATCAAGCTTGTTTTCCATTTTATCCCAATTTGCAGGGTCGAATTCTACTTGAAAATTATTAAGAGCATCCCGTGCTATTTTATCTATAGGGTCGAAATCTTTTTTGTTCATGTGTTTAGAATTTATTTGTAAAGGGCCTTTAAAAGTACCTTTAATTTTGTTCTTGCTTTAACTAAGTTTGATCTAGATGTACTTTCAGAAATACCTAGTTGATTTGCCACTTCTCTGTGGGAATATCCCTCAATAGCATAAAGGTTAAAAACAGCCCTGTAAGAAGGTGGAAGTTGTTGTATTAATCCTAGAATTTCCTGAGCTGAGTATCTACTTATTGCATCTTCCCCATTTGTTTTTGTATGTTGCGCGTATTCGATATCTTCAGTACGATGTCTAATTGCTTTTCTGTAAAAATCAATAGATGTATTGATCATTATTCTACGTATCCAACCTTCTAATGAGGTGCCCACCTTATATCGGTGTAAATAACGAAAGACTTTAATAAAACCTTCATTTATGATGTCTTTGGCATCTTCTGCATTATTTGAATAACGAAGACAAATGCCCATCATTTTACCATAATGCTTTTCATAAAGTTCTTTCTGTGCCCACCGTTTTTCTGACAAACAACCTGCAATCATATTAGCTTCCTTGGTACGAGCTTCTAAGTTTTTTGTGTTAAATTTTGTCTTTGGGACATTTAAAGCAATTGACATATCAGGATAATTTATTTTTGAAAAATAATTATGCAAGTGTAAATGTGGTGTCAGAAAAAATAGTTTTTTATAAAAAAGCTATATCATACGATGTGCTCCTTAATTAAAACGAGATTAGTTCAAAGAATGCTGCCAGGATTTATTTTTTAATAATAAATTAGGTTTAGTATTTAAACAGTAAAACCCATCATAGCATTTAGGTGCAATTTTGTTAATTACCTAACCTTTGTGAGCAGAATATACGAAAAAACATCTTAATTATTCATTAATTGCCATTTTGTATTCAAATGTTAACTACTGTTAATTCTGATTTTCTTTTTTGATATGGCAATGAGAATTTAAATATTTCAGTCGAAGTCTATAACAATTTATAAATTTTAATGATTTGTAAATTCCTTATGTTTATCATTTGCATTGGTACTCAAAACGATATTTGAAAAACAAAACATATTCATCTAATATAGAATTGTAATAATAGATACTATTTAAATGTTATTCTGTCTTTACTTCTTGTAGGATCTAAGATTTTATCGACTTTAGAACTATATTTTTTACTATTGCTAAGATTTTTAAGTTGAGCTTTTGCTGCAGTAATTTTACTTGCATGAGCATAAGCTAGGGATAAATACCAGGTGGCATCGTCTCGAAATGTTTTCTTTTCCGATGCAACCAATTTTTCCAATATGAAAGTACTTTTACTTGTTTCTCCAATGCCAAGTAACGAGACAGCAAGATATAATTCAATTTGATTAAATTCATTAGCATCTGAATTGTTATTTAAATACTCTTCGAAGATTGGGATCGCCTTATTGTAGGCTTTTTGATTATAGAAATTCATAGCTTTTTTAATTAACAAAATAGCATGCGGTGTATCCTCATTTGGACCTCGAGTTGAGATTAGAAGGTTTAATTCATCACTAATATTATCTTCAAAAGCTATAAAATGCTTGTTGAAAACCTCATCGTTGTTAGGTGGAGAAATAAAACAAAGACTTCCTATTAAAGCAAGAATTGCAGTTGCAGCAACCCAACGGAATCGTCCAAATTTGATAATTTTGTTGGTTGTTTTGACTGAATTTTTCATGTTTTGTATCGGATATTCTTATTTTATTACTTTAAATATAGTCTTTAATGATAGTAATGTTACTTTTGTTACTAATGAAATTAAATTATTAATTTATTTATAACATTCTATTTCTAAAAAATACAACTAATTAATTTGTAATATATTGTTATTTGTTGTTATCCTATGTATGTCGTATTTTAGTTGTATAATTGAATCAACCAGATGAGAATAATTGGCTATTTAGATACAAAAGGTTACAAAACTACTGTTTTTAAAAATAATGATAAGTTTATTGTAAAGTTTGAATCTGAATTTTTTGAACAAGTTTTTAAATTTAAGGAATCAAGTCAGATTAAGAATTTGAATGACATCAGAAATTTAATTGATCTAGATTTTCTTAATGGAATAGAAGTGCGGTTTAAGGAAATGTATGAAAGTAGTGATACTCTCTTTAGTCGTTTTTTTGATGATCAGAAAGATGATTGGATTGAAATTGTTTAATTGTATTCTTTTAAATAAATACTTCATTTATTTAGCTGTAATCAAGGGATTATTGTTCAAAACCATACTTTTTGATATGAAAATGTATAACTCAAATCGTTCTGGAAAGTTTGAAAACTCAAATAAAAAATTGTATTTATACATTAAAAGCTTATTTCAAGCATAAATGTTAGTGAAATTAATATCTTTAGTTTTGGAGATATACCTGTTTTAATTTATTAATCTGATAGGATTTGAAAAAGACAACTACTGAAGAAAAAATTCTTCTTTCTGCTAAAAAAGTATTTTATCAGAAAGGATTAAAAGGTGCTAGAATGCAAGAAATTGCAGATGATGCAGGAGTGAATAAGGCTATGTTGCATTATTACTTCAGATCTAAAGAAAAACTTTTTGACAAAGTTTTTGAACAATCTGTAGAATCTGTTACTCCAGTTTTGATGAATGTGTTTTTAGAAGACTCTGATTTGAGTACGAAGATTACACATATGGTAGAAATGTTGATTGATTTGTTTTTAAAAGAGCCCTATTTGTCCAATTTTATTGTCAATGAATTGAGTCAAAATCCTGAGAAATTCTTTTTGAACGTCCTTGATTTTGAAGAAGGACTAATTGGTAAGATTATTCCTGTAATTAATCAACAAATTCAGTCAGAAATTGAGAAAGGTAATGTGAACCCTGATATCCGTCCAGCGGAACTAATTATTAATATTATGTCTTTATGTCTTTTACCTATTATGGGCCAGTCTGTACTCCAAAAAACCCTTGGAATCGATACAGAAAGAATGGAACGGTTTATGATGAAACGTAAGCAAACAGTTACCCAATTTGTATTAGATGCAATAAAGCCTTAGTATTAGTATGAATAATAAAATAACAAATCAGATGCGGGCTTGAAGACCACTATGCTCCTCGCCACAAGCGCTAAATGCAGGTGTCCAAAGCTTTGTGATTGCCCTGATTGGTTAGTTTAACAGGGCTTTTTTTATTTTTTATTAATTTGGTTTATCTTCCCAGATATGCTTTTAATAATTTACTTTTCGAAGAAGAGGTTCTCAACTTATTAATCGCTTTGTCTTTAATTTGACGTACACGTTCTCTTGTAAGTCCAAACTTTTCGCCAATATCTTCTAAGGACATAGGGTGTTCAAATCCAATTCCAAAGTATAGTTTAATAACTTCCTTTTGTCGATCAGTTAATGAACACAATGAACGATCAATTTCTTCCCTCAAAGATTCAAGATACTCGAGTTGGGCATCTGTTTTGGGGGTATTTGTATTTTCTAGAACATCCAATAGAGAATTATCTTCACCTTCTACAAAAGGCGCATCCATAGAGACATGTCTTGCTGCAACACCCAATGTAGTTTCTACTTCAGTAGATGGGATTTCTAAAATGTCAGCTAATTCTTCTGAAGAAGGTTCACGTTCATATTCCTGTTCAAGTTTCGAGAAGGCTTTGTTGATTTTGTTAAGAGAGCCAACTTTGTTCAGGGGAAGGCGAACTATTCTGGATTGTTCTGCTAAAGCTTGTAAAATTGATTGACGAATCCACCAAACAGCGTAAGAAATAAATTTAAAACCTCTTGTTTCATCAAACCTTTGGGCAGCTTTGATTAGTCCAAGGTTTCCTTCATTTATCAAATCACTTAGTGATAAGCCCTGATTTTGATACTGTTTTGCGACAGAAACCACAAAACGCAAGTTCGCTTTTGTTAGTTTCTCTAATGCTATCTGATCGCCTTGTTTAATTCTCTTAGCTAAATCTACTTCTTCTTCAGGGGTCAACAAGTCAACTTTGCCTATTTCTTGCAGATATTTTTCTAAAGATTGACTTTCACGGTTAGTAATAGATTTAGTTATTTTCAGTTGTCTCATGTGACTTTTTTTTAGGCTTGACTAGTAATAAAAAATTCTGCGGTAAAATTACGCACAAAGGTACACCATTTACTTCGTATAATCAAGAAAACGAAGATTAAATTCATTCATGAGCAAACGATATTACTATTATTATGTTCCAATAATTGATAACCAATAACATTTCTTTAATATAAATTCAATTTTCTACTATATTTTCCTTGTTTTTTTTGTAAAATTGATTTTTTTATTATTAATTGTGCACAACGTGAATTATCAAATTTACACTTAAAATATACCACCCTAAATAGGAATACCCTAGTTTTGAACAATTTGGATGTACCTTTTTTTATCTCCATTTTATTGGTGTTCTTAAGTTTATCTTATTTTTTGAGATTCAATGGTTTATTTTAATATGTATTTATATCAATAACTCAATAAATTTTTTTTCATGGATAGAGTATCTTTTACCCAGGAGTTTTTATTCAGAGCATCACCTACTATTATTTATAAGTTTCTGACAACTCCTGATTGTTTGATTCGTTGGTTTTGTGATGATTGTAATATTGTTGATGGTACTTATACCTTCGAATGGGAAGGAGAACAAGAAGAAGCAACAATTTTGGAGGACATAGAGAATGAACAACTTAGGATAGAGTGGGAAGAGTATCAGGAATATGAAGAGTATTTAGATTATAAACTAAGTCGTTCAGAAGTGACGGGTGAAACTATCTTGGAAATAACTGCTTTCTGTGATCCAGATGAGGTAGAGCAGGAACAACAATTTTGGTCTACCCAGATGGAGGGCCTCAGAAGAGCAACTGGCGGGTAATTGTATTTGATGTTTCCCTACCAAAGTTTATTCCATTAATCCACTAAAATAAAAATTATTATGTTTGGTTTTTTAAAAAATGAATTATTAGAAGTTATAGAATGGAGAGAAGAAGGCAAAGATACAGTACTCTGGAAGTTTCCAGATAAAGACTGTTCTATTAAATATGGAGCTCAACTTACTGTTCGTGAATCTCAGGCAGCAATTTTTATTAACGAAGGTCAGATTGCTGACATTTATGGTCCAGGACGCCATGAATTGAAAACAGAGAATATGCCGCTTCTGACTACAATAAAATCATGGAAACAAGGTTTTAATTCACCTTTTAAAGCAGATGTTTACTTTGTCAGTACGCGTCAAATGACCAACTTAAAATGGGGGACACCAAATCCTATTTTTGTTAAAGATCCAGAGGCAGGACGAATTGAGGTTCGTGCATTTGGCACATACTTCTTGCGTATTTCGGACCCAAAAAAATTCTATAGAGAATATGCTGGGACGAGCGCTACGTTAATGATCGATGAACTTGAAGATGCATTCCGTGGATTGGTAGTACCTAAATTTGCTGAAGCATTATCTGAAAGTGGTGCAACAGCATTTGATATATATTCTCAATATTCTGAGTTAGGAGATACGATTCGTCCTCTTATTCAAGATGATCTCACTGAGTTTGGCTTGGAACTTACAAAGTTTCAGATTACTTCCGTATCCTTACCTCCTGAGATAACTGAGCATATGAAACAACTTGCTAAAGTAAATCTTACAAGTGACAAAAACATAAGTAAGATGCAAGCATTTAACCAAATGGATGTAGATAAGATCTCCGCTGAAAAAGGAAATTATGAAAATATGAAAGGTGCACGGAATGATCTTATGATGCAGCAAATGATGATGCAGCAGATGATGCAAAATCAGAATCAAAATCAAAATCAGAATACCCCTAAGGATGATAATGAAAAGATGAGTAGAGATGAAATTATGAAGACGCTCAAGGAACTTGGAGAATTGAAGGAAATGGGCATTTTAACCGATGATGAATTTAATGACAAAAAGAAGGACTTACTCGCTAAGTTGTAATCTTATTGGCAACTAGAAATATAGAGGGTACAAACACAAAATTGTTGTTTGTACCTTTTTTCATTAAACTCTAAATAATAATTTTGAAGTGATAAGTTCTATAAGTTATTTGATTATGAAAATTTTAAGATAAAATTTATATCTCCTTTATATGTCTAATCAAAAATACTTAATTATTGTTGCAGGACCAACAGCAAGTGGTAAAACAGCACTTTCAGTAGATTTTGCTTTGCATTTTGAAGCTGAAATTATTTCTTGTGACTCTAGGCAGTTTTATAGGGAAATGAATATAGGTACTGCTAAACCCGAAGAAAAAGTGTTGGCAAGTGTTAAGCATCATTTTGTCGATTGTATGTCTATTGAAAACCAATATAATGTCGGACATTTTGAAAGAGAAGCAATTGCTTTTCTAGATGAATATTTTTTACAAAAAGATATTGCTATAATGGTAGGGGGTACAGGCTTATATATTTCAGCAATATGTAATGGTGTGGATGATTTTCCTGAAGTCGATCAATCTATACGACATGAATTGACATACGAGATGCAAAATGAGGGTATAGAGAAATTACTAAAAGAACTAAAACAATTGGATCCCAATTATTATAAAAAAGTGGATTTGAATAATCCGCATCGTATTATTCGTGCTCTTGAAATTTGTAGGGGAACAGGTAAGCCTTTTTCTTCTTTTCAGAATAAAAAAATAGTGCACAGGCCATTTAACGTTATTAAGGTTGGTATCAAGTGGGAACGACAAGTTTTATATGAACGTATAAATAGGCGAGTAGATCTTATGATGGATGCAGGCTTATTACAAGAGGTCAAGTCTCTTTATTCAAAAAGGCATTTAAATGCATTACAAACAGTAGGATACCGTGAATTTTTTGATCACTTTGACGGAAAGACCACTCTAGAACAAGCTATAGAACTAGTTAAACGTAATACTAGAAGGTATGCTAAAAGGCAAATGACATGGTTCCGAAAGGATAAGGATATGTTCTGGATAAAGAATGACACTACATCAATTGAAGCTATAGCTCAGGTTGAAAAAGCTATGCTCTAAAAAATAATTATTATTTTTTATGAATGACCTTGTTATTCAATTATTATTTTCTTTTCGACTGTTCCATCGTTGTATAGATAGAAAAGTGGGGTATGCTTCTGTTCTTTCATTTCTCTTCCTAGTAGATCGACTATTTTTATAAGTTTTCTCTTTTCAATGTCGATTTTTTCGATGTTAGTGGTGTTGTTGAAGTAGTAAAAATTATGGCTGGCAGTTAAACCATTATATATAATTTCAAATTCCCATAATCCAAATGGACCGCACTGTTTGTAAAAGAAATCATAAGTATCCTTAGTGTTTTCAATTTATTGAAAATCGTTTATTTTTTTGATTTAAATTTTGTACTTTTAACCCCTATTTTTAATTTAAATAGTTAAATATGAAAGGTTTATATCTATTTGTAATATTGAGCTTTTATTTTTGTTTTACATTTGATTTAATGGCACAAACAGGTAATTGTATTGTGTTTAGTAATACCGGAGAGGAGTTTCATTTGGGACTTGATAATAAGTTTCAAAATGTAAAGGCTAGTACTAATGTTAAGGTGACTGGGGTTCCTGAAGGGGATTACTGGATAACAATCCTATTCCATGATAGTAAAATGAAAGCAGTTAAAACTTCTTTGCGTGTTATAGGTGATAAAGAGATTTCATATTTATTAGAATATGAAGGTGAGGTCTGGAAAGTAATAGCTTATAATACAACAAGTATAAGTTTTCCACCTGCTCTAATAGAAGGTCAGACTATAATTGCATATAATAAAGCTGGTGTTGAAGTTAAAGGTATTAGAAGTGCAGATGAGCTATCCAAGCAAAAGGTTCATCGTAATTCTGAAATATATAGGGTACAGGGTAACCGTGTAGAACATGAGTCGCGTAGGGAAAAATTTAGTGGTTCCGAAAATAATATTACAAATAACAATCCTGATCAAAATTTCGAGACTGAACCAGAAACTGGAACTACTACTATAAGTGAGTATATTGAAGTTGCAAATACAGATGGTACTGTCAGTATTGTAGATCAGAAAACTATAATAATTAAACAGATTGTTGAAAGAAACGGCCAAAAGATTTTAAGGACAAAAAAAAATAAAACCCTCACTCCAACAAATTTTGAATGTCTTCCAATGAATAAAAGTGCTTTTTTAGAATTGCTTAGTGCAATTGAAAACAGCTCTGATAAGCTTTTTGTAGCTAAAAAAGGTGTAAAGGGTCAATGTATGACCCCTAAACAGATCAAAACAATAGGAGATATGCTGAACAATGATGAGGATAAAAATGATTTTGCAATAGCTGCTTTAGTTACTTGTGCAGAGCCATTAAAATATCCTTATACGATTAAAGAGGTCGAACAAATAAACGGGTCTGAATTAAAGGATTAATGTGTGAGAAGAAGATTCAATTAATAAAAAGTATAGGATAAGTTAGAAAGATAAAAATTGTTAAAAGACAAGAATAATTAATGTTTTTAAAACAAAAGAAGAAACATTAGAAATGGGAAATATTAACTATTCAAAGCAATTAAAAATTCCATAGTGTCTACTGAATCAGCAAAATCACTAAGTGCTGGTGATTGTGTCTCGCCTAAGCATACTGTTTCTAAACCAGATAAATTAATATTTGTAGCAATACATTGGATTTCTTCTTTCTTAGTCTTTAATAGCGTTTGAAGATCCTCAAGATTATTATAGTATTCGTAATGGACTGAAGATATCCGGGAAAGCATACTTTCATGTTCTACTAGCATAAGGCAGTCATTGGCAAAATGTACAACATTATTAAGTAAATATATAGATCGGTTATATTCATAATTATTCCGATATTTTGTGTGATCCATTATATTTTTATAATTATCTAGAATGCTTAATAATTTAGTAAAATCATACCCCTCTGTTACATATAATTTTGAAACTGAACGACATCCAAGCCCAAAATACCTGAAAATGTCAATTCCTAATTTCAATAATTCTTCATCTGATTCATTGCCATTGAGTATGGCTATAGAATTTCTGTTTTTACGGATAATATTAGGGTATTTAGCAAAGTATTGTTCAAAATAGAGGGCAGAATTATTAGAACCTGTAGCTATAACTGCATCAAAATCTTTAAGTCGATTTGTCTGATGAAAAAATGTATTACAGCGTTTGTCCTGCTTTATTAGATAGTCAATCATAAATGGGATTAGATGTCTATCCTTGTCTGAATATTTCAGTATTGAATGATGGCCACACAGAAAAGTACATAGAATGTCGTGAAAGCCTACGGCAGGAATATTACCGGCGAGCACTATCCCAATTTTTTTTGGGGATATATTATTATTTATTTTAGGATAATTTTTCAACCAGTTTTCCAGCTTTGAAAGAGATAGAAATTCAGTCGAAAGATTCTCTAAAGCTTTTAGTGAATTAGCTTTTGTCATCCATCGGTTTTGCCTTTCGGCTTCAAGTATTACGTTCTGACGAAGTTCACTATCCTCTTGCAGATAGCTGCCAAGCTTAACCAATAATTCTAGACGTTCTTTTAAAACCATTTGTTTTTATGTTCATATTAGATGCTAATGTCCTAAAAAAAGTTGACTTATTGCAGCATTACTTAATACTTATTGTGTTTTATAAATTGAAATACAATTAAATATATTTAAAGGTGTATTGATAGAATTAAATATCAATTTTTTTTAGAATTTTTTCTGAAGGCATTTTTGCTAAAATAGAGCCACTAATCGATAATAAACAGTAGGATAAAAAGAAATATAGTCCTATACAAATATTACTATATGTGGTGATTCCTGCCTGCATATTTTCAAATGCAAGAAAGCCTAAAAACATTGCAACAACAAAAACATCTGCCATCGACCATTTGCTCAGATTCAATACAAAACTGGCAAACCATTTCTTTTGAATAATCGAGGGTTTAAGGACAAAAAAACACATCATTGATGTTTTTAAAACCGGGAAAATGACACTAAATAATAATATACAAATGCCAACAAAATAATTGCTTTGACTGAAAAGAAGATAAATTAATTCAGAAATAGATTTATTTTGATAATAAAAGTAGATATCTCCATCAAATATTTTCTGGATAGTAATATCTATTTCAAACCCTAAGACTTTTTTCTTAATAGGAATTTCTGCTAAATTAAAATTTTGTTCTATTGCACCAATTTCAAGCATAGGGGTAAAAAGACCTATGTGTAAGCAGACAATCGAAATAGAGATAGTAGTAATTAAAAAAAGAAAATGTGGTTTATAAATAAAAAACAGAATAAGCATTATTAGTATATATGCAAAAATATAAAGCAAGATTTTATTGATTTGAATTTGTACTTTATTGTGAGCTATATTGATGCTTTCTTTGAGGTGTTTTATCTGTCCTTGTAATTTTCCCGAGCTAACAAATGGTAAGGTGATTTTTATTCCTTTTAAATCTAATTTTAACTCTTTAGTATCGCTATCTTTAATTTTTATCCATTCTTCTTTATTTAGAAACCTTTTTTTATAACTAAGGTTTTCGGATAAATTAATTTTATTCTTTTTAAGTGTTGATGTTTTATTAATTAATTCTTTATTGATAAAAAAGCCAACAATTATAAATATGGAACTGATAATTAAGGCAAGATTTTTTTTCATTTTAAAAAAAATAATCAGAGTATGGTATAAAAAGGATCAAATTAAATTGCTTAGGGTTTATTCATTATTTGAATTAATCTTTTAGACATATTTACAAAATTTCTTTCACTAATCACACCTATTAATTCTTTCCCTTTTACAACTGGTAACATAATTAGATTGTGTTCTTTCATTAGTTTAATAACATCAACAATTTTCATTTGTTGGGTGACTGTATGTGGTTTGTCATTCATAATATCACCAACTGTAGTATCTTCATTTTTATTGCCTTTCTGGGCAAAATGTTTTAGAATTTGTTTTGAGTTTATTATACCAACAAGATTACCTTTGGTATCTTCTACAGGCATAGATGCACTGTCACTCCAATTCATTAGAGTTGAAGCAAATTCCAACAAATCATTTTTATCTAGTGTCAGAATATCAGTATTCATAAATTCTTCTACTAAAAGTTGAGAAGGGTCATATTTTAAGAAATCATGCAATTCTGGCAATGGCCATTCATGTGCTGGTTTACTCTTTTTTTGGTTATGGTAGATAGCTGCAGTTAAAGCAGTTAGACTTTCATCTTTATGAGTTTCCTGTTGAAATTTAGTAAAAGTTTGTAAGATCCACCTTGAACCATTCATATGTTTATTTGCTCGCTCTTCAATTACTCCCAAGTATTTATCAATATCTTCTGAATCAATTTTGTATTTTTCAAGGCCATGACGTGCCATAGGCAATAAGACTTTTAGCGTTAAATCACGAGCAGTAATTTTTTGATTGTTTAACCAGGTAAATTTAGAATCCATCCCTGCTCTGGCTCCTTTCATAAAATTATCTCTAGCATCATCAAAGCTCATATACTTTCGGATATCATCAATTTGGTCTGCCATGCCCTCCATAGTTCCCAACCAAAAAGCAGTATTAGCCATTTCATCAAGAACAGTTGGACCAGCCCCTAAAACTCTGTTTTCTATACGTAAATGTGGCTTTCCATTAGGACTGATACCATAACATGGGCGATTCCATCGATATACAGTTCCATTGTGTACTTGTAGTGCTTGTAATTTTGGAGTTTGTCCATTCTTTAAAGCTTCAAGTGAATTTTGTTTAATATCTGCTCCTAACAAAATCCTAAAGCGAAGGATATCTTCTCTGTATATTTCCAAAATTGATTTGTCAAGCCATTTATTACCAAAATTCACCCTTGCACTTTTGTGACGAAGATGGTCTTTTGATTTTCTATTGTCGATTGATTGAGCAAATAATGCAATTCTTGTTTCATGCCAAAGGCGCTTACCAAAAAGAACAGGAGAATTTGTACACATAGCTAGAGTAGGACCTGTAATTGCTTGAGCTATATTGTATAATTTCACAAAATTTTGAGGTGCAACCTGTAAATGAACTTGGAAAGAGGTATTGCATGCTTCCAGGAGTGGGGAATCGTGTAATATATTGAGTTCATCTATTCCGTTTAATCTGAGCTGGTAATCAGAACCACGCATTTTTCTCAAAGCTGTCATCAAAGCATGATACCTAGGTTTTGGAGTTAATTGTTCCATTCCAAGGTCAAATTTACGTAAAGAAGGCAATATTCCTGTAAGTAATATTCGGGCTTCATGTTTTAAAGCAACTTTGTCAACTTCATCAAGATTTTTTCTTAATTCTGCTTCCATCAAGCTTAAAGCCTTACCATTAAAAACCTGGGGGCTTAGGTTTAGTTCAAGATTGAATTGTGCTAATTCTGTTGTCAACCATTCAGGATGAAAATCTTTAAGGACATCCATCGCTTTATACGCAGGTTTATAATGTTTATTAATTAAACATAGTTCTTGTTCAGCTCCAATACATTTTACATCATCTTCGAATAAATTATTATTCAACATATATTCGAATGCTTCAACATCGTTTAGGAGTTGTCTTACGAAGTGATGCATCTCATTTTGTTTTTGAGTAGAGGCTAGTTTTACACGTTCTTCTCCCATTTTAGTGTATTTATGTGTTTTAATTGAGTATTACTTTGGTGTCATTAGGTATCTAATATAAATAATTTATACCAATGAAATGATAAACACAATAGAAAAGCTGTTTTATTTTAAGAATTTTGTAGAATTAGCTTATGTATAAAAAAGAATAATCTGTGATATATATGCTTATTCTTCTAAAATGAGGAAAGTTGTTCTACGATTTTGTTGATGTTCTTCATCTGAGCAGTCTTGACATTTGCAATCTACAGCATGTTTGTTTTCTCCATAGCCTTTAGCTTTTAGACGGTCGGGATTAATACCATTTTGAATAAGGTAACGTACAGCAGATTCAGCTCTTCTTTGAGAAAGCTTTTCATTATAACCATTAGCACCTCTACAATCTGTGTGAGATGAGAGTTGAATATTCAAATTCGGATTACGTTTAAGTATGATCGTTAGGGAATCAAGTGGTTTTTTTGCATCTTCTCTGATTTTGTCATCATCATAGTCATAATAAATGTTTTCTAATGTAATTTCCTGGTTTTTTATTATTTTCTCTAAAACTATTTCAATATATAAAGTTGTGTCAGGATGTTCTTTGTTAAGTATTATGCCTTTTGTAGTAATGTCAGCAATTTGAGTGAAGTAGTTTGGTTTTGTTGCTTTGAAATAATAATCTGTCGCACTGTCAAGTGCGATATAAAAAGTCCCATCAATATCTGATCCAACAGTAAATGCTGTATCTTCGGTGTTTATATGGATTGATGCACCCATTAGATCTACATAACCAGAAATACCACTGTTGGGGTTGTTGTTTTCTTTGTACAATTTTTCTTTTACAATTCCTTCTAAGTTAATTGTTAATTGAATCTCAGGTGGAATAATTATAAGAGTAGTATCAATTGGAGGAGGGGGCTTTTTCTGGAATTTATAAATATCATCACTGCCTTGACCACCTTCACGATTTGAAGAAAAATACCCTAATTGTATTACATTTTCAGAAACGTTGGATGTTTTGTCAATAATAAAACCAAAGTCATCTCCTCCAGAATTTAGTGGAGCTCTCAGATTTTCAGGTAATTGCCATTTTTGATGTTTCTTTTCTGCACGAAAAATATCCAGTCCACCCATACCAGGGTGACCATCTGAAGAGTAATATAGTGTGTCCTTATCGAGGAAAGGGAAAACGTCATTTCCTGAAGTATTTATTTTATTGCCCATATTAAGTGGTACTGACCACTTACTTTTATCATTATCGTTAAGCTTTATTGAGTAATAAAGGTCATAGCCTCCGAATCCTTTATCATTATTACAGGCAAAGACAAGCGTCTTCCCATCTTCTGATATAATAGGGTGGAGGTAGTTAAAATCACTGTTTCCAAAGTCAATCATTTCAGGGGTGGCCCAACCATTGCTGTCTCTGTAGCTATACATAATTTTACAATAATCAACTGCTACCTTTTCATTGCTTCCACATTGTGTAAAAAAAACAGTGTTTTTGTCGGGACTAAAACTAGGGGCTCCCTGATGAAAAGTATTATTAAAATCGGCATCAAAACGAACAACTGTTCCAGCTTTAGTATTAAGTAGATAGAGGTCATAATATTTTTTGCCTGTCCATTTGTAATTTTCTTTACCTGTACTTTCTGATCTGTCAGAAGTTATAAGTAGTTTGTCATTGCCGTAAATTACTGGACTAAAATCAGATGCATTATTATTGGTTGTTAAGGATTCGATTTTGTATAGGTTTTCACTGCTTTCAGCGAGCCATTGTTTTGCTTTACGGCAAGCAATAATTTGTTCTTGGTACATTTTAATATCTCCAGCATATCGACCAGCACTTTGAAAAGCAAGACGTGCCTCGTCATAGTCTTCCAATTGTTGTAGCATTCGTGCATACTTGATATCTGTATCTTTGCCAAATCGTTGCTTTTGAGCTTTTTTATACCAATCAGATGCAGATTGAGATTGATGTATTCTTCGAAATGATTCTCCGAGCATATACGCAGTTTCACCTTTTAAACGCGCATTATCTGCTTTTTCAAATTCTTTAATAAGCATTGGTATTGCCACATGAAATTGTTTACGGGCGTAAGCTGTTTTACCATCCTTGATACGCTCGGTATAAGTACATGAACAAATATTAAAAAGGAAAGAAGTGACCAGAATTATTAGAAGAATTTTCATTTTTATAAATACACATTTTTATTTCTGGATGCGAAATTATATTCCGTTTTTTTAATGAGGTGGAATAATCAAAAGCAAGTATAAAATGTTAAAGCTATTATTAATCAATATAAAATAGTATGCTGTAGTAGTAAATGTTTTCTATTGTTTAAATCTATATTAAAAAATTTATGTTGTTATAGGATTACATTTTACATTAATTTATGACGTTTTACTAGATAGGCGTTTAGTACTTTTTTGAACCCTTCATTTACATCTGCTTCTACAAAATCAATTTTGTATTGAAGACACTTCATTTGGAGTTGTTTTTTATATTTTTGTACTTGTTCAATATAGTATTCTTTAACTTGATTCGATTGTATACGAACTTTTTCGCCAGTCTCTATATCTACAAATATATAAGGGCGGTTTTCAAATTCAAAATCAAGTTCATGTCTTTTATCAACTACATGAAATAGAATAACTTCGTGTTTGTTGTATTTTAGGTGTTGTAATGCAGAAAAAAGTAAGTCATTTTGTTCTGTTTGTTCGAACATATCACTAAAAATAACTACAAGGGATCGTTTGTGTGTAGCTTCAGCAATCTGATGTAATGATTTTGCAATAGAAGTTGTTTTATTACGCCTTGGATTATCTAGAAGTTTATTAAGGTGTGCTAGAATTAAATTATAGTGTCGGGTACTTGATCTAGCTTTAGTGTGTTTGTCGAGGTCGTCTGTAAAAGTACTTAGGCCAAATGCATCACGTTGTTTTTTTAAAAGGTTCATAATAGTAGCAGCAGCCAAAGTGCTGAAAGCTAATTTATTGACATATGGCTTTCCTTTTGTTACAGGTGCTTCAGGGAAATACATAGATGAAGAAGAATCAATTACAATTTGGCAACGTAAGTTCGTTTCTTCTTCGTAACGTTTGGTATATAAACGATCAGTACGAGCAAAGACTTTCCAGTCTATGTCTTTGATAGAATCTCCAGGATTATAGATTCTGTGTTCAGCAAACTCTACCGAAAATCCATGAAAAGGACTTTTATGCAACCCAATAATAAAGCCTTCAACGACTTGCTTTGCTAACAATTCTAAATTTCCTGTCTCGCGGACATCGTATTCTTTTAATATACTCATTTGTTTTTCTTCAGTAATTTTAATGTGCTAATATCACAATTATGTTCGAACAATCTTAATAATACGATTATTAGATGAATAGTTTAGTTGTTGTTATGTTAAAAATTCTTTTCAAAAGCAAAAAAAAGGTAGATTGAGTATTTTCTCAGTCTACCTTTTTTATTCTTTTAATTAATAGAAATTAACTTTTCTATAGTTTTTTAACATTTTTATCTTCCATTATAGGAGCTGATTCAGGTACATTTGTTTTGGCTAAACTAAACCATTTTAATCCTACATCAAAAATTGTTTGAAGAACATTTGTTTCAGAATCTGAGAGGCTTAAAGAAAACTCAGTAGTTGTTTCATTTCCTTCAGGATGTGATGTCTTGAATTCAAGTCTTTTAAAAGTTTTATGAGCTTCAGCAATGTCAGTAGGTAGGTTAATACCCATTTCTTTAGAAACTTTTTTTCCATTTTCAGCCAATTTATCAATATCTATAAACCCATACTGTACATGAGTAGAAACGTCTTTAATGTCTTTAGCGTTCATCTGTTTCTCTTTGGCATAACCAGAACCTAAATTTTTTGGTACTGATTCATCATTTGTAAGCATAAAAACACCATCTTTAACAATAACAAATACATCTACACCAATTTCCTCTTTTGCTCCTCCTATAGTCCATACACCATCAGTTTTTTTAGAAATCAAACCTGCATTAGATGCTAATTTGATAAATTTCATTAGATTTTCTTCATTGCCATAGGACATCATCATTACCATTAGAGGCATCACTTCTTTTGAGGTTTTTTGCACTTCATCCCATTTGTCTGTTTTTTCATTGTATTCAAAATCTGTAGATACTTTATTAATTGTTATGATGTCAGTAAAAGCCATCAATAAATCTCCCTTTAGGAGGCTGTAAATTTCTTCTTCATCGATAAAAATATCAATAATATCAAGTACATTGGTTATTAAAGTACCCTCTTTTGTTTTTTCAAGAACTTTATAGATTTCAGCGCTGTAGCTTCTCATAAGCCCTTCAGGATTCATAGCCATTGTATACATACCCATAAGGTTTTCATTATTCAGATATTTGAAGAAGTCCTTGTTGAGTTTCTGATTGTACGTTTCTTGTAAAACACGTGTTAATGCATCATTCGAATACATTTCCATTAGGAAAAGCCCCTTTCCGTCGTTTAGAAATCCATTGCCTCCAATTTTGATATCTCCAACAAAATCAATGATAGATTCATATAATTCCCGTGCCTGTCGGGGTATATCATTAGATGATGGCATTAGGCTGTTATAATCCATCCAAATGTCAAAATCAGAGTCTTTATGAAGATGTTTTTGATAGTTAACATCTTTCGAAATGGATTGTTCAACATCAATTTTGCTTAGCGCATTTGCATGTTGTAAGAGTAATTTAGTTATCCTGTCATTAAATTGCGAATCATCATCATAAAAGCTTTGTGTAATAGTTGATCTTGATAATATAAGGCGATCTTTATTCCAATTAATAAGCGTTTGGTTATGGATCAGGTTTAAAGTATTTCCTGTAGGCACCACACGGTTCGTTTTATCTTTGCCAAAAAGTTGATCTAGAAAAGTTCTGAACTTCGCACCATCAGTAACAGGAATGATAATATTGGTAAACATTGGATTTGATTCTCCGTCATATAGTTCATCAGATGGGTTATCCGGTTTTTGTATCCATATGTAGATCTCTTTTTGGATGTCCAAGCCTGTTCTTTCAGGTTGAGCTAAATCTTCTTGAATTTTTGCAATTTTTGCTTCATCGTCAGAATTAGCATCTGCCAATCCTATTAAAAGAGGAGCAATTGTTTTACTTATTTTAAATTTGTTGGTTGTAGCAGTATCAAGTTTTTGATATGTAAGGTAAGGCGTAATATTTGCAATTAAAGCAGATTTGTCTTTTGAAATAAATTGTTGCATAGAAATCTGGGCAACTAAAAGCTGAGTAGACATAAATGTAATGATTAGGATGGAGATACTTTTCATAAGATATTTTTCATTTATATGATGATTGCTACAGAAATTATATCAGTAGCACTATTATTTATAAAAAAATGTTTTAGAATTTGAACTTGATAATTCAATATCAAACTATTAAAACATGCCACGCAAAATTAGATTATTTCTTGTTTAATTCAAAATAAAATCAAAAGTATGTATCAGCATTTTTCTAATGTTAAAAAATAGGAATAATTTTGTTATTTCTTGTTCAAAATTCGTTCTTTCATGCTTTTAGGCACTATTTTATTCTGATTAAAAATAAAAAATGGGCCATTTCTATTTTATAATATTTTTCCTTAAAGTGGATATTAGAGGGTATTCATTTTTTTATTATTTTAATATGAGGATTACTATTATAGCACTAAATTATTTTTTTACTTAAAAACAACACTTATTAGTGTTTTACTTAGGTCATTTTTTTATCTTTGGCTTTTGGTTTTTAAGATTATATCTCGAACAGAAAGTATTGATAATATTGTTCTTGCTTTATTATTTTAAATTATTTTCATGTCAAAGCGTAAAAAAGTAAAAAACAAAACTTCTTCAAAGAAAGGAAGTGCCGTTAAAAAAGGAAATAAATCAAAAAAAGTTTCTTTTAAACATAATTATACTGGTAAGTTATCTTTAATCATTCCACTTTATAACGAAGTGGGAAGGTTACCCTTGTTGTCCATTTCTTTACGAAAATTTGAAAAACAATGGACAACACCATATGAAGTTATATTTGTCAATGATTGTAGTACAGATGACACTTATAATCATCTAAATGAATTATTTGCAGATAATGAAGTTTCCCATGTTGATTATAAAATTATTCAGAATAAAAAAAATAGTGGCAAAGGATATGCTTTGAAACAAGGAGTTGCTGATTCAACAGGTGATCATATTTTAACACTTGATGCTGATATGGCGTCAGAACCATCTAACTTACTTAATTGGCTTAGAAAATTAGACAACAATACTTTTGATGACCATACTATTTTGATTGGTTCTCGTGAACACAAAGATTCTAATGTTGAACTCGATGGAAATAAAAGAAAAGTATTGGGGAGGCTTTTTAATTTCTGGATTCAACTTTTAAGCGGTATTATTTGCAAAGATACCCAATGTGGCTTTAAGTTATATCCTAAAGCAATCGGTAAATGGATTTTTAGTGTTATGAAAACTAAAGGTTGGGCACACGATGTTGAACTTTTACATAGGGCAAAACTTTATCATATTGATTTTGTTGAAATGCCTGTAAACTGGAAAGAAGTTTCAGAATCAAAAATTTCTGTTTGGTACGATGGGCTAAAAATGGGCCTTACTTCACTTGGAATAGTTTTTCAAAATATATTTAAATTTTTTCTGCTTGAACCTCTTTCATTATTAAAGAAAAAAGATTTGCATAAAATTGGTGGAGAATCACCTGTTTATAGATTTTTGTTTGCTATTCTTTCTTTGTTCCTTTTGTTTTTTATGCCTATTATTAGTTTTGATTATGGTATTACTGCCGACGAGGAGGTACAGTATCCTTATGGCAAACATATACTTTCATATTTCGAGTCGAATGGGGTAGATGACTCAGCACTCAATTTCAAAAATTTATATCTATATGGTGGCATTTTCGACTACTCTATGGCTTGGATGCACAAATATATATTTAATAGCTGGGATGTATTCGAAATGCGGCATATGTTCAATGCTTTGGTCGGAGCTATTTTGATGATCTTTACTGGTTTATTAACGCAAAGGGTCTCTCGAAAGTGGCAGGCTGCATTTTGGGCATTGGTTTTTGTTTTTCTTTCTCCAAGGATTTTTGGTCATAGCATGAATAATCCAAAAGATATCCCTTTTGCAGCTGGATATATTATATCTGTATATTTTTTGCTAGGTTTTATTCGTGCTCTTCCTAGATTTTCAATTTCTTCTATTGCTGGATTTATTATAGGCGTTGCTCTAACAATCAATATTAGGGTTGGAGGAATATTACTTATTCCATACTTGTTTTTATTTACAGGATGTGCCTTTTTATTACAAAAGAAACTCCATATCTTTTTAAAGAAATTTGGCTACCTAATAAAAATAGCTCTATTGCTGTTAGTTATGTCATTGCTAGGGTATATTGGAGGAACATTATATTGGCCATTTGCTAAGGAGGATTGGATTAATGGCCCCCTTATGGCCTTGTCTGAAATGTCAAATTTTGCTACTGGGATTAGAATGGTTTGGGAAGGCCAACATTATTGGTCTGATTTTCTTCCCTGGTATTATATCCTTAAATGGCTTTCTATCTCTACACCCCTAATTATTCTTCTAGGTTTTCCATTCGTTATATACCCCATTATTAAAGATAATAAAAATAGATTAATTTTATTGATGGTAATTTTTACAGGAATATTTCCTCTAGGTTATTCAATATATAAGCAATCGGCGCTTTATGATGGTATGCGTCATTTTTTGTTTATATATCCCATATTGATATTGGTTTCTGCATATTCCTGGTCATTCTTTGTTTCAAGATTTAATAATAAGCTATTAAGGGCTGGCATTTCTATTTTGCTATTGGTTATGTTATATTCTCCTATTAGATGGATGATTATAAGTCACCCAAATCAATATTTTTATTTTAATGAGCTAATGGGGGGAGTTGAGAATGCATACAACCAGTATGAAACTGATTATTGGATGAATTCTACAAAAGAGTCTTGTTTATGGGCAATTGAGAATATTCCTGAAATAAAATCCGGAAAAAAAATAGACGAAAAAATAGAGGAGAATGTTTTGTCTATTTTTAGCAAAATGACAGGGCAGCCTACCGATATGTTGAATATGAATATGAATATAGAAACAGATTTAAAAATTGATTCAACAAAAAAAATAGAAGTTTACACTTCTATGATTAACAAACATCCAGAAATTCTAGGCGTAAATCCTAATGACTTGCAAGAATTAACAACAGTTGGTAAATTCTTCAATTACTTTATTCGAAAATCAGGTCATAGAATATTTATAGCTACTCAAGCCTATTTTTCAGTCAATCATTATTTTAAAGACTATCCAAATGTTCGTATCACCTATACCAGATACCATGAAAGAGTAAAGAAAAAATGGGATTATGGTATTTATGTTTCTAGATATGTAAACCATGACATAATAAAAAGTGGTAATTGGCCTTCTCCTGGTCAAAAGATTTTATTTACCAGGAAAATTGACAAAGTTCCAATATGTACTGTTATTAAGCGTTCAGAAATAAATAAGAAAGGTCCCGAAGCTCTAGTAGCATATAACAAAAAAGATTATGCTAAAGCAATTGCCATAATAGATGAAATAATTAAAGATGACCCCAAGGATGAAAGTGCATTGTTACTATTGGTTAAATATAGTTTGCAAGCTAGTCTTATAGATGCCAAAGTTAAAGATGACCAAAAGGATGATACATCGTTATTAATGTCTCAAAATAACTCAAGAGCTAGGTATTTTGCAAAAGCCAAAGAAACATTAGATACCCTTATGTCTTTTTCAGGTTCTTTTTCTAATACTTTGGCAATGAAAGGAGTATATTGTCTTTATAATAATGATATTGCAGGAGCAAAAAAATTCCTTGGATTGGCAATTGAAACTAATATTAAATATATCTTAGGCCATTACTATTTAGCTACAATATATGCATCTGAAAACAAACTGGAAAAGGCTATAGAACATCTTGAGTTATTTGATCAATATGGTGGTAAATCAGACCAGGGTTATGACTTAGCCATTCAAGTTGCATCATCGATGAATAATGATGCAATAAAAAATTATTTTTTAGCAAAAAAATCTTCAGCCTATGGTAATTGGACTGATGCTATTTTCTACCTTAATACTTCTCTAAGTATATTACCTGATTATCAACCAGCTGTTAGAATGAAACGTCTTTACGATAATGAGGTTAATAGACTTACTAAAGCTGCCAATAGAGAAACGCGATTAAAACAAAAAGGATTAATAAAGTAACAAATAATTAAAATGGATTATAAAGATTATCAGGCTGGCCAAACAGCAGACAACTTTTGGTTTAGAGCAAAGTATAAACTAATAGAATTATTAATGGATAAAAATTGTTCTTCTAATAATCAGGTACCATTAAAAATTTTGAGTATTGGAACCGGTACAGGAGATGATCTTAAAATTCTTGATTCTTTTGGAGATAATTATGTAACTGATATTTTGCCTGAAGCCTTGTCATTGGTGCCAGATGAAGTGTGTTATGAAAAACGTATTGCTGATGCATGTGATTTACCTTACGAAGACAATTTTTTTGATATAGTAGTTTCTTTTGATGTTTTTGAGCATATTGAAAACGATACTAAAGCTGTAAGTGAGGTGTATAGAACACTTAAAAAAGGAGGAGCTCTTGTTTATTCTGTTCCTGCAGGGCCAAATTTGTTCAGTAGCCATGATGTGGCATTAGAACATTTTAGGCGATATGATAAAAAAATGGTAAGGATGTTATTTGCAGACTTTGAAAAAACGAAGGTGTTTTCATGGAATAGCTTATTATATCCCTTAATTGCTATTTCTAGAATTAAAAATAAAAATTCAGAGCCTAAAGTTGATCACCCTAAATTACCAAAACTGATTGATATACTTTTTTATTATTTAATATTATTTGATAATTTTTTAATTAAACGTGGCTTAACTTTGCCTGTTGGTGTTAGCATCACTGGATGGTGTAAAAAATAATGTTTTTTTTCTAAAAAAGTTTATGTTTTGTGTTTTTTAGTTATCTTTGCACCTGCTTATTTATAGAAGGGACTTGTTTTAAAGTCTAAAGCAAAAAATCAACAGGTAATAATAAAATAAAAATAAATATCAATATTGTCATGAAAAAAGATATCCACCCAGAGAATTCGCGCGTAGTCTGTTTTAAAGATATTTCTACTGATACAACCTTTTTAATCAATTCTTCTGCACCTTCTGAAGAAAATATAACTCTAGATGGTGTAGAATATCCTTTAGTAAAAGTTGAAATCAGTTCTGCTTCTCATCCTTTTTATACTGGGAAAATGCAATTTGTAGATACAGCAGGACGTATCGATAAATTTAATAAGAAATTTGCTAAATTCGATAAATATACTGTAAAGAAAGGAGAAGATTAATTACTATCATTTATTCGATTTTAAGAAAAGGTTAGTCATTTATTGACTAACCTTTTTTTTTAGTAACTTTATATTTCACTTTTATTTATTCAATAATATGTACAATAGAAGATCTTTTTTAGCAAGGTTGAGAACTTTTGCTGTAGTTGCAGGAGCAACAACCATGATACCACGGGTTTTAAAAGCAGATGAATTTTCTACAGAAGAAGGACAGTTGCATAAGCTTACAATTTTACATACAAATGATGTTCATAGTCGAATAGAACCTTTTCCTATGGATGGAGGTAAAAATCAGGGAAGGGGAGGAATCGCGAAGCGTGCTGCCCTAATTAATAAAATTCGAAATCAAGAAGAACAGGTATTATTGCTTGATGCTGGAGATATGTTTCAAGGTACACCATATTTCAATTATTTTGGTGGAGAAATTGAAATGAAACTTATGACTAAGATGGGTTATGATGCAGCTACCATTGGTAATCATGATTTTGATGGAGGTATAGACGGGTTGCATAAACAATTTTCTGAGCATGCCGATTTCCCTCTTATTAATTGCAATTATGATTTTTCGGATACTATAATGAATGGTCATACTATTCCTTACCAGGTGTTTCAAAAAGGGCCAATAAGAGTAGGTGTTTTGGGAGTGGGGGTAGAATTAGAAGGATTGGTACCCTCAATTATGTATAAAAAAACTAGGTATATCCACCCTTTAGAGCCTGCAAATAAATATGCTACAATACTAAAACAAGAATTACAATGTGATTATGTTATTTGCTTATCGCATCTTGGTTATTCTTATGATAAAAAGATGTGTGATCTAGTTTTAGCTAAACAAAGTAAGAATATTGATTTAATTATTGGAGGACATACACATACATTCCTAGATAAACCTACGATAATTAAGAATAGTCAGCAAAAAGAAATTTTAGTTACCCAGGTAGGTTGGGCAGGAATGATTTTGGGTCGCTTGGATATTTATTTCGAGCGCAATTTTAAGGACAAATGTATTCAGTGTAATAATTCAAAAGTATACTAAATTATATTTCTTTACTTAAAATAATTATATCAAATTAAGTATCATTTTTTTCTATTTTATTGTCAAACGCTTATCAATCCTGAGTTTTTAGCTATAAAAAAAAATAAAATTTTTCTCCCATAAAATTTGGTTATTAATTTCTTTTATTTTTGTGACATTGATAATTAAATATATTTTTATTTCCCATTTTTTTTATCGATCTTAGCAGGACTTCTCATCACCAAATAGATAATCAGTTATTTTTGGTATTGATTGAATTTAGCCACCCATTTTGAATCCTGTTTCTGTTATTGGAAATACTTTTCTTTGTCAGAAATATTTCAATAACATAGACTATGACAGCACACCTCATGAATTCGTTACATCACCAAGTCTGGCAAAAATGTTTGACAAAAATACAGGAATCTGTAAATATACAGAGTTTCACTACTTGGTTTGAACCTATTAGACCATTGAGTCTTGATGGGTCTGTATTAACTATCCAAGTGCCAAACAAATTCTTTTATGAATGGCTTGAGGAGCATTATGTTGTGATACTTAAGGAGGCGATTCAAGTGGTTATTGGTAGTGATGCGCAGCTCAAATATCTTATTCCCAAAAAAAACAATATCCCGCAAAATCTTTCTTTTGCTAAAAAAGCTCCAAATGTAGATTCTAACAATACCAGTTTAAGAAGTAATAAGATACAAAATCCGTTTGTAATACCGGGTATTCAAAAATTGAAGATCGATTCTCAATTGAATCCAAATTATTCTTTTGAGCATTTTATAGAAGGCGATTGTAACCGACTAGCACGATCTGCAGGAATGGCTATTGCAAAAAAACCAGGTAAAACAGCTTTTAACCCATTGATGATATTTGGTGATGTAGGGCTTGGTAAAACGCATTTGGCACACGCTATAGGAAATGAAGTTCAGAAATTATATCCTGAAAAGATTGTTCTTTATGTTTCTTCTGAACGCTTCACTAATCAGTTTATTGATGCTTTGCGTAATAATGCTATAACTGATTTTCTCAAGTTTTATCAAATAGTTGATTTATTAATAGTTGATGATATTCAGTTTTTAGAAAACAAACAAAAAACACAAGATATATTCTTTTCTATTTTCAATCATTTACATCAAGGTGGTAAACAATTAATTCTTACTTCTGATCGACCTCCCAAGGAATTGGCTGGAATTGAAGCGAGGTTGATTTCTCGTTTTAAATGGGGTCTATCTGCTGATTTACAGGTTCCTTCTTTGGAAACGCGTATGGCTATCATACAACAAAAAATGGATATGGATGGTGTTGATTTGCCTCCTTCTGTCCTTGAATTTGTTTCTTACAATGTTCGTACTAATGTTAGAGAAATGGAAGGTGTATTAATATCTATTATTGCTCAGGCAGCACTTAATCAACGGGATATAGATTTAGACCTTGCAAAAGAAGTTGTAAGTAAATTTGTAGATAACATATCAAATGAAATTACTGTAGAGTTTATTCAGAAAATTGTAGCTGAACATTTTGATATTCCTTTGGAAAAATTAAAAGAAAAAACGAGGAAACGCTTTGTTGTTCGTGCTCGTCAGTTGTCTATGTATTTTGCAAAGCAACTTAGCAATAAGTCGCTAAAACACATAGGTAATGCTTTTGGAGGACGTGATCATAGTACGGTAATTCATGCTTGTAGATCGATTGAATCTCTTCTTGAAAATGATACGCGTTTTAAAAATGAAGTTTCTGGCATTGCAAAAAGATTAAAATCAACAGGGGTGTAAAATATTTTCTGTAAGTAATATAGGTTCTTATAAAATAAAAAAGGCTACTCAATTGAGTAGCCTTTTTTATTTTCAAGATTATAATTTTTTAGCTAATATTAATAACGATAGTGCTCAGGTTTATAAGGTCCCTTTACAGTTACACCAATATATGAAGCTTGTTCTTCAGAGAGTGTCTCAAGTTCTACACCAATTTTTGCTAAATGCAAACGAGCAACTTCTTCGTCTAGGTGTTTGGGTAACATATATACTTTATTTTCGTATTTGTTAGTTCCTTTGTTTTCCCAAATTTCAAGTTGAGCGAGAGTTTGGTTAGTAAATGAGTTTGACATTACAAACGATGGATGTCCAGTAGCACAACCTAGGTTTACCAGACGGCCTTCTGCCAAAATAATTATATCATTACCATTTATATTATATAAGTCAACCTGTGGTTTTATTTCAATTTTAGAATCACCATAAGAATTGTTCAACCATGCCATATCAATCTCATTGTCAAAATGACCAATATTACATACTATGGTTTTATCATTCATTGCCTCAAAGTGATTAGCAGTAATGATGTCTTTGTTTCCTGTTGCCGTAACGACTATATTTGCTCTTGAAATAGCATCTTTCATTGTTTTAACTTCGAAACCATCCATTGCAGCTTGAAGTGCGCAAATTGGGTCGATTTCAGTAATAATAACACGGGCACCTGCACCACGTAATGACGCAGCAGATCCTTTTCCAACATCTCCATAACCAGCAACAACAGCAACTTTTCCTGCCATCATAGTGTCAGTTGCACGACGAATGGCATCGACAAGTGATTCTTTACAACCGTATTTGTTATCAAATTTAGATTTTGTAACAGAATCATTTACATTTATAGCCGGCATTGTTAATGTTCCATTATTGACTCTTTCGTATAGTCTGTGAACGCCGGTAGTAGTTTCTTCAGAAAGGCCATAAACACCTTTTGCAACTTCTGGATAACGATCTAATACCATATTAGTCAAGTCGCCTCCATCGTCTAATATCATATTTAACGGCTTGCCATCATTGAAGGCAAATAGCGTTTGTTCAATACACCAGTCAAATTCTTCTTCATTCATCCCCTTCCAAGCAAAAACAGGTACGCCAGCTTCTGCAATAGCAGCAGCAGCATGATCTTGAGTTGAGAATATATTACATGAAGACCAGGTTACGTCAGCACCTAATTCTACCAATGTTTCTATTAAGACAGCAGTTTGAATAGTCATGTGAAGACAACCTGCTATACGTGCTCCTTTCAATGGTTTTGATGCACCGTACTTTTCACGTAAAGCCATTAAACCTGGCATTTCAGCCTCTGCTAATTGGATTTCTTTACGTCCCCAGGCAGCCAGAGAAATATCTTTAACTTTGTATTGTACTCTATTACTAGTTTCCATGAAAAAATTAAATAATTTTGAATTAAAAATTGCTCTACATGAGCATTGTATCGTTTAATTTGTCAATTAAAATAGATGTAATTGAAAAACTACTGCAAAGATACAATAATTCATTATTAAAGACAAAATAATTTATTCTATAATTCAGTTTTATTTAAAAGTGAATCATCTCAATATTGGAGTAATTGATTAAAAAATTACAGTATTATCTTTCTAAAATTATTGATCTGTCTATATTGCTGATATTATTTATCTTAAATAATAAAAAAGTGTCAATTTTTAGGTCTGTACTAAATAATAGAATTCCAGTTAATTAAAGATTTCATTTTTGGGAGGATAAAAAATGTTTTTGGTTGAGAATTATATTTTCAACAGTCCATTTTACTTGTTTTTGCATTTCAAATTTTCGGACAGTACAATCTAATTTATTGCAGATTTTGCAGGAACTAGGGAGACAGGGGTCAACATGTATAAAAAATTCAACCGATTTTTCTGTATTATTTGTCAATAAATCTTCTAGGAATTTCACTTCATTATGAGCTTCCAGGGTATTAAAGTACCATGGAACGGTAATATGACAATCAATATGTAAAGCTGTTCCATATTTTATAACGCGCAAATTGTGTACATCTATACATTCAGGATGACGGTTTTTATTCAATACCTCTACAATGGCTTCCACCAGTTTATAGTCAACTTCATCCATTATGCCAGCCGTTGAAGATTTAATTATTGATATACCCGAATTGATAATAATCATTCCAAAAATGATTGCAACCACTGAATCTAACCAGAGCCAATCAGTTAATAAAATACTGGTTAATCCAATAACCATTCCCAATGTAGAATACCCATCAGATTTGAGATGTTCGCCACTCGCAATTAAAACTATAGAACTTGCAGATTTCCCTTGTTTTTCGACGTAGGTGCCTAAAATATAATTTATGAATCCTGCAACTGCTGTTATCCATATTCCTATATCGATATCATGTAAAGAAATTGGGTATTTAAGGTTATAAAGTGATTTGCCAAAAATTAAAATTCCAGCTATAATAATTAATATTCCTTCTACAGCAGCAGATATAAACTCAATTTTGCCATGTCCATAAGGGTGATTTTTATCTTTTGGTAATGCAGCAATATATAAACTAAACAAACCAAAACCACCAGCAATAACATTTACAACACTTTCAAGTGCATCTGTTAAAATAGTGTTTGAATGTGTAAGGAAGTAAGCCCCAAACTTAACAATAAGTAGTATACCACCAATAATCAAGGTTATTTTTTGGGTGGAGATTAGTTTTTGTGTCATAGTCAGTAATATGTTTTTTTATACGTTTTGTATATATGAATTGTTTATTTTTTTTGACTATTAGTTTGATTTAATCCTAAAAAAGCTAATAATTAGTTAAGTATGTTATTGGTACTTAAAAAAAACAGCATTAAATTGTACTTTTGCATATTAGTTAATTTTTATACTTAATAAAAGTCTAAAGTATAGTAAAACTATGTTCGACTTCGATAAATGGCAAGAAATCTTCCTTTCATTGAGCATGCATAAACTAAGGACAGGTTTAACAGCATTTGGTGTTTTTTGGGGCATTTTTATGTTGGTCTTATTATTAGGTGCTGGTAATGGCTTGCAAAATGGAGCATCCTATGAATTTAGAGATGATGCCACAAATAGTTTGTGGATCTATCCACGTCGTACATCTTTGGCATATAAAGGTATGGCAAGTAATCGTGATGTGCAATTTGATAATTCGGATTATGATTTGCTAAAAAACAAAGTTGAGGGTACTGAATATATTACTGGACGTTTTTACTTGCCAACTTCATATGAAAAGATGGTTTATAAAAATTTTCAGTATAATTTCCGCGTACGTTGTGTTCATCCTGATCATAAGGTTCTTGAAAACACCTTGATCAATACAGGTCGTTTCATTAATAACTTCGATCTTCAAAAATTTAGGAAAGTTGCAGTTATTGGGAAATTGGTAGTTGAAGAGGTTTTCCCTAATCAAAATCCTATTGGTAAATATATACAGATAGGAGGTATTAGTTTTCAAATTGTAGGTGTATTTAGTGATACTGGAGGCGATGATGAAATGCGAATGATATATATACCTATAACTGTAGCTCAACGTTGTTTTTCAACTAAATCACCTGTAAATCAGATAATGCTCACAACTGGCGAGGCTAATTTAAGTGAGGTAATGAAAATAGAGCAGGATATAATAAATAAATTAGCAGAAAAACATAGATTTAATCCAGAAGATAAACAAGCTCTACGCATTAGAAATCGTGTCGAGCATTTTGAGTCTATTATGAATTTGTTTGGAATGATTAGTTTTTTTATTTGGGTTGTTGGTATAGGATCCATTATAGCTGGTGTCATTGGTGTTAGTAATATCATGCTTATAGTTGTTAAAGACAGAACAAAAGAGATTGGTATAAGAAAAGCTCTTGGCGCTAGTCCTGGTTCTATTATAAGCATGATTCTTCAAGAATCAGTATTAATTACTAGTGTTGCAGGTTATTTAGGAATGGCAATGGGAATAGGACTCATTCATTTAATTAGAAACACAATAGAAACATATAATATAGATTCTGGGTTTTTTAGGGACCCTCATGTAAATGTGCCAATGGTACTTACAGCTACAATAGTAGTCGTTATTGCCGGTGCAATTGCAGGATTAATTCCAGCACTTAAAGCAGCTCGTATAAGTCCTGTTGAAGCTATGCGGGATTAATTTCGTACAATATATTTATTAAGTTTATTGTATTTTTATACTAATTTTTATTCAATAAACTCTAAACTATCTTATCATCTATTTATGTTTTCAGCGATTGAAAAAAAATCACAGAATAAGATTAGAAATTTGTTTGACAAAGCAGATACCACTACGCTTTATTACCATAATTTACGTCATACGATTGAAGTAGTGAATTTAATTGATCTGATGTCATTGGATTTAAGTGATATTGATGCATCCTTGTTGCGTATTGCCGGATGGTTTCATGATGTTGGATATTTGTATACTTATCACAACCATGAAGATAAAGGAATGCAAATCGCATTTGATTATTTGAGAAAAACAGAACTTGAAAATAGGTATATACAAATTATTATATCTTGTATTGAGGCTACTAAATTATCAATAGAGCCCAGAAATAAACTCGAAGAAATTATTAAAGATGCTGATATTGGTTTTGGAGTTACAAATGGCTTTTTTAAAAAAGGCCCATTATTACGAAAGGAATGGGTAGCTAAACTTGAAAAAAAGCATAGTGATCTAGAGTGGGAAAAATTACAACTTAATTTTTTGTCGGAGGTAGTTTTTTATACCGACTTTGCAAAGCGGAAACTTAAACCGATATTGGAAAAGAATATGGTTCTTCAAGCTAAAATTCTAAAAAAAGTCCAGGAGAAGTAATAAATTTTCGAGTTAAATGATAACTAAGCAAATATGTAAAAAAAAGCCCCTTAAGTGAATTAAGGGGCTTTTTTTTTATTGTGAAGTGATATTTATCTACACATTCAAATTTGCATATTTTGCATTAGCTTCAATAAACGCACGTCTTGGCGGTACTTCATCACCCATTAACATAGAGAATACCTGATCTGCAGTAGCAAAATCTTCAATAGTTGCTTGACGTAAAGTACGTGATTCAGGATCCATAGTAGTTTCCCATAATTGTTCTGCATTCATTTCTCCCAATCCTTTATAACGTTGAATCGATACACCGTTTTCTCCTCCCATAGCAACAATTGCTTGGTCGCGATCTTCATCTGTCCAGCAGTATACTGCACGCTTACCTTTTTTAACTTGATATAGTGGAGGTGCAGCAATATATATGTATCCATTTTCAATTAATGGGCGCATATATCTAAAGAAAAATGTAAGAATTAAAGTTACGATATGACTTCCATCAACGTCGGCATCACACATGATAATTATTTTGTGATAACGTAATTTTTCAATATTCAGAAATCTTTCACCTTCACGTTCTTCAATACTTACCCCTAAAGCTGTAAACATGTTTTTGATTTCTTCATTTTCATATATTTTATATTCTAGTGCTTTTTCCACATTTAGAATTTTCCCTCGCAATGGGAGTATAGCTTGAAATTCACGGTCTCTACCTTGTTTAGCGGTACCTCCAGCCGAATCACCCTCGACTAAGTAAATTTCTGATAACTCAGGGTCTTTTGAAGAGCAATCTGCTAGTTTTCCAGGTAAACCAGTACCCGAAAGTACATTTTTTCGCTGTACCATTTCTCTGGCTTTTACAGCTGCATTCCTAGCTTTAGCAGCAAGGATGACTTTATCCATTAGCAATTTTGCAGAGGCTGGGTTTTCTTCTAAGAATATTTCGAGTGCATTACGTACACATGCCGACACAATCGATGTTACTTCAGAATTACCTAACTCTCCTTTTGTTTGCCCTTTAAATTGAGGCTCAGGAATTTTTACAGATACTATAGCAGTTAATCCTTCACGGAAATCTTCGCTGGATATTTTTACTTTAGCTTTAGTAAAAAGATCTTTAGTTTCGCCATATTTTTTTAATACATGGGTAATAGCACGACGGAAACCATTTACATGGGTGCCTCCCTCAATGGTGTTTATATTATTTACATAGGAGCGAATGTTTTCACGATAAGAACGATTATATTGAAAAGCAACTTCTACAATTACATTATCTTGTTGCCCATTAACATGTACAGGAGGTTTTATCAGTACATCTCTTCCACTTTTTAAATCAATGTGTTCTACAAATTCTAGGAGCCCACCTTCTGAAATAAATGTTTCATGGATGTATTCGCCATTTTCATCTGTTTCTCTTTTGTCTGTTATGCTAAGGTGAAGTCCTTTGTTCAGGTAAGCTAATTCTCTTAATCGTTTAGATAATGTTTCATAACTATATACCAGAGAGTCAAAAATAGTACTATCTGGTGCAAACGTCACTTTAGTTCCTGTAACATCAGTTTTCCCTACAACATCAACAGAAGAAGTGGGGATGCCTTTAGAGTACTCCTGAACAAATATTTGACCTTCTCTGTGAACTTCAGCCTTTAGGTATTCTGATAAGGCGTTAACACAAGAAACACCTACGCCGTGTAAACCACCGGAGACTTGATATGTTTGTTTGTCAAATTTTCCTCCGGCATGAAGAACAGTCATTACAACTTCTAATGCTGATTTTTGTAGCTTTTGATGCATTCCAGTAGGAATGCCCCTACCATTATCACATACCAATATTGAGTTGTCTTCGTTTATGAAAACCTCAATATGGCTACAATGTCCAGCCATGTGCTCATCGATGGAGTTGTCTAATACTTCATAAACTAGATGATGTAGACCTTTTTCATCTGTACTCCCAATGTACATTCCAGGGCGTAATCGCACGGCTTCTAAACCTTCTAATGCAGTGATGTTATCTGCACTATAATCTGTTTTTTTTGTTGTCAAAACTTCTTCGTTTTTTTTGTAGTTTTCAATAGCCCCAAAGATACAAAAAAATACCAAAATAATACAATTTAATTATCATCATATTATATAGTTTATTTTGTGTTTTTAGCATACATTTTTTTTATCTAGGATATTCAGATGTTTTTTCTATTCCATTTTTTTCGATATAAAAGATTATAGGATTTGGTATTGAAAATTTACTTATATTATTTTCATTTAAATGACTTGTTTTTTAGATTTAGCACACCTATTTACGTGTCAATG
Organism: Saprospiraceae bacterium; assembly: GCA_022448945.1. Taxonomy (GTDB): domain Bacteria; phylum Bacteroidota; class Bacteroidia; order Chitinophagales; family Saprospiraceae; genus Aureispira. The sequence goes on from JAKVCV010000001.1 coordinate 308,434, forward strand.
TTTTTATTTCATTTATGGTTCTTAACGATTATGTTGACTCTTAAGTACAAATAGTGTACATTTGAATGTTTCTTAATAAAATGTATTGTAATTATGAAATTATTTTTTTCAGTATTTGCCTTATGTTTTGCGTTGAGCACACAATTATCGGAAACGCATCAATGTGATTTTATAAGTTTACAAAAATCAGATGATACAATACAAGTAACACCAGATTTCTCTAAAATTAAAATTGATCATGCAAGAGAATATGTTCAATCTATATATCCATTTGCCGCTCAAGTAGAAAAAGCCCATCGTATTCCTGCACCAGTTACAATTGCAATTGCCTGTGTGGAATCAGGATATGGCAGGAGTTATTTTGCAAGAACAAGATTTAATCATTTAGGAATACGGGTTTATCATGAGGGTAAACCAGGTTATCGTTGTTTTAAATCTACTGAAGAATGTTTCAATTATTACAGCAATATGTTTAAGAAAGAAAGATATTTACCATTACAGGAAATTGAGGGTTCAGATTTGGAGACTTGGGTAAGGGGTTTGCATTTATGTGGTTATAATCATCGAGAAAAATACATTAAAAAAATTATGACGATAATTAATTTTAATAATTTGGATGAATTATTAGTTACATAATAAAGAAAAAGAAACTTATGGTTTTAATTCCTATTCTTGTCTAATATCTCATTAAGAATATTTTTTTTACTTTTTACTCGATTATTTTTTAGTTATTAAAAGAAAAATAGGCTTATGCCAATGTTTTTAAAGCAAAAAATTTTCTTTTCAATAAGATAACTTTAACTTTGCTTGGCACAAATTGATATAAATTAATTATTTCGATATATTTCAAACTATTCAAAATCTAAATTTATGAAAACGGCACACCAAATTACTAAACTTTTCTTTTGTATTACTTTATTGTTTATATCTACTACAGCTATTGAAGCTCAGCTTAGTCATCAGATGATTTTCAGAGTAAATTCTCCTGGAGTTGTTGCCGGTGATTATAATTATGGTGCACCATCTGATTGGGGCCCAACTAGTATTAATACTATAACAGGAGATCTAGAATGGATTTCCGATAATGTCGATTCTTTAGGATGTAATCCAGCAACAAATAACTTAACAGGAAAAGTTGCTATAGTACGACGTGGTGTTTGTATGTTTTCTTTAAAAGCATATCATGCACAACAAGCTGGGGCAGTAGGATGTGTTATTTGTAATAATATACCTGGAGGAGGATTGGTTGGTATGCTCGGCGGTGATTCTATGTCTGCTGTTACTATTCCAGCTGTCTTTTTGACTTATGAAGATTGTGAGTTGTTGCATCAGCAGGTTGATTCTGGAAATACAACTAATGCTTCCTTTTATGTTCCATCTATTTATGATGCAAGAACATCATTTGCCCACAATACACCTTTACAGCATATTCAACCATTAAGTGGAATGGCTGTTACTCTTTACAATACTTCAAGTGCACCTGTAAATAACATAGCTGTAACAGCTACAATAACTGATCCTTTAGGTGTAGATACTACTTTTACAGAGACACTTACAACTATTGCGGGCACTTATGATACGACTGTTGTTTTTCCACAAACATATACTCCTGCAGCTGTAGGAACTTATGATATCGTATATAAAACGGGTCTAAATGCTACAGATTCCGTAACCCACAAATTTGAAATCAATAACGATTCTACTTTTGCATTGGATAATAACAATTTTACACCAAGTAGTGATCTTGGTGGAATTGGACCCAATGATACAGATTATGCAACTGCTGATCCAGTAACTGGTGCTACTTATTTTTATGAGATGGGTGCTACCTATTTGACAGGAAATGGAACTTCGGATCATGCTACTTCTGCTTCTTTTGCTTTAGAAAATGCGAATGCATACATTGGTAAAAGTTTCTATTTCTTTTTGTATGAACAACCAGCTACAGGTTTTTTAGGTACGGAACAAGATTATAGTACATTTATTGCCTTAGGTGCAGGGATTTACACAATAACTCCTGCAGATACTTTAAATCAACACTCATTGATGAATGCTCCCCTATATACCAATGCGGGATCACTTTCAATACCGCTTTCTGCTAATAAGCAATATATGTTAGTTGTACGTCATGCAGGTGATGCATCTGTTCCTTCTTCACCAAAAATATCATATACTCATATTGAGGATTTTCTTAGTATAGCCGCTACAACTTATGTAGATAGATTATATATGGCTGGATGGAATCCAAGTTATGCACCAGTTATTCGCATGCATGTTCAGGCTAGTCCAATATCAGGTATATCAAATAAAACCCTAGAGCTTTCAGAAATGTCTGTATTCCCTAATCCAACTAATGATTATATTAATTTAGGACTTAGTTTAAATGATATTTCAGAACAGGTTAATGTTAGAATTTTTGATATTAATGGTAAGGAACTTCAGACTAATCATTATACGAATATCAAGAATGCCATATATACTTATAATGTAGAGAATTTGGCATCAGGTGTTTATTTTATGCATGTACAGACAGATCAAGCACAAACAATACGTAAAATTATTATTAAATAAACTTTATATATTATTTGTAATTAAAGTAGCGATATCCCACATGGGATATCGCTACTTTTTTTTAGAAAGGTAAGTTATTGATATCTACGTTTCCGCCAGTTAAAATTAACCCGATCTTTTGACCTAAAAAACGTTCTTTTTGTTTTAATATTGCTGCTAGTGGAACTGCGGAAGAAGGTTCAACAATAATTTTCATTCGTTCCCAGATTAAACGCATTGCCTGAATTATTTGTTGTTCAGAAACAGTGATGATCTCATTCAGATGTTCTTTAATAATATTAAAAGTTTTTGGACTCAAGTTTGTCAATAATCCATCTGCTATTGAATTAATACTTTTATTTTTCACAATTTCTCCTTTTTGAAAGGAAAGATATGCATCATCTACTCTTTCTGGTTCTGTTCCTATTATTTGGGTATCGGGAAGTAGGTAATGTGTGCCTAAAGCAGTTCCACTCATTAAACCTCCACCACCAATTGGTGCCATAACGATGTCCATTCTCCCAACTTCTTCTATCAACTCTATCGCAGCAGTAGCTTGCCCTGCAATTACATTATAATTGTCGAAAGGATGAATAAATGTGGCATTTGTTTTTGCGACAACTTGATCTAGTGTGCTTTGTCGAGCAGCTATAGTAGGGTTACATGTTATGATATTAGCGCCGTATCCTTCTGTTGCTTTTCTCTTAATTACTGGTGCACTGCTTGGCATAACAATATATGCATTAATATTGTGGTTTTTTGCACTCAAAGCTACTGCTTGCGCATGGTTTCCAGATGAATGTGTAGCAATTCCATTGGTTTTTTCTTTATCTGTTAATGCCATCGTTGCACAAGTGGCACCCCTCATCTTAAAGGCTCCAATCTTTTGGAAGTTCTCACATTTAAAAAAAATAGATGCACCAGTTAGTTTATTGATACTTGCATTGCTTATTACTGGTGTTTGATGAATGTAGGGTTTAATGGTTTTATGTGCTGTCAGTATTTGTTTTAATGATGGAACAGTAGTAATTTTTTCCATTGTATTCATGCCGGTATCTTAAGTAATGAAGTTAAAAACCCTATTTTCTAATTATAGCTTATTTTTTAACGAACAATTTAGATTTAATTTCATAATTTTTGTTTAACAAAAACAAGTGATAATGCCCTGGCAATAAACTCGATACGTTTAATTTTAGCTTATTAGTTTCCCCTCTAATTTTATTATTGATAAGTAGTTGTCCTAATGAATTGAAAATTTTAATTTCAATTGCTTCACTTTTAAATCCTTCAATCCATAAAATATTCCTTGTTGGATTTGGATAAAGTATTAATTCTTGAGTTGAAGAACTAATTTTGTTTATGTTAGTTGCAGTAGAAATAATAACAGAGTCAATAAATACACAATTATTAATATCTGTAACAGTTACAATATAAGTGCCTGCACACAAACCGGAAATACTTGAGGTTGTAGCACCATTATTCCATAAATAAAAGTATGAAGGACTGCCACCATAAGGAAATGCTTCAGCAGTGCCATTACAGCCAAATGTAGAATCACTTGAATTAAGTGTAGCTGTTAAGGCAGAAGGTTCAGTTATTGAAATTGAATCTATTGTTCCTGTACAACCTACAGAATCAGTCAAGAGTACAGAATAATAGCCAGGGCTAAGCCCACTTATGTTTTGAGTTGTATCACCTGTAGACCATAAAAAATTAAAACTACCTTGGCCTAAAGATGCATTAATAATTATTTCTCCGCTATTATCACCAAAACAAGGAATATCATTTATTTGTTGGACTAATGTAATTATTGCAGGTGGTTCAGTGATTAAAATTGAATCTATTGTTTCCGTACAACCTACAGAATCAGTTAAGAACACAGAATAATACCCCGCACTAAGGCCATTTATATTTTGAGTTGTATCACCTGTAGACCATAAAAAATTAAAACTACCTTGGCCTGAAGATGCATTAATAACTATTTGTCCAGTACTATCACCAAAACAAGGAATATTATTTAATTGTTGGACTGATGTGATTATTGCTGGTGGTTCAGTAATCGGTATAGAGTCAATCACATCGGAACAACCAAGAGAATCATAAAAAACAACTGAGTATAAACCTGAATTTAAGCCACTTATGTTTTGTGTAGTTGCCCCATTAGACCATAAAAAATTAAAATTTCCCTGACCACTTAAACCATTGATTAAGATTTCGCCAGAATTATTATTATAGCAACTTAGATTCGATATCTGTTGAACATTTGCTGAAATAGCATATGGTGCAGATAAATCAATCGAGTCAATAATTTCAATACAACCTATAGAGTCAATTAAACCAACAGAATAAAATCCCTCTGATAAATTACTGATATTTTGTGCAGTTGAATTATTTGACCACAAAAATGTATATGGTTGAGTACCCCCATAGGGTTGTAATGTTATCTGGCCTGAGCTGTCATTATAACAAATAGGAGGTATAGCATTGACTATTGCTCCAAAAGTATCAGGAACCTGAACCAAATAGGTTGCAGAATCTTTACATCCTGCAGTTGTATTAAGGTTAACAAAATAACTTGAAGGTACTAGATTCGTTATTGTTGCTGTTGTTTCACCATTTGACCAAATTATGTTTGTATTGCTAGGGTTTGTTAACGTAAGTTGAATAGATCCTAATCCAGTGCTATGAGTATAACAGGGTAGATCATCAATTACAACTTTATCTATAATTGGTGGCGCATCGGGTATTAATGTAGAGTCAACAACAATACAACCATCAAGATGTGTGATCGTAACATATTGCCATCCTGCGGCTAAACCTGAAGCTATTTTAGTGGTGCTAGCACTACTACTCCAGTTAAATAAACATCCGCTAAACATACATGGGCAACCAGAACTTGATACCTGAACAGTGGCATTACTATCACCTTGACAGGTTGGAGGGCTTAAACCTCCAAAATAGATTTGGTAAGGATCTGTAGCAGATAAGAATTGATCCCTATAACAGCCTGTGGAATCAGTAACTCGTATATTGTATGACCCAACATCTAATCCTGTTAAACTATCTATAATGGCCCCTGTAGACCATAATAAAGTATATGGAGCAATACCTCCAGAAGGAGTTGAAAAAGCAGCAGCATCTGCAAATCCATTACAAGAAATATTGGTAAAATTAATTCCAGGATTTATATTGGAGCATGGGCGACTTAAATTAGTATATAATCCATTATAATTAGAACCCATATAGCTTCCCCAAGCAATACCAGTACCAGGTATAGTATATGTGCCTTCTAATCGTTTTATATGGAAGCCATTTGCACCCATCGGATTAATGCTGTCGGCTCTATATGCATAAACAAAATCAATTAAACCATTACCATCAATATCTTGAATTAAAGGGGTAGAGGCAAGGTTTACACCTGCTTCCTGAACATAGAATGGACTTACTTGATTGTTTGTAAAATCAATGCTTAGCAATTGATGGTTGAAGTTAGAACCATTATGATAATTTAATGAAACAACGACTTCATCTCGGCCATCAAGATTTAAATCTATTGCATTTGCAGAGCCAAAATGAAGTTCTGATATACTGTCTCTCCATGTTACAAGGCCTGTTTTGCCATCAATCATAACCTGATAATAGTCAGAGAAAGAAGGCGCATGACCTTTAGCGAGTACAAGAAAGACATCTGGAGTTTTGTCACCAGTAAAATTACCGATTGTAGGTGCTGCACTAGATTCCGAACCTATATTACTGGTAGACCAAATTAATTGGTTTGTCCTTCCATCAATGACTCTAATTGTTCCATCATAACCTTGATTAATGATATCTAGATGACCATCATCATTCATATCTGCTAGACTACTTGGCGCAATAAACCCTCTAGTTGAATGCGTTGCCAAGTTGAGCGCCCCACTAATATCGTTTGTCATTAAATCAGAAAGTCGAACCCGCCAAATAGATCCACCATCATCTTCACCACCACTTCCAAAAATTATATCTAAGTTTCCAGTGTTGCTAAAATCAGCTACTACAGGGGAACAATATGTTTCCTCGCCATCTGGCATAGTATCTTTTGCCAGTATATTTCCAGTCATGGCATCAATTACCATTAAATAACCCGGATCTCTATTAGTATTCCAGGATGGGAGGGCATGATTTCCGCCATTTGTTATCAGAATTTCTGAAATATTGTCAGAATTTTGATCTGGTATCCATTGCGGGGTGTAAAAATTAAACCAGCCACTGTCAACTGCTTCAGTTGCTGGAGGTGTAAAAAACTCCCATATCATTACACCTGTAGCTCCATTAATAGCATACAATTCAGCATATCTTCCACCTATAAAAACATCTGGAATACTATCACCAGTGATATCTTGAAATTGTGCACTTCCAAAAATTTCTTCATCAGTAGCAAATTCCCATAAAATATTTCCTGTCGCACCATCAATGGCAACAATCCCATTACTTTGAGGTTGACCATCTAAACCCCCACCAATTAAAATATCAGCAATACTGTCATTATTTAAATGTACAGAGCGTGGAGAAGAAAAAGTTGTGGAAGTATCAATATAAGTTGACCAAACTAATGATTGGCTGAATAAAATACTGTAATAAAGTAAAAAAAAGGATACTAGTATAGATTTTTTCATAAGTTATGAGAGTTATTTAAGTCGAATATTTTAGATAATTTGTAGGGAGGACTTAAGTTTATAGTAAGGATTCAGAACAGATGAATAATCAAAAATAAGTATAATTAGATTAATAACAAATAAAATATCTCTAGAATTCGTGTTAAAATATTAAATAGTCAATTTGATAAACAGATTAAATAATTGATTTGGTGACTTCTTTTTTCTTTAGAGTTAGATTATATTTGTAATCCAATTTTAAATATATGATGAGTAAACGACTAAAACAATTAATGGGTTTTCTAGAGTCAAGCCCCAATGAACCATTCATCTTGTTTGCTATCGCAAAAGAATATGAAGGTCTAGGCGACAAACCAGAAGCATTGAAATATTACCTTATGCTTCAAAAAACTTCACCTGATTATGTTGGCACCTATTATCATCTAGGTAAATTGTATGAACAATTGCAAGACGATAAAAAAGCATTTTTAACCTATAAGAAAGGTATTGAAGTTGCTAAAATAGCTGGAGATAAACACAGTATTGCAGAATTGCATAGTGCAAAGATAGAATTAGGGGATGATGATGACTTTTTGAATTAAATTTACCAACGAAAGCTAGAAAGTTATCGTTTTTTAGAAAAAACAAGTGAATTCATTCAAAAAACACATAAATAACCGTACATTTGCAGCTATGCTAAAACAGAAAGGATTTTTTATTAGTAATTTGTTGATAATTATAGTACTTTTATTTTCTGGTTGTAAAAGTAAATTTGAGACGCTAAGATTATCGAGTGATAAAGATTTGAAACTGTCAAAGGCTTTTGAGTTTTATGAACAAAAGGAATATTTAAAAGCCCAGTATTTATTTGAGGATTTAATTGGTCAGGTCCGGATGACATCTGATGCAGAGAAAGTCTATTTTTATTATGCTTATACGCATTATCATCTTAAGAACTATTCTTTTGCTTCATATTATTTCAAGAAATTTTCAACAACTTACCCAACAGGAAAGTATGCAGAGGAGGCCTTGTTTAAGAGTGCGGATTCTTTTTATAAATTATCTCCTAATTATAGATTAACACAGGAAGATACAGAAAGCGCTATTGAGGGCTTACAAATATTTATTAATACTTATCCTCATAGTGAGAAAGTTGCAGAGTGTAATGAAAGGATTGACAAGTTAAGGGCAAAACTGGAACAAAAGGCTTTCGATAATGCTAAAGGTTATTATCATAGGAAACGATACAAATCTTCGGCATATACTTTTAATAATTTACTTGTAAATTATCCGGATACAAAAGAGGGTGAGTATATTCGATATATGATTATTAAATCTACATTTAAATATGCACAGCAAAGTATCTTGTCAAAGCAAATTGAAAGATTAGAGCAAACAGCCATAGCATGTAATAATTTTAAGAAGAAACATAATGATAGTAAACATATAAAAGAAGTTGAACAAATATACATAACTGCCAATAACAAAATCAAAAAAATTAGAAATGAATATTAACAGAAATAATGAAATAAAACAAAAAGCTCAGGGAATTAATCCATCTATTGTTGCTCGTAACCTTGATGAAATTTCAGATCTTAGTGGTGGAAATATTTATCATTCTTTGAATATTGTAGCAAATCGTGCAAATCAGATTAGTGTTGACCTGAAAAGAGAATTAAATGCTAAGTTGAATGAATTTGCTTCTACTACAGATTCTCTTGAAGAGATTCATGAAAATAAAGAACAAATTGAAATATCAAAGTTCTACGAACGTCTTCCGAATCCAAGTATTATAGCTCTACACGATTTCTTTGATGGTAAAATTTATTTTAGATATAAAGAAGATGAAGAATAGAAATTCTTCACTTTGATCTATAATAAATCCTGATAATTGCCAATAATTATCAGGATTTACTATTTATTTGAATTGTATTTTTGAGGAATGCTTTTATGAAATCATATCCAGTTTTATGTTAAAAGGTAAAAAAATCTTAGTTGCTGTTACAGGAAGTATTGCTGCTTATAAGGCGGCTTTACTTGTACGCTTGTTAGTCAAAGAGGATGTTATTGTAAAGGTTGTTATGACTCCTTCGGCTAAAGATTTTATTACACCATTAACACTTTCAACCCTTTCTAAAAATCCTGTACATATTGATATCAGTTCTGAAGAAGGTTGGCATAACCATGTAGAGCTAGGCATGTGGTCAGATGCAATGATCATAGCACCTGCAACAGCAAACACTATTGCTAAAATGGCCAATGGTTTATGCGATAACTTGTTATTAGCAGCCTACTTATCAAGCCGTTGTCCTGTATTTATTGCTCCTGCTATGGATTTAGATATGTGGGAACACCCTGCGAATCAACAAAATTGTAAAAAACTTCAGGGATATGGAAATTATTTACTTCCTGTTGAAGAAGGAGAATTAGCTAGTGGTTTGGTAGGAAAAGGTAGAATGGCTGAGCCTGAAAACATTGTATTACAACTTGAAAGTTTTTTTTTAAATCAACAGAAGAATAATTCATTAGCGAATAAAACTGTAATTATTACATCGGGACCTACAGTTGAGGCCATTGATCCAGTCCGATTTATAAGTAATCACTCTACTGGCAAAATGGGTGCAGCATTAGCAGATAATTTAGCAAACCTAGGAGCTAATGTTATATTTGTTAGTGGACCTTCTAAGGTTAAACCAATTTCAAATTCTATAAAAATAATAGATGTTCAGTCTGCTGAGGAAATGTATAAGGCTACTGCTGAATATTTTCCAAATGCAGATATAGTTATTCTTGCAGCTGCAGTAGCAGATTATACTCCAATAGATGTTGCTAGTAACAAAATCAAGAAAACATCTGAACAAATGAGTGTCCAATTAAGAAAAACAAAAGATATTGCTGCTACTTTGGGAAAACAAAAACAAACCAATCAGATTATGGTTGGTTTTGCTTTAGAGACCAATAATGCTTTTGAAAATGCAGAACGAAAATTAAAAGAAAAAAATATGGATTTTATAGTTCTGAATAATTTAGAGGATAAAGGCGCAGGATTTGCATATGACACCAATAAGGTTACTTTTCTCGATAAGAATGGTCTTATAACTCGTTTTGATATGAAATCAAAAATAGATGTAGCTCATGACATTATAGACAAGATAATTACGTTGTTAATATAATTTCTAAGATTTTTATTGATTATTAAATGGATGTTAAACCTATAATAAAAGTTAAATTATCCAGATTTTTTTCCGTTATTTAAGTTGTTAAAATTTCTAAAAAATAGTATTGAAAATATGACATTCATTAAAAATATAGGTGTTTTTTTTCTTATAGTATCTATGAGTATCTCTCTAGCCGCTCAGGATTTTAATGTAGAAGTAACTGTAAATACTCCTAAGATACAGACAGTTGATCCGAAGATTTTTAAAAACTTGGGAATAGCAATTGAAGAATTTATGAATACCCGTGATTGGGTTGAGGAAAACTTCGAGCCAGAAGAACGTATAGAACTTAATCTTGTTATTACTATAGATAGGGAAATTTCACAGACTGAGTTTGAAGGCCAAATCACAATTCAGGCAAGTCGACCTATATATAATAGTGGGTATAATTCTGTTTTGTTTCAAAGTTTAGATAAAGAATTTAAGTTTTCATATGGAGAGTATGAACGGTTGGACTTTTCTGAAAATACTTTTACCTCAAATTTAACATCAGTTCTGGCGTTCTATGCTTATGTAATACTTGGTATGGATTCTGATTCTTTTTCCGAATTAGGAGGTAGTGATTATTTACAAAAGGCTCAAAATATCTTAAATGCTGTACCTCGCGGGGTTGCACCAGGATGGACGTCTGATAATGGTGTAGTTAATAGGAGTCGCTATTGGATCATAGAAAATTTATTAAGTGCTCGAATGCAGGAAATGCGTAGAGCAATGTACCAATATTACATGTTGGGTCTTGATAGAGTGTCTCAGGAGGATTTGAGGGAAAAGGGTTTAGAGTCGATTTTGCAGGCATTAAAAATCATTCAAAATGCGAATGAGACTAATCCGGGTACTATGTGGGTTCAATTATTTTCTGATGCTAAAAGAGATGAAATTATTGGTTTGTTTGAAGTCGCAGATTTTAATACTAAACGAACAGTATATAATATTATGATCAAACTCGATGGCACCCACGCCAATGATTATAGAGTTTTATTGAAATAATTTAGATTATTCCAATTCAGATTTTAAATATCTACCGGTATGACTTGTTTTATGGTTGGCAACTTCTTCTGGAGTTCCTTCAGCTACTATTGTGCCTCCTCTTTTACCTCCTTCTAGGCCTATATCAATTATATAATCAGCCATTTTAATGACATCCATGTTATGTTCTATTACGACTATAGTGTTCCCTCTATCTACTAATTCATTAAGGACTCCTAATAATAGTTTTATATCAGAAAAGTGTAATCCTGTGGTGGGTTCATCAAGAATATATAAGGTGTTGCCGGTATCTTTTTTTGCAAGTTCTTTTGCTAACTTAATTCGTTGTGCTTCACCACCAGATAGAGTTGTTGCAGATTGTCCTAATGTAATGTATCCTAGCCCAACCATTTGTAAAGTACTAATATATTGATGAATTCTTGGAACCTTACTAAAAAATGAGGTAGCCTCGTTGACAGTCATATCTAAAATGTCATTTATAGAGTGTCCGTCATAAAGTATTTCCAAAGTCTCTCGGTTATATCTTTTCCCGATACAATTTTCACACTCTACTTCAACATTTGGTAAAAATTGCATCTCAATAACCCGTTTGCCACTACCGCCACAGATTTCGCAACGTCCTCCTTTTACATTAAAAGAAAATCTACCTGGTTTATAGCCCCTGATCTTTGATTCTAAAGTACTCGAAAATAATTTTCGAATATTGTCAAAAACTCCAATATATGTGGCAGGATTAGAACGAGGTGTTCTTCCAATAGGTGCTTGGTCTATTTCTATAACTTTATCAATGTTGTCAATGCCTTTTATATTGTTATATGGCATAGGTTTTTTGAGGCTATTATAAAAATGTTGTCTTAGAATAGGGTATAATGTTTCATTTATTAATGAGGATTTACCACTTCCTGAGACGCCCGTAACACATACAAATTTCCCAAGAGGAATTGAAAGATCAACTGATTTTAGATTATTGCCTGTGGCACCAGTTAGATCAATTGTCTTTCCATTTCCTTTTCTACGTTTTGATGGAACTACTATTTTTTGAGAATTATTAAGATAAGTAGCTGTAATACTATTTTTTGTTAAAAATTCTTCAGGTTTGCCAATGGCAACTACCTCGCCACCAAACTTACCTGCAAGGGGTCCTAAATCAATTAGGTAATCAGCAGATAACATAATGTCTTTGTCATGTTCAACCACTAAAACAGTATTTCCAATTTCAGTTAGTTCACGTAATGCCTTAATTAATTGTTCATTATCTCGTTGATGTAACCCGATACTTGGTTCATCAAGGATATAAGTTATCCCTGTCAATTGAGAACCAATCTGTGTAGCAAGTCGAATCCGTTGTGATTCTCCACCAGATAATGTACGTGCAGATCTGTTAAGGCTTAAGTAATCCAAACCAACATCGAGCAGAAAACTCAAACGAAGATGCAATTCTTTTAAAATGTCTTTGGCAATAGCCAATTGTCGTGTAGAAAGTTTATCATGTACATTTTCAACCCATTCATAAAGGCTCTGTATGTCCATAACTGCAAGGTCAGCGATACTTTTTCCAGCAATTTTAAAATGAAGTGCCTGTTTTTTAAGTCTGCTACCATTACATTCAACACAATCTGCTATGATCATAAACTCTTCTGCCCATCTTCTTATTTTTTCAGAAGTTGATTCCTTATAATAGCGTTTGAGCATATGAATAAGACCTTCTTTAGCCAAGTTGTGGGAAAATTCTTCTTTACCAAATTTCCTAGCCTCAAAGGTGTTGTCGCCTCCATACAAAATAACATTTAAGGCTTCTTCGGAAAGTTCAGCAATCGGTGTCGAAAAAGTAAATTCGTATTTTTTAGATATAGCCCTTAACTGTTTAAAAGTCATATTGTTTCGGACCTCTCCTAAGGGAAGAATCCCTATTTGATTTATGGTTTGTGTATTGTCTGGTATAATCCGATCGTATTCTACTTCATGAACAACACCTAACCCCTTACAGTTTGTGCAAGCTCCATATGGTGAGTTGAATGAAAAGCTATTGGGAGAAGGTTCATCATATGCAAGCCCTGTTTCGGCACACATTAAGTGTTTGCTATATTGATAGACTTCTTCTGTTTCGGAATCCATAAACATTACAAAACCATTCCCTAATCTTAATGCAGTCTGTAGAGAAGCCCCAAAGCGATCAAGTCGATCTTCTTCTATAGATAACCTATCCACAACCAATTCGATGTCATGGGTCTTATAACGATCAACCTGCATCCCAGGGGATAAATCTATAATATAGCTATCAATGCGCATTTTAGAGTAACCTTGTTTGCGCATTTGATCAAACAGGTCTCTATAGTGACCTTTTCTTGCTCGAATTAAAGGCGCTAAAAGCATCCCTCGGCGACCTTTGAAATTGTCAAATATATGTTTGGTGATTTCTTCTTCAGTATAGCGAACCATTTTTTGCCCAGTATTGTATGAATATGCCTCACCGGCACGGGCAAATAAAAGACGTAGAAAGTCGTAAATTTCAGTTACAGTACCGACAGTAGAACGAGGGTTTTTACTAGTTGTTTTTTGTTCTATTGCTATTACCGGACTTAGGCCAGTAATTTTCTCTACATCAGGACGTTCCATGTCTCCAATGAATTGTCTGGCGTAGGCAGAAAAAGTCTCCATATAACGTCTTTGGCCTTCTGCATAAATAGTATCAAAGGCCAAGGATGATTTCCCGCTACCACTAACTCCAGTTATCACAACCATTTGGTTACGGGGTATATCTAAATCTATGTTTTGTAGATTGTGTTCTTTTGCACCGAAAATCTGTATAAACTCCTGAGAATTTTCCATTTTTAACTTAAAATCAAATCCTGCAAAGTGTTAAATTGCACCCAATAATAACATATTAATGCTTCAAACCACCAAGTGGTATGTTTTTTGCGGGATTGTATCGATGTAAAAAAAATATTATATTTACATTGGTTCATCCCAATTTATTTCTCAAAAGTAGAAATAAAGTGCCAATTATTAAAATTGTTTATAAACTAATCTACACACAACAAACAGTAGTTTGTGCTATTATAGTATGCTATTGAAAGTTGAGTAATAATTTTATTGCTTTTCTTATTTCAATACAATCAAACTGCTTAAATAATTTATATGGACTCTTTATTGACCAGATTTTTTATATTTTTCGTTTCTATTTTCTTTCTTTTCCAAGGATGTGAAAAAAACACTCCCCCAATAAACAATTTGACTCCTCAAGATGATTCATTTATAGGAAATACTCTTGATCATAAAATTCTGGAGTATATTAATTGTAATTCTAATATACAATATCTCGATAGAATAACTTATCAGAGTTCTTATGCTTATGTTGATAATATTATCACTAAAATAGAATCGTCAATGAATTTTGTTGGTTTATCAGCTATGGCTAACACCTCAATTTGTTCGACTACTATTCGGATAATTCATCAAGCCGATAATACCAGTGCTTTTGTGGTGCCTGGAGGGTTTATTTATTTATATAAGGATTTCCTCAAAAAAATTAAAACTGAAGCACAATTTGTAGCTGTAGTTTCTCATTTAATGGCATGTTCTAAAAAACGATTAACAATACCAAAATTGGAAGATAGATTCTCTAAAGGATTTTTAATTGACTTAGCTTTGGGCAGTGATTTAAATGTTGATTTAGTTACTGTTTTTGAAGAATTGGGGCAAGTGCATTATGATAGCCTTCTAGTTGAGGAATTAGACATTGAAGCAGAACATACAACATGTGAATTGGGTTATGATATTAAAAGCTACTCGGATTTGTTTAATTGTATTAGTTCACAAAATTTAGATTGGTATAGTTTGTTTCCCCGACGCATGACACCTCTTGAATATGCTACCCACTTATTTAATGAAGTAAAAAATGATTCCATTTGTTTTGTTGCGGAAGAAGACGGTGAACCTGCATACCTGAATTTTAAAAACTCTTTAAATTAGGTTATCCATCCATTCAATGGAAATTAAGAATCCTAAAATAGTAATATCTATTACTTTATTCTTAACAAGTCTATTTTCTATATTCTTGTTACATTTTATGGCTTATCAAACTGATACTCCAGGGTTTGTCAATGCTGTAAATTTATTGTTAAATAACAATGCTGAAGCTGATTTGTTATTTCGCCTTACGAAACCACTTGCTTTAATCCTTCCTGCTGCTTTTTATTCTCTTTTTAATATTCCAGTAATTTATGGCTTGTTCTTACAGCAACTCATTGCTTATTGGGTAAGTGCTTTTGTCCTTTATAAGATAATTAAATACGTAACTAATCGTCAAGAACTTGCATATCTCGGAATGCTTGGATATGTTCTTTGTCAGCCCGTATCTGTTTATGGTTTAGCTATGTTAACCGATGGAATAGGGTGGTGTTGGGCTATATTAGGAATCTGGTTCAGTTTTAAAATTATTGATTCCCCAGCGCAAAGATTAATATATTTTTCTTTTTTGGGTTTGTATATTGGTATTGGTTTATTTATTAAAGAAAGTGTAGCGGTTATAGGAGTCTTTATCTTTTATCATATATTATTAAATACTAACTTTAGTAATGTCTACAAAATTAAGGCCTATTTTAATATAGGTTCTACATTTATAATTTCTTTTTTGTTGGGCAATTTTTTTGTTTTTAATATGTGGGGAGAATCATTATTTCAATGGATAGAATTCGGCCATAATTCTCCCCCCGAATTTAGTTTAATAGGTTTTATTCAACAAAGTTATCACACTTTAGATGTTTATTGGTTTTTAGTGATTTTAGGTATTCTTGTTTTTTTTAAAACAATTTTAGAACAAAAACAAATTAATAAGGGTTTAATGTCAATGATTCTTACTGCTTGTTCTATTTGGATTCTATTACCAGTAGTATGGCCTTATTGGTCGGATAGAATTCTGTTTATGGCGGCACCCTTTATAGTAGTATGGATAGCAATTGGTGCTGATTTATTTGGCAAAATGGCAATGCCATTGGTTCTATTTGGTGGAATTATGAACGTTTTGGTTGCTTTTGGGATATACAAATTTAATATTGGTTTTATTGTTAGTTCAGCTCTAGTATTTTTATTCTTAATGCTAGTAGTTTATCTTTTTAATTATTTTAAGAAGCAGAAATCTTTATAAAAAGATTAATAATATATAGTCTCTATTATAAGGTATTTATCGAATCAATGTAAGGTCACCTTTAAAGATTTCTGTAGTGCCGTTGAAATATTCTACAGTAATATAATATACAAATACACCTGTATTCATTTTTTCTCCACTAAAGGTTCCATCCCAACCATATGCTGGGTAATTTGGTTGAACGTCTTTATGGTAACATACCAATTCACCCCAGCGATCAAAAATCATAAATTGTTTGATTTTTGCAACGGCTCCAGAACTATAAAGCATAAATACATCGTTAATGTTATCAGCATTGGGTGAAAATGCATTGGGTACATAAACCCCATTATCATCATCTACTTCAATGAACACATCTGCAGCACTTATACATCCCTCATCACCTGTAACAGTAACAGTATAGAGGGTTGTTTCATACGGTTGTGCAGATAATTGATAACAACTATCACAACTAAGCCCAGTGTTTGGAGTCCAGGATACTACAGGGTTTGTAGGCGAATTTATAGGCATTTGAACAAATAGTTGTACCACTTCACCAAATTTGATGCTCATGTCTCCGGGGACTACCAAAACGACGGAATCAGGTTGGCCTATTGTTGCAGATGTCGTAAATATACAACCATTCGCATCAGTGATTTCAATTGAATAATTCCCTGCAGATAGTCCCGTAAATGTGCCATTATTTTGAGTCGTATTGCTATCAATAGAGTAAAAATATGGACTTTGCCCTCCGATTGCTATTGCATTTATTACACCATCACTATCTCCAAAACAATCCAGATAATCACCAGTAGCAGAACCAGAAAGTTGAGTTGGATCTGTAATAAAGGTATCTAATTCAGAAAAACAACCATTTTGGTCAGTTACAGTTACACTATAAGTCCCAGCACTAAGTCCACTGATAGTTGAAGTATTTGTATTTGAATTCTGAACACCATTGCTCCATGTGAAGTTATAAGGGTTCGTGGCATTTTGAGCAATTGCTGAAATAATTCCATTGCTGCCATTATTGCAGTCTACATTACTAACCTGATTAAATAAAGCTTCTAGTTCTGTGGGCTCATAAATAAAAAATGATTCAATTGCCTCACATCCGTTGTTATCTGTTATTGTACACCAGAATAATATATTTGGGGCTAAACCAGTGATAGATGCCGAATTACTATTACTATTAGACCAACTATAGCTAAAAGGAGCAGTTCCTCCAGTGGCTATTACTGATGCAGAACCATCGTTATAACCAAAGCAGGTTACATTTGTACTATTTGTACTAATGTTTATCTGATTTGGATTGTCAATATATACAGAATCAGTAATACTGCACCCATTAAAATCAGTTACCAGTAAAGTATTCCATCCGTATGCTAAATAGGTTGGTATACTATCATTTAGAGCTGAAACATTGTTCCATGTAAAGCTATATATTCCTGTGCCGCCACTGACTAGAGGAGTTGCTGAACCATTTTGGTTGTTGTGACAATTGATATCAATGATATTAATAAAGTATAAAGATAGTGGGGGAGGTTGTGTTGCAAGTTGCTGGAAAACACCAACACAATTGTTCGTATCAGTTACAGTAACTGTGTATAAGCCTGCAGTTAATCCAGTTGCAGTATTTGTTGTTTGACCATTTGACCAAAGATAATCATGAGTACCCGTTCCTGTACCACCAGCAGTATTTATTGTAATAGTAGCATCATTCCCACCAAAACAATTTGTGGAGTTTGATGAACTATTAATTAAATAAATTGGTAAAGGCTCCAGAATAGTTACTGAACTAGTTGCAATACATCCATTAGCGTCTGTGACTGTAGCCGTATGTATTCCGGCAGTCAAGTTATTATTGATAACTGTTGTAGTTCCATCAGACCAGTTGAATGAGAAAGGTGGAGTGCCTGACAAAGGAACTATCTCGGCATGGCCGTCATCTCCTCCCGCGCATGAAACATGAGAAGATAATCTGATATAAAATGAAATTGGATCAGGTTCATTTAAAGTTGTTTGTGCAGTATCTGAACATCCGTTAGCATCTGTAATTAACACCCAATAAGTATTTGGGCCAAGACCTGTGGCGGTTGCTGTACTCTGCCCGTCAGGCCATAAAAAAGAATAAGGTGGCGTTCCCCCAATCGGTGTTGCAGTTGCTTCACCGTCGTTAGCTCCAGCACAACTAATATTTGCACCATTATAGTTTGAAGTTATAGCTATAGAAGCTTGCAATAAACCTGGTGCACTAATTAAAATACTTGTTGAATCTGAACATCCATTTTCGTCAGTTATAGTAACAGAATAAGTTCCAATTCCTAAACCAGTTACATTAGCGTTCGTTTGACCGTTAGACCATAAATAAGTATAGTTACCCGTACCTCCTACACCCAAAGCTGTCAGTTCTGCATCTGTTGCGCCTTGACAACTGATTGCAGCACCATTATAATTTGATGAAATTATTGCAGTTACATTTACTAAAGAAGGTTCTGATACAGTATTCGACAGGGTAAATATACATCCATTGATATCAGTAATTGTAGCATTATAATTACCAGCGATAAGACCAGTAGCGACCGAATTAGTTTGACCATTTGACCATAAATAACTATAGTTCGGTGTCCCTCCAGAAGGAGTAATTAAAATATTACCATCATTAGTTCCAGCACAAGTAACACTTACAACTGATGAAGAAGCGGATAAAAGATTCGGTTCATAAATGTTTATATTATCTGTAATTGTACAACCATTAGCATCTGTAATAGTAATACTGTGAATTCCAGAATTTAAGGCTGTAGCTGATGCAGTAGTTTCACCGTTATCCCAATTGAATAAATAGTTTGGAACACCACCTGAAGGGACAGCAGTTGCCTGCCCATCGGATAAGCCATTGCAACTTACGTATTGAATAGGTGTAAAAGTGTCAACTAATGGAGGAGGTGATGTCAGGGAGTCAGTATCCATAGTCCAGCAACCATTTATGTCAACCACTGTTACTGCATAGGTGCCTGGATTAAGACCTGTTACTGTAGAGGTAGTTTGACCACCTGACCATAGATAGTTATGATTACCAGTCCCTCCATTGGAGCTTATTGTAGCGATTCCATCATTAGCGTTATGACAACTTACATTGAAACCATTAAATAGACTGTTTATGTTAATATTCAAAGTAATTTGTGGTGGATGCATTAAAGAAATACTATCAATGGTAATACATCCCTGAGCATCTGTAACAGTTACCGGATAAGTACTTGCTTGCAGGCCAGTGATTGACATAGTAGTTTCACCGTTAATCCATTGAAAAGTATAGCCAGGTGTACCACCTATAGCCATAATGGAGGCAGAACCATCATTGCCATCGGCACATGAGATTTGTTGTCCATTGAAAAGTGTATCTATTGTTGTGACTGTTATCAGTTCGGAAGGCTCTGTTATAGAAACAGACATCGTTATTGAGCAATTATTAGCATCAGAGATAGTTACTACATAAGACCCAGAATTAAGTGCAGATATAATATTCGTAGTTTGACCATCGGACCAATTGTAACTGTAACCTCCAGCTCCTCCATTAGGAGTGAGATTAATCATGCCATTATTACCTTCAAAACAACTGACATTAGTAATTGTTGATGTAGATGACAATTGAGTTGGTTCAGCAACAGTAACAGCAGTTGCTGCAGAACATCCGTCTGAATCTTCAACAGTAACATAATATACATTAGCACAAAGGCCAGTTGCCATAGCTGTAGATTGATTATTAGGGTCATCCCAAGTAAATGTATATGGCGCACTAGTATTTCCACCTGAAGCAGCAACAATAGCCTGACCATTACAATATCCAATACATGTAGGTGGGTTTATATTAATTATAGATAAATTTAAAGAGGTATTTGCAGGTATAAGTATATTTGCTGTAGTAGTACAACCATTATTATCTGTTACAGTAACTCCATTAAAGTTAGGACATAAGTTTGTAGGTGCAGCTGTTGTATTTCCATTAGACCATAAATAATTATATGGTGCCTGGCCACCTGATATTGTAACCGTAGCACTACCATCACAACCTGTCGTTGAACATGAAGAAGCACTAATGTTTTGCAGATTAATTGATAATGTATCTGGTTCACTTATTATCACATTTGCAGTAGTTGTGCAATTATTACTATCACTAACAGTTACATTGTGTAACCCAGCATTTAGTCCTGTTGAAGTTTGGCTTGTTTCACCATTATCCCAAATAAAAACATATGGAGAAGTGCCACCGATAGGAGTTGCAATAGCCTGTCCGTCGGATAGTCCTTCGCAACTTACATCTTGTAATTGTGCTGCTAAAGAACTAAGAACAGCAGGCTCTGTTATGTTGAACGTTTCTATAACAAAACAACCACTATTGTCACTTACAGTTACTGTATATAAACCAGTACACAAAGCAGATAAAGAGGTTGTTGTTGCTCCTGTGCTCCAAATAAAGTTGTGAGGTCCGCCTGCAGGAGGTGGAGTAATGCTAATGTTAGCATCACATATACCATTGCAGGAAATAGCTTGATCTATGTTTGTTGACACGGCAAAAGAATTGGAATTCCCGATAACAATAGGTAGCGTTGCTGTACAGTTATTGGCATCAGTAACGGTTACTGAATTGGTGCCTGAGCATAAAGCAGTAGCATCTTCAGTTGTCTCACCATTAGGCCAGAGGTATGAGAATCCTGAAGCACCTCCACTGGTTGTAATATCAGCAGAAGCATCGCAAACACCACAGGAGGCAACTGTTTGACCATCTAAAACAATATTGATGGAATTAGGTTCCGTTAGTGTTACAGGTAATATTACAGTGCAATGATTACTATCTCTAGCTATAATGGAATAATTTCCGGCTATTAAGTTTGAGAAAGTGCCATTAATATTAAAGTTAATTCCGTCAATAGTATATTCGTAAGGAGCCGTTCCGGAATTTATATTTGCTTGTACAATTATTTCACCATCATTTCCACCATGGCAACTAATATTAGTAGTAGCTATTAATGAAGCTACTAATAGAGGAGGTTCATTAATGGTTATTTGAACCGAGTCCTTACATCCACTTATATCCTCAACTAATATCCCATAATTCCCCGCAGGTAAGTTAGTAAATGTATTGGCAGAACCTGAACTTATTAGACCTGTTAAATTGTATAAATTATAGGTGTAATTTGGGTTGCCGTTAATAGCGAGAACTTCAACTGAACCAGTAGAGTCACCATTACAGTTAACATTGTTCTGATTTGCAATACTAGCGATTAAACCTGGAGGTTGTGTTATTGTTATTGATAAGGTGTCGGTACAGTTATTGTCATCTATTACACTTATTTGATAATTCCCTGCACATAGCCCTGTTGCTGTCGAGGAGGTCTGACCATTTGACCATAAGTAATTATAATTTCCAATTACAGAGCCACCTGTAGCTGATACTGATGCTTGTCCGTCACATATACCATTGCAAGTTGCAGCTACAGATGAATCTAAGGTGCTAATAATAGGATTTGGGGTATTAATGATTGCAATTGAGGTGTCATAGCACATATTATCATCATAAACAGTAACTGTATAGGATCCAATACAGAGTCCTGTGGCAGTAGCATTTGTCTGGTTATTTGTGTTACTATCCCAAAGATATGTATAGTTAGTAGCGACGGTACCACCAATTCCGATAACCGATGCCTGACCATCACAATCACCACTACAACTTACGTCATTAATGTTACCCATTGTAGCAATTAAAATAAGGCCATCATTAACCACAACAGAAGCAGTATCAAAGCAACCATTTGATCCGGTAACGGTTACAAAATAATTTCCAGCTGGTAGATTAGTAGCCGTTGAGTCAGTTGAGCCATTACTCCAGCTAAACGAATAAGGAGGGACCCCACCTAGTGTTATAGCAGAAGCAGTACCATCATTAAGGCCTGAACAAGTTAAGGGCGTAGAAATAGGACTTAAAACTGGGTCAGTAGTAGTGGTAATCATTATTTCACCAAGATTGCTACCGCCAAAATTACTAAAACCTCCATCTATTTGGATAACATAAGGAGTATTTGGCGCTAATCCTGAATAAGTTTGAGACCAGTTTACAGGTTGAACATCACAGGCAGTAAATGATTGACAGTCAACTAAACTGTCGGGGTTGTTATCACATGGTGTTCCATCTTGAAATAAAGATATATTGAATCCATCAGTTGGTGTTATCCCTAAAATACAACTACCATTTGAAACAGCATTAATCACATGTAATGTTACATCACTGCCATTACAATCTGAAACAAAATAGTAGTATATAGAATGCTCAGGGTTATCAGCTTCACTACATTCATAATAACCTGGTGTGCCACCAGAAATATTTTCTCCACCCGCACCAGAAGTATTGAAACAGTAAGGAATGTTCGGCAACATTGGAACAGCTAATGCATCAAGGCAATTGTCAAAGCCACACCCTTCAGAAACACACAGTTGATAGTATTCGTTATTGTCTTGACCGTTATGGTCAAAAACTTGAAGCCAGATTGTTGTGCCAGGGGGAGCTCCAATTTGGAACGAAACATCACTTGTAAATCCTCCTTGATCACAGGCAATAGGGGATAAGTTATTACATGAACCAGTATATGCTACTACTGTAAGATCTGAAAAATCACCTATAAGACCACCACCTACATTATCATCATTACCTTCTACTACAACATTTCCTGAAGAAGGCATTGTAAATTGATACCATGTGTCTCCACAGTTTCCTCCACATCCTTGAGCATAGGCAGGGTTGTAAGAAATTGTAGGTTGACCATAATTTAAAGTAGAGTATGCTCCGCTACCGTTAAGACATGATTCTGGTTGTACAGGTAGTGTAATAGAACTATCACAATAATTGTTTGGAGGTTGAGGGTCACCTGGATTCCCAGTTCCATAATTAGGGATCATGTCTTCAATTGTGATGTTAAATGTGCCTTCAACAACTAATCCAGATCCATCTACCTGAATAAAGTAAGTTCTTCCTGGTTGTAAGCAAGTAGCTTCAATGTTTTCTGTTATTAGAGATGTAGGCCAATTGGAAACTTCCATTTGAGATAATGAACCAGTACACGTATTGTTAGAAGAGGAAAAAACACGTATTTCAGGATCCATGCCAAGGAATAAGTTTGTTGAAACAACATCGATCTCCACCCGTCCTGAAGTAGGTGCAGTAAATTGATACCAGACTGTGTGTGTCGCATAACCACCAGCCCCGGGTTCACCTAATTCTACATTTGCACATACATTAGTCTCGTTGTTGATTGTTTGAGAGGCACCAGGGACACCAAAATTGTGAGCGTTACAAATATTATTATTATAAGGGAAATTACTAGTGCCTCCATTATCGCTAATTCTAAGGGTGAACCATCCATCTTCGTCTCCAAAAATGCCATCTGAACCATCTACTTGTAAAAAATATGTCCGCCCTGGTTCTAGACAGTCTACATCCATAGACTCATCTTTATTAAAAATGTCGTAATCACTATCAACTTCGAGAAATGGGCCACTACATGTATTGTTTGTTGAATAATAAAGTGCTATTTGCAAATCCACTTCATCACCAATATTATTAGGATCACTAAATGCATCTATTGTAATATTACCAGATGCAGGGGCCTGAAATGTGAACCATACAGTTTTTTCAATACTGAAAGCATTTGGAGTTGGTTCTCCCGCTTCAGTATCAGAACAAAGATTACTATAATTAATTCCATTATTAATAGAACCACCATTAGGGACAACGCCCAAAGGTTCTGCGTTGCACAATATATTGTAAGGTGGACGATAGCCAGATCCATCATCTTGAATCTCAATTTGGAAATACCCTTCTTGGTTGAGTGCAGATCCATCAACCTGAACCCAATATCGACGACCTGGATATAAACATGTTACACTTACATCTGCGTCAAAACTAAAAAATGGATCAGAATCTCCGTTTTCAAGTAAGCTCAAACTTCCAGTACACAGATTATTACTTGATTCATATACTGCTAATTGACAGTCCACATTATCCCCTAAACCTGCAGGATCAGATTCTACAGATATTGTAACATTAGCAGTAGTATTTGGTCCTGGGTGGTTTGGAGCGATGAATGAAAACCATACGGTTTGTTCTATGCTAAATGGATTAGGTTCACCTGGTTCTATATCTGAACAGAAATTATGATAGGTAATTCCGTTGTTAATAGCCCCCCCTATAGGGACGGTCCCTAAGTCTTCATGTTGACATATTAGATCATTTGTTGGTATTGGAACAGGTGTTGCAGCAGAAATACTGATGTCAAAATACCCTTGAACGTCAAGAAAGGAACCATCAATCATAACAAAATAGGTTTTTCCAGCTTCAAGACATCCAACGTTAAGACTTTCATTGAATAAATCAAGTAAGCTATAACCACTTTCAATTTCTGTCAGTGAACCAGTGCAAAGATTGTTACTAGATTCGAAAACAGCAATTTGTAGATCTATTGCATCTTGATTGCCAAAAGGCCATGGCAAACTTGAAGTGCAATTAATATCAACAGCATAGGGGCCACCAGTTGCAGGTGTCGTAAAAGAATACCAGACAGTTTGGTCAGTACCAAATGCTGAAGGAGTAGGATCTCCTAAATCATCTGCACAAAGATTGTGTTGATTGTTTACTCCTACTGTTCCAGTAAATGGATTGCCCAAGGCAACCGCATTACAGATCGAATCATTAGTTGCAACTGGGATTGAAGGTATCTCTGTAATTGTTATGTCAAAGTAGCCTTCGTGTCCTTCAAGAATAGTAGGCGGGGAACCATCAATTTGAACATAATAAATTTGTCCTATATTCAGACAATATACATCTAGGTCGACATCGTAGATCAAATCATCACCACTAACGTGTTCTCTCCAGGGGCCAGAGCATCCTGGACTATCCCAGACCGCAACTTGAAGATTTATAGCATCAGTTCCTCCAAAAACTGGATCAGAAGTTAGTGTTATATTAACATTTCCTGTAGAAGGAGCAACAAAGGTATACCAAACTGTTTGATCAGCAGTAAAACCAGAAGGCTGAGGTTCCCCAGTAGCGGTAGCACAAAAATTGTTTTGTGAATGATGGATAGGTCCGGAAGTAGTTCCAACAGGACTCCCCGTTGGGTCGCCTAAAGCAAGTGCATTGCAAGGGTCATCATATGGAGATGGTGGATCTTGAGGGTCACCATATACATCTATGTCAAAAATACCCACTTGTAAGTCTGGGTCAATTAAAGAACCTTCACCATCTACTAGAATCCAATATTCTCGTCCTGGTGTTAAGCATTCAACTTCCATGTCCTCATCCCACAATAACCCTAATCCGTCATGTTCACTTATAACTTCAGAAGGAATTCCTGAACAAACCATCCCACTTAAATCGTAAACGGCAACTTGGAGGTCAAGATTGTCGGAACTAAAAATACCACCGTTGTCAAGAATTATTTCAACTTTCCCAGAAGGTGGAGCAATAAAAGTGTACCATACTCCTTGATCGTTTCCCCAATTAGAAGGGATGGGTTCAAATATGTTATCAGCACAATAATTGTTTTGGTCGTTAAGCCCAACTGTACCACCTGATCCTGGGTTTCCTAGTGGGATAGCATCACAAATTAAATCATTAGGTGCAGGAAAGACACCACCATCAGTAATAGTAATGTCAAAAATCCCAGAAACATTAAAAGAGGACCCGTCAACCATAACCCAATAGTTTTGCCCTGGTGTTAAGCATTTAACATTCATTGACTCATCAAAAATTACAGGAGTATATTCTGATCCTAACGGGTTTAAAGTGCCAGTACATAAGCCAGTGTTTGTTTCATATATAGCAATTTGAAGATCTATAGCATCAGTTCCTAATGGCCATAATAAGTCACTATTTGCATCAATTATTACGTTGCCAGAAGGCGGTGCCTGAAATCGGAACCATACAGTTTGATCTGACCCCCAGGAGCCTGGTGTTGGGTCGTTAATATTTGTAGCACAAACATTTGATCTACTAAGACTTGGCGTAGCAACAGCACCTCCTGAAGGTACTATTCCTAGAAATTCAGCATCACAGATCTCATCTCCGGCTTGCAGGACACCATCATCTTGGATTTGTAAGCCAAAAAATCCTTCTTGACCTCCGTTGTTAATTAAGAAAGTGCTTTCCCCATCAATTAGTACAAAATACGTAGTATTTGGAGACAGGCAGTTTACAGACATGTCTTCATCGTTAAATAAACCTAAACCTTCATATTCATCTTTAATAAGAGATAAGGCGCCTGTACAAGTGCCATTACTAGATTCATATATAGCCAATTGCAAATCTATGTCATCACCAAAATTTTGAGGGTCACTTTGAGCTTGAATTTCTATAACTGATGCGGGAAAACCTCCCGTAGTAAATTGTATCCAAACTCCTTGGTCATTATCTCCACCCCAGGGGTTAGGTTCTCCAATATTATCTGCACAATAATTTCCAAAATTACTTAAACTATTATTACCAAGAATAGAATTTGAATTTAGTGTACCTAGATTTACAGCATTACAAATTGTATTATAAGCACCTCCTGGGAGTGTAAATGCTCCAGTAGCTGTTATAGTAAAGTTTACATTTGCCGAACTTGAACCTCCTACAGAAAGATTGTACGTTATTGAATTTCCAGGTGCTGGTGTTATAAAATTCTGACAATTGGTTTCCAGACAACTTTGACTTACTACACAAAAACTACCATCATCTTCAAATGCTCTTAAACATACTTGTAAATTTGCAGGATAATTATTGGCACAATTAAATGTTTCATTATATTGAGTATTAGGTGGATTGGTATAGCAAATACCAGCTTGAGGATAAGTAGTATATCCTTGTCCTGCAATTTGTACTCTCCAATGAGGTTCAGGACTTCCACCAAAAAAACCATCTGTACATGTGGTTGTAGAATTACCACTATTTACACGGACGGTTAGGTTCACTTGCCCGAGTAATTGATTGCAGGTGAAAATAATAACAGCAATAATGAAAAAACAAAACAGTAAAGGTTTACGTTTCATAGTAAACTTGTATGGTAAAATCATAAAAATTAATCTATGATTTTAGATAGTTGTAATAGTATAAATTATAACAATATTATTTTTAATGTTGTAATATTTTAAAAGGCTATAAATAATTGAAGGGGCGATTTATAATATTATCAATTTCTGTCTTAAATTGCATTTATTATTACCCTGCGAATATAAGAAGATTTAATTAAAAATTTTACTATTTATTGCATTAGACATACTTGGAAGTCGTTTTTTTAACCATTTAGTTGATAATGTACGTCATATCCCTAAACTTCAAACGATCAAAGTAGTTCATTTGCACATTTCTACTAAAATTTTTTTCCTTTTTTTTTGATTTTTTTAATAACGTGGTTGAGACCTATAGAATTAATTTTTAGAAAAAATTGATTAGAGGTATTCATTATCATTTAATGGGAATAATTTCTATTATTTGTCACGCAAAAATTCCAGATTAAATTTTTTATTGAACTAGGTTAGATGAATAGTATCTTTTACCTTAACTTTTTTTTGTTAATAGAAATGCTGACTTTCTGCGAATAATGTAGTATTTTAGGAGTATAATTTCTGTTATTGCAGAATTTTCATAAACAAAAAATACTATGAGCAAAATTTTTATATTCTTTTTATTATTATGTGTATTGTTTTTTTCATTTAATTCTAATGCGCAACTTACTAATGTAGGTCAGCCCCAAAGTTGGGCAATAAAAACAGATTTACCGACAATTGATTATCACTTATTGCCAACTTTTGATAAAGAAAAGCAAGATAAGATAGATGCGATCAATGATGCTAATGGTATGCAACCTTGGCAGTTTGGCTATGAGCACAATGTTGATTTTAATTTACAAAATAGTGGCACCTGGATCAATTTGGACAATGGAGATCGTATTTGGCAAATTGAGTTTGAATCTAAAGGCGCTATTACAATGAATTTGTTGTTTGATAATTTTTATCTTCCCGAAGGTGCAACAATATATCTATATAACCCTAAAACAAGAGAATACCAAGGCGCATATACAAGTAAAAATAACAATCCAGACAGAATGCTGGGAACTACACTAATTCAAGGTGATAATATTGTTGTTGAATATTATGAACCTAAAAATAAATTTGGATTAGGGGAATTGAATATTAGCATGGTGATCCATGGTTATCGTTCTTTAGGATCTTATCCAAAAGATAAATTAATGAAAGGTCTAAATGATGCCGGTGCATGTAATCATGATGTTTTGTGTCCTTTGGGAATTGGGTGGGAAAATCAGATCAATTCTGTAGCCATGATTATAGTAGGGGGTAGTGGTAGTTGTACTGGTGTTTTGGTCAATAACACTTCAAATGATGGCACACCATATTTTCTATCTGCCAACCATTGTGGAACTTCTGGTTTAGGTAATTGGGTGTTTCGTTTTAATTGGGATAGTCCGATTCCAGTATGCGCTCAGAATGCAAATAGTCAGGATCCTGGAGCTCCATATAATGAAATAAATGGTGCAACATTGCGTGCCAATAACTCGGGAACTGATTTTTGTTTGATGGAATTGAATAGTACCCCTATGGGGAATATTTATTATGCCGGTTGGGATAGAAGTCCAACTCCTGCGACTCAAGCAACGGGTATTCATCACCCAAGGGGCGATGTGAAAAAAATTTGCAGGGAAAATGATCCACTTACAGCTATATCTTTTGGCTCAATTTCTGCATGGGAAGTTGCAGATTGGGATGAAGGAGTAACAGAACCTGCGTCTTCTGGATCGCCATTGTTCAATCAAAATCAATTGTTAATAGGGCAATTATATGGTGGTTCTGCAGCTTGTAATGGAACAACAGATAATAATCAAGATGATAATTATGGCCGTTTTGATATGTCTTGGGATGGTAGTAGCTCTTCTAATCGATTGCGAGATTGGTTGGATCCATCAAATACTAATGCCATGTCACATATTGGTTATAATCCTAATGGACCGGGAATTCCTCTTGATGCTGGAGTAGCTTACGTTTTTGGCATAGACGAGAATTATTGTAATGTGGATACTTTTATACCTGAAGTTACTATTAGAAATTATGGTAATGATACGCTGGTATCTGTAGATATACTTTATAATATTGATGGTAATAGTACAACTACTTATTCCTGGAACGGGTCTCTGGAGCCTAGCGGACTAACATCAGTTATTTTACCTACTATTACCGCTACAGCTGGTGCACATACATTTAATGTATCAACGACTTTACCAAATGGGCAATTGGATTCTAATGCAGTTAATGATGCCCGCAGTGTTGCCTTTTTTATTACTTTAGGAGGAGAAGAAATAGATTATGAAATTGCTACAGATTGTTTTGGTAGTGAAATCACCTGGGAGCTTACTGATTCTTTAGGATCTATATTGTTTTATAGTGGAGGTCCTTACAATGATAGTTGGGGTTCAACTGATACTTTTCGATATGAATTTTGTCTTGCTCAAGGGTGTTACCGCTTTGTGATTTATGATAGTTACGGAGACGGTCTTGATGGAACAACAAGCTCTTGGTGTAACCGTTCAGGTGATTATTTCATTCAGGATTCACAACTCAATGATTTGGTTACAATGACAGCTGTGAATGGTAATTTTGGTGATAGTGCAGTGCATTATTTTTGTTTACCTTTTGTAGGTCTTGGGCAGGAAGTAATATCAAATAATGATCATCAATTTCAGGTTTATCCTAATCCAAGTACAGGTAAGGTAAATGTAATATTATCTTTTGATGAAAAACATAATATGGGATTAGAACTCTTTAGTGCTGCTGGTCATCTTCTGAAAGTTTTTGAAATTGATTCTATAGAAAACGAAAGTTTTCAAATTGATTTATCTGATTTGAGCTCGGGAATGTATTTTCTAAAACTCAGGTTTTCAGATAAGATTTATGCAAAGAAAATTGTCAAGGATTAAATTTATTTTTCTATAAAAAGTAAAGCTAGCTTTATTTCATTGTAATTTAGCTTTTGGTTCATGGCATTGTATAAAGCTTTTGAACTTACAGTTCCGTCTTCTCTGAGTTTTTCAGGTTGTTTTTCGGCTAGAATATTACTATATGCCTTTTTTACCTCATTAAGTATTGAAGGTTCAGGGCAATATTTTGATAGATTAAAACTTGGATAGATATCGCTTATCTTAATAATATGACCTGTTATTGTCCCTGTAGTCAATCCTCTTTCTTCAGCAATTTCTTCTATTGTTAAACCTTGCTCTATATATTCTTTGCTTATCAGATGTGTTGCTTTTTTCTTTTCTTTCTTTTCTTTTTTCTTTTTGTTGTGCCGTTTTATTTCTTCAGGGTCTGTGATACCTCCACAATATTTAATAAAGGCAATGCTTCTTTTTTCAAGTTCTTGTTTGTTTATTATTGTTTCTTCTTTTTTTGATAACTCTTGGAACCGTTGGTCAGCCTTGAATGCAAGTGTATCTACTTGCAATGCTATATCGTTAAAACCGAGTAAATGTAATCCATTAAGATTTTTTAATCTTGATAGGGCAACATACCCCTGTCCTTTTTCAAATGTTCTAGTTAGGTCTACTTTTGCGTATTCTAGTGTCATACCCTGACTTTTGTGTACCGTAATTGCCCAAGCTAAACGAATAGGAATTTGTTTAAAAGAGGCTAATGATTTACCCATGTCATCTTCTATAGACCAGTTTTCTGGCTCTACTGTTAGTTGCTTACCGTCGGTGAGTTCTATAATTGGCAATCCATCATTGGAATATCCATTTACTTTGCCCAATGTCCCATTTCTATAACTCTTTTCGTAGTTATTTTTGACAAACATGATTTTAGCGCCGATTTTTAAATATAAATATTCTTCAGCACGGACTGAATTTTTAAGCATTTCAACCAGTTTTTTATTGCCTTTAGTTGATGCTTTATAGGTCGTAGTTTTGCCGCTTAATTCGCGAAGGAACTTGTTGTTAGTCCTGTTAACATCATGGTTGTGGCTATAAAGTACAGGAGGCTCCCAATCTTTATTCAATTTAGTTTTTTTTGCCAATTTTAGAAGCTCTAATGATTTGCTTGAAATTTTAAGCTTGCGAATATCATTCAAGATGTTGTTTAGGTGATTATCACATTGTCGATGTTGTTCCGTAAGATAACAAATCGCTAATTTTGCTTCTAACCAAGCTTTTGACATAAACGCAAATTTTTCTCTATTATTTTCGTTCGTTATTCCAACTGGAGGGAGTTGATAAAAATCTCCGGAAAATACGACTTGTATTCCTCCAAAAGCATAGTTGTTTTGTTTGAAATACTTAAGCACCTTATTGACCATTTCTATCTGTGTTTTGTGTAGCATTGATATCTCATCAATAATTAGTACTTGTGCTGCTTCCATTTTTTCTCTCAGGTACTTTTTTGTACGCATAAATGCAAGATCACTTGTCGAGATATTATTTCGAACTCCTATGCCTGACCATGCATGAATTGTCATTCCATTCATATGAGTAGCTGCTATTCCTGTTGAAGCTGTAACTGCTACAGGGATTTTCCTTTCCTTCAGATACTGTATATACTGGTTTAATATGTATGTTTTTCCTGAACCGGCAGAACCAGTCAGAAAAACATTTTTACCTGATTTTAAAATGGATAAAGCTGTTGATTGATTCATTTTTTATTAGTCTTATTTTTTTACATGGGAAGCTCAATATATTTATTATAATATTGGTTATAATAACTTTATAGATATAATAATATTGATTTTTTCTTGTAAAAGGAAATTTTTTATTACCTTCGATTTGCTTTTTTGTTTGAATTATTTTTGGATTTATTATAGTCCACATATCTTTAATATTGTTATTTCTATTTAACTCACACACCGTTAAGTTTTTTTAAACTTTTTGGGAATATTAATAGTTCTTTATTAAACGTAGGTTATAGATTTGTATTCTTTTTATAACTGCTAATCTTTTCTATAAGCATCTATTAATATGTAAAGTTCTTATTGTATGAAAAAGATACTTACTTTTTCGATTTCAATGTTTTTTGTCTTTCAAGTTAGTGCTCAATATAGTAAATTAACTTTTTTGTCAGAATTAACGTTAGATTCAGAGCTTTATTTGAAATCTGATTTTGTTATCCCTAAAAATACTTCAGTAGTTACATTAGTTTCTGGTATTCGCAAACGTTGTTCTTGTCAGTTTTTTACGCATAAAAGAGATTTTGAGAGAGTAATTAGACAATCTGACAAGCTTCTTATTAGTAAGGTTAGTGTAAAGGGAGTTTTTGATGGTTCTCAAACACATGTTTCGAGAATATACTTAAAAAATAAAATTGGTTATTTTAAATTAAAATGTTATTCAAAAAGAATGTTGGTTGACCATGCCCTTGATTTTTTTGATATATATGATAAATTGTATAATAACTTTTTAACAGCTTCAAATTGATTTATGCATATTTTTATATGTCTTTATCCTTTTTTCTCTTGCAATTGACAATAATTATTTCATCTAATCGTGTTGTATATCTTTTAGAAAGGCGTTCTTGTTTCATTTTCCATGTTCTGCCGGCTTCTTGACTCGCAAGTTTGATTTTAGATTTTCCCCATGTTCTGTTCATATTGTCCATAACCTCCATTAATCTTTTGTGTCTTGGATCCGGTTCTGTAAACAATGTAGTTTGCCGTAGGTGCTGAGGGCTAATGTTTAGCAGGATAACACCTGCTTTTTTGTAGTTATATCCTTGTTTATAGATTTTTTTTAAGCCTTTTACTGCCATTTTTGTTATTTCAATTCCAGAGTTAGTTTGAAAGGGTAGTTTTATAACAACACTACGACTGTATTGTCGCTGTTTTTGTTGGAATTTATTACTATGGATAAAAACCATTAAGGCTGCGCAAATTGATTTTTGTTTTCGTAGTTTTTCTGCACCAGTTACTGCAAAGGTGACAATTCGTTCTTTTATTTCATCAAAAGTTTTATAATTTCTCGAAAAAGAGCGCGTCGTTGCAATACTTTTCTTGGTAGGAATTTGGTCTAGATCAAGTGTGGGGATACCACAGAGGTCTTTTAGCAGTCTCAGTTCTACAATAGACATATTTTTTTTTACCCATCTATCGCATAAATTGGTGAATTCAAAGGCTTTTTTGACACCTAATTTTTTAAGTCGAGCCGAGTGTTTCGGACCAATACCCCAAATATCTTCTACTGGTAACCATTTTAAAGCTTTAATTCGTTTTTCTTTGCTGTCGATAACATAAACGCTATTTGTGTGTTTTTTGAATTTTTTAGCCACTTTTGTGGCTACTTTTGCCAAGGCTTTTGTACGAGCAAAACCTATGGTGACAGGAATACCAGTGCATTTTTTTATTCTTTTACAGATTTCAATACCATAGGATTTAAAATTAAGGTAAGGGCAATCATCAAATTTAAGAAACGCTTCATCAATGCTGTAGATTTCAATTTTCGGACTAAAATTTGTTAGGATATCCATTACACGGGTACTCATATCTCCGTAGAGTGCATAGTTTGATGAAAATACCTGTACATTATTTTCATCGAATATTTTAGAGAATTTGAAAGCGGGAGCACCCATAGGGATTCCGAGGGATTTTGCTTCATTACTACGTGATACCACACAACCATCATTATTTGATAATATAACAATTGCTTTTCCTTCTAATTCTGGTCGAAAAACGCGTTCGCAAGAGGCATAAAAATTATTACAGTCTACTAGTGCAAACATTATAAACTTTTTATAATGTGAATAACCATTCCCCAAACTAAAAAATCGTCTTCTTTACTCACTTTTATTGGGGGGTAAGTATTGTTGGCAGGCATTAACCAACAACAATCATGTTTTTTTAATAAGCGTTTTACAGTAAATTCGCCGTTGAGACAACAAACAGCAATTTTCCCATCCTCCACTTCTATGCTTCGGTCAACTATCAACAAATCACCGTCTGCAATGCCAGCAGTAATCATTGAATCGCCACGTACACGTGCGTAGAAAGTTGCAGACGGGTGTTGAATTAGCGCACTATTTAAATCAATAGCAAGATCCAGAAAATCGTCGGCCGGAGAGGGGAATCCTGCCCATATTCCATTTTCTGTGTAAGGAAGAGGCGTATACGAAGAGGTGATAGCTCGATAAAGTACCAATTGTCTGTATGATTGTTTTATTTGTCTCATCTTGATATCTGTTCTGAAATATTTTTAAATTGTTGAGTGTTACCAAGGGATAGAACCCAAATATAAAACATTTTGTTTCAAAAAAAACATTTTGTTTCAAAAATTTCATGTTCAGATAATTATTCTATTAAGCTAGAATAAGATGTTAAGTTGAATCACTAGGGGAAATTCTTAAATTCTTAATTTTTTATAAAATAAAAAAAGCACCTCAGATTTTATGTGAGGTGCTTAATTATTGCTTGTGTAATAAGTTTGCAAACTTTATTTTAGTATTCTTGATTGTTATGTATTGCAGACAAAAATTCTTTGCGTGTTACAGCGTCTTTGAATTTGCCACTAAATGCAGTAGTTACAGTACTACTAGTAGTGTCTTTGATCCCACGAGACGATACACACATGTGTTTGGCATCAATATAAACAGCTACATCTTCTGAAGCTAAGACTTTTTTCAGATCTTCTAGCAACTGTATACTTAAGCGTTCCTGAACTTGTGGACGCTTTGCAAAATGTTGTACAATCCTATTTATTTTAGATAAACCTATCACATTATTTTTAGGGAAGTAGGCAATATGTGCTTTACCGTAAATTGGTAAGAAATGATGTTCGCAGGTAGATTGCAGAAGAATATTTTTTTCGATAAGCATCTCATTATACTTATACTTATTATCAAAAAGCGCAATTTTGGGTTTATTTAATGGGTTTAAGCCACTAAATATCTCTTTGACATACATTTTTGCAACTCGGTAAGGCGTACCTTTGAGACTATCGTCGTTTAAATCAAGTCCCAAGATGTTCATAATTGAGCGAAAGTGGTCTTGAATCTGTTCAATTTTTTCATCATCCGATAGGTTAAAAGCATCGTCTCGAAGTGGAGTATTAAGAGAAGTAAGGATGTGTTGGTCGCCGATTTCTTCATAGATTTCGATCATTTCTTTGTCTAACAGAGAAACTTTACCATTTTTCATTTAGTGATATTTTTTGTAGACATAACTAGTCTAATGATTAAAATATTGAAAATTTGTAGAACATAGCACCTTAAAGTTTAGGGTGATAGTTATTTAAGGAAAATACCCTAGTATTAAATTATACATTACAATACAAATAACATATTCATTTTTATTTAGTTCATAATATCTGATAAAAGAAATGTTAAATTACTAATTTTTCATGAAAATAAGTTTTAAGTAATAGAATATAAGTAAGTATATTCAGTCAACGCATTATCTTTTACCTAGTATTTATTATTAATAAATTCAGTTTAAAATCGTGATAAATTAATATGATTGTAATTTATCAGTAGATATTGCGCGAAAATACAAAAAATAAGCTAATTATCTTGGATAGATGTTAGAGAATCCTAATTTTGTACACTTCTTTTAATACTATATAACGAAAATATTCTGGAAGATTCGTTGTTTATTTTGTATACTGAATATATATACCTCCAATTCTTATGAACAAATGTATACTATCTGCTTTTTGTTTTTTCTTTTCATTTGTGTTATTTGCTCAGAATGGAATTCCTCAAAATGCAGGTGCGCGCGGTGCTGCTATGGGAAATGCCAGTTTAACATTTACAGACATCAATAGTATTTTTACTAATCAAGCTGGATTGGGTTACCTCGAAAATTTATCGTTTACTGTTTATGGTGAGCGAAGATTTTTGGTAGCAGATGGGCTCAATTCTTTTTTGTTTGGGGTTGCTTATCCGCATAAAAGCATTGGAACAATCGGTTTGAGTGTTCATTATTTTGGATATGGTAATTATAATGAACAAAAAATAGGATTGTCTTATGCCCGAAAGTTATTCAAGCGAATGTCTATTGGCGCTCAATTTAATTATATAGGGACCCGATTTGGTGACGCTTATTACGGTACGGCACATTCTTTTACTTTCGAAGTTGGGATTCTCACAAAAGTAACAAAACATTTTCATTTAGCGGCGCATGTTTTCAGTCCTGCACGTATTGAATTACCCAGTGGGGATAATTTGCCTTCGATTTTTAAGTTAGGAGCCGCCTATATTCCTTCTGATAAAGTCAGGATTACAGCAGAAATTGAGAAAGATCTTGAAAACCCATTTAATGGAAGATTTGGAATTGAGTATCATCCTATCGATATTTTGTTCGTACGAGCTGGTGTTTCCACGACTCCTTTACTGGCAAGTTTTGGACTGGGATTGAATATGAAAGGGTTGAAAATTGATGTGGCAACTAGTTATCATATGGTTTTGGGGGTAACTCCGAGTATTTCAGTTTCTTATGTTGTCAGTGATCCGAAAGCGGGAAAGCCGGATGTTGATTAGGGATCAATATGTTTTAATATAAGATTATTTTATTGCTATTTATTTTTTCTTATAAAGCGCAGGAATATCACTTTTTTTCTGCCAAATAATACACTATGTGTTTTAGACCTATTCTAATAATATTCTTTTTATTGCCGCTTTGTTTAGCTGCTCAAGAACCTGACATAGACAAAGATGTCGAGAATGAGGTTAGCAATAGTACTCAGTTTTTGATTGAAAATATTGTCTCTGAAAGCGAGTCAGAGGATTTCGATTTCGGTACTGAATTTGAATATTTGGAAGCCTATCAAAATAATCCATTAGATTTAAATAATGCTACAGAAGAAGAATTAACTGATTTTGGTTTGTTTAGCGCCATTCAGATTCAATCTCTCTTACTTTATCGTAAACGTTTTGGTCAAATTTTTTCATTGTACGAGTTACAAGGGGTGCCTACTTTTGATTTAAAAACAATTGTTAGGTTAACACCATATATTTCTGTTTCCGCTACAAAAGAAATTGAAAAAATGAATTTTGCTAAAATGTTCAAATGGGGAAGACATCAAATTTTTGCTCGTTATCAACGGATTTTGGAAGTTCAGAAAGGATTTACACCATTAGATCCGGGAGAGACAGGTGCCCGCTTTTTGGGGTCTCCTGACAAGTTTTACATGAGATATCGGATGACTTATAAAGATCGGATGAGTTTTGGTTTAACGATGGAAAAGGATGCAGGGGAGGAGTTTTTTACAGGGACTAATAAACAAGGTTTTGACTATTATTCTGGGCATTTCTATCTGAAAAATATTTCTAAAAATGTACATAGTATTGCCCTTGGTGATTTTCAGGTGTTTTTTGGACAGGGGTTAACAATATGGGGTGGCTTTGGAATTAGGAAAGGGGCACAAGTTCTTAATATAAAGCGTATTTCTTTACCTATTAGACCTTATACTTCAGTCAATGAGGCATTGTTTATGAGAGGAGCAGCCGGACATTTTCAATTTTTAAAAAATAAAAACCTTGAAGTAACTGTTTTTGGTTCATATAGGCTAAGAGATGCTAATCTTAAAACAGAAATTGATTCTTTAGTTGAAGAATTGGACTTTGAAGTTAGTTCATTACAAGAGATAGGATATCATCGAACAGCTAGTGAAATTGAAAACGAAAATAGTATTGGTTTACTTACGTCAGGTGCGAGGATTCGTTATCTTGGAAAGACATGGCATGTAGCAGGTAATTTTGTGCATAATTATTTAACAAATCCTCTTGTTAGAAACTCATCATTGTATCAAAAATTTCAATTTTCCGGGAATCAGTCTGTTAATGGAAGTTTGGATTATTCGTTCAGATATCGGAATCTTCAATTTTTTGGTGAAACAGCTGTAAATAATAAAGGTGGAGTAGCAACTATAAATTCTTTGATGGCTGAGTTAGACCCGAGAGTAAGTTTTGCAGTTCTTCATCGTTATTATGATCCAAAGTATTATACCCTAAATGGTAATGCTTTTGGTGAATCAGCTGATGTTAGTAATGAATCAGGATTATATCTCGGCATGGAATCGAGGTTTGGAGCTGGTTTTAAATTAAGTACCTATTTTGATATTTTCCAATTCCCCTGGCTTCGATATCAGGTTGATGCACCTTCTAAGGGATATGAGATTTTTGGTAAACTTGAATATTCCCCTAATTATTTCATTACGGCCTATTTACAATATCGTTTTGAACAAAAAGGTAGAAATATATCTGGCAATACCAGTAATATAGACCAGATTATTAATCATGATAGACAGAACCTAAGGTTTCAATTCAATTATGATGTTTCTCCACAATTTTCTTTGCGCTCGAGAGTCGAATTTGCTTTTTACCAGGATGAGGAATTTAACCAAGGTATTGTTGTTTATCAGGATCTTATTTTTAAACCTCAAATTATTCCGATAAAACTTCAGGTGCGCCTTGCATTTTTTGATACAGATAATTTTGATACAAGAATTTATGCTTATGAAAATGATGTTTTGTATGCATTTTCTGTCCTTCCTTATTATGGTCAAGGTTTACGCTACTATTTTAATTTTAGCTATAAAATCAACCGTAATTTTAGTTTGTGGCTCAGGTTTTCGCAAACGTATTTTACAGATAGAACGGTCATTAGTTCTGGGTTAAATGAAATTCAGGGGCGAACACGTTCGGAAATAAAAGTTCAAATACGCGCTAAATTTTAGCAGTGATTCATTTCTTTGTGTTTGATATCATGATATTGGATTCCCCCACTTTAAAGAATGCCTTCTTTCTGAATCCTAAAAAATAAAAAAGCCTCATAGACAGATTTTAATACCATTAAAATAGCAATTAATACTATAGGGTTTGAACTTAGATTAAAATTATGAACTACCCATAAGATTCCAAACCACAGATAATTGATTATAAATTGACTTGGGTGGATCATTATTTTAGTTTGCATAGGCATTGTCTCTAATGAGGGTTTAATTCCCCTTCTTTCAAGTAGGATGGGAGGCATTAAATAGGCAAGTAAAAAGACAATTGTTAACAACAATAAACTCCCATTCCATAATTGTGCAGGCATTTGAGCTAGTGTATAAAAAAAACCTTCACTTGTGTTCCACCCATCTACCTTGCATAGGTTAATGATAAAGACAAGAGCAATATAATGCATAATAATTGTATAAATATTGAGTCCGATAGTTTTCAAACTAGGAATACGATATTCAGCAAGATGCAATAATCCTGGGCGTCCATTTTTTAGTGGAACAATTAGTATTAAGTAGTTAATAACTAAAAGCGCAGCCAGGGGCTCCAACCAATAGAGAAAAAGGGTTTCAAAAAGTGTCCATCCAAAAAGGCTTACCCCTAATAAAAGAAGAATATTATTTAGAAAAATCGAGTAAAATTCAAATTTTTGAATTAATTCAGGTGTTATTTTATTCATAGTTATAAAGAACTTTCAATTTTTACTGAAAGTAATAAAAGATTATATTTCGCCTAAGCCTAAATTATTTGTACATTTGTATCATATTATAATAGCGTCAATCTTATCTATCAGGTATTTGTAGTTGTTTATAGTTTAACATTGAAATAATTGTCTAATCCTGCGAATCTAACATTATTCATGGACAAAAATATAAATCTTCTGCTCCAAGATGAAACATTGGATAATGAATTGAAGAAAACCGCCCTAAAAGTAAAAAATAAAGAAAGAATATCGAATGAGGATGCATTGTATTTGTTTGAAAACGGGAATTTGGGGTTTTTAGGAATATTAGCAAATTATATACGTGAGCAAAAACATTCTGATAAGACATATTTTAACAGGAATTTCCATATGGAACCGACTAATGTATGTCTTTATACTTGTACTTTTTGTTCATATTCACGATTGATAAAAAAACGCACTGAAGGGTGGGAATATAGTCTTGAAGATATGATGGAAATTGTTAAAAGTTATGACAATAAACCTGTATCTGAGGTTCATATAGTAGGTGGTGTACTTCCCCAATATGATTTTGATTTTTATATAAATTTGTTTAAATCGATAAAGGCACATCGACCTGAACTACACATTAAAGGCTTAACGCCTGTAGAATATCATTATATTTTTAAGAAAGCAAAAATCAGTTATGAAGAAGGTATGAAAGCTATGGTGAAAGCTGGCTTGGATTCTATGCCTGGAGGTGGTGCTGAAATCTTTGACGCTGAGGTTAGGAATAAAATTGCAAAAGGTAAATGTAACGCTGAGCAATGGTTGAAAATACATGAAATACTTCATAATTTGGGTAAACGGTCTAATGCTACTATGCTGTATGGGCATATCGAGAACTATGAAAATAGGGTAGATCATATGTCAAGGTTGAGGGATCTCCAAGATAAAACCGGCGGTTTTCAAACATTTATACCTCTTAAGTTTAGAAACAAAAATAATGAGCTGTCTCATTTGACTGAAGTGTCATCGATCGAGGATCTTAAGAACTATGCGATCAGCAGGATCTATTTGGATAATTTCGAGCATTTAAAAGCCTATTGGCCAATGATCGGGCGCATTACAGCACAACTTTCTCTGGCTTTTGGTGTTAATGATATAGATGGTACTATTGATGATACTACAAAAATTTATTCAATGGCTGGTTCAGAAGAAAAGTCACCAAGTCTCTCTACTAAGCAATTAGTTGAATTAATTAAAGGAGTTAATCGCCACCCAATCGAAAGAGATACTATTTATAATGTTATACAAGATTTTTCCGATTATGACTTTAGTAAAGATCTGCTAAATGGATTTTTAGAATTACCAGTTGTTAATAATAGTTAGATATATATGAATGTTTATTTGTATAGACATGGTGAGACCCATTTTAATACAAAGGGAATTGTTCAGGGTAGAGGTGTTGACTCATCACTTAATGAAACAGGTAAGCAACAAGCTGCTGCTTTTTTTGATAGCTATAAGGACGTTAAATTTAATTTAATCATAACTTCTACTCTTAAGAGAACTATAGAAACAGTTGAGCCTTTTGAACAATTAAATATCCCAATAGAAAGAAGAACTGAGCTGGATGAGATTGGTTGGGGGATATATGAAGGTAAACCAGTTAACAAAGAAATGCGTAGTGCATATTTGGGATTGATAAGATCGTGGGGAGAAGGAAACTATACTAATTGTCTGCAAAATGGCGACTCTGCACTTCAAATGGGTGAACGATTAGGAAGTTTTGCTGGGTATTTAAAAACATTAAAATGCGATGATATTTTGATCTGTACTCATGGTGGTTGTATGGCATTTTTGTTGGCTATCTTGCAGGATCAACCTCTTTCTGAAATGATTAATTATAAACATCAAAATACAGGACTATGTTTGTTCAATTTTGATGGAAATAAATTTCATTTGAGGATTCAGGATGATATATCTCACTTAGATAAAATTAAAAATCATAAAATCATTTAGTTTGAAAAAAACTATTAGAATATCAGCTGTCTCGTACCTAAACACCAAACCCTTTTTATATGGAATTTATAAAGAAGGTGTAGATAAGTTTATTGATTTAAGTTTAGATATACCCTCTTCTTGTGCAAAAAAACTAATAGATGACGAGGTAGATATAGGATTAATACCTGTAGCTTCTATACCACTTTTAAAATCACCATATATTATATCAGATTATTGTATAGGAACTAAAGGGGCTGTAAAAACTGTAGGCATATATTCAAATTGTCCGATAAAGCATGTTACAGAACTTTTATTGGATTACCAATCTAAAACTTCTGTAGAACTAAGTCGTTATCTCATGCAAAATTATTGGGAAATAAATCCTGAATTTATTAATACCTCTGTTGGTTTTGAAAATAAAATAAAAGGTACTACGGCTGGTCTTATGATAGGAGATAGGACCATTGGATTGGACGAGAAATTCCCTTTTTTTTATGATCTAGG
Source organism: Saprospiraceae bacterium (assembly GCA_022448945.1). Classification (GTDB taxonomy): domain Bacteria; phylum Bacteroidota; class Bacteroidia; order Chitinophagales; family Saprospiraceae; genus Aureispira. Next base: position 350,911 of record JAKVCV010000001.1, read on the forward strand.
AGAAATATGGAATGCCCATACCGGTCTTCCTTTTGTTTTTGCTTTATGGGTAAGTAACAAGAAATTACCTGCTGCTTTTCTTTCTAAATTTAATTCTGCATTAAAATCAGGAGTCAATAATCTTGATCAGGTTGCTGGATTGTTCCAATCTTGTTATCCAAATTTTAGTATTAAGGAATATTATTCTAAGAATATTGATTATCATATGACTGAGAAAAAACAACAGGCTATGCATCTTTTTCTTAATTATATTGGCTCAAAAAAATTGCTATTTGAATCTATAAAATAATCTCAATTCCCACTATTGTTCTTTGAGTAATTTTCTGATTTGACGTTCTAATTTATTGTTGCTTGGTGGCAAAGCAGCCCTATTTTTAATTTGCCCATTTTTACCTATAAGCATATAATGAGGAATTGAATAAATATAGAAAAATTTAAGAAAATCTACCATATCTTTTTGATTACGACGATAATGTTGTCCAGTATCTTCGATTTTCATTTTATTCATGCTTTTTTTCCAGGCTATTTCATTTTGATCAATTGAAATGTAAATAAATTTGATGTCTTCTCCTTCAAGTTTTTTGTTTAACCTTATCGATGCTGGCATTTCTTTTTTGCATGGTGCACACCAACTTGCCCAAAAATCAATGTAGATTACTTTCCCTTTGTTTAATTTAAAGATATCTGTTAAGGTTGATTCTATTCCGTTTAAATCAGTAAATACATTTTTATCGATGATAGTTTTCATTGTCTTTTGCCCATATATGAAGCTAAAGAAAGGAATAAATAAAACAAGAAGGATATAGCGCATTGCTTTATACAGGATTTTATATGAATCAAAAAGTATTATTGTTAAAGATACGAAGATATAAATCTATCAAATTCTTTTCTTGAACTTATTAGAATTTTTTAATCTAAAAAACTATTCTATTAGTCCATATTATTGAGTTTTTACTTAGAATTTGGATATAAAGGTTTGTCATAATGAGCTATATTCTATATATTAGCAAACACAGTCGTCAACCAAATAGATAATTTCTTTATCTCTTAAAATAACAAATATGAAAAATTGTATTTTTACTTTAATTCAATTCTTGTGTCTAACTGTTGGTATATGGGCACAGCAACATTCAACATGCGATGGATCTAGATATGTTACTTCTGTTTTTACGAGTGTTGATGTGACTCAAGGTGTTTTGTATGGTAATAATAATACTATTAGTGGGACAAATCAAGATTTATTTATGGATGTTTATGAACCCACAGGTGATGCCGCTACTAATAGACCAGTGATTGTGTTAGCTTTTGGAGGTAGTTTTATAGGAGGTTCAAGAGGCGATTTGGATTGGTTATGCAGGTATTATACTAAAATGGGATTTGTTGCAGTTACAATAGATTATAGATTATATGATGGCCCCCTTTTTCCTATTCCTTCAACTGCAACAATGAAGCACGTTGTTGTAAAAGCAGTTGCTGATATGAAGGCTGCTGTTAGATTTTTACGTGAAGATGCAGCTACCACTAATCTTTTCAAGATAGATCCGAATCTTATTTTTGTTGGTGGTATTTCTGCAGGTGCGATTGTTGCAGGTCATATGGCATATTTAGATTCTACAGATTCTTATGATGCATCTATTGGTTCGTTGATAACTAGTAATGGTGGATGGCAAGGCAACTCTTCTAACAATACACAGTATTCTTCAGATGTAATGGGAGTATTAAATTTCTCAGGTGCATTAGTTGATGCCTCATATATTGATGCCAATGATCCACCCCTTTTTTCAGCGCATGATGATTCAGATGGAACTGTTCCGTATGGTGCTGGTAGTGCAACTATATTTACGATTCCAATTATTAATATGGAAGGTAGTGGTCTTATGCATCCAGAGGTTTTATCAGTTGGTGGTGTATCAGAATTAATTACAATTCCTAACAGTTCAGGGCATGTTAGTTATTTTACTGGTTCATCATCATGGGAAGATAGTGTAAAGATTTCTTCTTGTAGATTTGTAAATGATATTGTATGTCCACAATCAACAGATCTATTCTTAACCGATAAACAGGAATTATATACTAAATTTTACCCCAACCCTACGGATGGTGATATGAATATTTTCATTCAAAATCTTGCTTCAAAGTATAATATTTGCGTAATAGATAATATGGGTAGGATTGTATTTCAGGATAAAGGAATCAATGATTCATTTTATATATTGAAAAGAAATAATTTTACTTCGGGAATTTATTATGTCAATATTACATTTGATAATTCAAAATTTGATCCTGTTATTTCAAAAATTATGATCCGATAATTTTATTATAAAAAACTTTTTATCTCAGTATATTTATATAAAAAAGGCCCTGTGATTTTTTCACAGGGCCTTTTTTATATAAATCAATTAATCAATTACCTTACGATTTGAAATTGTTTGGTCATGATTTTGTTTTCACTTATTACATTTATAATATAAATCCCATTGCCATAATTGTTCGTATTTATTTGTAATGTGTTACTATTAATACTTGTTTGATTTGTAATTTTTTGACCTAAGGTATTAAAAATATCTATTTGGTTTATTTCAAAAGAACTATTGATATTTAAAATCGTCGATGCTGGGTTTGGAAATATTGTAAGGTCGTAACTACTATTTTCAATTTTTGTATTATTAGTAAGCATGTCCATACTACAAGGTATTAGCTGATAACCACTAGAATAAGGAGTTGAACTATCGTATTGTCCACCCCATCCTGTAATGTTAAAGACTCCTAATGGTACAGGTTCACCATACAAATCTATGTCTGCATCAATGCGAATCATGTTAGTATCAGGACTTGGACCTCCAGTAGTAACAAAAACATTGAAACCTGGGCCACTATTTGTCCAAGCTGAAGTATCTATAATATATACATTATTAAGTTCAATAAATTTATTTTCTGTGGTTTCGTCTACAATAGAAACAGCATTAGGCGAAGCAGTTGCATTGCCCTGAGAAATAACTGAAATACTATCAGGAGCAAATTGAAGTAGCCCATTAAATTGCGATACAGTTCCAGAAATGTGTAAAGAGTCCCCTGCTAGAACGCTATAGTTATTAACGTCAGAGTAAGAAAAAACTCTAATTCCTGCTGTATTACTACTGTTCGAAAATGGGAAGTCAATACCTGTTCCACCCCTAAAATCTACACAATGAACAATTCCTCTAAGTTCACAAGAAATATTTAGGGAATCGGCAACACCATTTGCATCAAGATTATTAATTTCATCAATTGTATAGACAGGATAATTAATTACTGGTGGTGTTGAGCATGTGTTAGCAGCTCCTGGTGTAGCTAATACTTCAAAGCCATTAAAAAAAACACCTGTTGCATTAGAACCTGGATTCCAATTAGCAGCATTATTGTGATCGCCTGATATATTACATAGTTCCATTGACCAACCATCTATATTACTGACTGTTGACCAACCACTTCCATCATAATCTACGGAATCGACTGTTGTGCCTACATTGTTAATCAATGTAATATCCTCCCCGTTATTTGATAACCCCCCACTAAATTCAACACCCGATATGCCAAAATAATTCATAAAAGCAATTGAGTCATATACTACAACAAGATATCCACCAGCAGGTATGGATGTCCCAGAAGCAAACGTAAGCGTTACACCTTGTGAAAAACTCCAGTTACTAATATCTACGCTAGATGTACCTGAATTATATAATTCAATAAATTCTAAAGAATCAGTTCCTGTACCAGGGGAATTTGCCATAAACTCATTGATAACTACCTGTGCATGTGACGTAATAGTTAGAATGATAATAGTTGTCAGAGTAGCAAATAATTTTTTCATAATTTTAATTTTTGGTTTATTTATTAATTGGACGCACGAAATTAATCAAAATTTATCATTTGGTCTATTATTTTTTAATTTTAGATGTTGTTTTATACAAAAATTTATAATTAGCTAATATATCATTCAATAATCGTTTTTTCTTTCTAATTTTTTCAATTATTATTAATCAGAAATATTTTGTATATTAAAATAAGCATATAATTTTATTATCAAAGGAACTATAATGGCTGTAAGAGTATTATTTTTTTCTATTTTTTTTCTTATTTCATTCTTTTCTTCTAGTGCCCAAAAAACGGATGCAAAAAAAGAATATAATTCTGGTATGCAATATTATAATCTCCATAATTATAAATCTGCAATTCCATTTTTTGAAGCTGCAATAAGGAAAGATAATTCCTTTGTATATGCATACCGTGTTCTTATAAGTTGTTATGAAATGGAAGGTGATTTGCTAAAGGCTGCTGAATTGTATGAACAGGTAATTGAACTCTCACCATCTGATAAACAAATTTGTTATAATCTTGCTTTAACATATATTGAACTACAGGAATTTTCTAAGTCTATTATTTATCTCAAAAAATCATTAAAAATTGATCCAACATATGTAAAAGCAACCAATAAATTGAAGGAAGTCGAAACCTATATTGAGAAACACAATAGAGAAAAGATAGGCAAGCAATATACTAGGGTGGTAGAGGTAGAGGATAAGTCTACTGAAAACAATATTTATAATGCTGCATTACATGAATATAGAGAACAATCGTTTTCTAATTGTTTATCTAAATTAAACTCCTATCAAGGAGAAGTTCACAATCCTAATTTCTATTATCTCAGGGCTATTTCATTACAGCATTTAGGAGAAAGAAAGAATGCTATTGAGGCTTATGAAAACACTCTGGAGTTAGATGATAGGCACTTTAACGCAAATCTTAATTTAGGTAAGATGTATTATAATGACCATAATTATGAAGAAGCTGTTCATTTATTAGAAACTGCTTACCTTCAAAGAAAAAATGATATGAAATTGTTGTATTCTCTTGCAAAGGCACATTATTATTACAAAGAGTATCAGGAGGCAATTGTATATTTTAATCTTTTTCTTGAAAGGAATTCCAATGAAGGTGAAGCCTGGTCTTTATTGGGTGAAAGTTATAGTAAAATAGGAAAAAGTAAAAATGCTGCAAAAGCTTTCGAAGAAGCTAAAAAACATGGAACTAATAATGATCATATTTCTGATCATATTGAAAACAATATTGCTAGATATGGTAAAAAGGCTAGTGAATACACTAAAACTGGAAATTTTCAACAAGCAATTTTAATCCTTGAGAAAGGTATTGAAGAGCATTCTGAAGCTGCTTCTCTACATTTTAATCTGGGCTTAAATTATTTAGAAATTGGTAATTCAAAAAAAGCAAGAGAGGAATTTAAGAAAACTATAGATTTAGAACCTGCTCATGCTAAGGCATATCAAGGCCTTGCACTTTTGTATTATGAACGCCAAGAGTTTAAAGATGCTGCTGCTTATTATTTAGCTACTATAGATGCAGGGAAACATGACGAGTATGTATATTATAAATTAGGAAGTTGTTATTATAAATTAAATAGATTTGAAGCAGCCTCTGAAGCATATCAGCAGGCAGTAAAACTAAATCCAGGCGACAAGCATTACCATTTTGCTTTGGCATTAGCTTATTTAGCACTAGATAAAAATTATCAGTCTATTACTTCATTAGAAACAGCAGTTAAATTGGATCCTATGTTTCTTGATGCTCATTATCATATTTGTGTAAATCTAATCAAGACAAGTCAATACGAAAAATGTATAATAGAAGCAGAAAAAATTCTTCAAAAAAATAATTTATATGCAAAAGCATTTTTGGTTATTGGGCATGCATACAAAAGAATGGGAAATTATCTTAAAGCTGATGAATATCAAAAAAAAGCTGTACGTATAGATCCTTCACTAAAACAATAGTTATTTTTTGTAATAAATGTCTTAGGACAGGTATTCACTATCAACAATTAGCAAATTCGGTTTCCATTAAAAAATTGATTTTTATTTTTGTTTTTTAAAGTTTATGATATAATTTAGTGCGTTCAATTACACAGTAATTAGAAAGGCACTTAAAGATTGATTATTAAGCTTTTTTACCTTATTGATTTTTATATTATTAACAGTTTAAAACCTAATTATTTCATGGATCCGGATTTAGATAACGCAATAGAACATATAAGAAGAATTATTTCAGAAACCTTGAAAAAAAGAAATGATGAAGGTGTTGAAATAGAGAAAAGTATAAATAATTTTTGGAATAAAATTCAGAAAAAGTTCCCCTCAGATTTCATTGAACAATATAATGACAATCCTGATAATAAGGAATTGAATGTAGAGTTTGGTCAACACCTCAAAGAAATTATGAATGCACAAAATGTTAAAATGAATGTTGTCATGTTCTTATATCATCAAGGAGTAGAATTATAAAACTCCTTTTTAAACAATAAATTTATAGGAGTCATCCCGAATTTATTTCGTGGATGGCTTTTTTTAGATAAATCTGAGCACTAATATTATGAGCTTATTAAATAAACTACTTAAACCAGTTCTTAATTGGTTTATTATAAAACAGGCTAAACAAAATTTACCCAATTATAATGATAGTCTTATATGCAGTGCTATTGAGGGGCACGTAGAAATAATTCGTGATAAATGGGCAGTTCCTCATATTTATGCTGAAAATCAAAGTGATTTATTTTTTGCACAGGGATTTGTACATGCGCAAGATCGTTTATGGCAAATGGAATTGACAAGACGTGTTGTAAGTGGTCGTGTAAGTGAAATTGTTGGTGTAGATGCTCTAGATGTTGACCGATTAACAAGGATACTTGGTTTTAAAGCTTTAGGAGAAAAAGATGTTTTACGATTTAAAGAAAATGCTCTCTTTCCAATTATAGAAAGTTATGTTAATGGAATCAATTTTTTTATTGAAAATTGTCCACATCTACCAGTGGAATTTAAACTACTAAAATTTAAACCTGAGCTTTGGTCTATTGCTGATTGTTTTGGAATGTCACGTTTATTAGCTATGCAGATGTCTCAGGGATTCTTGCATGAGTTGGAAAGAATGGGATTGGTTGATAAATTTGGCTTGGAAAAAGCAAGTGAGATTTTTCCTGAATACCCTACTTCTAATCCTGTATCATTGATGTTCGGAAATGAAACTAACAGAATTATAGATGGCAAATTGGAGGCATTCAAAGGACCATATTTACAATCACTTGGTGGGTCTAATAACTGGGTAGTTGCCCCTCATAAGATGGAGCATGGTGCAGCAGCATTATGTAATGATCCACATTTGCTAATAGGAACACCTAATATTTGGTATGAGAATCATTTAATAACACCAGATTATGAAAATACAGGAGTTTCTATTCCTGGAGTGCCGCTTGTTTTAATTGGCCATAATAGAAATATCGCATGGGGAGCTACCTTGACTTATGCTGATATTCAGGATACTTTTATTGAAAAATTTACAGGGCCAAATTGTTTGCAATATCGTTATGGAGACAGAATTTTGAAATCTGTTGTACATGAAGAAACTATAAAAATTAAAGGTAGAATTACACCCCATATTGAAAAAGTTATTCAGACTCATCATGGACCAGTTATTATGGCTATTGATGATACAACTAAGATATCACTTTGTTCTAATGCATTGAATGACAATGAAATGATAATTGGTTTTTATGACTTAAATATGGCTAAAGGATGGGATGATTTTGTAGGTGCATGTAGTAAATTGACTATTCCTTCTCTTAATCTGGTTTATGCAGATACTGATAATAATATAGGTTATTTTATGACTGGTGAAGTTCCTATAAGATCCCAGAATAAGGGCTTGATTCCTAGTAATGGTTTTGATGCTCAGCAAGAATGGACAGGTAGGGTTCCTTTTAGCGAAATGCCCCACGTTTTTAATCCTGACCAAGGATATTTTTATACTTGTAATAATAAGATAGTTGGAGATGATTACCCTTATGATCTGGGTAATATATGGATGAATGGATATAGGGCTAAACGGTTAGAAGCGCTGTTGAATTCTAAAGAAAAATTTAATTTTGATGATTTCGCAAATTGGCAACTTGATTTTTATTGTGAACCAGGCCTTCAGTTTGCTGCATATTTAAATGACCTTAAGAATAACCTTGCTCTTGAACAATTAGCTGGTAGGGTCAAAACTACTGCTGATCTGCTAATTGATTGGGATGGTTTTTTGACCGCAGATTGTATTGGTGGAACAATTTATCAAGTCCTTAAACAACAACTCATTGATTTAATTTTTGTAAAATCAAATACTATTAGAGGTAAGGTTACAAATACTGAAATTTCAATTTTTGATATTACTGAATTTTTTGGTCATGATACGACTACAATCTTGAAATTATTAAATAACCCGAGATCATGTTGGTGGGAAGTAACACCACAACAAACACTTATTCTTGCTTTAGTTAATACAGAAGCTTTTCTTACTACAAATGTTGGAGCTGATTTCAATTCGTGGAAATGGGGTAAGTTGCATAAAATAAAAAGTAAACATGCCCTAGGCGTGAAAAAACCATTAGATGAAATTTTTGACATTGGTAATGTTGCAATAGGAGGAGATACAGACACTTTATGTCAGGTCGCTTTTTTACCAGGTAAACATTATGGCGGTTCAATGGTCGCTGCTTCTTATAGACAACTAATAGATATGGGAGATTTTTCAAATTCTAAATGTATTGCACCAATTGGTCAAAGCGGAAATCTAGAGTCTCCACATTATCAGGATCAATTTGATATGTGGATCAAAGGGGAGTATAAGCCAATGATTTGGTCTAAGGAACAATTAGAGAATTATACATTGTATAAGACGTCATTAAGGCCTGAGTAAGCTAAACGAACAATTTAAGAAATACCATAGTTCGTTATTCGATGTTTAACTTTATAAACTGCTCGAATTTCTTCCAATTCTACTTCATATGGTGGGTATATATGATTGTCAGAGATGAGTCTTAAGCCAACAATTTGATGTCCATGTTTAAGGTTTTGAATTCGTTTTGCAACTACAGAATCAGTTACAATAACATAGACTGAATTATCCTTAAGAGTGCTTAATGGGCCGTTTTCTACTTTTTCACAAATAACAGTATCACCATTTGTAATGTTTGGAAGCATACTGTCTCCGCTTATTTCAATGGCGATTAATTCACCTTCAAGGCCTGGAATCGAAAATTTTTGAAATTCATCATTGTCGCCCATTTCTTGTCCCTCGATTGCACCCCCTGCCATCGCTAAGTGAGGTACTAAGGTAATGTTTTTACGAACTTCATAACTCTGTTCTCCAAACGTATGATTTGAGTTAGCATCACCTTCATACATCTGATCACTTTCTCCAAAAAGAAAATTTGCATTAATACTATATGTCTCGAGAAGTTTGTTCATTTGTTCTAAAGTGATATTGCGTTTTCCTTTCAAAATACTATTGATAACATGGTTATAAGTACCAAGCTTTGAGGCAATATCAGATTTGCTTTTTATTTTTCCCTCTTCTTTCAGTTGATTGTAAACATGACGAAATCTAATGTTTACTTTGTTATTATTGAAATCAGTCATAATTATATGTGTGTTGGGTAAGTCAGTATATATTAACAATTATAAGGATTTAATATAAGCTGTCAAATTAAATGAAAGTTAAAACAAAAAATTATTTATTGTATTATTCAGTCCTCGATATAAATATAATATTATAAAATTATAATAATATAGAGATTGGTGATCAGGTAATTATCGTATTTGTTGTAAAGATATATAAAATTATCTAAAAAGCAAACATTTTTGTTTGTTTTTTGAAACATAAACTTGCAAATGTGTTCCTTGGAATATTTTTTTGTTTTTTTTTATTCTGTTTTTTGTGGTTTTTTTTTTAAAACTTACAATTATGAATAATAAAACTAGATACAAATATATTTGACTTCAAATAAGTTCTAGCATTCTGTTTTTAATGTTATGACTTTGTTTGACATTTAAAATTATACGCAAAAAAAAATATTCTTTAATGAATAGTTATACCATAATATAAATATTATTCTATTCTGAAAAAAAATACTAAATTGGCACTTCATTTTTTTCATCTCTTTATTAAAATAACACCTGTATAAATGAATATTTTAGTAATTAATTGTGGTTCTTCTTCTATAAAAGCAGCTGTCATTAATGGAATTAGCGGTAATGAATTATTGACCATGAAGGTAGAGCGGATACATGATAAACCACTTGTTCATATTAATGGTTCTACTATAGATTGTATAGGTTCTGGACATGAAGCTGCATTAAATTTTGCATTGCCTTTAATTAAAGATCATTTGAATGAACAAACCCTGAGTGGTGTAGGACATAGGGTAGTACATGGGGGTAATAAATTTGATATGCCCGTTTTAATTAATGAAGAAGTAGAAAAGGTTATAAAGGAAGTAAGTGTATTGGCTCCACTACATAACCCAGTCAATATGTTGGGAATTACTGTTGCAAGAAGTGTTTTTTCAGATTTGCCTCATATTGCTGTATTCGATACTTCTTTTCATCAAACTTTACCCAGACGCGCATTGACCTATGCAATTCCAAAGCAATTACGGGATAAGTATGCTATTAGACGATATGGTTTTCATGGAACTAGTCACGAATACGTAGTAGGGTTGGCAGCAGATTATCTTAAGGCGGATCTCAACGCTTTACGAATTATTACCTGTCATTTAGGTAATGGTTCAAGTGTTGCGGCTGTAGAATATGGGCGTTCTGTTGAAACTTCAATGGGTATGACCCCTTTGGAAGGTCTGGTTATGGGTACAAGATCAGGGGACATAGATCCTGGTGCGCTTGTACATTTGGCTTTAGAAGAAGAAATGACGATAAAGGATCTTAGTCAAATGTTAAATAAGAAAAGTGGCTTGACTGGTTTGTCTGGTGTTGGAAATGATATGCGGGATATAGTGGAAAAATCATCAAAGGGAGATGATGATTGTAGGTTAGCGCTTCAAGTATTTACACATCGTTTACGCAAATATATTGGTGCATATACTGCTGTTATGGGAGGGGTAGATGCAATTGTTTTTACTGGTGGCATAGGGGAAAATAGTGCAGTGATCAGGCATCGTTCAACTCAACGACTAGATTATCTCGGTGCTGTTCTTAACGAAGATAAAAATAATGATGTTATCCTTTCTAATGAAGCTCCTGTTCAGGATTTTGCTATGAATCATAGTAGGGTAAGATTATTGGCAATAAAAACTAATGAACAGTTTGCTATTGCTCAGGAAACAGTTCGAATTATTGAGAAAAAAAATAAAGTAAATACAAAACCAACAATTCCAATTGCTGTTTCAGGAAGGCATATTCATCTTACACAGGAAGCTGTAGAAGCCTTATTTGGCAAAGGGTATGAATTAACAGTTAAAGCTCCATTATCACAACCAAAACAATTTGCGTGTAATGAGCAAGTCACAATTGTAGGTCCTAAAAACAAAATTGAGCGGGTACGTATCCTTGGTCCAACGCGTTCAAAAAATCAACTGGAGATATCAAGAACAGATGAATTTTTTATTGGAATAGATGCGCCCGTACGTGCATCTGGTAAGGTTGAAAATAGCCCTGGAATTAAGTTAATAGGGCCAAAGGGAACATATCAAATGAAAGAGGGCGTTATTTGTGCTTGGAGACATATACATATGACACCTGAGGATGCTCAATTATTTGGTGTTGAAGATAAAGATATTGTAGATGTGGAAGTTTCGAATGGGATACGTCCGCTAACTTTTGGTAATGTTTTAGTAAGGGTTTCTTCAAAATACGCTTTAGAAATGCATATAGATACCGATGAGGCTAATGCAGCAGAATTGCCTCGATATTCTGAAGGTGTTTTAAATAAAACAGATGGAAGTGCTAAGTTAATCACTAAAAAGAAAAAACATTAAGCATTTTTTTTGCTTTGTTTCTATAAATAAATACGCTATTTTAATCCAAGCCATTTTTTATTTTCCCTGTTTGTAGCATATTATTTGCTTTTTCTTTTTGTTTTTTATTCCATATTTTTCTGAACCTGAGTACTTGTTCTTTCAATTTTAGATTTTTACCATGTAGATGTCTATGGTAAGAGGTAATTATAATTCCAATCATATAATCATAGTGCGGCACACGCATTTTCCTGAAATATTCTGAAAGTCGAGATCCTTCACTAAGTGACCATTTATGTTCAAGCCATAAACCCATAGTACGATGTGTTTTGAGGTCTACTTCTTCATCTGAAAAAGCCATAAATGTTTTTTTAGCCTCATCATCCATTAGTTTGTTCAATTCTCGGAATACATCATTCAAATCTTTAGGGATATACATTCCATCAAGTTTTGTTTTTTTTATTCTTGCCTGATAAATAGTATCATTTATATAGTCACCATGTTTTTTTTGTGGTTTGATAATAACTTTGTCTAAATTTTTTGTTGTATCCTGCGCTTTTGTCAACAAGGGTATAGAAGAAACTAGAAGAATAATAATTAAGCGAATCATAGTACTTGTTTTTATTTATTAAGTAAGAGCAGATAATATTTTATTTTTGTAACAGGAATATTTAGTGTTTTATTGTTGAAATAAATATAAAAAAAATATCACCATTTACTGTCATAATACTAATCTTGTACCAAAGTTACATTATTTAGAAAGAAATATTAAGTTATAAATTTTGTATATTATGATATCTGGGATTCAATTTAGTTGTCTCGTTTATGTTTATATCATGATGTCATTTGCTAATAATATATAACCTATAATTTTATAATTTTAACACCAACAATATTTTTTATAAAGGTTATAAATTTAGGTATTTCTTTTTGGCGGATTGCAATTTTAAAAATTGCTTTTTTATCATAAATAGTTTCTAGAATCGTAATGTTTTCACTTTTTAGATAGTTCATTACATCACTTGTTACTGAGTAATCAAAACTTATCTCAAATTGATCTTTTATTATTTTTTCAATAATTTTGGCATGTAAAAACGCATCTTTTGTCGCTTCCTTATAGGCACGCTTAAGCCCTGATGTCCCCAATTTTGTGCCTCCGAAATATCGAATAACAACTGATAATATATTTGTCAGTCCAAAACTATCAATCTGTCCTAGTATGGGTCTTCCGGCAGTACCCGATGGTTCTCCGTCATCATTTATTCTAAATCGATCTCCTTCAGCTCCCAGTCGGTATGCATAGCAATGATGCCGTGCCTTATTGTGTTCTTTTCTTAATTCCGCAAGCCGTTGTTTAATTTCATTTTCTGTATTTACAGGAAAGGAATATGCAATAAATTTAGATCCTTTTTCCTTGTATTCACCTTTGACGGGAACTGCTATTGTTGTATAGGTGTCCTTCAATTGAATAATGATTTATACAATGTTAATGTAATCTAGATTTATTCTTCAACAAATAATGTAATTGCAGCATCATTTATTAATCCAGTTTCTAAAGCAGTTTTAAACAGATGCCTCACAGCTGCTTTTCCAGTACTGCCCAGGTCTAAAGAGAAATCGTTCACATACATCTTTATATGCTTTTCAATTACATCTGAATTCATTTCCTGAGCATGTTGTTGCACATAATAGAGTGATTCTTTAGGATTATTAAAAGCAAACTGAATACTTCTGCGTAAAACCCGGTTAATTTTTTGTTGCAATTCAACAGGGAAGTTTCGTCTAATACCTATACCTCCCAATGGTATGGGTAATTGAGTTTTTTGTTCCCACCATTCTCCTAGATCAATTATTTTTATCAGGCCTTTTTCTTCATAAGTAAATCGATTTTCATGTATAATTAGACCCAGATCTATTTTGTCATCTAGTAATTTTTGTTCTATGTTTGAGAATAGTATTTCCTCTTTGTTTTTCGCATTTGGGAATGCCAAACTTAATAGAAAATTAGCTGTAGTATATTTACCAGGAATTGCAATCTTTTTTTTTGATATTTCTCTTTTAGAAAGCGTTTTTTTTGCTATTAGAATAGGGCCACAGTTATCTCCCAGAGCAGAACCGCTATTTAATAATACATAAGATTCGATTAGATAAGCATAAGCATGAAAACTTAGTTTTGTAATATCCAGTTCTGAATTGAATGCCCTTTGATTAAGTAGTTCAACATCAGCCATAAATACTTCAAATTCTAAACCCTCGGTATCAATTTTACGATGAACAAGTGCATCGAAGATAAATGTGTCGTTGGGACATGGTGAAAAGCCTAATGTTAGTCTCATTGTATTTATTGTTCAACTTTTTAGCTACCTCTTATTATACTTTAATAATTGCCTGTTCAATTAAAAATAAATTTATTGATGTATTAAGTTAGCTTGATACTTACAATTATAATAAAATTAATAATAATCAGATTTTAAATAATTAGAATTATTTTGCAAGTATCAAAGCATTTGATAGAGTAGTATATTGGTGTTTATTTCCTATAATTAGTTTGTAATAATAAATACCATCGGAAAGATTATCAGGAATAAATGTTATTTGATGTAAGCCTTCACTATATTCACCCTGTGCTAAAGTGGTTATTTTTTGACCTATGTTGTTGAATATTTCCAATTGAATGTTTTGTGGCCTTTTTAACAGAAAGCTAATTTTGGTTTGCTCTATAAAAGGGTTTGGGAATACTTCAATATGTTCTAGACCCATTGTATTTATTTCTGAAATTCCATTTGGTGGCGTACAGCTGCTGGTACAATATCCACAACGGAAGGGAAGTGTGCAATCCATAACAAAAGGATTAACTCTAAATCCCTGATACCAGGAAATTCGAGAAGTACGAATCCATTCCAAACTATCAACAGGGTCATCAAGATGCCATTGACAAAGTTTAGCTTTTTGATTGTTAAAATAATTTGGGTCTACTGCATCAGCATTGCTTTTGTACATAGTATAATAATAAAACATAGCGCGAGCAACATTTCCTTTGTGGTCATCCCTAGGTTCGAACATTACGTTGTTGTCTTGTTTACTGTATAGGTGAATATTATTTGCTGGAGCTGTAGATAAAGTTTGATCTTCTAAATACCATTTATCTATATTGTTTGTACTAATTTCACCAAAAGGAATTGATCCTCTTCCGTTGTTTACTACAGAACGAGTCGGAAACATATGGTGTAAGTCGCTTTTGCCTGCATCATTACTAGTTTTACTTTGAGGGTAGGTGTGTTCGGTATCAATACTAATGTTACTTGCATTATCAAACATCTCATTTGAAGGGTCCCCAAATGGTGGTAAATATCGTTTTAGGCCAGTATAAACACAGGTTACAGTATCATTTTCTTCAAAAACATATTTAAACATATTATCTTTTGCAGTAGAATATGTAGGTAGGGTTATTGGTTTATATGACAGGATTAAATTATTTAATAAAGTATTCCCAGATTCACCAAACAAGATATCCTGATGGCTATATTGTCCAATGAGACAAGTGTTTAAAAATAAAAAAATAAGTAATAGGTGAAATTTATGCATTGATTCTTTTTCTTAGTTTTAAAATGATATGCAAGATACAGTTTTTTGGTGATAATTATTTTGGAAAGTTAGTTTTCGTTTTCTGGAAGCCTTCGAATTCTATTTAATAGTTTGTTTATTTTAATACATAAAAAGACTATCTGATTTTTCAGATAGTCTTTTCAAGTATCCTTAATACAATATGGTTGAGGATTATTTTAATAATATCTAAAGCGCCTCACTTGAGATGCATATTTTGCTAAACGTAATACTTGTCGGGTATATCCATATTCATTATCATACCAAACATAAACTGTAATGATTTTACCATTTTTACCAACTTTAGTAGAAGGTGCATCAAAAACAGATGCAACAGATGCTCCAATTACATCAGAGGATACAAATTCTTTTGAAATGGAGTATTTTATTTGTTCTACAAGTTCTCCATGTAAAGATGCTTCACGCATAATGTCATTAATTTCTTTTACACTGGTTTCCTTTTCTACATTTAGCGTCATAACAGCTAAAGACCCATCAGGAGTAGGAACACGTATAGCTGAACCTGTTAATTTCCCTTCTAAGGAGGGGATAACTTTTGTTACAGCATCAGCAGCACCTGTTGATGTAATTACCATATTCAGTGCGGCAGCAGATCCGCGTCTTTCTTTACTATTATAATTATCTAATAAATTTTGAGCATTTGTATAGGCATGTATTGTTTCAAGATGACCATTTACTATACCTAATTTGTCGTTCAACACTTTAAGAACAGGTGCAATAGCATTAGTTGTGCAAGAAGCAGCGCAAAAAATAGTGTCTTTTTCAAAGTCAAGTTCTCTTTGGTTGATGCCATGAACTATATTCTTAATTCCTTTTCCAGGTGCAGTAAAAAGAACTTGTTTAATACCAGGTCTTAGGTGAATGCTAAGGCTCTCTTTGTCACGCCATGCACCTGTATTATCAATTAAAATTGCATCATTAATATTATATTCAGTATAATCAACTTCAGAAGGATTAGAAGCAAAAATTACCTGAACCCTTGAACTATTTATTATTAATTGATTGGTCTTTTTATCTACAGTAATTGTACCATTGAATTTGCCATGAATGGAGTCTTTTCTTAGTAATGATGCCCTCTTTTTTAGTTCTTCGTAAGGGTTTTTTTTGTTTTTGGGTCTTAAGACTATTGCTTTTAATCTGAGTTGTTCTCCTCGTCCAGTCATTTCAATTAAAAAACGTGCAGCAAGTCGACCAATGCGACCAAAACCATAGAGAACAACATCTTTGGGTTTAATTACTTTTGCATCTTTTGCTTCCTGACCAATAAAAGAAGATAATTCATTGGCCAAAAACGCTTCCATATTAGGCCATTTTTTTTCAGAGCTTAACCATCTTGTTGCTAATTTCCCAATATCAATTCTTGATGGTGCTAAATCAAGTTTGTTAATCGCTTTTGCTAAAGCCAAACTTATTTGTACCGTAATTGGTTGTTTAGAATAGTTTTTTGCAAAATGATGATCATGAATCACTTTTGTTGGTCTTGAGTCGTATAAACTTCTACGGAAGAGAATAATTTCTACGGAATTATCAAAGCGTAAGTCTCCAACAATTTTTAAAAGTTCTAATGCTGCTTTTTCATCTTCACGCCATGTACTAAGATGAGTTTCGAATTGTGTTTCTAAGATTTTTGCATCCATTGTAGTATTGATTATTATTACTATTTGTTTTTTACAGAATTTAATAAGAACAGCTAATCTGCCACAAACTTCGGGATTTTTTATGAAAAATCCGAATGTTCTATTCGATAGTTTTAATAAATTATAACCTTTTAAAAATTATTATAATTATTTATTTTTTGCTTGGAAATCATTATTTTATGTAATATTATTTTCGTTTATAATAGGTTAATTTTAACTTAGTCATATGTGAAACAAAATTTTATTAGAAAATATCTCAAAAATTAAGTTATGAATAGTGTTGTTCAGATTTCAAAATTTTTACTTTGTTTATGTTTTCTCTTTGCATTTAATCAATGTATTGAAGCCCAGTTAAATCACGAAATGATTTTCCGTGTAAATTCTCCAGGTGCTGTTGCAGGTGATTATAATTTTGGTTCTCCAGCAGATGGCGCAGGTCAATGGGGCCCAACTTCTATTAATACTATCACTGGTGACCTTGGTTGGATTACTGATAATATAGACTCATTGGGCTGTAATCCTGGAACAAATAATCTTACTGGAAAAGTTGCTTTAGTGCGTAGGGGAGCATGTAATTTTTCATTAAAAGCATATCACGCACAGCAAACAGGTGCCATTGGTTGTGTTATTTGTAATAATATTCCTGGAGGAGGATTGGTAGGAATGACTGGAGGTGATTCTATGTCTGCAGTAAATATTCCGATCGTATTTCTAACTTATGAAGATTGTGAATTGTTGCATAGTCAGGTAGATTCAGGGAATACGACAAATGTATCATTCTATGTTCCTTCTGCTTATAATGCTAGAAGTGCATATGCTTACAATACTCCTGTGCAACATATCCAACCATTTGGTAATATGAGTATTAATGTATATAATTCTGGCTCAACTCCTGTTAACAATATTGATGTAACTGCGACAATATCTGATCCTAATGGTGTTGATACAACTTTTATGCAAACTATATCTACCCTAAATAGTACTACAGATTCGGTTGTAACATTTCCTGAAACCTATACACCTGTTGCAGTAGGGACATATAACATAGTATTTAAGACAACACTTAATGTTGGGGATTCAGTAGTACAGCAGTTTTTAATTAATAATGATTCTACTTTTGCACTCGATAATAATGTTTTATCTAATAGTAGTACCTTGAGAGGAGTAGGCCCAAATGATGTAAGTTTTGCAGATCCACACCCTGTTACCGGAACAACTTTTCAGTATGGGATGGGGGCATGTTATGTAACTGGTATTGGAACTTCAGATTATGTTTCATCTGCTTCTTTTGCTATTGCCAATGCTAATGATTACTATGGAAAGATTTTTCTCCTATTGCTATATGAAGCTCCTGTAAATTACTTTGCCGGAAATGAAACTGATTTTAGTACTTTTAACGAAATTGGAGCAGGGTATTATATGATTTCTGCTAATGATACTTTAACCCCTCATTCTATTTTAACAACAAACATCTATAATGCAAGTACAGGTGCCCTTGGTGTCCAGCTTCAAGCTGACAGACAATATATGATGTTATTACGGCATGATGGTGATGGTTCAGTCACAACTTCTCCAAAGGTAACGAGTACACATACACAGGACTTTCTTAGTGTAGATGCTACGGTATATACTGATAGGTTATATATGGGAGGATGGACAGGCAATTATATGCCTGTGATACGTATGCATGTACAACCTACTATAACAGGATTGCCAATAAAAACATTAGATCCTTCCGAGTTTATGCTCTTCCCCAATCCAACAAATGATAACTTTAGTGTGAAAATTAATCTTAATGAGGTTTCTGAAAATATTAATATAAAACTATTTAATCTCAATGGGAAGGAAATTCAGTCTTACAGTTATAATAATGTCAAGAACGATGTATACCATTATAATGTATGTGAATTGCCTTCAGGAATTTATTTAATACATGTGCAGACTGATTTTGCTCAGACCATTCGTAAACTTATAGTCAAATAAGATAAATAGATTTATTTAAAAATAGCGACACTTATTTAAGTGTCGCTATTTTTTTTACTTCGAATTTATATTTTTTTGTTAAAAGTCATATACCTTCAATTGTTATGGAAAAAATAATTTCTTTAGATGTTAATACTATATGATTAATCAAAGAAAAAAATAATAAAGTGTGTTTATTGAAAAATACTTTTAAAGTAAAAATGATTAGCAATTTAATCTTATTAAATTGCCTCTACCCAATATCTATATAAATAGCGTTTCCTCTGCACTTTTACATTTGAGATAATAACCTCAAAGCGTTCCCCTTTTTTCATGTATCGAAATTCAGGTTCCCATACAATTGTAGGTATACCACAGCCACTGAAAAGTTTAAGAGTTTTTAGTTTTATTTTATTGCCGTTTATATCAAGCATTTCAACTTTAGCATTTCCGAAATCACCCAATTCTAAGCCGAAGGACCACCTTGGATAAATTACTTGTTTGGGGACATATCCTCTTGGAGGCCAAGCAACAAAACCATCACGCACTTTTGTGTTTTGCGGTTTGGAATAATTGGGAAAAACACCAAGTGCAGTACCCATATTTGTTGCTCCAATTCCCATTTCATTTGCCCCAGGATTGATTATCCATCTTCGATGACCTACGCTATAATTGTGGCTTCCAAAATCATCCATATACATTGAAATATGTCCAAGAGTGTAATCAATATGCCCATAGGATAAGTTAGAGTAACCACAGGCAGTCGCTCCCTCATTTGAAAAACATGAAACAGTCGAGTGGGGATGATGATCGATATAATTGTTTGTAAAACTGATAAGTGCACATTTCTGGCAGTTTTTGTTTTTTTCTTCAGACCATTTTATTTTGTCCCAAACACCTGTCATTCGGCGAAAATAATTTATATGTGCCAAAAAATTCGCTTTGGCAAGGTCACTAATATTTCCTTCTTTACATTCTTTACTGTTGTCTTTCCAATTCAATATCTTTTCATCTACTACTTTTAAGATCATATTTTTCTCAAAGTCTGAATAGACTTCTTCTTTTGAAAATGGGGGAGTAACATTACGATAGTCTATAATTTCACTTGTATTAAGAGCAAGTATCTTTTTATAGTAGTATACTTTCTCAGGAAGCATAAAAATTGCAGTGTAAATTGAGTCTTGTTCTTGTTCTTGTTTTCTTATTTCGGTCTGTTTTTTCAGATAGGCTTTATATTTTATTTCACTTATGCGCCTTATTGAGTCTGCAACAGCTTCATTAAATTCTTTTTCTTTGCTGCTTTCAGAAACCAGATTTACATTGATTATTGTGTAGGGTTGGCCTTGTTCTCGACCTCTAACAATTTGAAAGTCTGGACGATATTTTGTGCTTATTGAATACGCATCTTCAAATGGCACTAAGAAAGATGCTTTACCCTTTTTGTTTGTATTAGAAGTATATATAGTGTCATTATGAATCCCTTTTGCAGTTAATTTTTCATCAGCTACAGGGTGGCCTTTCAGATTTATAACATAAACATTGATTATTGCAAAACGAAAAATATAACTTTCGTATTCATGTGTGATATATGGAAAATCCGAGATGCTTAATTTTTTATGATTTTTGTGACCTTTGCAATAGATTGTATAAGTGTCATTATAGGGTAATTTCACCTTTGCATAACCTTGTTTGAGATTAGCGGTATATTTAATTCCTCTTTTTTCTCCGATTAATTTTATTTTTCCAGTGTAGCCACTATGGTCAGTATTTTTGATTCGAATTTTTGCAAAACCAAAAGTGTCTTCAGGACCTAATTGAGCTATACAGCTAGTATAAGAGAGTATAAATAAATTGGCAAACAAAAATATGTTTTTCATGCTTTTTGATCTTTCAACAAGTTTTACTCAAGGCTATTTTAGATTAGATGTAGTGGTATATAATAAAACAATTTAATTATACTAATTATTGTTTTATTCATAAAAATCATTTTATGTTTAATTAATTATTTATCTGTTAGATTTTTTACACTTAGTCAATATTATTCACTATTTATAAACATGGCATTATCTTAGATGATAAATTTCCAAAATTAGTTTATTTTTGTTTTTGAATTTATTTGAGTCTACGTATTCTGTAACTTATTATTTCTATGAATTTTTGTTTAAATATCATTTGTTTTATTTTTTTTGGGTTATTTGCTTTTAGGCCAATATATTTATTTGCAGAAGATTTGAATGATCAAGTCGATGTTTCATCTTTGGACTATGTGTTTTCATCTAAGCAATCAGACTCTCTTTTTGTTAGGATTCTAAACGGACAACAATACCTGATCCATTCACTTCAATCAGGACAAACGCTTTATTCATTAAAGAATTTTTATGGCGTTGACTTATCCGATATTTATCGGAACAATCCCAGTCTAGATCCTAATGATCTTAGCATAGGACAGAAGATTTGTATTCCAATTGCAAACAAGGCTATACATTTATTTCTGGAATCTGAAACTATAGATAATATGTTTATCCCTATCTATTATAAAGTTAGATCATCAGAAACGCTTTATGGTATTTCTAAAATGTATTTCAGATTACCTCTTGAAATTTTTAGATCTAGAAATAAACTAATTTCTGATGAATTAAATGAAGGTCAGGTACTTCATGTTGGCTGGATAAGTAAAACAGGTATTCCTGATTCTCTAAAAATATTTACAGGATTATCTGGCGTTTTAGCTGAAGAAAGTAAAAAAAATAAAATCCTTTATGAAGAAAAGTTAAATGGGCAAAATGAAAAACTCCTTGAAGGTACTGCCTGTTGGGATAAAACAATGGATTTATCTTCAGCGAATAAATTATATGTTTTATGTTCAAAAGTTATTAAGGGTGGCATTGTTCGGATAGAAAATCCTATGACAAAACGTTTTTTGTATGCTAAAGTGGTAGCCCAAAAACCCGAAAATTCTTTTTCTCAATCTTCTATAGTTATGCTTACACCAACTGTAGCTGAAGGCTTAGGGGGATTGGATGCTAGATTTTATGTCAAAATGTATTATTGTCAGTAATTATTAAAAACATTTCACATATAAAGGAGTTGTTTCGATCTCATTAGACCATCTTCCTGCATTATCCTTGATTCTTATTTTATATATAATAGGGTCGTAGTAATCATTAATTGGTTGACACAATATAAGTGGGTTAGTAGGGTGAATACAACAAAATTGTGAGACGGAAACTTCTAATTGGCCAGAAATTCCACTGACAACTCCTTGGTGTTCAATTGTTGGGATCTGATAAAACAAGGTGTCATTCGGAGTTCTTCTTGTATCTATAATTATAATGTGGCTAGTAGTATCGTTATCTCTCCCAAGATCACCATCACCATCAGTAAAGTCGAATTTAAAAGAAGTTGTTCCGCTAAGTTGTTGAACGGTATCTTCAGAAAAGCTTGCCCAAGTTATTGTTGGTGTGTCATCATAAATAGGTGGTTTGTCACAGCTTATCCAACTTAAACAAATAACTAAATTAATAATTAGTATTAATATCTTTTTCATGTCTATCTTTAGTTTGTTATATCCTTAAGATTATAGAAACAATAAGTTTATCGTTTCGTCTAATTATATTAATTACAATCTAAAGTAATTTCATTACTTTCAATAATATTGCTATAGTTCCCCTCCTGGTCTTTTATCTGTACTTCATATTTCATTATTCCTGTCGGGTACATTGTACTGCTATAACAAGAAGTAGTATCTGGGTAAATACAACATTGAGAATATACAATTATAGTTACTTCACCAGATCGACTTGAATTACTTGAGTTATTTCCTAGATAATTAGGAATTTTATATGATGCAATATTCGTTCCTGTTCTAGAATCTTTAACAAAAATATTATCTGCAGTATCAGAACCTATATTACCATCTCCGTCTGTAAATAAAAACTTTAGATAAGAAGAATCTGCACCATTTTGAGCTAAGTAACTTTTGGATACACTAACAAATTCAATAGAGGGTATCTTTGAATTTTTATCATCACAAGAAAAAAAGCCAACAATTGTTATTAGCAACAAAAAAGATGTTAATTTTATATACATAGAAAATCAGTGTTATTTTAAAATATATTAATGAACAAGGACAATAAAGCTTTAAAGTTACAAATAAACCAGGTAAACAAAGAGACTTTTGATGAAGTTGCCTTGTCTGTTTTTAGGTATCAGTACCAAAATAACCCTCTTTATCAAAAATTCATAAAATTATTAAAAGTATCGCCCAATGATATAAGAACAATTCAGCAAATACCATTCCTACCTATAGAGTTTTTTAAATATCATATTATAAAAACAGGTGAATGGAACTCTCAAATGGTTTTTTCAAGTAGTGGAACTACAAAAAATTTAACTAGTAAACATCATATCCGTTCTCTTGAATGGTATCGAGATTGTGCATTAAAAGTTTTTGAAGAATGTTATGGTTCTATTCAAGATTATATTGTTCTTGCATTATTACCTTCCTATTTAGAACGCAAAGGGTCTTCTCTTGTTTATATGATAGAGCAATTTATTGTTCGATCTTATAATCCCCAAAGTGGTTTCTTTCTATATAATACGGATGAGCTGGTACAGGTGTTGGGAGATTGTTTGAAATTCACTCAAAAGAAAGTATTGTTAATAGGTGTAAGTTATGCATTACTTGATTTTGCAGATAATTTCCCTCAAAAATTAGATAAAATTTTAATTATGGAAACGGGAGGTATGAAAGGTAAACGTTCTGAAATGACAAAAGAGGCACTTCATAATACACTTAAAAATGCTTTTAATATAGATAGAATCCATTCCGAATATGGTATGACTGAATTGCTATCGCAGGCTTATTCTAAAGGTAATGGTATTTTCATTCCTTCTGCAAAAATGAAAGTCCTTATTAGAGAAACGACGGACCCGTTTAATATACTTCCTTTTACTAAACCAGGAGGAATTAATGTAATTGATCTAGCAAATATCGATACTTGTAGTTTTATTGCAACAGATGATTTAGGGACTTGTAATCAAGATGGTACGTTTAGATTACATGGAAGAATTGATGCAAGTGATTTGAGAGGATGTAATATGTTATTGCATGATAACTAGATTATTAATTAAAGTATATATATATATTTATTTAATAAAATAATTATTAGTATTAATACCTTTTTTGTATCTTGTTTATACCTTGATTTTATCATCCTAAAAACTTAAATTATGAATCAACTTTTACTCTCTTCTCAACGTTTAAAATCAAATAAAATACTTAACTCAGGCATCTTAGATGTTTTTGAACTACTCCAGCAATATGAATTGCTTGATTGTGTCAATTTGTTAAATGATATCCCGGAGAAAGGATTGTTTTTACATTGGAATGAAGTCCTTACACCTGCCATTCCTCTTAGTTTTAAAGATTTAGTAGGGAAAAAACTTTTGGATTATAAATTTCAATATCTTGGTCAATTCAAATTTAATAATAAAGTAATTGAACCTCAAGCTGAGACATTTAATTGTGACTTTCCTGACAGAAACATTCACAATTGTAAAATTGAAAGTACTGGATGGGTAAATTGTTCCTGGTTAGTAGATTTTTTATTGAATGCCAAAGATATTCAGGAGAATAGTTTGCGCAAGGAAATGTTGTTTTGGAAAAAGGAACAAAATAATTTAGTTCTTTCATTGTCAGTAGAAGCAATGGATATGAGGAGTGCTGAGCAACAAAAATTCATTTTTGGGGAAAACTTTTCAAGTATTATTTGGCAACATAATACACTTTTTGGCAAATAGTATTGGGCTTAATATTTGCCCCTTATTGATAAGGCTATATAATTGTATTAATTCCCTAAAAAGTAATATCCGACAAATTTATCTGATATTTAACAACAACTATATTTAACTTATTTATTAAGTTAAACCGGATATTTATTGTTTTATCGACAATAATTTCTAACATTCCAAAGTTGTTTTCTATAACAGCATTACCAAGTCGGTTTTTATTGTCACTTGCAACTCTCCAACTTTTAGACAAACTACTAGAGGTAATATCATATACTGGATAAGTGTCTTTGTTTGTATATTTTGATATTTCACCATAATGCATATCCCCAGAAATAAATAATACACCATTGGCTTTAGTTGATTTAATTAGTGTCAACATTTTTTTTCGTTCATATGGAACATTTGTCCAAGATTCCCAGCCAGTGTATTCAGCTGAAAATTGATTACTTGAAGCTATAATACGAATATCTGCTTCAACTTTTAGTTTTTGCTCAAGCCAGAGCCATTGATCACTACCTAGAAAAGTTGAATCTGGAGAGATAGTGGGTTGGTATTTGTTTTTATAGATTGTTTTATTAGTTGTTTTGGTCAGATTGTCTCTAAAAGTTCTGGTGTCCAAAAGGATAAGTTGAATTTTTATGGAGTCAAAATTAAAAATAGTCGAGCCATAAATACCATTACGTAGACGTCTGTTTGAATTGTCAGGAATGTTCCAGAAATCAAGAAAAATTTCTTTAGATTCTTCTTTTTTAGGGTAATTTTTACCTGCATCATTTTCCCCATAGTCATGGTCATCCCAAGTAGCCATTATAGGTACTTTTTTCTTTAATTTTTTAAAATTTGATTTTGAACCCAATTTGTCATATTTAGATTTTAAAATAGACATATCTTCGGTGTCACCGTAAATATTGTCACCCAAAAAAACAAACAAATCTGGTTTTCGTTTACAAACGGCACCCAAAATTTCTATGTTCTTATCTTGATCAGCACATGAACCAAAAGCAATTTTGAATGATTTTGATTTTTTATCATTGTTTAAGCTTTTAGTGATACTTCTACAGGAGGAAAATAAAAGTATGGAAATCAAAAATAGTAATTTAATGAATGCTGTCATTGAGTAAATTTTACTGTACCTGAAAGTATAGGATTAAGTGTCTAAGCAAAAGTAGTATAGATATTATAATAATTTGATTGTAAGCTATTTGTTTGTTATTAAAGAAAAAAAGTCGAAAACAACTTAAATACTTTTAGACTAACTTAGTGTTTTAAGAAAATCTGACAATAATAGTATTCGTTATTTTTTGATATGGCTATTCCAATTCCAGTAAGATTATAATCACCTTCAATATTAATTCTGTGTTCTATGCTATTCAACCAACTTTCTACAATTAATGAAGCATCTTTTTGTCCAAGAGCTACATTTTCTGCAACGGTTGAGCCACCAATTTTTTCAATTAGCGATTCAGCTCTTTTTTTAAAACCTTTATGACTTAAAGAGATAGAACTGTTTGCCATCTTCTGTGCATGATGAATAGCCATATTCTGTATATTAGTGTCTATCTGTAGTTCAGATAAGTTTTTTGTAATTCTATATTGATTGATTTGCTTCAATATGCTATAGTTAATTTTATTTGTTTCTGGATCACTATAAATTAAATTGTCTTCTGATGAAAGCGCTGGTTTTTTAGATATTACAGATGGTACAAAACCCTTTACAAATATTTGTGTGAAGATATTTTCATTTGTTGTGTTTTTTATGATTGAAATTCCAGTAAGATTGTAATCTCCTTCTAAGTTTTTTTTATGCTTTTCACTTTTGATCCAACTGCTTACTACTTCTTCAGGACTTTGTTGTCCCATAGCCACATTCTCAGATACAGCAGTTCCTTGTAGTAATTTTATTAGTTCATTCGCACGTGCTTTAAATCCATCATGTCCAAATGGAACAATTCCCTGTGCTATTTTGTTTGAATGTTTATGACAGAAGGATTGTATAGTGGAATTATAGGTTAAAATATTCAGGTTTAGACTTGTCCTGTGTTTGTTGATTTGATTTAAAATTTCTTTTTCAAAATTAGATATTGAGGTCATTCTTTATGATTTTGATCAGGCTGAGTTCCTTTTTTGTAGAAAATTTAGGAAATCTTTTATTCTTTCAAGCTAAATGCTACAAATATACGTTATTCTTGTAAGAAATAGATTTGAAACATCATTTAGAGTATAAAATTAATAATTTAAGATAACTTACATTATGCAAATTATTGGAACCGTTAAATATCAAAACATTTCTGGTGGTTTTTGGGGGATTGTTGATACTGACGGAAATCGCTGGAAACCGGTAAAAATGCCAAAAGAATTACAGAAAGAAGATCTATCAGTGCAATTGAAAGCTAAAAAATCTGATGGGATAATTTCTATTTTCATGTGGGGAACTACCATTGATATTTTAGAGTTTAATATAATCGATTAGCTTAACTAAAATTCAAATTTACACTTGTATTTTTATGCTTAATTGCTCCTTTATAACATTTTGTAAATAAGTAAATATGCTAATTATAGTCCTTTTTTTAACATCCTTTGTTGCCCTCTCTTTTTGGTTTCTTTTTAAAGAAAGCAGTGAGATGAGATCTGTTTTTGGGAAATTATTTTTATTATTCTTATCGCTTTATCTTGGCGCATCATTTCTGATGGCTGTAGATATTTTTTCTTGGGTTACTATTATCCTGAATTTTGCATTTCTTTTTTTTGGAGGATTTTTTCTTAATACATTTTCAAAAAGCAAGATCATATTTATTCCATTGTTATTTTTAATTACAATAGGATATTATTTTGTAGTAACAGAGATAAGGTGGCCCTTGGTTTTCTACAATCAAGAAGAGACAATTTCCAATCAATTAATAAACATTCCTGATAAATTGGATCCTGATAACGAATTACTTTTGGAGTTAAGTAAAGGGCATGATTTGATAGAGTTAAGATCCATTATTAATAAGTATAACTTATTGTTAGAACCTGCGTTTAGAGTTCATTCTAAAAACATTACCGATTTGGATGATTATTTTGTTGTCAATATTCCTGAGAAACAATTAGTCAATTATCATGAAATTCTAGAAGCATTTAAAAACAGTGGTTTTGTAGATCATATAGAAGCAAATGAAATCTTAAGTTTGGATCCAACTGAGCTAGTTACTTCTTCAAATATTGAAACTAGAGGTAAATATTCAGTAAATGATCCTGATATTGATAAAGTGTGGGGTTTTGATATAATGCATGTACAGGATTTATATGATTTGTTGAGTAATCATAATGTTCAACCCAAGAAAAAAGCGCGTATAGCTATTATTGATACTGGAGTAGATGCTATGCATGAAGATATAAAAGATAATTTTGTATCTATTGGTATTGTTCACGACGATGATATTCATGGTCATGGTACACATTGTGCAGGGATTGCAGCTGCAGTTTCGAACAATGCAAAAGGTATTGCCTCTTTTGCTCCAGATCTTAAATATATAGAAATTTTCAGTGTAAAAGTATTTGGTAAGTATGGTAATACCACACAACGTAAAATTATTGAGGGGATGCTTTTAGCTGTAGATAATAATGCAGATGTATTATCTATGTCACTTGGAGGTGTTGCTACGGCTAAATCACAGCGTGCCTATAAACAAGCTGTAAATTACGCTAACAAAAAAGGAGCTATTGTTGTTGTTGCTGCTGGGAATGAGAATGTTGATGCTAGAAAAAGGGTTCCTGCTTGTGTTGATGGGGTTATTACTGTAGCTGCTATAAATGAAAACCTTGAAAAAGCAATTTTCTCAAATGATGTTAGTAATCTCAAAATGGGAATTGCAGCACCAGGGGTGGAAATTTATTCAACTATTCCTGATAATAATTATCAATACTTTAATGGTACTTCTATGGCAACTCCATATGTTGCAGGTTTGATTGGGTTGATGAAATCAATTCAGCCAAATCTTGATACCGATTCAGTTTATAACATGTTGAAAAACACAGGAGATATTACTTTAAGTGCAAATAAAACAGGGAATTTAATAAATCCTGTTGGAGCAATTAAAGATTTGTTAAACAAATAAGAACTTTGGCAAAATTTTTGTTAATCATATATTATAACATGTATACCCTTTATTTTTTCACATCTTTTTTTAGTTTAATAAATAACAATATGGATTATATTTTACTTTAATTATTTAATTGTTAACGATAACTATTTGTGAAATATATTTGAATCTTGCAGTTATGAAAAAGAACTTTCTAAATATTATAATAACTCTACTTTTCCTAAGTAGTTTTATGATAGGGTGTTTAAATAACACTGAACATATACTCGATAACAAAAAAAATAGACTTGTGTACGTGGAGCCTCTAGAATATGTAGAGTCCTCAGGTGTTACAATACATGAAGATGAAGAAATGACAATCTCTGTTCCAATAGAGGAACATGAATTTAGTATTACTCGTGAAAATGGAGAAGAAAATCTAATAAACCTATCAGATGCTAATGTTAAAGAATTAGAATCATGGTGGGATAGTTTACCACAACCTTTACAGTCGAAAATTAAGAAAAACGAGATAGACATAGAAGTAGTTTCTAGTATTCGTACACATAATGAAGATGAAATAAACCCTTTTCTTAATGATTCTCAGGTTGAAAGTACTGGTGAAACACTTGAGCAGATTATTGGTCAGGAGACTGATATGAAATATACTGTTAATACTGTTTTAATTGATAATGGAAAGGAAATTGATGAGGGACAGCATGCTACAAATATAAGATTAGTAAAACAAGTGCCTGTAAAACTACATAAGTTTAATGCTGATATTTTTATTAGAAACCAAGAGATATCAAATGAGAATATAAGAACACTTCAATATTGGTGGATCAACTTACCTGATGATATTCGTAATAAAATAAAACAGCAGGAATTAATGCTTGACCTGACATGTCATACAATAATTGGATTAGATGATAAATTTTC
Organism: Saprospiraceae bacterium; assembly: GCA_022448945.1. Classification (GTDB taxonomy): domain Bacteria; phylum Bacteroidota; class Bacteroidia; order Chitinophagales; family Saprospiraceae; genus Aureispira. The sequence continues at coordinate 380,763 of JAKVCV010000001.1, forward strand.
TAAAAAGAATCTAACGATTGAAGCAGAAGATTATGTTGCTATATTGGGGGATATTCTTAATAGGATGGTTGGTTTTTACAAGATAGGTCATAAAACAATGTCTATAGCTAAAATGAATACCTATACAAAAATCGAGGAAGCTAATTTAACAAACCAGAACTTTCCTGCAAACCAATATCTTAATATTTCAATTCGGAAAAATAAAATATCTGTACCTAATCCATTATAAACATGATTTATCTGATTGTTTATAATCTTTCGTTAATATAGATATGCTTAATCAATAGTTTCAACTCTATTGTGATAGCCCTATATTTAATCCAAACTCGAATTGTTGCCATGGCATAGGCCTATTACTCACAACTTGATAATTTTCCCCAAAAAGGTTATTAATTTGACAATAAATAATTGCTTTCATACCTTTTAGTATAAATTGATGACTTAGGCGCAAGTGCCCAACCTGAAAGAATGGAAGCGACTCTGAATTTAGGTTGTTAATAAATCTCTCTGATGTGAAACTATGCTGATAAAGTAGGGTAGTTTTAGCAAACCTTATTTGAATATGAGTATTTGCATTGTGAATAGGAGTATAAGTTAATTGTTTACCAATGTTCTCAGTATTTTGACCTTTGGTTCTTGTACTAACCGTATATGCATATTTCAAACCAAATTTAACATGAAACTTTTTCCATTTAGTTTCTAATAGAAAATTTGATTCAAACCCTCTAGCCCATACTTGGTCAATATTATTTGGCCGCCAGTAACCGTTTAGGTCTGGAGTCCATAATATCCAATCATTTATCAAGTTACAATAGCCAGTAATGTTGGCCGTTATAATAGTATTCTTTAGGTTAAAAGGGAGATCTATTCCTAATTCACTATTCCAACTATATTCAGGTTTTAGGTTCGGGTTTCCAACAACATCCCAATATAGATCATTAAAAGTAGGTAGTCGATAATTGTGTGATAATTGTAGTTTTAGACGCAATTCTTTGAAAAATTTCCATACAGAACCGATTGATATTGCAGGACTTATAAATTGCCCATCTATCAATTCTTCTCTAAATCTAAAACTATTCACCCATGTGTTGTTTTTTGTGCTAATTTTATATGCAGCAAATAAAGTTGCTCGGTGTTGTTGCGGAATATGATCATAACTATTAGATATTGCTGTATTAAAGTTATAGTTCAGTCCAATGTTGAGCAGATGGTAGTCATTAATATACCATTTATGATCTATTTTAGTAATAGAACTAAGTACTTTGCTTAAAGCGTTGATATTGTCGTTTTGAAAAAGCAAAGATTCCATGAATAAACCTGTCCGGATTTGCCAGATCTGATTTTTAATTACATATTTCCATTGTGATATAATTCGAATAGATTCATCTTTTTGTAAATCACTATTGATATTAATTAATAGTGTCGGAGGAATTTGTCTATAACTGTTTTGATACCATATTTTTAGTCCGAATTGGTGCAACTTTATTTTGAAAAACTGTTCATGAAGTAAACCAAATTGTTCGACCAAAGCATTGCTTTGGTCTTTAATAGGTTTAGGAGTACTAAATGCATTAATATCTCTGAATGGAAAATTGTTTTTAGCACTATTATAGAAAGACCTTATACTACAGGCATACCATTTGTTACTGAAACTTAGTTTGAATTGTTGGCCATATTTTTCAAAGCTACCGATGTTCATATTACCCCAAAATTTCCATCCTTTATTGTATTTTGATTCTGTCCCCATATGTATATTGCCCCCAATTGAGCTATTACCAAATAGGGCAGATTCTCCACCATATTGTATGTCAATATAATCTACAAAGACTGTTGGCAATAGTGAGATATCCACCAGACCTAACATTATGCTTTGGATGTTAAAACCTTCCCAAAGGACTGAAGTATGATTTGAACTACCACCTCTGCCTGATAGAGTACTTATATTACTGGGGCCATAGTTTTTTACGAAAAAAGAACTCTCCAATTCTAAAACACTACTAAGAGGCTTAGAGCTATAGTTTTGAAGGAGCGCTTTATCTAAGTGATTAGAATTATGACTGGATCCAAATTCTGGTAATCTATTTGGTTCAACTAATATAGTATCCCTAAATTCATTAATAGGAAGACTATCATGTTGAGCATGACTGCTAATCCAAGATATTAAAAATACAATGATTATTAATTTGTTGTTTTTCATTATTTGTCAAATTCTATGTCAAACTTATGCAAATAAATTATTATTTCGAAAATTAAAGACTTTAACCAAGTTCAAATATTAATCAGTTTTATAATATATATATATAATATAAGGCCTGTTTATACAATAATTTTTTTTTGATTTTAGGACTTTTTCTATGTGATAAGTTTCAAATTAATTGTAAGTTTGCCATTTCTAAATTTACTATGATTAGATTAAATAACTCATTTTGAATTTCTAACAAATTATTATATTCCCAAAACCTAGTAATTAGTTAAGTTAGATAATTAGAATATATACCTAAAAATAAAAAGATGGAAGAACTTAAAAATATGTATGATGTTATTATTGTTGGAGGAGGAGCTGGAGGTCTATCTGTTGGTTGTTCTCTAGCAAAAAATGGTCAGAAGGTACTTGTTGTTGAGAAAAATGATAGGCCTGGTGGTAATTGTACTTCTCGTAAAGTTGGTGATTATACTTTTGATCTTGCCGTGCATCAGTTAACAGGTGTAGGTGGCGATAAAGGTCAATGTGGTGCTATTTTTGAAGAATATGGCGTTGCTGAAAAATTACAACTCTCTAGAATTGATCCTTTTCTTGTTTTATCAATGCCAGATAGAGATTACCAATTGCCAGGGACACAGGAAGGATTTCGAGAAGAATTAGTTAAGGAATTTCCTGAAGATACGAAGGATATTGACCGTTTTTTAAAAAAATTAAACACGATGAAGCAGGATTCAATTGTTGCACAACGTGTACTATATGGCAGAAGTAATGTAATTGATAGATTAATGAAAAGAGATGTTGATCCCATAAAGAAAATCACTTTTCCTTTCACGGGGCCGACGCTTTTATTGGATGCTAACTTGTCCGGAGATGCTTTTTTTAGAAGATATATTAAAAACGAAAAACTTCTTTCCCTTCTTTTTGCATCATGGCCTTATTTGGGATTGCCTCCAAAACAATTATCTGGAGTAATGCAGGCATTTCTTGTATCTGGACAACAATTTGAAAAAACTTTTTATCCAATAGGGAGTTCTCAGGTTGTTGCTAATGCTATGTCTGAAGTTATTCAAGAATGCGGAGGCAGGGTATTGCTTAATACTGAAGTTAAAAAGATTATTATTGAAAATAAGAAAGCTACTGGAATTGAACTTCCAGATGGAAATATAATTAATGCAAAAATTGTCATTTGTAATGCTCCTGCACGCTATGCCTATCAAAATTTAATTGATAGTCAACATGTGCCTAAAAAGTTTATGAAGAAATTAGACAATATGGATTGTTCAGTTGGGCCATTTAAAGTTTATCTTGGTTTGGATTATGAATTGTCTAAAAATGGAATGCCTAATCATGAATATTTATTTTATGACTCTTATGATCATGAAGATGTTTATGAAAGGATGTCCAATGGTTATCCTGCTGTTTTAAGTGCTTATACTCCTAATGTAGCCGATCCCACTTTGGCTCCAAAAGGACATAGTACACTTGTAATGACAATTATGGTAAATTGGAATGCTAAAAGAGATTGGCGTGTACATAGAGATGAAATAGCAGAGGAGATGATTGATATTGTTGCAAAAAAGGTTCCTGACATTAGAGATCATATCAAAGTGAAACATATTTTTACACCTGAGTCATTGAAGAATGCAACAAACTCTACAGATGGATCTATGTATGGCTGGGCAAACAACCCCTATCAGGTATTGACCCGACGTTTTCATAATACTTCCTTTATAAAGAATTTTTTCCATGTAGGACATTGGTCACAGCCAGGTACTGGTGTTACAGTTGCCGTTATGTCTGGGTGGATGCTTGGAAATATAATTAAGAAAAAATATAAACGAAAATGGTAATAATTAGAGTAGGGTGATTATGAGTTCATAAATAACTTTCTTAAATGAAAAAGTATAAATATTAAAAAGTGATTCTTAAGTGGGTCACTTTTTTTTTATGATATTATTTTAAATATTTAAATTACTCTGGGATAGTAATAGTATAATCATCATAAGTAATGCCTCCCCAAATACCCAATCCGCCTTTTATATTAGATTCTATTCTTGTATAGGTGCCAAAAGGCCCTTGGGCACCAGAATTATACTCTAATGTTTGCCAAAAACGAAAGTGCTCATAGTCAAGACTTGCAGTCCGAACAATTACTGTATCACCTCTCCAAAAGTAACCATATGTATCAATATCCAGGTCATCAAATGGCCCACTTCCTCGTAAAAGTCCAAAACTAAAAGACTGTCCTTCAAAAATATTGTCATCACTCACACTTCCAACCGTACCCCTTGTGTATGCAGGGTACATTTGTTCATCATTTCGTTGGGTAAAACTGCGGTAATAATTTGGACCTATAGGGTCTGTGAAATAGGCCTCCAATTCTACAAGAGAATCATTGTCCGGGTAACTTGGGTGATTATTATATTTTAATGAATCGAGTGGCACTAAAGAAGGCAGGGTAGTAGTAGCTGTTATAGTTCCAAAATCATCTGTTATGATTTCAAGGTCATAAGTTTTACCTTCCTCTATATTTATACCAAAACCTAAAAGTCCAAAAATATCTGTATAAACACATATATCAAAATCAATTGAATCGAGCGTTGGCAATCCTATTGCCTGGGAGATTGCATTTTGTAAAAATACGGGTAGGAATTGAAGGTCACTTACGCATAATTCAGGCAATTGTACACTATTAGTTCCGTCAAATACAGTTACTTGTGCATCATGAATAAATATGTCATTCAGAATATCTAAACTAACATTGGAAGTATATTCTATACTTTTAGTTAATATTACAAAAGGAGGAAGTGCATTAGGTCCATTATAGATGTATCCTTCAACAACAACCTGTGGCCCATCATATGTTGTTACAGGGGTAAATTCCTTTTCACATGATAAAGTCATGAAATACAATACGAATAACAGAAGAATATTATGAAATGAATTCATGTAAAATTATAGTTTATTTTGTTCTGACAAAGTTAATTTATTTTGATAGGATATGATTATAATCTTGTGTTAATTATGTTTATTGTTTTTTAGAAAGTTATTATTAGACTAAATACGAACTATAAAGAATAGATTTAGTCGTATAGAATAACTGTCTTTGTCGATTATATAACAATTTTTAATTAATACTGTTGTATATTTAATGTTGAACTTAAAGTGTAATATTGCCTATTATTTTTAATTTGAAAAAGATAATAAATTTTTATAAGTAATGAAGGAAATCATTAAAACTGAGAAGGAATGGAAAAGTCAACTGAATCCTTTGGAATATAAGGTTTTGCGAGAAGCAGGTACAGAACCAGCTTTTTCGGGAATATATTGCGATTATGAAAAACAAGGTACCTATTTGTGTAAAGCATGTAAAATTCCTCTTTTTGACTCTACTAATAAATATCATTCAGGATGTGGTTGGCCTGCTTTCTGGGGGGAGTTGGAAAATGCTAACATTATTCAAAGACCTGATTATAGTTTTGGTATGAATCGGGTAGAGTTGTTATGTTCTTCTTGCAAAAGTCATCTCGGGCATATTTTTAATGATGGGCCTCAACCGACTGGTAAAAGATATTGTATTAATTCAGTATGTTTAGATTTTGTCCCTAAATAGAGTTATAAAATGCATAGAATAATAGAAATAAAAGATGTAAAAAAAATATATCAAATGGGGGAACAGGTAGTAAATGCCCTCAATGGTGTAAGTCTTAATATTGATAAAAATGAATATGTGGCATTGATGGGGCCTTCTGGTTCTGGAAAGTCTACTTTAATGAATATGTTAGGTTGTCTGGATACCCCTACTTCTGGAACTTATATTCTTAATAACGAGAATGTAAGTTTGTTAATAGATGATGAGTTGGCAGAAATCAGGAATAAAGAAATTGGTTTTGTATTTCAAACTTTTAATCTTATTCCCCGATTGTCAGCATTAGAGAATGTTGCCTTACCTTTGGTATATTCTGGAATGAGAAAATCTGACCGTCTAGACAAAGCTTTTGAAGTACTGACTTCTGTTGGATTGGGCTCAAGAGTAGATCATAAACCTAATGAGCTTTCAGGGGGGCAACGTCAACGAGTTGCTATTGCCCGTGCTTTGGTAAATGACCCTTCAATTATTTTAGCAGATGAACCTACAGGAAATCTAGATTCAAAAACTTCGATTGAAATAATGGTTTTATTTGAAGAGATCCATAACAAAGGAAACACAGTCATTTTGGTCACACATGAACAGGATATAGCGGAACATGCACATCGTATTATCCGACTCAAAGATGGATTGATAGATAGTGATATTTTGAATAATACAATTATAAGCGCTATAAAATAGTACCTATGAATACTTTATTATTGACTGGAGATCCTGGTTTGATGGATGCACCGCTAACATATTTGATATTAGCAATTACAATTTATACTTCTTACCGTACAATGGAAAATCATTATGAAAAAGATATTTTCATGTTTAATCCTTATACAATAAAAAGAAATAAAGAATGGTATAGATTCTTTAGTCATGGTTTAATTCATGCAGATTGGATTCATTTATTGTTTAATGCATATGTATTGTTTTCTTTTGGAGCTATGGTTGAAATGGCTTTTAAACTGTATATTTTTGGAGAATTATTAGGCCCAATCATGTATCTTGTTTTATATGTTTCGGGCTTATTTATGTCATCATTGTATTCATATTATAAACATCAGAATAATCCAAGATATAACGCACTTGGAGCCTCCGGAGCAGTTTCTAGTATTGTTTTTAGTTATATTTTATTGGCACCGACATCGGGTATGGGCTTGATTTTTATTCCTGGGGTTTATTTCCCTTCAATTATATTCGGTCTTGCATATCTTGCTTATTCTGCATACATGAGTAAGAAAGGAAGGGATAATATAGGACATGATGCTCATTATTGGGGTTCAGTTTGGGGTTTTGTTTTTCCTGTTGTTATGAAGCCTATCTTATTATTAAGCTTTTTAAATCAGATAAGGCATTACTTTACTGCTATTTTGTGATTCGACAAGCCATTGATATGATATCATTTATATAAAAATCGAATAAAAAAGCTGTATTTTTTAGTCTTTGCAATACTTAAATCAACCAAATTTTTATTCAATCGAAAGTTATAATGGCGTAGATGTTATAATCTTTTTTGTACTTTTGTAATATCTGAAAATTATTAAATAACCATAAAAAGCACCTGAAATTATGGCATTTTATCATAAGTTAGGGCAAATTCCACATAAGCGGCATACACAGTTCCGAAAAGAAGATGGAAGCTTGTATTCTGAAGAGTTGGTCAGTACTGAAGGCTTTTCAGCTATTTATTCTCTGATATATCACGCTCATCCGCCTACACTTGTAAAAGATGTTGGTGAGGCTTATTCAGTAGAACCGAAAATTGCTATTGAGAAAAATCTTAAATCTCTTTCCCTTCGTACTTTTGATGTCAAACCTGAATCAGATTTTCTCAAAAGTAGAGTAATGCTTCTTGTAAATAATGATTTACACCTAGGCGTAGCTGCACCAAAAGGTGAAAAGATGGATTATTTTTACAAAAATTCGGATGCAGATGAATTGTTGTTTGTCCATGAGGGAGAAGGAACAGTACATACTATTTATGGAGAATTGGACTTTGTTTATGGCGATTATATTATCCTTCCAAGAGGAACAATTTATCAAATTGAATTTAAAACTGAGAAAAACCGACTTTTAGTAATTGAGTCCTTTAGTCCACTAAGGTTTCCTAAACGTTATCAAAATGATCAAGGACAATTAATGGAACATTCACCCTTTTGTGAACGTGATATTCGTACACCAAAAAATTTAAAAACTTATGACGAAAAAGGGGATTTTAAAGTTAATATTAAGAAACAAGGTATGATCTATCCATATACATATGCAACACATCCTTTTGATGCAATTGGCTGGGATGGGTATCATTATCCTTATATTTTTTCTATTCATGATTTTGAAGCAATCACAGGACGCGTTCATCAGCCACCTCCTGTTCATCAGACATTTTCTGGAGGAGGATTTGTAGTTTGTTCTTTTTGTCCTAGAAAATATGATTATCATCCTTTGTCTATACCTGCCCCATATAATCATAGTAATATTGATTCAGATGAAGTCTTGTATTATGTTGATGGTGATTTTATGAGTAGAAATAATATTGAAAAGGGACAAATTACTTTACATCCTGGTGGTATACCACATGGACCTCATCCTGGTGCTGCAGAACGAAGTATAGGTATAGAAGCTACTGAAGAATTAGCGGTTATGGTCGATCCCTATCGTCCTTTTCAAATTACTGAAGCAGCTTTGGCTATTCAGGATCCTCAATATTATTTATCTTGGTTAAATCATTAATACATAAGGTCGGAAAAGATGATTATTATTTTAGAAAATTATATTTTATTAAGTACAATTTCAGAACGCTCCAGAAACTTGGTTGCTATTCAAAGTAGTGCCATGTGGTAAGGAATATATTTGACCGTAGAATTAATAATCATTTAAAATTTAAAATCTGGAGGCTTGCCTCTTTAAAAATAGTTATAATGGTAGATAATTTAAAAAACATTGGAAATACTACTTATGGTATTGAAAAAATTTTTGATGAAGCTGAAGACTTTTTACCTTTAATGGGAACGGATTATGTTGAACTTTATGTTGGCAATGCAAAACAATCTGCTCATTACTATAAAACTGCATTTGGATTTCAATCATTGGCTTATTCGGGGCTTGAAACAGGTGTTAAAGACCGTACTTCCTATGTGCTTGTTCAAGATAAAATTCGTTTAGTTCTTACTACTCCGCTTATTGAAGATAGTCCAATTTCTGAACATATCAAAAAACATGGTGACGGCGTAAAAGTCGTTGCTCTTTGGGTTGATGATGCAACTAAAGCGTATGAAGAAACTATTAAACGTGGTGGTATCCATTTTATGAATCCTACTGTGGAAAAGGATGAATACGGCGAAGTAGTCCGCTCAGGAATTTATACCTATGGTGAAACTGTTCATATCTTTGTGGAACGCAAAAATTATAAAGGAGTTTTTCTTCCGGGCTTCAAAGAATGGAAGTCAGCGTACAATCCTAAACCTGTAGGTCTAAAATATATTGATCATATGGTTGGTAATGTAGGTTGGGGTGAAATGAATAAATGGGTCGATTATTATGCTAAAGTAATGGGCTTTGCCAACCTTATAAGTTTTGACGATAAAGATATTTCAACTGAATATACTGCTCTTATGTCAAAGGTAATGACCAATGGTAATGGTAGAGTTAAATTTCCTATTAATGAACCTGCAGAAGGGAAGAAAAAGTCACAGATAGAAGAATATATTGATTTCTATCAGGGGGCAGGAATTCAGCATGTCGCTGTTGCTACTGATGATATTCTGACAACAGTAAAAGAGATGACAGCTCGAGGAATAGAGTTTTTGTATGTTCCAGGTACTTATTATGATACCGTACTGGACAGGGTAGGAGAAATTGATGAAGAGATTCTTAAACTTAAAGAATTGGGTATTTTGGTAGACAGGGATGATGAAGGATATTTACTTCAAATTTTTACAAAGCCAGTTGTCGATAGACCTACAATGTTTTTTGAAATTATTCAGCGCAAGGGAGCACAATCTTTTGGGAAAGGAAACTTCAAAGCTTTGTTTGAATCTATAGAAGCGGAACAGGCTAGAAGAGGTACTTTGTAAATTGTAACTGAATCAAAAATTATAAATAAGATACTATATTGCTTATGCTTTATAGTGTCTTTTTTTTATAACGTTCTATTATAATTAATAATGGATTAATTTAAAACAGGAGAGGGCATCTGGGCTATAATACTATAAGTGCCTCCTTGTTCTTCCAAAACATTTTTCCATAATGCTTGGTTATCGCCAAAAACATAATCGATATGTCCTTCAACAGTCATCCAAGAAAGGATTTCTTTTTCAGTTTTTAATTGTCCTGCAGCCCAGCCAGAATAGCCTACGTAAAACCGAATATCAGAAGGTTTTATTTTGTCCGCTATAATAAAATCTTTAAGTTGCTCAAAATCGCCACCCCAGTATACACCTGATAAAACTTGTATGCTATTTGGTAAAATATCCCCTTTTGTATGTAGGTAATGGATAGTATCTGTTTGCACTGGTCCACCATAATAGACTTCAGATTTAAATTCTGGGAAGCTAGAAATTAAATCATTGATGCCCATATCTATAGGTTTATTCAGGATAAAACCAAAAGATCCTTCATCCTGATGATCACATAGCAAAATAACTCCACGTTTGAAATTAGGATCTATTAAAAAGGGTTCTGCTACGAGTAATCTACCTGTTTTTAGCTTATCTTCTTCTTCACTCAATGTTTTAGGTTTTTTTAGAGTCATTTGTAGAAACCTTATATATGCTCAAAAGTATATATATATGGTCTTATCTACTTATAGCTAATTTAATACCAAATTATAAAAAAAGCAATTTTGAGTAACTTTTTTTTAATTATCCTATACGACAAATGATTTGCTAAAGAGGTGGCATAATTTTTTTTATTCTAATTATTCCATTACTCAATTGCATACCTTAATTTTAACGAATTTTATTTTTGTTTGTTCAGTTTTCAACCACTCAAAAAAATCTTTTCTTTTTTAATATGCAAGCACTAATAAATATAAAATTTTATTTTTTACCTGGCATTGACTATATTGATATATATAAGATGTATTTATTTAATTAAAAACTTTAATTTCATAATTGTATTGAAGTAATTTCTTTTGCAAGAATATTTTTCTAGATTCAATTTTATATCTTTTTAATGATTCGCTTCCATCATTTACGCATTTTATGAAGAAAGAATATTTGGCACATCTTTTTCTTATAATTGAATCCTTTCTGTATGCTGGCAGTTATATAGTTGCGAATGATGCATCTGCCTTTATTACTCCTTTTGAATTGACTTTAATACGTGCGATTTTTGCCGCTCTAATTTTTGGAACAGTTCAGTTTTTTGTAGTAAGAGAAAAGGTAGAGAAAAACGATCTCCTTTTAATGGCTCTATGTTCATTATTTGGGATTACAATTAATAATGTATTGTTTTTTAAAGGTTTGTCAATTACCACTCCAGTGAACGCTTCTTTATTGACTTTGACAGCGCCATTATTTCTTATTTTGTTTGCTATTGTTTTGCGTGGTGAAATAGAGCTTGGTAAATTAGTAGGCGTATTTATTGCTTCTATTGGAGGCTTTTTTTTAATCTGGGGGAATATTGGCCTTAATTCTAATTTACAAAATCCTGTTCTTGGAAATGTGATGGTTGCGGCAGCTGCAGGATCTTACGCTATATACTTATATTTGATACGACCTCTTTTAATTAAGTACCATCCATTGACTATTTTACGATGGTTGTTTTCTTTTAGTATTGTTTTTTTATGCCCTATATGTGGGTGGGGAATTGCAGAGATAAAATGGAATGAATTTTCTTCTAATGTATGGATAGCTTTGGGTTTTATTTTGATATGTATTACGTTTATTACTTTCTTACTTAATACTTTTGCATTAAAAGTTTTAGATGCGTCTATTGTTAGTACATATATTTATACTACCCCCTTATTTACTGCTTTTATTGGAATTACTTTGGAAGGTCAACAATCTTCTTTTAATTTGATAATTTCTGCCATTTTAATCATATATGGTGGTTATTTGGTGTCTCAAACTAATGAAATAATTTTAGATACAGCTTGAAATATATATGATCATAGATAATAGATGAATATTAAAACTGCTTAGTCAATTTTATTGAACTTATGTCTTTTTATACGTAGTTTTTGGAGTAACAGAATTAAAACAAAAAGTTATTCATATCATAGTTCTCTGAAAGTTAATAATCTGGATATTCTAATAGAAAGGGAATCTTTGTATCAATAACCTACAATTAAATAAGAAATTAAGAATTAGTTTTTTCTATAGGTTGAATTCTTAACAATAGGGTGCCTTTATCTATTGATTGTCCTTCTTCGACCAATATTTCTTCTACTGTCCCTGATTCGTTTGCAGCAATTGTATTTTCCATTTTCATGGATAATAAAGTAATTAAGTCCTGTCCTTCTTTTATTGGCTGACCAACTTCTACTTCAATTTTCATTACTTCACTTGGCATTGGTGCTTGATATCCTCCTTTTATTTTATCTTTTATGATTTCAGGAAATCTGTCACAAATTGTTGCTTTAAGATGTCCGAATTCATAATGATGAACATAATAATCATTCCCTAGATTACATATGAATAATTTTTTATGTTGGCCATTCAGATTTATTGTAATACCATTTGAATTCAGATTTATTAACTCAGCTTCATGCTCTGATTCGTTAATTGTTATATAAAAAACCCCCTTATTATATTTATATTGAAGACTGGTTTTTATATTTTCTAGCAAGTAAATTTCTTCTTGTTTTTGATAAAATTGATTGCGCCAACCGGAAGTCAGATTTGGAATTAATTTGCGAGCTGATTGTCGCTGGTTCCATCGAAATAAAAGACTTGCAATTGCTGCAATTTCATTACCTTGAACTTGTCTTTCGGCAAACTTCTTAAAGTCAAATTTTTGTTCTATAAATGAAGTATTGTATTTTCCTTCAATAAAATTCTTATATTTTAGAATTTCAATTATAAACTGCTGATTTGTAGTTACTCCTAAACATTTTAGGTGTCTAAGGGCATAATCCATTTTACGAATTGCAGTTTTACGATTTGGTGCATGAGCTATGACTTTCGCAAGCATCGGATCATAATATATACTAATTTCTGAACCACTTTTTATACCTGATTCATAGCGGACTCCTTCAATTTTAAGTGGATCCCAGTACAAAATTTTTCCTGTTGCGGGAAAGAAATTATTTAAAGCATCTTCAGCATATAGTCTGCATTCTATTGCATACCCTTCACTAATAATTTCTTCTTGCTTTAAAGGAATTTTTTCACCATCAGCAACTAATATTTGCCATTCTACCAAATCTAGTCCTGTAATCATTTCTGTAACGGGATGTTCTACTTGCAAACGTGTATTAACTTCAAGAAAGTAAAATTCATTTTCGTCAGTAAGGATAAACTCAACAGTTCCTGCATTATCATAATTTATTGCTTTAGCAGCAGCAACTGCCGCTTTACCCATTTTACTTCTTAATTCTATGGTAAGGCCTGGAGAAGGACTTTCTTCTATTACTTTTTGGTAACGTCGTTGAATACTACATTCTCGTTCCAGAATATGTATCACATTTCCATGTTTGTCTCCAAATATTTGAAATTCAATATGTCGGGCACTTGAAAAATAGCGTTCAAGAATGATGTTGCTATTCCCGAAACTATTTTGTGCTTCCCTCTGAGCAGCTTGGATAGCAGTTTTTATTTCTTCTTTATTGTTGGCTATACGCATACCTTTTCCTCCACCTCCTGCTACCGCTTTAATTAAAATTGGAAATCCGATATTAATGGCTTGTTCAACAAGAAAATCAAGTGATTGTTCATCTCCTTGGTAACCTTTTATAATAGGTACACCATGCTTTGCCATAATTTCTTTAGCAGTAGATTTTAGACCCATGGATTCAATTGCAGACGGATTAGGACCAATAAATATAAAACCTTCTGATTCACATCTTTGTGCAAACTCTGCATTCTCTGATAAAAAACCAAATCCTGGATGTATAGCATTTGCTTGACTTTCTTTAGCAGCTGCGATAATTTTATCTATCATTAGATATGACTCAGTCGCCTGATTTCCACCTAAAGCAATAGCTTCATCAGCTTCCTCAACAAAGGGTAACTCTTTGTCCGGATCAGCATAAACAACTATACTACGAATTCCAAGTCGTTTACATGTTTTTATAATTCGGGATGCTATCTCACCTCTATTGGCGATTAGGATAGAATTTATCATTTTTATTTTTTATTTTAGTCTTATTAATTTAGCTTGTTTTAATAATGAAACTTTGATTTAGTAAATCGTTTGGAAGATTAAAATTTGGTTTTTGTTTTAAATATTAGAAATAAATCCATTACATTCTGAATATACCATAATCTTTTGTACCCTTAATAGGTTGATTGTGGATGGTAGCTAAGCAAACAGCTAAATAATTTCTAGTTTCCCGCGGATCTATAACTCCATCATCCCAACCTTGCGAAGTAGAATACCAAGCGGTAGAAGAATTTTCTACTTGTTGGATCATATATTCACGTAGTTGCTTACCTTGTTCTTCGTCATATTCTATCTTGGCTTTTGTTGCAGCAGCCCGTTGTATGATTTCCATAACACCACTCAATTGTTGAGGTCCCATTACTGCTAATTTGGAATTTGGGTATGTGAATAAAAAACGGGGTTTATAGGCGCGGCCGTTCATTGCATAATTCCCTGCGCCATATGAAGCACCAATCATAATAGTAATAGTTGGTACATCACTATTTGAGACTGCATTTATCATTTTTGCACCATCTTTAATTATCCCACCTTCTTCATATGCTCTGCCGACCATAAAGCCAGTAGTGTTTTGTAAATAAAGTAAAGGTATATTGTTCTGATTACAGAGCTGGATAAAATGTGTGGCTTTATTTGCTGATTCTGAAAGAATTACTCCATTATTGGCTATTATGCCAATTTTATATCCATGGATCGATGCATAACCAGTAATTAGCGTGTTTCCATAATTAGCTTTAAACTCTGAAAATCTTGATCCATCAACAATTCGGGCAATTATTTCTCTAGCGTCAATTGATTTTTTAATGTCTGCGGGGACAATGCCTAAAAGTTCTTCAGAATTGTAAAGAGGTTCATCTACTTTTAAATTCGAAGGTTGGGTAATTTTAGGAATAGAGAATTGTGCTACAACTTCTCTTGCAATTCTTATAGCGTCATTTTCATTTTCGGCTAGGTAGTCAGATACTCCTGAGATATTACTATGCATTTCTGCACCACCAAGTGATTCGTCATCTGTAATTTCATTTGTAGCCATTTTTACTAAAGGAGGGCCAGCTAGAAACACTTTGGCTTTCTTTTTCACCATTATGGTATAATCGGACATTCCAGGAATATAAGCACCTCCTGCTGTACTATTACCAAAGACTAAAGATACAGTAGGGAATCCTTGGCGCGATCGTTTTGTAATTTCACGGAAAACAATACCTCCATAATTAAAGATTTGTTCTTGTTCTGGTAAATTTGCACCTGAAGATTCTACTAAGTTAATTACAGGAAGGCCATTTTCCATGGCTATTTCACTCATTCGAAGACTTTTTTCAAGTGTAGCTTTGTCTATAGAGCCCCCTCTATTTGTTCCAACATTTGCATTAATCATACATAAACGACCAGAAACTAATCCTAAGCCACATACTGCAGTTCCACCTGGACCAAAACCCTTGCCTTTTAGCCCGATTAATGGTAAGAGTTCTAAAAAAAAAGAATCTTGATCAAGTAATAATTCTATACGTTCTCTCGCGAGTAATTTTCCTGATTTTCTAGCCTTAGCTATGTGTTTTTCTTTGCCCTGGTAAAGGCTTTCTTGAGAATATTTCTGTAGTTTATTAACTAATTCAGACATTTGGATAAAATTGTCCTTATAGCTCTGTGATTGAGTGTTAATTGCACTTTTATACGGGCGCATTGATTGATTTTGTTTTTGTTGAATTTATTCAAAGTTCAGTGATGGGTACAAGTTATAAAAAAATGTTGAACGATTGATTGATGATTGAAGATTTATTGTGTTTGAGAATATTAAAATAATGACAACCTGCAATTTTAAATTGATTCGTTAATTTTTTATGTTTTATCGAAGGGCACTTTTAAAATGGGAATATAACATCCTTTCTTTTGGATGCAAAGGAGGTGTTATTCAGAAAACACCTAATTTATTTATACCACAATAATAAAGGAATAATAAATTTATTTACAAAAAACTCCTCGATATGTATCATGTCGAGGAGTTTTTTAAATGGACATCAAAATTTTAAAAGTTATTTTTTAAGTTTGTTCAATTGCTTTTTTAATTCTGCTACCTCATTTTTAAGCGCTTCCAAGGCTGTTTGAGTCGTATTTAGTTCCGCTTTTGTAGATGCCAATTCTTTATCACTATTTTTTATTAAAACAGCATTGTTAGCTGCTTTTTTACTAGTAGAAGTGATTTCTTTATTTGAATTAACTAATTGTTGTTCGAGTCTTATTGATTCTAGTTTTAACGTATTCTCAATAGCCATCCTACGTCCTTTAGAATATTGTTTGATTGTTATTAGCTTCTTATTAAACAGGTAATAAAATAATAATAGGACGAGAGCAAATATGGTAGATCCAATTGTCCAATAGTTTTGGTTACTTGTTATAAATCCATCTATAGCGTCAATTTTTGAGTGGGCTTGGTGGGCATTTGAGTGTGCATCTAAAATCCTTATATGTAGACTGTCAGATATATATTCAATATTTGCAGTATTTACATCGGCAATATTAGTTGCTGTGTCAATTCTTTCACTATGAGCATCTAAGATATCTTGTATTTCTACAATTAGTTGAGTTTGCATTTTATTGGTTTGGGAATTTTTCTTAACTGTATTTGAAAAGTCTGAAGAATCAGATTGAGCAAATAAGGATTGTGAAACAAAACAGAGTAGTAGTATTAGATATTTCATAGCTTGTTTTTTGGATGTAATTGAAGATGTAATTATGTATGATCAGAAGATTATGTGAATACTAAAGTTAATAAAAGTACTTTACATTCACAAAAAAACTAATGTTTTATATATGAATAATTCTATTTTAATTTTTTTTTTATTTTTTTAGACATAGTTTTGTTTTTATGTTAATTTGTAATGTGTTGTTATTGAAATATTTATTGTTTTTTTTTGTTCAAAAATTATAAAATTTTGATATTGAAAATTTAAATTATTTACAGGAATTATGATGTCTATAGCTTAAAAAGTAGTTTAAAATAATCATTCTAGAAATTTATAATTAGCCTTATTGATTATTATTAAAATATTATTTGTTACATTGATATATCATGATATTATTAACTTAATCGCTTCTATTTTATTTGACTCTAATAATATATAAGAAAAGAAACTGTTTAATATGTTAAGACGCAATTTTTTAAAATTTTTGGGACTAAGTTCGGGCTCTGTTTTGATGAGTACTTCTTGCAATAATAAGTTAGATGCCAAAAAAAACACTTTGGATGAATTTGGAACTATAGATAATAAACCTGTAATAGTTTCTACTTGGAAACATGGTCTTGAGGCCAATGAAGCTGCATGGACAGTTATCGATCAGGGTGGATCTGCACTGGATGCTGTAGAAAAAGGTGTAATGGTGACAGAATCTGATCCTAAAAACACTTCAGTGGGGATTGGTGGCACTCCTGATAGGGATGGAAATGTAACGCTTGATGCTTGCATTATGAATCATGAAGGAGATTGTGGTGCTGTAGCCTTTCTTAAAGAAATAGAAAATCCTATAGCTGTAGCACGATTAGTTATGGAAAAAACTCCTCATGTTATGTTAGTTGGAAAAGGTGCTCAGGAATTTGCAGTTCAACAAGGATTTAAGCGTAAAAACTTGTTGACAGAATCTTCTAGAAAAGCATGGGAAGAATGGAAAAAAGTTGAAGAATATACAACACCAATAAACATAGAAAATCACGATACTATTAGTATGTTGGCTATTGATAAAGATGGTAATATGTCTGGAGCTTGCACAACTAGTGGTCTTGGTTACAAAATGCATGGTCGTGTTGGAGATTCACCTATTATTGGAGCTTCATTATTTGTCGATAATGAAGTAGGAGGTGCATGTGCTACTGGTGTTGGAGAGATGGTTATTCGCGTTGTTGGTAGTCATCTTGTAGTCGAGTTAATGAGACAAGGTTATAAACCAGAGTTAGCATGTAAAATGGCAGTTGAACGTATCATATCTAAACACAAGTCTGTAAAGGGGATGCAGGTAGGGTTTTTAGCGCTTAACAAAAACGGAGAATCCGGAGGTTATGCTATTTACGAAGGGTTTAATTTTGCTAAGCATACTAAGAGTGGAAATGAACTTATAGATACTCCTTTTTTCCATAAGTGGTGAGTAGTTAAAATGAGTTTATTCCTTGGCTTCTGAAGTAAATAAGTATATCGTCTTTATAGTATATGGTCTTATTAAGTATTAAATAACTATTTCTTCTTCCTCTTCCATCCAGTAGGGTTCTACAATACATAAAAAAAGCAAATCGGTTTTACCTGTGTTTATGATGTATTGACGTGTTTGAGCAGGTACTAAAAAGACATCATCTTTTTCAACCTTAAAAGATTCATTTCCGATATGCATCATCCCTTTTCCATTAAGTATATAATAAGTTTCTGTACTTTTTAATTGGTGAGGTAATGATGCTTTACCTGCTTCAACGCGAGCATGTGCAATACTATATCCTATAGGTACATTATCATGTTTTGGGTGCATTATTTCTCGTAGGATTGTATGATCTCCTGCGATAAATTGAATAGCCTCTTTTAGTTTTTTATAGAACATAATTTTTTGATTGATATTTAATAAACTAATTTCAAAATAGGTAATTTTTTAATGTGTTTAGGGTTTAAAATATTCTCAATTCAAAACGTATGAATTCTAACTAAACCTGATTGCTTTTACCGGATCAAATTTTGTAATCATCCATGATGGTAAAATAAGAACGGTAAGTGTAATTAGAATTGTTCCAATATTAAGAATTAGAATAGACATGAAATTTAATTCAATGGGGGCAACAGCTACGTAATAAAGGTCCTCTGGTAGCGTAATAATTCCAAATTGCATTTGTAATAAACAAAGACCAATACCGATTAAGTTTCCCCAGAATAAACCATAACCTATAATGTAAGATGCATTGTATAAAAATATTTTGCGTATTGACCAACTTTTAGCCCCTAAGGCTTTTAGTATCCCTATCATATTTGTTCTTTCAAGAATTAAGATCAATAGAGCAGTTGTCATGTTAATAATTGAAACCAGTATCATTAATAATAATATAATACGCTCATTCATGTCTGTTAAATTTAACCAATCAAAAATGTTGGGTTCTAGTTCTTTTATAGTATTTGCATATTGTTCTTTACCTAATAGGACAACATAATTTGTGTAATTTCCAAAGGCATCGAGGTCAATAATGTCATCTACAAAGATTTCAAAGCCAGATACTTGAGCAGGTAGTTTTTTGTTCAGTTTGTCTATTGACCACCAATTGACAAAGATTGTCTTTTGGATATTTATGTTATCCGGCCCTCTGTATATTCCACCTATTTTATATTTAAAGATATAATCATCTCCACCAATATCAGTATAATTTAACTGCAAGGTATCTCCAATAGTTATTCCCTTAACATGTGCGACCTGATGGGGAATAACTGCTAACATACTAGATGAGTCTGTAAAATCTAAGAGTTGACCTTTTTGGAGGTTATTCGTTACATATTTCCAAGAGCCTTCATTTTTCGCAGTTGTTGCAGTGAGTCCTTTTATACTTATCGGTTCTTCTTGTAGGTCAATAGTAGAGCCATAATTTCGATAAGGACGCCAGTTGTTTAGTTGTTGTAATGTTCTAATATCTACGATGGCAAATCGGCGGTCATAATCTTCCAAACCTGTTTTATAAATACCTTTTATCTTAAATTTACGTCCAACAGAATTTCCGTTTTGAACAAAATAAATTATAAAACTCTCCCCAATTTTGAGTTTCAATCGATTGGCTGTTGTTTCAGAAATAAGAATTCCTTTTTGGATTTCAATGGAATTTGTCTTCAGACTGCTTCCTTGTTTGATATAATGTTTAAGAAATTTCCAGTCATAATCAGAACCAACGCCTCGTAAAACAATTCCCTCTATCTGATCTTTGGTCTTTATTATACCTTCTTTGTGTATATATAGTTGAATATGTCTTATACCTCCTTGTGTTTGAAAAACGGATTCTTTTTGTATGATTTGATAGTTCGTTACAAAGAGAAGAATGATAGCCCCAAAAGATAACAACAAACTAATTATTTTGCGATAAGTTGAAGGAATATTGGTTCGTATAATTTTAGGCCCCCAATTTAGTATTAAGACTGAAAATAATAATAAAAATACTATAAGTACGGTTGGATTTGTTATGTTGGCAATTCCAGTTCCTAACAAATCAATTTCATTCATCTTATATTGAACACGGTCAATTGTATCAATTGCAGGGTAGAAGTCTTGGTTTTGATTCATTGGACTAGTCTCAAAGGAGTAACTGGACGGAGCATAATTATTAGTGATGTGTATATGCCCCCAAAAACCAAATATTTTATTACTAATTGTATTTTTAAATCCAGCGACTATAGAGGTAGCAAGTATCATAACCATCATACTAAGAGCAATAGCAATTACTGAGAGTCGTAAAATAGATCTTGAGAATGATTTCTTGGATGTAATACCAACGCGTTTTGCTATGAGAAATTCCAGGTTCAATGCGAAAGAATTTGGAAAAGATTTATTTATGAAATAAAAAAACTAAAAAAAACAAGCCAATTCGAACGATAAAATTTTTCCCCTTATAATCTTACATGACTTGCATTTAAGTGAATAGTTGTAAATTATTCTGTACTTTGTAAAACTACCACTTTTTAAACAGTACTTATCTTTTTTTAGTCTAAAATATTTGTGATAATGACTCTATGACAGTATTTATTATTTATTTAATAATTTTAAATAACTCCCATATTGCCGAATTAAATTCTTAATAACCCTCTATTTTTCCTTTCTTTTAGTTGAGTTTCGTTAATTATTAAAATAAATATTAATGCCAATAGCATTGAAATATATACTAATAATTTTTTTTAGGAAAGCAGTTTTTTTTTGTGTCTGATATTTGTTTATATTTGTACGGAATTTAAATACAAAACCTTAAAAATATATTAATATGCCTTATTTTTTCACCTCCGAATCTGTTTCGGAAGGACATCCTGACAAAGTTGCAGATCAGATATCTGATGCTATTATTGATGCTTTCTTAGCTGAAGATCCAATGTCAAAAGTGGCTTGTGAAAGTTTTGTGACAACTGGTCAGGTTGTAGTAGGCGGTGAAGTCCGCTCTAATGCTTATGTTGATATACAAAAAATTGTTCGTCAAACAATTCGCAGAATTGGTTACACCAAATCTGAGTATCAATTCGATGCAAATTCTTGTGGTGTTTTATCTGCAATACATGAACAATCTGCTGATATTGCTCAAGGTGTTGATGTCGGGAAATCTGAAGATGATCAGGGTGCTGGTGACCAAGGAATGATGTTTGGCTATGCAACTGATGAAACAGATAACTATATGCCTTTGGCATTAGATCTTTCTCATAGATTATTAATAGAATTGGCGAAATTACGTAGAGATGGGAAACAAATTCCTTATTTGCGTCCTGATGCTAAATCTCAGGTGACTATTGAATATAATGATGATCATCAACCACTTCGTGTTAATACAATCGTGTTATCCACCCAACATGATGATTTTGCTGCAGATGCAGAAATGTTGGCAAAAATTAAGGATGATATTAAAAACATCTTGATTCCTAATGTTATAAGTCAGCTTTCTCCTCGTATTCAGAACTTATTTGATGATAAAATAATTTATCATATCAATCCAACTGGAAAGTTTGTGATTGGAGGCCCTCATGGTGATACTGGCCTAACAGGCAGAAAAATTATTGTAGATACTTATGGTGGTAAAGGAGCTCATGGGGGTGGTGCTTTTTCAGGAAAAGACTCCTCGAAAGTTGACCGTTCTGCCGCTTATGCTACGCGTCATATTGCTAAAAATATTGTTGCTGCTGGTATTGCTAAACAATGTTTAGTACAGGTTGCCTATGCTATTGGTGTTGCTAAACCTGTTGGGTTATTTGTTGATACCTATGGTACAGCTCAGGTTGATATGTCAGATAGTATGATTGCTGCTAAAATTAATGAATTATGGGATTTACGCCCAGCTACTATAGTCCGTAATCTTGGATTAAGAAATCCTATATATCTCGATACAGCTGCTTATGGACACATGGGGCGTACACCTGGAAAAATTAGTGTTAATGGCAAAGAATACGAAACTTTTACATGGGAAAAATTAGATCGTGTTGAAGATGTGAAAAATGCATTCGGCCTATTGGCAAATAGTAATAATTAGTAGATATAGAATCTTATATTAACAACAATTAAAGGCCTCTTTCATATTATATGAGAGAGGCTTTTATTATTATTAATTCTATAATATTTTTATAGTCTTCTGACAATTTTTTTGACCATGGTGTTTTTCCACGTTAAAAAATCACCCGATTTAATATGTCTGCGCGCCTCCTCCATTAACCATATATAAAATGCTAAGTTGTGAATAGATGTAATTTGTGGACCAAGGAGTTCTTTCGCTTGAAATAAGTGACGTACATAAGCTTTTGTATAAAAAAGGGAAGTTGCATTTGTAGCATTTGGATCGAGAACTGAAAAATCGTCCTTCCACTTAGCATTCTTTATATTTATTATACCTTCTCGTGTGTAAATTAAACCGTGTCGCGCATTCCTAGTTGGCATTACACAGTCAAACATATCTATGCCCAAAGCAATGCATTCCAATAGGTTTTCAGGTGTTCCAACACCCATGAGATATCTCGGTTTGTCTTTCGGTAAAATATTACAGACTATATCTGTCATCTCATACATATCTTCATGTGGTTCGCCTACCGACAATCCACCAATTGCATTCCCATAACTTTCATATGAAGCAATTTCTTCAGCAGAGGATTTTCTTAAATCTTTAAATACTGATCCCTGAACTATTGGGAAAAGCGCTTGTTCATAACCATATAAAGGGGCTGTTTCAGTAAAACGATTCCAGCACCTTTTAAGCCATCGATGTGTCATTTCCATCGATCGTTTAGCATAGTTGTATTCGCAAGGGTATGGTGTGCATTCATCAAAAGCCATTATAATATCAGCTCCTATCTTTCTTTGAATATCCATTACATTTTCAGGCGTAAATAGGTGTTTCGAGCCATCAATATGTGAAGAAAAAGTAGCACCTTCTTCTTTGATTTTCCGACGATGAGCAAGAGAAAAAACCTGATATCCACCACTATCAGTTAAGATAGGTTTATCCCACCCATTAAATTTATGTAGCCCACCTGCTTGTTTTAAAATTTCGGTTCCAGGACGTAAATATAAATGGTAGGTATTGCCCAAAATAATTTGCGCATGAATGTCGTTTTGTAATTCATGTTGATGGACGCCTTTAACAGTGCCAATGGTTCCCACAGGCATGAATATGGGAGTTTCTATTTTACCATGTGCTGTGTGTAAAGTTCCTGCTCGTGCACTACAATATATATCAGTAGATTCTAAATCAAATTTCATATATTTCAAGTTATGAATGATGAATTAGTGTTCATCAATTAATATTGATTTAAGAAAGAAATTAACTTACATTTCCTAATTTATAGTTCTTTTTAAATTGTACTTTTGATATTAAATATAGTTTTATTAAGTATTCAGAATTGGCTTTACCAAACTTTCCATTTAAAATCAAATTTAATCAATGGGCTTTATATTCCTATTATGGTATTCTCTAGCAGCTATTCAAATATGCTACTGGGCTGTAATTTTTCAAAGAATTGCTTGGTATAAACCGCAAAAGTCTACTTTTTCATTTTCTTATCCTGGGATATCTGTAATTATATGTGCCAGAAATGAAGCTGCAAATCTACAAAAAAACTTAGAATCTATACTAAAACAGGATTACCCTATATATGAAGTTATAGTAGTAAATGATGATTCAGATGATAATACTCCATCGCTTTTAAATAGATTGGAACAAAAATATACGCATTTAAAAGTTGTTACAATAGAAAATAAACAAACATGTGGTAAGAAAAGGGCTGTAGAAATTGGAATAGAAAAAGCTAAATTTAAATGGGTCTTAATGACAGATGCAGACTGTAAAACATCTTCTGTAAACTGGATAACTGAGATGGTTAATTGTACCGAAAATTCCAAATATTCAATTGTCTTAGGTTATGCACCTTATTATGATACAAAATCAATTATAAGTAAATGGGTTCAATTTGAAACTGTTTATGTCGCCATACAATATTTATCTGCTGCTATATGGAAAGAACCATATATGGGTGTAGGTAGGAATTTGATGTATAACAAATCATTGTTTTATGCAAATAATGGTTTTGATGAACATAAGCATATTATATCTGGTGATGATGATTTGTTTATAAATGAAGTAGCGACTAATAAAAATACTGTAATTTGTCTACATAAGGATACTTATATGTACTCTTCAAGCCCTGAATCATGGAAAGCTTTATATAAACAAAAAAGAAGGCATTATTTAACTAGTAGTCATTATAAGTTACGGCATAAATTCTTATTGGGGTTGCTTTCAATATCACATTTTTTCTTTTATTTGTGTTTAACGGGTTTTATTATTGCAAATATTTGGAATTATGGAATTATTGTGATATTTATACTTCGGGTTTTATTGGTACATTTGGTTTATGGCAAATTTATGAAGAAAATAGAAACCCTTTATTTGTTGCCATATATATTTATATTTGATGTCCTAATCCCTGTTTATTATTTGCTTTTTGCTCCAGTGGTGCTTAAATTAAATAATACCCAAAAATGGAAATAGATTTACCACTAGCTGAGTTTATTCAGGGTATCAGAGTGGAACTAGAAATAATATATGAATAATAACTTATCAGATAGAGCCTTAGAGGATTATGAACTTGTTTGCCGCGCGGTAAAAGACAATAATCAATTGGCTTATGCTGAACTTATGGATCGTTATCGAGATTCTATTTATCATACTATGTTTAAAATGGTACATAATCATGACGATGCAGAAGATTTAACAATCGAGGCTTTTGGTAAAGCTTTCCGTAAGTTATATACATATACTCCCAATTTTGCATTTAGTACATGGCTTTTTAAAATAGCTACGAACAATGGCATTGATTTTTTGAGAAAAAAAAGATTAAAATTACTTTCCATTGATGATCCTTTGGAAAAAGATGGTGATCAGGATTTTTCAAATAATCTAAAATCAACTTCTCTTGATCCTGAAGAAAAGTTTATTCGACAGCAGCGAAAATTGATCATGCGTACTTTATTGAATAAATTAAGTGATAAATATCGAATAATGATAGAATTGCGTTTTTTTGCAGAGTTATCATATCAGGAAATTGCTGATCAATTAAATCTTCCTATTGGAACTGTTAAAGCTCAACTATTCAGGGCAAAAGAATTATTGTTTGATGTTCTTAGTAAAAATAATGTTGATAATGTACTTTAATGTTTTTATATCAATATTATTAATTTATACTAAAGTAATCAGATTGTTTTAGGTATTTTAAATAGTTAGAAGAGGATCCTATAAAAAAACTTTTTTGATTTATTAATCATAAAAATAGCACTTTCAGATAATCATGAAAGTGCTATTTTTATTTTGTATATATATCTTTTTATTTTAAAAACTTGAAAATAGATCTTCCTGGATAGAAAGCAGAATCGCCCAATTCTTCTTCAATCCTAAGTAATTGATTGTATTTGGCAATTCTATCAGAACGTGATGCAGAACCTGTTTTAATTTGTCCGCTGTTAAGAGCGACAGCAAGATCAGCTATAAGCGTATCTTCTGTTTCGCCTGAACGATGGCTTATAACACTTGTAAAAGATGCTGTATGGGCCATGTTAACTGCTTTAATTGTTTCAGTCATACTACCAATTTGATTTACTTTTACAAGAATTGAGTTCGCGATGCCCTGTTCAATTCCTCGAGATAATCGTTCAGTGTTGGTCACAAATAGATCATCACCAACTATTTGTAGTTTTTTACCAAGTTTTTCAGTCATTAATTTCCATCCGTCCCAATCATCTTCGTCAAGCCCGTCTTCAATAGAAACTATAGGATATTTGTTGCACCACTCTTCCCAGTAAGCTACCATTTCTCCAGAAGACAATTTTCTTCCGTCTGACTGGTCAAAATGATATACTTTTTCTTTTGCATTGTAAAATTCTGAAGCAGCAGCATCAAGAGCGATCAATATATCTTCTCCAGCTTTGTACCCAGCTTTTTCTATAGCCATAAGTATCGTCTCAATAGCTTCTTCATTAGAACTTAGATTAGGCGCAAATCCACCTTCATCCCCAACGTTAGTAGAATGGTTTTTAGTTTGTAATACTTTTTTTAGGTTGTGAAAAATCTCAACGCCCATGCGTAATCCTTCATGAAAAGTATCTGCACCTACAGGCATGACCATAAATTCCTGAATGTCAATTGAGTTGTCGGCATGAGAACCTCCGTTAAGAATATTCATCATCGGTACAGGAAGTGTTGTAGCACCGATTCCACCAATATAGTGGTATAAAGGTAGTCCAGCTTCCTGTGCACCGGCTTTTGCAATTGCCATAGATACAGCAAGGATCGAATTGGCTCCCATGTTTCCTTTGTTGTGGGTTCCGTCTAAATCAAGCATAACCTGATCTACAATGCTTTGTTCCAATACACTATATCCAATAATTTCTGGAGCTATAACATCCATTACATTTAGACAGGCACGTAAAACACCCTTGCCTAAATATCGGTCTTTGTCACCATCCCTTAGTTCTACAGCTTCGTATTTTCCAGTAGAAGCACCTGAGGGAACAATTGCCCGCCCCATAACACCACTAGAAGTGAATACTTCAACTTCAACAGTTGGGTTTCCTCTAGAATCTAAAACTTCTCTTGCAAAAATATCTTCAATGATCATGATAATAAATTAATGAAAAATGTGAAAGATTTATTTAATTGATAAGGGCGTAAATATAGGATAAATTAGTTGTGATTACTAAGCTTAATACCTCTAAAGTTATTCAAAACATGTTTTTTTTTAAATAATGAACAACTTATTTGTCTTTAATTTTTTTTTATTAAAAAAGAGCGGCTATCAAACGGTAGCAATACAGGAAATCTCAACATTTACGTATTTGGGTAAGTTAGCTACCTCAACAGCTTCCCTTGCAGGCGCGGTCTGATTACTAAAATATCTAGAATAAACTTCATTGATGGCAGAATAATCGGCCATGTCAGACATGAAAATAGTACATTTAATCACGTTTTCAAAATTTGTTCCTGCTTCAGTTAATACAGCTCTAATGTTTTCCATGACCCTTACTGTTTCAGATTTTATATCCGATATTTCTAATTTTCCAGTTTCAGGGTTAATGGCAATTTGACCAGAACAATAAAGAATACCATTTGCAATTATAGCTTGATTGTAAGGACCTACTGGAGCAGGTGCATTTTTGGTTTGAATAATTTTTTTCATTTTGTTATTTATAACTTTCTAAAAATTTATTATAAAAGGTGTTTTAGTTCTATTAATTCAGTATCACTAAGGAATCGGCATTTTCCAACAGGAAGATTCTTTTTTGTAAGGCTTGAATATCTGACCCGATCTAGTTTTTTGACTTCATACCCAAGGTGTTCAAAGATGCGACGAACAATACGGTTGCGACCTATATGAATTTCAATTCCTACAATTTTTTTGCTGTTGCCATATTCAATAGCATCTACTGGAGCTGGGCCATCTTCAAGGTGAAGTGTGTTTCTGATTTTTTCAAGGTCCTTAGTAGATAAGGCTTTATTGAGAGTTGTTTTATATACTTTTTTAACCTCAAAACTAGGATGCGAAAGTTTTTGAGCAAATCTACCATCATTGGTTAAAAGTAGTAAACCAGTTGTATTTCGATCAAGTCTACCAATAGGGTAGATGCGTTCTTTGGTCAGTTCAGACACAAAATCTAGAACTGTTTTACGGTTATTTTCATCTTTTAGGGTGGTGATTACATTCTTGGGCTTGTTAAGAAGGATATAAACATGATTTTTTGTTGGTTGAATCACTTTATCCTGAAATTTAACTATATCGTTTTTCTGAACTTTATAGCCCATCTCTGTTTCTATTTTATCATTGACTTTAACAGCACCATTTTTTATATATTCAGAAGCTTTTCTTCTTGAACAAATGCCGGAATGTGCGATGTATTTATTGAGACGCATATTTTCCTCAGGTGTAGCAGTATGTGTCTGTTTAATCTCATTCTCTTTGTTTTCAGACAATCTTTTATTATCTGTTTTAGAAAATCTCTTTTTTTTAAAAGATTTATTGACTGATTTATTGTGGTCAAGGGGGGGCTTTTTTTCTTCCTCATTATAATCTGCTTTTTGAGGTTTTTTATTGTAAAATTTACTAAAGGGGTTATTTCTTTTGTTGGGTTTACGCTTCATATTACCGGACGGAATCAGTCTTTTATATAGTTTTATTTGATTCAACAACAAGGACTTACTTCATGAAATCTATATCTAATAGGATTTATAAAGTTAAAATTTAAATAAAAAATATTTAGAAAGGTTTCTATAGAATTTTCAAAGTTGACAAAATACGTGTTTTTACTGATTATTCTTTAATAAACTTAACAGATTGATGAAAACTTTGACTTGTCAGATTAATTAAATAGACACCGCTAGATAGCTTATCAATAGGTATTTTCTTGACATGATAGCCTATTCCTTCTTTAAATTTATATTTATTTATAATTCTTCCAGTGATATCATAGACAGATATAGAGCCATCAATTTCAACATTGTTTGCAACCTCTAAATTTATAACATCGGTGGTAGGGTTGGGAAATAAATTTATTGAAATAGAATTATTTTGTTTAACATCAAGATTAGTAAAAAAGTTGATTATTGGGGGTTGTGTACTTATTATGAATCCTGGTTTTGTTGATTTGTAATCGTTATCGCGACTAAAATTACCTAATGAGTCTATAGTTATCGTATCGCAGAATGAAGCTATACATCCGTTCATAGAATCTAAAGCAGTAATACAAACTATATATGATCCCCAATTATTATATTGATGGACAGGGTAACCACTAAATGCTCCTGTATTGTCACCAAAATCCCAAACAAAATAATAATTAGTGTTAGGTAATGCATTATTCAAAACAGGCTGCATGTACAATAAAAATGGATCTATTGTATCTTGAATAAAATTCATATCAACAGATAATCCATTACATGGAGAACCATTATTAATTGAATTTACCAAGAAACTATGGCATTGTACGGTTGAACATCCATTAACATCTGTCACCGTAACACATGCTGTGTAGTAACCATTTGAATTGAAATTAGCAATGGGATTTGGACAATTAGTGCAACTCAGTACTGTTGAAGGTGTCCAAGAATAACTGAATGGTGCAGTACCACCACTTATGTTAGCATTAAGCATTACTATTGTATTCGGGCCATTTGTAATAGATGAGTCTGTTATGTTTACACTAAAGTTGCCACAAGGATTGGTAGCACCTCCTACACAGAAATTAGTATGATCCAAGTAGTTGAATTGTCCACCACCAGCCAATACGGTACCATTGGTGTCTGTTAAACTATATGAGCCATTTCCCCAGCCACAACAAATTCCATCACCATAAGTGTCAAAGATGTTAAGATCATAACAACCCATTGGTAAACATAAATTGATATATAAGCTTGTACCATTGTCAGCTTGGGTATAGCCGTTTCCAGCTGCAACATATTGACCATTAGCATTTGTGATAGCCCAAGAGGTTTCATAAGCAAAATTATCAAAATTTAAAGTAAGCGTAACTAAATTTGTATTACAGGGTGCAGCCGCAACAGGTACTGTATCACAATATGTAACAGTGCATCCTAATGAGTCAGTAGCCGTTAAACAGACAATATAATATCCCATTGGTGTAGTATTAGCATATGTGTGTGTTGGATTAGTGCCAGTAGCTGTTGTGTTATCACCAAAATCCCAGGAATACGTAACACCACTGATAGAATTTGCATTAAAAGTAACAATATTTCCAGCAGTTGAGTGATTGAAAGATGTTACAAAGTTAGAACATGGATGTGTAGCACCACCAACACAAATTATTGATGATTCAGAATAGCCAAAAGCACCGCCAGATGCTAAAATTGTGCTCGAAGAATTGTCAGTTAGCTGGTATGATCCCTGTCCGTACAAACAGCATATTCCATCTCCATAAGAATCATAAATATTAAATGTATAACAACCGCTGGGAAGACAAAATACTTGTGTGATTGTACTTGCGTTTTGATTTGAAGAATAATTGCCTCCAATTGCTACAATGCTGCCACTTGAATCTACTAAGTCCCATGAAGTTTCAAAGGGGTAATTGTCTAATGATAAAGTTAGTATTACTTCGTTTGAAGTGCAGGGAGAAGCACTTAAGTGCAAACTATCATCATATATATAAGTACATCCAGATGCGTCAGTAACCAATAGTGATACAATATAGAGTCCGCCACTATTATATGTATAGGCTGGATTAGCCTGTGTACTTGATCCTCCGTCTCCAAAAGTCCAATTATATAAATAAGGGCCTGTACCTCCCATTGTATTAGAAGTAAAACTAACAGTGTTGCCATTAGTGTTATAACTAAATGAAGAACTCAAATTATTGCATGGGTTGCTAGCTCCACCGACACAAAAACTCGAGGCATCAGCAAATGTAAATGTGCCTCCAGAGGATAATACAGTGTTTGTCGAAACATCTGTTAATTGGTAATATCCTTGGCCAAAGCCACAGCAAATTCCATCACCAAATGAATCGTATATCGTAAATGTATAGCAACCTGTTTGTAAGCATAATGTTTGAGACAAAGTAGCACCATTTTGACTAGAAGTATAATTGTTCCCACTAGCAATAACATTACCAATTGAATCAACTAAATCCCATGATGTTTCACTCGCAAAGTTGTCAAATTGGATGGTTAAAATAACTTCATTTGATGTGCAGGGAGGTGCATTGATAACAATTGTATTGTATGCTGTATAAGTACAGCCAATTGAATCTGTTGCAATGAGAGAAACTACATAAGTGCCAGGGTTATTATAAGTATGAGAAGGGGACATGAGGGTGCTTGTATCTCCATCTCCAAAATCCCAATAATAATTATATGGTGCAGTTCCTCCAAAAACATTCGAAATAAAGCTAACTGTATTTCCATTAATACTATTTGAAAATGTAGCACCAAAATTAAAGCAATTTGAGTTAGTTTGCACAGTAATTGTATCGCAATAATTTCCCTGGCAGCCCAATGAGTCCCAATAGCTCATACAAACCACATACGTTCCTGATATTTGGTAGTTGTATGTAATTGAATTACCTGTAGCAGTAGAT
The DNA here is from genome assembly GCA_022448945.1 of Saprospiraceae bacterium. Taxonomy (GTDB): domain Bacteria; phylum Bacteroidota; class Bacteroidia; order Chitinophagales; family Saprospiraceae; genus Aureispira. The sequence continues at coordinate 412,250 of JAKVCV010000001.1, forward strand.
CCATTACCAAAATCCCAAACTATATATTGCCCAGGTATTGAGGGAGAACTAGTTGTATTTGTGAAGGTGAACATGCCAGGGCCATTACTCATATATGTAAAAGACACATTACATTGAGAATAAGTAAGACAATTTATTCCAGCAAATAGGAATAGTATCCAGATTATTATTAATTTTTTCATAGAAGTGTTTTATATATTAAACGCTATTTTTTTTCTTAATTTATTGAATTTCAATTAGTGATAGCTATTCAATTTTAAACTCATTTATGGTAGGGATTATCTGTAATATCAGTATAAAAGTTCAAAATCACAATTAATTGCAGCTGTTTTTAAAGGACTTAAGGCGTAGAATTCTTTTTCTGAAATACGTGATATCCAATTTTTCCTTTTAATTTAAGGCCCGCTTTGATTTTAATTGCAGATTTTAGTTGAGTTAGTTTTGGAAATTTAGGAATTTATTTATAGTTTTTTGTTTGGCTTACATCTTTTTTCTTTTCAATCTTTTTCTTCTGTTTTTTCAGTTATTAATAATGAGTTAATCTCGTTAGTTTTCTTTCTTTTTTTAATTGCTTCTTTGTTTTGAGAAACTTGATTTTGAGTTTCATTTAGACTTATAGACATAATTTTATAGACAGGGTCCTCTATAATCTTTTTTATATTTTTTAGTATATAAATCGATATACCTAAAAGTAAAACGGCAATTATTAAAAAGCTAAATACATAAGAAAAACTACTCATCCAGAATGTAAATGCCCAGCCTAATAATAATGCTATGGAAATAGAGAAAAACATTAGACATACAATAGCTAATGACCATATCGCAACTAGACCTGCTAGAGATGCCAATCCTTTTGAAAGATCATTTGCAAGATGGCCACGATAATCTTCAAACTTACTATCAATATAATCAGTTAAAACTTCTTTTAAACGATCCGAAAGTGTTTTTTTGTTGCTGAACATTCTTTTATTATTTGAACTATGCTACGCAATATTTGTGTATGCTAACTTAATTAAAAAGTACTATATATTAATTAATAGTAATGAAAAACATGAATTTATTTGATTTATAATTTTATTAATAGCTACAAGCATATTAATTAAAACAACCGTTTGGTTAAAAATGTTGTGTTTTTTTTGGTTTTCAAACAACCGTTTGGTAAGTTTGCGACTCAATATTATAAAATAAACAATTCCGATGCCTGTTCAGAAAACAACGAAGGATCAGATAATAATTAAATCCATAGAAGTATTCCTTAAACAGGGATATTATAATACTTCTATGAGTGATTTAGCAGAGGCTTGTGGTCTACAAAAGGGTAGTTTTTATTATCATTTTAAATCCAAGGAAGAGTTAATGCAGACAGTTTTGAAGATGGCACATAGTTATTACAAGAAAAAAGTTTTCTCTATAGCATATCAAGATGGTCTTACTGCTGAGGATCGATTGATTCAAATGTTTAAGAAACAAGAACCAATGATAACTAATGACATGTCTGGTTGTTTATTTGGAAATATGACACTTGAAAGTATTAGTAATAAAGTCGAGTTTAAAGATCTTTTAAAGGCTTTCTTTTCAGATTGGATTTCTGCTTTCAAATATATTTTTCAGGAAAAACATAATGATAAAGTTGCTTATGCACTTGCAAAACAAAGTGTAATGGAAATAGAAGGTGCTCTTATGATGATGCGATTATATGATGATATGAAGTTATTGGAAATGGCATGTCTAAGAGTAGTCGCCAGGTTAAAGAATGAATCATTATAATATGCATATTAAAAATTGAACAATTATTTGTTTACTAATTTTTAATAATAAATTATATAAAATCGAGGTTTACTAGAATCTATAAAGAATTAAATTTTACATTACTATTTATTAACATAACCATTCTAAAAATAATTATCAGGGATGAGTAGAAAAATCAAAAAAGTAGCCGTATTGGGTTCTGGAGTTATGGGCTCGGGGATTGCTGCGCACTTTTCAAACATTGGTCTGGAAGTACTTTTACTGGACATAGTACCTTTTGACCTTACAGAAGAAGAAAAAAATGATCCGTTAGCGCGTAACAGAATTGTAGATGGTTCATTGAAAGCTTGTATTAAAAATCGTAAGCCTGTATCTGCTTTTTATGATACTAAAACAGCTTCTAGGATTACTACAGGAAATTTTGATGACGATTTTGCTAAAATTGGTGATTGTGATTGGGTCATTGAAGTTATTATTGAACGTCTTGATATTAAAAAACAAGTCTTTGAAAAGGTAGACAAGTATCGTAAACCTGGATCTCTTGTAACATCTAATACTTCAGGTATTCCTATTCACTTAATGTCTGAGGGACGTAGTGAAGATTTTCAGAAGAATTTCTGTGGGACACATTTTTTTAATCCACCTCGTATCCTTCGTTTATTTGAAGTGATACCTGGTCCTAAAACAGATCCAGCAGTTTTAGATTTCTTTATGATGTATGCTGATCGTTATCTAGGTAAGCGTGCAGTAATGTGTAAAGATACTCCTGCTTTTATTGCCAACCGTGTTGGTGTATATGCTATGGCTAAAATTTTTCAGTTGACAGAAGAATTGGATCTGCCAATTGAAGAAGTAGACAAATTAACAGGTGATGCAATTGGTCGTCCCCGTACAGGTACATTTGCTTTAGCAGATCTAGTAGGATTGGATACTGCTGAGAAAGTTATCATGGGTATTATGGAGAATTGTCCTGATGATGAACAGGCAGGTGCTTTTTCTATGCCTAAGTATCTTGGCTTTATGTTGGAAAATAAATTTTTAGGGAACAAGACCAAGAAAGGATTTTACGAACGGACTAAAGAAAAAGATGCCAGTGGACGTCGTATTAAGTTAGGCTTGAATCTAAGAACACTTGAATATGCGCCAACACAGCGTGTTAGTTCACCATCATTAAAGGCTGCGAAACAGGTAGACTCTCTAAAAGCTAAAGTTCGTACTTTTTGCAATGAAAAATACAGTGAAGATAAAGGGGCTCAATTGATAAAGCGTTCTCTTGCAGGACTCTTCGCTTATGTTTCCAATAGAATTCCTGAAATTGCAGATGACCTGTATAGTATAGATGATGGTTTGCGTTCAGGTTTTGCCTGGAAAGTGGGTCCTTTTGAATATTGGGATATGGTAGGAGTAAAAGAAGGAATAGCAATGGCAGAGGAAGATGGTCAGAATGTTGCACAGTGGGTAAAGGACATGGTTGCTGCAGGAAATGAAAGTTTCTATAAGTTAGATGGTTCTGTTCAAAAATATTATGATATACAATCAAAATCGTATAAAACAGTACCTGGGACAGAAGATTTTATTGTATTGGACAATATTCGTTCTACATCGGTTGTATGGGAGAATTCTGATTCTGCCCTTCACGATATAGGAGATGGCGTTCTTTGTTTCGAGTTCCGTTCAAAAATGAACTCTCTTGGTGAAGGTGTTTTACGTGGATTACACTATGCTATAGAATTTGCTGAAAATGGTGATTGGAAAGGTTTGGTAATTGGGAACAATGCAGAACATTTTTCAGTAGGTGCAAATCTCATGGCTATCGCAATGCTTGCTTACGAGCAGGATTGGGATGAATTGAATATGGCAATCGATATTTTCCAGAAAACAAGTATGCGCCTTCGTTACTCTTCCATACCAGTGGTTGTTGCCACACAGGGGTATGTATTTGGTGGCGGTTGTGAATTTGCAATGCATGCTGATTGTGTTGTCGCTTCTGCTGAGTCATATATTGGTCTTGTGGAAGTTGGTGTCGGATTGATACCCGGAGGTGGAGGAACTAAAGAGTTCGCCTTGCGTGCTTCGGAATCTTTCCATAAGGATGGTGTAAAAATACCACAGCTGATCGATCGTTTTGCTGCTATTGTAAATCCAACTCCTGGAAATGGAATGGGAACTTCAGCAGGTGAAGCTTTTAATATTGGGTATTTGAGACCAGGTATTGACCAGGTTAGTGTAAACGTATCCCGTACCTTAGGTGAAGCTAAGGAAAAAGTACTGGAATTGGCACCAAATTACACCCAGCCAGCTCCTAAAAACGATATTTATGTTCTCGGTCGCAATGGTTTGGGTGCTTTGTATGTCGCTGCAGAAAGTTTCCGTTTAGGAGGATTTGCTAGTGATCATGATGTAAAAATAGCAAAAAAAGTTGCATATGTACTTTGTGGTGGTGATCTCACAGGACCACAAAAAGTTTCTGAACAATATCTATTGGATGTTGAAAGAGAATCTTTTTTGAGTCTTTGTGGTGAGGAAAAAACATTGCAAAGAATTCAGTATATGCTGGAGAAAAACAAACCATTACGTAACTAAATTAACTCTCGACTAAATTTAGAATTTATTGAAAAATTATTATTAAAAAAAATATCGTAATTGTTTAGGGGGCTAGTTGCTTACTTATTAATTACGACTAAACTTTATAAAAATGGAAGCATATATTGTAGCAGGATATCGTTCTGCTGTTGGAAGAGCCAAAAAAGGTGGTTTTCGTTTCTTTCGCTCTGATGATCTAGCGGTAGAAGTAGTTAAACATTTGGCCGGCTCGATAGATTTTGACCCTCATACGGTTGATGACGTGTTTGTAGGTTGTGCCAACCCAGAAGGGGAGCAGGGTTTGCAAATTGGTCGCCAGGTGTCATTAAGAGCACTTGGAAAACCTGTGCCTGGTGTAACTGTTAATCGTTATTGTGCATCGGGTTTAGAAACTATTTCTATGGCTGTTGCTAAAATTAAAGCTGGCATGGGTCATTGTTATATTGCTGGTGGTACGGAAAGTATGAGTCTGATTCCTATGACTGGATATAAGTTATCTCCAAGTTATGATGTAGGATTAAATAATCCTGAATACATAGTTGGAATGGGACTTACTGCCGAAGCTGTTGCTAATAAATATAAGATTACACGTGATGCTCAGGATGAGTTTGCAGTTAATTCACATATCAAAGCTGCTGCTGCTATTGATGGTGGGAAATTCAAGGATGAAATTGTACCTGTAACAGTAAAGGAGGTAAAAGTAGTAGAAGGAAGACGGGTAGAAAATGAATGGTCAGTTGATACCGATGAAGGAGTTCGTAGAGGTACTTCAAAAGAAGGGTTGGCAAAATTACGTCCAGCTTTTGCAATGAAAGGGTCTGTAACTGCAGGGAATTCTTCTCAAATGTCTGATGGAGCTGCTTTTGTTCTTGTTATGAGTGAAAAAATGGTAAAAGATCTAAATCTGACACCTATTGCTAGAATGGTAACTTGTTCAGTTGCAGGCGTTGACCCACTTCACATGGGTATTGGTCCTTGTGCTGCAATTCCAAAAGCATTGGATTATGCGGGGTTAAAACTTGCTGATATTGACCAGATTGAATTAAACGAAGCATTTGCTGCTCAGGCTCTAGCAGTCATTCAAGAAGCTGGCCTTAATCCGGATATTGTCAATGTTAATGGAGGTGCAATATCTCTTGGACATCCACTTGGTTGCACTGGTGCTAAATTGAGTATTCAATTGTTCAATGAAATGCGCAGAAGGGGGCAAAAATACGGAATGGTTACTGCTTGTGTAGGTGGTGGTCAAGGTATAGCAGGGATATATGAGTTGTTAAATTAATTACTTTTAACAATAACAATTATAATGGTATTTATAATTTTAAAACCACTTCAAAAATTGAAGTGGTTTTTTTTTATAATTTAGGGAATTCATTTTTATGTTCGTTTAATACTTGATCAATAACTTTACATGCAGGGCATTTATGACATCGCTGAAGGTTCCAGTTGTCAGTTCCTTCTGGATAACGGCAAGACCATGTTAATTCCAAAATTTCATTTGGGATAACTTTCATGACTTCATATTTGCTCATGTGTTTAAGTGGGAATATTATTTTTAAATCATCTCTATTCCGCTCGCTTACAAGATATAGGATTTTTTCTATTTGTTTTAATCGATCTTGAAAGCCATCCTGCAGGTAATCAAAGGCAATGGCACCTTCAATAAACTCATAGATTTCAGGATGTGCTCTAAGACATGTTGCTGCAGCAAAATTTACAGCTTCACTATCCCAAATTGGAGGGGGACCTAATTGACCATAATCATAAGATAGCCTTCTGTATGAAAAATTATTGAGTCCCATTTTTCGCAACTCATCCAGAATAGCATTAACAGCGATTTCTTCTTTTATACTTCGCGATGCACTACTTCCATTTATAAGATTTACCTTGAAAATCAGAAAGTTGTCATTAGGGTATTGGTTTAGAGTAAGGAAGAGTGCTGCTGTACTATCAATGCCTCCGGAAAACGGAATTATAGCCCTGTAATTCATCTATGGTTCAGTTTTTACAATTCTTTATTGATGGGTTAATAGATAAATATTATAGATCACATAAAATACAATCTGTCTATAAATTTATTTGTGTGATAATAATAAAAATTATCTTAATCTACTTATTATTTTATATTTTTTAGAATTTAAAGTTTTCAAAACTATAGATAATTTTTTAATCTTCTTTCCATTTATTACCTTTGGCATTCATTATTTACTAATAGCGAAATTGGGTAAATAATTCATCATTCAAATTTACCATTAGTTACACTGAATCTACGATTTCACAATTTACAATTAATATAATAATTATGGCAAATGCATTTTTTAAAGTACCAATACCTAGAAATGAACCTGTAAAGAGTTATGCTCCTGGATCAAAGGAAAGAGTTGAATTAAAAGCGCAATTAGCGGCTTATAAAGCTAATCAGACAGATATTCCAATGATAATTGGTGGGAAGGAAGTGTTTTCTGATAATAAAGTTTCTATGCACCCTCCTCATGAAAGAGCGCACTTACTTGGTCACTTTAGTAAGGGAGATGCCTCGCATGTTAAGGCAGCAATTGATGCTGCAATGTCTGCTAAAGAAGCCTGGGAGAATACTTCATGGGAACATCGTGCTTCAGTTTTTATGAAAGCTGCTGAGTTGCTAGCCGGGCCCTATCGCGCAAAATTAAATGCTGCTACAATGCTTGCACAATCCAAAAATGCTTTTCAAGCAGAAATAGATGCGGCATGTGAATTAATTGATTTTTTCCGTTATAATGTACAATACATGACAGAAATCTACAAGGAACAACCTGATTCAGCTCCTGGTATATGGAACAGATTGGAACATCGTGCACTTGAAGGATTTGTTTTTGCATTGACACCATTTAATTTTACTTCTATCTGTGCTAACCTTTGTGCTGCTCCTGCCATGATGGGTAATGTTGTTGTTTGGAAACCTGCTACTACACAAATCTATTCTGCAAAGGTGATTATGGACCTTTTCAAGGATGCCGGTTTACCTGATGGTGTTATAAACCTTGTTTTTGTTGGAGGTCGTGAAGCGGGTGAAACTATTTTTAGTCATCCTGATTTTGCAGGTTTACACTTTACAGGTAGTACAGGTGTTTTTCAAACGCTATGGCAAACAATGGGGAATAACCTGTCTACATATAAATCTTACCCACGAATTGTTGGTGAAACCGGTGGTAAGGATTATGTTATAGCACACCCTTCTGCACCTGCCAAAGAAGTAGCAACTGCGCTATCGCGTGGCGCATTTGAATATCAGGGACAAAAATGTTCTGCTGCATCACGTGCCTATATACCTCAGAGTATGTGGTCAGCGGTGAAAGCACATCTTCAGGAAGACCTTGCATCCATGAAAATGGGGGTAGTAGATAATTTCTCAAACTTTATTAATGCTGTAATCAGTGAATCTGCATTTGATTCCATCGCCGGATATATCGACCAGGCAAAAGCTGATGGTGTTGAAGTTGTGGCCGGCGGCAATCACGATAAAACAAAGGGTTATTTTATTGAACCTACCGTTCTCAGGGCTGATGACCCAAAATACACTACAATGTGTGAAGAAATATTTGGTCCTGTTTTAACAGTATATGTGTATGAGGATGCCAAATTTTATGAAACAATACAAATCCTCGATGAATCTTCGCCATATGCTTTGACAGGTGCACTGTTTGCCACTGACCGACATGTCATAGAGAAAGCTTCAAATATGCTTAGGCATACAGCAGGTAATTTTTATATCAATGATAAACCTACAGGTGCAGTAGTTGGCCAACAGCCTTTTGGTGGTGGTCGTGCTTCAGGTACCAATGATAAAGCAGGATCAGTTTTAAATCTTTTAAGATGGGTTTCTCCTCGTACAATAAAAGAGACTTTCGTGCCTGCAAACGACTACAGGTATCCTTTTTTGGATGAAGCTTAGGATGTTTCAATTTTGAATTACGGATTATAAATCAGAACTTTGTGTATATCTTTTTTTAAGATAAAAAGACTTTTTGATTTATGATTCGTTTTTCTTTTATCTTTAATTTGTAATCATCATGAAAATAGCAATGATCGGCTACGGCAAAATGGGGCGTTCCATAGAACGGTTGGCCACGGAACAGGGGCATGAGATGGTTTTGAAAATTAATATTGATAATTTAGAAGATTTTACTAAAGAAAATCTTCAGAAAGCAGATGTTGCCATCGAATTTTCTCAACCCGATACTGCATTTGATAACATAATGAAATGTCTTGATGCTGGTTTACCTGTTGTCTGTGGGACTACAGCCTGGCTGGATAAATATCAGGAGGTTGTTTATAATTGCACCAAAAATAATGGGGCCTTTTTCTATGCATCTAATTTTAGTATAGGTGTTAATATCTTTTTTGAGTTGAATAAGTATCTGGCCAAGATAATGAATGGCCACAAAGATTATCAGGTTGATATGGAAGAGATCCATCATACTCAAAAACTGGATGCCCCAAGTGGAACTGCAGTAACCCTGGCAGAAGGAATTCTTGAAAAAATAGAGCGTCTGGAAGCCTATAAATTACAGGAGGATTCAGATGAAATGGCAGAAAACTGCATTCCTATTACTGCCAAAAGGATAGGAAATACTCCTGGAACACATGTTATTCAATATCATTCAACAATTGATAAACTTGAGATTAAACATACTGCCAAAGGAAGGGAAGGATTTGCTCTGGGAGCGATTTTGGCAGCTAAATGGCTCATTGGGAAAGAAGGAGTTTTTAGCATGTCTGATATGCTCAATTTAGGTTAAGTTTTCTTATTTGTATATAATGAAATTCAAGTGTATAATTTTTGATTGTGATGGTGTTTTGGTTGATAGCGAAGCTACTTCAACAAGTGTCATTGTTGATATTGCCAGAGATCATGGCGTAGATCTTGATCTAGAATATGCGATCAATGAATTTGCTGGACAATCTTTGGCCTATTGCCTTGAATATATCCAGGAACGTAGTAATGTGCCATTACCAAACAATATTATATCTGTATTCCGGGAACGAACCTTCAAAGCATTTCAGTCAGACCTGAAACCCATTTCTGGTATCAGAGATCTGCTTAGCCGACTGACTTGTCCTATTTGTGTAGCTTCAAACGCACCCCTTAATAAAATAGAATTTAATCTGGGACTTCTTAATTTACTTGATTATTTTAAAGGTAATTTGTTTAGTGCATATCAGATCAATAAATGGAAACCAGAACCAGACCTATTTCTTTATGCGGCAGATAAAATGGGCTATGATCCTAAAGATTGTGTTGTAATAGAAGATAGTCTGGCAGGTGTTACTGCTGCAAGGGCAGGAGGATTTGAAGTGTATGGATATGCCAGTAAACACAGTGCTAATAAATTGAAAGAAGCAGGGGCAGTTGTGTTTTACGATATGAATTTATTAGATCAACTATTGGAATCCTAATCAATTTAAAATCATTTCATATGTCTCACAGAATTCCCTCTGTTTTCATAGCACCAAGTGACTTGCATGGTACCGGCGTATTTGCCGGTGAGGATATAGATAAAGAGAGTATTATAGAAATTTGTCCCATTATATTTTTGCCTGAAGAACAATTAGCGCTAATAAAAAAAACAGTGCTCAATAATTATTATTTTGAATGGGGTAAGGACCTGAGATCTGGTGCACTTGCTTTAGGCTATGGAAGTATTTACAATCATTCTGTTGAATCCAATGCCATTTATGAGGTCGATATTAATGCTGATACCATATCATTCTATACAATACGGGATATTATTGCCGGTGAAGAAATAACCATCAATTATAATGGAACGCTTGACAATAAGGATAAAGTTTGGTTTGAAGTATAGTCACTAAGATTGTTATTTATCCATAATATGGATATCAATTCTTTAGTTTTATAGACATATTGTAGGTCTAGATGCTAACAATATGCGCCTTTTTAGCTATATTTTGTGAATTTAGTTAAACAAAACACATAGATTAAATTTTTTATGGAGACTCAAAAATGGAAAAAAACAAATGCTAAGATCTCTTTAAAGGAGAAACGAACGACAGGTCTTATCAAATTAAAATACTTCTTTTCATTGATGTATACTGTCGAAAAAATTAGAAACTTGAATTCCGAAGAAAAGGAAAGGAATAAGAGTCATAAAAAAATGTTGAAATCATTAGAGAATATTTTCCCAATTCTTGATGAAATTAAACCTATAATTACTTTGTCAGGAGAAAATAGCAACTCTGAAAATGAAAATCAAAAAGTAATATATAATGATCTTATTGTTAAGGATGTAGAGGTTTCCAAAGAAATATTCAATAAATATTATAAAGCTAAAACAATACCTTTGCAATATGATTCCTCGAATCCCAAAAGGATAAAGTTTATCTAAATAAGACAATATTATTTAGGTTCTATTGAGTTTATTGATAAAGGTGCTGAACATAATATAAAAACTATACATAACGAATGAAAGAATTATTGATTGTATTATTATTTTTCTTTGTCAACTTTAATGTTACTTCTGCTCAATATGAAGTTAAAAATGAAATCCTTGATAATTTTATTCAGAAAGGGATAGAGGATTGGGAAATACCTGGTATGGTTACTGTTGTTGTTAAAAATGGTGCTGTGGTTTTCCAAAAAGCTTATGGCGTAAAGGATATAAATACTCAACAACCTGTAGATTATCAAACAATGTTCTCTATGGCTTCAACTACAAAAGCTTTAGTAGCGATTGCTTTGGGTATTTTAGTAGATAGGGGTAAGATCGATTGGGATGACAAAGTTATTAAACATTTACCAGATTTTAAGCTCGATAATATTTATACAACTTCTGAAGCAAGGGTTGTTGATCTGCTTACGCATAATTTAGGTATAAAAAATACGGATAAAATATGGGTCTGGGACAGCTTAAGTACTGTTGATGCCATGGAGCGTTATAGCCATGCAAAATCAGTATACCCCCTTAGAGGAGGATTTAGCTATCAGAATATGATGTATATCGTGGCAGGCGAAGTGATTACACGAGTTAGTGGCATGGATTGGCGTAATTTTATAGAAAAAAATATCTTTGCGCCTCTTAATATGAAGCACTCAGCAACAAGAGCTTCTGATATTATTAGGCTTGGAAATTATGTGACGCCTCATGTTGATGATTATGAGGATGGACTCGTAGCTATTCCCCTTAATTTTACTGAACAAGTTGGTGCAGCTGGGGGTTTATGGTCCTGTATTGAAGACATGGGAAAGTATATGTCATTCTTGATAAATAGAGGTATTGTTGGCTATGATACTTTATTAAGGGCAGAAACCTTTGATTATTTATATAAATCACATGTTTTGGTTTCTGCTAATGCATATTCTACATATAAACTTTTTAAACCTAATTTTCATACTTATGGTTTAGGCTGGTTTCAACATGATTATAGAGGTGAAAAATTGGATTTTCATACAGGTAGTTTGGCTGGGCTTGTTGCTATTGCAGGTATCATGCATCGTAAGAAAACAGCAGTATACTTTTTTGCCAATAAGGGTTCTGCAAATTTAAGACATGCAATTATGTATAAGGTAATGGATCTGTATGCTTTTGATGACAACAAAGGAAGGGATTGGCATAAAGAAATTTTTGATATTTATTCAGCAAGTACTAAACGTAGGATAAAAAGACAAATAAAAACTGATGATTCACGAATTAAAGGTACTAAACCTTCTTTCGATTTACAGGAATATACCGGCAAATACAGTAATGACATGTTTGGAGAGATTAATGTTGAAATTAAAAATAATAGTTTATGTTTTAATATTAATAATTATACCTTCTACAATTTGAAGCACTGGCATTACAATACTTTCAGGTCTGATAAAAATTTAGAATGGAGATATAGGGTTTTTCTAAATTTTCCAATAAACACAAAAGGTGCAATTGATAAACTTCAGTATAGTGGACCTTATATTGATGTTGATTTTAAGCGAATAAAAAAATGATCTATTGGTTTACTTAGTGCTTTGTTTTTTACTCTTTTTGTCAAAAAGAGGCTAAGTTCTTTCTTTTTTTATAACTAATACTTCATTCTTTAATTTTTTACGTTATAATTATATAACATCTTTTAGTATAAATAGATTAAAAAGGTACACTGAACTTGATTTTTTAAATCCTGTTCTTCCTTGAAAGATAATAGATTTTATGAAGCGTTTTCTATTCCTTTGGATTAATATTATTCCCTTTTTGCTTTTTGCTCAACCGACTAACTTAACTGTTATGTTCCAGGACTTGAATGGAGACCCTTATGATTTTGCTTTAACAGGCGGTCTTAATAATCCTCAATTTTCTGAAATTGATCTTGATGGCGATGGTGATAAGGATCTAGTATATTTTGATCGACAGGGTTTTACAATAGTTCCTTTTTTGAATGGAGGCACACCAAATGGTGTTGATTATACCTATGCTCCTGAATATATTCATATATTTCCAAAGGTAGAACGTTGGATGTTGCTTAGAGATTATAATTGTGATTTATTAGAAGATTTATTTGCATATAAATATGATTCTAATACTGGTAAAGTAAGTATTACTGTTTATGAAGCAAGTAGGGATATACAAAATAAAGTTCAATTTACAATGGTTAAAAATATTATTGAGTATCACCTAAAAGGTCAATCTACGCTTTATAATCTTTTTAACTCAACCGTAGATTTGCCTGCAATTGATGATATTGATGGAGATGGAGACATGGATATCCTGAATTTTAATTCATCTGGTGGATATGTAGAGATGTTCCAAAATGAATCGCAGGAAAATGGCTTTGGATGTGACAGTCTAATCTATGTTTATTATGACAATTGTTGGGGGAGGATATATGAAAGTGGAATAACTGAATTTATTGATTTAAGTCCTGTTAATGACAGTTGTCCCGGATATCCTGGTTGGACACCAATAAAATCTGCTAGACATGCTGGTTCTACACTATTGACTATTGACATGGATAATGATGGCGATAAAGAATTGATGCTTGGAGATCTGTCATTTAAAAATATCAATCTTTTGACCAATGGAGGCAATGCTGATACTGCTCATTTGATATCTCAGGAAATGTTTTTTCCTCAGAATTCATCCTATATAAATATTGATATTTTTCCTGCAGTGTTTAATTTAGATGTCAATAATGATGGAGCAAAGGATTTAATTGCTGCTCCCAACATTGGAGGTAATGCAGAAGATGATCAAAATTGGTTTTATCAAAATACTGCAACGACTGATTTCCCTGTTTTCACTTTTCAGAAAGATGATTTTCTTGTTGATCAGATGATAGATCTCGGAACTGGATCTGCTCCTACTTTTTTTGATTATAATGGAGACGGTTTGATGGATATTGTTGTAGGGAATGATTTTAGGTTTGTTAATTCTTTTCTACAGGAAAGCTTTCTTTATTTATATGAAAACATTGGAACTTCTAATCAACCTATATATCGCTTAGTCAACACAGATTTTGCTGATATGAAACAGTACAACCTCAGTAGATTGACTCCTACTTTTGGGGATCTTGATAATGATGGCGATAAGGATTTGCTTATGGGAGAGGAGAATGGAGGATTAATATATATTGTAAATCAAGGGACCGTTACTGCACCTGTTTTTAATACAGTTATAACTAATTATGCGAATATAGATGTCGGTCAAAAATCGACACCACAATTAGTAGATGCAGACAGAGATGGCGATCTTGATTTAATTATTGGAGAAAGGAATGGTAATATTAATTATTATGAAAATACAGGTACTGTAACTTTACCAGTTTTCTCTGCTACTGCTACTTCAGAAACCTTTGGTTTTATTGATGCTAAATTACCTGGAACTCTAGAAGGAAATTCAGCCCCATTTTTAATAGATTATTTTGGTGAATTTATGTTTTTTGTAGGTAGTGAATCAGGTGAGCTTTGGATGTATAACAATATAGATGGAAATCTTTCAGGTCCTTTCAACCGTGTAAATAATGTACTTGATAGTATAGATGTAGGTGAGGAGTCTGTATTAGCAATTGCAAACATTAATAATGATACTTATCTTGAATTTTTGATTGGCAATAAACGTGGCGGTCTACAACTTTATTCTGAAAGTTTTGCTACATCCATTTCTTCTTTACCTGTTAATAATAACTTGTTAAAAATATACCCAAATCCAACTTCTTCAGATATCAATATCAAGTTTACAGATAGCATTAATGAAGTAGTTCTTATAAAAGTTTATAATATGTTGGGCCAAAAGCTTTATAATGAACGAATATATATGGATGCCAATACTCATATGAGTTTGAAAAAATTAATGAAAGGCACCTATATATTGTCAGTTACAACTTCGAATGGAATGTTTATAGAACGATTTATAAAAAATTAAGTAATTATAACTGGTCTATTAATTTATTAAATTATGGTTTTACGATTTTTACTTCTTCTCAACACTGTCTTTTTCATAAATACTATTTATGGACAATATGTCCCTATGGATATTTCTTTGACAGAGAACAATAATGTTTTAAAAAATCCATGGGCAGGAGGAATGAATCTACCACAATTTTCTGAAGTTGATCTCAATAATGACGGTATTTTAGACTTGGTTTCATATGATAGAGAAGGTATTGTAGCTTCAACTTTTATTAATGGTGGTTCAACAGGGATTGTTGATTATCATTATGCCCCGGAGTATATGAAACATATACCGCAGGAAGTACGAAATTTTATGCTTTTCAGAGATTATAATTGTGATGGCATAGAAGATATCTTTGGAATGTATGAAGTTTGGGGGCAAGGATTAGGAATTGCAGTATGGAAAGGTAGTTATGATGCTAATGATACGATCCAATTTACTTTGGTGAAAGATCAGTTAAAATATGATGTTGGTAGTACTTTTTTGTATAAAATGTTTCTTTATAATACTGACTTACCTGCGATTGATGATATAGATGGAGATGGTGACTTAGATATTCTCGCTTTTACGATGGACATATTTTTCCCTAATAATGTTTTTTGGTATAAAAATACTTCTGTGGAAAATGGATATGGATGTGATTCTCTTGATTTTGATCTAGAGACTCAGTGTTGGGGTCTTTTTGCAGAAACTGGTGATAGTAGTATTGTCAATTTTGGGCCATCCATAGATAGTTGTTTTAATAATCCATATTTCAGTCTAATGGAGTTTTATGAAGATGATAAATTGTCAAATATTTCGAGAAATGGGAGGCATATTGGTGCAAATTTGACAACTGTGGATTTTAATGGTGATAATGTGAAAGATATGGCATTGGGTGGAGTGACATATAAAAATGTTAATATGATAAGTGGAATTGAAATTAATGATACTATCCTTATTTCAACTCAGGATCACAAGTTCCCATCCTATGATGAGCCTATTGATATTTATAGTTTCGTTTCTACTTATTTTTTGGATGTAAACAATGATGGTAAAACGGATATGTTAGCTTCTCCCTCAGAGTTAGCTATTGGTGAGTCTATAACAGATTCTGTAGCATGGTATTATCAAAATGTTGGGACAAATAATAATATGGTATTTAATTTTCAGCAAAAAGATTTTTTAGTTGGAGAAATGCTTGATATCGGATATCGTGCATTCCCTGCAATTTTTGATTACAATCTAGATGGTCTTTATGATATTGTATTGGGAAGTTTTGGTCGTACAATTGTTGGGGGTGGGTTTAATTATGGTATGACACTTTTAGAAAATACAGGTTCAGTTTCTAATCCTTCTTTTAATTTAGTAACATATGATTATGCAGGTTTATCATCACTTATGCTTAATGGTTTATATCCAACATTTGGTGATCTTGATGGAGATGGAGATGTTGATATGATCTGTGGTGCTCAGGACGGGAGATTGACTTATGTAGAGAATATAGCTGGTCCTCTAGATCCTGCTGTATGGGACACCCCAGTTCTTTATTATAAAGGGATTGATGTTGGTGATGCTTCAGCGCCTTTTTTGGTTGATTTGGATAGAGATGGTGATTTAGACCTTGTAGTAGGTCAATATACTGGGACTATTCATTATTTTGAAAATTCCGGCACACCAACAGTTCCTGACTTTTCTCCAGTAGGTTCACCTACCAATTTAGGGGGATATAGCGTGCAAAATTCTGGCAGTAGGAATGCCATGCCTTTTGTTTATGACAATAATGGTGCATATGAATTGTTCATTGGTCATAAGAAAGGTAATATCATCCACCTTGGCAATATAGATATTAATATATTTGGTGTATATGATACATTATCTACTAATTTTATGGAATTTTATCAGGGTACATATACTGATATAGCTGTTTGTGATATTGATAATGATACAAAACTGGATTATTTATTGGGTACAGGAAGAGGAGGGTTGATGGTTATGACAGAGAAGGATACCTTGACGGAATTAGTCAATGTTGATATGGACCAAAAAATTATAAATGTATATCCAAATCCTGCTTATGACATATTAAATGTTGCTTTTTTGCATCAATTAGATGGGAATTTCAGTTTTACTGTTTACAATACATTAGGGCATGAAATATATCATCATTTTTTTAAAAAATCAGACATTAATTATCAATTAAATATTTCAGATCTTCCTTGTGGTGTGTATTTTGTAGATGTTCAAGCTAAAAATTACAACGATATTTTTCCATTTATTAAACAGTGATAAACATCTGTTTTTATACCATATTTAACATAATTTCAATCATTTCATTATAAACGATATCTTTTTTTAAGTGTAGAAGTAAAAATTATACTGCATAGTAAGGCAGATTAGGTGTCTCTGAGATTATGTTAATAGTTTTTAAAAGATATTTATATTTGTTTATTGACATACCTTTATTATGTTAAAGCATAAAAATATTTTTTTCTTTCCATTTAGATTTATTTGACTTTAAATTTTGATATATTTTTTTTTTATGCTTATCTTTTTCTTTAAGTTAAATACTATATTATTATTATAGTTGATTATTTATCACTTAAGGCATCTAAAACAAAAAATTATGAATGTAAAGATTTCTAAAGGCAGCTCTACTAAGATGAATGTAGTTTATAATTGGAATGGCTCTAAATTGATTAAAGGGGCTGCTTCATATGGGGATGTCTTAAATAATTTTGATGGGACTTTTTTGCGTGAAGGAAATGGAAAGTATAATAAGGTGCTTTATAATTGGGATGGTGCTAATATCAGAGCAGGTAACCATAAAGAAGGGAATATTATTTATAATTGGAAAGATGGCAAGTTAATGAAAGGGAGCTATCACACTGCAGATGTTGTATTTAATTGGTCAGGAGGGCGTTTAAGAAAAGGGAATCATCTCGAAGGTGAAATATTATTTTCATGGGATGGAGAGATTCCAGTTCCTATTATTTTGATTATGTTGATCCGTGAAGGAATTCTTTAAGTATAATAGTTAAAAGGATTTTATTTCAAAATTTCTACTGCTTCTGAAATCCCTCTGATTGTTAGAGGAAACATCCTGTCTTCTGAGAATTCTTTAATTAGTTTTATTGAATGAGTCCAACTCCATTCTTCTTTAGGAATCGGATTGAGCCAAACCATTTTTGGAAATTTCTTTTTTAAACGATTGAGCCATATAATTCCAGCCTCAGGATTATAATGTTCAACACTACCATGTTGCATCATTATTTCATAGGGAGACATTGAAGCATCACCTACAAAGATTAGTTTATAATCACTGTTGTATGTATTCAAAATATCGTAAGTAGGTATGACTTCATTCCATCTTCGAAGATTATTTTTCCATAATACTTCATATACACAATTGTGGAAATAGAAAAATTCGAGATGTTTAAATTCGTACTTTGCAGCAGAAAACAACTGTGAACATAGTTCTACATGATCATCCATTGAACCACCAATATCAAGAAGTAATAAAACTTTTATATTGTTTTTCTTTATCGGTAGCATTTTTAGCTCGAGTAAGCCAGCATTTTCAGATGTTTTTTTGATTGTTTGAGAAATGTCGAGTTCTTCTTCATTGCCTTCACGTGTAATACGTCGCAATCTTTTAAGTGCTAACTTTATATTACGGGTTTCTAGTTCAACATCATCTTTAAGGTTTTTAAAGTTTCGTTTATCCCATACTTTTATTGCACGTCGGTGTCTGGATTCATTTTGTCCTATACGAATTCCTTCAGGGTTATATCCATAGGCACCAAAAGGAGAGGTTCCATTAGTACCTATCCATTTTGATCCCCCTTGGTGTCTTTCTTTTTGTTCTTTGAAGAGTTCCTGAATTCGCTCAAGGAGTTTTTGCAATCCACCCATGCTTTGGATTTTTTCCATCTCTTCGGCTGAGAAGATGCGTTCTCCTTTTTGTTTAAGCCATTCTTCTGGAATTTTATATATCGTTTCATCTGTTATTGTTTCAATACCCTTAAAATATAATCCAAATAAATTATCGAAGTCATCTAAATGCTTTTCATTTTTTATTAACGATATTCTACACAAATAGTAAAAATCATCAATATTCTTTTCAGTAACACCTTTGTTAAGTGCTTCTAAAAAGGACAGGTATTCCATTAAACTAACGGGGATTCCCCTGGATTTAAGTAAAAGAAAAAAATCGAGGAACATAATTATCTAAACTTAGTTTGATCGATCAAATCCAGATCTTGTTCATTTTTAATTATTGCTCCTATAAGAGGTATCCTACCTGAATTTTGAGCATCTCTTAATCCTTCTGCATTGATTTTGCCAACCATCAACAATTTTATCCAATCAAGCAATTCACTGGTTGATGGTTTCTTCTTAAGTCCTCTGATGTTTCGTATTGTATAAAACTGTTCCATAGCCTCTGCTATTAACTGTTGCTCAATATCAGGATAATGTACTTCTATGATCTTTACTAAAGTATTTCTATCTGGGAAACTAATGTAATGAAAAAAGCATCTTCTTAAGAATGCATCGGGCAACTCCTTTTCATTATTTGAAGAAATAATAACAATAGGTCGGTGTTTGGCTATTATCGTTTTGTTAAGTTCATAACAGAAGAATTCCATCTTGTCCAGTTCTAAAAGTAGGTCGTTAGGAAATTCAATATCTGCTTTGTCAATTTCGTCTATTAGTAGCACTACTCTTTCGTCCGCTTCAAATGCTTCCCATAGTTTTCCTTTAACAATATAGTTGCTAATCTCATGGACTTTTTTATCGCCAAGTTGCGAATCTCTAAGTCGTGAAACAGCATCGTATTCATATAAACCCTGTTGTGCTTTCGTAGTGGATTTAATATGCCATGTAAAAAGTGGCTTGTTCAATGCTTTAGCAATTTCGTGTGCCAGAAGTGTTTTCCCTGTTCCTGGTTCTCCCTTTACCAATAAAGGTTTTTCCATTGCTATTGAAGCATTTACAGCAATTTGTAAATCTTTTGCTGCAATATAATTGGTGGTTCCGGTAAATTTCATCTAAAACAATATTGTTTTGGTTTTTGTTTAAATATTTTAAAACGTTTTGAAAAAGAACTAATTACAATGAAGTGAATATAATGAATTACTCATACAAAATAAATTAAAGGTATTTTTTCTGAAATTTCAATTTTTATTTTTTTTAAAATATCCATGTGTGAATTGATTGCCAAAATCCTTGGGGAATTGTTCGAGTCCGGGAAAACCCAAAGGGATATCACGTCCAGAATGGGGTATATAATTGGTTCGAAAAATATAATCCCAAACACTTAATGTGAGTCCAAAATTGATACCTTTTTGTCGATCTTCAGGGAGCTCATATGAATGGTGCCATATATGCATTTCAGGGCTGTTAAAAATGTATTTTATTATCGGACTAGTTGTCAAACCAATAATAGCTCCTAATACAATAACCATTAATGCTTGTAGTCCTGTTGTTTCAAGAGCAATAAAAGCTGCAAATGCACCGATTAAAACTCCAAAGCCAATGCCCTTTATCCATTCAGGAATTTTTACATTCGTATGGTTGTAATGTCCTACAATTAATGTAAATATATGTATTATAAAGAAATCATTAAGGCCAATTCCAATAAAAGCTAGTGGTATATATTCTAATGTTTTGTAAACAACATTTTCCATCCAATGGTAACGTAAATGTGCTGCAAATCCCATTTCTTCCACAGAATGGTGTACTTTATGAAACTCCCATAACCAAGGAGATGCATGTAATAATCTGTGAATCCACCACTGAACAAAATCTCTAACTAGAAAACCGATTACTAAATGCGCCCAAATTGGCATTGCTTGAACTTTAATTGCAACTAAATTTTTTATACTTAAAAGAGCCAAACCATCTTTAAATACTTCAACAAGTACATTGGAAGCAGCGTAAAAAATGATTAAAGAAAAAATAAAGAAATTAAAGAACATGTAAAATGCATCTAGCCAAAAGTCTTTTCTGAATTTAGCTTGATTTTTACGCCATGGACTAATTATTTCCAATACAAAAAAGAAAAAAGAAATTGCGATTAGTAAGTAAAAATAATTTTGCCATAGTGGTTTGTAATCGTAGTTCAAACTAATTTCATTGATAAGGAAATTATAGTAACTATAATATGATTCTTTTATTATATCTAAATAATCGCTCATATAGTATAAACTTAAAGGTTCGGCTTTTTCAATCTCAAATTTAAAACAAATTATTTATAATAACGGCGTATCTTCGATTCCAGTTTCAATAGGCAATTTTTTATAATAACTCCATTCTATCCATGAACCATCATAATTAGAAACTGATGCGTAGCCTAAAAGTTCTTTTAGTACAAATGTCATTAATGCTGATCTTACTCCTGATTGACAATAAATGATAATTTTTTTGTCTTTTGATAATGTTTTAAATCTTTGTTCCAAATCAGTTCGATCTCGGAAAGTTTGGAATCTTTCATAAGCAATAGCTTCAGAATAATCTATGTTAATGGCCATAGGTATATGTCCAGATCGGAATGCACCTTTTTTCATTACTTTTCCGGTAAATTCATCTTTGCTTCTACAGTCAAGAAGTATCGTATTTGTATCATTTATGGCAGCTAACACTTGTGTTTTGTTATAGCTCAATGCTTTGTTTTCTTTTTCATGGAAAACAAAATTGCCCATAGTTGTTGTTGTAGTTTCTTTTGTGATTTGTTCTGGTCCAATATTACTAATTCCTCCATTTAGTAAATATACATCATCATATCCATAAATTGCTAACATCCACCATAGCCTAGCAGCATCAGGATTTCCTTTGGCATCATAAATTACAATCTTACTCTTTTCATTTGCTCCCAATCGTTGCATAAGATTTTGAAGTGAATCTTTTTCAATTGTCATGCCACTATATGGGTAATTTTTAGATCTGATTTCAGGTCGCCATATATTGACAGCATCTTTTATATGCCCTTTGGCATATTCTGCTTTTTTTCTAACGTCGATAATAACAAGATCAATAGTATTATCTTTTTTCCATAGAATTAATTTATTTGGGTTAATTAAATGTTTTGAGGAGGCATATTGAGATAGATCAATATTCACAATATCAGGTTCAATATCCGTATTTGGATTTGTAATAGATGCCCTTTTGTTTTTACAGCTAGATGTTATAATAATAATTAGAAGAAAAACACAATAAGGCAAAATGACTTTAAACTTTTCTTTTTGATTCATATAATTATTTATCTAATTGTAGATAGTTAAAGATATAAAAAAGAAATTAAGGCCAATTGATACTGTTTATTTTTATATATGGAAGGGCACAATACTTTGTTTCCTACATGAAAATTGTATATTTGTTTTAATCCTAAAAACTGCATTCAAATCCATTTTCACTGTTAGTTTTTATTTTATATATTAACCATTTTTACTTTATCAAGCTATAAATAAATAATTAAAATGAGTTATTTTCATGGTGAAACACCAGACAATTATGAGCAAAAATGTTTGTGTACTTTGGTCTTAGACACTTCAGGGTCAATGAGTGGTTCTGCAATCAGAGAGCTTAATAGGGGGTTGCAGGAGTTTTATACTGCAATAGAAGAAGATTTAATTGCTGCAAATAGATTGGAGGTTAGTATAATAACTTTTGGTAGCGAAATAAAAACAATACTAGACCCATCTTTAATTGATAATTTTGATATGCCTACATTAACTGTTTCTGGAACTACCAGATTGGTTGATGCAGTTCGGGATGCAATTAAAAAAACAGAAGAACGGAAACAATGGTACAAGGAAACAGGCCAACCTTATTATAGACCTATTATCGTCTTGATTACAGATGGAGAGCCCGACCAAGATCAGGATGTAGATGGTCTCTCAGATGATATTCAAAATGCAGTTGACACTAAAAAGTTCACTTTTTGGGGACTAGGTGTTAAAGGGTTTAACCATAGGATATTGAATCATATTTGTCCTAATTCTGCTCCTGTAATTCCATTGGCAGGGTATAAATTTTCTGAGTTTTTCAAGTGGTTGAGTAACAGTATTGGAATCATCACTCAATCCAAAGAAGGAGATAGTATTGAACTTCCGCCTGTAAGTGATTGGGCACAAATGAAATTTTAGCATATTTCGTTCTCATTTAAAATTTAAATTCATTAGGTTATTTTAAATTTGATAATACAATTCAATTTTTAAATGTTTAAAGACAATAATTCTCCTACCTGGGTAGTTGCTTATGCATCAGTTATTGGTAATGGTCATTTATTAATGAATTTACCTTGTCAGGATAGTAATGTTCATAAAAAGTTGAATAATACATGGGGTGTTGCAGTTGTAGCTGATGGAGCAGGTTCGGCTGCAAAATCTGATATTGGTTCTGATTTTGTATCGAGAAATATAGCGCACTGTCTTGAAGAAGTCATCAAACGTAATGGTTGGCAGGATCTAGATCATTTGCCAACTGAATCCGAATGGCGAACTGAGGCAATTAAAGTAATGCAAATAGTCCGGCAAAGATTGGATCAGTTCTCTGCTGCCAAAGAATATAAAATATCAGATCTAGCATGTACATTATTAGCAATATTGTATACTCCTTTTTGTATTTTGACAGTCCATATTGGTGATGGTCGTGCTGCTTATTCTGTAGAACCTGGTAAATGGGAAGCCCTTATCGAACCTTTTAGAGGTAATGAGGTTAATCAAACAGTTTTTATTACTTCAAATATTTGGACACCGGAAGGAGTTGATTGTTATATTAAAACAGGTTTTGTAAAGGGTGATATCCGTGCTTTTGCTTTGTTAAGTGATGGGTGTGAGAATGGCTCTTTTGAGGTAAATGTATGGGATGAAGAAAAACAAAAATATCATGACCCCAATCGCCCTTATGTTAAGTTTTTTGAACCCAATCTCAAAGGGATGTTACAGCTTAATAAAGAAAATAAAACTCAAGATGAAATCAATGAGATATGGACAGGTTTTTTGAAAGATGGTTCTAAACAATTTCAACATGAAACAGATGATAAAACTATGATTTTTGGGGTTTTGGTTCCTGAATAATTATTAAATATGCATTGCAATTGAAAAATTCCCAAACAATTTTAAATAAAGCTACTTGGTGCAGTTGTTTATTTTGATGGGAATCTATATGTTTCTGTAGGAGAGGAGCTTAATCTTCGTAAAAGATTCTCGGTACTCTTTCACTTATATTAGTAAGAATTTCATAAGGGATGCTGTCAATTGCATTGGCCATATTATTAATATCTTCAACACTATTAAAAATAATTACTTCATCACCTTCTTTGACTTCATTAATGTGGCTGACATCCACAAAACACATATCCATACAAATGTTACCAATCGTTGGTGCTATTTGACCATGTATTTTTACTGAAATTTTGCCATTACTGAAAGCTCTGTAAAACCCATCTGCATAACCAATTGCCAGGATTGCAATTTTACTGTGCTTTTTAATGTTGCCTTTGCGATTATAACCAACAGTTTGTCCTTGGTTTAAAATTTTTATTTGTGAGATACAGGTTTTTAATTGTAGAACATTTTCCAGATTATTAAGTTTTTTATTCGGGTCTATACCATATAATCCTATTCCTAATCGTACCATATCAAACTGTCTATTCGAGAAACGTGTTATTCCTGCCGAATTTAAGATGTGTTTAATACTTGTATATGAAAGTGCTTTTTCAATTTGCAAGGAAAGTTGATGAAAAGTTGATATTTGATCAAGACTAAATTTGTTATGGTTTAGTTCTTCTGATGCTGCAAGATGAGAAAAGATACTAGTAACCCTCAATTCTTCTTTTGATTGTAGTAAAGTATTAATTAGATCATTCATCTCATTAGTATTAAAACCTAGTCGATGCATACCTGTATCTAGTTCCAAGTGAATTGGGTAGGGATTAGGACTTATTTTTTTTCTTAGGTAAAGAAGGAATTTATTAAGAATCGAAAAGCTGTAAATAACCGGCTCAAGTTTGTATCTACAGATTAAATCAAATTCATGTTCTGCTGTATTCATTACCATAATAGGTAAATAAATACCTTTTTTACGAAGAGACACTCCTTCATCTACATATGCTACACCTAAATAGTCTACATGATGGTATTGTAATAATTGGGCAATTTCATAAGCTCCACTGCCATAAGCAGAGGCCTTGACCATTACCATTATTTTAGTTTTGGGTTCTAGCAGGTTATTGTAAATTTTTAAATTGGTTTTTATAGCTCCTAAATTGATTTCTAAAATACTTCCGTGAATCCTTTTCTTTAGTCTTTGTGCTATCTTCTCAAATTCAAATGCTCTTGCACCTTTAAGTAAAATAGTTTCCTGATTGAACGATATAGTGTTTTCTATTGCTTGAATGAGCTTATTTGTAGTTTCAAAAAAATAAGTTTCTGAGATAGCATCAAATAGTGATTTGTTTTTATTTAATGCAGGACCAATTCCAATAAATTTTTCAATCTTATGTTCGAGAATCAATTGTGCTATTGTGGGATAGTTTCCAGATTGATTAGCTTCTGGAATATCAGATAATATAAGTGTTTTTTTATGCCCAGTTGTTTTTTTGTGTTTTTCGTTTAGGAAATCTAGCGCAATTTGTATTCCTTGAAGGTCATTGTTGTAGCTATCATCAAGTATATGACAATTGTTGATTCCTTCTTTGATTTCAAGACGCATAGGAACGTCCCTCAATTTTTCAAGTCGTTTTTCGATGTCTTTAATCTTAATACCAAGATATAACAGACAAGCTACTGAATGTAGACAATTTTCAATTGCAGCTTGATTTGTAAATGGGATTTTTAGCTTTTTTATTTCATTTTTCCATTCTATTCTGATTAAACTATGTTGTTTTTTAATCTTCGTATATATAGGAATACTTGAGTTTTTGGATGCACCCCAGGATACAAGTTGAGGCCCATTAAGTTTTACAATTTCATTATGGATATTTTTGTGGTCAATCTTGTATATCAAGACTTCACAATTTTTGAATAAATTGAGTTTTTCTTGTATTTTTTGCTTTTGATTTTTAAAGCCAGAAGCATGAGCTTTACCAATATTTGTAAATATACCAATTGTAGGTTGAATGATTTTTTGTAGCTTTTGCATTTCATCAGGTTGTGAAATTCCAGCTTCAAAAATTGCTAATTCATGTTTTGAATTAATATTTAAAACAGACAGAGGGACGCCAATTTGCGAGTTGTAACTTTTAGGACTTTTTACAATATCAAAATCTTGTTGCAATAACATATATAACCATTCTTTTATAATGGTTTTACCATTGCTTCCTCCAATAGCTATGACAGGGCATTTGAATTTTTGGCGATGATGTTGTGCATAGTTCTGCAAAGTTGTTATTACGTCTTTTACAAGAACAAATTCTGCACTAGGATATAATTTTTCTTCTATATAGTTGCTTATTACAAAACACCGTAACCCTTGATTGTAAAGGTCATCAATAAAATCATGACCATCACAAAGATGTCCTTTAAGAGCAAAGAATATGCTTTGCTTAGGAAAAAGCAAGTTTCGACTATCAATTAAGATGGTTTTGTTTTTCCAAAAGCTACTTTCGAAGTCAATATTACTTTTAATTTTATTGTAGTTTTGCATTATCTTTTTTGCAACTGCTTTTCTTTTTGTCTCATTAAGGGTTTTATTATTGTTGACTCAAAAATACTAAAAAAATAGCTAATTGTGTTTTTTGAATTAATAAGTCTATAATTATATATTAACTCAGAATTTATATTCTTCAACAAAGGATAAAAGAAAAAACCATCTCCGAAATTATCAGGATGGTTTATTAGTTTTGCTATATTCAACGTATAGCACTAATATTTATATATGGATTGTATTTTAAACGCTATTTCTTGATAATAATATCTTCAACTTCAATAATTTCTCCTTCCTGCGTAATTTCAACAGTTTTCATAATGGGTTCGATTCCCGAAGCACAAGTATCGCACTTAGAATAACAAAAAAGTGTATAGCTGCCTGGATATAAATAGCTAAATCTGTAAGTGCCATCATAATGGGTATCCATGTCATCATCATATACAGTGTTATTGCCATACATGATATAAACACGTTCATCAGGCGCATAAAATTCTCCTACAAGAAAACCGTTTTGATAGTCCTTAACATAGACTTTGCCCGTAATTACTCCTGTTCCTCCTTCACCTGCTTCTTTTCTACACCCAGTAAATGTTAAAAGCGCAATGGCAAAGCAAATTGAAAATATTTTAGATTGCATAGTTGATGTATTATAATTAGAATTGTATTGTTATTTAATTAAAGATAAAAACTGATGTTAAGGTATGCGCATTAATCTTCATCTTTCTTTTTTTTCTTGAATTTACATTTCGGCAAATCAACTTCTAAGCCTATAAAAAGAACATTTTCCTGAATTGGTTCAACAATACCAATATCATCATTATAAATATAGCGCAAGTTGAGTGTGATATCACTATTCATATCATAGGTAACCCCAGCTGATAAACGGTATTTGTTTAGGCTGTTATAACTTTCAACAAATTCATAAAATATTTCACCAGTAATATAGAAATTAAATTTCTTGCCAAATTTCCCTTTTGGTTGATAACCAATGTATAGTCGTGGTCGAAGTATAGTAGAAGGTGCATTTGTCTGGTCGTTATCTGTTGAATATTGGCCTCGTAATCTTAATTTGAATGTAGTTCTTAGTTTTTCAGGGCGATAGGTGAATTTTGCATCTCCATAAACCCTGTGGTTGTTCCTTATTGTTTTTATGGTATAACGATAACCAGCTGTAAGAGTAAACATTTTATGGAACTTGTAGTTAAAAGCAAAGTTTGCAAAGGTAGATTTAAAATAGGCTGCATTACCTTCTAAACGAACTTGTCCACGAAACGAACCACTAAGATTTTTATATATTTTTTGATTTAATTTAATGCCCGACCAAATTCCAAAATCATGGCGATTTTGTGCTTGAATACTTGTTACATTAACACATAAAAGAAGAGAGCAAAGGATAAAAATTGCTAGATATTTCATATATTTTCATTGAAATTAGGTTAATAATAATGTAACTAGGGCTTAATATAGAAGTTTTTTTTTCTATTCGGAATAGTAGGACATTTTTTTTTTCGTTACGCTCATAGATTACTATTTTTTCAATCATATGCCTATTGATATATAATCAATATTGATGATATAATATTTCTGATTTTTAATTTCTGTATTATTTATTTGACTTTTAAATCATTTGAATAGAATCTTTAAAATTAGTGTTGCTCAAAAGAATTCAGTGATAGGAGTAATAATAGTTAATTTTTAGGTTGTATTAGGTATTAAAATCGCTAGGTATAGTATCAATAATATATATAAATTTACTTTTAATCAAGGGTTGAGTTTTTCGTTTTTTTTGTTTAATTTGTGTCCTCAAATTTAATAATCCCTTATTCCTAAAGAAAATGAAATATGATGAATTTTAATTTTTTAGCCATTTGTGTGTTTATGGTCTCCTTTTCCATTAATCATTTGCATGGTCAAGACCTATATGATACAGACTCTATTCAGGAAATGCACATTACTTTTAGCCAATCTAATTGGGATTACCTGTTGGATTCACTTATGAATATTGGTGATGATAGGTTAATGGCACAATCGGTTGTTTTGAATGGGGTAAGTTTTGATAGTGCAGGTGTTAGATTTAAAGGTAATAGTTCTTATCAGCCCAATAATATTAAAAATCCTTTAAACGTAAAGCTAAGTTATCTTAAAGATCAAGACTATAATGGATATCAGACTTTTAAATTGTCTTCAGGTTTTAAAGATCCAAGTTTTGCCAGAGAGGTATATGCTTATGAAATTGCAAGAAATTATATGCCTGCGCCAAGAGCAAACTTTATTAATGTATATATTAATGGCAGTTTATATGGTTTGTTTACAAATGTTGAAGCAGTAAATAAAGATTTTTTGGAGAATTATTTTTCTAGTAATGAAAATATTTTATTTAAATGTGATGGAGATTTTTCAGGTCCTCCTACTCCGATTCCTGGATGTCCTCCTGGCCATGGATCATCATTAGAATACAAAGGTCAGGATAGTAGTTGTTATTTTAGCAGTTATGAGATGAAAAGATCATTTGGTTGGAATCAGCTTGTAAATACATGTGATATACTAAATAATCAATCCTCCAATGTTCATAATGTAATTTATGTAGATCGTGCATTGTGGATGTTAGCTTTCAATAATTTAATAGTAAATTTTGACAGTTATTCTGGCTCCAGACATAATTATTATATTTATCACGATAAAAGTGATCGTTTTCATACAATTTTATGGGATTTAAATGAAGCTTTTGGTTGTTTTGGTCAAAGTGGATTTGGCCCTTCGATGTCAATAAATGATATGAAAAATCTTGATCCTTTACACAATATTAATTCTTTTCAGCACCCTTTAATTCAAAAGTTACTTGCAAATCCAGAGTATAAAAAGACATATATAGCACATTTAAGAACCATATATGATGAACATTTTGCAAATGGGACTTATTCTGTTCGATTGAATGAAATTAAATCTTTGGTAGATGCAAGTGTACAAGCTGATATGAATAAAAAATATAGTTATCAGGATTTTGTAAATAATTACAACATGAATATAGGTAATATGCCTGGACTTAATGATTTCATTTCTGGCAGAACTATATATTTGAATGGAAACTTTGAAATGAATCAAGTGCCACCATCAATAGCATATCCTGTTGAATCCCCAAATTCTGTTGAGCCTAATGATACAGTTTGGATAACTTCTGCTATTAGTAATGCTACTTCAGTAAAATTGAGATATAGAGAAGGACAATACGATATCTTTTTGGAAAAGGATATGTTAGATGATGGTAATTATCAGGATGGATCTGCTGGTGATGGAACTTATGGAGCTTTTCTCATCGTCCCTGCAACTGGGTTACAATATTATATTTATTCAGAGAATAATGACGCGGCAATGTTGTCACCTGAACGTGCTGAGTACGAGTTTTATTCTATAAGTACAAGTTCTGGTTTACTTCCATCTTCTTTGGTTATTAATGAATTTATGGCTTCAAATTCTTCTACAGTAGCGGATCAGGATGGAGAATTTGATGATTGGGTTGAGTTGTATAATAACACTTCAAGTCCTATTAACTTATTAGGTCTTTATCTATCTGATAATTTTTCGAGTCCTACAAAATGGGCCTTTCCGGATACTTCTATTGCAGCTAATGGTTATTTGATGATCTGGATTGATGATGATATGTCACAAACAGGATTACATACTGGGTTTAAGCTTTCATCTTCCGGTGAAGAAATAGCAATTTTTGATAATACAGGAAACTTTTTAGATTCAGTAAGTTATGATGCACAAATTACGGATATGACAACAGGAAGGTATCCTAATGGTATAGGGCCTTTTATATCTATGACTCCTACTTTTCAAGCTGTTAATGTTAATAATACAGCTGTTACTACATTATCTTCAATAAACAACTGGTTTGTTTACCCTAACCCTTTGCATGATCAGGCATTATCAG
Source organism: Saprospiraceae bacterium (assembly GCA_022448945.1). Classification (GTDB taxonomy): domain Bacteria; phylum Bacteroidota; class Bacteroidia; order Chitinophagales; family Saprospiraceae; genus Aureispira. Next base: position 442,562 of record JAKVCV010000001.1, read on the forward strand.
TTCGTCTAAAAATGGCAAAAGGAACAAAATTAAGATGTTCTGTTTCAAATGCACTTGGTCAACAAGTTTGGGAACAAATTTATGTTTTTAATGCAGGGGTCAATACTATAAATATTCCTAATCTCGAATGGTATCCGGGGATTTATACAATAAGTATTCATGATGGTTTTACAGTTGAAAGTAAAAGAGTTATTAAACTATAAAAATATATTATCACAATTTTAATATTAAAGAGTTCCCAGAAAACATCATTATTTAAATTGTGATAATATATTTTATTCTTAGTTTGAATTTGCATATATTTATAAACATATCTAATAATTATTTAGATTGTCATAATAGAAATTAACCCTTCTAATGTTACATATGCTCTTTTTTTATTGAAAATGTTTCCCAAACTTTTTCATTAATTGTTAACTTGCTGTAAATAATTATATTTACCATGATTTATTTAACAAGTTAGTAAATAAACAATAGCATCTTTTTTGCTAAAAATTATTAATATATGTTTATCAGATTCTTAATTCTTAGTCTTCTAGTTTTTTGTTTTTACACATCTTTTAGCCAAGTTGTTATCAATGAATATTCATGTTCCAATAAAGATGACTATCTGGACAATTTTGGAGAATATGAGGATTGGGTAGAATTATATAATTCAGGCCCAACAACAGTCGATATCTCCGGGTATTTTCTGACTGATAAGAACAATAGACGTACCAAATGGGCTTTCCCCTCAGGTACAAATATTTCTCCAGGAGATCATATTCGGGTATTTGCTTCTTCGCGTGATACAGTACTGAATAATGTTATTCATACTAATTTCAAATTGACCCAAATGAAGCAAGAATATATTATTTTGTCCAGCCCCATAGATACTTCTGTAGTTGATAGTATATGGTTTGAAACACCTACACAACGGAATCATTCTAAGGGGCGTTCTACTGATGGAGCTACAACTTGGAAAATCTTTGAGAATCCTACGCCTAATTCTTCTAATAATTCCTCGTTTGGGTATGATACCTATAGTTTAAAACCTTCCTTTGACGTATCACCAGGTTTTTATACCGCTACGGTTACCTTAAACCTTAGCTCTAGTCAGCCTGGGGTGACAATACGATATACTACAGATGGTTCTGAACCTACATCGGGATCTGCATTATATACAAGCCCGCTAACAATTAATAGTACCACAATTGTTCGTGCTAAATGCTATAGTAGCAATCCTAATTTATACCCTTCTTTTACAGAAAGTAATACTTATTTTATTAATGAAAATCATACTTTTCCAGTTGTTTCAGTAGCTTCAGATGATTTTAATAATCTTTTTGGTGGTGCTCCTGAAATTATGTCTTCTTTTGAATTTTATGACGAATCAAAACAATTTCAATTTGAAATGGAAGGAGATTTTAGAGGGCATGGCAACGATTCCTGGGCTTTCAGTCAAAAGGGAATACGTTTTTATACCCGTGATCAGTATGGATATGCCAATAAAATAGATCATAAGATATTTCCAACTAGTCCCAGAACTGATTTTGATGTTTTAATTTTAAGAAATGCAGGATCTGATAATTATCCTGGTGGTTCTGGTTTTTTTGGAAGACCAACCTGCCATGTTAGGGATGGATATATTCAAACACTTGCTGATAAACATGATTTGAATGTCGATACTCGAAGATATAAACCTTGCATTGTATATCTTAATGGACAATATTGGGGGATATATGAAATGAGAGAACGAATCGATTCAGACTATACAGATTATTATTATGGTCAGGAGGAAAAATGGTTGGATATGCTTGAATATTGGGGAGGTCTTGACGTACGCTATGGTGATCCTTTGGCAACAGATTGGAATAATCTATATACCTATATGACAACTAATAACCTTGCAAATACTAATGCATATAACAACGTTTTGGCGGAAATAGATGAAATGAGTTTTTTGGATTATTTTATATTAAATACACATATTGTAAATACAGATTGGCTTAATTGGAATACTAAGTGGTGGAGAGGTGTTGATAGTCCAAGTCCAACGGGATGGCGTTACACTTTTTGGGATATGGATAATGTTTTTAATCTTGGGCAGAATTATACTGGAGTTACTAATACATCCTATATGAATGATCCATGTGATCCTCAATCACTTTTTACTGGGAATCCCAATATACCACATATGGATATGGTGAATGCTTTATTGGATAATCCAACATTTTATGACTTGTATATTAATCGTTATGCTGATTTGATAAATACAACTCTAAATTGTGATACCATGTTAAGTCTTTTTGATAGTATGATTGCGGATTTGGCAGTAGAAATGCCACAGCAAATATCAAGATGGGGAGGAACTTTGACGGATTGGAATAATAATGTGCAGTTTTTAAGAGATGAGATTGTAGGACGTTGTGCAGTAATTGATTCGTTGCTCATCAAATGTTATCAGCCTGATATTGGGCCTAAAGAATCACTTGTTATAAATGTTTATCCTCCAGCTGCTGGTTACGTTAAGGTGAATACTATATATCCCAATGCTTATCCATGGTATGGTGAATATTTTACAAATGTAAACGTATCCTTTCAGGCTTTTGAAAATTCTGGATATGTATTTGATCATTGGGAACTTCTTAATCATAGTCCCAATCCCTCAACGTCCAGTGATTCAATTTATTTTAATCTAACAACAACAGATTCTATAGTTGCAGTATTTCAATTGACGCTTTCTCTTTCGGGAACGGCAATTGATGATACTTGTAGTTTGAGTAAGGGCTCCATAGCTCTAAATATAACTGGAGGTACTGCTCCATTTTCTTTTCAGTGGTCAAATAATGATACCACACAGAATATATCTGGATTGTTGGCAGGAAATTATACGGTTACAATAACTGATGGTGCCAACAATAGCCAAACCCAAAGTTTTGTAATCCAGGACAACCCTCCTCCAACAGCATCCTCCACTACTATAAATGATGATTGTTTTGGCTCAGCAACAGGATCTGTTGATGTTACAGTAACCGGTGGTTCTGTACCCTATACTTATGCCTGGAGTAATGGTTTTAGTACTGAGGATATTTTAAGTTTACCTTCAGGCAATTTTTCATTAACTATTACGGATGCCTCTGGTTGTATGATTACTGAAAGTGCTATTGTAAATCAAAATGCATATCCTGATGTACAAACATCTATTCAACAAATATCCTGTTATGGTGGTGACGATGGAGCAATTGATGTTACAACAACAGGTGGTATTACACCTTATTTATATGCTTGGGATGTCGGATTGGGTAACAGTGAAGATGTTACCAATCTAAGTGAAGGGATTTATTTATTAACTGTAACTGATGCTAGTGGTTGTACAGTAGAGATTTCATCTTCTGTAGTATCACCAGCGCCTATTAGTTTGACGCTTGATGTAGAATATGCTTCAAATGGTAATGATGGTGAGATAGAAACTTTTGTTAGTGGTGGGGTATCTCCTTATACCTATTTATGGAATGATCCATTAGCACAAACTTCTGCAATTGCTGTGGGTCTTGAACCTGGCACTTATCAGGTTACCGTAACAGATTCCAACGGTTGCCAGAATAGTGAAGAAGGTCTTGTTGAGTTAGGTTCTCTAAAATGTATAAAAACAATAATGACTTTTACTCCAAATGATGATGCTGTAAATGATACTTGGGAAATTGATTGCCTTTTTGGTATGCCTCATAAGATTTTTGTATATAACCGTTGGGGTCAGGTTGTTTTTGAATCTGAAAATTATGACGGGAGCTGGGACGGTATGGTTAATGGTGTTCCTTTGCCTGATGGAGGTTATTTTTATACTATTGAAGTAATCCACACAAATAACAAAGAATATCTCTTACAGGGTGCATTGAATATTATTCGCTAAATAGCTTTAATTATAATATATATTGAAATGAAAAGACTATTAACAATATTTTTTGTATCGATGCTAAACTTCTCGGGTGAAGCACAGCAGGAATCGTTACATAGCCATATTTTTGATAACCATTTTTGGCAGAATCCCGCTGCAGCCGGAGCTACAGATTATCATCGTATTAGACTTAATTATCGTATGCAGTGGGTGCAGATGATTGGTGCGCCTCAAACAGCTACATTATCGTATAACGGTACATTGGGAAGGGTAGGACTAGGAGCAAAGATTCAGTATGATAAAATTGCATCTTTCGAAAGGGTAAATGCAGAGATCGCATATGCTTATCATATTCCTATAAATGATAAATTAAAAATTTCTGCCGGACTCAATTTGAAATATGCTAATTTAAGACTTGCAAATTCAAATGATCTTGGCTTGGTAAATGTATCTGATGTGGCTGTAGTCAATGGTCAGATGGGAGCTAGTGCTTTTGATGCTGGGTTAGGGGTTTATATATATACTGATCGTCTTTTTGCCGGTATATCTGCCATAAATCTAATCCAATGGGGATTAAATTTCGGAGAAGCCAATCGAGAAACACAGGGTAAAATCTATAGGCAATATCAGGCAATGGGAGGGTATCGTTTTAACCTTGGAAAGTTTACACTTACACCCTCTGCATATTTCAGGATGGTGCAGGCAGCGCCTCCTCAGGTTGATATTAATATTAAACTTGGATTACTTGATGAAAAGCTTTTTGCCGGGTTTTCATATCGTACAACTATGGATTTTGCTATTTTCCTCGCTTTTAGGATCAAACAACAGATATATCTTGCATATTCATATGACTTTTCTGCTTCTTCTCTTCAACGATATAATCAAGGCACACATGAGGTAACAGTTGGGGTGGATATTTATACTAATAAAAAATTGGTTTTGAAACAAGAAAATGATGATAAGGAGCCTCAATTTTAAGATATTGTATCATCTTAATATATAATTAATCATTAAAGTCTGTTATTAAGGAACTTATAATAACTCTTTTTTTGTTTCCTTGTTGTTGTACATCATATTATACAAATACAATAGATTTTTAAAAATACACCTATGAGGCTAATAATAGCTTATATGCTGTTTTTTCTATTTTTTCTTTTACATCACTTTAATTGTTATGCTCAAGAAGATACCATTACAAATACCGGCTATATACAAGAAGATCTGGCAAGAAAAAGGAAAGCTAGAAAAGAAGCTCGCCGTAAAAAATTCCTTGCGACACTCCCTGCAAACCATAATCCAAAAACAGCGTCGCTATTAGCACTAATTCCAGGAATGGGACAGATTTATAATCGCCGTTTTTGGAAATTGCCTATTGTTTATGGTGGATTAGGAGCCCTTGGTTATTTTACTATTACCAATTACATAGATTATAATTGTTATAAAACTGCATATTTGCATGCTGTAGATTCAGATCCTAATACAAATTATATTTGTCCTAATGAACCAAATGCTACAGAAACATCACTGAAAATATATCGTGATAATGCGCGCGAAAGTGCTGAGTTTTTTGTCTTGGGATTCACTTTTTTTTATGGACTGACAATTATTGATGCTTTTGTGGATGCTCATCTAATGCATTTTGATATCAATGATGATCTAAGCATGTTATTGCGACCAAAAGTAGATTTTGATTTTAGCTCACAAACAGTAGTTCCCGCTTTGGGTTTAACATTTCAAAATAGAATCAAAATACCTGTCGAATTTCCTGTTCGTTTTTAATAAATAATTCTTGTTGTCGTATTTGAAATAAATTAAAAATTGAATTCTAATTAAAATTTTAAAATGAGGTATTTTTACTTTTTGTGTCTATTTATTTTAGGTTGCTCTACCACACAGGTTTTAAATTTATCTTCTCTTGAGGTTCATAAAGAAGCAATTATTGCACATCAAAAACAACTTAATCATCATTACAAAGATAGTCTGAAATCTCCTCTTAAGGAAAAGGATAGGTTGACATTTATAAGTTTAGATTATTTTGATATTAATCCACAATTCAGGGTTATTGCTTCATTTAAAAGAAAAAAATCTAAAATTTTTAAAATGAAAACTTCAGGCACGCGAACCCCTGAATATCGCAAATATGGTGTTTTAAGTTTTGAATTAAAAGGTAAGAAGTTTAAGTTGACTTTATACCAGAATATGAAATTAATTCAAAAGAAAGGATTTGAAGATTATCTATTTCTCCCTTTTACAGATGCAAGTAATGGGAATGGCAGCTATGGAGGGGGGCGATATATTGATTTTCGTGTACCTAATAGTAATCAAGTTATTCTTGATTTTAATAAAGCTTATAATCCATATTGTGCTTACAATAGTAAATATTCCTGTCCTATACCTCCTCTTGAAAATGACATTGAAATAGCAATTGAAGCAGGTGTTAAAATCGAAGACCATTGATACCTCATAGACTTCATTCAATGAATCAGAGAAGTATTATGATACTTAAGGGATTAATCAATTAACTTAAAGGATTATATATCGAAAAATTCAAGCATTACATTTTTGAATGTAGCCTCATCAATAGGTTTGTTTATAAAACCAATTGGATTGGTTTTTTTTGCTCTTTCTAGAGTGGGTTTGTCTGAATTTCCAGTAAGAAAAATTATAGGTATTTCGTATAAATCATTGATTATTTCAGCAGTCTCTACCCCGTCTTTGTCACCTGCTAAACCAATATCCATTAAGATAAAATCAGGTTTGTTGTTTTCCAAGAATGCAAGCGTCTCCGCACTTGTTCTTGCTTCTCCCATGATTTCAAAACCTAGATTCCCTAGTATTCTTTCAATAAACATTTGAATTATCATGTCATCTTCGACGATAAATATTCTCTTATTTCCCATAGATATCTTTTATAAATTTGCTTGAAGGGGCAATTTTACGCATAATAATAAAAAAAATGAAATTAATTTCATATTCAGTTCAATTAATTATAACAGAATTAAATTTTATAACTCTTCATTAACATAAGGAAAATTTATTATATATCAATTAACTATATTATCTGCAAATTAATTTGATATTTATATCCCTTATATACGAATTATCATCCCAATGTACTATTGTCTAAGATCCTTTAATACAATCATAAATGATAAATTTATCATTCTGAGCAATGGTTTTGACAGTACTAAATATTTTATTTAGATGTGTTTTGTAGTTTAAATGCTTATTGGCTACAAGTTGAAAGTGACCATTATTTATTAAACAACGATGAACTTCTTTGAATAGGTTAATCGATATTTCACTATTGATTTCATATTCAAAGTGAAAAGGAGGGTTACTGATAATGTAGTTAAAATAATTATTTTGAAACTTCGATAAATTATCATCATAATGGAAAAAAGTTTTTTCTTCTGATAAGTTAAGTTTTGATGATTCAACTGCAAGATAAAAATCATCGATTAAATGAAGTTCACAATTTCTGTTTTTATTACGGATTTCTCTAGCAAGAATACCATTCCCAGCCCCTAGGTCTAATATCCGTAGATCATCTTGAGGCTGCACTAAGTGTTGAATAAAAAATTGACTCCCATAGTCTATATGTTTAGCTGAAAACACCCCAAAAAATTGTTTTAAATCCTTACCTTCTTTTACATTAATAATATTAGTAATTGATATTTTATTTACAACTTTTGGTTTTTTTAAAATAAGTAGCCTTGATTTTTTCCACGCAGTACTTTGCTCATTTATATTATAAAATTCGGAAGCTATTGATATTAGTTGTGAACTAAAATGACGGGTCATAAATGAACATATTACTATTGTGTTTTTATGCGTTTTTTGCGATATTTGATATAGAAATAATCTGAATAGTTCTAATGATTTTGGTATTTTTATAATACAAATATCAAGAGGTTTCTCAATTGTTGATAGAGGATTAATTAATTGTGTATCAAGAATGGACAATTTATTAGCTAAAAGATTATTTAAGCTTGCTTTCTCTTGAGATTTATAACTGATTACAGTTATCGGATTGTATTGATTTAGTAGACAAGTTAAAAATGCAAATCTGTCATTGTATATAATAATGTTATTGTCAACAAGATTATTACATTTTAAATATTCAAGAGTATGTTCATCTGCAGCACTCCACGGTTTTAAGGATTTGTTTTTGCTTGAAGGATATCTATTAAATGTATAGTTCTTGTTTAAATATTTGAATAGCACTTAGTCGTATTGTTTTAAGACGTTATTAACAGTACCAGTCTTTTATTAATAAAAAACGCAAATCCAGCGATTATTTCTTTTGTTTAAATGACCAGGTAAACAAAAATCTGGATACTTCTATAATTGATCCATCATCATTAACTTGTGTTCCTATAGTTAGGAGTGTCACTTCTCTGGATTCACCTGTTTGAATTATTTCTTGTATAGCTTGAATTACTTTTTCTCCTTCACTACATGTAAATGTAACGAGTTTGTTTGCTTTTTTACTATAACTCCCTTCCATTTTGGTTACTAGCATTGATACCTTGCCTCTACCTTGAAGAGCAAGCATAGCTAAAACACCTGTAGACATTTCAGCAGCAGCAGCTTGTGCAGCAAAATAGATTGATTTAAATGGGTTTTGAGAACGCCATTTAAAAGGAATGCTAACCATAGCTTCCTTAGGATTAACGGATTGCACTTTTACACCCATAAAAAAAGCTGAGGGCAATTTAGCTAGCATAAAAACACGTTGTAAGATTGGGTTTTGGATTTGACGGATAAATTTTTTTATGTGAGGATTGTTTATATCAAATGAGAGTGCCGCTGCTTCTGTTTCTGTCATATCATTTATTATTGTTTTATACCTTAAATTGATTTTTTTATACTACATTTCATCAGAATAGATTGAAATCTAAAATTTTGAGGTCCAAATTTTTTTTGTACTTTTGCAGTCCAAGTATAGGCATATAAAGGTATAATAAAGCTTGGGCATTACCAAATGAATGATTTAACAAGTTAGTTAATGTTCTACTTTTGTTTTTTTAATGTTTATTCTAAACCGTTGAATCATTATTGTTAACAATTTTTGTTTAATAGGGTAAAACTGATTTTGCATTATGGCAAAAAATTTATTGATAGTAGAGTCACCTGCTAAAGCTAAGACCATTGAGAAAATCTTGGGTAAAGATTTTATAGTAAAATCAAGTTATGGTCATATACGTGATTTAATAAAAGATACTAAAAATAAAAAAGCAATTGACATTGAAAATGGTTATAAAACCAATTATGCAATTTCTGATGGTAAACAACGTGTTGTTAAAGAACTAAAGGGGTGGGTTAAAAAGGTTGATCAGGTATGGTTAGCAACGGATAAGGATCGTGAAGGTGAAGCCATTTCCTGGCATTTGGCAGAAGTCCTAAAGCTTGATTTAAAAACAACCAGAAGAATTGCTTTCAGGGAAATTACTAAACCTGCTCTTTTAAAAGCTATCAATAGTCCTGGAGTTGTAGATATAGATCTTGTTAATGCACAACAGGCAAGAAGAGTTCTTGATCGTTTGGTAGGATTCGAATTATCTGGTTTGTTATGGAGAAAAGTCAGAGGTAAATTATCTGCAGGCCGGGTACAATCTGTTACTGTTAAATTGGTTGTAGAAAGAGAACGAGAAATTAACAATTTCGAATCAAAGGCATTCTTTAAAGTAGTCGCTAAGTTTGAAGTTGATGGGACAACAGGCAAAAAAGTATATTTTAAAGCAAACTTGGATAGAAATTTTAATTCACAGAATGAAGCTCAACAATTTTTGGAAAATTGTAAACCAGCTACTTACAATGTTAATAATATTACTGTAAAACCTGCTTATCGTAAGCCTGCTGCTCCTTTTACAACTTCTACCTTACAACAAGAAGCAAGTAGAAAGTTAGGTTTTGCTGTTGCTCGGACTATGAATGTAGCACAGAAATTATATGAGGCTGGGCATATTACTTATATGCGTACGGATTCAACTACACTTAGTGATATGGCTATTGGTACTTTAGCCAATACAATAAAAAAGTTATATGGAGATAAATATCTCAATACAAGGCAATATTCAACTAAAAAGTCAGGTGCTCAAGAAGCACACGAGGCAATAAGACCCACATATGTAGAAAAAAGTTCAGTTAATTTAGGATATGATGAAGATCGATTATATGAACTTATCTGGAAACGTACTGTTGCGTCACAAATGGCTAATGCTCAATTACAGAAAACTACAATTGATATAGGTATTTCTACTCAATCTGATTCAAAATTTATTGCTGTTGGTCAGGTTTTATTATTTGATGGGTTCTTGAAACTTTATTTAGAATCAAAAGAAGAAGAAGAAGAAAACGATAATGATGATAAGATTTTGCCTCCAATACAAGTAGGGCAAACTTTGAATCTAAATGAAATGCAGGCTATAGAAAGATTTACCAAGCCTAAACCGCACTATACAGAAGCTAGTCTAGTTAAGAAATTGGAAGAGTTAGGAATTGGACGTCCTTCTACTTATGCACCAACAATCAGTAGAATAATGGATCCTAAAAGAGGTTATGTTTTAAAACAAAATAGAGAAGGGAAAGACAGATCTTATAATGTTTTAACGCTTGATGGTAAAAATTCTACTATTTCTAGTTCCCTTAATACTGAACATACTGGTATCGAAAAAAACAAGCTTTTTGCTTCAGATCTGGGAATGCAGGTAACGGATTTTTTATCTGCTAATTTTGAAAATATAATGACATATAGCTTTACTGCTGGTATTGAAGATCAGTTAGATATCATTGCCAATGGTAAACAAGATTGGGTAAAGATGCTTGATTCTGTATATATTCCTTTTCATAAAACAGTAGAAGATACCTTAGAAAACGCTGAAAGAGTTACTGGAGAACGGGTATTAGGAAAAGATCCAAAATCAGGATATACAGTTTTGGTCCGAATAGGTCGCTTTGGCCCAATTGCTCAAATTGGCATGACTGAAGAATTGGGAGAAATCAAACCTCAATATGCAAATTTGAAAGAAAATCAGTCTATTGAAACAATCACACTTGAAGATGCTCTAGACTTATTTCAATTTCCTAAAGTTTTAGGTGAATATGAAGGACACGAAGTTATATTGGGTGCAGGTCGATTTGGTCCTTTTGTGAAATATAATGGTGCATTTATTTCAATCCCTAAATCTGAGGATCCACAGCATGTAACACTTAACAGATCAATTGAATTGATACGGGAAAAGATAAAGGCCGATGCTCCTATTGGATATTATAATGAAAAACCAATAACTAAAGGTGCAGGTCGATTTGGTCCTTTTGTAAAGTGGGATGGTTTGTTCTGTTCAATAACTAAAGGATCTGGATTTCAATTGGAAACGATAACAGAAGATCAAGCTATTGTATTAATAAAAGAAAAAATTGAAAAAGAAGCCAATCGTTATATACATCAATGGAAAGAAGAGGGGGTTTCTGTTCAAAATGGTCGTTGGGGCCCTTTTATTAAGCAAGATAAAGATAAGAAAAACTATAAATTACTCAATAAAGATGGCAAAAAAATGACTAAGGAAGAAGCGCAAAAAATCACTTTAGAATATGTAATTAATCAAATTGAAGAACAAGGTGGTGTGCTCAAAAAAAAGAAAGCAGCTAAAAAAAACACTAAAAAGAAAAAATAATCTGTTTTATCGTTAGTGATTTAAAATATAAACCTGTTGGGATTACCCGACAGGTTTTTTCTATTTTTAACATAAATTGAAATTCTGTTTGTATCTTTAGATATTAACTCTGAATATGGAACAACTATATAGTATTTTTTTAAAACATCCTAAAGTATTTATAGATACCCGCAATGATATTTCGGAAGGTATCTTTGTTGCAGTTGGCCAAAAGGATGTCAATGGTTTTCATAGAGGTAATCAGTTTGCTGAAGATGCAATAAATAGTTCAAAAGCATCCTATGCAATAATTAATGATATTGAGCTTAAAGAAAAATATAAGCACGATAATAGATTCATATTGGTTGAAGATGGTGAAAAAACATTGCAGGACCTCGCCAGGTTTCACAGGCATAATCTTACTATGCCTGTATTAGCAATTGCAGGTTCAAATGGTAAAACCACATTTAAGGAATTGTTGGATGCTGTGCTTTCTTCAAAATATAAAACTTTTTCTACTAAGGGAAACCTCAATAATCATCTCGGGGTTCCATTGAGTATACTGTCTATCGATAACAGTTATGAATTTGTGATTCTTGAAATTGGTGCCAATCACCTAGAAGAAACCCGATTTCTTGCTGAGATGATATTGCCTGACTACGGAATCGTTACCAATTGTGGTAAAGATCATTTGGGTGAATATGGATCTGTTGAAAATATTATTAAAGCCAATAAAGAACTTTATGATGTGCTTCTAGAGACAGATAAAGGAGCATTTGTTTCTAAGAATGATAATATATTAATGAATATTTCTGAGGGGATGAATAATCGTTTTTTTTACGGCAAACAAACCCCGTTATGGGCTGAAGTAATTGGGACGCCCTTTCTTAAATTCAAATTATTTTTCAATGGAAACAATAGTGATATACAGACGAAATTATTTGGTCGATATTGGCTCGATACCCTATTGGGAGTGTCTGCTATAGGTTCTTATTTTGATATTTCGCTCAAAAGCATAAAAAAAGCGATTGAAGCTTATCAGCCCGCAGCCTTACGTTCTCAACTTGTTGAAGGGCAGGGAAACAAAGTATTGCTGGATTGTTATAACGCCAATCCCAGTAGTATGGAAGTATTTATTTCAGAAATTCAGCAAAGTTCTTTGAAAGAACCAAAGATCCTAGTTCTCGGAGAGATGCTTGAATTAGGTGATTATAGTAAAGCAGAGCACCAGAAATTGATTGATAGCATTGATGTCAGACAGTTTGAGGATGTCATTTTTATTGGTGAAGCATTTCTGGGTCTCGATATTCCTGTATGTACTAATTTAAGGCATTTTGTATCCCGTGATGAGGCAGAAAAATATTTGCTTTCCGGAAATTATACTGGTAAATATTTCTTTGTCAAAGGATCCAGGGACAATAAATTGGAATTGTTAATGCAGGTTTTTGTATAAAAAAATTATAATTTTTTTATAAAGGTTGTAACTTTTTATTTTGGACGTATTATTAGTTTAGAAATTAATAATATCACAAATAATTATTCACTAAATAGAAATATTATGAAACTATTAACTTATGCAATAATAGCATTATTTACAATATTGGTTTTGGGTTGTACCAAAAAGAACCCCTCAGATGTTAAGAAAAACAATCTAGCAATTATACCAACATTAGAAACCCTTCAGAATGATGATGATATCATCTGGATTGGAGAAGTATATATAGACTGTTCGCCAAATTTTGATACTTATCTCAACAAAGATGAGTTGGAAAAAGTAGGTTATAAAGACAAAAGTACTTATAAACTCCTCAAATACCAGTTAAGTAATTTAGACTCAGAAAAAGAATATAAGTACAATAATAGTCTTATAAACAAGGTTTTGTCTAATCTAGACAATTTGGTTTGTTATAAAGACGATAATTTAACTGATACGTATACAGAAGACGAACTTAAGAAAATTAATTCTTCTATTGATACTATTATCACTTTTGATCCAGAGACATGGGCTGAAATTGTACAAGTTGTTGTTAATGACTTAAACCCAGAGGACATTAAATTTTTCAGGACAAAACAGTTGTTATACTACAGTAAAAAAGAAATGATGTTCAAAACGAAGGTTTTAGCAATTGCTCCTATGCAAGCAATTTGGAAAAGCAACCACATCAAGTCCCAATTCCTTCGTCATGAGGCTTTATTCTGGCTAAAACCAAATGTTTTGACAGAAACTCCTTCACTGAATCATGAATCTATAACCTGGGCTACACGAATTTATAGAAATTTTTCTTTAGATTCAGTAGAGGTTATCAAAGGGGATAAAAGTTTTGGGGATGTTTTAGAAATAATGATGGAAGGTTTTCGTCAAAATGCAGGCAAAGTGCATGTAGCAAATGCTTATGATAAAGACGGGAATGAAATGTTTGAAGCAGAAGAAATACAATACCTTGGTAAATCTGTTGATACAATCATTACTTTTGATCCTGTTGATTTTGAAGAAATAGTACAGGTTGTTGTCAATGAACTTGAAGGTGATGATATCAAAAACCTAAGATTGATGCAGGATTGGATCTGGAATGAAGACACAAAAGAAATAAGTATAGTTTATTTGGGCTTTAAGCCAATCATTGATCGTTTGGATGAGAATGGCAATTTCCTGAATTCCGGACCAATGTTTACCCGTCGGGTTGGTAGAGATAGTCAGTAATATATTATTTTAAAGCTTACAAGGGTTAGGTCTTTTTGATCTGGCCCTTTTTTCTTTTTTATATAATAGCTGGTTAATTTTTTTCTTTGTTCTTTTAGTTGGGAATTTAATTTCACTTATCTTAAAGAATAAATTAAGTCTATGTTATCAGAAAAAAATAAAAGTAAATATAAAAAAGATGGTTATACCGTCATCCCCCAATATGCATCTGCCAGTCAAATAGAAATACTCAGGGCAGAAGCTGAACGTATAATTGATGATTTTGATATGCGATCTGTCAGTATTTTTACTACTGATAACCAAACTGATTTTGCAGATCAGTATTTTTTGGAGAGCGGCGATAAAATCCGTTGTTTCTTTGAAGAAAATGCCTTTGACGATAAGCAGCACTTGATCACTGATAAAAAACTGTCCATTAACAAAATAGGCCATGCACTTCACGATCTTAATCCCGTTTTTAAAGCATTTTCTTACCAAAGGAAATTGTATGATTTAGCATTGTCAGTAGGATATGTCAATCCATTGATGATCCAAAGCATGTACATATGTAAGCAACCTGGAATAGGAGGAGCAGTACACGCACATCAGGATTCTACCTTTCTCTATACAGAGCCAAAATCCTGTGCAGGCTTTTGGGTAGCCCTTGAAGATGCTTCTATAGAGAATGCCTGTCTTTGGGGCATACCCGGATCGCATACACAGTACAAAAATGATCGTCGATACCTTCGCAACAATGATGCATACAAAACGGAATTCACAGGGGAGTGGGAGAACTGGAATATCGAAGATATGATGCCCATAGAAGTAAAGGCAGGAGACATGGTAATCTTTGATGGAAATTTTGTGCATGCCAGCAAGGAAAATCTATCCGCTAAATCAAGGCATGCCTATGTGATGCACTTAATAGAAGCAGATGCATATTACCCTAAAGACAATTGGCTACAGAGGGATCCTATCAATACGCAGTCTATAAAAGATTGTATTACATAATAATTGATTACAGTTTTTTCTTCATTGATGTAATAATAAAAAAAGGACCAAAGCAGCCACCACGCTACTTTGGTCAAACACCATTTAATCTGCCATCACCACTAGACAGAGCAATTGGTTTAATAACTATTGATCAAAGGTTTAATCAAATACTAGGTATACTTCTTTGTTCATCATAAAGCGCACATTTCTACCTAGTGCAAGAAATGCAATGGCTTCGTTATTTTCCATGAGTTTGAAGTATTCTTCTGAGTTGAATTTAATTCGGTTGGTCTTGATATTTTTCTCTTTGCTAAGAGAGATATTTGCATCAACCCATGCGTTATTATTATTGTACATTGCACGGCCCTGAATATTGATTATTCCTTCAGAAAGATTTCGGGTAGCTCCTGTTTTGTCTTTATAAGCCATACGATCAACTCCCTGTTTAGATTCTGCGATATTAATGGCTTTATTCATGGCCTGCGATTCCTGACTGATACGAACAGAGGAACTACCTGATTTTTTCATGTTTTTTCCCCCATTGCCGCTTATATTCGCTACTTCTTCTTTAAAATCAATATCCTCTTCCATAGTAGGTGCATTCAGTGCACGGGGTCTGAGGATCTGGTTACTGGTATTTGTCAATCCATCTCTTGCTGCTATCGCTTCATCTTCGAGTATTAGGAATGAAGTATAAGGGGTTATAATACCATGTTTCTTTGCTAGACGGGTTACTTCAGTTACCAGTTCCTCTTTTTCGCCATGTAACCGTATCTGATCTATCAGATATCCTACAGCCCTTGAAGCCCAAAGATTTGGTATAAATTCCAATTCCGTATTATTTTTGGATAGGTTTACTTCATATTTGAAGGATTTTAGTTCTCCGTTTACCATACCACTGACTGTAATTGTAGACTTGCCGGAACCTTTGTAACGTCCCATTAAACTTAAGGTGCCACCTTTAAACAAGTCGGGTAATTTTTTGTCATAAACATCTGAAATACCTACATTTTTATCGAATTCTACTTTTATATTGGTCAATACCGGAGAAGACGCTTTTGTGTAAAAGTTTGATACCTTAACTTCTATGTCTTCATCAGGCAAAACATAGGTTCTATAGGCATTAGTGCTTTCAGTAATTTTATCAAGCAAATGGGTGTTGAGGTTAGTTCCGATTCCAAAGGTGAAAATACGTACATTTTTCTTGTTCATTTCCTCAACTTTTTTTAGTAAAGGGTTTTCCTCTGTTTCGCCAATAGTCGGTTTGCCATCTGTCATAAAAATTACAAAGAAAGGACGTTTGCTATCATTTTTCTGAGCATTTAGAGCCAGGTCAAGGGCTTCTTCGATATTGGTTCCCCCAATCGGTTTTATGTCGTCTATAAATGCTATTGCTTTTTTCTTGTTTTCTGTATTAAAGGCTTTTACTTCGCCAAACAATGAACTTGCTTCAGTAGAAAACGGTACGATTTCGAAGCGATCATTTTTGTTCAGGTTTTCCACACAGAATTTAAGCGCCTTTTTCGCCTGATTTAGTTTATCACCTGCCATAGAACCTGATTTGTCCATCACAAACACAATGTCTTTGGCTACTACTTCTTGTTTAGATCCAAAACCCGGACTGATATTAATAAAGAAATAGCCGTCTTCATTCACAGCTTTATAATCAAGCATGGAAAGACCCAATTTGTTGTTGTCAAGATTGTAATACAATTTAAAATCACGGTCAGATTTTACATTGCTCTCTTCAAAACCAACTGTTGCCTGTTCTTCCCCCTTACGAATGATTTCTACTTTGTGAGTAGGGCAATAAACGGTTTTGATCTTTTCTTTTCCGTCAATATCAATTTTGAAACTGACCTGTTTGATGGGCTTTGCAGAATATTTTTCGGTGTTCATCGGAAAGCTATATTCTATAGTGCCATTGTCTTTATGTAAGCTTTCGGTATAGGTCAACTCTATTTTTTGTTCTTTTTGGGGAAGAATAGGAAAAATTCTTACCCTGAACATTCCTTTGCCATAGTATTCGAGTAGTGCAGGATCTTTCGAACGACGTACTATTTCTTCGTATATTTTTCGTGCTTTTTTGGCATCCAGTAACTCTGCTTCATGTTTTACACCGTTTATGTCCATTGTGAATTTCGAAATGATGACATCATGCGGAACAGGAAATAAAAAATAACCTTCAAGTTGGCGATTTGTAGGGTTGAAAAATACTTGTCTGATCGTTGTCGTTGCGGTTAATCCACTGATGTTACAATTGACCTGTGTTGATCTCGATTCCAAAGGGAATAATGCAGCATTGTGTTGTCCCGAGATAACTGAATTTGGGTTTGCGTGTTTGTCAGGCATTACTATTATAAAGCCACCTGCATAGGTGTTTGCCAGATTTATCAATAGTGCTGGGATCATGAGCGAAATTATTGTTTTCATAAATGTTGTATTTAAGAGTTTTTGTAAAAAGATTTAAGATCTTAGAGTGTAATAAGTTTGATATATTTTTAAAAAATCCGGTTACATAAAAGAAGATGCAGATGGTATAAGGAAAGGTGTGTGTATATATAAATCACATCATTTTTAACATTATGTTTGTATCATTCACTAAGATTATGGAATTAATATCTTATCCATGCCAAGCAATTCATTATTCTTTTTTAGATTCGTGTAATTAAATTTCTCTATACATATATCTTTATATCCAACCACAATACAGTTCTTATATTTTTTAACCTTAAGTAATATTTGAAAATGGTACACGGAACTCATAATACTGAAGCTGACATTAGAAATCAACATATCAAGATTTTTGTGAATGGAGAATTATTGCCTCGTAAAGAAGCTAAAATTTCTGTATTTGACAGTGGTTATTTGGTAGGTGACGGGGTATGGGAGGCTATGCGACTTCATCATGGAGTATTGGTTTTTCTGGACATGCATCTTGACAGGTTGTGGCAAGCGGCTGCGACAGTAGGCATGCCCCTTGGCTTTAGTCGTGCTGAACTAATTGAAAAAATTAATAGGACACTCATAGCCAATGAAATGCACGATGATGTTCATGTAAGGGTGATGGTTACCAGGGGAATTAAAAAGACGCCTTCTCAGGACCCTAGATTTACCATTTCAGGGCCTAATCTTGTAATTATAGCAGAGCATAAAAAAGCATCTCAAAATAGTAAAGAACAAGGTGTTACACTCTTTACAAGTACCATTCGCCGGGGTTCGCCGGATTATCTTGATCCCCGTTTGAATTGTCATAGTAAATTGCATGAAGTTCAAGCACTGATTCAGGCTATTGAGGCAGGAGCAGATGAAGCCCTTATGCTGGATATACATGGATTTGTATCCACCTGTAATGCGACCAATTTTTTTATGGTCAAGAATGGAGAAGTCTGGACTTCCACAGGGCAATATTGTATGAATGGCATTACACGGGCAAACGTAATTAAGATATGTGAAAAAAATAAAATTCTTTGCAGGCAAAAAAACTTTTCACTTTATGATGTATATGGTGCAGATGAAGCTTTTGTGACTGGAACTTTTGGGGGACTAACACCTGTTACTAAAATTGATGGTAGAATTATCGGTGAAGGTAATTACGGGAATCTAACCCGACGATTAGGGATTTTGTACGATCAACTAATAAAATCAGAAATTTCCAAAATGCAAATAGATGAATAGAGATAATGTTAAAAGGATTTGTTTGTGGTCGGGACCTAGAAATATTTCGACAGCACTTATGTATTCCTTTGCACAGCGCTCAGATACGAAGGTATATGATGAACCTCTCTATGGTTTCTACTTAAGGCATTCTGATGCAAAAGTATATCATCCTGGTGCAGAAGATGTATTGCGTACAATGGAAAATGATGGAGATAAGGTTATTGATATGATCCTGACATCGCAAGAAAAACCTGTAATTTTTTTCAAGAACATGACTCACCATCTTCTGGATCTTGATCGTTCTTTCATGAAAAATGTCATTAATGTAATTCTTACAAGAGATCCTGTTGAAATGTTACCTTCATTTGCCAAGGTAATTAAGAATCCAACTATCGAAGATGTTGGTTATGAAAAACATATTCAATTGGTTGCTTATCTTAAAGACCTAAACATCGAGCCGATTGTTATCGATTCAAAAAAAATTCTGTTGGATCCTCTTCAGGAATTAAGTTCTTTATGTAAAAAAATAGGCATCCCTTTTAATAAAAATATGTTAAGTTGGAAAGCAGGAGCAAGACCGGAGGATGGCGTTTGGGCAAAGTTTTGGTATACAAATATTCATAATTCAGAAGGTTTTCAGGAATATAAACCCAAGACAGATCCTTTCCCTGAAAATCTGAAACCTTTACTGAGGAGATGTAAACCATATTATAAGCAACTTATGGAGTTGGTATAAGTAGTAATAAAAGTTTATAATAGGTGAAGGTTGTCTTGAATAATTTGAGTTTAAATATATTTCGTATTTTTACAACATGTTAATCTCTTGAGTAGAACAATTCAGAAAATTAATAATAAATGGATGCAATTCCTGGTATAAAATATATAGACAAAACTTCTTTTTTCTTAATTGCTGGTCCTTGTGTAATTGAAAGCGAGGCCATAGCAATGCAAATAGGAGAAACAATATGTGCATTGTCAGATCAATTTCAGATTCCTTATATCTTTAAGGCATCTTACAGAAAAGCCAATCGTTCCAGATTAGATTCATTCTCGGGAATAGGTGATGAGAAAGCTTTAAATATAATCAGTAAAGTAAAAGCAACTTTTGGAGTTCCAACACTTACCGATGTGCATAGCCCAGAAGAGTGTGAAATAGCAGCTGAATATGTAGATGTTCTGCAGATTCCAGCTTTTTTATGCAGACAGACAGATCTGTTGGTTGCTGCTGCGCGTACAGGTAAATTAGTGAATATAAAGAAAGGTCAGTTTTTAAGTGCAGAAAGTATGAAGTTTGCAGTTGATAAAGTTAGGGAATCAGGTAACGACCGTGTTTGGCTAACTGAAAGAGGTTCCACTTTCGGATATACTGATTTAGTAGTTGATTTCAGAGGAATCCCTGTCATGCAACAATTTGCACCAACTGTTTTAGATGTAACACATAGTCTACAGCAACCCAATCAAAACCATGGAATTACAGGAGGTAAACCTGAAATGATCTCTACTATTGCAAAAGCTGGAATTGCTGTAGGCGCTGATGGGATTTTTATTGAAACACATCCCGATCCCGGAAATGCAAAGTCTGATGGTGCGAATATGTTACCTTTAGACTCATTAAAAGATCTTCTTACAGACTTAGTGCAAATAAGTAAAGCATTAAAAAGGTAGTTTTTAAAATCCACCGAAAGTTCTTGGTAACTAACTGAAAAAATCTATATGAAATTTCTTTTGTTATATTTATTTCTGATTTTATTTATTATCGGTGCCTGCAAACAAAACCCACCAATCAAAACAGAAGCAAATCTTACCTTTGATCATGTCCTTATCTTTTGCAAGGGCAATGAGTTTGAAGATAGCCTTTCACAACTTTTTACTTTTGCAGATAAGTTGTCAAGTAAACATCCTGAACAAGGAACAATGGGCAGATATATTTTAGTGATGAACAGCTTTATTGAGTTGCTTTATATTGAAGATTCCGCAAAAGTAAAAAACAATGAAGACCGTTTCAGAAGTCCATATCTGAATAGGTGGGACCCAGGTTCAGCTTGTCCTTTTGCTTTCGGTCTTATTCTCGAACCATATGATAGTACTACCTGTGTATATCCCTTTGAAGCTTACAGGAGTTTAGATATTCCTCAAGAAGCTTATTACCTGATGTCTGTAGCTAATAAGGACGCATCACAGCCTATGATCTATGCCTCACCAAAAGAAAGGGCACACAGAACTTATGAAGATATTTCTGAGATATACGAGATAGAGGATGACAATAAACGAAGGGACTTGAAAAAATATATGCAACACCCATCAGGTATTCAACGATTAACGAGTGTGATAATTAGTTTGCCTTCAGGTGAAATAATTGAAGGGAATCTCAAAATACTTAACGAATTGAAGGAAGTGGAAACTGTAAAAGCTGAGGGATACCAATTAACACTTGTTTTTGACGAAGCAAAGCAGGGAAAAAGCTTTGATATCGTAGCCGACATTGATGTTAGAATTGAATATTAATTTATTCAGCAATTATTCCTGTTATCAGAATCTTCATTAAATGAATTTTTCTTTTTTAAGTTCAAAGATATTCAATGATTATCATAAGTTGTTGGGATTAAGTTTTCTAATGACTTTAGCTGCTGCATACTTTAGTATTGGTAGTCATCACCCTGATGAACATTTTCAGATCCTTGAATTTGCATGGTATCATTTAGGAAATTCCGATGCTTCAACAATGCCCTGGGAGTTTCATGAAAAGATCAGACCTACACTACAGCCTGTTATATGTATGTTTTTTATGAAAGTTATGGCTCTTATTGGAGTGGATAACCCATTTACTATTTCCTTTGTTCTTCGTTTACTTACTGGTATATTCTCCTGGGTAGTCAGTATATTATTGATCAATTTATTTATAAAGGATTTTAAAACTCAAAAGGGACGTATATTTTTGGTGGTTACTACCTTGTTTCTCTGGTTCGTACCTTATTTACATGTTCGTTTTTCATCTGAAACCTTATCTGGTTACACTTTTATTCTTGGTTTGTTAATTCTTTTGAAATTTATAAATTCAATAGATAGGAAACGATTTATGATCATTATTTCGGGTTTAATGTTTGGCTTTTCCTTTGATTTTCGTTTTCAAATTGGAGGGGCACTATTGGGCTTATTTATATGGTTAATATTTTTAAAAAAAATTGAACTAAGCAATTTTTTGATACTCATATTCACTTTGTTAATTGCTGTTTCTATTGGGGTTATATCAGATATATGGTTTTATGGTGAATGGGTTTTTACACCATGGAACTATCTATATTTTAATCTTGTTTTGGGAAAAGCATCAGAATTCGGAACAAATCCATGGTGGTATTATTTTTATCTGTTTTTCATAAAAGTAATTCCTCCTATTAGTATTCTATTGTTGCTGTTCTTTATTATGGGTGCCATTAGGAATAAGTATTCTGTTCTGCTTTGGATTATTGTTCCCTTTTTTGTTATACATATGCTTATCGGACACAAAGAAATGCGATTTTTATTTCCGGTCTTTCCTTTGTTTGTTGTATTAGTTTCATTGGGTTTTGATTATTTGATAAGTGGTATGAAGAGAAAAGGGTTATTACTAGTTGTATACTGTACTTTCGGAATAAATATTTGTTTATTTCTTTTCAGGACATTTATACCTGCTCAGATACTTTTTTCTTACCACAGATATTTATATCAAATTGCAGAGGATCAAAATTATCTTCTAATTTCCATTAATCAAGCACCATATGATTATGTTGGTTTACCAGTAAGTTTTTATAGATCACCAAATATCGAAACAAAGCATTTTGAAACATATGATCAGGTAGAAAGTTATATTGAAAATCACCAAGACAAACCAATTCTTTTTCTGCATACCACTCAGGTGCTTGACTATGAGTTTTCTGGATTTAAATCGAAAAGAATTTATACTATACTGCCAGAGTGGATTTCAAAATTTAATATAAATAATTGGCAGAGCAGATCAAGAATATATTCTATATATAGTTTAGATAAGGTAAAAACCTTATAGAAGATAGTAGGATTATAATTTGATACTCTTAATCAAGTGTGGTATGACCTATTTTAAATGTATACTAACAGCGGGGAAAAATAGTGCCTACGACAGGGTTCGAACCTGTAACCTTCGGCTCCGGAAACCGATACTCTATCCAGTTGAGCTACGCAGGCAATACTTAAAGAAGCAAGTTAAAAGAAATTTTATCTATAGTTTTCCTTTCTAATGCAAATATACAAAAAAACAGGAGCATA
This sequence comes from Saprospiraceae bacterium, assembly GCA_022448945.1. GTDB lineage: Bacteria > Bacteroidota > Bacteroidia > Chitinophagales > Saprospiraceae > Aureispira. Next base: position 465,708 of record JAKVCV010000001.1, read on the forward strand.
AGTCCCTGTTTCTTTGATTTTTCCAAAGACATAACTTCTTTTAAAGATGTTGAAATCTTTGGTTACTATATACAGTTTCCTATTTTAGTTTCTAGTTTTTAAAAAGACTTTAATATCTTTAACATTGCCTTTGCGATTTACAGTAACCACAATTGAATCACCTGGATCTTTACTTCCAATTTGTTCCTGTAGTTTTGGAACAGAAGATGTTTGTATCCCATTTATTTTTGTAATAACATCACCTGCTTCAAGATCAGAATTAATCGCTGCACCACCTTCTATTAATTCATTTACATAAACGCCTTCTGTTACTGACAGATTAAGTTGCTCAGCAATATCGCTGTTCACATTTTGGATCATAATACCTAAAAAAGCACGTTGTACTTCACCATGATCAATAAGGTCCTGCATTACTTTTTTAACAAGATTGATAGGTACTGCAAAAGAGTAGCCTGCATAGGTTCCTGAAGGAGCATAAATAGCAGTATTAATACCTATAAGCGCACCTTCTGTGTTTACTAATGCACCACCACTATTTCCTGGGTTTACTGCTGCATCAGTTTGAATAAAGGATTCTATACTATAACTACCATTTAATATGCTGATATCTCTTCCTTTTGCACTAATGATACCCGCCGTAACAGTTGCGGTTAATTCAAAAGGATTTCCAATAGCCAATACCCATTCACCAATTTGTGCTTCATCTGAATTTGCTAAAGTTATAACTGGTAAGTTATTCCCATTAATTTTTAAAACAGCCAGATCAGTTGATGGGTCAGTTCCCATTACTTCAGCTTCAAATTTCCTATTGTCATTTAAAGTAATCTCAACATTAGTAGCACCTTTTATTACATGATTGTTTGTTACTATATATCCTTTCTCACTTATTATTACACCAGAACCAGTAGCACGAGAAGGGTCAGGTGCACCAAAAAAACGATAATATCTTCTTTCTCTTTCACTACGTGGCTGATGTTTTGTGATTGCAGTAATATTTACAACAGCAGGCATCGCTCTTTTAGATGCATTAACAAAATTGTTAGGAGATCCGTCAGTACTATTGTTGTGTATTAATTTTTGAGAATTATTATTATCGGTTTTAGTTTGATTTTTTGAGATTGCTAATTCAAGTACTTCTGGCTCTGGATTCATCCACAAAGTGCCAACTAAAACAATAGCACCTCCGATCATTCCTGCTACAACTAAAGAAATTATGTTTTTCATGTTCTGTATTTTTTGTAATAAATTTATTGTTTTAAACTTTTATTATTTGCTATCTACTTAACAATAAACGACTATTTTGAATTCTTAGTTGTATTCATATATTAGGTTAACAGTAAATTAAATCAATATAATGCTATAATGCTGGCAAATAACTATTTATGCGAAACATAATTAAATTGTTAAAATTTTAATATGTTAATATTGTTTTAATTTTTAATGTTTTCAAAACGACTTTTTTCCAATTCCATATAATAATTATCTAAACCTTTTCCAAAGCCATCTTTTGTTATTTTTTTAATTTTAAAACCCATTTTCATATAAAATTTGTAAGTATGCTGTGAGGTTTCTATCATATAATTCTTATCAGGATACTCCTCCATCATTTTTTTGATTCTAAAAACCGTAAATTTTTTTCCTATACCTTTACCATGTAGCTTTGAATCAACCATTCCCCATGCAAGACCTGCACTTTTCTTTTCTTTGTCAAAAAAATAACCACCACAAGCAATGACTTTTCCCTGAGAGATAGCTATAAAATAGTTTCCGTCAATTCCATTTTTATCCAGCCAAATTGTAAAAAGCTTTAATTCTTCCTTTAGAAAATAAAGTGGCCGGTTACTATTGAAAAGTTGAATGCATTCATTTTTATAAGATGGGGTATAAGGAATTATTTGGAACGGATTAAATTCCATCTTAGATGTTTTAATTAATATTATTTTAATAATAATCCAATGTTATCCCAATTGATCAAATTAAAAAAAGCATTGATATAATCCGATCTTCTATTTTGGTAATTGAGATAATAGGCATGTTCCCACACATCTAGTCCTAATAAAGGGGTACCAGTTTTTTTAACAATCTTTGACATTAATGGATTATCCTGGTTTGCAGTATCCGTAACCGCTAGACTACCTGAAGGTTCTTGAATTAACCATGCCCAACCGGAGCCAAAGCGGGTTTTTGCAGCGTTTTTAAAATCAATAGAAAAGTTTTCAAAAGAACCGAAAGATTGATTGATGGCATCTGCAATCTTTCCAGTTGGTTCACCACCTTTATTGGGGCCTATTACTTTCCAAAATAGTTTATGATTGAAATATCCTCCTCCATTGTTACGAATCCCTAAATCATTATCATCTTCCGTAACATTAGCAAGGATTTCTTGCAAGGATTTTCCAGATATCTTTGATTGAGCGAGCGCCTTATTGAATTTTTTAGTGTATCCAGCATGATGTTTGCCATGATGAATTTCCATTGTCTTAGCATCAATATGAGGTTCCAAAGCATCAAATGCATAATCAAGTTTAGGTAATTCAAAAACAATGTCTTCAGAACTAATAGATTGTTGTTCGTTTTCTGTTTTTGTATTATTTTCACAACTCAATAAAGGGTTGATAATAGTACCCAATGATAGTATGGCACTTGTTTTAAGGAATTCTCTTTTTTTCATGATTTATATGTTATAAATAACAAATTAATTAAATAACAATTTTAAAGCATATTAAAGTAATATGAGTTATTAAAGATAATTAAGGGTTGTTGGAAAATAAAATTTTATAAGCATTAGTTTTTTTTTAATTGAAGTAGATAAACGGGGGAGTTTTTTATACCTTTATGGGCAATACTTAATTATATTAATAAATATCTAAATAACAATAAATAATGTTTCAGGATACCCAAATTACTGATTTAATACTAGAAGAAAGAAGGCGACAATGTGTCGGAATCGAATTAATAGCCTCAGAAAATATTGTTAGTAAACAGGTTATGAGTGCTATGGGGTCTTGTTTAACTAATAAGTATGCTGAGGGTTTCCCCGGTAAGAGATATTATGGAGGATGTCAAATCGTTGATAAAATAGAACAATTGGCTATTGATCGTGCTTGTGAATTATATGGTGCTGATTATGCTAATGTTCAACCACATTCGGGGGCTCAGGCCAATGCGGCTGTTTATCTTATGGCAGTTAAACCAGGTGATAAAGTTATGGGGTTTGATCTCGCACATGGAGGTCACCTTACGCATGGTTCTCCTGCAAATTTTTCCGGTAAAATATATCAACCAGTATTTTATGGTGTAGATGAAGAAACAGGATATGTTAATATGGATCATGTTGCAGAAATTGCAAAACGGGAAAAGCCTAAAATGATCATTTGTGGTGCTTCTGCATATTCCAGAGAATGGGAATATGAGAGATTTAGGGAAATTGCTGATGAAATCGGAGCTATCTTGTGGTGCGACATGGCCCATCCTGCAGGTCTTATTGCCGCAGGGTTGCTTAAGAACCCTTTGGAGTATTGTCATATTGTAACTACAACTACTCATAAAACGCTTAGAGGTCCCAGAGGAGGTATGATTTTAGTTGGTAAAAATATTGACAATCCTTTTGGTATTCGTTGGAAAAAAAGTGGCAATTTGAAGAAAATAGGAACGCTCTTAAATGGTGCAGTTTTTCCAGGTATTCAAGGTGGACCATTGGAACATGTCATAGCTGCAAAGGCAGTTGCCTTTTATGAAGCCTTACAACCTTCTTTTAGGGATTATCAGAAACAAGTTCAGTCTAATGCTCAAGTAATGGCAAAAGCATTTATAGAGTTAGGTTATAATATTATTTCTGGCGGAACAGATAATCATTTGATATTGGTAGATCTAAGATCAAAAAATGTAACTGGCAAAGATGCTGAGAATATGCTTATAAAAGCAGATATTACAGTAAATAAAAATATGGTGCCATTTGATACACAATCTCCTTTTGTTACTTCTGGTATTAGAGTTGGTACTTCTGCTGTTACCACCAGAGGATTTCAGGCACAGGATTGTATTAGAACAGTTGAATGGATAGATCGAATATTAAATAATATTAATGATGAGAATGTTGCCACTCAGGTGCGATTAGAAGTTAATGAATACATGTCTGTTTTTCCTTTATTTGCTTCTGAAGATTCTGAAATAGTAGTACCTAATGTTGTATAGTAGGTTGTGCTTTTTAATTATTTGATAGAAAATGTTTAACATTAAGAAATATATACCCAATACTGTAACCTTGTTAAATCTGCTTTGTGGATGCTTGGCTTTCATTAGTATATTTACTGGACAGGTAGAAATTGTTCCATTTTTTATAGCTATTTGTTTGTTTGCTGATTATATAGATGGGTTATTAGCTCGTTTATTAAAGGTAAGTTCACCTATGGGCAGGGAATTAGATTCCCTAGCAGATATGGTTTCTTTTGGTGTGGTTCCGGGAGCTATGCTATTTTATTTGATCAATGAGTCAAAGGGAATTCAGATTGTAGATGTTGATTTTTACAATTTATCTACTATGGTAGGTATAGCTGGGTTTTTGGTCACTATGTTTTCTTGTATTCGTCTTGCTAAATTTAATTTAGATACGCGTCAGACAGAAGGATTTGTCGGATTAAATACTCCTGCATGTACTATTTTTGTTTTGGGCCTTTTACTTATCACACTATATGATATTTATGGGCTTAAAAATATAGTGCTTAATGATAAATTATTATTTTTTATTACAGTTGCTTTATGTTATCTTTTAATAGCAGAAGTACCTATGTTTAGCTTTAAGTTTAAAGACTTTGATTGGAAGACCAATAAGATTCGTATTTCTTTTATTATGGTAAGTCTTGTTTGCTTATGTGTCTTTAAATTTGGTGCTGCATTGAGCTTTATTATTATCTGTTATTTCGTTTTTTCTTTTGTCTTATGGATGGCAGGGATGATAAAAAGAGAGAAACGTGATTTCTAATAAATATTGTATTAATTCCCTATGCTTTATGCTTTAGGGCTTCCTCTAGTTCCTGTATTCTTTTTTTGAGATGTAAATCTTCAATTTTTAATTCTTCCAGTGTATTTAGTTGATTTTTTGCAGTATCCCAATCCTTTTTTTCATAGGCTACTCGTGCTAAATTATAATATAAAATGCTTTTTTCTTTATTTTGCAAAAAACCGGATTCCAGAGCTTTCAATGAATGGACCTTAGCACTTTCAAAATCCTGTTTATGTGAAGCGACTAGCGATAATGCGAAATGATAATATGCTTGATATCTACTACTTAACCATTCTGGACGCTTGATACTATTTAACATCGATTCTGTTTGTGGAATATTACCTTTTCGTAAATTTAATAACACTCCTAGCATCGGTCCATGTCGAAAGTGACCAAGCAAAAGAATGATAGCTGTAGTAAAAAAAGCAAATGTAATGTAATGGTCTAATTGTGCTATTACTGAAACTAGGCCACAAATTAAGAATAGTAGAATAAGGAGTAAACGGAGTTTAGAAGAAATCATATCTCATTTATGATTTTAAAAGTAGCATATTATTTTGTTTAACACCTCAATGGTACAAGAGTTTTTCTACGTATTAAAAAGGTAATGGTAACTTTCTATTTTTTACGACCACGTTTCATATAGCTATTACCCATCATTGAACGTTGAGCTTTTTTGCCCATCATTTGTTTTTGGGTCTTATGTTTGCCATGTAACATTTGCCCAATTTCAGCAATGTTCATTTTTACTTCCGCCTGGGTTACATTAAGTTTCTTAGCTTTTTGATAATATTCTCTTACTTTTATTTGGTTTTTCCTAATGCCATATATATTAATTAATTGCAAATATAACATGGCTCTAAAATCATCCTGTAGGTCAAGTGCTAGAGCGATTTCTGTAAGTCGCTCGACTTCTTTGTAGTTTTTTTTATTGAATTCTATTCGTCCCTTTATTAGGTAGTACATTCCATGATATGTAAAACGTAACCAACTTGGTTTAAGTGTGAACTTTAATATTTTTTCAGCACCTGTAAAGTCTCCATATTGCATTTTCATTGCAGCAGCATTAACTGTACCTATCAACAAATGTTTAATGATGAGAAAAAGTGCAATTAATATAGGAAACCATGAACCAGCAAATCCTGCCCATGAGTGTAAAACAAAGATGAAGATTATTGAGGCTATAAAAAGAATTAGCTGGCGCTCTATTGTGAAGAATCTAAAAAAACCTACCATTTTTTCTGTTTTTGTGGTAATTGCATATAAAAGTTAATATGTTCTAAAGCTTGAACTGAAAACTATTTTTTAATTATAGTTTCCTCTAATATTTATCTGTAAAGGTAACTAAAATTATAGTATTTTTTGTTAAAAAGGGACTAAAATGGGTGTAATATATCATAAGATAATTTCTTATCTAATCTTTTTTGATATGTTCAAAATAGCCTGTTGAACGATTTTTATTTACATCATCCCAATCAAAACATTCTCCATGCATAGCAATATAAACACCTGCTGGCATAGTTTGTGAAAATGCTAAGGCGGACCCCAAGTTAAAAAACCCATCAGAGGACATCCCAAATTTATACGGAATCATTGCTCCTAATAAAATAATTGTTTTGCCTTCAATGTTTGCCTCAGCAATTGTTTCTGCTGTTTTGGTCATTGTATCAGTACCATGGGTAATAATTATATGATTAAAATTCGCTCGTTTACAGTTCTCTACAATAACTGATCGATCATAATCTGTCATTTCAAGGCTATCAATCATCATTATGGTACGAACAGTTATATCTAAAGTTGAACGACCACGGTTGAAAATTTCGGGGAGATGTGTATCTTTAAAATACAGTTTTCCAGTAATCATATCATATTCCTTGTCAAATGTTCCACCGGTAACAAGAGCTAAGATTTTCTTTTTCATAATTCTAAAATTATCAGATTTCTGATATTGGATCTAGTAAATGTTGATTTCGTATGAATTCAGCTTATATTCCGCAAATATAAAGTTTTCATGATGAAATTTATTCTTTTTAACTTATCATTAAAACAGGAACAAAAATATATAAAAGAATAATTAAAAATCTATTCCATTTCTTTTAAAAAAACACTTAGCATCATCGAGCTTTTTTACATTTCCTACGTCAAACCAATAATCATTGTCATGCTCGAAGCACAAAATATTATACTTGTTTGCAAGATTTAAATAGGTTAAAATAATTGAAAATTTGCCTTCTTGTTTTATTAATTTCAAAAATTCAGGTGAAATAATTTGTATTCCACTAAATGCATATTCTGTGAGATTAGAAGCTTCTCTGCAAATTTTTACCTCAGATGTATTAGTGTTTTTCCACCCACATAATTGTTTTTTATCATTGAATAGCAAATAACGTGAACTTTTTCTATGACGAGTCGCCAATGTAGCTAATGCAGAATTGTTTTGATGAAATTCTACCAACTTTTTAAGATCTATATTACTTATCACATCGACATTGTAAAGAACTATAGGTTCAGAACCATTTAAATATTCTGACGCTTTTTTTAAACCTCCTCCTGTTTCAAGTAGTAAATCTCTTTCATCAGAAATTATAATGTTACAATTAAAGTTGTTATTGGCCTCTAATAATTTTAAAATTTGTTCGCCAAAATGGTGAATATTTATAACTATGGTTTTTATTCCATAACTATTAAGATATTCTATGCAATGTTGCAATAGTGTTTTGCCATTTATTTCTACCAATGCTTTTGGCCTGTCAGATGTTAAAGGATAGAGCCTTGAACCCAATCCTGCTGCAAATAGCATAGCTTTCATTTTGTTTTGTTTTATTTTATGGCTTTTATATTATGCTAACTTAAATACCTTGTAATTCTATTTGAGATATAATAGCCGATAATCTTTGCAACAAAATTACATAAAATTATTAGAGATTAGGAAGGAAAATAATTAAATAGCTTGAATGATTGTTCAATTTTTGTTATATTTGCGTTTAAAAAATAAACTTAAGTAGAAATTTATTCTATTAAATAATATATACACTTTAAATAATATTACAATGTCATCTGAAATTACTCCAAACGAAGTAAAAAACAGGAATATTTCTATTCCTAAAACAGGATTAAAAGCTGATCTTATTCTGGATCAATTGTTGTCTATGAAAGGAAAGGATATTGCCTGGCAGTCAGGTAAAGTTCTAGCTTATGTATATGAACCTACTAAAGAAACATATTCTTTGACTAAAGAGGCATATACTATGTATTTGACGGAAAATGCACTTGATCCAACTGCTTTTCCAAGTTTATTAAAGCTTGAAACAGAATTGATTGCAATGGCAGCAAATCTTTTGGGAGGAGATGATGAAACAGTAGGAAATTTTACTTCTGGAGGAACAGAAAGTATTATTCTGGCAGTTAAAACAGCCAGAGATTATTGTCGGGAACATAAACCTGAAATAACAGAACCTGAGTTGATTGTTGGGGAAACAGCACATGCTGCCTTTCATAAAGCAGGTCATTATTTAGGTGTAAAAGTAGTTATGTTACCTGTAAACAAGGAAACATTTAAAGTTGAAACTGAGGTTTTTGAATCCGCGATAACTAAAAACACAATTATGTTGGTAGGTTCAGCACCTTCATATGCCCATGGAGTAGTTGATCCAATTTCAGAAATAGCCTCACTAGCAAAATCAAAAGGATTATTTTGTCACGTAGATGCTTGTGTTGGTGGTATGTATCTGCCTTTTGCTAAACAAGCTGGATTTGATATACCACCTTTCGATTTCTCTGTAGATGGTGTTACTTCTATGTCCTGTGATTTTCATAAATATGGTTATGCTGCTAAAGGTGCATCTTGTGTGCTACACAAAAATAGAGATCTAAGAAAATACCAGATTTTTGCTTGTTCCAGTTGGTCGGGATACACAATAATTAATCCAACTGTATTATCCAGTAAGACAGGTGGTCCAATGGCAGGAGCTTGGGCTACACTTCATCATATAGGTCAGGATGGGTATATGAAAATTGTAAAGGAAACTCAAAAGGCAAGTTTACTAATTGTTGAAGGTATTCAGGAAATACCCGAATTAAAAATAATGGGAGATCCAATTATGAATCTTGTAGCAATTGAGTCCGTAGATCCTACAGTGAATGTTTTTGCCATAAGTGATGGTATGACTGCAAGAGGCTGGCATATTCAGGTCCAATTGGCATCAAGATGTGCATCAGAAGCATTGCATTTAAGTATCAACAGAGCAAATGTTCCTTACATTCCTGAATTATTGAAGGACCTTAAAGAAGTCATTAATGACATTAAGAAAAAAGAAAAACCTTCTATGGATATTGATATAAAAATGTTTGCACCAATGCTTGAGAATATGAACTCGGAAACTTTTGATAATCTTGCAGAAATGTTGGGTTTAGGAGGGGAGGAAGGACTGCCAGATGAACTTGAATTTATCAATAATTTGATTAATAGCTTACCGGCAAAACACCGTAATGTATTATTGAAGGAATTTGTAAATAAAATGTTTACTACTTAAACTATTAATAGATCTCCGAGTGCTTCCGAAAGTTTTTCAAATTTAAATTTAAACTTAGTTTCCTTTATTTTTGAATTATTAATTTTATTTCCTTTCAGTATGATTTCCGACATTTCACCAAAAATTAATTTTATAATAAATTCTGGTGTTTTTGGCATAAAAAAGGGTTTTTCCATTGTTTTTGAAAGGGCTTTTGAGAATTCTATATTAGTACTATGTTCAGATGCTACAGCATTATAGATGCCATTTATTTCATTTTCAATACTGAAAATATACAGCCTGCAAAGATCTTCAATATGTATCCACGGAATAAATTGTTTGCCATTACCGATTGGAGCATTTAATCCAAGTTTAACGGGTAACATCATTTTAGCTATAATACCTCCCTCATCTGTTAAGACAACACCTGTTCTTAGAATTACTGTTCGTATATTATTATGCTTAAATAGCATTGCCTGTTGTTCCCAGTTTTTGCAGACATATGACAAAAAATCATTTCCGGCTTTATTTGATTCATCAAATATTATATCTGTCTTTTTTGTTCCGTAAAATCCAATTCCAGAAGCAGAAATAAATGTTTTAAGGGTTTTACAATGCTTAATTGCATAATCAAACAAAAGTTTTGTTGAATCAATTCTACTATTATATATTTCTTTTTTCCGTTTGTCAGTCCATTTCTTTTTACCGATGTTCGCTCCGGCTAGATGAATAATTGTATCAATTCCCTTGAATGCTTCAATATCAATAGTAGCTTTGTTTATATTCCATTTAAAATATTTGATCTGATCATCTATTAGCGGTTTTCTGCTAAGTATTGATACAGAATATCCTTGTCGGATTAACAGCTTTGTTAATCTTTTCCCGACCATTCCCGTTCCTCCCGTAATTAATACTTTTTGCATTATCTTAAAAATATGAAATTATAAAGGTAAAATTAATTTACGAAAACACGGACTCCCTCAGAATGGGCAGTATACTCTGGAGCGTACATGCATTGTATAGTTGTAACTCCATTTGAAAAATCTCCTTTATGATTTATCCTTAGCGGGTATTCAAAAACGTAAGTGCCTTTTGATAAGTAGCTAAAGAAGAAGTTGGTAGCTACATCTCCAGTACTTTCGTAATAACCAAGACCACCCTGATATTTATACCTGCTAATTACATTTGTTGGTTCTAGTCCTGAGGCTCGCATATCTTTCATATGTACATATTCCATGTCTCTATCTACGGTTAACTCAATACGTACTTTTATCAGATCTCCAGGCACCAAATTTTCGTTTTCTATAGGTTTAAGTACCGGACCTCTATCAGTATTGATTTGTTTAAACAGTTTTTTGTTCAATTTCAAAGGTGTTTCTTTAAAATGTGTGATTTTGTCAAGGTTTTCGAAATATTGCCAGTACATAGCACCCCAGGCAATAACATTGTTAGGATTTTTTATGCTGATATTGGCCATCTCAGGTTTAATTTCTTCAGCTTTCCATGTAGTTTTGAAATATCCAGTACCAGCTTCTTTGTTGATTTTTGATTGGTCAAGTTTTTTGCTACCCATTGTTATTTCGATGTTCTTATCATCCAATAACCAGTTATCGCCTGACATAAGCAAGGAATAAGCGGCAGCAGCAGTCGCTTTCGTTGTTTTCCAATGGGTGGTTTGCTTGGCTTTCAATAACCAAACTTTCAGATCCTCGACAGCCTTTTTATCCTTTGCAACAACATCAAATAATTCTATCATTAGAGCATGGGTCTCTATAGGCAATTGATACCAGAAATAGCCTGAGGTATATTTCCAGTACATTCCCATTTCATCACTGTTGAGCGAATTCTCTTTAGCTGATCGAACGATTTTCATTGGTGTTTCAATATCGGCACCTTTTCTGTGTAAACCCAGCGCTAAAAGTCCTTGCAAATACATAGATTTATTATGCCAGTATTTTAGCGCCTGATCTTCGTAATATTCTATTGCTCTAAGGGTTGTTTTATTTGTTATTTCCTTATCTAAAAAGAAAGTTCTTGCATAGATATAATGAATAGGCATATGGTCAAGGTGATCACGTTCTAGGTATTCTTTTTCGTTGCCACTTTCTTTTGCCCATTTAAGTAACCTTTTGTAGTGTAAAGCCAGTTCAGTGTCAATATACGAAACAGATTTACTGATTATGTTTTTCATTTTTGGATCGTTATTGATGTCTTTTACTCCAAGTTTATCCAGATGTCCCATTCCCTCAACAATATATTGTGTGATATACCAACTATCTACTCCTCCGGGCATCCAGCTAAACCCACCATTTGGCAATTGCCTTTCAGCCATTTTATCCCTGGCTTTTGCAAGCTCATTTCCCATTCGGTTCAGGTCAAATAGAACACCTACATTCTTTTTTTGTACTTCTTCACTTTGAGCAGCCAGTACCCACGGAGTTTCTTCCAGAAGTGCGTATTTTAATTCTTCATTTTTAGATAAATTACTTTTTAAGGCATCTGTATCAATGTTTTTCCACTGATCGAAAACACGTTTTACTTTTGGATGAGAATTTGCTACATTAGAAGCCAGACTATTCGCATAGTAGCGCGAGAAGATTTGCTCTGTGCATTCATAGGGATATTCCATTAGATAGGGTAGTGATTGAATTGCGTACCATGCCGGATTTTGCGTGAATTCCAGCGTAAGTTTATGATTACGCATGGTAGTGGATTTACTCACATCTTCCATACGTTTGAAAATAAATTCTTTTGTAGTGTTCCCACGTATTGGTAAGGGTTGCGTTTCAGTTACAAGCATTCTATTGGTAAGGACAGGGAGTGCAGATTCTTCTCCGTCAGAGAAGTCACCGGCTTTTGCAACGATACGATGTATTACAGCGCTAGTCCATCCGTCTGGTATTTTAAGTTTCCATACCAAAGGAGTAGATTGTCCGCGCTTTGCTTCAAAAGGGATTGTTGTATTTGTATTACCAAATTTACTATCAATAGGTTTCATGCTAATTGCATCAAATAATTGCAATGTGGCATTACCTTTCATTAGTTCATCAGTCATATTACTCACCTTAGCAGTAAAATTTATTTCATCGTTTTCCCTAAAAAAACGAGGTGTATTTGGCATAACCATAAGGTCTTTTTGAGTTACTACTTCTTTCGTTTCAATCACCGACTGAAGATCCTTTGTATGTGCCATAACCATAAATTTCCATTTGGTCAATGCTTCATTCATGGTGAATTTTATGATAACATTACCTTCTTTATCACACATAAGTTCAGGAAAAAAGAATACGGTTTCATTAAGATTCGTACGTACTTTAATATTATTAAAATCTTCTTCCTCTGGTTCATTACCAGATATTATATCATTGATGGTTTTGTCTTTTTGTTTTTGTAGTGGAAGACTTTTACCGTTTTTCATATCGAGCACACCTCCATCTTCTTCCATTTCACTTTCTTCTGCCATAGGTTCTGCTTCTGATCTTGCATCCATAGGTGATGAGAGCTCTTTTCTAAACATTCGTCTGCCTTCAAAATAATCATGTTCATAAAAAGAAAACCCATGCCAATTTAAGGTTTTGAATCCTCTGGTACGTCCGTAGGTATAAGGATTCCAGTTGTATTGTAGTAATCTGGAATATACTTGATTGAAATTATAACTGGCCTCCATAGTGAGATTTCTGTAACTTGTAGGATGTACATTAAATCCCCAGTAATTTGTTGCAAATGCATCTAGAGAAGCATCATACATTCCAGCTAGTATTTCAGCAGCTACCTTGTCACCCTTATTTCCAGAAATTTTTATTTTCCATTCTTCCTTCTGACCAGGATAGAGTTTGTCTCTGAATGTTGAATATTCAATTTTAAGGTCCTTATTTTTCCAGGGTACAAAGATAGTTCCGCCTGAGTTGTAAAAACGACCATTCTGAATAGAAGTAAGGTGAAAATGTAAATTTCCACGATGTTTTTCTTCTATTTTAATATTAACCTTTTTTCTACCTTTAGGTTGAAGCCATTCTTTATGAACAATTTTATTGTTATGTTCAATTTCATATAAAACCCATGCATCTTTGTTGTGACTCCCAAAATCAATTTTAATAGAAGTATCTGGTTGAATATCGTAAAAATTAGATTTTGAAGTATATAAAGCGCTACTTATGGGCGTATTATTCTCATTATTTCCATAAACTGTGAAAAACTTAGTAAGTTCAATTGGGGTGCCAAATTTATCCTGAGTTTTTAGAACTAATTTATAACGGCCCTGCTTCCAACTTTTAATTTTATCCAGTTTAAATTCTTTTGATTTTTCAGTGTTATACTTTACATTAAGCACCTGTTTTACAACTTTCCAGTTGTTAACTAAATCTTCATCTTTATATGCAAAATTTGGGAATTTTTTTTCAAAGTCTTCTTTATCGAACAGATGGTAATCCGGCTTTGACCAATAACGTGTTTTGAATATTGTCTCTGGAACTTTCAATTGTTCAATAGTTATTTGACCTTTTGAAGCTTCGTATTGATAATTCAGATTTTTGCTAAAAATTTTAATAGGTAATGCATTTTGTTTATCTATATTCTTAAAATTTGAAATACTGATGTCCAAACCAATATAACCTACACGTACAGAACTTGTAGCGCTGTGTGTTTCGCCGGTTATGTCTGTTACCGTAACTTCGACAGTATAATGAAATTCAGGTTTTTTTTCTTTAGGGATTGAAAAGTCTGCAAGGGCCTTGAACTTTATTTCATAATGTCCTTTTTTATTAGTAGTTGTTTCCCCAAATGTAATTTCCTGTCTTGATTGGTTGTATGGGTTATACCATCCCCATCTCCAGTTCCAATAAGGGAATCTGGCTTGCCTGTATACGCGATATTGAACTTTTGCACCATCAATATTATTGCCAGCATAAGCTTTAGCATGTCCATTAACTGTTACGGTATCGTCTATTTTATAAGCTGCTTCAATTGGTAGTGCAATTACTTCAAACTTTGGTCGTTTGTATTCTTCAACACTAAAAAATTTGCTACTCTTATTCATTGAATCTTGTATCCTCATCTGACCCATTAGGCCACTACTAGGCGTTATGAAAGACCCTTGAAATGTTCCATACTCATTTGTGGTAACATCAATTTTGTCAATCACCTGATAATTGACATCATAAAAAACAATTGTTCTACTTTGTCCTGTAACCAATTGAGGATCTTTGCCATCTGACATCTGATCAATTACTAAACCTTTAAAATAAACAATCTGCCCAGGTCTATATATGGCTCTATCAAGAAAAAAGGTTGTCGATTGTTTTAAATAAGGATTGTTTGGTCTGTAATTATAATAGGTTTTATCAAGGTGTAATTCATCATCTTTTTGTGATAATTTGATAGTAAATGAATTTCTATAATAAGAACCTTTTTCATTGAAGTCGTGACTTTTGAAATAACCATTATTATTAGAAATAGCTGTATTTATTTTAATGGTTTCATATTTTCTTAATAGACTATTGTATTTAGAAATATAAAAGTCTGCTTTTATATCTTTTAAGGGTTGCCCACTATTTCGATCTGTAACATAGAAATTATGAATTCCATTTTCTTTTCTTGAACTTAAAGACATATTAGAAACATAGAATACCGCATATGCAATTCCATTTTCAAGGTAGCTAAACGCTTCATTAGTTGATGCAGCTAAAATGTATTGACCATTTTTTAGTGCAGGCACTCCAAATTCAAGACTATGTTTTTGAAAATCTCCTTCATTTTTTAGTTTTTCTGACCATTTATAGGATTTTGAAAGACTATTCAAGTATTTGATTTTTGCTTCCGAATATTTAGAATTGAAAGTATTTAATTGAGCTTTGGTTACTGGAATGGCTTTTAGATAAACATGATCTAGATTTTTATAGGAAAGCAACGAGAGAATAGGCTTATTAATACTGTTTACCTTTTCAACTTTTAATTCTAAAGATTGGTTTTCTATTTGTTTTTTGAGTGCTTTACAATGGGAGGTGCCAAAAGATTCAGGGAATTTATTGATACTTTTTTCACAAATAGCAATTGCCTTTTTAAGATCCCATCGGAATTCTTTATTAGAGGATGGTTGATATTTGTTTCCCTGATTAAAATAATAAAGTGCAATTTTATGACTCAATTCAGTTGATGCTTCATGATCTTTGTATTGCGCTTCTAGTTTTTTTAGTCTATTTAGATATAGTTCATTTTTGTTAGTCAGAATGGAATTATTTTTTACAAATTCCATCCTTTTTAATTCCAAGTTAATATATGCTTTGGGATCTTTATCATCAATATGAAAAGCCAAAGTTTTTTGCAAAAGAATCAAAGTTTGAAAGGAGGACGAAATACTATCCTTAGCTATAATATTACGATTAATAAAAGTTCTACCATCAGCAAAATCAGATTCAGAATCCAAATAAAACCTGTAAGCTGGTTTTGTCATGTAATGTCTGTCTGAAATAAAAAAATCAAGTGCCCGATGTACGAGAAAATCATAAAGTGTTGGTCGTAATCCTTCTACATCTCTACCACTATAAATTAATGCATTAAAGTCACTTATATTAATTTTTTTTGTTTCCTCAAATTGAACACTGGATTGGTATAGTTCATAACATTTTTGAGTGATTTTGGGGATATCCCATGTCCGAATATCTTCTTGGTTATAATTTTCTGTTGCTGTACGGTCGCGAAATTTATAAAGTTGAGACTGAAGATATTTATCATACATTTCTGCAACCATTGATTGAAGAATAGGTTTTGCAGGAAAAGATGCTTTTTTTTCTTCTTCCTGAAATCTGTATATTGCTTTTACCAAACCGTCTTCTTCTAAACGTGCTTGATATTTATTTAGAAATAAAAGTGCTTTTATTGTTTGAGCAGTCTTAAAAGGATTTTTTTTGTCCTTTATAATTTTGTCATAGAGTTTTTGTGTTAACTCTAGTGCAGTTTTTGTCAAACCGTCATTTTCTGCATTTTGAATTGCTGACCACTCTTTGTCATAATTGTTTGTTTCCACTTGAGCAAATGATTTTATTTTGAAGGCAATTACAAGAAGTAGAATTGCGATTGTTACAATTAAATTTGATTGTTTCATTATATCTTTTTTTATTAATTGTATGTATTTAATGTAAAGTATAGATTATTACATATTCAAAAAGCCTGCCGTTTCAATCAGATGATATTTGTTATACCAATAAATTACTTTAATGTCGTAACTATAGTTTTTTTTATCATCATTGTTTAGCATAATTCTGTAACTTTGTATTGTGGCAGATGAGCCCTCAGAAAAAGGTTTTTCGGATTGAAGTTCAAAACCAGTACTTCTGAAAACTTTTGTATTTAAATTTATTTGAGTCTTTAGACCATCGGTTAAGAATGCATTTATTCGCTGTTTTTTACTCATTTGTTCTCTACTGAAGTTTAACTTTCCCTCTTTTGTAGCCAAGTAAGCTTTCGTTTTTTTCGCATCTTTTCCTGTTGAGTAATTTAATAAGTCAAAAATTAAGGCTTCATTGTCTAACATGTTCAGTAATTTATTTTCGTCTTGTGTTTTGATACTTTGCACGATCTGTTCAACGATAGTGTCCATGGATTTAAACCCTTGATAATTTTCTTTATTATAGTTTTTATTGGTACATGAAAGTATACTATAAATAGATAGAAGTATAAATATTCTGATAGTGATGCACATGATAATTTTTTTGATTATACGGATTGTCGTTTTAGTATTATTTTATCAATGGATATAAGGTCTATTTCAAAATAACCTACTTGTTTATTTATAACCATCGATTTTTCAGCGCAAAATCCACTTCTTTCAATTTCCTTAATAAAAATACTAATCTTGTTTTTACCTATCAATTTATAAGTTCCATTAATAGAAGTAAAACAGTCATTACCACATGGTGCGCTATAAAACCCATGAAAAGATCCATTTTTTGAAAATGATACAAAATTACCATACTGATACTTTTCATTAGGATTGGATGGAGATAGTATATAATTTTCTCTTTTTAAATCCACAAATGCTTTAGCATTAATTTTCCATGTTTTAACAAGTGGATTCATGTATTCTATGTTCTTTGAAAAATTATTAGAAAGATTACAACTAATATAAAACATTGAACTTGATATAATAAAAACGAATAAATTTTTCATTATAGTTGATTTTGTAAAACACCCACTTTAATTTGAAGGTATTATTGGCTTAGAAAAGTATATATAAAAAGTCAAAGAGCGAAATGCCCTTTGACCTATTAGATGTAATTATTGAAATTATTGGTGTGCTAACACATTTTAATTTTTAATCAATAGTGTTAGAAGATAAGAATTCTTGAATGAAGATTGAATTTGATTATAGTGCTTTATTTTTCTTTGATGACCATAGCAGAGGTGATTTTACTATTTGAATGGATTTTTATAAAATAAATACCAGGGTAAAGATCAGCAATGTCTATAAATTTGTATGGTTCAAAAATTTCTTTGATAGTTTGACCATTTGGAGCGTAAATTATAATTTTTTCTATACTTTCAGACGCATCAACATAAAGGATGCCATCAGTAGGGTTGGGGTATATCTTTAAATTTTTATTTTCAATTTTTTTATTATTTGTTTTAAGCTCAGTTATCCCTCTAAACATTTGATTTTGTGGCTGTTGTCCTCCGTTTTTGTTAGTAAATCTAATTCTAGCCCTACCAGTATCTGCAGTGTTCATAAGAATATCTGTAAAAAAATGCATAGAAAAATCTACTGAATCACCTGCAGCTATTGTAACAGATACAGTATCCTGATTAGACGGTAAACAGACTGTAATACACATGGAGGTTTCCCAAGTTGGAGAAGGAAGATTATTCATCATTCTTTGAATAAAAACTTCTACACCATCATTACTTGTATTTTTAATTTTACCAAAAATATCAATAACATCGCCAGGGTTACCGATAGCAGATGGTGAACCACTTAGTTCAAAATCAAATGTTCCGCCTAGACCTGTAATTTGTGAGCAACCTCCTGAATTAACACCAAGTAAACTATCAATATCACACCAAATATTTGTGGAAGGGCCATTAGGAGGATTCGTGTTACTGAACCAGCTATGATATGCAAATAAAACCCCATTCGTGTCGACTAGATAAGCATTATTTGGACCATTATAATATTCCCACCATTCATTACAAGGACCATCAATATAAATTGGGACATTAACTGTAACGGGAATATATTGTCCAGTGCCAACACCATTAATTAAATCAGAAACAATTGCTTTCCGTTCACCATAGGTTGCTGGCTGGTAATAGGGGGGATTTGTAGGGTTTATATTTCCGCTATAAGGCATAGGACTACCAGTTGGATGTGCTTCTACAGAATAAACAACAAAACATTCTATTTGATTACCATACTGAGCAGCAACAGCATTTAGTTCAGTCATATGATTTCTGAAAATTGGGCATGTATAACTTCCTGATACGATTAATGCTCTTTTGCCAGAATTTAGCACAGAAGATAGTATAACAGAGTCGCCATTGAGATCGTATAGTTTGAAATCTGCCATTGTGTCCCCGACATTAACGGGTATCCATGTGTTTCCCTGAGTTCTAGGAACTATTGGACATACAGAATCAGTATCATTTGGTAAGCTATTTATACCTATCGATGGTTTTAACTGGACCTGAGAGAAGGCATAAGAACAGGAAAAAATGAACATGATAAAGGGTAGTAGGGATAATTTATTAATATGTATTGAGGTTAAATATTTCATCACTTAACAATATTAGAATAAAAGAATAAAAAAAGTTAAATAAATAAGGCCAGACAAGGTATCATATCTGATTACTTAATTGATAGCACATAAATTTATAGAAAAAACCGCAACTTTTATTAGAAAAAATGTTAATATCTTACAGTATGTCTATACAATTAATTAAGCTTATTTTAGATTTCTTAAATAATTAGCAAGTAGTTTTTCTAAGATTTCGTCTTTTGATAAATGATTAAGTTCTTCTTTAAATGCCATTTTATTGATATTGTCCAATTGATCTCCTAAGGGTTTTTCTTTAGCTATTTTTCTTCCCCATAAGATGGCTTTATTGATCAGTTGATCTTTTATATCTGGACAGTCTAAATATTTAATATTCAAGTTCAGGTCTTTTTCTATTGCATTCATTTTTTCTCGTTCTTCAGCAAAAATAAAGGTAAGGCTAATACCTTTGTTACCCGTTCTTGAAGTACGACCACTTCTGTGTGTATATGAATTGGTGCTGTCAGCATGATGATATTGTATAACAAAGCTAACACCATCAATATCAAGCCCTCGGGCAGCAACATCAGTAGCAATAAGTAAATTAATATATCCATTTCGGTATTGATCCATCACTTTGTTTCTCAATCCTTGTGGTAAGTCACCGTGTACAGCACCACATGAGAATTTATTGGCCGAAAGCTGTTTATATAGTTTTTGAACACCTGATTTTGTACGGCAGAAGATTGTTCCTTTCTGCTTTCCAAATTTTTTAAGATAGTATAATAATATATTTAATTTTTCTTGTGCTTCTAGTTCTATTGCCCAATGCTCGATTCCTTCATTTGTTTGTTTTTGCTTTCCTAGAAGTATTTTTTTTAATTTTTTGTTAAGATATTGTTTTATAATACTATTAATTTCATTTGGCATAGTTGCAGAAAAAAGCCAGGATGAGTATGCTCTTTTTGTACTTGCCAGAATTTTATCAATGTCTGCTCTGAATCCTTTTAGTAGCATTTCATCGGCTTCGTCAAAAACGATGAATTTAATTTTTGAAAGGTGAACAACTTTGCGTTGGACTAAATCCATTAACCGTCCGGGAGTTGCAATTATTATTTGTACTCCTTTCCTTATTTCCTGTATTTGTGTTTTAAGAGGGACACCTCCATAGATTGCTTGAACTTTTAGCCCTTCAATATACTTTGATAGTGTAAATATTTCATTTCCTACTTGTTCACATAATTCTCTGGTAGGTACCAGAATAACTGCTTGAGTAGTTGTATTTTTGGAGTCAATCCTGCATAAGAGCGGTACACTATAGGCGAATGTTTTGCCAGTGCCTGTAGCAGAACGTGCAACAAAATCACCTTCATGTTTTAAAAGAACAGGAATTGTCTTCGCTTGGATTTCACTTGGGCTTACTATTCCTTTTTCTTTAAAAACTTTTAGAATAGAAGAGGGTAATTTTAGTGATGAAAAATCTTGCATGATATTTTTTAATTGCTTTTGTTTTAAAATACAACAAAAAATAAAATTCAAATTGAACTTTGTAAAAATTTAATGTTCTATTCTCTTCCAGTTTGTTATAACTATGGCTCGATTATAAATTTTGTAGTTGTTAATTGGTTCCCAATTTTTATAAAGTAAATTCCTGGTAAGTACATTTTAGTATTTATTGTTTTATGATTGCTTGACATTTTAAAATTTCTAATCATTTTCCCAGTAATGTCATGGATAGAAACTTGTCCGTGGTATGGTTTATTGGTTAGAATTTGGATATAACTATTTGATGGGTTAGGTATAATCTGAATTTCTAAATCTTTAGCTTTGCGATTTTCAATTGATGAAGTGCTTGGGCAATAGTTGCCATCAGGGATGCTTGTAGCAAAGCGGTACGTAGTATCAGTAATAAGATTATGCATATATATATCTGTAGCCTGAAATTGTGCTGGAGTACAGAGTTCCCATTCAATACTAATTTCATTACATCTGCCACTATAATTTTGTGCGCCTAAAAAAGTGGTTAAAGACCAATAAATATATTCTGTAATCATACATCCATAATCACAAGTATTGTCATTATAGTGATACCATGCAGCAGTGGGGTAAGAATTTGGTATACTTAAGAAGTGACCACCTCTTGCAGTATCCATTGCAGCTGAAACTTGAGTACCTGGATATTCACCCCAAACTGAAGGGTAGAGGTTGGAATACCCTAAGTGCGTGATTAAATGTAAAACTTCTTCAAGTGTTGCATCAAAACCATGAAATTGACTCGATCCAGAAGGATGTGTTTCGTCGGCATACAAGTCTTGAAAGTCCCAATTTCCATTGTAGTTATTAAAAAAAGTTGACTGGTTGGTTGAGCCGTCAGAGGCAAACATAATCATCGATGCATTTCTTGATACCATTTCATTAATAATTGAAGGATTATTAGCAATACCATCTTCATCATTGTCTAGATATTCTGCCATAACAGCAGCACAATGTTTTATGTCTTGATCGGGTACGGTGGGAGTTGCAAAAATTTTGATTCCGAAAACTTCAATGTATTTAGTAAAAACATTTAGTCCACTAATTGTAGAATAGGGGTTAGGGTTTATAGTAAAACAGGCTGTGTTTTGTGCATAAATACTGAAGTTGAGAAGCAGTCCGAAATTTAAAAAAAGCAATTTAATATAATGCATAATTTTTTTCGATTGTTTGATTAATTTCAGAAGGTAGAATTTTACTTTAAAAATTTTTTAGAAAAAAAATAAATACTAGTAGTATTAAACATTATCGTATTATTAGTTTTCCCCTTTTCCAGATCTTCGAATTAGAAATAATATACGGATATGTACCAGCAGCTAAAGAGGGTAGTTGTATAGCATCTTGTTTGTTTTTAAAGTCAAGAATATTTTTACCATTTAAGTCATATAATCTGAAGTTTATTGGGGTAGAAGATGAAAAATTGAGTATTCCTTCTGATTTATTTGGATTTGGGTAAGTATAGAGTATCAAATCATTTTCCGTAGATGAATTAGGAGTTATTGTTTGTTCCGAAATATTAATATTGTCTAAAAAAGTGTTATTGCCCCAACCAGAATGATTTCTGAAAATTATCATTATTTCATTGTTGCCTACATAGCTGCTTAGATCAATACTATCAGTACGCCATTCCGTAGAATTTGGAATAAAAGGTTGATTGATGTCTGCAGAAGTTGCAAGATCACTACCTCCTTTAAAATAGACTGAATTCGTAGTTTGGCCACAATCAGTTGATATCAAAACCTCTAATGAATCGGAATAATTTACAGCGTATCGTGCATAGGCTACATCAAAACTCAACCAGCTATCAGTAGGATTCTGGAATTCAAGACTTATTCGTAAATCATCTTCTTCTCCACCAGGATAATAGTCATAATTATTGAACCATGCTGCACTAGTGCTTAATCCATACCCTCCAGCATCAGTAGTTTTTTCCCAACAAAGCCCATTATCAGGATTTACTAATTCAAAGAGACTGGGAGGGAAATTCATTTCAAATGGTTCTTCAATAAAAACTGGAGCGATATAATTATTCACATTAACGTTTATAGAGTCAATGGATTGGTTTCCACTACTGTCAGTTACTGTTAACTTCACACTATATACACCAGGACCTGGATAGGTAACATCAGGATATAAAGTTGTATCTGTTGCTGGGGATCCACCGTTAAACTCCCACAGCCATGATGCCCCCAAGTGATTTACAATAGATTGGTCTACAAAGTGAAAAGTGTCAGCAGTGCAATGTTGAGTTATTGTTTTCTTGTCAACACCAATCTGAGCAATAGGAGCTGTGGGTTCTCTGAACATAGGACTTTCCCAAATGCCACGGCCATAGGATGCCAGTCTAATTTTTCCATCGCGATAGAAAGGTTTAGCAATATTTGTAGTAATTTCTATAGGCAAACCACTAGAAAAAGAGGTCCAGTTAAAGAAACTGCTTGCACTATTTCTGTACCATACTCCATTGTTAGTGAAGGCATATAGGTCACCTCCTGTATTTGGTATGAATACCAATGAATTGATCTTTACATCATCTAGATCAGTAGTTGTAAGGTTAGTCCACGAATTTCCACCATTATTGGATTTATATACTTTATTATTGTTGGCACCATTTCTAAAGGCAATCCAAATGTTATCTTCATTACTAGGATCTAATTGAATAAGTATTTTTCTTGAATTTCCACTTATACTAGGTAAGGTGATTTGTCCCCAGGTATTTCCACCATCAGAAGTTTTCCAAAGCTTACCAAGTGAAGGGTTAGATTGTTGTTGGCAGACATAAATAACATCGGGATTACTTCTGGATATTTCTATATATGTAATTTTATCATCATCATTTGTTCCAAATTCTTTCCATTGTATAAAGCTGTTACAGCCATCAGTAGTTTTCCACAAATCGTTTTGGTAACCGGTAATAGCAATGTTGTAGCACTCTGGATAAAATTCTAATTCCGTAGATTCTGCTAACCAATAACTTTCATTCGGGTTGATACCAAAACCAATGGATGGGACAGGGTCACCAATTGATAATGGAAGAATGCGCCCATTAATATCTGAAGAATAGACTTTTCGATTTTCTCCTGGATTAACATACCCACTTGCTGGTTCACCTCCACCAAGTTGAAGAAAATTCCCAGGACCATAATTTTCATGAAATGCTAAATTGCCATTATGATATAGACCACCAACCATTACATCTGTATTCCAGCCTTGGCCAAAACCCCAGTATTCGGATGCGTGAATACCATTCATCCTTACGTGAAAGTTGTTAGTAGCAAAAAAATCATTTGAATGGTAAATGCCACCATCGGTAGAAATTATAGTTGAATTTCCAACTGTTCTAAAGTCTTGCATATCTACATGAATGTTGTATGATCCGCCTATATAACCTGCAAGAGGTGTAAATGTAAGGCCTGCGTCATTGGATTGGTATAAGTTTAAGCCGCCAACAAGAATATGATCGGGATTGGTTTGAGAGGCTGCAAGTGCACAATTGTAAAATCCCTGATGGTATTGCCAATTTACTGTGCCAATAGCAAGGTTTGTATGTGTAGCAGTATATGGTCCTCCTGCTGGGCCATTCGGCAAAGTCCAGGATGTTCCACCATCATCACTTCTGTAGACACCAATGAACCCGGTATCTCCTGTTTTAGATTCACCTATAAGATAAGCATAAATTCTGTTTGGGTCAGCTGCTGTTACTGCCAACCGTGCACCACCATCATTTCTACCTGGATCTGTTGATGTATGCCAACCATTCGTTTGAAGTGTAAAAGTTATTCCTGCATCATGAGATATAAAAAATTCACATAAATCCTGACTTGGATTATGTTTTACTAGATAAAGCGTATCACTATTTAATACATTTGCTTTAATGTCATAAGAACGATTTGTAGAAATTGTGGTCCAGTTATCACCACCGTCTTCAGATCGATATAGACCACTATTTCCTGCTACTAATACTGTATCTTTTGTTCCAGGTAGAACAAGGATTTCATTAGCATTAAGATTATTGTTGGCCAACACAATATTCCAGGTTGTGCCACCGTCTGTTGTTTTAAAGATAAAATCACCACTCCCTGCATAAACAGTATTTATGTCAGTAGGGTCAATTTCAATTGCAGTCACACCACCATCAAAAATTTGATTGAGAGAAATGTTTGTCCAAGAATTACCGCCGTCTACAGAGCTGTAAATTTCTCCAGTTTCTGTCCCACAATACCATATTAATGGATTTATAAGCGATTGGTCTACACTATATACATTCGACTGTTGAGATACAGTATCACCATTTGTGTTCCTTGAAACAAAAGGTCCCATCACAGACCAGTTGCCACTCCGATAATGATTGTTTTGTACATTATTAATTCGATCTGTTTTTTCGCGCAAAGATATCTTTAACTCGTAACCATCTACATCAATACGATCTCCAATTTGTCGTCGCCATTTTTTATAGTACTGTGTATGGTAATTTTTTTCAAAACTATTAGTTTTATAAAAATCCCTATACAATATGTCTACCTGATTAATATTAGGGTTATTACCATACATCAATTGGGCCCATTGCGGTAATGTATTAATTTCTGTTTGACTTGGTTTATAACGATCTTGTGCATTTGAATAAAGAAAAAGTAAAACTAAGAAAACAGTAATGATATGTTTTTTGCTATAAGACATAGTATAATTATTTAGAAAACATTTCTTGATTACAATATCAATGTGATTACAATTTAATACTTTTTTATAAAATCTATTTATAAGTTTTATTTTTTAAGGATTAATGACTTAAATAAAAAGAACTATATCTATTCCTAATAGCTGAATATCTTTTTAGATTTGCAAATAAAAATTTTATAGTATATAGGTAACAATATTAATAATCAATTCATTATTGTTTATTAATTTTAATATTTGATAATTTGTGTTTTATACTTATTTTAAATAAATTAATTCATAGCTTTTTTTAAATAAATAAACAATTAAAATATAAAATGGACGAATTAAGAAAATTACAGACTTCATTAAAAAAGTGGAAGCGACAAATAGAGGGATATAAATTGTATGCTGAAATTGATGGGTATATCGATGATCAGGAAAGAAGTGAAATTTATAGGATGGAACAAATGATAAAAGCAATTGAAAATCGTATAGAGGAGTTAGGCTCTGAAATTGCTGAAAAGTTTATTAAAGCTATTGGTAAAAGTGTTGCAAGTAATTTCAAAGAACATGAAATCAAAAAAATAGAATTAAAAAACGAAGAGAATGAGAAAAAAAGACAACATGAAATCAAAAAAATAGAATTAAAAAACGAAGAGAATGAGAAAAAAAGACAACATGAAATACGAAAGGAAAAATGGGATGCATTAAAAAAAGGACTTGAACATGTTGATCTATGGAAGAGAATACTTGGTCTTGGAGATGATATAAAAGATGAAATTATTGATATAATTACTAAGAAATCAGTTGACAAAGCTGTCGAATGGATAAAAAATCATTTCACGAAAGAGGATAAGAAAAAAGAAGAAAAACAAATTGCTAAAAAAATTACAATGGATAGGGTTGCTAAAAACTAT
Source organism: Saprospiraceae bacterium (assembly GCA_022448945.1). Lineage (GTDB taxonomy): Bacteria > Bacteroidota > Bacteroidia > Chitinophagales > Saprospiraceae > Aureispira. Next base: position 492,070 of record JAKVCV010000001.1, read on the forward strand.
ACTATTCTGGGACGCAAAATTGATTTGTTTTTTGCAAAAGACTTCAAACCAATTGAATCAATAATAAATGACCACTTTGATACAGTTGCAGATTGTTATGGTTACGCTTTGAACAAATTTGATACTGTTATACAATTACAAAAAGATCACTTTAACCAGATAAGTTATCAAAACAAATCACAAAATCAATCAATAGAAAAGAAAACGGATGCTATCATACAACTCATTAGAAAAATTAATCCACTATTACCTATTACATCTCAATATAAAACTGCTGAAAGACTTTATAAACATGTTTTCACTAAAGATAAATCTAATATACTCGCTAAAGCAAAGTCCAGTAGAACTTCGATGATATTTAATAATAGTCAGGAATCCAAAGCATCATTTATTCAAACACATTTGAAACAGTTTGAAAACGAATTAAAACCAATTTCAGATATTATATTTGCTTTAAAGCAAATGACATTAAATGCAGAGGAACAAATTACTAAAATTGATCAAAAGGGAAAAGGAAGAAAAGAAGGTTCAAAATTGGCCAAAGAATATTATAGTAAATATTTGGAATTTAGTAAATATGTCAACCAAGTATTGAAAGAAGTCAGTTCTTTTATAAAGGATATTAAACCACCTGCAATTAATATAAAAGAATTACAAAGAAGTTTTGAACTATATATGTGGGCTAAATGGCTGCCACAACTTAAAAAGATTAAAGATATTGAGTATAAAAATCCAATTAGTGAAATACTGATTAATCGGTTAAATGAACTTCTAAATCAAGTTGGTGTAGTTATTCCAAATCCAAAATATAACTCTGGTTATACACGAACAATTGATAAGATGATTTCATGGTCTAAAAGTTATGAGCCAGAAGTTTTCTTTTAATAAATTATGTGCTTTTTCTTAAAATAGATAATTTCATAATTGAATCACCTTAGGGCTTCTTTTAAATATTTATTAATCAATATGTATGACAGATATAGATGAAATAATAAATAAACTAGTTGATTTTCGTAATCAGAGGGACTGGAAACAATTTCACAACCCTAAAGATCTTGCAGCAGCATTAAGTATTGAGGCTTCAGAATTATTGGAATGTTTTTTATGGAAAAGTTCAGAAGAAGCTACTAAAGAGAGGGTTAGAGAAGAATTAGCTGATGTGTTTTCATACGCTTTTCTTATAGCAGAGCATTATGATTTTGATGTAAAAGATATTATTATGGATAAGATTATAAAAAACGATCAAAAATATCCTGTTGAAAAAGCTAAAGGGAAAGGAGATAAGTATTCGGAGTTGTGATAGACTATATAGTTTAAGTTGTGTTTTTATCCTAAATAAAGTCTATATACGCTCATATACTACATTTATCAACTTTTCTGAATGACTATTCGTTGTTTTAATCATAAGCTATTCACATAGATCATTATATCGATATATTACCTTTCCATAATTTATACCAATTATATAGAATAATCATTTTTTTTTATTCAAGACCCTTTCATCGCCAAGACCCCTCCGAACCAAGCCATAGGTAGATAGGCAAAAATGAGGTCAATGCAACTGAACCATATAGGGGCGGGTAACATAGTAACCATACTTATCCCTCCTAAAAGGAATAATATACCAATAGTAAGTGCTATTATCATTTTAATAGATGAAGCTAATTTAGCAGCAATATATGCTCCTGCTAATGTTCCTAAGGCATGTGCTAAAAATGGAAAAAGAAAGTGTATGGGACTATATAAATGCATGGTAGCTTTCAAACTTTCCATATTTGTTGGATCAACACCTTCAGGAGGAGGGATGATGGAACCGCTTATCTGAATAATACCCATATTAACAATACTTCCCAAAACGAAACCTGCAATGACGATTAAAATATTTCTTATTATTGGATTCATACTTTTATGTTTTAAGATGTAAAGTAATGGTAAGGTAACAGTGCGATTGAACCTAAATCTATAAAGAAAAAATTAATTTGCTAAATTTTCAATATGTAAATTCTACTATAAGGAATTTCTTCTATTAGAATTCTAAGTAAGAAGTTAATGTATTACAAATAGGTATTTATTATTCAATTTTTCTTGATCTTAATCAGTTTGGCTTGTGTCTAATTCAGTAGAAACAGAATGGTAATATTTTTTGATAACTAAAAAAATAATCTAATATTTGTATTGAACCATCAAAAAAAATAATAAATGAAAACACTACAGCAACTTATCCCTTTTTTATTGATCTCTTTTCTTATTTATTCATGTGGGGAGGGGTATAATGAACAAACTACAAATGAAGAAACGGATTCAATTTCTGTTCAAATGCCTGATATGGCCGAGTTTGAATTTTATAAGATTATTGTAAATATGCCTACGCCATTAGATGAGTTGGGGCATATGAGTAATGATGATGTCCCCTATAATGCTAATTTGTTAGCCCCCTTGGATAAGGCTGAAACACATACAGCAGATCATGCTATTGCTTTAAATTGTGGAATTTATATTGTTGATATGACTTATCAGGCAGTATATCACGATAAGACAAAAATTTTACAATATTGTCAAACTGCACATGACTTGGCAAATAAAATTGGAGTTGCTCAGGTTTTCGATGATTTAATTACAGACAATGTTAAACAAAAGTTAGATGATAAGGATTCTTTACAGATAGTTATTGAGAAGGGACTAGAAGCATTGGAAGATTATTTAGTTGATAATTCAAAATTACCAACAGCTACTCAATTACTTGTTGGTAGTTGGGTTGAAATGCAATATATTTTAACTCAATCAATTATGGATCAGGCTGCAGAGGATATAGCAAATGATTTGAAGGAGCATATTTTTTCTCAGAGAGAGCACCTAGACAATTTATTGATCTTGTTGCATGAAGTCAAGGATGAAGCTGGTTTACATGCTGAACTCGATAAATTGAATCAATTGGAGGCATCTTTTACAAAAATTCATCAGACAGATGATGTTAGCCATGAGATTCTTGTAGAAGTTGCAGCTGAGATTAAAGAAATCCGTATGGACCTTTTGGCGATGTAAAATTAATCGTAGTTTAAAAAAAAGTCGGGCTCAAAGCTATTTGAGCCCGACTTTTTTTGAGTAGACTTTTCAATTATTTAAATGTAATAATTCGTCCATTTTAATCACATTTATGAATTAAATTAAACTTTTTTTGAAGTTGATCTATTGGTTCAATGTTTGTAGATTCTGATGTTTTTATAGTTTCACGAATTGATGGTTTTCCTTGTATATCATTCGGGGCCGCTATTTTTATAAATGCTAATAGTGAAGATCTTTTTTTATCTAAACATCTTCTATCAGCCCCTATTTTATTTGCGCCCTGTAAAGATGCCATAAGTTTACAGGCTAAATCACCTTCTGTATTCAGAAAATAATATTCCATAGAATCTAGAATTGATTTGTTCAGTAGTGTATTTCCTTGAATGCAATAATTAGGTCCTATTATATGATTATAATAGCCAAATATCGAGTCACCTGAATAACCTGCAGTTTCAATAATATTATTAATGTTACTTACTATTCCGTATTGTCTGTATTCAGGTGTTTGATCAATATCATTAACAGTTAGCCATTTTATTATTTCATAAGGGTTGTCCTTTTTAATCATTCTTTTATGTGCTAGTAACTGATTTGAACGATTATAAGATGCTTGACAGTTAATGGCACCAAGCCCTGGGAATAATTCACTAATAATATCTGCAGTATATTCTCTTTTTGTTAAATCAAGACAGGATGCACCAGCACTTCCAACTTCGCCAGTTATAGAATCAATAGCTACAATGGAAAAAGTATGTTGTGCTTCAATTTTTTTTGAGTAATAAATAAGGATAAAAATTAGAAATAATAAATTATTGGTTTTCATACTATAGTCTTTGGGTTTTTATAAATATTTATGTATTATAGGGTTAAATTAATTATTTATTTTTTTAATGCTAAGTAACAATTAAGAAATATGAACTCTAAAATTTTAATGACAGTAGTAGCTGTAATAAATATAGTACAAGGAATTGGTTTTTATGTTGGAGCTGAACAGGTTACACAGTCTGGTTTCCCTGAACTTACTGGTAATGCTTTACTAGTTGGGAAAGTGATGCATGAAGCATTAGCATTCTCAATGTTTGCAGTAGGCATTTTAATTTTCTTTTTAAGAAACAATACTGGTGTAGCAGCAAAAAACAGTTTAATGGGTATAGCTTTTGCCAACTTAGTTTTTATGTTGGGTGGACTTTCACATTTTTTCACTTCTCCTGCTAAACCTCCGATTCCTGTTTTAATAATTATGCTTTTAATATCACTTGTTTGCTTCTATTCAGCTAGTAAAATTGAAACAGATTAAAAAAGTGACATTTTATACTTTTTAGTGCATTTTTGTTTATCTATAAAATTGCTTATCTTTAATATACTAGATGAGTTTGTCGACTCTATAGTTTAATTGTTATTAACAGATTTTTTTTAAACGCTATCATTTTATAAAATAAAATACTCTATCACTTATGAAAAAGATTACAATTGTGTTATTCGTTCTATTGTTTTTTATGAACAATATTTCATTAAAGGCCCAGGAAGACAAATATAAAGTTATTCAGGGTATTGGCTATCTACATACGCAGGTTACAATGTTGATTGTTCATTGGAAAAAACATCCGCTTAATCACAAAGCTCTTGATGCTCATGAAGCAAAACTTCAGGAACACATTATCTCAGAGTTGGAACATGATGAGGAATGGATTGAATATATGATGGTAGAAGCAAATTTGAGTCAATTCTCAGAAAATTTTGACAAAAAAACAAAGTTTATAATAAAGAAAAATCTTAAATTCTACCATACTGTTATTTCGAGTTTAAATAATCCTAAAGAATTTAGTGAGAATTTGCCGGATTGGTTGACACAATTAAAAGATTCAGAGATTAATTTATATAACTATATTTATCCTGCTTTATGTAAATAATGAATTCTTATGTTAATAGATGCATTTTAGCAATTAGCATAATCATGTTCTTATGAAAAAGTACTTTTTTGATTTGTTTATTATTGCAACTTGTTTTTTCTTTTCTTTTTTTTTAACGTATGAGCATAATACTTTAGAAAACAGAAAAGAGACTTATAAAGTCCTTATGGCAATTCAGAGAGATTTAAAAATGGATACGACAGCCTATAATCGTATTCTTTCTAGATTGGAGAAAGTAGAACAAATTTTATTAGAAGCGCTAAATGGGGAAATTGGTATTAAAGATTATGATAAATTTCATGATTTATTAACTGCATTGAGAGCTTACCATGGGGTAAATATACAGAAATATGGATATAATTATTTAAAGGAAGATACTCGAAGTCTCGTTTTCTTAACAGGTACTTTGCCACATAGAATTGGTTTTTATCATCATTCTAGTACTGAAGGTAATTTTGCTGAATTTAATCAGGATTACTATGATATTTGTTTTGAGAATCACAAACAATTATTTTCAATTTTTCCAAAGTATTTACATCCAGATTCCACAATTTCTGTTCAGGCTATTAATAATGGAGCTCGAGTTTTTTTGGAAAGTGATTATTGGATGGGTAGGGTTGCACTTACACATAGGCAGGTTATAGCCTATAATATTCCTCTAAATCGCTTAAATAAAAAATTGGCTATTGATTTATTAAATTTAATAGAAAAGGAATTATATTAATTGATGTTTACATAAGTGAATGTATAAATATGGATAGAAGTAACAATATTCCTGATTTGCTAGAAGTTTGGGATAAGTTAAATACATATAGTTCATCAAATCATCTTCAGAGTTTTTTGAATTTATTCAATACTTTTAAAAATCAAAGTTTAAAGACTATAATAATTTCATTAAATGAGGAACTAGAAGAACTTTTAATTCACTTGCCCTCAGAATATATTTTATTGTTGGTTGATTTGGCAAAAACTAAGAACAATATCTTAAAATATAGGTTAAGAGTACTTAGTTCTTTGGCTACAGCAATAGTTTTATTACAAGTCTATTTTAAAATTAATTTTTTGGAAATTGAATGGCTTATTCTTGATTCGGGGATCGGCCTTATTGGCTTTGTTTTTAATCTGTCCCTTTTATTAATTGCAGTTCCATCGATCATGTTCTATGTTTTTTTTCATCTCAAAAACTTGTCTTTGATTAATTATCTTGAAGCTACTGCTGCTATTAGAAAAGCTGAAGAGATACAAATAGAACAAAATCAAATAGATGACTCTCAGGAAATTGAATCCTGTTGATTATAATTATAATACCCGTTTGTTGTTTTAAATCCTAAAGATTGTTTTCTCTAAATAAGTTTTTAATTTTTTATATAGCAGCATTGGTATCTTTTTACATTGCAATTAAATCAAATAATAATCTGGGAATCGTTAATTCTAAGCTAAAGGTATCCTAAGTATTAAATTATGCACAAAATTTAATTATTTTTGTAACTGAGTATCATTCTTGATTTTCTTATGAAAAGAAAATTTAATTTTTTTATACCTTTCGCTCGATGGCATTTAAGAATATTTTGCTCCTGTATTTTATGTGTCTTTTAGGAAATGTTCATTTGATGGCACAATTTCCTGAGACTCCTCCTCTGCAAGATAGTTTGAAGAATGATAGTTCAAAAATTGATATTCTACATATCAGTACTTTTAAGGAACGCACTACTAATGAAGGAATTTTTAGAGATTTGATAGGAGATGTACATCTTAAGCAAAAAGAAATGCATTTGTGGTGTGATATTGGTTTTATTTTTCCGGGAAAACAAATTGAAGCTTTTGATAATGTACAAATGCTACAGGATGATAGTATTCGTGTATTTTCTGATTCTCTTTATTATGATGGCATTAGTCGGTATGCCCAACTTCGCAGTAATGTTGTCCTGAAAGATAGCAGCATGACTCTTTTTACAGAAAAATTGAATTATGATCTTACTTCACGTATAGCTACTTTTCCTGATGAATCGCTTATAGAAAGTGATTCATCAATTATGGTAAGTAAACAAGGTACTTATAATGCGAATACAAATATTGCACATTTTGAAGATTCTGTCCGTATAGATAATCCTAATTATATACTTACTGCTGATTCTCTCGAATTTAATACTCAAACTGAGATAGCATTTTTTTTGGGCCCTACCAATGTTTATAATGCAGAAAAATTGGTTTATTGTGAAGATGGCTTTTATGATACTCAACGTAATTATGCAGAACTCTATAAAAATGCCAGATTTGAAAATTATGAAGAAGGTAAAAGGGAAATAGCTAAGGGGGATACCATTATTTATCATGGCGATAAAGATATTTATTATCTTATTGGAAACGCTTTTTATCAAAATGAAGATCAGGAGATATTGGCCGATACTATTTATATAGACAACAAAACTGATGAATATTTTTTTTATGGTAACCCCCTGTTTAAAAGTCGGGATACGATCCAAAATCAATCTATCAAAGCCAAATTCACTAATTATGATGCTTCTTTAAAAACTATGATTTTTAGGGGGGATGTATACTTGGCTCAGAATAATCAGATAATTACAACCGATAGCTTAGATTATAATACTGAAACGAAAAATGGATTTGCCCAGGGGCATGTAGTATGGCTGGATACATCTGCTAATATGCAAATTACCTGCGGGGAAGCATTTTACAATGATAGTACTAAATATTTGTTGGCTCATATAAATCCACTTCTTACTACAGTAGTTGAAAATGATACTATGTGGCTTCGATCAGATACACTTATTTCAATTCCTGATACTTCAAATATAGATATTCGTAATCTTAAAGCATTTTATGGTGTCGAGGTCTTTAAATCTAATCTGCAGGTACTCTGTGACTCTATGTATTATAATGGGCAAGATTCTATGTTTCATTTTTATGAAAATCCAATTTTATGGGTCGATGGTACTCAATTTACTGCCGACACCATTAATGTTCAGATGAAAAATTCTAAAATACATCGCGTGTTTTTATTTAATAATTCATTTATTGTCAATACCAATGAAGATGTTTTTTATAATCAGGTCAAAGGCAGAAATATAGTCACTAAATTTATTGATGGAGAGATTAGTACAATGTCTGTCGATAAGAATGGAGAAACTGTATATTATGCTTTGGATGATCTGGACCTTTATATGGGGGTAAATGATGTGGATTGTGAAAAGATGTTGATGTTTTTTGTTGACAATAAGGTAAATAGAATACGATTTCAGGTAAAACCTTCAGCAGTATTTTACCCTATGAACCAAGTAGATCACACCCTTTTGAAGCTAAATGGTTTTCATTGGTTGGATTCTTTACATATTAAAACTAAATATCAGTTTTTAGGTTTGAGTAACCCTATAGATTTAAGCGATACGGTCAAGCGTCCATTAATGATTAAAGATAGTATTAATTTAGGTCCAAATTCAAATAAATTGAATAGCATAAAGGAGAATGAATTTATAGAAGTAAGTTCAGAAAAACAGCATGAATCGCCTAAAAATAAAACTTTAAAACAAGATAAATCTAACTCCATCCGTTTAAGAAAAAAAAATAAATAAGCTACTAATCACCTATTTTTTTAATATTTTAGAGTATTGCATGTTCTTTAATATTGGTAATTCCCCAGTTATCTTTTTCTTCTTGAGACCATAAGTCTGGGAAGAAAATTCTTTTTTGATATTTAGGGTGCATATATTTTTTCCAATCGCTACCTCCTGTTGCTTCTGCAGATTCTTCTCCACTATCTAGATATTTACCAGCAGTCTTATAATGTGACATAACCCACTGGATGTTTACGGTATGATCATAATGACGCATGGCATTAATTAACTTTTTATTCTCCCGTTCATTTTTGGGTAGAGACTTAAATCTAGTCCATAGATTTAACTTATTATATGTTTTCATAAAAACAATGAAATCATCCATATAACGTTCCTCAAAAAGTTTTAGTAGAGTTGATTTTTTTCCAGTTTTATGGTCTTTGCCTGCTGCCTGCCAATAAAGATGGTCAAATGCATGAGAAAAAGGAGTATTTCTGTCTATTGTATCTCTAAAGCGAATATCTATCAGGTTAATTAATTCAGTTGAAGCAAATTCGATGCATCTGTATTGAGCACTTTGAAAGCCACTTGCAGGAGCTAGTGTGTTTCTAAATTTCATATATTGTTCGATATCCATTCCATCTTTCATTATATTAAAAGAGGAAGAAAGCATATCAAAGTAACGACTTATTCGGTTAAGATGTTTAGCAAAGAATGGAGTTGTTAATTTTTTTTTAAAAGCAACTTGGTCAATTTCTCCAAGTATCATTTTAAACAAAAGTTCATTAATTTGATGATACATTATAAAGACCAATTCATCTGGCAATGTTGTACGCTGAATTTGTAAATTCAGTAAAGCATCTGTTTGAATATAATCCCAATATGTAAGTGGTTTAGAATGTAATAAACCTTCTAAGTGTACATTTACATCCTGACCTATATCTTCAAATTTTGTTTTGAGTTTTTCGAATATTTGATCTTTTTTTTGATCCATCTCTTTTATATTTCTTTGTTTCTATTTGATTATTTTATCAAAGTCTTTTGAAAAATTTATTTTTTATTAAGTATTCATTTTTATAGAATTATTAAACTATCCAACATCATATTCTTTTTTTTGAGCATAAATCGAATGTATAAATGTATCTATAGTATCTTGTTCAAAGTGTTTAGCAATATCATGCTTTTTCATGATAGATTTTATATATTCTTCTTGTTCTTTGCCCTTTTTAAGTGCTTCTGAATATCTTATGTGGCTAAATGTTACTTGTGAATATAAAGGTTTGTAAATCTCAGGATAAAGTTCTTCAATTTTTCTTTCAAAACGTTTTTGGAGTAAAAAATTAGGATCACCTACATAGTCTCTCATTACATAATAATTATAAATCGATAAATCTTGGATAGCATCACCATCAGGTTTTCTTAGTTTCTGATACTCGTCAAAAATATCTTGCCAGTTTTCATCATGTTTTTGTAATAATTCCCACATTACAGAACAATCTTCAAAACCACTATTCATTCCTTGACCATAAAATGGGACGGTTGCATGCGCTGCATCACCCATTAAGGCTGTTTTGCCATATGTCCATGGATAGCAGCGAATTATTGCTAAAGAGGAAAGCGGGTGATTTCCCCATGCTTCGGCAATATTAGGCATTAGGTCGTAAAAATCTGGAAATACTTTTTTGAAAAAAAGGTCAACTTTAGTTGGGTTATCTAATTTATCAAATGAATACTCATGATTTTTAAAAGGCATAAAAAGTGTACAGGTAAAGGAACCATCTTCGTTAGGTAATGCTATTAGCATAAAGCGTCCACGAGGCCAAATATGAAGACTATTATTTGATAGTTTGTATGTTCCATCTTCGTTTGCTGGAAGAAGAATTTCTCGATATCCATCATCAATATAGCGTTGACTATAATTAAATAGATTTAATTTTTGCATAGAATTATATCTTACACTGGAAAAAGCACCATCTGCTGCAAAAACAAGATCAGATTTAACTTCTGATTGTTTACCGGTTATAGTATTCTCCAGAAAAACAATTCCATTTTCAAGATCGACATTAATACATTTTTCATTATAAAAAATTTCAGCATCACCTACCTTTTCAGCAATATCCATCATTTTACAATTTATACCTGCTCTTGAAACTGAGTATATCGCTTGATTTTCTTGTCCATATGGCTGATATGTAAGTTCACCAGTAATACTATGCATAGTTCTTCCAAACATAGGTATGGCTATGGTTGCGATCTCTTTCTCAATGCCAACAGTCTTAAAGGCTTTCCAACCTCTATCAGAAAGAGCTAGGTTGATCGATTTTCCTGCAGAAATATCTGTTTGCCGTAAATCAGAACGCCTTTCAAATATTTTTACTTTGTAGCCAGCCTTTGATAGGTAAACAGCCCAAAGTGAGCCTACCAATCCTGCTCCTATAATTGATGCGCTTTTCATTCTTTGTTGTCTTTAGGTAAAAAAATCAACTTAAAATTTAAATATTAAATAGTTTAGGTTTTAAAAAAGAAGGAAAATTGTCTGATGTTTTAAAAGTGTATTAATATTCTCCTTGTTTTGAATTTATAATTCAATTAATAAAAATTATTATAAGTTACTTTATTCTATAAATACCTTTTTTGTTTAAAAAAATCGTATAACTATTTGATTGTTAATATATAATTTGCAGTTTAAGTAGTCTATCTTTTAAGAAAATTAAAGATAGAAAAAGTGCTTAAAAGTCCAATCATTTTCAAGTAATATTTTATGATAAGTATTTTTAATAAATAATAATCCCAAACGCTAATGATTTATTGAAAGTTGTCGATCTATTCTGTTATCCTTAACTATTTTCTATTGCTGTATAACTTGAAACATTTTTCTGTTAAAAAAATTATTGATTGACTGTTGTGTATTAAATAAATCTTAAAGAAATATTCATATCATTGTAATAAGTATATTTAATATTAGTTTTAAACAAGTTATATAGATTTTGACATTAGGCTATTTCTCCTTAATGAAGTTATCATGGTATGTCTTTTATTTATTTTTTTACACAAAACGATACTTGATGAAAAAAGCAGCATTTTTATTCACTATAATTAGTATTTTATTCTTACTTACAGGCTGTCCTTATGAATCCGATTATTCTATTGATGATCAACCTAATACCCCTGTGGATTCAACCTTGTTGGGTGCCTGGATGGGAGTTGATTTCCCTCAAATAGGTGATGAGTTTATTTATAAGGTATTTGTATTCAATCAAAATGAATATCTGGTAGAAGTTATTGATAATAAAAATAAAGAGAGTGAACGTGAATTTTATCGTGCTTTTATTTCTAATATAAAAGGAACAAGAATTATTAACCTACAGTTGATTAGTGGTAATTATGACTTTATTTTTCTTAAATATCGATTGGAAGAGGGGATTTTATATATGTCTTGGTTAAATGATCTTTACTTCAAGGATCAAAAAGTTAATGCTTCGGACGATATACAAAAGTTGATTGAGGTTAATGCAGATAAGGTAGATCTGTTTGATATTGAAAATCAAATTAAGCTTTTCAGGTTTATTGAGGATAAGTAATTTATTTTTTTAAAATATCATCATGAACTAATCTTTTAAACAAAAAGAATAAGCTTTTGTTGTATTGGTGAAAACAATTTTATTTACTCTATACCTGGTTTTATGATTATGATGTATCACGTCTCATCTTTAGTCTTTTTTATTTTATTATTTGCCTGTGGCCCAGATTCTGTTAATAGTATTATTTTGGCAGATTCCGATTATAAATCTATTATTACAAATGATTATAAAGATCATGACAACTTAAGCAAAGCTTATTTTGCAAGTGGTTGTTTTTGGTGTGTAGAGGCAATTTTCGAATCTGTTGAAGGAGTTGATCATGTGATTTCAGGATATTCGGGAGGTAGTGAACAAAATCCTACATATAATCAAGTTGGTTATGGAAGAACCTCTCATGCAGAAGCAGTTGAAGTTCATTATGATTCCACAGTGATTTCATACCATACTTTACTTAAAGTCTATTATGGTTCTCATGATCCGACTACAATCAATGGCCAGCAACCTGATTTTGGTCGTCAATATAGGTCTATTATTTTTTATCAAAATGATGAAGAAAGAAAACAGGCAGAAGAATTTAAACAAAAACTAAATAAATCTGGGAATTACAGTCAACCAATTGTTACAGAGATTGTCAAATTCAAAAAATTTTGGAAAGCAGAAGATTATCACCAGAACTTTGAAAGACTTAATCCTAATAATTCTTATGTTAGAAAAGTATCAATTCCAAGGTTGAATAGATTTAAGGAAAAATTTCCCCATTTGTTGAAAAAGGACCATTGATTAATCTTTTATAATGATCAAGTATTTTATACTTTATTCTTTTTTCTCTGTATGACTATTAAATTATTATTTTGCTAATATTAAAAATAGTTCTACTTTTCCTACCTTTGTTTTTAATAGTAAATAAATTAATTGCTTTGAATCTCAATTTTTTTATGCTAATACAATAAGCAAATTTTTAATAGTATTAAATAGTTGATATTTAGTACAATTATCAAAAAAAATAATGTAATGGAAGATAATAATGAATCAAAAAAAAATATAAATACAGAAGAATTTCTTGAAATACTTAAAAAACAAAGATTACAATTAAGAATCTTGATTAAAGAAATTATAGAAGAAACAATTGGTCGAGAATTAAAAATTGAAGATGATTTGTCTGGGATTTTAAAAAGCTTACCTAAGGATCAGCAGGAATCAGTTATTAGCAAATTAACATTAGCACAAACTTTCCCAGAGAATAAAGAGTAAATGAGATTATCCTATACCCAATTCGTTTTGTGTAATTAATAAGAAATATATTTATAATCCATTTGCAGAATCATCACCTCTGATATCTCCAATTCCCTCAAGTTTTCCATTTGGTAAACGTATAATTGCTTCTACCTGTCCAATCTCATCTCTGCTTTTTGGATAATGACCTAATGATATTAACTCTTCTAGTAATTCATTGTCAAATGCTCCTTCTTCATAAAATAAAGTATTGGGTTTCCACTGAAAATGAAAACGAGGTTTGTGAACCGCATCTTTAAGAGGCATATTGAATTCTATCACATTAGTAATTACCTGAAAAACAGTAGTAATAATTTTTGATCCTCCTGGACTACCTACTGCCATGAAAAATTCATTATTTTTTTCTACAATAGTTGGTGTCATAGAGCTTAACATTCGTTTGTGCGGGGCAATAGAATTGGCTTCATTCCCCAACAATCCAAATTGATTAGGGCTTCCTGGTTTAGCACTAAAATCATCCATCTCGTTGTTTAAAATAAATCCAGCTCCTTCTACAATTATTTTGTTTCCAAAGTTGGAATTGATAGTTGTAGTTACAGAAATAACATTACCCTCTTTATCTGCTATGCAATAATGTGTTGTTTCTTCACTTTCTGGAGGGTAGGGGTTGCCATGAGATATACTATCACTAGAGGTGGCAGTATCTGAATCGTAATTATACATACGTTCATTAGCGTAATTTTGGCTAATTAATTGTTCAATCGGAACGGGATAGAAATCCATGTCACCTAAATGTTCAGCACGATCTGCATAAGCTCTCCTTGCAGCTTCTGTCATCAAATGGATACTTGCTGGTGATTGAAAACCCCATTTTCCAATTGGATATTCTTCTATCATATTAAGTAATTCAGCAAGGCAGATTCCACCGCTGGAGGGTGGTGGCATAGAGATAATATTATACGATTTGTATGGGAATGTTATAGGTTGACGCCATTCAGCATTGTAATTTTTTAAATCTTCATAAGTCATGATCCCAGCTGATTTATTGATCTCCGCTATAATCAAATTAGCTGTTTCTCCTTCATAAAATCCTGCTCTACCTTTATCTCTGATAGAGGTCAGTACTGCAGCTAATTCTCTTTGAATCAGAAGATCTCCTTTTACCCATAACTCATCTTTTACAAAAGCATTTGGATGAGGGTTGTACTTTGCAAATACATCCATATATTTATTATAAGCAATAACTTCTCTTTTAGTAGCTTTTACACCATTTTTTGCAAGATTTATTGCAGGTTGTACCAACGTTTTCCAGTTAAGTTTGCCATATTTCTTATGAGCTGTATACATCCCTTCAACAGATCCTGGCACACCACAGGCTAAATGTCCAAAAATGCTTAATGAGTCAATCGCATTACTGTCTTTATCTAAATACATATTCCTATGGGAGGCAGCAGGAGCTTTTTCTCTAAAATCTAATGTAATAGGTTTTCCTTCTTTAGGTCTGTATACCATAAAACCACCACCACCAAGGTTACCTGCACGTGGATAAACTACAGCTAAAGCAAAGTGTACAGCAACCATTGCATCTATAGCATTCCCGCCTTTTTTCAATATCTCAACACCTGCTGATGTCGCTAAAGGATGAGCAGAAACAACCATAGCAGAGTCACTGATATTTTGTTTTTCTATCTTATATAAAGGAATTTCCTCTACTATTGAATTATTACATGAAACCAAAAACAAATAAGTACTTAAGAAAAAGAAAATACGCATAATTATCTTTGCTATTTTTGATTTAATCTAAAAATGACGTTAATGGGCTACTTGCTTTTGCATGGTTATAGGGGCTGGCCAAACGTGCTTCATATGCCATTCTTCCTGCCCATACACCTAGTTTAAATGCTTTTGCCATTTCTATAGGGTTGTCAGATACGGCTATTGCAGTATTGACTAAAACAGCATCGGCACCTAGTTCCATTGCTTTTGCTGCATCTGAAGGACTTCCAATTCCAGCATCAACGATTACTGGCACTTTACTTTGTTCAATTATAATTTCTAGAAAATCAATTGTTTTAAGCCCCTTATTACTTCCAATTGTAGAACCTAAAGGCATCACAGCTTGAGTTCCTACCTCTTCAAGGCGTTTGCATAGTACGGGGTCTGCATGAATATATGGAAGGACTACAAAACCTAGTTTAACAAGTTCTTCTGCTGCATTTAATGTTTCTATAGGATCTGGCATTAAATATTTAGGGTCTGGATGAATTTCTAACTTTAACCAATTTGTTTCAAGAGCTTCCCGTGCCAGTTGAGCAGCAAACACAGCTTCTTTGGCAGTTCTAGCACCAGAAGTATTAGGTAAGAGATGTATATGGGAATGATTTAAATGAACTAGTATATCATCATCCACATTATTGATTTCTACCCGTTTTAAAGCTACTGTAACCAATTCAGAATCAGATGCAAGTATCGCATCACGCATTAGTGTACTAGAAGAAAACTTGCCAGTGCCTGTAAATAATCTTGAATCAAATGTTTTATCAGCTATTTTTAGTGGTTGCATGCTTATGATAGTTATTCGTTATTGTTGTAATCCTCAAGTTTAGAAAAAACAATTTTCTTGTTGTTGGTTTGTAAAACAAGTTTTTCAGCTACTATTTTATAGGATATTCTACCTTGAAGGTTAAGCATTAATAATTCCCCTTCCTTGCTATCACAACATTTACGGGTACACCCCATATTACTAGAAGGAAGTTCAATTATAAATTTATTTTCATCAATAGTATAGCTGTTATGACAGTTGTTGACATCTAGCTTTAGCCTTATTCTTTCATTTTCAAAAATTAGAATATATTCTTTTTCAAACTTAATTTCTTTATTTCCTTTTAAATAGGTATAACTATTAGCAATCCATTCTGTACCTATTATAGTTTTATTATAAGCTTTAAGATCTATAGAGCCTAAAGAATTAGAAATCATAAGTTTCTTATTATCGATTCTATAGTTCAATTTTCCCTGCTGAAGCAATTTTGTCAATAGTAAAGCCTCGTTACTATCACAACATTTTTCAGTACACATTGGAGCTTCTTTGATATTAATAAAATTGTTTGAGATACTACAGGAAAATCCACAATTGTTGACATCTAAACTAAGCCCGATAGAGTTTTCTTCAATATTAAATAAGTAATAACTATTTAATTCATATGATTTTCCTTCAAACGTAAAATTTGTAATATGCCAAGGCGTTTCTAGGAGTTTTGTCTTATTAGTAATGGTATTATTTTCACCGGTTATATTTCCTTTGTCATTGTTGTTGCTCAAATTATTTGTTTTATTGTTGCAGGAAAAAGCAATTATGCAAAGCAGAAAAAGGAAAGTGCTAAATTTATGAATACACATAATTAAAAAGTCAATTATTTATTATTAGAACAGAAAATGTATAATCACCAAAGTTAACTTTGTTGAGTGGTTATAACAAATATTCTCTCCTAGATTTTATCTATTAGTAATAATGTATTATTTCGTAGAGTATTTTGTTAACTTTTTTTAAAGAAAAAGAGACTACATTATAAAATAAGGCAGTCTCTTTTAATTGATTTTTATTTTAAGGAAATTTCCTATTTGCAATTTATATAATCAACATAGAATCACCGTAACTGAAGAATCGATATTTCTCATCTATTGCTGTTTGGTAAGCTTCCATCATTAGTTCATAACCGCCAAAAGCACAAACCATAATAGCAAGGCTTGATTTTGGTAAGTGGAAATTAGTGATCATACTATCAGCGATCGAAAAATTATAAGGAGGGAAAATAAATTTATTTGTCCATCCCTCAGCAGGCTTTAGGTGTTCTATTGCAGATACAGCAGATTCTACAGAGCGCATAGTAGTCGTTCCTACAGCACAGCGTCTTTTGCGTTCCTTAATAGTATTATTAACAATATCGCAAGTGTTCTGACTGATTTTGAAATATTCTGCGTCCATTTTATGCTTGGATAGGTCTTCAACTTCAATATGTCTAAAAGTTCCTAAGCCAACATGTAATGTTACTGTTGCAAAATTGATACCTTTAATCTCCAATCGTTTCATCACTTCTTTACTCATATGCAATCCAGCAGTAGGAGCAGCTACTGCACCTACTTCAGTAGCATAGATTGTTTGGTAACGCATTTTGTCAAGCTCTTCAGCATCTCTTTTTATGTATTTAGGAAGTGGTGTATGGCCTAATTTATCAAGATGCAATTTAAATTCAGCATCATTCCCATCGTATAAAAAACGAATCGTTCTTCCTCTTGAAGTGGTATTGTCAACAACTTCTGCTACTAATATTTCTGCACCATTTTCATCATTAAAATATAATTTATTCCCAACCCGAATTTTTCGTGCAGGATCAACCAGTACATCCCAAAGTTTTGTTTCAGAATTGAGTTCGCGTAGAAGGAAAACTTCAATTCTTGCTCCTGTTTTTTCTTTTTGGCCATAAAGTCTGGCAGGAAAAACTTTAGTGTTGTTTAATATGAAAGTGTCCCCCTCATCAAAAAAGTTTATAACATCTTTGAATATGTGATGTTCAATTGTTCCTTTAGACCTATCAACAACCATCATACGGGATTCATCTCTACGATCAGTTGGATATTCAGCGATTAAATTTTCA
Source organism: Saprospiraceae bacterium (assembly GCA_022448945.1). GTDB lineage: Bacteria > Bacteroidota > Bacteroidia > Chitinophagales > Saprospiraceae > Aureispira. Next base: position 510,084 of record JAKVCV010000001.1, read on the forward strand.
GGTAAATTAAAGTTAAACTGTGATAATTTCATTTCTATTTATAGATAGATTGTTTAAAATCAAGGCTTTATAATGTTGACTACAAAGTTGCAGGTCACCTTGGGTTTAGCAATAGCACAAATATATAAATTCTTATAGGATTAGTGTTACCTTTGAGCGTAAATAGTCTATTTTTTTTATTTTTTTTCATTTATTTATTAAAAGAATAATTGTAGTTCTTAAATTCAATATTGCAATTAATTGATGCAATATTTTAGAACTTTATAGTTTATCAAATTAATTATATAATTTCAGCAAACAATCATTAATGAATTCTTATGATGATAAATATTAACTTATTGCAATATAATAAGTCATTACAAATTGAAAGTCGTGAATCACAAAATTATATTTTTGATTTTATTCGAAAAAAATTTCTTGTTTTAACCCCTGAAGAAATTGTAAGACAGCTTATGATTCACTTTTTGATTAATGAAAAAGGGTATCCAAAAAACAAAATACGGGTAGAAAAGGGTTTGCAATTTAATAATATGAATAAAAGATGTGATATATTAATATACGACTTAAATTTCAACCCATTGGTACTTGTTGAATGTAAATCAGCTAAGGTGAAGATAGATCAAAAGGTTTTTGAACAAATTGCAACTTATAATATGACTTTTAAAGTGCCTTACTTATTGGTCACTAATGGCCCTCTTAACTATTGTTCTTTTATAAATCATAAGGAAAAAAAATTTAAATTTCTTGAAGAAATACCTGAATATTATTCAATATGTTAATTGTATTTTTTAATTCCATTCATACACCATAATATTGGTTATTTTATTTAAAAATTATTATAGATAAAGGCAGATTATAAACAACAAATTTCTTACATTAGCCCCTGAATAGACTAATTAGTATATTGGAAATTTTAGACTCTTTATAAAACTATTTAATTATCATGAACAGTAGATTTAATGCTTTGGATTTGTTATCAACCAGAGAAAATATACAAACAAGTACGCTGACTTCAAGAGTTCCAGAAATATTTGGATGTAATGTCTTTAACGATGTTTCGATAGAAAGATATCTTGCACCAAAATTGTACAAGGAATTTAAGCTTGTTACTGAAACAGGATCTAGTTTAAGCAGAGATCTTGCTGATCATGTAGCTGAGGCCATGAAAAAATGGGCATTGGAAAAGGGGGTAACACATTATGCGCACTGGTTTCAACCTTTAACAGGTCGTACAGCAGAAAAACATGATTCTTTTTTTACATTAAATTCTAATGGTGAAGCGATAGAGGAATTTACAGGCAATGAATTAGTACAACAAGAACCAGATGGTTCCAGTTTTCCTGGTGGTGGCTTACGTTCTACTTTTGAAGCTAGGGGTTATACCGCTTGGGATCCTACTTCGCCGGCTTTTATTTTGGATATTTTCAATCAAAAGACGCTTTGTATTCCAACAATTTTTGTAACCTATGGAGGTCAGGCTTTAGATTATAAATTACCTTTATTAAAGTCGCAAAGTTATTTGGAAAAATCTGCGATTGATGTATGTAAACTTTTTGATGAGAACATAAAGAAAATTTTTGTTACACTTGGTTGGGAACAAGAATTTTTTCTTGTTGATGAAGCTTTGTTTAATGTCCGTCCTGATTTGATCATGACAGGTCGTACCTTATTAGGTCGTCTTGCTCCTAAGGGACAACAGTTGGATGACCATTATTTTGGATCTATTCCAGAAAGAGTTTACGCATATATGACAGACCTTGAACAAGAATGTTATAAACTAGGTATACCTTTGCGTACTAGACATAATGAAGTGGCCCCTTCTCAATATGAATTTGCGCCTATTTATGAGGATGTAAATGTTGCAGTAGATCATAATCAATTGTTAATGGATTTGATGGAAAGGGTCGCTATCAGGCATAAGCTAAGGGTTCTTTTTCATGAAAAACCCTATGCTGGTATCAATGGTTCTGGAAAACATAATAATTGGTCAGTAGCGACCAATACAGGAAAAAATTTACTTTCCCCGGGTAAAGATCCAGGAAAAAATCTACAGTTTCTGACCTTTTTTGTTAATACCATTTATGCTGTTTATAAATATGCTGATATTTTACGTGCGAGTGTAACCTCTGCTTCTAACGATCATAGGTTGGGTGCTAATGAAGCTCCACCAGCTATAATTTCTGTTTTTGTTGGTGAAGCATTGACAAAGATTTTGAATGAAATTGAAAAAGGTATAGATGTAACTGATGATGGCGTAAAGCAAGCTTTAAGTTTGTTGAGTAAAATTCCTAATTTACAGTTGGATAATACAGATAGGAATCGTACTTCTCCATTTGCTTTTACAGGTAATAAATTTGAAATTCGTATGGTAGGCTCTACTATGAATTGTGCAGCACCAATGACAATTATGAATATGATAGTTGGTAAGCAACTTAAAGAGTTCTCACAAGATGTTCAAATACTAATGGCCAATAATACTACTAAAAATCAAGCAATACTTACTGTTTTAAAGCATTACATTACAGAATCAAAACCCATTCGTTTTGAAGGTGATGGCTACAGTCAGGATTGGAAAGAGGAAGCTGAGCGTAGAGGATTGGGCAATTATGCAGATACCCCAAGAGCTTTAGATGCATTTTCTTCTGATAGCACAAAAGCGCTCTTTGTTGAAACAGGTATTATGTCTGAAGAAGAATTACATGCTCATTATGAAGTTCGTTTAGAAGCATATGCATTAAAACTACAGATAGAATCTAGGACAATGGCTGAAATGTGCTTGAATCAAATTATACCTGCTGCTGTTAATTACCAAAATTCATTGATTGAAAATATTTTATCTCTTAAAGAATTGAACCTTCAAGAAAAGACATATAGGGCACAATTGGATTTGGTTGAAGATATTTCTAGTCGTATTACGATTATAAAAGATTGTGCATATAAAATGAAAAAGGAGCGTAAAAAAGCGAATTCGCTTGACACTCGTGATAAAGCTTTTGCGTATTGTGATAATATTATCCCTATTATGGAAGAATTACGTACAGCAGCGGATCAATTAGAGCCTTTAATCGATGATGAATTGTGGCCATTAATCAAATATCGGGAAATGCTTTTTTTAAGATAATCTAATTTAGTAATATGCAGAAATATAAAATATTGTGGGTAATAACTATATTTTTTGTCTTAGTTGTGTCTGCATGTTATAAATCTGTTCCAGTCCAAAAACCTATCTTATCTGAAGAGAAGATTAAAGCTGTATTGAAGGATGTGCATATTGCAGAGGCACTATTGACAGAAACTTCTGATCGACGTAAAAAAGACAGTCTAGCCCGTTTGTATTATACACAGATTTTACGAATACACAATGTCAGTCCGGAAGATTTCGATCAGAGTATGAATGCATATTTTACAAGTCCTGGAGTTTTAGATTCCTTATATCAGAAAATAATTTTAGATCTTTCAAAAGAGAAAAAATCTTTTAAAAAGAATAACTAATTATATTTAAGTAAGGTACTATATAAAATAATTTAGCCTCTTGAAGTAATATACCCATTGGTGTTTGGTAACGAGTAATTTTTTATTTTTTGATCCTTTCAGCAATCGCTTTAGCAACATTTTCACCATCTATTGCTGCAGATACAATCCCTCCAGCATATCCTGCTCCTTCACCACATGGATATAAGCCAATAATATCTTTGTGCATAAAATTTTCACTATCTCTTGGGATTCTGAAAGGAGCACTAGTGCGACTTTCCGTCCCAACAATTTGAGCATCATTGGTAAAAAAACCTTTTTTCTTTTTGCCAAATTCAGGAATTGCTTTTTGTAGTTTTTTAACTATCCAAGAGGGGAGTAGCTGATCCATTCTTGCTGAAAACACACCAGGAATATATGAACTTTTAGGTAAATTTTGTGAAAATTTCCCTTTAGTGAAATCAATCAAACGCTGTGCTGGTGCTTTTTGACTTCCATCTCCGGAATAAAACATAGTTTGTTCTACCTCTTGTTGAAATTTGAGGCCATTAAATATAGGGTTTTTTATGCCGCTAAATTCCTTTTTGTTATAATGTTCAAGATCTTCTATTTCTATAGCTACTACTAATCCTGAATTGGAAAAAGGAGAGTCTCTTCTTGACAATGACATGCCATTAACAACCAATTCGTTTGGGGCTGTTGCAGCAGGGACAATTAACCCGCCGGGGCACATACAAAATGAGAAGACACCACGTTTTTCAATTTGACAAACAACAGAATAACTTGCCGCAGGAAGATTAATATCACGAATTTTTTGCCCGTATTGTATTTGGTCAATTAGCGACTGTGGATGTTCAATCCGAACACCTAAAGCAAAAGGTTTAGCTTCTATTCTTATATTTTTATTGAAAAGTAATGTGTAAATATCTCTAGCAGAATGACCGGTGGCAAGAATAGTTGCAGGTGCAAAATATTCAGTTTTATTATTTACAATGACACCTTCTATTTGTCTTTTTCCATTAGAATTGTTCGAAATAATTAAATCTGTAACTTTGCTGTTAAAATGTATTTTACCACCATGATTGATTATTGTTTCCCTAATGTTGGCAACAACTTTTGGAAGTTTATTCGAACCGATATGAGGATGCGCATCAACCAATATTTCAGAAGTTGCTCCATGTTCAACCAGAAGCCTTAGAATATGTTCTATTTTTCCCCTTTTTTTTGAACGGGTATATAATTTGCCATCTGAATAGGTTCCTGCACCACCTTCACCAAAACAGTAGTTAGAATCTGGATTGACAATACCTTCTTGTTGGATAGCTCTTAAATCTCTTCTACGCGCTTGTACATCTTTGCCTCTGTCGAAAATGATAGGTTTTAAACCCAGTTCTATTAATTGTAATGCAGCAAAATATCCTGCGGGTCCCGCACCAACAATAATAACTTCAGGACTACTTTTTATAGTAGCGTAATTATCAAGAATTTTTGGTTTGGGGATAAATTTTTCATTGATATAAGCATCAATTATTAACCGAAAAACTGGAGACCGACTACGGGCATCAATAGATTTTCGAATAGTAATTATATCAATTAGTTTTTGACTACTCTTTATTTCTAGTTTCTTAAGAACTAACTGCTTGATTTTTTCAAAGGAGTCAATATCTTTAGGAGGCAGGCAGATTTCTATACGCTTAACCATCTTTTATATAGTATTAAGAATCCAATGATTCAGCTAAGGTGCAATTTCAAAGAGTGCAAATAGTTAGTACAATTTAATTGTAGTACTGAATTCAGTAGGTTTATTTATTAATATAGCGTCATGCTTTTATCAATGTCTCTTGCATAAGCTATAATACCACCATTTAGGCTGTATAAATTTTCTAGGTTGTACTCTTGCTGTAAAAATAAGGTAGCCATGTAACTTCTTTTGCCACTTCTACAAACAAGTACAGCCATTTTGTCTGTGGGAATTTTATCAACATTTTGATCTATCAAACCTAATGGGATATTGATTCCTCCTAATGAACATATGTCTGTTTCATCAGGTTCACGAACATCGATGATTACATAGTTTTCATTGCTGTCCTGCATTTCTTTAAGTTCCTGGACGGTTAATCCCTTTACTTCGTTACTATTCATGGAAATGTTGTTTTTATTAATAAAACTGATGCTAGCAAAATTACTATTTTTAACCTTTTTTACAAAATCACTAAGGGAGTGATTGTATTTTATAGTGAAGATTCGTTATTTTTATATAATGACAGACATAAATAATAATTATGCATACCTTAGAACCACATTATAAATGGAGGATGTATTATATCGCATCTGAAGATCAAAATTCTCCCTTTTTTGGCAGAGTATATAGTGAGTTTGAGTTTTCTACAAAAATTTATAATTATTTCATTCATCCTCAATGGGATGATTTTGGATCAGAAACACTTTATGCAAAAATTTTATATGTCAATTATATTGAAAGATATACTATTATAGAATTAATAGGGGAGTGGAATGATTGTTTGAATAATGATGTTATGTTACTTAAACAAGCGATTATTGATAGATTACAGGAACATGGTATTTGCAAATTTATTCTTATAGCGGAGAATGTACTTAATTTTCATGCCTCAGATGATTGTTATTATGAAGAATGGTATGAGGATGTAATAGAGGAAGGAGGATGGATTAGTTTTGTAGGATTGCAAGATCATGTTATAGATGAAATGCTAGAATATAATATTCAGGATTATGTTAACTTGGGAGAGGATTTTAATATTATTTGGAGGCCTCATAAACCTGAAATAGTTTTTGAAATGCTTGACAATAGGATTGTAAAATAAAAAAGTTGCAGGATAGAAATCCTGCAACTTTTTTATTTTATGTAGAAGAAGATGTTTATGTTTAGTCAATTTCAAAGTAACATTTTTTTACTTTGCCATTATCAGTTACTGTTACTTCAGTATATAGACCAAAAATTCTTCCTGTAAATGTCGTGGTATTACCATCCTGATAACTTTCATTATCTGGTGGTCCAAATTTATATAATGCATCATCATTAATAATTGATACCACATCTGACCACTTTTTATATTTATCTGAGAAGTTACTAGTAAATTCTTCATTCGCACTTCCATCTTTATTAAAGAATCTTTTTTGGAATTCAGTAATAACAACATCTCTTGCAGTCATAATGGGAATATCTAATTCATCCACATCATCATAACCATAAAGTTTGTCGTGTTTTTGTTGCTCCTCAATTTTTTGTTTTATTATGGAATCAATTTCATCAAGATCCTTTTTGAATGAAACAATATGAGAGGATATAAAATCAAGTTCTTCTTGTTCAGTTTTGTCAATTTTTTTTCCGGAAGATGAGCAAACTTTTTCAAATTCCTTTTTTTTATAGGTAAATTCTTCTTCCAACATTGACAATTCATCAGCAATATCATTAGCCATTTTTTCATAGGCAATGATTTCATCATCATTTTTGTCTGATTGACTCATTGGGTATTCGATGTTTTTCGGCAACTACCGATAATTTAAAAATATATTATATGAGGAAACAATAAATTTCAGAGAAAGTTAGGCCTTGTTCTAGTTTTAAGTCTATTAATTCTTCTATGCAGCACAAGTACTTTTTTAAATAATTCCTTAAACCCACAAGTGTTTTTTAGGCTGTGGATTTAAGGAATTGTATTTAGATTAAATTTTTCTAATTGAAAATTTACTCCTATTAATCGATCTTTAATGCTTTAGCGATTTGTTTTAATTTCGCATCAATCTTAGTCATATTAACCTTGATCTTATCTTTTTGTTCAGGAGTCAATTTTTTTCCTGGTTTTTGAGCTTTTTCTTCAGCATTTGCATTGGCTTTATCTTGACCTTGGCCTTCTTCTTTAGCACCTGCTTCTTCATTTACTATTTCAGCCTCTCCTTTAGATATAATATATTTATCACCAACCTTTTTCTTAAGAATAGGAATAGATTTGATACATTTTTTTGCTTCCATAGGTTTCATCAAGCCACCAAGTACACAAAACTCTATAGAACCTTCAGGAGATAGTCTACAGACACCAAAAGCAACTTTTTTCTTGTCAATCTTACCTTCGTCACCTTGACCTTGTCCTTTACTTCTTTTAGTTTTAAATAATTTGTCAACTTCCTTAGCAACGCCTATAGACATAAATCCACTCCCATCATCAAAATATTCAGCTTCATAACAAAATGGTAGTTTATCTACTTTTCCACTCAATAAAGCCATAAGAGGTTTTTTTAGTAGTGTGCTTAGTGATTTTTGTAATTCTTCTTTCTTAGCAAAATCCTTTGCCTTTAAATTCATTTTCATAACAGGTAGATTTTAATTTTTGATTTTTTAATTATTATAGTATTTTATCTTAATATTTATTCCAGAATTTCAAATAATGCTAGACCCCCAAATATACTTAAATTTATTTAATTATGCAAGAATAAAAATATATCCTTAGGGTATTGATAGATTTTTAATTATGTAAAGTAATATGATGGGAATAATTGTTGAGATTATTTATTCTTTATTGAATCTCAATTTTATATCTTTCAGAATATATTTTCGTTAAATGTATATCAAAAAGCATTAGAATCATTTATATATCTAATGTTAATTTACATTAAAATTATGAATATTACAATATAAATAAAATTTTAGCTAAAACATTAAATATGTATATATTAAATATGGTTGGATTTTTACTATTTTTATTGAAATAGTATTTATATACTAATTATAGCTAAATCAATTTATCTGATTATTGGGTTCAGATTTAGTTCTTTTCTTTGTTTTAATGGTCTCAGCCTCAATAAATATACGATTTACGAATGGGAGCACTTGTTTGATTTTTGATTCAATATTGTCGATAGTTTTTTCTATATCATCAGCGGTTAATTCATCTTTGAAATTTGCATCAAGATTTACTAGTACTTCATTAGGACCAAAATAGAGGCTAAGTGGTCTTTTGTAGGCTATAACATTTTCTTCATTATCAAGAATTGCAGTTATCTTTTTTAGATCTGATTCTATCAGTCCTTCACCAATCAATAAGTCTTTACATTCAGTTGCAAAAAATAAAGAGACGCTGATTAGCAATAGGCCAATCAAAATAGATCCTATTCCATCAAAATATACTATATCAGTTATATCACCCAAGGCAACACAGATAAAAGCCATTGCTAGACCAATTAATGCAGCTGAGTCTTCTATGACTATTGCAGCTGTAGAGGTGTCTTTGATATCAACTAATTCCTGAATAAATGATTTATCACCACGAGTAGAATTAAATTGTTTTAGGGCAACCCTTAGCGCTGAACCTTCAAACAACATTGCAAGCCCAAGAACAACATAATTCCACATAATATGTTCTCTTTCAACCTCTTTAGGAGGGTATAATATAGCTTCTATTCCCTCAAAAAGCGCAATACCACCACCAAGAGCAAATATTAAGACTGCAACAACAAATGACCAAAAGTAAACCTCATTTCCATAGCCATATGGATGATGTTCATCTGCCGGCGTATTACTTTTATTGATGCCAAAAAGCAGTAATGCACCATTCCCTGTATCAACTAAAGAATGGATGCCTTCTGATAACATTGAAGAAGAACTGGTAAAAAAAGCAGCTATAAATTTACTGATTGCAATTGCAATATTCGCTAAAATAGCACCATATATTGCTTTTTTTGATGAGCCGGCCATTAATATTTGTTTTTTATTTTGAGGTTACTTGAGATTCAATTAATTAAAAATAAACCATATTAAAGCAATACTTAGGATAATTATCAGCATTTGTGAAATATCTTTTGATTTGACGATCATGTTTTTTTCTGCCTCGCATTCTATCAATTCAGCTTCTGCTTGATTTAATTTTAGCTGACGTTCATTTAAATTATCTTTTGCTGTATTAAGATCTTTATCTTGTATTTTAATTTTTTTTGATTGTTCGTGAAGTGTTTTTAATAATTTTTGTTGTGTTTCCTTAATTGTTAATGATTGGACTTCAAGTGCTTCAATAATGAGATGTTGTTGTTTAACAGACCGTTCATTGTTGTCTATTAAATCCATATGTCTGTCTTTGTCAATTGTATATTGTTTTTGAGTTTCCAAAAATCGGTTAATACGTTTGTCAACAAATATATCTTCCGCATTAATAGGTCTTTTGAGCGTAATGCCTTTCAAAGATGTGCATCGGCTTAAGGCGACATAAGTTTGGCCTGAGGCGAAAGCTTTACGCCCAAGATTGATAATAACATGGTTAAAAGTTTGTCCAAGACTATTTTGAATGGTAATTCCCCATGCCAGTTTGATAGGAAACTGGGTAAATGTACCTGTTATTTCTTTGTCAATTGATTCACTCTCTTCATTCCATTTGTAATTGTATTTATGCCAGGTATGTCTTAAAACATTATGTTTTTTGGTGCCATTCCCTGATTTGATCTCAATCAGTAACTTATCTTCAAAGATACTAACAATTCTTCCAATGGTTCCATTGTTCCAGCGGCCATCATTGTCGTCTTTTACAAACATTATTTGTGCCCCATTCTTAAGTTCTAAGCTAGGATTTGTAGGATAGGCACTTGCTGTACTTGCGAAATTGCCAGTTTGTTCTCCATTAAAAGTAACCAAGTTGCTATCTAGGGTTTCAAGATTAGATTCATTAATCTTTTTCTTTTCAGCACTTGATGAGACAAGCGTAATTTTAAAATTTAAAGGTAACCCTCCTTTAACACCATGGCGCTCATTTAGCATATCCAGGTGATTACTATTTACTTTATTTATTCTTATAGCATTCAACAGACTAAGGAATTCTTTGTCTTTTTGTCCGTATACTATTGAAAGTTCTATTATTTGATATTCAAAGTTGTTTTCAAAAGCTTTTGCACTAAAAAAGTATCTTGAGGAATAGTTTGAACGCAATATATTTATAGTTTCTTTGTCTTGAGAATCTAATTCTGGTGGAAGTTGGTACAAATCGCCAATCATCAAAAGTTGTTTGCCTCCAAAAGGAAGATCATTGCCTAGCGTTGTTCTAAGTGCTAAATCAATAGCATTCATCATGTCGCATCTAAGCAAAGAAATCTCATCGATAATAATTAGTTCAATTTCGTAAAGTAATTTTCTTTTGGCAGCAGATATGAATTGAGTTTCTGTTTCCTCGGGCAAGAATATATGTTTTTTAAAACCAAAAAATGAGTGTATATCCTCACCTCCAACTTGTAAAGCACTACGCTCTGTCGGAGTAAGAACTATATGTTTTTTGTGTATATGAGAAGTCAATAGTTGTAACAAGGTGGATTTTCCAGTTCCTGGCTTTCCAGTAAGAAAAACAGAAGATCTGGTATGGTGGATCAAACGGATAGCATCTACGGCTTTTTGATTGTCTTTATATGCTTCAAGCAACCTTGAAATTGAGTTCATATGTGATTTATTTATTTTAGACAACAAGCATTTTCGGTATTATTATCTATAGAATTTATTGCTTAACTAATATGCAACGAGGAATACAAAAATAACTTTTTCTACTTTAAAGCAAAATAATATGTATATCCAATCATAAGAGTGAAAGCATGAATATTTAAAAAAGCATCATCGGTTCTTCTGCCAAATAAAAACCATTCATTATCGACTAATGGCTCTGTAAAATTTACTAATTGTTTAAAACCTTTATCGGTATAACCATAAGTATATTTAAACCCTATACTCATTAGGCTGTGTTTTCTGCGCCAAGATAAACCTGCTGAGAAATGCCACAAGTCTATAGGGGCAGATGTAATAGTTAATTGGTTTAATATTTTTCTACAACTAAAATCACTTCTGAAGCCAATATGTAATTTAATTTTTTCAATTAACTGTTGTTCCCAGCCAATTGCAAAGTTGAGCACCTGTTCAGCACCTTGATAAATAGATAAGAAATCTGTTTTAATACTGTCGTAAATAGAAAAATTACTAAGATCTGCATCAACCATTTTATATTCATTGATGGCCATAAAATATTCTGCTGAAATACATATCAATCCAGTTTTGTAATTGTATGTGATGCCCGAACCAACAGTTAAAGGGTATTTATACCTTGATTTAAGGTTTCTTTGTTCATCTGTTCTTACTCTATCAAGTGGCACACCACTTGGAGGTTGAGAAGGTCTATTGGTTTGTAGATCTTCTCTGTGTACACGAGATTCACCCCAAAAGGTAATTGATGGAGATGTAATGTTAAGTCCAAATCTCCATCTTCCAAAGCGTCCGTGAAAACCTGCTTTAATCAGGCCTCCGATTATATTAGTCCTGGAATGTAAATAGGATGAATTGGTAGCTACAAAAATAGGTATCCCAGCGGCAATGGTAGAATCATTTCCACTCATAGCTCTAGCCGAATAAGCAAAAGTATGTTTTTGTGATCGATAGGTAGCTATAGCTGTTATGCCCGCAGAAAAATTCTTATTTATCTTAAAACCCACTCCCAGACATCCCCAAGTTTCACCTATAATATTCCGTAGTTCAATATTACCTATATAGAACTCTTTTCCTGCGTTTGAGGCTATTAGGTCATATTTGTTTTCATGTCGGTGATTCCCATCTATATTTACATTTTGACGTGCAATAATATTAAACCCAATCCTGTATACCTTTTCAGGATTCTTAGACAACAATCCTGATACCATTTGTTGATATAAACTTAGACGCTGGGATTTTAGATCTACATCGGTTCCTCCTCCATTACCCATGAATATATCTTCATACTTATAAACAGATGTGTTTAATGAAACAGTACTTTGTTTAATAAAAGCGAGATTTGCAGGGTTATAAAAAACAGAGCTATTGTCATCTAAGCCAGCTATTACAGCACCACCAAGAAATGAAGCTCTGGCACCAAATTGATTAGTCCAATAATGGGTGTCCTGACCATACAATATTGTAGTGAAAATAATATAACAAAAGGGAATCAGTACTTTTTTCATAATTATCTAATTTTTATCTTGTCAATATTAGTTCCTTTTTATTTATTGCGCTATTATATTTTTATAAAGACCAGTCTTTAGGTGGTGAAATAGCAAATTCAAAACCATTAGATGTTAATTCTACATACTTTTTTTTATTAAATTTATATAGATAAGCAGGTCTATGGGCAACATCTTTTTGGCGATCTAATTGTTCCAGAATTCCCATCTTTAGGATTTTTGATCTGAAGTTTCTACGGTTTAATTTTTGCCCTAATATAGTTTCATAAAGGTTTTGTAATTCTGTAAGTGTAAATTTATCAGTAAGTAATTCAAAGCCTATTGGTTGGTATCTTACTTTTGCATTAAGTCGTTTTATAGCCATTTCGAATATTTGAGCATGGTCAAAAGCTAATTTTGGTATTTCTTCTATCTTGAACCATTTTGCATCGCTGGCATCAGTTGCTGCAATAGGAGGATGTTTTTCGAGGTTTATAAGACTATAATATGCTACGCTTATCGTTTGTCCCCTCGGATCTCTGCCAATTTCTCCAAAAGTATATAGTTGTTCGATAAATATATCTTTAACACCTGTTTCTTCTTCAAGTTCACGTCTTGCTGCATTTTCAAGTGTTTCATTTTCTTTAATGAAACCACCAGGTAAAGCCCAACTATTTTTAAATGGGTCATACGCTCGTTTTATAAGTAATATTCTCAAGTCAGCGCTTTTGTCTAACCCAAAAACGACACAATCAACAGTAACAAAGGGTTTATATGGTTTATTATATGTAGGCATTTTTTATACTTGAATTAATGTGGATTTCTTAAAGTAAATGGATATATTATATCGTTCTATTTGATTATAAACTTTAGATGTTATTATATTCCCTGCGATATTCTTAGATTAAACTAATAGTTGATATAAAATTTTGTAACTTTCCTCTCAATATAGTGTAGCTTAGTTTAACATACAAGCTAAGCAGAGGATTATTATAAATTAATTTAAAATTTCTTTTTTCCCTAATGACAACAAGACAGTATAAAATATTACTGGAAGACGAATATTTTTTAATTGCTGAAAAAGAAAGTGGTTTTTTAACTATACCTGATCGATACAGGCCTGATATTCCTAATTTATACCAAAGCCTAAAACTAGATTATGGTGATATATATATAGTTCATAGGCTAGATAAAGGTACAAGTGGATTAGTTTGTTTTGCAAAAACCAGAGAGGTGCATCGAGTATTAAATTTACAATTTGAACAAAGGAAACCATTAAAAAAGTATTATGCTATAGTTAAGGGAACGCCCTTTATAATGGAGGGCACTATTAATGCTGGATTGGCTCCTAATAAAGTTGGAGGAATGCACATAGATTTAAAACGTGGAAAACCTTCAATAACTGATTATAAAGTAATCGAATCTTTTCGGAATTTTTCTTTAATTGAAGCTACAATTCTAACAGGAAGAACACATCAGATTAGGGTGCATTTAAAACATCTGGGATATCCTTTGGCTGTAGATGAAGCATATACACAAAAAGAAGTATTATATTTATCAGAAATTAAGCGGAAGAAATTTAATCTTAAGAAAAACACTGAAGAACGTCCTTTAATTTCGAGGATTCCTTTACATGCGTATTATTTAAGTTTTATGCATCCTGTTACCAATCATAAGATAACTGTAGAAAGCAATTTACCAAAAGATATGAAAGCTTTATTAAATCAGTTGAGAAAATGGGATAGAAAATGATTATTTTTTAATTAAAACTTGTAAAATTATATTTATAAACGCTCATTTATGTTACCTCAATATCTAATAAAATTTTCTGGTAAAAGAACCAAACGATTTGATAGGGTTAATAAATATGTGAATAATCTTTTATTGGCAACTTTGTTGCTTTTTTTAACAATATTAATAGGTATAATAGGTTATATAGCTATTGATGATTATTCGTTTTCGGAAGCATTTTATATGACGATTATTACCCTATCAACTGTTGGATATGGAGAGGTGAAACCATTATCAACAGAAGGTCAGGTTTTTACTTCAATACTCATAATTTGTAATTTAGGTATTTTTGCATACGCTATATCTATTATTTCTAATTTTTTTATTGAAGGAGATTTACGTACATTCATAAAACATTATAAAATGTACAAAAAAATACATCAGATGGAGGAACATACAATTATTTGCGGTTATGGAAAACTTGGTAGACAAATCTGTGCTGAACTCAAGATTAAAAATATGCCTTTTGTAGTTATAGAAAATAACAAGGATAAATTAAGTTTATTACAAAAGGAGAAAATAAATTATTTAGAAGGAGACATATCAAAAGATGATATTTTAATAGAAGCTGGAATTGAATATGCAAAGGCAATAGTCATTACTTATTCTGATAAATCTCTTAATGTATATACTGTTCTTACAGCTAGAGAATTTAATTCAAAAGTTAAGATCATCACCCGTTCCTCAGATGATTTATCTAGGAAAAAACTTAAACGTGCTGGAGCAGATCATGTAGTCCGTACTGAAGTAATAGGTGGGTTTTATATGGCAACATTAATACATCAACCAAATATTGTAGAGTTTTTTAGTTTGATTTCCAATATGGGAGATGTTATAATTCATTTCAAAGAGGTTGAGTTTTTAGATATAAAAGAAGAATATCGAAATAAAACGGTTGAAGAATTTAGTATGCAAACACGATCTGGTGTTAATATTATTGGATTGCAATACACTGATGGCCATTATGATATTAACCCGAAAGGAGATATTATTTTTAGTAAAGGCATGAAACTTGTTATTTTAGGTGACTTGAATCAAATTGAATTATTCAATAATCAATTTTTGATTAACTCTAAGATAAGCTAATAGCCTTTCTATGGTTTATATTTATATTCATTATGTTATTTTAATATAAATATCTTCTTCTTTTTTAAATATAATTATATACCATTTTGTCTGTCGTCAATTTAGTGTATTTTTACTATTGTTATTAAGAATAAAGTGATATGAATAGTATAAAATCCATTATGTCCTTACTTGAGCAGGTTGCAGATCCTGAAATTCCTGTTTTGACAGTTTTGGATATGGGTATAATAAGGGATGTTAAATTAAGTGAAGATGTATTGGAAATATGTATTACTCCAACATATTCAGGATGTCCAGCAATGGATATGATAGCTGTTGATATACGTTCTGTTTTACAAGAAAATGGATATGATAATGTTAAAATCACTATAGTTTTGAACCCTCCATGGACAACTGAATGGATGTCTGAAGAAGGCAAAAATAAACTTAAAAAATATGGAATCGCACCACCTGAGGGGGCTATAATTGACAAAAGTACTTTATTCGCTGAACCTAAAAAGATACAATGCCCTCAATGTGAATCTAGAAATACTTTAATGCTTAGTCAATTTGGTTCAACGGCCTGTAAAGCATTGTATCAATGTAAAGATTGTAAAGAACCTTTTGATTATTTTAAATGTCATTAATATATTATGGAGAAAGGTTAATATTTAATCCTTTTGCCACTTATTTACTTAATTATGTCAGATACATTACTTTTCAAAAAACAAAATGGTGTTGTTACACTCACTTTGAATAGGCCTAAGGCTTATAATAGTTTTAATCGTGAAATGGCTTTTGCTTTAATAGCTGAATTAGAGAAATCGGCACTGGATGATGAAGTTAGAGTTATAATTTTAACAGGTAACGGCACTGCTTTCTGTGCCGGCCAAGATCTTAGGGAAGTTACTGAGGATAATGGTATTACTTTCGAAATGATTCTTAATGAACATTATAACCCAATAATAAAAGCTATTCGTTCAATAGGAAAACCAGTTGTTGCTGCAATTAATGGTGTTGCTGCTGGTGCTGGGGCAAATATTGCATTTTCCTGTGATCTTACTATTGCCAAAGAATCAGCAAGTTTTACTCAAGCCTTTAGTAAAATAGGATTAGTGCCTGATAGTGGAGGGACTTTCTTTTTGCCCAGACTTGTAGGAATGCAAAGAGCTACATCAATGATGATGCTCAGTAATAAAATCACTGCAAAAGAGGCTGCTGAAATAGGATTGATTTATCAATGCATCAATGATGATGAATTTGACTCATCTGTATCTAAATTAGCTGAAAAATTAGCTAAAATGCCCACGAAAGCTTTGGGGATGACAAAAGAGTTAATTAATGCTGGATTTAATAATAATCTCGATGCACAACTAAAAATGGAAGGTGATTATCAGATCGCAGCTAGTAAAAGTTATGATTATAATGAAGGAGTAAATGCTTTTCTGGAAAAGCGTAAACCTGAATTTATTGGAAAATAATTACTGTCTTTTATAAAATAAAGTTTTAAATATGAAAGTAGGCGTATTGGGTGCTGGTTCTATGGGTATTGGAATAGCTCAGATTGCTGCAACATTTGGTCATCAAGTGATTCTATGTGATAATAGTGCTGCAGCAATTCAAAAATCCATGGATAAATTGGTTAATGTTTTTGATAGGTTGATCAAGAAAGGAAGAATGACCGAAGATGGTAAAAGTGATATTTTAGGAAGGATTCAAACAACTTCTATGGTTAGTGAGTTTAATGATTGTCAAATTGTTATTGAAGCAATTATTGAAAATATTGACGTCAAAAAATCAGTTTTCCAAAAAATTGAAGAAGTAGTTTTAGACGATTGTATATTGGCGACCAATACTTCTTCACTGTCTGTATCTTCAATTGCTGCTGCCTGTACTAAACCAGAACGTGTAATTGGTATTCACTTTTTTAATCCTGCACCTTTGATGAAATTGGTAGAGATCATTCCTGCGATCCAAACTGCTGAAGAAGTCCTGAATAAGGCAAGAAAACTAATTGATAGCTGGCAAAAGGTAACGGTTCTTGCAAAAGATACACCAGGTTTTATTGTCAATCGTGTTGCAAGGCCTTTTTATGGAGAATCTTTGAGGATTCTCGAAGAGGGAATTGCCGATGTTCCGACTATTGATTGGGCAATGACAGCGTTGGCAGGATTTCGTATGGGACCCTTTAAGTTAATGGATTATATAGGAAATGATGTTAATTATATCGTTACGGAAACTGTGTTTAAAGCATTTTATTTTGACCCGAGATACAAACCTTCATTTACGCAAAAACGCTTGTCTGAAGCAGGTTACTATGGAAGAAAATCTGGACTTGGATATTATAATTATGCAGATGAAAGTAGTAATCCAAGTGCCAAAGAAGATCAACAACTTGGTCAATACATTGTAGATAGAGTAGTTGTAATGTTGATAAACGAAGCTGTTGATGCTTTGTTTTGGAATGTTGCTACAGAAAATGATATTGATCTGGCAATGACAAAAGGAGTGAATTATCCTAAAGGTTTATTACAATGGGGAAAAGAAATAGGTTATGATAAATGTGTACAACAGTTGGATGATTTATATGATGAGTATCATGAAGATAGATATAGATGCAGTCCTTTGTTGAGGAAATTAGCTCAAAATGGTTGAAACTTGAAAAATCAAACTTTGATATAAGATGGATTCAAAAGAAAAAGCTTATCAAATCGCCAAGAAACAAATGTATGATAATGACCCTTTTAGTCAATGGTTAGGTATTGAAATTATTGAACTTGATGCAGGTCTTGCAGTATTAAAAATGTTAGTTCGAAAGGAAATGACCAATGGTTTTGATATTGCTCATGGAGGTATAACTTATTCTTTAGCAGATAGTGCTTTGGCCTTTGCATCTAATTCTTATGGCCGTCATTCTTTGTCATTGGAAACGTCTATTTCTCATATAAACATTGTAAAAACAGGAGACGTTCTATCTGCAAAAACTTATGAAGAAAGCCTTAGTCACAAAATTGGTATTTACAGAATTGTAATAATGAATCAAGAAGAAAAAACTGTTGCATTGTTTAAAGGAGTTGTTTACCGAAGTTCAAAAGAATGGTTGGTTTAAATGAATAATATCTTTTTTGCAACTATACTGCACGAATGTTTTTCCCATTCTATTTATAAATTTTTGTTTTTTATTATGTTGAAATATTTTTTCTCATTGTTTTGTGAAAAAAAAAGTTATTTTTACGCTACTTTCTAAACATAATAAAATAGATGATGACACAAATAAGAACAAAAATTGCAGGATTAGGGTTTTTTGTACCTGAAAATATAGTGACTAATGATGACTTATCTAAGGTAATGGATACTAATGATGAATGGATCCGCGCAAGAACAGGTATTGAAGAACGACGTTATGTAACTCGTTTTAAAGATACACCAGCAACAATGGGAACAGAAGCTGCAAAAACAGCAATGGAGCGTGCAGGTGTTACTGCAGAAGATATTGATTTTGTTATTTTTGCTACTTTGAGTCCTGATTATTATTTCCCTGGTGGAGGGGTTTTGGTTCAACGTGAATTAGGACTTGGTCATTGTGGTGCTCTGGATGTTAGAAATCAATGTTCAGGGTTTGTTTATGGGCTATCTATTGCAGATCAGTATATAAGAACTGGTACATATAAGAACATATTACTTGTTGGCTCGGAGGCACATTCTCCTGGTATTGATTTTAGCACACGCGGACGTGATGTAACCGTAATTTTTGGTGATGGTGCAGGAGCAGCAGTTTTACAACCGACTACAGAAGAGGGTAGAGGTATCTTAACCACACATTTACATGCAGATGGAACACATGCTGAAAAATTAGCTTTTATTAATCCAGGCTCACATTCCGGTGTTTTTACTGAAGACAGATCATTATTTCCACAAGAAGATCCTTATGCTTCATTGATGATTACTCCTAAGATGATAGAAACTGGAGATCATTACCCTTATATGGATGGCCAATTTGTTTTTAAAAATGCAGTAAAAAGATTCCCAGAGGTTATTTCTGAAGCTTTGCAAGCTACTGGTTACAATGTTGAAGACATTGATTTACTTGTTCCACATCAAGCAAATTTAAGAATTGCCCAGTTTGTTCAGAAGCTTTTAAGACTTCCTGATGAAAAAGTATTTAATAATATACAGAAGTATGGTAATACTACTGCTGCCTCAATTCCTATTGCACTATGTGAAGCCTGGGAACAAGGATTGGTTAAAGATGGAGATCTTATCTGTCTTGCAGCATTTGGGTCTGGTTTCACTTGGGCAAGTGCGTTGATTAGATGGTAATTAAAGTTAAATTTTTTTGCAGTTTTTTTTAAAAAACTGTTAAATTCTAATGAATATGAATAATCGGCATTGCAATTGAAATAATTCGTTTTTAAATAATGAAATTCTTAATTTAGCCCTTTAATTATTAATTACAATTAAACTAAAAAATACTATTTAATAAATAAATCTATAAACTTTATGAAATTAAGAAATATTTTATTTCCGATCTGTTTGATACTACAATCATTTTTGTCTGATGGCCAAACTAAAGCCCCTGAAAATTGGTTCAATTTGGATTGGGAAGAAGACAAAGTACGCGGTGTAAGTACCGAAAAGGCTTATCGTGAATTATTAAAAGGTAAAAAATCGACTACAGTCATTGTTTCCATTATTGACTCAGGTATCGATGAAGAACACGAAGATCTTAAGGATGTTATGTGGGTCAACAAGGATGAGGTTGCTGGCAATGGTATTGATGATGATAATAATGGCTATATTGATGATATCAATGGTTGGAGCTTTATTGGAGGTAAAGATGGGAAAAATATAAACCAGGATGCCCTTGAGATTACCCGTCTTTATACTTTTCTGGATAATAAGAAAAGAAACAAAAAAGAAGAGGAACAGTTTGCCAAAATTAAAAGTGAACTAGATGCTAAAATAGCTGAAGCAGAAGAAAGTTATAAATTTTATGCTACCATGTATGGCTCTCTAGAGACGATAGGTAATATGTTGGGAGATAAACCATGTACAATGGAGAATCTTACGTCTTCTAGTTCAACCCAAGCAGTAGAGACTGATGAAAACCTTTCTAGTGCCGTGGAGGTTTACAGAACAATGTTATATCCCCAACTAGGTATTGAAGATACGGATACAGTAGACATACCTGGATTGATGGAACAATTTAAAGGAGGATTGGATTACTTTACTACTCAAAAAGACTATTATTATAATGTTGATTTTGATCCTAGAGCAGAGATTGTTGGTGATGATTATATGAATTCCAATGAAAGAGATTATGGCAATAATGAAATAACTGGACCAGATGCTCTACATGGTACACATGTAGCAGGTATTGTTGGCGCTAAAAGAAATAATGATATTGGGATGGATGGTGTTGCAGACGATGTATTATTGATGTCAGTTAGAGCTGTTCCAGATGGGGATGAAAGGGATAAGGATGTCGCCAATGCTATTTATTATTCTGTTGATAATGGTGCAAAAATTATCAATATGAGTTTTGGTAAGGGATATAAATTTGATAAAAAAGTAGTTGATAAGGCTGTTAAGTACGCAGAAAAAAAAGGTGTCTTAATGGTGCATGCAGCTGGCAATAGTAGTTTGAATACTGATGAGGCTAATAATTATCCGAATAAATATTGCAAAGATAAACGCAATAAGAAACCGTTTTCTAATTGGATAGAAGTAGGTGCATTGTCTTGGAAAGATGGTAAAAAAGCGCCAGCAAATTTTTCAAATTATGGTGTAAATAATGTGGATGTTTTTGCTCCTGGTGTTGATATTTATTCAACCCTTCCTGACAATGAATATAGACCGCTTAATGGTACAAGTATGGCTTCACCTGTAACTGCTGGAGTCGCAGCGCTAGTTTGGTCTTATTATCCTGAATTGACAGTACAAGAATTAAGAAGATGTATTGTTGAAACTACTTCAACGATAGATGAAACTGTAAATCTACCAGGATCTAGAGGTGCTGAGGAAATAGAATTTAAGAAGCTTTGTAATACTGGTGGCGTTGTAAATGCTTATGCTGCATTAAAAATGGCTGATAAAATAGTTTCAGACAAAAAATAAATAAAATATTTGGGAGTGCTTTTATAGACAGCTACTTTGAAAACGCTCAAAGTAGCTGTTTTTTCTATTATCCAGTTATTAGATTAGATTACAACTCATATAGTTTCGCAATTGATCTGTAATTCGGTTTCAATCATCCGCTCAAAAAGAACACTATCAAATGCAATGGTTGGAGTTAAAAAACCACTGTAGTTTGGAATTTGTTCATGGTTTAATAATAAACCTAATGCAGATTCACATAAAAAACATACTGTTGCTTTATTACCCGCATCACCTGGATATTGCATTGTCATCAAAGCTCTATTCCCATCGGTGTCTTTACCGATTATCCGTAATTTAAAGAATCCTTCCTCTATGTTCTCCTGACTTGGGCCATCTCCGGATTTAGGACCCATTTTTTTTACTAATTTCCTGACCAGCCTAAATTGACCTAACATAGCAAATGAAACCATGCTTAAAGATGCTAAGAACGAAGGAAGCCTCTTTCCAATTGCGTGGAATTCCTGATACAAAAATTCTTTTGGATGAGGGCGTTTATATTCAGCAGCAAGCCCTATGCTTCTGTAAACAACTTTCGTATTCACATCAGCCATAAAGAATGGATAAACCCATCGCTTAATATCTTCAGCATAATGATTTCTCCACTTCCGTTTTATTTTAGTAATGAAATCTCTGCTTTTTAGATCTTTAGTAAGTAATTTTGGATTACCAAGTCGTTTTGTTTCACCACTTTCTAAGAGATTAAGTGCCGATAGTAGTGTACCTCCATTTAACCCCCCTTTCCCGAGTGTATAGTATCCATCTGCTTTTTTTAACTCTGTTCCCCAT
Organism: Saprospiraceae bacterium; assembly: GCA_022448945.1. Lineage (GTDB taxonomy): Bacteria > Bacteroidota > Bacteroidia > Chitinophagales > Saprospiraceae > Aureispira. The sequence continues at coordinate 532,323 of JAKVCV010000001.1, forward strand.
TTTTCTCTCATATGTTTTTGTAAAAACCATATGCCAAGGTCTGCTGGAATACTATCAAAACCACAAAAGTTAATGATTTTAGCACCAGATTCTTTTGCTGCTTCTCCGTGTTTATCCAACATATCACGAACCCAGGGTGATTCACCTGTTATGTCTACATAATGTACTCCATTATGTGCACAGGAAGCAATAATATTGCTTCCATAAAGCGCATAGGGCCCAGCAGTAGTAAGTATTATTTTAGTTTGTTTCACTAAAAAATCTATTTCATCTCTGTTTAGGGCATCTGCTACCAATACATCTACCGATAATTTGAGAGCTTCTTTTAATGCAAGCAATTTTTGTTTATTCCTACCTGCTATTGCCCATTTTACTGTTTTAGCGGCATGTTTTTGGAAATACTCTACAGAGCGTTTTCCTGTGAATCCGGTAGCACCGTATAGTATGATGTCGTATTTTTTCATTTTATTAGTTGTAGTCTTTATTTCCTGCTAAGATATAAAAACTCTTTAATCTAGATAGATTAAGGTTTTTTTTTACTTGAATAGAGATTCTGAATCCATTAATTTATTAGTACTAGTTGGATGTTTTATGCTTTCTGATTTTTTAGCAATTGAAGTATATATATTATAACATGTTATCGTCCAAAATATCTTCCTGGAATTCAGTATTTGAATATTCGTTGGCATTTTTATGATTTTTATATGTCATATAGAAATACCAGCTAGCAATTCCAGTTGGAATTACAATAAACATAAATATTATTAAAAATGATGGAACTTTAAATAAGTTACTCAGTATGATTATAAATAGAGTATAAGGTAATGCTATAGAAAGATATTTCTTATGCACTTTTTCCTCAAACTTTAAGACATAATAAGTTCCACTGCCGACTTGTATCAAACCAACCAAGATTTGAAGTAACAAACCGAAAAAAAAGAAGCTTTTCATAATAAAACTCATTGTATAGCAAAACAACATTGGTAGATATACTACACCTTGTAAAATGAGGTCATTTCGGTAAATATTTTTATTTGGTTTTTCCATAATTCTTTATTTAAGTTAAAAACAGGCATTATAGTTATTATAACAAAAGACAACTTATTAAAGTTTCAGAAAATACTGAAAGTTTAATAAGTTTGTTTTGCCTATTCAATATTTCATCCGCATTTCAATTTCTATTTTCAATTAGTTATACTTTTTATTTTTGGTATTTTTTTAGATAAAAGAATAAATCAATTATTATTATTTGTTATAATTATGGTTCAATGATTAATAGCAAGAACACACAATAATTAAATTTGATAATTTTATGACCAAACAAAATATTGATATTTGTTCTCAGTTGATTAAAAATCGCAGGGCTATTTACCCTTTTGCATATATTGATAAAAAAATTGATAAAAAAATTATTTTTGAAATATTGAATAATGCCAATTATGCACCAACACATTTTTTGACACAGCCATGGCGCTTTAAGGTGATCGAAGGACAAAAACTAAAGGAATTAGGTAATCTTTTAGCAACATTATATAAAGAATCAATAAAAAACGAACATTTTTCAGAAGCTAAGTATAAGAAGACGCTTGAAAAACCTACAAGATGTTCTCATGTTATTGCTATTTGCATGGAGCGAGATGAAAATGAACGTTTACCTGAATGGGAAGAGATTGCTTCTACAGCAATGGCTGTTCAAAATATGTGGTTAACATCATCTTCATATAATATCGGTGCTTATTGGAGTTCTCCCCATTATATGAATTCTGACAAATGTAGCGCTTTTTTAAATTTGACTTTGAGACAGAAATGTTTAGGTTTCTTTTATATGGGCTATCATGAAATGCAAGAAATGAAAGCAAAAAGAACCCCAATGGAGAATAAAATTGAATGGCTTTAATACATTTTTATTCCTAATAGTTGTATTAATTTGGTCTTTTATACTTCAAATTATCTATATTTTAGATTATTAATTAAAATTTCAAATCAATTTAGTCCCTATGTTTGGATTCTTTAAAAGAAAAACTGAAATCGAAAAATTAGAAGAAAAATATAAATTACTCATAGAACAAGCTTATAAATTATCACATACTGATAGAGAAGCAAGTTCACTAAAAACGGTTGAAGCTGAAGCTTTACTCGCAAAAATTGAACAACTTTCACAGAAACGCAATTAGCAATAACGTTTTTGTTGTGTTTTCATTTATAGAACTTAATTATTTGATCTAGGTTGTATATTGGATCATTAGCAATAAATATTATATTACAACGGATTGAAAGGGGGGTAAAAAATATCTTCTATTATAAATTGGCTATAATTTTATTATACTATATTGATTTTTTTGTTGTATTATTAATACTAGTTATATTTTTCCAATAAAATTTTTGATGAAAAAGCAACTACCAACAAATCAAAGCCCATTGGTTTCAATTATTACTGTTAATTATAATACACCTAATGATGTTTGTGATTTACTTGTTTCTATTCAGGAAAACGATTATGATAATATAGAGGTAATTGTAGTAGATAATGCTTCAACAGATACTGACACAAGTATTATTAGTAACAGATTTCCAGAAGTCAAGATGATTTTAAGTCCTATAAATTTAGGATTTGCCGGTGGAAATAATTTAGGCATTAAAGCGGCAAGCGGTGATTATCTGTTTTTTGTAAATAGCGATATTGTAATTCCCAAGGGAACTATTCAAATTTTATTATCGACATTTGCCGAATATAAAAATATAGGTATTATAAGTCCAAAGTTTTACGTGTATAATCAGCCAAATATGTTAGATTATGCTGGTTGTTCAAAAATCAATTTCATAACAGGTCGTGGAAGAATTAGAGGTTTTGAGACTATAGATAAGGGGCTATATGATATTCCGTCAGAAACGCACTATTGTCATGGCGGAGGGATGATGATTCACAATTCTTTAATTGAGAAAGTCGGACTGATCCCAGACCCATACTTTTTATATTATGAGGAAATGGAATGGTGTGAAAAAATTCATCGTGCTGGATACAAAGTTTTCTATCAGCCAAAGGCAACACTTTTGCACAAAGTTTCAACTTCTATTGGATCATCGAGTACTACTAAGACTTATTATATGACACGAAATAGAATTTTATTTATGAGGAGAAACAGACCTACTTATATTTGGGTTATCTTTTTTCTTTATTTTATTATTATCAGTATTCCTAAAAACGTTATCTATTTTTTAGTAAAGGCTCAATTTAAACATCTAAAATACTTTTTATGGGCAATAATTTGGAATATTGGTTATAAACTTGAACCTAAATTTTAAACTTAAAATGTGCGGAATTACTGGATTTATTGATTTCAAAAAAAACTCGGAAGAAACTACTCTTCGAGCAATGACGAATCAATTAGAACATAGAGGGCCTGATGATTTAGGACTTTTTTACAAAACTATTGATCAAGCATGTATAGGATTAGGGCAACGGAGGCTCGCAATCCTTGATCTATCCCAAAAAGGCCATCAACCGATGACCTTTAAGAATTGGATATTGGTTTATAATGGTGAGATCTATAATTTCAAAGAAATTGCAAAAGACTTACAAGAGCTTGGGCACTTTTTTGAGTCAGGATCAGATACAGAAGTCATTCTTAAATCATTTGATCAATGGGGAACACAAGCAGTTGACAAGTTTATAGGTATGTTTGCTTTTGTGCTCTACAATCAAGAGACAAATCAAATTTATGTTTTCAGAGATCGTGCAGGAGTTAAACCTTTATTCTATTCTATAAGAGATGGCTTATTTCTTTTCAGTTCAGAGTTAAAAAGTTTTCATCAACACCCTAAATTCTGCAAGGAAATTAACTTTAATAGTTTATCTCTCTTCTTACAGTATAATTATATTCCAACTCCTCACTCTATATTTAAGGATACGTACAAGTTAGCTCCTGGCCATTATTTACAGATAAACTTAAATAATCAGGATATCAGCACTAATAAATATTGGAGTGTTGAAGATTGCTATAATAAACCAAAACTTGATATAGGATATACCCAGGCTTGTGATGAACTAGAAAAATTAATGATTAATGCATTCTCTTATCGAATGATTTCCGATGTTCCCGTAGGTGCCTTTTTAAGTGGTGGATATGATAGCACTGCCGTTTTAGCAATTTTACAATCACAATACTCAGAAAAAATCAAAACCTTTACCATTGGATATAAAGAGCAAAAATATAACGAAGCAAAATATGCCAAGCAAATTGCTAAATATATAGGTACTGACCATCACGAAAAAATAATATCGCCTGCTGACGCAAAAGGTATCCTATCCAAATTGCCTTATATTTATGATGAACCATTTTCTGATAATTCTGTTGTGCCAACTTTATTGGTTAGTCAATTTGCCAGGACTAAAGTTAAGGTAGTGCTTTCAGGAGATGCTGGCGATGAAATATTTGGTGGATACGATAAGTTTAACAGATCAATTTCTCTTACAAAGTACCCTTCTTTAATTCAATCGTTTTTAAGTGGGACAATGAGACTGATTAATCCAGAACACATCCCGATCTTAAATAAATCATATAATTTTGCGACGCGATACGAAAAATTACATGAAATATGGAAATATAAAGATTATGCATATGCAATCAAGGTAATCTCTCAATTCATAACTGAAAGTGAAGCCAAAAGGTTTTTAACAATGCCTGTACAGGAACAAAAAACTTACTTTGATATAAGCGGGGCGCTAAATTCAACAAATGACCCTTTAAATAAATTATTAGCGATCGATTACAAAACCTTCCTACTTGATAATAACTTGGCAAAAATTGATCGAGCTACAATGTCGATAGGTCTCGAAGGGAGAGAACCCTTTTTAGATCATCGAATAATAGAATTTGTTAGTCGTTTACCTGGTAATTATAAAATAAGAAATGGTTCTAATAAACAAATTTTAAAGGATATTGTTCATCGCTATGTGCCTAAAGAAATGATGGACCGCCCAAAAATTCCTTTCCTTGCTCCATTGACAGAGTGGTTTAGTAATGAGTTAAAAGATTTTTATTACGACTATATAAATGAAGAAAGAATAAAAAAAGATGGGATATTCACATCTGATATTGTCAAGCTTCGAGACAGTTTCTTTTCTGGGAATATAAATAATCAGAAACTATGGAATATTCTGGTCTTTCAATTGTGGAAAGAAAAATGGTTGTAAATTTGCTGTTTTTGCTTATTTGACTATACCATCCTATATTTCACGTTCATCCATTTCTTCTGCATCTTCTGTATTTATACTTGTTATAATTTCCATTTTCTGATTACCAAAATGATTATATCTAATATATACATTCACCATCCATTCATCTTCTTCATCTAGCTGAAAATCATTTTTAAAGGAAATAAAATCAATTTCTACTGACGAATATTTAATTAGTTCTTTTAATAATTTAATCCATTCTTCAGTACATATTTCTGTAGACAATCCATTAATGGGTTTACCCAAAGGATTTCTCTGAAATGTAGATTTTTTAAAATATTCAACTGTTAAATCATTGAAAGTATTTTCCTCAATAAAGAATTCAATAGTTAAACTGTCATCATCATTAAATTCTTTATTATGGTTATTTTTATAGTATTCTAAAAACTCCTTTTTCATAATTGTTTGTTTATCTTTTAATTAGATATCATCAAGAGAATAGTTCATACAATGCCCATAGGTCAATAGCTATAGTTATTAAAATAAAAAAAATTAGACATCCACCACATCCACCAGGAGCGTGTTTTTTTACATTAGTATATTTATTTGGATTTCTTTTTTTACTATAATGCTCAAAAATAAAAACAAAACCCACAACAAATAGACTTAGGTTTAGCATAAATAGCATGAATATTATTTGTCCTACCATAGCAATTTATTAGTTTTTGCGACCTATTCTTTTAATTACTCCAATTTCCAATCAGGAATGTGGATTCTGCCCGGTGTATATGGGCCACCCAATTCATTTATCTGTAGTTCTAACTGATTAATTTCATTTTTTAATACTGTAAGTCGCTCTAGTGTTTCTTCGAACATTTTTCCAACTTCAAGGTAATTGTTTTGGGCAGTTTTGGATGGAGCTGAAGTTGCATTCCACATATTCCATATTGGACTTTCCATACGTTCCATCAAACCAGGCTCAGTTTCAAATTCTCTTTTACGCAAACTCCCATCACCATAGAGTTCAATTCCCATAACTTTTAATTCAATACGCAATTTTTCAGCAGTTTCCAATAATTTAAGATCTGCATTGGGTGTAAGTATTATGCCTTTCTGAAGGTGTGCTAATCTATTATTCATTGATTGGAAAACAGATCCTGCAGCACGTCCAGCTCTACGCATTTTTGTCAATTTTTCTTCAAAAGCAGTTAATGCTTTTTTGTCTTCAGCACCCAGCGTTGCGTTGTTTAGGGATTTTATCGTAAATGGTATCTTTTCAGTAATAACAGTTACTTTATCATTATGAACTTTTGTAAGTTGTGCAAAATAATTGCCAGGGGCAGCCAGTGCACCACTTGGAGCAGATCCATATCTTCCGGGTTTTGATTCTTTAAGTTTTACAGGAATGAGCGATTCGTAGCGAAAGTTCCAAACAAGGCGATTCAAACCCTTTTTTGGTGAGGTCTTTATTCTTCGTACTACTTCATTATTACTGTCAAAGATGGTCATAATTGCATAGGGTTTTTTCTCCCAGTCTTCTTGATGTAAAGCATCTTTTGTTGGATATGGAATGTCTTTTTTATCCTTGATCAATTGTTTTTCCTTTTTATACCTGGCTTCTTTGCTAGTTATCATGGTTGTATCATTGAACAGATAGGTAAATACAGCACCTACCGGTGGATTGGGAGCAGTATAATAAGATTCTCCTTGTGACGATTTGCCAGTCAGGCCTAATGGATTTCTTTCGATAAATATCCAGGAATCCTTAATAGGGTAGAGCACAGCTGTTTTCTCTTTATCCTCTTTTTTGTAATTGCGAAGTGGAGTATAGTCATCTAAAACATAAAATCCGCGTCCAAAAGAAGCAAGGACCAGGTCGTTTTCACTTTTCTGGATTTCAACATCACGAATGGCGATGGTGGGAATTCCGGATTTAAGTTGATGCCAGTTTGCACCACCATTGTTGCTATAAAAAATTCCAAATTCAGTTCCTGCAAATAACAGGTCCTTATCTATATGATCTTCAGCAATATCATAGACGTTTCCTCTTTCAGGTAAGTCTCCATGAACAGGTTCCCAGCTTTTTCCTTTATTACTGCTTTTGTAAATATAGGGTTTAAAATCACCTTGTTTATGGTTATTAAAAACTGCATAAACTGTATTTACATCATGTTGGGAAGTGACCAGTGCATTTACGTATGTGTTTTGAGGTACCCCATCTACCTGATTCATCTTTTTCCAACTTTTAGCATCTTCCGAAACCTGTATCAGGCCATCATCTGTACCAGCATAAAGGAGATTTTCCTGTAAAGGAGATTCGTCAAAAGCTACAATGTTGCCATAGATTGATGTGCTTTTGTTTTTCATTACAGCATCTGCAGACCAGACCCTTTCCATCACAGTCATTTTGTTGCGATCAAGTTGTTGCGTCAAATCTTCAGAAATTGCAGTCCATTCATCTCCTCTGTTTTCACTTCTGAATACTTTATTGGCGCAGAAATATAGTCTTTTATGATTATGGGGGCTTATGAGTAGCGGCGCATCCCAATTCCATCGATAAGCAGCTTCATCTTTAGCTGGTTTTGGTTTTATTCCTACTTTTTCACCGCTCTTTTTATCATATCGGACGATCCACCCATATTGTGCCTGGGCGTATACAATATTGGGATCGGTTGGATCTATTTGAGATTCAAATCCATCACCGCCATTTGTAATATACCAATCAGAATTCACAATACCTGCTGAATTGGTAGTCCTACTAGGGCCACCCATCGAGTTATTATCCTGTGTTCCTCCATATATATTGTAAAATGGTTTTGCATTATCCACCGCAACTTTGTAGAATTGAGTTAGTGGCAGGTTGGCTTTAAATTGCCAGTCCTTTGCATGATTCCAGGTTTCGTAAATTCCACCATCACAACCTACTATCCAGTGATCGGTATCAAGTGGGTCTATCCACATACAGTGGTTATCTACGTGTTTGCTTTTCTCTCCTGTTCTTTTGAACGTTTTACCACCATCCTCGGAGTGATGGAACCAGGTATTCATAGAAAACACCTTGTCTTTGTCATAGAGATCACAATAGATCTCTTGATAGTAATTTCCGGAAGTTGAATAACTGCCCATTTTCGTCCAGCTTGCTCCACGGTCAGTAGAGCGATAGGTTCCTTGTTTATCTCTTGAGGCCTCAACGATAGCATAGACATAATCAGGGTTGGCTGGAGAAATTGCCAATCCGATTCTGCCGAGATAATCTCCGGAAGGTAACCCTCCAGTTAGTTTTTTCCATGTTTTCCCACCATCTTCTGATTTATGGATACCTGATCCTGGACCTCCTCCCAGATAAGTAAATACATGTCGCCTACGTTGATGAGAAACAGCATATAGCACTTTAGGATCTCTTGGATCCATATGTATTTCACTTACACCAGTGTGTTTGTCGATTTCCAAAATACATTTCCATGTTTTACCGCCGTCCTTTGTTTTGTACAGACCACGATCACCACCTTCACTCCATAATGGGCCATAAGCTGCTACATATACAATCTCAGGTTTTGTGGGATGGACTTTTATCATTCCAATATGTTCGCTGTTTTTTAGTCCCATATTCTTGAAACTTTTCCCACCATCTTCGGATTTATATACACCATCTCCATAAGCTACGCTACGTTGGTTGTTGTTCTCTCCCGTGCCTACCCATACAATGTGTTCGTTACTTGGAGCAAGAGTGATACAGCCAATTGAATAGGAACCATGGTTTTCAAAAATAGGTTCATAAGTAGTTCCGGCATTAGTTGTTTTCCATACATTACCGGAAGCAACAGCAACATAGTATTCAGAAGTCTTTTTGGGATTTACAACGATATCTGAAATTCTTCCAGATGTAAAGGCAGGGCCTACACAGCGAAATTTTAATGCACTGGTATTTATTCCCTTAGCTTGATTTGTTTTTTCTTTTTCTTTTTTGTCTTGTGAATAACTGTAGAACGTCAGGCTTAAAATAGTCAGAATCAGTAGTAGCTTTTTCATTGGATTTGTGCTCATTAAAATGAATTAAATTTTTCGTGCACTAATTTAAAAAATTAATTCAGCTTGTTCTCATTTTTGTTTAAACAGTTGTTTTTATAGCTAAAAAAATGGGTAAGATGGGTATATTTGTGTCAAGGAGGTACATTTATAATATTGGTTGCAGATTTATTTTATTCCCCAGCTTATTCTTAATTCTTCAGGTATATTTAATTTTAAATCAAATTCACTGTCAAAATAAGACAGAATACTTTCGGCGAAAAATTTATTGGCTGGTTTTATTAATTTGTTTATATAGGGGTTTTCTCTTCTTTTATTCAAACTTTTAACAATTCGGATTGCGTTATTAAAGACTGCTTTTTTAAGGATACCATTAGGTTTATATAAGCCTATTATATCACTGTAATAATCACTTCCAATTAAGTATCTGATCATATAGTCTGATATATTAGGCATCCATTTTGTATTCAATGTGCCGTTAATAAAATTGGATAATGCACGCAATAGTTGTTCTCCTTCTTTGCATTTATGCGCTTGCAGGAACAAGATTTTCTCATAATATTTCTTTCCTGATTCATAATCTTTTGGATTAATAGCATCTTCTACACCTATAATTGCGCCGACTATTGACCAGTAGTGCACCAATGCATCTTTTTCTTTTTTTGATAAATTTATGTCTAATCTATCTAATCCTAATATTGCTCCTACACTGAAAGTCTGAATAGTCAGAGACATATCTTCCTGATTTATCGGGACGCCATATTGCGCTGCATCCCATTTATGTTTTCTCATATGATATCTGACCATAGCATGAATGAATCTAACTTTTAATATATGTTTCATTCCTACTGATTCTTTTTGAATACTATTTCTTCGCATCATATTGAATAGGAACTGTGAGGTTTCAAGCAACCTTTTAGCTGTACCGGTTTTTTGATCTGATGCCAGATAACCTGTTGTTGACAGTAATTTTACTACATTAGAAGAAGTATATCCAATTGGGAGAGCCCTTAATATCAGGCAGGTTGAATACTCTGCGCCAATTTTCAAAAAAAGATCTTCAGCAATTTTTATTTTTTTATCATCTGCCCATTCGGGAATATCCTGATTGTTCTCAAAATAGCTCTGAAACAATGGTGGGAGATTATTATAGTTCACCTCACTCATATCCGTAAGCAGGTTTTTATATAGCTTGCCAATTTCTTTTTTGTTTAATTCGCTGTATATTTTAAGAACAAAGGCATCAGCAACTGGATCTGCCATCTGGCGATATGATTTTTGAGTGTCCATCCTTTGGTTTTATTATTTTTTGTTAAGCTTAATCTGTTTGTAAAGTTATATTATAATTTAAAATAATTATTAATCATTTCACTTTACAATGAGTAGTTATTTGTATTACTACTAAATTAGTGTATTTTTAATTTTATTCAAGTTTTATCCGCTTCATATGAAATATTCTCTATTCGTATACATAATATTATTTTTATTTTCCTGCACGAATTCTGAGAAAAGTTCTGATCAGTCATCTAATACGAAAGTTCAATCTCAAGCAGGTCCTTATGTTGTAGTACTTGGGAATGTACAGGATGCTGGATATCCTCAAATAGGATGTATGAAGGCTTGTTGTCGTGAGCATTGGAATCCTGAAGCAAAGAAAAAAAGTATTACCTCCCTCGGATTGGTTGATCCTGTGACAGATCAAGCCTGGATTTTTGAGGCATCTCCTGATTTTAAATATCAATGTAAAACCTTGTCGGATCTTTTGGATCCCCAAGCATTTAGACTTCCTGATGGTATTTTTCTTACACATGGTCACATAGGCCATTATGTAGGTTTAATGCATCTAGGGCGTGAGGCAATGGGAGCGGATGAGGTGCCAGTATTTGCTATGCCTAAGATGAAGAACTATCTTGAATCAAGTGGTCCTTGGAGCCAGCTGGTAGCACTCAATAATATTGATTTACAGTTGTTAAAAGCAGATTCAGTGATACAACTGACTTCAGATATCAGTGTTACTCCCTTTTTGGTTCCGCATCGTGGTGAATATACAGAAACTGTAGGCTATAGGATAGAAGGTACTAAGCAAAAGGTGCTTTTTATTCCAGATATTGACAAATGGAATCTATGGGAAAATAATATAAAGGCGGAGATTCAAAAGGTAGACATTGCTTTTTTGGATGCAACTTTTTTTAAGAATGGTGAAGTTGGAAACAGAGATATGTCAGAAATTCCACATCCTTTTGTTGAGGAAAGCATGAAGTTATTTGAAGATTTGCCTGCAGTTGAAAAAGCAAAGATTCATTTTATTCATTTCAACCATACCAATCCAATATTACAAACTAAAAGTTCAGCTAAAAAAGAAGTGTTGGAAAATGGATATAAAATAGCAGAAGAAGGAATACAAGTAAAAATTTAGTGGTAAATTAACAAGTGTAAGAGCGTAAATAATTGAGAATTTCAATATTGATTTACTACACCCTGAACTATTCTTTCATAGTAAGACGCATAGGGGTTCCAGGGATATCCTTTTTTATCTGTGAATGTTTTAATCCACTTTTCGAATGTATCAGGGAGATAGTAAAACCACAATTGAGGATTGGGTTTAATGTTTTTTGATTTACAGAAAGGGAGCCAGATGCTGTTGTAGAATTTTTTCATTTCTTTAGCGGCCTTATATTCCAATTGCGCATATCTCATGATGTATTCTTCTTCTTCGCAACGCCAGTTTATTGCATCTTTCTCAATTTCCTGAAAATCTTCACCATTTTTTATGTTGTGTAACTCGTAGATCAGTCCTGACCACATTTTTTCAGCATTATTATTGTTTTCTATCCATATTCTACCTTCGGATTTTTGAGTAGGGTATGCATGGACAGCATTTACCGAATCAGGTATGCGAAAATTTTTAGTGGCTTTTTTCTGCCAGTATATTAGAGATTGGATATCTTCACCTGCAAATTTATTGGCAACCCATTGCCATATTATATCACCACTATTAACAATGGATTTCATTTCTGGTCTATCACGAATTATTTTTTTTAATTCATTGTTTCCGTGTTGAATATTTTTTTTTGACAATACAAAATCCTCTCGTAATAACTTGACAAACTTATTGTTGTCCCAGATTCCTTTTTTTATAATGCCTTCATCATAAAACAACATTCCCTCACCATGCATTTTGCCATTTTTCCAATAGCCAATATATTTATTATTACTTGACCAGTAAAACACGCCATAGCCATCCATTTTCCCTTGTGAAAAATTGCCAATATATTTATCACCTTCTGGCCATTCAAAATGACCGTAACCATTTCTGCAATCACCAGTTATACACATCTTTTTCTGTCCAAATAAAATTGAGCAGAATAAACAAGAGAACAAAAAGCACAAATAAAATTTGATTTGTAACATATTCCTTACAAAGTCTAGGTTAACATCTATATATTTATTATAATATTAAGATTTAACTTTAATAAAATTGTGTGTGGTTGTGTTTCTATTTCTTAGCAGTAGGCTGGGTAAAAATACACAATTTTTTTTAATAAAAAAATGAATTAATGAAAAAAACTAATGCAATAAGATTACTGACACAAAAAAAAATTGAATTTAAACTTTTAGAATATACTTACCTGCCTGACAACCTTAGTCTCAGTAAAATTGCAGATGATAATAATCTACAACTTCATCAAGTTTACAAAACATTAGTTTTAAAGGGTGATAAGACAGGTGTAGTTGTTGCGCTTGTTGCTGGAGACAAATCTTTGGATCTTAAGAAATTTGCAGCTGTAAGTGGCAATAAAAAAGTCACGCTTTTGGCTGTTAAGGAGTTGCAAAAATATACAGGTTATATTCGTGGAGGATGTTCTCCTATTGGTATGAAAAAAAATTATGAGGTATATATTTCTGAGGAAGCAAAAACTATAAGCTTAATCTATATTAATGCAGGTGCCAGAGGATTATTAGTTGGTCTGGCGCCACTAGACTTACCTTTGGCTATTGATGTCAAATGGGCTTCAATTATTTAATGTATTTATATATGATTAGCAATAGTAACCTAAAATTGACATTGTATAACAAATATATATGAGTCAATATTTTATAATAAAATCACACCAATTGATGTTTCCTTTGTATTCATATTTTAAAGTGCTATTTTGTAGTCATAAAATACAATACGATACCATTTATTTAAAATTAAATGATAATTCATAGGTTTAATGAAATTACAATCGCTTAAAAGAAGAGGTAGTAAATTGGCAAAATCAAATATTCAGTTAGCTATTTTAGAAACTACAACATCCAATATTTCAAGATTTGAAGATAAACTCAGAGATATTAATTTAATGCCATTTAAACCAATTGGTATTGATATTTTTCAGGTTAATGTTGGGTACTTGTGCAATATGACCTGTGAACATTGCCATGTAGATGCAGGGCCAACCCGGACTGAAGTAATGACGAAGGAAACAATGAACCATTGTTTGGAAGCAATCAAAAAAGTTGGTGCCAAAACAATTGATATTACAGGGGGTGCACCAGAAATGAATCCCCATTTCAAGTGGTTTGTTAATCAGATCAGGGAAATAAATAAAGAAATTGAAATTATTGTACGGACCAACCTAACTATTCTTGCTTCAAACTCTGAATACAAAACTTATCCTGAGTTTTTTAAAGAAAATAAACTCACATTAATTGCATCTTTACCTTGTTACACTGCTAAAAACACAGACAAACAGCGTGGAGATAAAGCATTTGTAAGGTCTGTTCAAGTTTTAAAGATACTCAATGAATTAGGATATGGTAAAAAAGATACAGGTTTGAATTTGCATTTGGTATACAATCCAGGGGGGGCATTTTTACCTGGAGATCAATTTAAATTAGAGATTGATTATAAACGCAATTTGAAAAATGATTTTGATCTGGAATTCAATAAACTATATACAATTACAAATTTACCAATAAGTCGTTTTCTTGATTTTCTTTTAAAAGAAGATAAATTAGACCATTATATGCAGCTGCTACTTGATGCATTCAACCCGGTTGCTGCAGACGGTGTTATGTGTAGAAATACACTTTCTGTTTCATGGGATGGGTTTTTATTTGATTGTGATTTTAATCAAATGTTAGGACTTCAAGTAGAAAAGTCTGTACCTCAACATATTCGAGATTTTAATGTTAAAGAACTACTTGCCAGAAATATTATATTGGGCCAACATTGTTTTGGTTGTACAGCAGGAGCAGGTTCAAGCTGTCAGGGTACTGTAATTTAATTGATTGAATTTTCGCATGAAATGTTATAATTTTAGTATATACTTTTTAATTTGTTTTAAAAAATCAAGATGTCTAAGTTTGAGAAAGAAAATATTATGGCTCCAATTAAGCAGTTTGCTTTATTTTTTGTTATTTCTATAGCAGGAATTTTTGGGGCATCATTTATTGCTAGCGATTTAATTACGATTTGGTCAATTGCTGCTTCAATGTTGTTGTTATTTTCAGTAATTAATAATGGACTTAGTATTTATACAATAAACTATAAGTCCTATCTAATACATTCCGTTTATTCTTTTGTTGCCTTGCTAATAAGTTTAGTTCTTTTATCTACCCTTCTTTCCGGTATGACAATTTTTGAAGCTACACCATACCGAAATATATTTTTAGTTATTCTTATTACAAATTTTATCTTTATTTCTATGATTATGCTAATAAAAGGATTATTAATATTTTTGTCTGAGAAGGATAGTAAATTATAGATTTCTAATTTAATTTAATTAATCCAAAAGTGTACCTTTGACTTTCTGAATAAATTTCAATTGTTCTCTAAATCTCTTTTTTTGTTAAAAACAGTAAATCAAATGACTCGTTTTAGTATAATTTTAATTTTAATTAGCTTTTTATTCTGGGCTTGTAATAATTCAAAAACTACAACTAATAATTTAATTAAGTCCATTGCTTTGGAGGTTCAAGTTTCAGATACGCTTAATACTCCAGATACTTTACGTCTATATGTATGGAATGCAATACAGGCTGAAGAATTGTTGAAAAAATCTACTACTAAAACTGAAACTGGTTTTGTTTGTAAATTTGAATTTGAAAAGTTACCTAAGGGAATGTATTACTTGGGTACTAGTCTTAGTGATTTAAAACCTATTTTGCTGGGTACTGAAAAGCGTGTAGTATTTGAAGGGGAAACTAATAACACCTTAGAGCTTAAACCATCTGTTAGTGACCTTAATAAGGCTTATGATAAATTATTGAAGCTGATTCGAAAACAAAATCAGGATTTTATGACTTTGTTGACAGATTATAATAAGTATAAAAACAACAAGGAGGAACAGCAAAAAGTTAAGGATCAGATGGCTCTCCAGGATAAAGCTAAGATAAAATTGTTGGATTCTCTTAGAAATGCAAATTCAGAACTGGCACGTATTATGGCTTTTAATACTTTTCAGAGTTACCAAAATAATGGTATTTCAGGACAAACTGAGGGATCATATTTTGCTGAAACTTATTTTCAGCATGTTGATTTTTTAGATAGTACTTATGCTAGATTACCATTTTAT
Source organism: Saprospiraceae bacterium (assembly GCA_022448945.1). Lineage (GTDB taxonomy): Bacteria > Bacteroidota > Bacteroidia > Chitinophagales > Saprospiraceae > Aureispira. The sequence continues at coordinate 548,085 of JAKVCV010000001.1, forward strand.
TATGAAAATGTCAAAAACTATGCAACAGCTTTAACCAATGTTGGTTTAAAAACTGAAATGCAGCAAAAAGCATTAGATACACTATTTACAAAAGTATCTTATTCAAACCCTAATTATAAACCTACACTAGTTGCTGTAATGTTTGGTGTAATGGGGAAAAATAATCCTGCTTTTATGAAGTATGCCAAAATATATCTTGATTCTTTTAAAGGGGATTATACAATGCTCGATAAATTTGTTTCTGACAAAGTGCTTCAACTAAGAGGGGCTGCATTAGTAGGAGATGTCGCTTTTAATCTTAAAGGCAATACACCTGATGGCAAAATTATGGATTTATCCAGTTTAAGAGGGAAATATGTACTTATTGATTTTTGGGCTAGTTGGTGTGGTCCCTGTCGGAAAGAGAATCCAAATGTGGTTAGAATGTATAATAAGTATAAAGAAAAAGGATTTGATATACTTGGTGTATCTTTAGATAACAATAAAGATAAATGGAAAGCTGCTATTGCTAAAGATAAATTGACCTGGCATCATATTAGTGATCTTAAAGGTTGGAGCTCTGCTCTTGCTAAACCATATGGTGTTAGAGGTATTCCTTATACTGTATTGGTANATAGAGAGGGTGTTATTATAGCAAAAAAACTTAGAGGTGCTGCATTAGAGGCAAAACTCAAAGAACTATTTGAGGGTTAATTATTATATAATCTCATATTTAAATTTAAAAAAGCTAAGTAAAATTGTATTATACTTAGCTTTTTTGTTTTTAAAGTAGTTCAATATTTATAAAGGATTATATTATTATATTTGTAATCGTCCACTTTTATATGATATTTTTTCTTTGAAATTTGTTTATACTTATATTATCAATTGTTAAAATGTTTTATTTAGATAATTTAATTCCCATACCTTTGTATGATCAAGTCGAATTTTCCCAGATCTGGGGAACTAATTATACATTCAGCTCAAAGAAAAAATATTTTGTTGAAGCAGCTTCAGGTAAAGGTAAAACAACATTACAGCACATTCTATATGGTTTAAGAAAGGATTATTCTGGTAAAGTGCAAATATCGATTAATGAAGCGAAATCTAATTTGACAGACCTAACATTTCTGCAATGGGCACAAATTCGTCAGTCTGAATTGGCTGTTGTTTTTCAGGATTTACGTCTATTTGTAAGACTTACAGCAAACGAGAATCTATTGCTAAAAAATAATTTAACTAATTATAAGAGTAAAAAAGAGATTTTTGAAATGGCAAAAGCATTAGGTGTTGATAGTCTTATGGAAAAAAAATGTGGAGAAATGTCTTATGGGCAACGCCAACGAATTGCAATTATTCGTTCATTATGTCAACCTTTTAAATTTTTAATAATGGATGAACCTTTTTCACATTTAGACACTCTAAATGTGAAAAAATGTTGTAACTTAATCAATGAAGAATGCAAGAAGCAGAATGCAGGATTTCTCATAGCAAGTCTCGAAGAAAAATATTTTTTCGACTATGACTATGAAGTAAAAATTTAATTAAACAAAACACTTATAAAATGAGAAAGAGACTTTGTATAGGTACTTTTTTAATATTATTTTTTGCTTTAGGATTCTCTTCTTGTGAAAAAGGCCCCATTACTACTTATCAGGATGTAAAACATATAATTTCTACAAGTTGTGCTGTAAGCGGGTGTCATGACCCTATCACTGTGAGGCAAAATATTGATTTTTCAACCTATGCTACTATGTCGGGATCTACAGGCTTAAACAATGCTTTGACAAAAAATACCAATAGTTTTTACGATAGGGTTTTGGTCAAACAAAATATGCCTCCAAATGGGTCTTTGTCTCAGGCAGATAGAGATATACTCCAACAGTGGGTAGATAGTAATTATCCAGAAAATTAAAAAGATAAATCAATTGAAGGTTTGTTTTTTATTAATAAATATCTCAATTAATTTTTTAATGGCTATAACCTATTCTTATTAATAAGGGATAAAAGTACATCCTTGTAGTTTTTACCAATAGGTATTATCTTACTGTTTATTTGAACCGTATTGCCTTCCACTACAGAAATGTTTCCCAGATTTACTATATAAGAACGATGAATACGCATAAAGATATTAGCAGGTAATTTTGTTTCTAGGCTTTTCATGGTTTGTAAGGTGACTATTCTTTTTTGCGGTGTATGTAATATAACATAATCCTTTAGACCTTCAATATAGAAAATATCATTAAAATGTAATTTGATAAGCTTTTTATCCGCTTTTACAAATATATAATCAGCAGAACTTTCTGCTGTTTTTCCGATATTTGATGTCTTTTCCTGGATTAGTTTAGTTGCTTTATTTACTGCTTTGGCAAAGCGTTCGAGTGATATTGGTTTTAAAAGATAATCTACTACATTTAGTTCAAACCCTTCAATAGCATATTCAGAAAATGCCGTTGTAAATATAACATGTGGTGGGTTGGCTAGAGTTTTTAAAAAATCAATACCTGATATCTGAGGCATTTGTATGTCTAAAAATATTAAATCAATATTATTATTATCAAGTACTTCAAATGCTTCAATGGCATTACTGCATTTAGCAATAAGGTTAAGCGTAGGAAATTTATTTATATAAGTTTCCAGGACTTCTTGCGCTAAAGGTTCATCATCAACAATTATAACATCCATCATTTATTTTTTGTAGAATTTTTAAATTTACATTATGTCCTATCTAAATCAATTTTTAAATTTACGGTATATATATCTTTTGTTTCCTGTATATGCAATTTGAATTTACTATTGTAAAGTAGTTCTAATCTACGTTTAACATTTTTTAAACCAATACCTCCTTGAAAGTATCTATCGTCTTTTTCTGTTGTTTTACTGTTTTCTAATTGGAAATTAATCCTGTTTTTTTCAATATGCAATTTACATATAACAAATCCTTCTGTAATGCTTTGGCTGAGACCATGTTTAAAGCTGTTTTCTAAAAATGTGATAAATAGCAAAGGCACTATATTGTAATTTTTAGGCGAATCACCTGTACATTCAAATTCTATTTTTGCCTTGTTCCCATAACGGGTTTTTTCAAGGGCAAGATAGTTTTGTATATATTGAATTTCTTGCTCTAAAGGTACTTTTTTTTCATTACTTTTATACAGCATATAGCGCATCATCTCTGATAATCTTAAAACGATTTCAGGTGCTTTATCTGATTTTTTTAAACTAAGTGCATAAATGTTATTTAGCGTATTAAAAAGAAAATGTGGGTTGATTTGTGATTTAAGAAAACTAAGTTCAGATTGCAAATTTTTGTTTTCAAGGTCTTTCTGTATAGCTTGTTGAAAAAACCATTCTTTAGTGATCTTTAATAACGTACTTATTATAAGTGTTGAAAAAATAAAAATAAAGTGGCCTGATTGCTTTTCTAGAAGTTCGATTTGTGTATTGATATTTCCATTTTCCCAGATATTCCAATATAAACAGACTATTTCTATAGGCGTAACTAGTACAGCTGTAAATATTATTAAAAAAAGATATATTATAAAATACTTCTTCGATAGAAACCTTGGAATCAAGTAAAGGTAATTGAAATAGACAATTAAAATTAGAAAAAATACATGAATCAGGGTATTGCGTAATATTAGACCAAACCCTTCATCACTTCCATCTAAAAGTAACAGGATCAACATATATGTTGCCCAAATGAAACTATGGTATACAACTCTTTTTGAGAAGAATTCATAACTTTTTTCACCCCATTTTTGTGCTGTAAGGATAGACATAAATTAATTGAATATATGTTGTATTTATCGAAGTATCAGTGAATAAGAACAAATAAATTATAAAATTATTACAATAATAAGATTTATTGGTTTAAATTTGTGGAAAATTAGATGGGGCTATACAGTTATAAGACAAAAGCTATTAAATATGGTTAATTTTCTTAAGTTTTATATGCATAAGCCTTCAAAGATTTTAATCTAAGATTAATAAAAACTATTAATAAGGAAACTCAAACAATCCTATGGATTTTAATGATATTTCCTAAATATTTTTCACTAAAATCATCACTAATAATGAAAATTTCAGATTTCGTAGAAGTAAAAAATCCTAAGTTAAAAAAGAGATATTCAGGCGATAAAGTTGAAGCTGGTCACTGGATTCAAGATTACCTCAATGGTGATATTGATATGAAAGGTGAATTCATGGACTTTATCGACAATATCAAAGAACTGTGTAACTTTGGTTTTGTAGGTCATCATTACAAGTTTTTTATTACTGAATTTTTACCTGAGATCATGAGCCATTCACAAAAAATGGACGAGGCTACTATTAAAAGTCACTACGATGATCAAAATGATATTTTCAATTGGTTCTTGGGCCCAAGAATGGTTTATACTTCTGGCTACTATAAAACAGGAGACGAAACATTAGAACAAGCACAGGATAATAAACTTGATTTAATTGCACAAAAAATGCAATTGAAAGAAGGAGATAGCCTACTTGATATTGGATGTGGATGGGGAACATTGGTTGCTCATTTCGCGAAAAATTATAACATGGACACAACAGGTGTTACCATAACTCCTGAACAAGCAGAGTGGGGAACTAAACTTATCAAAGAAAATGGAGTGGAGGACCAATCGCGAATCTTAACGATTGACTATCGTGATATCCCACAAAAAAAATATGATAAAATTACTTGTTTAGAAATGGCTGAGCATGTAGGAATTAAGTATTTTCAGAAGTTCATGGAACAAATTTATAACTTGCTCGAAGATGATGGAATTTTCTATTTACAAATAGCAGCTCTTAGAGAAAGAAAGTCTCTTTTACGTGGACCTGATCAAGAAACTATTGTTTGGGGATTATTTATGAACGAATATATTTTCCCAGGTGCTGATGCAAGTATGCCTGTAAGTTGGGACCTTAGGAAAATTGAGAAGGCTGGTTTTGAAATCAATACTGTTGAAAATGTTGGTATCCATTATAGTAAAACTATTGCTGCTTGGTACAATAACTGGATATCAAATAAAGATAAGGTTATTGCTAAATATGGTGAGTCACAATTTAGAATGTATCAGATCTTTCTCGGATGGTCTACTAGAATAGCTGCAATAGGTGGCTCATCAGCATACCAAATTGTTTGCCATAAAAATGTTAATAGCGTGAAAAGAGAGCGATATATTGGAAAAATGGCTTTAGGTGAAACTAAAAAGTTTGACAATACTAATTCTATAACTTCAGAAACTACATCTGATAAGATTATGACAGAATACGAAACTAGAAAAAAGAAAGTAATGGTTAAATAATAGTATAACCAATAAATATAATAAGGAGCGACATTAGTTGCTCCTTTTTTTTTGTTAATTAGTTTATTTATTAGAATGAAACATAAGAGAGATCAATTCTTAACTGTATATGGTCGTAAACCAGTATTAGAGGTTTTAGAAGACAATAAAGTGAATGTCGCTAAACTGTTTCTAAATAAAAAAGCGAAAGGTGATATCATTAAAAAAATAATTGAAGCATGTCAGCACAGAGGGATTGAAGTACAGCGTGTTACACATGATCAAGTTGCGCATATTTCTAAAAACCCAAAACAAGATCAGGGAGTTGCAGCAGATATTCATACTCCTCAAATGGATGATGCAAATAGATTTTTTGAACTTAATGAAGATAAAAACTTACAATTAATTGCTATAGATGGCATTACAACTCCTTCAAATGTTGGAATGATTATTAGAACTTGTACGGCTTTGGGAATTGATGGCATAATTTTACCAAGAAAAGGATCAGCAAAACTTAATGCTTTAGTAATTAAAGCATCTGCTGGTGTCGTTTTTAAAAGCACAATTCTTAAATGTGATACTTTAAACCCTATCCTTATGGTTGCTAAGAACCTAGGGTACACAATTTATGGATTATCTGGTGAAAAAGGATATAATATTTATAAAGAAGAATTTGCCAATAAAAGTATTTTTGTGATGGGTAATGAATCTATTGGCGTATCCCATAATACAGAAACCTTGCTCTCAAAGCACTTGTCTATCCCCATGGCAAAAAATGTAGAATCTTTAAATGTTGCTTGTGCAGCAACTGTAGTAGCGAGTGAAATAATGAGAAGAAAGATGTTTTAAAATTAATCTCGCCACAAATAAGGAAATAAGATTAAGGCTATTGAGCTTAAAATTATGTCGATACAAATAAGAATTAAGATGTCTTTATAATAAGCAGAATCTGACATCAAATTCAAAGAGATTTTTGTTAGCCTCATCAGTGTCATTAATATTGGAATAATAACAGGAAAACTTAGAATTGCCATTAATGTAGCATTTTGATTTGCTTTTGCTGAGATTGCAGAAATAAAAGTAAAGGCAATAGAAAACCCAATACTTCCAAGTATAAGCGTATGGCAAAAAAGTATTGTATCTTGGACAGGATTACCAACAACTATGGCGAATAATCCAAAAGCTAAAAAGCTTATAGATAGTAGCAGTAGACTATTGTACACTATTTTGGCAAATATCACAGAACTAGGATTTACCAGCGTATAGTAATATAGTTGCCGTTTAGGGTTTTCCTGAACAAAACTTTTAGCAATTGCATTTACTGATGCAAATAATACAATAACCCAAAATAATGCTGCCCAAATAGCTCCTCCAATCTGTTGACCTAGCGTAACATATACAATGAAGACGGTAGAAATAACATACAAAAGAATGCCACTTATAGCATATTTTTGACGGAGTTCTAAACGAACTTCTTTTAGAAGTAGGTATTGTGTTTCTTTTAAGAATTTCATATCTAGAACAAAATTAGCATTATTTGTTAATTCTGTAGGATATAATTGTATTAAAATTGAATGCTATACTTTGTGAATTATTTAGAAGATTTGGTATATGTTACACTTAATATTGTTGTTGAGCCTTTTCATATCTTTCTTTAAGAACCTGTAGCATACTTTTATTTTCTATCTTTGAATCGATCCAGGCATAAAAATCAAAAAAGAGTAATATGCTTTCTGCTTCAGGCTTATTTATAAAAATATTTAAAGTATCTTCTTTAAGTATGCTGAAAGCTAAATTTAGTTTTTCATTGTCTGAATCTTTTATTACTAATGCTTTCTTTTTGAAAAAACTCAACAATAGCAGCTCAAATTCAAATGATCTTTCTTTTTTTCTCAATAATTGCGAAGTAGAAATGATAAGGTTTTCAAGAAGTGTGTAGTTTTTTAATTCCCAATGAATTAGGATGGCAAGAAGACGGACAGATACATCTAGGTCTTCTCTTATACCTTTCTTTTTATATTGGTTGAATTCAAATATCGATTCGAGTGCCTTTGAATGCCAACCTAATAGTATTTCAACTTTTATTAGACTGTATAAGTCAAATAGAAACCCATGAAGCGTATCTTCTTCTAAAGAGATTATTTTTTTTAAATGTTCGTATGACTTAATTGCCTGCTTTTCTTCACCATTGTCTGCAGAAATCAGCATTTTGTTTCCCCATAATCCCCTTTGATATCTAAAAATATCGAACTCTGAGAGTAATTGTTCATTTTTTGCAAGCTCACAAAACTCAAGCCCTTTATCAATAATTGATAACCCTTCTTCAAGTCTACGGGTTAGTCGAAGAGCAGAAACAAAGTGATTGAGACTGATAATATAATTTCGTGGATATACATTAATGAACTGTGGGTATAGGTCAAAAAGCTCATGGCAGGTTTTACTGTTTTTGTATATTTCCGGTAAATAATCAGCTTTACGAACTTTTAATGATTCTGCATGATAATACATCCATTTAACTTTGAAAGAATCAAGTGGATTATCACTGAACTCTGGTAAAGGTGTGTCATTATCTTGTCGAAAGGAGCCTTTTGAAACATGTCTTAAGTAGGAACTCATTTGGAATTGTCGATAATAAATGATGTTTTCCATTCTTGATAATGAGTCATATTGCGAAGCGGCTTTTGTTTCTATATATTCACCAATGTATTTGTGATCATTTGTTGATAGTGCTAAATTTAATTGTTGCGTATCAAGCTCCATTAATACATCAAATACTTCGTATTTTATTGCAAGTTTACGTGCCCTTTTTATTGCTGCCAAAGAGGCATCAAAAATCCCTTTTCTTGCTAATAGTTTTATTTCAAGAAGCATTTCCTGAAGTTGTATAAATGGATCACTTTGTCCATGATAGTTTCTAAGGGATTTTAAAATCTGTGTATTGAGATATTTTTTAATTTCCGAAAAATTAGTAACGAAGGAAGCACCTTTGAATTTTTTGATGAGGGCATTTTCATCATATTCCTTCATTTTATTGATAGCATCAAAAATAAGAATGTACTTATTTTCTCCACTATTAGTATGCATGGATGCAAAACGTTTGAAATACCTTTTTTCTGTTCTCGTCATAGACTTGATAAGTCTAAATATTGAATCAGATGGTTTTTTCATGGTAATGCACTAGTGAAAGGAATCAAATATATTTTACTGTAATATAGTAATTTTTAGAGGGATAAAATATTCTATCCCAAAAAAAAATTCTATTATGCAATCGGTATATTATTTATGAATCTCGATGTAAAAATCTTTCTTATTAAATTTTATAATTATGCTTTCAAAAGCACTGACTGGAAAAATGATACTTGATTTTACCCTTTTGTTACCGGGGCCATTAGCAACAAATATATTAGCACAAATGGGAGCGAGGGTCATCAAAGTAGAACATCCTCAAAAACAGGACGGTACAAGAATGTTCCCACCCTATGTTAATGATAAAGCTATTTTGTATAATATGCTTAATCATAATAAAGAGGAATTAGTTATTGATTATAGAATTGAAGAGGGTAGAAAACATATTGTTGAATTAGTGAAACAGGCTGATGTTTTTATAGAACAATTCAGGCCTCAGGTGATGAAATCCTGGGGATTGGATTATGATAGCTTGAAAATAATTAATCCGAATTTGATTTATCTTTCACTATCTGGTTATGGACAAGAAGGTGAATATAGCTTGAATGCAGGTCATGATCTAAATTATCTGGCCACAACTGGTATTCTCGACATGATAAGAGATGAAAATGGAAAACCAGTTATACCTGGTGTACAGATTGCGGATATCTCTGGAGGATCTTATATGCTAATAACAGCTTGTTTGGCCGCTCTAATACAAAATAAGGGTCAATATGTAGATGTATCGGTTTTGGATGGCTTACCTCCATTATTGACAATTCCAATTTCTCAATTATGGGGGGGTATAAACCCACATGAATTAAAGATGTTAAACGGTAATTTAGTTAATTATAATGTTTATAAAACAAAAGATGCTGAATGGATCGCTTTAGGAGCATTGGAAACAAAGTTTTGGAATAACTTCTGCGAAATGGTTGGTCAAAAAGGATGGAAAAGAGAAAATATATGGGAATTATCCATTCATGTATTCCCATACGATGAAGTTCAGCATTTATTTTTAAATAAAACGCTATCTGATTGGTTAAAATTGAGTAAAGGAATCGACGTCTGTCTTTCTCCGGTCTTAAAGATTAGTGAAGTAGAGAAGGACATTCATCTTAAAGCTAGGGGTTATTTTGAATATCAAAAAGCTATAAATATCCCTTGGATAAAATGATATAGATTTATTATTAGTTCTTTTGTAATTTAATTATTAATACAAGGAATATTTTAACATTATTATTTTCTTTACATCAAAATACTAGTTTTATGATAATGTATTTTTAAAAAATATTACCTTGCCTTAATTATTTGAATTTGTAATATCAAATTGAAAATAGATAAATATAATGAGACGAATAATTTCCCTTTTGTTCATATATGTGAGCATTAATTTTTCATATGGTCAGATTCCATCTGATAGTGTTAATCTTTTAGAAACTGATACTTCAAGTACATTGGATAGTAGTGCTGTTTTGGAGACAAATCTGATTAATATACCTCATGACACATTGGGTATAAGTGCTTTTGAAATTGAATTTGAAGAAGGTAAATTACATATTACTGCAAATCAGATTAATGGGCAGGCTAATATACCCGATTACTTCTATTCTAACTTTGAAATTGGAGAAGATAATCTTTATGCACTATTTGAGAATGGGAAAACTATTCTTGATTATGAAGCTTCTTATAAAGGTCAATTGCTTTCTGTTAGAGCAAAATACAAGGCATGTCAAGTTAAAAAATGTCCATCATGTGATCCCTTAACTCATGTCAATAAAAGTGAAATAATTTGTTTAGAGAATAAGCATACTAAACTTGTGCATGTTCAAAAAAATAAAAATGGTAAGCTTCGGATTCAACCTATTCCATTATGGTGGTCAATTATTCCGCCTCTAGCTGCTATATTTCTCGCACTTGCTTTTCGTCAGGTATTGCTCGCATTATTTATGGGAATTATGGCTGGAGCATGGGTATCTGGAGGAATGCAGATGAGTCCATACGGATTGATGAAGAGTTTCTTTAGCGTTATTGATCATTATATTATAGGAGCTTTAAATAGTCCAAGCCACTTATCAGTTATTGTGTTTTCTATAATGATTGGTGGAGTAGTAGCTATTATTTCTCGAAATGGAGGTATGGCAGGAGTTGTTAAGAAATTAGAACCATTAGCAAAAGGCCCTAAGAGTACACAATTTGTTGTCTGGCTTATGGGCGTAGCCATATTCTTTGATGATTATGCAAATAGTTTGATTGTGGGAAACACGATGCGACCATTGACAGATAAATACAAAATTTCCCGCGAAAAACTCGCATATATTGTTGATAGTACTGCAGCACCAATATCTGCTGTGGCTTTCATTACTACTTGGATTGGTGCGGAACTTGGCTATATTGGTGATGCCATTCCTATGCTTACAGGATTAGAAAATCCTCCATCAGCATATTCTATGTTCTTGAGTTCTTTACCTTATTCATTTTATTCCTTTTTTACACTAGTTTTTATAATTATAATCATTTATTCAGGTCGTGATTTTGGTGCTATGTTCAAAGCTGAAAACCGTTCCAGAACTACTGGTAGAGTTTTTGATACCGAAGGAGAAGCACTTAATGATGATGATATGGAAGAGTTAGAACCAGTAGAAAATGCACCTCATCGTTGGCTTAATGGGTTTTTGCCAATATTTACTGTAGTTTTTGGTACATTAATGGGGCTCATTGATACTGGCATGCAAGCTTGCTATGAAGAATTGGTAGATGCAGGTATTCGCCTAAAACATAGTGGTTGGGGTGAAGTATGGATTAATATGCAACATTTAGATAATTCCGCCGATACTGGTTTTATTCGTAAAATGGGTATTCTTATTGGCAATTCAGATTCTTATGCCGCACTACTTTGGGCATCTATGTCTGCAATTGTAGTTGCACTAATTCTTACTGTTAGCCAACGTATTATGGGGCTTGCAGATTCTGTAGAGACGGTAATCAGGGGATTTAAAACAATGATGCCTGCATTATTGATTCTAATTCTTGCTTGGTCCTTGGCTACCACAACAGAAGAGCTTTGTACTGCTGAATTTCTAACGAATATTCTTGGAGATACATTAAGTCCTTATATGGTACCAGCTGTGGTCTTTGTTTTGGCTGCTTTGGTTGCCTTTTCAACCGGTTCGAGTTGGAGTACTATGGCTATTTTATATCCTATAGCTATTCCTTTGTGTTGGACCATTAGTCAGAATGCAGGTTTAGATATAGATACTTCTCTTGAATTATTGTACAATGTGATTGCTGTAGTTTTAGCTGCTTCAGTTCTTGGTGACCATTGTTCTCCTATATCTGATACTACAATTTTGAGCTCTCTAGCATCCAACTGCAATCATATTGATCATGTCAAAACACAACTTCCTTATGCTTTGACTGTCGGTATGATCAGCCTTTTAATGACTTATGTCTCTACGGCATTCGGTATACCTTTTGTTATTAATTTTATTGTTGGGCTATTTATGATGATTGCAGTTGTGATGGTATTTGGTAAGAAGGTCCCAGAAGCTCAGGTTATTAAAAATTAGGCGTAAAAATTTAACTTAAATTTTTAATTATGAAAGCTTTGGTTTGCGAAGGGGGTGGTTTTAAAACAGCCTTTACAACTGGTGTTTTAGATGCGTGGATAGCTTCAGATTATTTTCCATTTGATATTTTTATAGGTGTATCTGGAGGTGCGGTGGTGATGTCTTCTTATATTTCAAGACAATATAAAAGAGGTTGGGAGCTAATGGAAGAATTACTAGCTGACCGAGATTTAACTAGTGTTAGTCGATTTGTAAAAGGTGGTTATTATTTGGAGTTAGATCTTATTGAACATGTTTGGGACAAAATTACTCCTTTTGATAATAATATCGCAGCATCTATAACCAAAGACAAAATAGTAAAATTTGTTTGTACACATGCTCGTACTGGTAACGCAATATATATTAGTCCTGATATAAAACAATGGAAATATTATTTACGTGCTTCTTCAGCTTTGCCATTCGTTTCAAAATGTCCAGTGATTATCGATAAACAAGAATTAGTAGATGGATTTTTTGTTGACCCATTACCTGTAAAGCATGCTATAGATATCGGGGCGACAGAGATTACTGTTATTCGAACTAATAGGAATGAAGACATAGGATCTAGATTTAATCAGCTATTATCTGGATATTTGTTAAAAAGTGATTTCCCTGTGCTTGATAAACTGATGAAAAAAGAAAAGGAAATATATACCAAAGTTGTTAGCTTATTAAAAAATCCACCCAAAGGTGTAGCAGTGAATACTATTTTACCAGATGAGATCTTAAGTGGACGTTTAACGTCGAAGCCTAAAGCATTGAAGCAAGATTATCTGCAAGGTCTCGAAAAAGGATTGGATTATTTAAAATTATAGAATCCTTACCTGGGTTTTTAAATGTTAATTAGTTATCAATTGTATTTTTATGTTATTAAAATTTAAATCATTTTATTAAAATAACATAAATAAATAGCCTAGCAATGCACCGCCTATAACGATCCACATTGAATTTACTTTTTTGAATCCAAAAATAAGAACAGTACTTATTATTGCTATAAGACTGGCCTTCCAGTCAGGAATCATACTGTTTTCCTGAAAGAGTGTTTCATAACTCATTACGATTAAAACATTTACCATTACAGCCACAGCAGCCACATTAACTGAGTCGAGAAAGGAGCTAAGGACTTTAGATGAACGCATTTTAGGCACAAGTGGATTCAATAACCAAACAAAGAGAAAAGAAGGCAAAAAGATTCCCAAGGAGGCAGCTATTGCACCTGACCAGCCAGCCATCTGATAGCCTATAAAAGTTGCCGTCGATAAAACAGGTCCAGGGGTGAATTGTCCTGCAGCTATTGCATCTATTAGTTCTTGGCGTGAAAGTAGGTTATTCATAACAAGTTCAGCATCGAGATATGCAAACAAAACATATCCGGAACCGTAGAGTACAGAACCCACTTTCAGGAAGCTCCAAAAAACGCCCATAGCAGTAGTTTTTGATACTAATGTGGTCCCCGTTTGTAAAAATAGAATTGGGAATATGGAATTAGTGCGATTTGCGAATTTATTTTTTGAAGTGAAATAGAAACTACCTAAAAGACCGGCACATAATAGTGCAAGAATTTCATTGACTCCCAGCAAACTGACAATTAAAACAATCAGGCCTAAAAAAGCCAACTCCCAGCCTTTTAGTGCTTTTTTGCCCAGTTTGTATATTGCAGAGGCGATTATCGCCAAAACAGCAGGCTTAATTCCAAAAATCAAAGGTTCAACGGCAGGTAATTCACCGTATTTTACATACAACCATGCAAAAAATCCTGTAATGACCACTGCAGGAAAAATAAAACAAATTCCAGCTACAAACAATCCAGGCACTCCAGCTCTTTCATGTCCGCAATGCATGGTCATTTCTGTAGAATTAGGACCGGGTATAAGATTTGTCGCACCCATCAGATCTAAAAAATGTTGGCGACTCATCCATTTACGTTTAGTAACTACTTCATCTTCCATCATGGCTACATGTGCCGCAGGTCCACCAAAAGCAATACATCCCAGTTTGAAGAATAATTTAGCAACTTCGCTGAGTTTACCTTTTTTATTAACTTCGTTCATATCTGAAGTTTACAATTTTAATATTATTTATTTTTTAGCAAATTTAATTTAAATTACCTTTTCTTGTGATTTTTAAACAAAAATTTTTCTGATGATTCAACAAGTCGAATTTAATTTACGCCCAAAAGCAAGGGGAGCCCACCTGATTACTCAGGAAATTTTGGGAGCTGTTCCTGAATTTCCACAAACAGGTATTTTTCATTTGTTTATTAAGCACACTTCAGCAGGACTTACCATTAACGAAAATGCTGATCCTGATGTAAGAATTGATTTTGAAAGTATTTTCAACGATCTTGTACCTGAAAATTTACCCTATTTAGTCCATACAATCGAAGGACCTGATGATATGCCTGCGCATATTAAATCTACTTTAGTAGGGTCTTCAGTACAAATTCCTATTACTAATGGACGATTGAATCTTGGAACCTGGCAGGGTATTTATCTTTGTGAGTTCAGGAATCGTGGTGGTAGCAGAAAAGTTGTTGCTACAATATATAGTTAAATAAGTCTGAAGCGCTTTCCAGGGATAGCTCTGATAAGACCTTTAAATTCTAATTCAAGCAATAGGGAAGCTATTCGGCTGGTGCTAATTCCTGTATTGTTAATAATACTGTCAAGGTGGACATCTTCTTGTCCAACCAATAAATCAATTATTTTTCTTTCCTGCTCATTTAATTCGGTAAATATTTGTTTTTGATTCCCTGCCTTTTGTTTTTTCCAACGAAGGATATATGCAATGTCGTCAGCAGATTCGAGCAAAGAAGCTCTGTGCGTCTTTATCAGGTGGTTGCAGCCTTGAGAAAGTTTGTCATCAAGGCGGCCGGGTACAGCAAAAACATCTTTGTTGTACTCATTTGCAATATGTGCTGTTATCATTGAACCACCTCGTGTTGCAGTTTCTACAACTACTACCGCATCTGCCATACCTGCAATAATTCTGTTTCGCATTGGAAAATGCCTGGGCACAGGTTCAGTTTCAGAAAGGAATTCAGTCAATATACCGCCGTTCTCTACTATCATCTGAGCTGTCTTTTTGTGTTTTTGTGGATATATTCTATCCAGACCATGAGCAACAACCCCAATGTTTGGGACTGACAGATCAATGCATTTTTTATGTGCAGTGATATCAATTCCATATGCCAGGCCACTTACAATAAGCGGATTGTAGCATGCCAGGTCATTTACAAGCTGTTCGCAAAAGGCCCTTCCTTTTTCTGTAGGTTTTCGCGTTCCGACAATTGCCACGATTTTAGAAGCATTCAGATTATTAGTTCCTTTATGGTAAAGTAGGAAAGGGGCATCATAGCAATTCCTGAGACGCTTAGGGTATTCTGACATTTCTTGTGATAGAATCTTAATGGCGTATTTTTGTGTAAAAATCCATTCTTTTTCAGCACGAGCTACAGTTTTTTTCTTAAGAATTATATTAGCAGAAGAAGGTTTTATTGTTGAGAATTGACAAAGTTCTTGTAATGTACTGTGTTCAAAAATAGATAAAGCATTTCCATAGTACTTAATCAGTTCTAAAGCTGTTTTATTACCTACTTTAGGTACCAGGCTTAAGGCAATTTTGAAAATTGTTTCTTCCTGCTTTTCGGGGGAATTTATCAATGAATTGTTTTTAGCTGTTTTTATTAAACCATTTTATAATTGTATTTTTTAAAGATTCATTCCAATGTGCTTTTTTATGCATTCTTACATAGCCCTTTGGAGGCATATGATTATCCTCTATCATTTCACCGCATTCATGTAATGCATGTTTTTTGTCTTTTTCATTGAGATTGTTCCAAGTGGAAAAATTCAATGCGTTTCTTCCATTTTTAATATGACCACGAATCCAAAAAGATACAGGAGCAACGTACGTATACCAAGGATATTTTGTTTCGTTTGAATGACAATCATAACAAGCAATTTTTAAAGCAGCCAGAATTTCATCAGGTGGATTCATCTGATTAGCAAAGGTTTCAGAAGATTCTATTGGAATAGGTGATTTATCAATTTGGATAAATTGCAATAATATTAATATCATTAGTATACTGTATAAAATTCTTTTTTTCATGGCAGTCTATTTCATTCTTTCTAAAAAGTTCTTAAAATCTTCATCAGATATGGAATATTTTTGACATACAATATGAGGTGTAAGACCTTTTCTTTGACGTTCATGTGGTTCACCCATGACTATACAAAGATTTTCTTGTAAATTGTCTAGGTATATATCAAAATCTAAAACTTCATCTTTGAATTTGATTTCATCAACATAAGGTAATTCATAAATTCCACCTCCAGAATTAAATACATCAAATATAGTCATGTTGTCAATACCAGGAGTTAATATCCCACCAGTTGTAAAGGAAAAATCATTCAGCGTAGGCTTAGTTGAAGATTCAATATAGGTTGCGAAAATCTTATCTTCACAACCATCTAATCCAAAAAGATATTGCTTAGACCCATCAGGAATATCTGAAGGGTAACCATCAGGAATGATTTCATGCGTTATTTGATGACTAGTTCTATTAATTTCATCAATGCCAAAATGTAATACTCGTTTTCCAATGGGATCAATTCCATCATCATCACCATATAATTCACTAATCCAAAAATGAATTTGGTAGTCATTAAAATTACATTCGTTGTTACGATCTGAATAAAAGAATTTTGATAAGCTCCAATCGTTTTCGTTGAAGTCTAAGTTAATGTTTTTTAAGTGACTTCTTGCTTCATCAAGATCGTCCAGGTCATTTTCTTTCATGTAATTTATCAAGGTTAAGATTTGATCATTGCTTATTTTTTTGCATTCCGCATTAAATGATCTTCTTGCTAAACATTCTATTTTATATTCCATTTTTTTACAATTAAAGTGATGTTGGTCTATTGTGTTTTTTATAATTAGTAGTTTTTATTTCATGAGTCTAATTCAATATTACCAATTATTTTGTCTTTCACAAGCTTTTTTAAAAAAACTATAATAAATTAAGTAATCAGAATTAAAAACTTTAACTAAATTCGTAGTTTAATTTTTTACTACAAATTGCTTAAACAGTTTTCATAACTGTTTAACAAGAATTCATACAATTATATTTTTATTGACAATAAGAATTATTAATGTAAAATTAACTAAATAAAATAATGGATTACCAACCAGGAGAAATAGAGGAGATTTGGAGAAAATATTGGGTAGAAAATGAAGTCTATAAAACCTTAAATGACAGTTCAAAGCCTAAGTATTATGTCTTGGATATGTTTCCATATCCCTCGGGAGCTGGATTGCATGTCGGGCATCCTTTAGGGTATATTGCTAGTGATATTTTTGCAAGATATAAACGTCTTCAAGGGTATAATGTTTTGCATCCAATGGGCTATGATGCTTTTGGTTTACCTGCAGAACAGTATGCCATTCAGACAGGAGTACACCCGTCAGTTTCTACTAATCAGAATATTAATTTTTATCGTAAACAACTCGATAACCTTGGTTTTTCCTTTGACTGGGATAGGACTGTTAATACTTCTGATCCTAAATATTATAAATGGACTCAGGCAATTTTTCTTAAGTTATTTGGACATTATTATAACAATAGTACCAATAAGGCAGAATCTATAGATGATTTGATTCTTGTTTTTCAGAATGAGGGGAATATTAATGTTCATGCTGCGAATACACAGGATACGGTTTTTTCTGCAAATGAATGGATGAATTTTTCTCCTGCCCAGAAAGATGAAATACTTATGAATTATCGACTCGCATACCGAAAAGTAGGCTTTGTCAACTGGTGTGAGGAGTTAGGGACAGTACTTGCTAATGATGAGGTAAAAGATGGTCTTTCTGAGAGAGGTGGATATCCAGTTGTAAAAAAACCAATGAGACAATGGGCTTTGCGAATCACAGCTTATGCGGAAAGACTTTTGCAAGGATTGGATTCTGTTGATTTTTCTGAAGCTTTAAAAACGCAACAAAGAAATTGGATCGGTAAGTCTGAAGGAGCTAAAATATTTTTTAAATTAAAAGATGATGAAGATGTAATTGAGGTTTTTACAACGCGTCCTGATACGGTTTTTGGTGTTACATTCATGGTTCTTGCTCCTGAACATGAATTGGTAAGTCAAATAACTACAACAGAACAAAAAGAAGATGTAGAATCATATTTAGCTTATTCAGGTTCACGTTCAGAAAGAGATCGTATGGCTGATGTTAAATCCGTTACGGGAGCATTTACGGGAGCATATGCTATAAATCCCTTTAATGGGGAATCAATACCTGTATGGATTGCTGATTATGTTCTTATAGGATATGGAACAGGTGCAATAATGGCTGTACCTGGAGGAGATGAACGAGATGAACGCTTTGCGAGACATTTTGGTATTGATATTATTCAGGTTGTAGATCAATCTGCTTACAAAGGTGCTTCGATTAGTGACAAAGTAGGTGAAATGATTAATTCAGATTTTTTGAATGGTATGGTTGTTACTGAAGCTATTAAGATGGCGATAAGCAAAATTGAAGCACTTAAAATAGGACAAGGGAAGGTTAATTATCGTCTCCGGGATGCAAATTTCAGTAGACAAAGATATTGGGGTGAACCTTTTCCAATAAAATATGATAAAGATGGTGTATCATTTGCTGAAACTGATTTACCATTAGAGTTGCCTCTGCTTAATAATTATAAACCTACTTCAGATGGTAAAGCTCCTCTAGCAAGGGCAGCGGATTGGTGTAATGATGGTCTTTATACACGTGAAATAGATACTATGCCTGGATTTGCAGGTTCATCATGGTATTTTCTCAGATATATGGACCCACATAACAATAGTGAACCTTTTAGTAAAGAATCGGTAAATTATTGGAAAGATGTGGATCTTTATGTTGGTGGTGCTGAACATGCAGTTGGTCATCTTATGTACTCCAGATTCTGGCATAAGTTTATGTATGATCTTGGTATGGTTCCTACTCGTGAACCTTATAAAAAATTGGTAAATCAGGGTATGTTACAAGGTGTTATAGAGTTTTTATATCTGCTCAAAGAAAAACAGGGAGGAAAATCCGTATTTGTAAGTGCTGATGAGTTAAATAATTATGATGGAGAGGAATTTGCACACATACCAGTTCATATTGATTATGTTACTGACTATGGAACTGAAAATTCTTATTTAAATAGCGAGGGAATTGAACAATTTAAAAAATGGAGACCAGACTATGATAATGCACTTTTTATAACTAATAAAAATGGTCAGCTTATAACAAAAAGTGAAATTGGTAAAATATCAAAACGTTATTTTAATGTTGTAAATCCTGATGATGTGATCAGAGAATATGGTACTGATTGCTTTCGTATGTACGAAATGTTTTTAGGCCCCCTAAAGGATAGTAAACCATGGGATACCAAAGGGATTGTAGGTGTTTCGAAGTTTCTTAGGAAATTCTGGAGCCTTTTTTATGATCAGGACAAAAAATGGTTGCTTACGGATAATAATCCATCGGGTGAAGAATTAAAGATCTTGCATACTGCAATAAAAAAGGTAAATCAGGATATTGAGAACTTTTCTTTTAATACATGTGTCGCGCATTTTATGGTTGCGACCAATGAACTAAAGAAAATCAAATGTGCCAAAATTAACGTTTTAAAACCATTGATTATTTTGATGGCACCATTTGCTCCTTTTATAACGGAACAACTTTGGCATGACATGGGTGAAATGGGTTCAGTACATAATTACTCTAATTATCCTGAACATGATGAAAAATATTTAGTTGAAGATACAATTGATTATCCGGTTTGTATTAATGGTAAGAAGCGCGCTATAGCTACTTTTGAAATCAACGCTACTAAACAAGTTATAGAGGAATATGCTTTAGGATTGGAAGAGATCAAGAAATGGATTGATGGACGACCAGTTCGAAAAGTAATTATTGTTCCTAAAAGAATGGTGAATATTGTAATTTAAGCTATTATTCTGCAAAAAAATTAAGTGCTTAATTTGTCAAATTAATTTTTCTGTTTTATTTTAATACTTTATTTTAAATAAAATATAATAGAATTTCAATATGCTTAGATGGATATTAATTTCTGGTTTATTATTTAGTTTCTTAGATTTTAATGCACAAACCAAAAAAGACTCTATAAGAGTGGTTATAGCTTTGGATGCTGCAGATGATAAAATTGAACGGTCTCATGGATATTGGGAAGCACGGGCTGCTCTTGATGTCAAGATGGATATGTACGGTTTTGTAGGGGGCAAACACCTTTACAAGACATTTGATATGATTTTCGATGCTACCGAAGATGCCTGGGTAGCGATGTTGCCTAAAGGGTATTTTGAGTTACGTGTTGAATCTTTAGGATTTTCGACGATTAAATTTCCTTTTCGACTCAAAAAAGATCATCGTGAAGAATTTGACCTCAAACTAGATTCTGTTTCCTATACCTATTTGAATAGGGAACGATTTAATTATATAACAGGAACATTAAACTTTAATGCGACCATACTGGTTCAGTTTCGTGATGGAGAATTTGCAGATAATAGAGCATTTCTGATGGAAGCTTTGGCTTTGGAAGGATTGGAATATCTAAATGTTTTAAGAGTAAATAAAGTGCCTTATACAAATGCTTTTTTAGTTACCTTGGATATTGCAGATAGAACCCCTTTAAATATGATTCTATATAGAAAAATGACCAATCTGCCTCTTATCGAACGAGGTTATATTATTGGTGGTGATGTTACTAAAGCAATTGAACTTTTCCAGAACAACCCCAATGTTGTTTATGCTAATCCTAGTTTTCTTGATGACCCAACTCAAAAGTTCAGAACTTCTGCCAATTTTACCAAAAGCGACAAGTTGGACAACAAATTATTGCGCCTGATGGAGCAAGATACTCGTACTTTGGATAAAATAAATTATATTATAGATAAAACGACAATAAAAAAGAAAGTAGAAGATAATTTTGAATAATTTGTTCCAATTCGAACTTACATTTTCTATTTCTTTTGTATTAAAAAATTGTGATCAATACAGTCCTGATTCTTTGAAGCCCGGAAATATTAGCTATTACTATGCGAGTCCTCTTCTTTTTTTTTATTGTGGTTTCTTCTTTATCTTCAAATGTTTTTGCACAGTCAAAAGTAGATGTAAAAGTTAAATCTTTTACAGATCAAAAAATTGTTGTTGCTACCTTAGATACTAATTATTTNTTTCCNTGGAATAAACGTATTTTGTCTCTCTTGAAAAATTTTTTTGCTAATGAAAATTCTGATCTTGATGTAAGAGTTTTGATTACAATGGCTAAAGGTAAATCTGCCAAAATAGAGCTTAGTTCAAGGCCGCAGTTACAAAAAGAAAAGTACGATAATCTTTTTCGTCGTATAGGCTCATTAGCCAAACCCCCAAGGTCTAAAATTACAGAATATTCCTATTTGATAGAATTAAAAGTAGGTAACGGCTGCAAGGATCGTAATATGACTTTCCGCCCTAAAATAAATTTGCCGGAACAAAAGGTCAAATTCATATATGACGCAGCAAATTTGAAAGAAAAGATCGCTCTGTTTCAGTCTTGGGTGAAACAGGATGTTGTTCCTATCCTTTTATATTATCAGGATACATTACGAACGAAGTTAAAAGGAGTTAATGCAGTAGGAGAGATCTTGAGAACCGGTTCTTATATTCAAAGTAGTATAGAAAAGACGACTATAAGAAATTCTGCTTATTGGAATGCTTTTATGCAGGTTGAATCAGGTGATGGTATAATTATTCTATCTAAAATATCAATGTTAATTGCCAAAGGAGAGTTTGATATGGCAAGAAGATATCTAAATATAGCTCAAGCTTTTACTGAACAGAATTCAATGGCTATAAATTATTATAATCAGTTTAATTCACGAATGGAATGGTTGTATGGGGATATCAAAGAAGAAATTAGAAAGGGTAAAGAATTACAAAAAAATGGTGATTATAAAGCTGCAGAGCTTCATTATTTATCACTATTAAATGAATTCCCTAACTCTGCGGCAATAAATTATGAATTGTATTATTCCAAGTCATTATCACTTAGTGATGGTGACCCTGAAAGTATAATTAAATTGTGGAAAGATTGTAAAAAAAGTGTTTATTCGTGTGATCCACTTTTTAATATGAATGTGCCTTCAACGAACAGCAAAGAAGCTTATCTTATGTCAAAACGGCATCAAATAAACATTTTATTTGACAATCAATCTAATATTCAGAAAAATATACTTGAGTATGCAGATATAGCTCTTGATCTTGAAGCATATGGTTTTGCGGCACACATATATTGGCTCATTATTAAAAACAAACCCAAATCATTTTCTAAACGAGATATTTTGGCTCACTATCTATACTGTCTTGAAAAATTGGGAGATACTGAAAATATATTAAAATATGAAAAAGAATATACTAGTCAAAAGTTCAAAAAAATTGAAAAAGCAAGAATAAAAACAATGGAGTCAAGCGATGTTTATAATCGTTCTTCAGGGGCAAATAGCAAAGCAATCAAAGGTAAACAAAAAAATAAACGTAAGTATTAGTACTATAGTATTCAAAGAATAATGAATTAAATTTTGTATTTCATGGGCTTGCCTAAAACGATCAAATTATCTGTTTCTTGGATGAAACATTCTGATGGTTTCTTTTAAATAATTCATATCTAAGTGTGTGTAAATCTCTGTAGTAATTATAGATTTATGCCCAAGTAGATCCTGTACTATACGTAAATTGGCCCCTCCTTCAATTAAGTGTGTTGCAAAAGTGTGACGAAAAGTATGAGGTGAAACTTTACGCTTAATTCCTGCTTTTTTTGACAAATCTTTTGTAATAATAAATATCATGTTTCTTGTAAGTTGACCACCTCTTCGGTTCAGGAACAATATATCTTCACTTTCAGGTTTTATATTTGTCAAATGCATACGGTCCTGTAAATAAAACTTCAAATGCTTAATAGCCTCTTCGCCAATAGGAATAATCCTTTCTTTGTTTCCTTTACCAATTACTTTTATATATCCTACATCCAGAAAGGTATTGGATATTTTCAGGTTGGTTAACTCACTAACCCTTAAACCACATGCATATAAGATTTCTATTATAGCTCGATTCCGAATACCTTCTTTTTTTGAATGATCAATAGCTGCAATAATTTGCTCAATTTCTTGATGTGTCAACACAGTTGGTAAACTACGCGCTGATTTGGGTGCTGATAAAAGAAGAGAGGGGTCGTTTTTAATTATATCTTCGATTGTTAAAAATCGGAAAAAAGATTTGAGACTTGAAATAATCCTTGCCTGGGAATTAATACTCAATTCAAGCTCATTAAGATAAGTAATAAATAATTGTAAATCTCTTAGGTCAAGTTGAGATAAACTTTTATTTATTTCATGAATTTCCATATACTGATGCAACTTCTTTAAGTCCTGCAGATAGGCTTCAACTGAAGCTATGGAAAGTCCTTTTTCCAACCTTAAAAATGCTTCAAATGATTTGGCTTGGGGTAGTTGCATGATGTATCTCTTCTTTGATGAAACATTGGTCAAACATTAGTATTGAACATTACAATTTTTAACCACCTAAAACTCCTTGTATTCCAAAGTCTATTCTGATTTTGGTTTCTGTTACAGGAATAGAACGGAAAATTAATTTTAATTCCATATCAAATAAATCCTGACTAATATGTTCGCTCATATTCAATATTGAAGGGTATAATTGTATAGAACTATAGTTGGTGATTGGTAAATTAGTCTGATATGCTATTTCTTGTGTTAGTGTACCATCTCTTGTAAGGAAAAATCCTTGTTGAATAAAATCAAGATTAATTTCTCCATATTCAATTGTTAATGTAACATAGGCAGGTTGTGCATCTTCAAGGTTTTCGTAGTTCACCCCTGGGATGTTTTGCACAATAAAATGATGAGATAATCCAGTATTTAGACCAGCAGGTATTGTAACATATGCCCTAAAAGGAATATCAACTGAAGGCCCTTTTTGACATGCGTTAAAAAATATACATACTGATAACAGAAACAGATAACTTATTTTGCCCATACCTTAATTATTTGTTGAGTTTAATATGTGATACAATGAATATATGGTTTATATTATCATCTTATAATACGTAAAATTATAATAACCTGTCAGTTCTTTCTCGAAATTTTTCACAAGATATGTATATAATGTCTTCATTTATATTATAAGCTACACTAAAAATCTTCATAATGTAAAAGATTTATTAGCCTATTTATATAAAAAATAGGACTTTAATTTTGTATTGAGCCTGTATTTAATAATTAACCCAACTAAATATTCTTTTAAATCGTTTTTTAAATTAATAAGACTATCAGAAAAGAACACATTACCTCAGGTTTAGATCGAAGATCATAAGCACTATAAATTTTACATATTCGAAACATTCTTTAAATGTTTTTTTCTGTGTAACTCCTCCTTTGTTTTAGAAAAAGTGATTTTTTATAATCATATAAATTCTAGTTTTAAGTTTTTTTACTGTTTTCAATTTTGATAAAAACCTATAACAATGAAAAGATTTTTACTCTTTTTAGCATTTACCGTATTTTTTAAAACAGATGTATATAGCCAAGCACAAAAAAACATGGTAAAATCATATAAATGTTCAGGCTGTAAGATAATTACTCTGGCTGTTGATGGGCATTTGGAGGTTATAGAATGGGATGAATCTATATTTCGAGTAGTTACTACTATTGATGCATTAAATTTTAATCAATCTACCTTAAAGTCACTTGCTGAAGCTGGTCGTTATTCTTCTTATATAAAAGAGGACACTAATGGAAGGGTTATTTTGACTATGATGAAAGCTCAAAAAGAACTTGTTATAAGAGGAATTAGAATACAGGAAAAATTCAAATTTAAGGTATTTGTTCCTCGTGGTGTTACAGTTGAACAAGTTAGACATAAAACTGTTGCTGCTTTTTTCTGAATTTTAACGCCATAATTTACCGTATAAACTAATGAGTCTTCTTTAAAGTGTTAGAGATGACTCATTTTCTTTTAAGGCACGATTCCTTTTTTACGATATTGCAAATAGCGTTTCTTTATATCAAACTGTTCATAATGCGCATTTTTTTTCTGATTATAGGGAAGTATGTGTAAAACACAAAAACAGTAAAATTTTTTTATTTTAATTCTTAATATTTTCTTTATGCTGTTAGATTAACTTACTTTTGTCCATCCGCTATCGTTTATAGGTTTGAACTTATAAAACAGTAGTTAGATTTTCTTTTTGATACATATTGTCTGAATTCAAGAGCATATCAAAAAGTTAACCGATTAGAATGTTATTTTTATAAAACTTATTATGATTCAGAGGTTTTTTATTTGTGCCCTTTTGTTTATTACTACTCAATCAGCGTGGTCGCAAGAGACAGAAACAACTACAGACTCTTTAGAGCCAGTCCCATTGGTTGATTATAATTCTCCCCAAACATATGAAATTGCCGGTATTGAGGTACTTGGTGCTGAATATACCGATGCAAATGGTATTGTTGCAATTTCAGGACTTACTGTTGGGAAGACCATCCGTATACCTAGTGAACAAGTATCTAAGGCAATTCGAAAACTATGGAAACAAGGATTATTTGTTGATGTTAATATTAATATTCAAAAAATAGTTGGAGATCTTGTTTTTCTCGAAATTGTAGTCACTGAATATCCAAGATTTTCACGTCATGGCTATGTCGGTATTCCCAAAGGTCAGCATGATGATGCTAATGCAGCTACAAAGCGTTACCTTCAAAAAGGGAGGGCAGCAACTAAGGCAATGAAATTACGTGCTATTCAGGCACTTAAACAAGTTTATATAGATAAAGGATTTTTGGATGTTGAAATTTATGTAAAAGAGGAAGAAGACAAAATCCTAAAAAATTCTGTTAGATGGACTTTCAATATCAAAAAAGGTAAAAAAGTTAGAATTGCAAAAATTAATTTTATTGGTAATGAAAAGGTAAAGAAAGGTAAGTTGTATCGTGCAATGAAAGAAACAAAACGAAATAACTTGTGGGCTATCTTCAAACCATCAAAATTCATTACTCAAGAATATGAGAATGACAAACAAAATATTTTAAATTATTATAATAATGTAGGTAATCGGGATGCTCTTATCACTAAGGATTCTGTTTATGTGGTACAGAAAAAAAACCGAAAAGCAATACATATAGATATTCATATTTCGGAAGGAAGAACTTATTGCTTTGGTGATATCGTATTTAGAGGGAATACAACCTATTCTGATAGAGTTCTTGATAATATAATGGGCATAAAAAAAGGTGATGTATATAATGAAGAGCTTATTAATACGCGTCTTAGTTTTGATAGAAATGGACGTGATATAAGTACCTTGTATATGGATAACGGATACTTGTTTTTTAGAGCCGATCCAATAGAAAAAGGAATAAGGGGAGATTCTGTAGATCTTGAAATACGTATTTCTGAGGGGCCTGTTGCTATTATTGCTAACGTAATCATTAAAGGAAATGATAGAACCCATGAGCATGTAATTCGAAGAGAATTAAGAACGCTCCCTGGAAATAAATTTAGTAGATCTGACCTTATTCGTTCTCAACGTGAATTAACAGCTTTGAATTATTTTAATCCTGAGAATTTACAAATAAATACACCTGTTAACCCTCAAAGAGGAACAGTAGATATTGAGTATATTGTTGAAGAGCGACCTTCAGATCAATTAGAACTTTCTGCTGGCTGGGGTGGAGTAGGTCGTGGTGTAATTGGCACTTTAGGTGTAACATTCAATAATTTTTCTTTGAGAAATTTGTTTAAATCTGAAGCTTGGAATCCTTTGCCTCAAGGCGATGGTCAACGCCTTTCATTACGTGTACAAACAAATGGACGGTTTTACCAATCTTATAACTTCTCTTTTACAGAACCATGGTTAGGTGGTAAAAAACCGAATGCTTTTACACTATCAGCTTACTATACTAATTTCAATAATGGTTTTAGCCAGGAAAGTTCTGCTTTTCAACGTTTACAGATTACTGGAGCATCTTTAGGACTAGGCACTAGATTGCGTTTTCCTGATGACTTTTTTGTCTATCAGATAAGTTTAAATTATCAAAATATGGACCTGTTGCGTAGATATGATTTTGAGATTCCAACAGGTTCCTTTCATAATTTGAGTCTAAGTCAAACACTATCTAGAAACTCAATTGATAATCCAATTTTCCCACAAAAAGGTTCTAATATTTCTTTAACTTTAAAATTAACAATGCCCTATTCTTTGTTTGATAATAAAACTGCCGCAGATTATAAAGCAATGGATCCTTCGCAAAAGTTTACCTTGTTGGAGTATCATAAATGGGACTTTCTTGCTGAATGGTATGGTAAAATTGTTAAGAATTTTGTCGTGAAATTAGGAATTAAAATGGGTTTTCTTGGATTGTATAATCCTAATGTTGGTTTGTCACCTTTTGAAAGATATGAATTGGGAGGGGATGGTATTTCTAATTTTCAAGGTCTTCAAGGCAAAGATATTATTTCTCTTCGTGGTTACCGTGACCCTGTAACGGATGTATCTGCAGCTAATGCAAAGGGGGCAGCAATCTATAATAAGATTACTATGGAATTGCGTTATCTCATTTCTCCTAATCCTAGTGCTACTATTTGGATTCTTGCTTTTGCTGAAGCAGGTAATGCTTGGGCCGACTTTGATGAATACAATCCATTCCAGTTGAAAAGAAGTGTTGGCGCTGGAGTGAGGGTCTTTTTGCCTATGTTTGGAACTCTCGGATTTGATTATGGTATTGGTTTTGATAAACCTCATTTAAATGGAAGTACCAAAGTTACTGATTATGGTTCTTTTAATATAGTTCTTGGTTTTGAACCCAAATAATTTATGATACTTTAAAATACAATTTCACCAATTTTTAGTACCCTTTTCTAAACTTTGGAGTTATATATTTACTAATCATATTAATGCTTTAAATTACATAAAAAGTTATCTTTTGATTATAACTCTGATTTTTTCAAAAAAAATGAGAGATATTTTTTTAATATTTTTGTTGTATCTAGTTAAAGTTTTTAACTTTATACTAGTGAAAATTAGTTATAGAGGTTTAAGCCTCATTTTTTAATAAAATAATTTAGATTGGCACAAAATTTTAATAAACGTAATCGGAATTTTAAGAGAAGGTCAAATCAACCACTTCATAGAATAAATTCCTTAATAATGGTCTCTGAAATACGTCTGGTTGGTAATAATTTTAAAGAAATAAGTGAAGTAGCAGGCAAAAAGATGGAGCCTGGCGTCATATCAACTTCAATAGCTCTTGAGTTGGCAAATGAAATGGATCTTGATTTGGTAGAAATTTCACCTAAAGCATCACCACCTGTTTGTAAAATAATAGATTATAAAAAGTTTTTGTACGAACACAAAAAGAAAGAAAAGGAACTTAAAGCAAAACAAGTAAAAGTTGTAGTTAAAGAAATTAGATTCGGGCCGAATACTGATGACCATGATTTTGATTTTAAACTAAAACATGCCAAGAAATTTCTTCAACAAGGTGCGAAAGTAAAAGCCTATGTTCAGTTTAAAGGTAGAACAATTGTCTTTAAAAGTAGAGGTAAAGACCTTTTGAAACGTTTTGTTGATGAATTGGAAGGGCTTGGTTTTCCTGAATATCCTCCTAAATTAGAAGATAGACGAATGCATTGTACCCTCTCTCCTAAAAAGATTGGAAAAGGGAAAAAATAATAATTAGAATTCTAGATTATTTTAATAATAAAAAATCTTTAAAGTAAATATATTGTTATGTTTGGTGAAAAAAAAATGAATAAATCAACTAAGCAAGAGTCAACATCGATGCTTAATAGCCTTGTTGCAGGTACCTTTATTACTGGTAATATATCTTCCAAAATGGATATTCGAATAGATGGAAAACTTGAAGGCACCCTAAATAGTGAAGCAAAAGTAGTTGTTGGAAAAAATGCATTGATTATCGGTAACATTGTCTGTCAAACAATATTAATTGAGGGTAGGGTAGAAGGAAATATTACTGCGAAAGAAAAACTTCATATTCAGAGTAACGGGTCAGTAATAGGAGACCTGATAACGCATAAATTGATTATTGAAGATGGAGCGAACTTTAATGGCGCTTCTATTATGGGAAAAGCACCTTTGATGAAAAGTACTAAGAATGCAGAATCTCAAAGAACAATCCTCAAAGAAGTCCAAAAAGTTAGCTAATGGATTACAATATTCAGGCATGGCAATGCAAATGGGCATTACCATTGGAATATTTGTATTCATAGGGCTCAAACTAGATTTATGGCTAGAAACAAAAGTTGTTTTTACGCTTATTCTCTCTCTCTTTGGTGTTGCAGCAGCGCTCTATTATTTTATTAAAAAAGCTATTGCTGATAACGATAATTGAAAGATTTAATCGTTTTTTTATGATACATTTTAAAATGTTCCAATATAAATTAATGAAAAAGTAGAATGACACCTAAAATTTTTTATTTGCAACTTACTACTGTTTCCTGTTTTGTAGCTCTCGTCTTGTTAATTCTTAATTCTTATCAACTTTTTTATGCTCATCAAATTTTCTCTTGGATATGCATGCTTAGTTTTATTGTTTTTTGTTCACTTTTGTTTTCCCTTGAATCGCTGACTGTTGATAGTGAGGATAAAACCCTGTTTGGAAAAGTTTTTTTAATGTCAATTTTTTTAAAATTTCTTTATTGTTGTTTGATAATTATAGTTTATATTTTTATGAAAGAACCTCAAGACATGTATTTTATCTTACCTTTTTTTATTATATATCTTGTTTATACCATCTATGAAGTTTACTTTGTTTCAAAATTAGCCAATTCATAATCATGTATAAGTCTATAGTTAACAACCAATATCAATCGGAAATTATTCCATCAGAAATTAATTGGGATTTAATAGAAATTAAAGAAGGAAGATTTCATTTACTATTAGATAATCATTCTTATGAAGCAGTAGTTCTTGAAGCAAATTATATTGAAAAAACTTTCAAAATTAAAATTCAGCAGAATACATATCAGGTTAAATTAAAAAATAAATTTGATCTTTTGGCAGAACAATTAGGGTTTTCCAATATGAATGTAAGAAAGGTGAATAATGTTAAAGCTCCTATGCCTGGGTTAGTATTAGATATTATTGTTAAAGTTGGAGATCAAGTTTCTGAAGGAGATTCAGTGTTAATTCTTGAAGCCATGAAGATGGAAAATATTATTAAAGCTGAACGTGATGCTATTGTAAAAAGTATTTCAATAGAAAAGGGAAGTTCGGTAGATAAAAATCAGGTTTTGTTGGAATATGAATAGTATATTATAACTAATTCGTTTTAATTTACTTTTGTTTAGCATCAATTGGCTTAACGAGCAATTTCTACGATTACTTTTTTCTTTTTTATCCGTTGTTTGTTCAAACATTGAATCAATCCTTCTACTTTATTTTCTTTTACTGCAACAAAAGAAGCATGATCTTTTACAACAACTAATCCTAATTCATCTTTTTTGAGTTGACCTTTCTTAAAAAAACTGCCTACAATATCGAATTTATTGATCTTATCTTTTTTGCCTGCACTTACATACAAAGTTACCCATTCTGGTTTTTTAGGTAGACTAATTTCTTCTGGGAGTTCTATGTATTCTATATCTTCAGTTATATACGATCTCCAGTGTCTGTCTTCATCTAGAATAAGATATGCCGTCCCATCAGAATTCATTCTTGCAGTTCTTCCATTTCTATGAATAAATTCTGTTTCTGTATGTGGAAGTTGGTAGTGAATGATATTTTTGATGGAAGATATATCCAAACCTCTTGAAGCAAGGTCAGTTGTAATAAGGATATTTATGCTTCCATTTTTGAATTTAATAAGAGCTATTTCACGTTCTTTTTGTTCTAGCCCCCCATGAAAAATATCTATTATAAAGCCTTTTCTGTATAGTATATCACTAATTTCTTCTACTGTGTTCCTTTGATTACAAAAAATAAGCGTTGGATCTTTGCCACAATAAGATACTAGTTTTAGTAGGGTTTCTATTTTTTTTTCTTGCGAAAAAACAAGTGCTTTAATTTCAAGTTTCTCAGTCCTTTTTTGATTAATAAAATCTATTTTAACAGATTTTGTTATACCTACGAATTCAGGGATATCTATGGATGATGTTGCTGAAGTTAATTGCCGACTATTTAAGTTGTTTAATTGATAAATTATAAAAGACATTTCTTTAGCAAAACCAAATTCCAGAGATTTGTCAAATTCGTCAAGAATTAAAGTGTGGATATGTTCTGTGCTAAAGCTATTTCTACGTAAATGATCAGCAATACGACCTGGGGTTCCAATTAATAAGGCTGGTGGATTTATTAGGGTTTGTAATTCAATTTTTATAGGATGCCCACCATAGCAGCAAGTAACCTTAAAGCCTGTTTGCATTGTTTGAAATACATTAGTTATTTGGATAGCAAGCTCTCTTGAGGGAGTTAGAATAAGCGCCTGAATAAATGGTTTTTCTTTCTTTTTAAGTTTTTGTAATAATGGCAATAAAAACCCTAGGGTTTTTCCTGAGCCTGTTGGAGCTAATAAAACTACATCATTGTTTTTATGAGCAGTTTTTAGCATGACTTGCTGCATATCATTAAGCTTGTCTATATTAAGAAGCTTGAGAATCTTAATAATAGAATTCGTATTGTAACTCATTTTATGAAATAGTTAGACTTAAATTAATGAAGCAGAAATAATTTTATTTAAAAAAATAAAAGTAGAGATAGATACTAAGAAATCTTTTCTTTAAGATGCTGAAAATTTAATGGCTAATAAAAAGTTTTTCCTTCTTTCGCCATCTTTCGAAGTGAATCTGGCACTTTGAATCGAGTCCCAAATCTTTCGGCAAAATCATCACATTCTTTTACAAATACATCAGCTCCTATATAGTCTATGTATGAAAACACACCCCCAGTAAATGGTGGGAAGCCAAAACCAGTAAGTGAGCCAACATCACCATCAGTGGTAGTTTTCAGTACGCCTTCTTCAAAACATTTATAAGATTCTAAAGACATAATATGTAACATTCTCTTACCTACGGTATCAGCATCGAGATAATTTAGATTACTAGGAAAATGATTTTCTAATTCAGGCCACAAATATTTTTTACCATCTTTAGGATATTCATAAAATCCTCGACCCGTTTTTTTGCCAACTCTTCCTAGGTCGTGGGAGAGTTTTTTATATATATCGTATAGTGTTTTTGTAGCTCCTTCTAATTTTACATCTGAAGCTTCCATGATATGCAATGGGAGCGTAAGGGATATTTCATCCGTAATTGCCAATGGACCAATTGGCATTCCAATACGTTTTGCTACATTTTCTATCAAGGCTGGAGGTACACCTTCGTTGAGCATTAATGCTCCCTCACATGTAAATGTGCCAAAAACTCTGGAGGTAAAAAAACCTCTGCTATCATTTACTACAATAGGTATTTTATTAATTTGGGTAACATAATCGACAGCAGCAGCAATGGCAAAATCTGAAGTTTCTTCTCCTACGATTAATTCCACTAAAGGCATTTTGTCAACAGGAGAAAAGAAGTGCATTCCAATGAAATTTTTAGGACGATCCGATGCTTTAGCTAATAAACTTATAGGAATAGTAGATGTATTTGAAGCATAAATTTTGTTTTCTGCTAGAACAGCTTCAGTTTCACGTGTAACTTTAGCTTTTATATTTTGATCTTCAAACACTGCTTCTATAACTAGATCACAATCCTTAATATCAGCTGCATTATCTGTAGTCTTGATCTTATCTAATATAACTTGCATTTCCTCTTTGGTCATGCGGGCTTTATAAACCTTTTTTTGCAAAAGATTTGTCGAATATTTTTTTCCTTTTTCTGCATTTTCAATTGATAAATCTTTGAGAACTACATCCATCCCTGAAACTGCTGAAACATAAGCTATTCCAGCACCCATCATACCAGCACCCAAGACTCCTACTTTATTGATTTTATAAAAGTCATATCCACTGGGCTTTAATTTTCCTTTTTTTGCTTCATTTATTGCGAAGAAACCTGTACGGATTAAATTTCTGGCTTCTTTAGAATAAAATGCCTTTATGAAATAACGCGCTTCAACCTCTAAGCCTCTGTCAATAGGGAGTCCAATACCATCATGTATACATGCCATTGCGTATTTTGCACTTGGATAATTCCCATGTGTTTTTTTGCGTAAGTTGCCAATTCCACCTATCATAGTTTCGGCACCAGATTTAGACATTAAACCACCTTGTGGAATTTTATAGCTTTTATTATCCCATGGTTGAATAGAATTGCCAACCTCTAGAATCCATTTTTTAGCAGCCGGGATCAATTCGTCCTTATTTGTGACAAGTTGATCAATATAGCCTTCTTCAAGTGCTTTTGAAGGTCTGAATTGTCTACCTTGCAAAATATACATTGTAGCTTTTGGGACACCTATAAGGTAGGTAAGACGTTGCGTGCCTCCTCCTCCTGGTAATAAACCTAGATTAACTTCAGGCAACCCTATTTTTGCTTTGTCATTATTGATTGCTATTCTGTGATGACAAGTGAGTACCAATTCATAACCACCTCCTAAGACAGTTCCATTAATTGCTGCTACAAAAGGTTTCCCTCCTTTTTCTATTTCTCGAAAACCTTTATGAACTTCAAGCATTCCCTGAAAAACTTGATTTTTATCCTCAGGAGGGTTGCTTAGAAATTTAAGATCAGCACCAGCCATAAATTCTTTATGCCCAGAAGTAACAATTATCCCCTTTACTTCAGGGTTTTTTAATGCTTTTTTAGCAGTTTCTATGTAACATTTTATAAAATCAATACTAAATAAATTAGTTGATTCTTTAACCATATTTATTGTAATAGTGGCAATTCCTTCTTTATCAATGATATATTCTAACAGGTCATTTTTTATGATTGTAGATTCCATGTTTTTTGTTGATTTTTACAAGATAATACTCGTTAAACTAATTGAATAATGAATTGGAAAACAAAAGACGAGTATAAATAATTATATTCTTTCAATGATAGTAGCGATGCCCATGCCTCCTCCTATACATAGTGTAATAAGTGCTGTACTAAGATCGCGTCTTTCTAATTCGTCTAGGACAGTGCCCATTAACATACATCCAGTAGCACCTAGTGGGTGTCCAAGTGCTATGGCACCTCCATTTACATTTACGATAGAGTGATCGATACCAAGATCATCCATAAATCTAAGTGGTACTGCTGCAAAAGCTTCATTGACTTCATAAAGATCAATGTCATTTTTATGCATCCCCGCTTTTTTGAGAGCTTTACGGCTAGAGGGGGCGGGACCAAGAAGCATAATTGTAGGTTCAGTACCACAGGTTGCAACAGATCGTATGATAGCTCTAGGTTTCAATCCAAGACGTTCACCAGCAGATTTGTTTCCAATTAAAGCAAGGCCACTACCATCTACAATTGCAGATGAATTACCAGGATGGTGGACATGGTTAATTTTTTCTATTTCTGGATAACGATCAATAGCAACAGCATTAAATCCACCCATTTCTCCAAGCATATCGAATGAAGTATTTAATTGAGAAAGGGTTTCTACAGTTGTTTCAGGTCTTGGATTTTCATCTTTAGCTAGAACTGTAAACCCATTAATATCTTTGACAGGCACAATAGACTTTGAAAATGCATTTTCTTCAATGGCTTTTGCAGCACGTTTTTGAGATTCAGCTGCAAATAAATCAACATCATTTCTTGAATAGCCGTATTTTGTAGCAATTAAATCGGCAGAAATACCTTGTGGAACAAAATGTCCAGGGATTGCTACCATGGGATCCATTGCTATAGCACCTCCATCTAAACCCATTTTTATTCTTGACATCGATTCAACGCCACCGGCAATCATCAAATCATTAAATCCAGATTTGATATAGGCTGCCGCCTGATTCACCGCTTCAAGACCTGAACCACAAAAACGGTTTAAAGTTACAGCAGTTAAGTGGTTGCCATAACCAGAATGCTGAGCTATTGTTTTTGCAACATTTGCTCCTTGATCCATGATTTGAGTTACACAACCTAAAATTAAGTCCTCAACCTGTATTGTATCGAGGTTATGTCTTTGTTGAATTTCCTTCATAACTGATACAGCTAATTGTGTTGCTGTAGTACCAATTAGAGCTCCTTTTTTGTTTCCCCGACCTCTAGGTGTTCTTAAGGCATCATATATGTATGCTTCCATTTTTAAATTATTGGTTTTTGTTTTTCAATGAATTTTTAGCATATACAGCTATTTAATTCATTAATAAAATTGAGCATGCAATTTAATGGAATTATAGGATTTATAATAGTAATTAACTATTAAAAAGAATAAGTTATTCCGAAAAGCACGTTTAATTACTTATTGAGATAAATCTATAAAATTATACCTTTCAAGTACTTGATATTTTTTTATTTAAAACAAAAAACATTTTGTTTCTTACTCCCAGTTAATTGAGTGCTTGAAACCTTTTTGGGCATGATTTTACTATTTAATAAAAAATTGTTTATTTCTATGACTTCTTTTTTTTAAATAAACTTAAAGAATAAAGATTTTAATATTATGTGGCAATTTTAAAATTAAGTTGTATTTTTGTATTGTTCGGTTTGTAGAATTCTAATAAAATATTTTGCCCTTTATTGCTAGATACATATTTAATTTCATTTTATACCTAAAAAACTTTATATGAAAAGATGTTTTACACCCACTAATTTGTTTTTCTTACTTTTATTTTTTGTGAACTTCTGTTTTTTTGATATTAATGCTCAATCAGTATCAGATAGAGCAGCTGTAAAAAAATGGTTGATAGAAAACAAAGATAATGTTACTCTAGTAACATCAAAAGAATACCATTCAATGTCTCCATCAATAAAAGATGTTTTAAGTTCTGATGCTAAGACAATTATCTATAATAATGAGGTTAAGGTTTCAGATATAATGGCATTCCAGGATAAAAATATTGCAGGCAATTTTGTTCCTTTCAAAAAAGAACAATTAAATGAAAACTTAGTAAATACAGAGCTTAAGCAAATATATGAGGATCGAGTTTTGAAATGGTTAGAAAATGAAAGCAGTGGTATTAAAATTATATCCTACTTAGACTATATGAGTCGTCCAATATCTGTTCGTGCGCAAATTGATAATTTAGACAAAAAGATTATTTATTTTGGTAATCGCATTACTTGGGATGATATTGAATCTTACAATCAAAAGTAATAAAGATTGAGACGCTATTAATTCAATTATCTAATAGGAATATAATAATATCATGAAAAATATAAATTTTACTCTTATACTGCTTACATTATTTTTGGCTACAAAAATTTCTTGGGCTCAAACTGATAACCCATGTGGTGCTCCTCTATTAACAGTTAATACAACTTGTTCTTTTTCAGCTGGTTCAAACATTGGATATACCGCTAGCGCAGGTGTTCCTGCTCCAGGTTGTGCCGCATATTCAAACGAAGATGCTTGGTACACCGTTACCGTGCCTGCTTCGGGCCACTTAATTGTCGATTTAAATACGGGTACAATTACTGATGCTGGTATGGCTTTTTATACTGGGACATGTGGAGCACTTACTTTATTAGAATGCGATGATGACGATTCCGCAAATGGTTTGATGCCTATGATAGATAGATCGGGATTGACTCCTGGCACTACAATTTGGGTTCGTATTTGGGAATATGGAGGGGGTACAGGTACCTTTAATATATGTGCCGTAGATGGAAACCCCGGAGGAGGAGGAGGAGCTCCTGCGAATGACGACCCTTGTAGTGCAACGGTATTGGCTGTTGGAGCAACTTGTAGCTTTTCTACTTA
>JAKVCV010000001.1:585149-725752 GCA_022448945.1 Saprospiraceae bacterium
GCTTCGGGCCACTTAATTTTTGATTCTAATACAGGTATTATTACAGATTCAGGTATGGAAATTTATCGTGGTACATGTGGATCATTGACAGCCATTAATTGTGATGATGATGGATCTTCAAATGGTTTGATGTCAATGATTAATCAAAGTACACTTATTCCTGGTGAAACAATTTGGATTCGTATGTGGGAGTATGGAGGTGATAATAATGGCACTTTCGATATTTGTGTATACGATGGTGGTGGAACATCAACAGGCCCTTGTGCAGGAGGTATTGGAGGTCAGACATGTGCTCAAATCCAACCAATTTGTACAGACAGTACATATTGCTACTCTGCTGGGATTAGTTCTGTTGCTACTCCTGGGAATAATTATGGATGTTTATTGACTCAACCTAATCCATCCTGGTATTATTTTGAGATTTCCGTAGCAGGCACTCTTATTTTTGATATGTCTGCTGTTTCTGATATTGATTTTGCAGTTTGGGGCCCTTATCCTAATTATGCAGCTGCTAATGCAGCTTGTGGTTCTTTGCCACTACCTATTGACTGTAGTTACAGCATTTCACCTACAGAACAGGCAAACATACCAGGAGTTAATGTTGGAGAGGTTTATATTTTGATAGTAACTAATTATGCATCAATAGTTCAGGATATTACTCTTAATATAGCTGCAGGAAACTCTGCAACAACAAATTGTTCAATTGTAAACCCTCCACCATGTAATGCGGATGCAGGCAATTGGTAATTTAATGTTCTAACAATTTCTAAAAACAAAATCAATGAAGACTAGCTATATTTTAAAGTGCTGTCAAACTTTTGGAATGGGGACATTATTTACTATTTTTTCCTGTTTCTCTATAACGCTTAAGGCACAATGTGACTATATTAATAACATTACTGGAATTGTTCAATCAACTATGCCAGTTGGTGATGCTTCTAATCCAGCATTGTATACACATACTTATGTTTTAGTAGATAATCAGGGGAATATTTATGCCACAAATACTACCCCAGATTTTTTATCTATACCTGCTGGATTTTATAATTTATATGCCGTTAATTATATTAATACTGAGGCTGGTGCTGTTCTTCCACTTTTGACTGTTGGACAACCTTGGTTTAATGTTGAAGTTTATGGCAATGATAATGTAAATTATTGTCTTGATTTTACACCTGCTTTTGGTACTGGTTGTCCAATTGTTGTTTGTGATCAATTGTCAATCTGTGAAATTGATACACTTTTAAACCCTTCATTTAACTTTAATACGATAGGTCATGAGCAAAGCTATTGTTTAGTTTGTAATGACATTGTACTTGCAATTGATTTAGTTTCTTCTTTTCCACTTCAGGATTATCCAGCTGCTACTGTTGGTGCCAATTGTCAGTTGTTTGGAATTAATTATGATAATATTGGTAACCCCCCAATTAGTGTTGGTGATAACTGGAGTTTAGTTACTGATTTACTTTGTACTAGCTTATGTTTTGATTTTATAGGAATGGATTTGGATATTACACCGATCACGCAACCATCTGGTAATGGTATTAGTACTACTGTAGATTGGTGGAGTGGAGGATGTTTGGGAGCACAACCCCCTGTGAATGCTGGAAATAATTTTTTAGAAGTAGTCAATAATTGGTGTGTTCCATCTTTTAACCCTGGGCCTATAAATGCTCGTCCTGATGAGGGGGGAGGAAGTATGGATGATTTGCAATTATTAATGGGAGGAAGAGAGGTTTTTTCTAGGTTTCCTTGTGTTGGTACTATGGACTTGTCACAAAATACAATTTTTTATACGGTTGAATGTTCTCCCTTTGGGCCATCACAATTGGATGTGCTTGTCTCTAATGCAGGAGCAGGTATCACAATGATTGAAGCAGCATTATATGGACCAGTTAATCCCTTATGTCCAACATTTACAGGAGGTAGTTTTGTTGACTGTAATGATGCAGGAGTTGGTTCTCAATCTGGTAATTCAATGGGTAATATTACATTAACAACAAATGGGAATCCCGGTGAGGTATATCTTGTAATTGTTGATACTGATGGAACAGATCAATTTACAATAAGTTCATCTATTATTTTGCTGAACAATACGATGGTTTCTTTTTATGGACACAAAGATAAAAATCACAATGTTCTTTATTGGGAGACAGAAGAAGAAAAAAATGTAAAAAATTACGAACTACAACGTTCAAATGATGCTATTAATTTTATAAATATTGCTCAAATTCCAGCTTTGAATAATGGAAGTCTGTATAATAATTATTCTTATGTAGATGCTTTAGCTGGTGTAGGATCAAAGTACTATCGCGTTAAAACAACAGAATTGGATGGTATTATTGAATATTCTAATATTGTTGTTTTATCAAGAGGTCTTGATAATTTAGGTACGGTATCTATTTTTCCTAATCCTACTGAAGGACTTTTTTATGTTGAGTTTGAATCAAATGTTAAAACTCAAATAGATTATAAAATTCAGGATGTAATAGGTCAAACAGTATTTAAAGGGACTTCGGAAATTAATCAGGGTTTAAATAAACTTGAATTAAACCTTGAAGATTATCCAGCATCAACATATATTATATCATTGACTATGGATGGTCAAACAATACAGCGTAAGCTTATTAAAGAATAGTATTTTTTTCTTTAATATTTTATATTTTTCTAGAAATGCAGCCTATTTATATTGGTTGCATTTTATTTATATATATAGATTGTATTCATTGACATAAATGTGTTATAGGTTATTCAAGTATTCAAAGAATAAAGGTTTTTTAAATTTATTGTATATTCGTTATGTTGATTTACTATTTTTTAAATTCGACTTATAGAAAGGATTGAGAATTATTTATTTATAATTTTTATTAATTCCCCTTTGTCTTTTTGATTATTAATAACTTAAGAGCTAAAAATCAAGCTAACTATGAGTGTTAATTCATTGCAAGAAAAAAATGCTGGTTTCGGTACAGCCCCTGTCTTTTTTACAGCTATTTCAACTATCCTTGGTGCCATAATGTTTTTACGCTTTGGCTATGCTCTTGGGAATGTAGGGTTTTGGGGAACTATTGGTATTATTATAATTGGACATATGGTGACGATACCAACTTCAATGGCTATAGCCGAAATTGCTACTAATCAGAAAGTAGAAGGTGGAGGAGAGTATTATATTATCTCTCGCTCATTTGGTTTAGTTATAGGTTCTACCATTGGTATTGCTCTTTATATGTCTCAGGCAGTAAGTATTGCTTTTTATATAATGGCTTTTGCAGAAGCATTTAATAGCCTATTTGAATGGATTTTAAATACATACCATGTGCCTTGGATAGTTGAAAAACTTTTGGGGTTTAAGCAGACAGTTAGTATTCCTGCATTGTTTTTATTAACTGCTGTAGTTTTGATAAAGGGTGCAGATCTAGGTGTAAAGATGCTCTATGTAGTTGTTGGAATTCTGTTTTTTGTAATGATTTCCTTTTTTTTAGGACCAAATTATGTTGATGTAGGAGGTGTTTTAACGACACCACCACAAACATTTGATTTAACGGCAAAGGTTCTTAACCATGATGATTTCTTTATTGTTTTTGCAATTATCTTTCCAGCATTTACTGGGATGACAGCTGGAGTCGGTTTGTCAGGTGATTTAAAAAACCCAAGTCGTTCTATCCCTTTGGGTACACTTGCAGGAACGCTTTCTGGTATGATTATTTATGTCTTTATTGCATGGAAACTAACTACTTCTGCTTCCCCTGAAGCACTTTCTGATACTAGCCGCTTGATAATGGCAGACGTTGCATGGCAAGGCTATTGGTTAATTCCTGTTGGTTTAGCTGCAGCGACTATATCTTCGGCTTTGGGCTCTTTGATGGTTGCACCTCGTACTTTACAAGCTATCGCTCGCGATCAAATTTTGCCTAGCTCAAGTGTTAATAAATGGCTTTCTAAAGGAAAAGGAAAGACAGATGAGCCTTTTAATTCTTCAGTTATTACTATTGCCATAGCTTTGGTTTTTATTGCAATGGGAGAGATTGATTTTGTTGCTAAACTTATATCTATGTTCTTTATGGTAACATATGGGTCTTTGTGTTTAATTTCATTTTTGCAACATTTTGCTGCCGACCCTGCCTACAGACCATCTTTTCGTTCTAAATGGTATCTTTCACTATTAGGGTCTTTAATGTGTTTTGGTTTGATGTTTCTAATGGATACTGCATATGCACTAGTTGCTGTAATTATGTTGGTTATAGTCTATATTGTTGTCAATTTCACTAATGACGATAAAAGAAATTTGGCGGCTATTTTCCAGGGGGTTATTTTTCAGACAAGTCGTAAATTACAGGTGTTTTTACAAAAAGCAGAAAAAGAGCAGAGCACCAGCTGGCGTCCATCCATAATTTGTATTTCCAAGGATTCGTTTAAACGTATTTCTGCTTTTGATTTGTTAAGGTGGATGTCTCAAAAATATGGTTTTGGTACCTATATACATCAAATTCATGGTTATTTATCAAGAGAGTCTGGTCTTGAAGCTATGAAAATGAAGGACCAGCTTATTAAAGATGCAGAGAAATCATATTCAAATGTTTATATTGATACGATGGTAACACCATCAATGACATCTGCAATTGCACAAGTTATGCAGTTCCCAGGGATATCTGGGAAGCCAAATAATCTTTTATTATTGGAATATGCAAAATTGCATCCTGAAAACCTAGAAGATATCATTTCTAATTTTAATCTTATAAAAGCAATTGATTTTGATTTGATGATTCTTGCGACTTCTGAACGTGGTTTTGGGCATCGTAAAGAGATTCATATCTGGATTACGTCAAATGATTATGAAAATGCTAATCTAATGATTTTAATAGCTTATATCA
The DNA here is from genome assembly GCA_022448945.1 of Saprospiraceae bacterium. Classification (GTDB taxonomy): domain Bacteria; phylum Bacteroidota; class Bacteroidia; order Chitinophagales; family Saprospiraceae; genus Aureispira. The sequence goes on from JAKVCV010000001.1 coordinate 590,021, forward strand.
TCGTTGGACATAAAGATTGGGATGGTGCGGCAATAAAAATCATGGCTTTATATCCTGATGAACATATTGAACATGAAAAAAATCGTCTTTTAATGTTAATAGAAACAGGTAGATTGCCTATTTCCTCCCACAACATAGAACTTATGAATCATAAACCAGATACTGACGTAAAGAGTATTGTTGCTCAGAAATCAGCAGGTGCAGATCTTACAATTATGGGTTTTCGATCTGAGCTTGTTTCTCATAATGGGAAAGAAGTTTTCGAAGGATATAATGAGATTGGCAATATTTTATTTGTTAATTCTGCCATGCAAAAAGAAATAAAATAATTATTTTTTTAATGTATCAATATTTTTAAATTTCTTATTAGATATTTGGGCTTCAAAATAAATAGATATTAATTTTTGTATATTCTTTCAAGAAGGATGATATTATCAACAATAATATCATCCTTTTTTAATAAGTGCTTTTAAACTATAATTTTATCACGATATAGTTTGTTTTTTGTATTTACTTGATAATTTTTTGCATTTCTAATTTTTATAAATCGAGTATTTTTGTAGAAATAATTTCTTTAATATTTAATGTACTAATTATGAAATTTAAATTTTTATCAATTGTAACTTTATTAATGTCTGGAATGTTGATTTTACAGAGTGTTTCAACTGGTCGAGCTGCTTCAGGCGGACAGGATAGAACAGGTGCACCTGGTTCTTTAGGTACTTGCGATGCTTGTCATAGTTCACAGGGAGTGTTTACTAATCCTCAGATTAGCGTTGATGTAAAAGATTTATCTGGAAACTCAGTAACAACTTATTCACCAGGCGTTACATATACACTTGAATTTACTGTAACTTCAGGAGGTACTCCTTTTGGTTATGGTATGCAGGCTGTAGTTCTTGATTCTGGAAACAATAATATTGGAGATATGATTACTACTTCTACACTTAACACGCAATTAGCGACTATTTCAAATGGTAGAGAATTTGTTGAACATCAAGGAATAAGTAATTCAGGGATATTTAAAACAACATGGCTTGCACCGAGTGCAGGTGCAGGTAACGTTACTATTTATGGTATTGGAATTGCTGTAAATGGTTCTGCAACAAATGGAGATAACACTTCTACCACTACTCAATTTACTTTGACTGAATCTTTAGTAAGTGAAATAAATAAATTAGTTGATAATGATTTAAATTATCAATTATATCCAAACCCTAGTGATGGAAATTTATTTTTGAAAAACATTGGAATAAGTGGAGAGGTTAAGATTAATATTAGTGATATTCAAGGAAATATAGTGCTTAACAAATTCTTATATATCATTAAAGATGAAGTAGTATCTTTGTCTTTAAAAAATATAGTTCAGGGTTTATATTTTGTTCAGATTCAACAAGACAATTTCAATAAAACTGAGATATTGTATTTAAAATAAATTCTTTATATAAATTAAATTTTAAATTTTAGCGACATTACAAGTCGCTTTTTCTTTTTTATGAGATTTTAAAATGTTTGTATTTGTCTTAAGTTTATTTATATTACAAGTTCAGACTCAAACAAATGTACAATGTTTTTCCATTTAAATTTTTCAATTAAAACAATATAATCATGAAACTTAGATTTATTTATTTTGTTTTTGTATTGGGGGCCTTAATGATGATTCTTCAGAGTAGGTCAGGTGGAGCAGCTGCTAATAATCTTGGTGATAGAACAGGATCACCGCTAGGTAGTGCTGCTGGTTGTTCATGTCATGGTGGTGGCAGTTATTCACCTTCCTTAGCTATTTCTGTAAAAGACACTGCATTTAATACAGTAAGCGAATATATTCCTGGTGAAGAATATACGATTGAATTTAATGCTACATCTACATCAGGAAATCCAGCAGGCTATGGATTTCAAGGTATTGCAATTACTCCTAATGGATTTCTTCAAGCGGGTACAATTACTGCTTCTATAACATCAAATACTCAAGTCATCCCATTTTCGGGTCGTTCTATTGTAGAGCATCAAGGTGTTAGTTCTAGTGGAGTTTTTCAGGTTTCATGGACTGCGCCTGCTGTTGGTTTTGGTAATGTAAATATTTATGGTAGAGCATTGGCTGTTGACGGTACTGGTAGTACGGGTGGTGATAATCAATCTACTAGTACATTGTTAACACTTTCAGAAGCTAGCACTATAAATTACACACAAACTTCTTATTGTCCCGATGAATTAGATCCTACACCTACAATAGTAGGAACTGCGGGAGGTGTATTCTCTGCTTCTCCCTCGGGTTTAGTTATAAATTCTACAACAGGAGTTATAGATTTATCAACTTCTGTTGATGGGCAAACTTATACAATTACTTATACCTATGGTGGATCGAATACAACGACGGATGTTCTTACAATTGTTGCTGCAGATGACCCTTCGTTTTCATATGGAACAAATGTTAATTATTGTCAAAATGATATTGATCCAACACCAACAATAACTGGTTTATCTGGTGGTACATTTAGTAGCGCTACTGGCCTTAGTATAAATTCTGCAACAGGAGTTATAGATTTATCAGCTTCTGTACCAAATTCATATAATGTTACATATTTAACTAATGGACCTTGTCCGAGTTCACAAACTGTTTCAATTACAATTAATTCAAATGATATTGCATCTTTTACTTATGGTGGAACTACCTTCTGTCAAAATTCAATTGATCCTACTCCAGTAGCTGGCACTTTAGGGGGAACTTGGTCAAGTACATCCGGATTAGCAATTAATTCTTTAACCGGAGTTATAGATGTATCTGCATCAACACCCAATAACTATATGGTTACATATACTACCAATGGTATTTGCCCTGATTCTGATTCTCTATATATAACTATTGTTGCTGGTGAAAATGCTTCTTTTTCTTTAAATGATTCTATTTTTTGTCAAAATGGAGTAGATGCTGTTGCAACCATTTCAGGTACACTTGGTGGAACATTCAGTAGTACTAATGGACTTACAATAAATAGTGTTACTGGTACAATTGATGTATCAACTTCTATACCTTCAACCTATGATGTCACATATACAACTGGTGGTACCTGTTCGGATCTGTATATAGTTCCTATAACAATTTATGCTGTAGATAATGCTTCTTTTACATACGGAAATAATGTTTTTTGTGAGAATGGAACAGATCCAGTACCGATAGCTCTTTTACCTGGAGGTGTATGGGGAAGTGGACCAGGATTAGTTTTAGATTCACTCACAGGAATAATTGATCTATCAGCATCTGTGGTTGGTCCGTATACTATAAGTTATATAACCAATGGTACATGCCCAGATTCAAGTTCTTTAAATATTACTATAAATCCAAATGATTCCGCTGCTTTTCCTTTTACTGACACTACTTTATGCCAGAATATTATTGGGACTAACCCTGTATTAGCTGTAGCTGGTGCTACTAGTGGAATTTATTCTGCAAACCCACCATCTTTAGTTTTTGCAGATAGTATTACAGGTGAAATTGACCTTGCGGCTTCAGCTCCCGGGCTATATTTATTAACTTATACTAGTAATGGTACTTGTCCTGTTATTGTTAACGCGAATGTTACCCTTACGATATGTACTGGATTAAGCAACTTTGAAAATTCAGCTAATTTTAGTTTATTCCCAAATCCTAATCAAGGTATTTTTTCTATTCAAAACAGTGGTCCTACAGCAGAAGTTGAGTTTCTTATTTTAGATATTTTAGGTAAAGTTGTTTTTAAAGATAAGTTCTTATTTTTGAACCATCAAAAACGTATTTTAGATTTCAGTACTTTATCAAATAGTACTTATTTTGTTCAAATAATTAGAGATGGACAATTACAAACTATAAAACTTCATATTCATTAAATAATGTTATTCTTAAACAAAGGAGCTTTCTTTATACAGGAGGCTCTTTTTTTGTAGTTTTAAACAAATTAATATTAAAATGATAGAACTAGGGAAATATAATTTATTAGAAGTTGCTAGGGATACTGATTCAGGGTTATTTTTGGAAGATAAAGAGGGAAATAGTGTTTTATTACCTGGTAAATTTATTCCGGAGGGAACAGAAGTTGGTGATTTTTTGGAGGTTTATATTTATAGGGATAATGAAGGGAGATTGACTGCTACTACCCAGGAACCTAAAATCACGCTTTATGAGTTCGCATATTTAGAAGTTGCTCTAGTTGGCAAACATGGGGCATTTTTATTTTATGGTATCGATAAGGATTTATTTGTCCCCTTTAGGGAACAAAAACAAAAAATGGAGGAGGGGAGATCTTATTTAGTCTATATGTATTTGGATGGTCAAACGGATCGCTTAACTGGCTCAGCAAAAATTGAGCAGTTTTTAGATAATGCCGATTTAGAAGTATTAGAAGGAGATGAAGTTTTAATTACTGTATGGAAAAATACAGATATAGGTACTAATGTAATTGTGAATAATAAATACATAGGTTTAATTTATAAAAATGAATTATTTGAAAAGTTATATATAGGAGATGTGAGAACTGCATATGTTCATAAGATAAGAGAAGATGGTAAAATTGATGTTAGATTACAAAAAGACGGTTATACTAAAGTAGAATCTAGCGCAAAAAAAATATTAGATATACTCATAAGAAAAGATGGATTTTTATTGTTAACCGATAAAAGTTCGCCTGATCGTATAAAAAAGGAACTTGGTATGAGTAAAAAAACGTTCAAGAAATCTATTGGATCTTTATACAAGAAGAAATTAATTGAGTTTGAAGAAAAGGGCATAAGGTTACTCAAGTAAAATTTTTTATTACCAATTTTCTATTCCTTTAGTAATTAATTTGTATATAAGTTGGTGGTCAGGGTACTGGGATAAAAACTCTATGTGTTTGGCTATAATATTAGAATCGCCACGAGCAGCAGGTCCTGTTTGAATTTCTTGTGGATTCTGAAATTTTATTTTTTGAGCAGTCTCTTCAATTAATGGTTTTAGAATGTCAAATGAAAGATCATGATCTTTACAAATGTCATGTGCAATCCCGTAAAGATAATTACTGAAATTATTGACAATAACTGCTGATACATGTAGTATTGCGCGTTGTTTGTCATTAATTAGGTGTACATTTGGACAAATAGTTTCTGCAAGTTGCATCAGTTCTTTTTCTGTTTTGGGGTTGTTTCCATAAATACAGAATGGAAGACGTTCAAAATTTGCTGTTTTATTAGTAGAGAAAGTTTGAAGGGGGTAAAAAACACCATAATTGTCAAAGAAAGGTTTAAAAATAGAACTTGATAAAGTCCCTGAAGTATGAGCGATTGTTTTGTTAAATTTGTTAAGGAAAAACAATTTTTCTGCTACTTTTTCAACTCCATGGTCTTTTATTGCTAAAATGTATAGTTCTGCATTGCTTGAGAGATGCTCTAGATTACTTATCGCTTCACTATTTGTTATTTTTGCTAATTTTTCTGCCTTGTTTTGAGTTCTACTGTATACCTGACATATGGTATGCCCACAATTATATAGCCGTTTAGCCAAATGATAACCGACGTTTCCAGAACCTAAAACTGTAATCTTTGAGTACATAAAAATAGAAATAAATTCAATTAATCTCTTTGAATAATATTTTTTCGGAATAGTGATTTTATAATGTAATAACAAAACTCAGTATGAATCATTTTTTGTGCTGTTTTAAGTTTTGAATTTTCCATTCCAAAACGTTGAAGATGCCCTTTTATTAATTCATGCTTAAGTCCTGCACCACCAAAGGTAAGTTGAAAACCTTCTTTTTCCAATATTCTTTCAAAGAAAGCTTTAGAAACAAATGCATCAGTGAAAGGGAAGGCAAAAACTTTATAGTTGAGGGTGAAATTATTAGTGGTAAATTCTTGACTTGATAATGTTTGTGAGATCTGCTCATCTATATTTAACTTGCTATATGTTGGATGGTTTTGACTATGACTGCCAAAGGTAAAACCATCCAAAATCATTTCTTTAATTTGATTAGTGTCCAAATAAGGCTTTTGTTTCTGTAAAAAAGCATTAAACTCGATTCCAGTTTCAAGAGCCAATTCATCAAGTAAAGCTTGTTGATGCCATCTTACACTTAAAAGGCTGTCTTTTATATTACTATAAGGTAATTGATAGTTTTTGAAATGTTTTTTTAGGAGTAAATCAATATTTTTTTCCCCTTTTAATTTTTCAATTAAAAAACTTGCTTTATATCTGAACATTAAGGCTTTATTATCTATGAAATCAGAGTTAATGAAAAAGGTAGCTGGAATACCTTTTTGTTTGAGAATGGGCGCAATTACATGATAGCATTCAGATAGACCATCATCAAAAGTAAGAAAGATAGAAGTTTTGGGAATTGGTTTGTTTTTTTCAACATGATCAATCAGCTGATGCAGATCAATCGGTTTGTAATATTTAAGGAGGTAATCAAGATCTTTACAAAAAAGTTTTCTGTTTCTTATTTGATATAGATGCTTAATATGTGGTAAATTATAGTCACTTACGGTATGATAAAATAAGATTAATAATTGGTGCCTACTTAGCTTTTGTAGGAGTGGGAGTGGGATGTTACCTGAAAAAGTGTCTAGGCATCGAATTAAAGCTTTCTTGAGCATCCTGATTTATTCTTCTTGTGGCAAAACAGTAGGGAAAGAAGCACAAATTGCTTGACCATTCAAAGTAGCGCCTAGATCAATTTGCAAACAATTGTATTTGATATTTCCAGTTGTGGTAGCAGTTGGCAAGAGGTGAATTTTTTCCTTTGCTACAATATCTCCTTCAATAATGCCTTCTGATATAATATTTTTGCATAGAATATTTCCTTTTATTTTCCCAGTTTTTGATAAAACTAACCTACCACTACAAGTTACAGATCCTTCAATAAATCCCTCTAAACGTATATTAGACTCTACTTTTAGGTTGCCTTTAATAGTCGTTCCCTGAGCAATATTGCAGACATCTAATTCCTCATTATTACTTTTAGGAATTATATTTGTTTTTGTATTACTTGTCTCAGGCATAGTATTTGTTGTTAATGTTAATGAGTATTATTGATTTATTAATTTAATGTAAATTGTAAGGTAGTTAAAGATAGAAAAAAACATTGATATATTATGATTTCTTCTTTAATGATTGTAGCTTTATTAAGCAAAAAAATAGTCCTTAAAGCTTGAAAAAACAATAATATATTAAAGTAATTCGTTATAGGATCTTAATATATTTTTTAATTTATTACTACAATTATGAAAACAATATTATTAGTATTATCAACATCTACATTCCTTTTAGGGCAACCTAACTTTAGTTCTGTAATTACAGCAATTAAAGTTGGAAATGTAAGTCAGATTTCTAATTTTATGGATAAAAATGTAGAGGTAACAGTGGAAGAACAAGATGGAGCTTATTCTAAAACTGAAGCTACAAATGTAGTTAAAACATTTTTGTCTAAAAATCCCCCTAGTAATTGCACAATGATACATTCGGGCGCTGCACGTGATGGAGCTTCCTATTATTGTATTGGTAATTTATCTACTACGGGTAATAAATTTAGAATATACATTTTTTTTAAAAAAATAGCCTCTAATTATTTAATTCAAGAAATGCGTTTTGAAGCAGATTAAATTAATTAATTTCTTAAAATATAAAAGCGAAATTCAATAAATGAATTTCGCTTTTTAGTGAGCTGTTAAAAAAAGAAAATTTGATCTCAATATGATTTGATCTATTCTTCTTCAGCAGCAGCTTCTTCAGTTACTTCTTCAGCAGCAGCTTCTTCAGTTACTTCTTCAGCAGCAGCTTCTTCAGTTACTTCTTCAGCAGCAGCTTCTTCAGTTACTTCTTCAGCAGCAGCTTCTTCAGTTACTTCTTCAGCAGCAGCTTCTTCAGTTACTTCTTCAGCAGCAGCCTCTTCAGTTACTTCCTCAGTAGCAGCTTCTTCAGCTTCTGGTTCCTTAATTACTTTAACAGGAGCAGTGCCAAATATCTTTTTACGACGGGCTTCGATTTCACGTTTGGTTTCATCTTTACGTTTTTCGATTTTTGCTGATTTTGCAGCAAGCCACTCTGACAATAACTTGTCAGCTGTTTCCTGATCCAGAGCACCTTTTGTTACTCCACGTTGTAGGTGTTTTCTATAGTAAATACCTTTTAGCTTGAGTATAGCTCGAACTGTATCAGTAGGTTGAGCACCTTTCATTAACCATGAATAGGCAGCATCACTATTTAATTCAATAGTAGCAGGATTAGTTAATGGATTATAAATTCCAAGTTTCTCTATGAATTTACCATCTCTAGGTGCACGTGCATCAGCCGCGACGATTTGATAAAAAGGTTTTTTCTTGCGACCTTTACGCTGTAATCGGATTTTTAAAGACATTTTCTTTTAACTTTTTAGTCTAAAATACCCTGTTTAGCTTGATAAACAAGTTACAGGATTTATATTCGAATGCGAAGGTAAGTTTTTATTTTATTTTTACCAAAATATATTACTTCAAGGTTGTTATAAGTTAAAAAAAATAATTTTTTAGATATTAAATTCAATTTTGAGATAAAAAAAAATTAAATTTTAAAAACTATTTTAGTTTAACGTATGATATTAGTTATCTTAATTTATAAAAGGTTATAAACTTATACTTTCGTTTTTTTTGCTTATCATTATCTTTTAAAATATATGAACCTATAAAATTATTAATATGCGTACTTACAGAATTTTGAATTTATGTTTTGTTATATTCTTTTGTTTTTCGGTGGACAATTCACAAGCTCAAGGCATTGAATTTGAAAAGGGAAAATGGGATGAAATTTTAAATAAAGCTAAAGAAAATAATAAACCGATATTCGTAGATGCTTACACTACATGGTGTGGACCATGCAAATGGATGTCTAAAAATATTTTTACTCAAAGTGATGTTGGAATATATTTTAAAGATAATTTTATTGCATATAAAATGGATATGGAAAAAGGAGAGGGGCCAGAATTTGCAAAAAATTATAAGATTAGAGCTTATCCAACATTGTTGTATTTTTCTTCACAAGGTGATTTAATACATAAAGGAATAGGAGCAAGGGATGGAAAGAAGCTTATAAGTCTTTCTAATGATGCATTAAATCCAAATAAACAATTATATGGTTTTCAAAAAAAATATGATGCTGGGAATCGTGATAAAACATTTTTAAAAAGCTATATAGATGTATTATTAGATATTGGTGTAAATATATCAGTTCCTTATAAAGAGTATTGGTCATTATTAGAGGATACTGAAAAGCAGACAGAAGAAGGACTTGAGTTAATGGCTAAAGGAAGTTCTAAATTTAATAATTTTAAAGGGATGGAATTTCAATATTTGTTAAAACATAAATCTATCTACGAAAAGGCAGTAGGAAAGGAAAAGATTAATAATTATATTACTGGATGTTATATCCGATCTATATGGTCGCTAGCAAGAAATAAAGATAAAAAGCTTAAAAATCAATTAAGCAAAGAAATGCTTAAACTTTTTCCTCAGTTTAAAAAAGAATTCAAGAAGCGCTTAGAATTCATTGAATGTACACTTGAAACACCACCTGATAATAAGAAGATTGAAAAAGCAAATGCAAAGTATCTTAAAGTATCAACAGATTGGAAAGATTTAAATCGTGGAGCATGGGATGTTTATGAAAAATCAGATGATATTAAAAAAATTAAGGAGGCATTAGGATGGGTTAATCGATCAATAGAAATTGATTTAAATTATTACAATTTAGATACTAAAGCTGCAATTTTATATAAAATAAAAAATTATGTTTTGGCTAAGGAGTTTGCGCAAAAGGCATTGAAAATTGCTGAGGAAAGTGGCTTTGAAGAGCAACCTGAAGGTACAGTCTTATTATTAAAAAATATAAATCTTAAACTAGCAAAAGAAATGGATTGATAGTACCTAAGGTGATTGTTTTATAATTTTTTATTTTACTTTTTTTAGTGTAAAACCAAAGGTGGAACCTGTAGAAACTTTACTTCTTACATTAATAGATTGTTGGTGCGCTTCTAATATATGTTTAACAATTGCAAGCCCAAGACCAGTACCACCTTGTGTTCTTGACCGGCCTTTATCCACTCTGTAGAATCTCTCAAAAAGTCGAGGTATATGTTCTTGGGAAATCCCTTTGCCATTATCTGTAATCTCAATTAAAATATTATCTTCTAAATCATAAAATCCTACATAGGTAAGACCATTATATTTCCCATATTTTATTGAATTACTTATAAGGTTTACAATTACGCGCCTTATACTTTCTACATCAGCAAATACTAGTATAGGTTTTTGATTATTGTCTATTAAACTTAAGTTTATCTTTTTTTCATCTGCTTTTAGTTCAGAATCTTCAAGTACATCTTTAACTAACTGTACAATATCAAATTTCACTAATTCAAGTTGTAGTTTCCCAGCTTCAAATTTAGATATATAACCCAAGTCAGCTACAATATTAGCCATCCGCTCGGTATTTTTAGCAGCATTATGAATATATCTTCTGTTTATACTTTCATCTTCTAAAGCGCCATCAAGTAAGGTATGTAAATATCCTTGAATATTGAAAATAGGAGTTTTTAATTCGTGCGATACATTTCCAATAAATTCTCTACGATATTCTTCCATGTTTTTCAAACTAGAAATTTCATTTTCCCATGTCTGAGCCCATTCAATTACTTCTTGTTCAACTTTCTCAATTACTTGAGTGTTCATATTTATTTGTTTTGGGGCCGATGAAGAATTCACCTTTAAGCTATGTATGGTCTTATATATAAGTTTTATTTTGCTATAAATAAATTTATTCAATGCATTAGAAATAATAATAAAGCATGAAAAAAAGTTAATTAGAGGAATTAGGAATATTATAAACCAATGAATGCTTTCATAGTAAAAAAATTTTATAGGTAAAATTAAAAGAAATAAAATAAGAGCGTTATATATCGCTACAAGGAGGGATATTTGTTTTGGGTTAGGGTTTTTATTGGTAAAGAAGAGCATTTTTTTAGTTAAAAAAGATTCTGGAATCGAGTGTTAATAACAAAATACCTTTTTTATTTAATATATATGAAATTTAACATTGGATAGATAAAAACAATTTTTAATGTATGTATTTATAGTCCTAAAATTCGAACTTATAACCGATTCCTTTTATCGTTTTTATATAACCTTCACCAACTTTTTCACGAATTTTTCTTATGTGTACATCTATTGTTCGATTTCCCACAATTACTTCCATACCCCAGATTTTATTAAAAATTTCTTCTCTTGAAAAGACTTTGCCTGGTTTGGAAGCAAGGAGCGTAAGCAATTCAAATTCTTTTTTTGGTAAAACTAGTTTTTCATCACTACCATGTTTGGTAACTATATATTGTTCTTTGTCTATATTCAAGTCAGAAACTTTAATGACATTATTATTATTCAATTCGGAGTTGTTACTCTTGTCAAATCTTCTTAAAAGCGCTTGAACCCTACTTATTAGTACTCTTGGTCTAATAGGCTTCGTAATGTAATCGTCACCACCCACTTCGAATCCTACAATTTGTGAATAATCTTCTGAACGTGCAGTTAAAAAAGCAATAATTGTATTATCAAATTGGGATATATTTCTTAGCTCTTTGCAAACTTCAATTCCGTCTAGACCTGGCATCATGATGTCCAATAAAATAAGATTTGGTTTAACTTCTTGTGCTTTTTTTATGGCTTCCTTACCATCATTTGCTGCAAACACCTCAAACCCAGCTTTTTTTAAATTATATGAAACAAATTCTAAAATATCTGCTTCATCATCAACAACCAATATTTTATAGTCGTTAGATTTCATAATGTTTTAATATTTATCACTCATCTACAAATAGAAAATAATCTCTGAATATTTAAAGTCTTCAAAATAGAAAAATATTATTAATAATTGTATTTTTTGAAGTTATATAATCATTAAATAATTGTAATTTTGGATGTATGGTTTTTTCTTTAATCTATTATAATAGTTATTCTTTATTGATTGCTATTTTATTGATAGTTGTAAAGTAATTGAAATTCTTGTTATTTAGTTTAATTTTTAATATCACATATTATCTATGGTAAATAAAATTAATTATTCTCAGATCGTCGATGAACTAAAGGTTTATAATGCTAATTTAGTGGCTGTAACAAAGACTAAACCCGTTGAAGATATAATGACCTTATATAACCTTGGTCAACGTGTCTTTGGTGAAAATAGAGTCCAAGAACTTGTTGAAAAACAGGAATTATTACCTAATGATGTAGAATGGCATTTAATAGGGTCTCTTCAAAGAAATAAGGTTAAATACATTGCTGAATATGTATCGATGATTCATTCCGTTCATAGTTTGAAATTATTAATAGAAATAAACAAACAAGCAAAAAAATGTAATAGAATCATTAATTGTTTATTACAATTCCATATAGCAGATGAACAGACAAAATTTGGACTTAGTCTTGATGATGCATTTGATTTGTTAAATTCTGATATTTTTAAAGAAATGGCCAATATATCTATTTTAGGAGTAATGGGTATGGCAACTTTTTCCAATGACATGCATAAAGTACGGAATGAATTTAAACAGCTAAGGAGCTATTTTGAACAATTAAAAAATAGTTTTTTCGTGGATGATATTAATTTTAATGAAGTATCAATGGGGATGTCAGGAGATTATGAAATTGCTTTAGAAGAAGGCAGTACCCTGGTAAGGGTAGGTTCATTGTTATATAAAAATTAATAATTTAAAAAGCAAACCCTTATATTGAAGCGTTTGCTTTTATTATTCAGACTACGTTTTTTGAGCTTCTTCGCGTAGTGCCCGGCGTAAAATTTTGCCAACATTAGTTTTGGGTAAATCTTCTCTAAATTCAATATGCTTTGGTTTTTTGTATCCAGTAAAGTTATCACTGCAGAATTTTCTAACTTCTTCTTCTGTCAATGATGCATCTTTTTTAACAATGAACACTTTAACGGCCTCAGTTGATTTTTCATCTGCAACACCTATTGCAGCAACTTCCATTACTTTTGGATGAGATGAAATTACTTCTTCAATTTCATTTGGATAAACATTAAACCCAGAAACAAGAATCATGTCTTTAATTCTGTCAACAATTTTCAAATATCCATCTTCAAGCATAATACCAACATCACCAGTTTTTAACCACCCATCGTCTGTGAAAACTTCTGCTGTTGCTTCAGGACGTTTGTAATAACCTTTCATTACCTGAGGGGCAGAAACCTGAATTTCTCCTCTTCCTTCACCAGGGCCTTGTATGATGCCATCCTCTCCCATAATACGAACATAAGTCGATGAAACAGGTAAACCAATTGTTCCTACTTTAACATTTCCAAGAGGGTTAGCACTAATAACAGGAGCAGTTTCAGTCATTCCATATCCTTCAATCAAATCATTTCCAGTTACTTCTTTCCAACGTTTTGCTACAGGTCCCTGAATAGCCATAGCACCTCCAATAACAAATTTTAGATTTGAAAAATCAAGTGATAAGAATTCTTTATTGTTTAATAAAGCATTAAAAAGAGTGTTTACTCCACTCATTAGGCTTGGTTTTGTCATTGCAATAGTATTGGTTAGGTCTGGTATATCTCTGGGGTTAGGCACTAGAACACTTAATGCACCAAAGTTTGCCATACATAAACAATTAACAGTAAAAGAGAAAATATGATACATTGGAAGGGGAGTAAGCATTACTTCCTCACCTTCCTTTAGTTCGGCATCGCCTAACCAAGCCCTCATTTGGACCATATTATATAATAAGTTTTTGTTTGTAAGTACTGCACCTTTGGCAACACCAGTAGTGCCTCCTGTATATTGAATACAAACCATATCGTCTTTTTCTGATGTATAGCGTTTTATTTTTTTGCCTCTTCCATTTTTTATAGCTTTGGAGAATTTTATAGCGCCTGGTAAATTATACTTTTTAACCATTCCTTTGAATTTTAGAACAGTATCTATTAGCATACCTTTTAAGCCACCAAACATACCTCCAATTGAAGCTGTTATTACGTGTTGAACATCAGTTTCTTTAATTACTTTTTCGAGTTCGTGAGCAAAATTTTCAGCAATTATTACTGCTTTTACTCCAGCATCATTGAATTGATGTTTTATTTCTCTTCCAGTATATAAAGGATTTGTGTTTACTGCAACATATCCACCACGCATAATACCAAATAAAGCTACAGGATATTGAACAATATTTGGGAGCATAATAGCAACCCTGTCTCCTTTGTCCAATCCTAGATTTTGCAAGTATGCTGCTATGGCATTAGACATTGTATCTACTTCTCTGTATGACAATGTTTTTTGTTTTCCTTTAAGGACGCAAGTATATGCAGGTTTGTCTTTAAATTTTTTAAGGTTGTCGTCTATAAAGTTAATGAGTGAGCTATATTCATCAATATTTACATCATGAGGGACATTATTAGGATAACTTTTTAGCCAAACACGGTCAGTATTCGTCATATTATTTAGAGTATTTTAGGATGAAAGAAATATGTATTATGCAAATTTATATATAAGAACTTATTTTATAAACTAAAAGAGAAATTTTTATTTTTCATAATACATTATAAATATGGTCATTTCAATTAAGAATGTTTAATTCCTGGTTAATTCAATTAAAAAGTCTCGTGCAAGTTTATGATCAGGATTATATTGCAATGCTTTTTGAAAGTCTGCAATAGCCTTGTTTTTTTGGCCAATTTGTTTATATGAAATGCCACGATTTACAAGAGCACTTGGCGATTGTTCTGGAGCATATTTCATAGCATTTGTGTAATCTTCTATAGCTTTAGTATGATTTCTTAGAATACTATAAGTTACCGCTCTATTAAAGTATGCGCTTCCTTTTTGAGGGTTTAAAGTTAGCGCTTTATTATAGTTTTCGATCGCTTTTTGAAAAAAATCATATGCTTTCTCCTTTTGTCCTTGTGATTGGAAATTATGCCCTTTCATTCCATAGGTGTTTCCTATTCCTTCATAAACATCTGGACGTTTAGAACCTAATTGAGCTGCCATTGTAAAATCTTCAAAAGCCATATTGATATATTTAATTCTTTCTTCATTTGTTTTAGATTTTTCTGATTTTTTACCGTAATAATTTCCTCTGATACTAAGTGGTTGTTCCATATTTTGTTGAAGAAGATTTCCATTGACTTTGTGTAGATCTATAACGTTGGTCCACAATGTCTCACTATCCTGCCAGGTTTCAATTTGATCTATTGTTTTGGGGATTAATGTCAGACAGAGTGCTATCATACATAAATATGAAGGAACTTGAAGATTTTTTTTTATGAACTCTTGAACCAACATTACAAAAATAAATGTAAATCCAATGTATGGTATATAGGTATATCTATCAGCCATCAATACAGCACCGACAGATATAAATTGTAAAACTAAAACTATTGTTACCATATAAAAACCAATACCCACAGCAATAGACTTAGTATATTTTATACTTGCGATTGTTAAGCCCAATATTGTCAAAACAATAAATGGAGCAAGTTTAAAATACATACTATTATCATATGTAGGTTGGTCAGGATAAGGATAAAAAGTACAAAGTTCTGTAGGTAAAAAGAATCGTATTAAGTATTCAATAAAGCCATAACAGGCAAATTGAAAGCGTTGTATTATAGAAAAAGTATCAAAAGAATTAATAGCAACTGAGCTGGAACTTTTTACTAACATTCCTCCAAAATCTCCACCACTTTGTACATTTACAGCTATAAGCCCAAAAAAGAGCGCTACTCCAAAAAAAGGAATTGTATGAACAAGCGAAGAAATTTTTACAGTGTTTTTAAGAGCAGAAAAATTATTTTTGGATTGTTCATTCCAAAAATAAATTAATATCATAACTACTGGGAAAACCACAGCCATGGCTTTTGATAGACACGAGAGTGCCATTAGTATAAATGTCATCAAAAGCCATTTTTTGTGAGATGTAGACAGATATTTACAATAAGTAAGAAGGCCTCCTAAAAAGAAAAAAGTATATAGTACATCCTTCCGTTCAGAAACCCATGCTACTGATTCTACGTGCATCGGATGAAGGGCAAAAACAGAAGCAACAACTATAGCGCTCAATATGTTTCTTTTTGTCATCCAAAATATAAGTAGTAGTACCAGAATACTATTTAATATATGTAAAATGATATTCCAAAATATGAATGGATGTGCTGAAATTCCATTTGAACATTCTAAGCATACGTTATTATTCCAACGCATAGTTAGAACTGTTAGTGGATGATAGTTAAGGGAAACTATTCTTTGGAAAACGTCACCAATTGTTGTATTATAATTCCCAGTAGTAGCATTAATAGGATTTATATTATTGTTTTTAATTGAAGTAATTGTTTTGATATCGCTATCTGCACGTACAAGGTTATTATCTATAACATAAGCATAATCATCCCAATCAACAAAATCATTGTCAAGTGCTCCTTGATAAACATAGAAAGTAATTGCAGCCAAAATAAAACAACTAATAGCAAGGAAAATCAGATTGTTTTTTTTACCAGATTTATTGACCGGTTTATTTATACTATTACTTTTATTTTTTTTTGGAGTTGTAGTAGGTTGCTTATTTTGTCTAGCCGATTTTTTTTTATTTTTTTTATTTTTTTTTGGTGAAGCCATTGTTATATGTTCGCTATTTGTATATTTTTTATTTAAACAGTGAAATTTGTATAAAAAATATTATAATTGTCTTTATAATTCATTGATATAATTAGTTGTGTTCAACAAAATACATCTTTATATCTTACAATCACAAATTTAAATGAATTGTAATAAATTCACTTATTGAAGTCCTATAAATCTTAGGTAAATCATTTTCTTTTTTTATATATGGATTATTTGTATCAAATACCTGAATTAATCAGTACAATTGAGAAAGGAGGACTTATCCTATATCCAACAGAAACGATTTGGGGGATTGGTTGTGATGCTACAAACGAAAAAGCAATTAGTAAATTGAATAAACTTAAAAAAAGATCTGCTGATAAAAACTATATTCTTCTAGTGGATAATATTGATTTGTTATCACAATACATTAGTTACATTCCACCAAAAGCAAGAAATCTTATCGAATATTTTAGTAAACCACTGACAATAGTTTATGATCAACCTAAGAATATACCAGATTCTTTACTTGCAGATGATGGTAGTATTGCTATACGTGTTACATCAGATCCTTTTTGTAAAACTTTAGTGAATCGCTTAGCAAAACCAATTGTTTCTACTTCTGCTAATATAAGTGGAAGTCCTTTTCCAACTTCATTTGATGACATAGAACCATTAATTAAGGAAGGAGTTGATGTAATTGCTGAGTATAGACAAAACGAGATTAATAAAGACATAACGCCTTCAACTATAGTTAAAGTAGTAGATGGAATGGACTTAATTTTTATACGAAAATAGAAATTATTTTTTCGCAGGCAATATGAAATTTGAAATACAAGCAAACGAGAAAGCACTTTTTGAAAAATTGTGTGAAACTGCAGAAGACTTGGGATATCCTTCCTATGTTATTGGAGGGTATGTTCGGGATCGTTTACTAAAACGTTCTTCGAAGGATGTTGATATTGTGTGTGTAGGGAACGGTATAACATTAGCCAAACATTTTGCATCAAAGCTTTCACCTAAACCGAAAGTAATAATTTATAAACGATTTGGTACTGCAATGCTTAATTATGAGGGTCTTGAAGTAGAATTTGTAGGTGCACGCAAAGAGTCATATCGAAAGGATTCAAGGAAACCTATAGTGGAGAATGGTACATTGGAAGATGATCAGAATAGAAGAGATTTTACAATTAATGCTCTAGCTGTAAGTTTGAATGTAAAGAATTTTGGAACCTTAATTGATCCTTTTGAAGGATTATTACATTTGGATGAAAAATTAATTAAAACGCCTTTAGATCCTGATATTACTTTTTCTGATGATCCTTTAAGAATGATGCGAGCAATTCGTTTTGCAACACAATTAAATTTCACCATACATCCACAAACATTGGCATCGATTTCTGCTCAAAAAGAACGTATAAAGATTATTTCTCAGGAAAGAATAACTTTAGAATTGCAAAAGATCATGGCCGCAGAAAAACCATCAATTGGTTATCAATTGTTATTTGATACAGGTTTGCTAGAGATAATTTTTCCGGCTCTTTATAAAATGCATGGCGTTGAATATATTAACGGACAAGGTCATAAAGATAATTTTTTGCATACCATTCAAGTTCTTGATAACATAGCTAAATTGACAGATAATATTTGGCTTCGTTGGGTTGCTGTATTACATGATATTGCAAAACCATTAACAAAGCGTTATGTTGAAGGCCAGGGTTGGACATTTCATGGGCATGAAGCATTAGGAGCTAAATTTGTTCCAAAATTTTTCAGAAGAATGAAATTGCCTATGAATGTAGAAATGAAATACGTTCAAAAACTTGTTGCTTTGCACCAAAGACCTGTTTCATTAACAACTGAAAAAATTACTGATTCTGCACTTAGGCGTTTGATGTTTGAAGCTGGAGATGATATTGATGATTTATTACTTTTCTGTAGTGCGGATTCTACTTCAAAATTTAAGTGGAAATTAGATAAATATGCAAAGAATCTTCAACTTTTAACTAAACAGATTTCAATACTTGAAGAAAAGGATAGATTGCGAAACTGGCAACCTCCTATTTCTGGAGATTTAATAATGAAAACTTTTGGATTGTCACCTTGTAAAGAAGTTGGTGTTATTAAAACAAGCATACGTGAGGCCATTCTTGATGGCGAAATTCAAAATGACTTTGATCAAGCTTTTGAGTTTATGCTCAGAATAGCAAAAAAAATTGGAATAAAACCTCTATAAATAGAACAAAATTCTTTAAATTCAGTATATAACTATAACAAGAGGTACTATTAAATCGGCATATATTTTCCATATTAGAGAATTGCGTCCATTTTATAGACTGGCAAAAGTCCATAAAGTATTGATATAGAGCCTTTTAAAATTTGGCCTCTTTTTTGTACTTATAAAAGCAGGCAATAAAACTAAAAAACCCTTTTTTATAAAACACCCTTTTTTTATAAAAAAAACCTAAAAGTAGAAACTTAAATCATGAAACAATATTATATCATAACGTTAATGTTATGTGTTATGGTTGCGTCTGCGACTGCACAAAACCCTGTAGGTGTAGCAATAAATCAGGATGGTAGTTTACCTGATCCTGCGGCTATTCTACATCTTAAATCCACCACACAGGGTTTCATGTTACCAACTATGACTCAAGCTCAAAGAGATTCAATCGTCAAACCGCCTTTGGGGCTTCTTGTTTTTCAGACAGATGGAAATTCTGGCATACATTATTATAATGGCTCTAATTGGCAGTCTGTAAATTTACCAGTTGAAAATATTTCTAACTGCCCAGAAACATATAAAGACCCACGGGATGGAGAAATTTATCAAGTAGTTTCTATTGGAAATCAATGTTGGATGGCTGAAAATTTAAGATATAATGCATCTGGTTCCTTTATCAATCCTAAGAATCCTAATCCTAAATATGGTCGCCTTTATAATTGGTCAACTGCTATGGCAAGCTCAAAATCAAGTTCGACCACTCCCAGTGGAGTACAAGGAGTATGTCCATGTGGATGGCATTTGCCTTCAGATGATGAATGGAATAAAATGGAATTAGCCCTAGGAATGCAGCAAGCTGACACATCAGTAACTGGATATAGAGGAACTCATAGTGTAAATATGAAATCTGCCACCAGTTGGAAAACAACTATTAAAGAACCTAATAGCTCAGGGTTTAATGCTTTTCCTACTGGGTTCATTTATTCTGGTAAATTTAGCACTTTGGGATTAAGTGCAAGATTTTGGACCTCAACAGAATTTTCTATAGGGCATGCTTGGTATCGTAATTTAAGTTATATTAATGAGGGAGTATACCGCTATTGTAACGAAAAAGCATTTGGTTTTTCAATACGTTGTGTAAAAGATTAAAAATGTAATTTATATTTTATTGTTTTATAAATTTCGCTAGCCTTTGTTGTCCATCGTTTAATATTAATTGAAGTGTGTACATTCCTGGAGTCAAACTTCCTATATGCTCAATTTCAATTATTTGATGGGGAATACAAGATATAATATTTTTATATACATGCTTACCGTTTGCAGCAACAATTTTTAAACATGCAGATTTTGTATCTTGAGGCAAATTTTCAAGACTTACCTTTAAGTTTTCTTCTAAAACGGGGTTCGGGAAAACTGTAATACCTATATTTTCCTCTCTAGAAACACCAATTACTGACCTTATTTCTGAATAACTGGAAGTACCATCAAAATCTATTTGTTTTAATCGATAGTATGCTACACCACTATAATTATTTTCATCTATTAATTTATAATTCAATACATTAAGGCTATTTCCAGCTCCTTCAATCCAGTTAATTTTTGAAAATGTACTTTCATTATCATACATTCTCTGAATCTCAAATCCAGAATTATTGGTTTCAGTTTCAGTAGTCCAATCAATTTGGACAGAAGTTGGGTTCAATCGTTGAGCCTCAAAATTTAATAGTTCTACAGGTAAAGAAGGTTGAAATTGCGTAAATGTAAAAGGGCTAAAATTATTTACAGGTGAGCCAGTACTAATCGTTGATGCAGTAGTATTAGAATTTCCATGGTCTTTCCACATGTTTCCATCCCATCTTGCAATTTTTAATTGAGGTAGATTTTTTAAACCACAACCAGTTGAATCATTCCAACTTAGCGTTACAAAAACATTGCTATTGCCTTCTGTTCTTTCCAAATTCCAATATTCGCAAGTACTAATTAGTTCTAGTGATGGATCTTTTATAAAAGTGTTATATGCTGAAGATGGATTTGACAAAAAATATTCCCCTATAAAGCTGCTATTACTATTACTGGGAGCACTAATACTTATTGGCCTGTAAAACCCTCCATTGCCGATAGGAAAGGTAAAGGAATCATCACCTATTTTTTCTACAGGTCCTTCAATGTATGAAGCATTCGAAGCTGTTAAAAGTGTACCATTATCTAGTATGGTCAACAAATTCAATGCCGAGGTATTTATTAGGCCCTTAATTAAATTCAATTCATGACTAATAGAAATAGGTATATTCAGGTTTAATTCATTTAAATTTTTATTCATTTCTAATCTGCGGATAATTGGACTCTGTGAATTACCAACGTCATTAATACTTTGTATTAAATTTCCATCCATAATAACCTTGCCGTTATTATTGGAAGCAAATACAGCTTGTTCACTAATTGGATAATCAATATTTATATCACCTGCATAAGTACATGCATTATTATATGCAGGGAACAGAATCCCGGAACCACTTTGGATATAAGTTACACTACTATTAAAATCATTTCCTTTATTGTTGCAGAGTGTAAATCTTGAACTACTTGAATTATGAATCGTCGTAGGGCTGTTGAAGGTGCAATCACCATAACAATCATCATCTATATTGTTAGATTTTTCAAGGTAAGTATCTCCATTAAAAACTGTTGTTCTCATATAAATTCTGGGTGAAATAAAATTTACAGAACCATTCCATTGAGAATTAAAATGCGTTAGTTTCGTAGAGCCAGTCAAATTGATATTTTGTGGAGTATTCCCTAGTTGAGTGAAGGACTTTAAATATAATTCTCCATGAGTGAACCCTAATAAACCTACATTAATTGTTGCACCTGGTGAGAGTGTTGTTGGACCATTCCCTTGTCCGAAGAAAACACCTAAACCATTGTTGCATTCAACTGTAATATTTGAATTAAAAACTCCACCAGTTGTTTTTCTGTTACAAAAGATAGCATTATCACTATGAGTCCCCAAATTCTGAAAAGTTACTGGACCGTTAAATGTAGCGAAGCCCTTCCGGTTTATTTGGAATTGGTTATAACCATTTCCTGCATTAATAAAAAACACTGAATCTGAAAACGTTGAAATGGCATTAAGACCATTATTTATACGACAAGTATTTAAGGTTGTGTCTGTAGCAAGATTGTAGAAAAATACTTTACCATTAAATTCATTTCCAGGACTATTATGCGCAATAAATGTATTACTCTGTCCCAAATTATGTACAATAAGATCAGAATTAAAAACATCACCAAATGTTTTGCCTAACTTAAAATTACCATCACCACTATTCACAATTTCAGTAATGTCATCAAAGATGTTTTGTCCTAAAGAATTATCATTTTTAGACCCAGTTTTTTCAAGGTAAGCTTTCCCTCTATATTGAGTTCCCTGTGTTTTTATTCTTGGTCCAACAAAATTGACATCTCCACCCCAATCTGAATCATAGCTAAAAAATGTAGCACTGTCTGATAATACAATAGATTGTGGTGTATTACCATTTTGTGTGAAATTTCTGAAAGTTAAAAAACCTGAAGTAAAAGCAGTTTGAATATTAATAGTTTTCGATGAAGCTAAAACCCCGGTTCCACCAACATTACCAAATAAAATACCAGCTCCATAAGTTGAAGTTAATTTTATGTTTTCGTTATATGTGTTGTTGCTTGAAGGATTATAATTTAAATGAATTGCAGATTTAATCCCATTACCAATGTTTTCTAAATCTAGTGAGCCTATAAAATTAATACTCCCTGAGAAGCCTAAGTATACATTACTCTTGTTACCTGTACCATTATTAATTACTCTGGTGTCACCAGTTACTGTTAAAGTACTACCACTGTCATTGGAGATATAAATGTTATCTCTATTGGTAGTTGTAAAGTTGTTTATAATTAAATTTTTTCCAACTATGTTTCCAATACTATTATAAGCAAGAAAAAAATGATTTGAACCAGAGTTAGTTATAGTTAAATTATCATTAAAAATATCAGGGCTTCCATTCCCCATTCCAAAATATCCACTTCCCGAATTTATAATTTGTGTTGAACCGTTAAAAGTATTGTTTCCTGAAGATAAATCAGAAGATTGGCCTGTTTTTATCATTGTCATTGTACTGTTAAATGTAGACCCTGTAATGGTTATACTGGGTCCACTCAAGCTTAATGAGGCATTAAAAACAGTTGAAGAACCAAATATTATTTTTGCATTGCCAGCTACATCTATGGATTGAGCTATATTCCCCAATTGTGTGAAATTTTTAATTTCAAGGTTCCCTGTTAAAAAATCATCAGAACCTATATATATTAATTGATCAGCAGCAAGAGTAGAACTATTAGCTCCTGCTCCTTGCCCAAATCCAATACCATCACCACTAGTAGTATTCAATGAGACATTGCCATTGAATTGGTTGCCTAAAGAATTATGCGCGATTAGAATTTTATTACTTCCATGGTTGTATAAATTTAAATCTCGGTTAAATATGTCTGGTGATGTATTTCCCATCGTCAGATAAGCAGTTCCTGAATTTGTAATTGAAACAGGCCCATTAAAAATATTTCCACCATTACTTATATCATTACCAGCACCTGTTTTGTTTAAGGTACTAAAAAAATTAAAAGTACTACCGTTCAAATACAGACGGTCACTTAAAACAGACAAGGGAACATTGAAAAGGGTTCCTGAGAAAGTTGTAATTGCCGTTGAGGTTATATTAAGTGTAGTAGAATTGGTCATATCAGTAATAACTCCATCAGCGAAAATGTTGTCATTGCCACCATTAATAACGAAAGAATTACCGTTAAAGTCAATTGTTCCCGTGTACCCAGCATTTATTTGTATTGCTTCAATTGATACAGCAATATTAACACTGCAATTTGCAGGATTTGAGCTACTAAAGATTGCATTTTGCACACTAGAGGGTGCTCCTAATCCGTCTGGTAAACCACCTGCAATATTAGACCAGTTGTTACTGTTCCAGGAAGAAGCAGTAGTTGCTACCCAATATCTGTCTTGAGAAAATGCGAAATGTTGTGAAAGTATAAATAGAATCAATACAGGGAAGTATTTAATTTGGATCATAAGTAAAGAAATTTAGTGAAAAATTTTCCTTCATGGGGGTATGGTAGTTATCTACTCATAAAAAGAACGTATTTGTTATATTTTTAATTAAAGTATTTAAGTAGCTAAATTATAACACAATAGTTATTTGAATAAAGCACTTAAATGTTATGATCATATTTTTTATTTTATTACTATAGGATTTTGTATTACTTAAATACGGGGGGACATTGATGATTAAATGACATTTATAATTAAGATTTATAACAGTGTTTTAAAGTTAATAATTTTAACATTTGTCTTTTTTTGATAATACTCTTTTGCTTCAGGGGGAAATTCTATGCAATAATTTTTTGATACATATCTATATATTATAGTGATTTTTTTTAAGAAAAGTTCTCATTTGAGTTAATTTTTCAAAAAAAACGTAAAAAATAGGCCATTTTTTGCTTTTTGAACCAATGCATTGACATTTGTCAATGCATTTTTCTTAAATATTTTTTATGGATGTTTTTAGCATTTATTTATATTTAATAGAATAAATCTCATTTAGGTAACATATGCTAAAGTAATAATAAAGGAGATTTTGTATTTCATTATTTTTATAGTTTGTTTAGACCCATTCATATTCGTCAGATTGGTGAAAATTTACAGATAAGACGAGTTTTATTCCAAAAAAATATGTATTTTGGCTGCTCATCGTATATTTTATTTATTTCAAAATATATTTCTTTAACGAAAAAATTATTTCTAATACTATGGCATTCGACATTGATATGATCAAGAAGCATTATGCTTCATTACCTGAAAAAATAAAAATTGCAAGAGAAGCGCTTAAAAAACCACTGACTTTAGCAGAAAAAATTCTCTTTTCACATTTAAATGTCGAATCTCCAATTCAAGATTTTGAAAGGGGAGAAGATTATGTCTTTTTTTCTCCTGATAGAGTTGCAATGCAAGATGCTACAGCACAGATGGCTTTGTTACAATTTATGATGGCAGGCAAGAGTAAGGTTGCTGTTCCATCAACAGTGCACTGTGATCATTTAATTCAGGCTAAGGTTGGTGCTGATAAAGATCTTGAAATTGCTAAGGATTCTAATTCTGAAGTTTACGATTTTTTGAGTACTGTATCTGATAAATATGGTGTTGGTTTTTGGAAACCAGGTGCTGGTATAATACATCAGATTGTTTTGGAAAACTATGCATTTCCTGGTGGTATGATGATAGGAACAGATTCTCATACTGTTAATGCTGGTGGTTTAGGTATGGTTGCAATTGGAATTGGTGGTGCTGATGCTGTAGATGTTATGGCTGGTCTTCCTTGGGAGCTAAAAATGCCTAAATTGATTGGGGTTAAACTTACGGGTAAATTAAATGGATGGACATCATCTAAGGATGTCATATTAAAGGTAGCTGGAATTGTTGGCGCCAAAGGAGGTACGGGTTACATTGTTGAGTATTTTGGTGAAGGTGCTGTCAGTATGTCTTGCACTGGTAAGGGGACTATTTGTAATATGGGTGCCGAAATTGGTGCTACTACTTCTACCTTTGGTTATGATGATTCCATGAAACGTTATCTTGAAGCTACTGATCGTGCAGATGTAGCTGCTTTAGCAGAGACAGTAAAAGAACATTTAACAGGTGATGCTGAAGTTTATTCTCATCCTCACAAATATTTTGATCAGGTTATTGAAATTGATTTAAATACATTAGAACCACACCTTAATGGACCTTTTACTCCAGATCGTGCCTGGCCTATTTCTACTTTTGCTCAAGCAGTTGCTGATAATGATTTTCCTACAAAATTGTCTGTAGGTTTGATAGGTTCTTGTACCAATTCTTCTTATGAAGACCTTATGCGTGCTGCATCCATTGCAAAACAAGCAGCAGATAAAAATCTTAAAGCTAAGGCTGAGTTTACTATAACTCCAGGTTCAGAACAAGTACGCTACACCTCTGAAAGAGATGGCTTATTAGATGCTTTTGAACAAATTGGTGGCATGGTGCTTGCAAATGCTTGTGGTCCCTGTATAGGTATGTGGGCTAGGGTTGGTGCGGAAAAACAAGAAAAAAATGCAATTATTCATTCCTTTAATAGAAATTTTGCCAAAAGGGCTGATGGGAATCCCAATACTATGGCTTTTGTTGCTTCTCCTGAATTAGTTACTGCTATGACCATTGCTGGTGATATGAAATTCAATCCACTAACAGATACATTGATAAATGAAAATGGTATGGAAGTTAAATTAGATCCTCCCTCGGGGGATGAATTACCACAATCAGGTTTTGATGTTCAGGATGCGGGCTATATAGCACCAGCTAAGGATGGTTCAGGTATTAATGTGACTGTTAATCCAAATTCTAAGCGTTTGCAATTATTAACTCCATTTAAACCTATGAATCAAACCGAATTAAAAGGAATGCGTTTACTTATTAAAGCAAAAGGCAAATGTACTACTGACCATATCTCTATGGCTGGTCCATGGTTAAAATTAAGAGGTCATTTAGAAAACATCTCTCAGAATTGTTACATAGGAGCTGTAAATGCATTTAATGGTGAAACTAACAATGTAGCCAATTATGCAGATGGTAATGAAGCTACCTATCTTCCTGTACCAGAATCAGCTATTAAATATCAAACAAGTGGTATTGGAACAGTTGTTTTTGGTGAAGATAATCTTGGTGAAGGCTCTTCTAGAGAACATGCTGCGATGGAACCCAGATTTTTAGGTGTTAAAGCTGTAATTGTTAAGTCTTTTGCCAGAATTCATCAAACAAATCTTAAAAAACAAGGTATGTTGGCTTTAACCTTTGTAAATCCTTCAGATTATGACCTTGTACGTCAGGATGATATTGTTGATATTCTTGGTTTTGATTCTTTTGCTGAAGAGAAAAATCTTAATGTTGTTCTTCATCATGCTGATGGAAGTGAAGATTCCTTTGAAGTAGAACATACCTATAATGCAGCTCAGATAGAATGGGTCAAGGAAGGCTCTGCTTTGAATAAAATTCGCAAAGATCAAGGTATATAGAATAATGTATATAGTCATATAATTAAGCCTTCTGTTATTTATTAATAGAAGGTTTTTTTATGCAGCTTATTTTATTCTTTACATTGTTATATATAAGTCATATTTATCTTTTAAATTTCTTATGGTGCCTATCTTAATTAATGTTTATATATATTGTAATTTTACTGTTTAATTAATTAATTGACTTAATAACTTTTTTATGAAATCAATATTAAAAATACTGTTATTTATTAGTGGATTAATTATAATGGAATATAGTATGAAAGGTAAAACACAATTGCCAGATACAGCAAAAAGGAATCCCGTTCTTGTAATTCATGGTGGGGCAGGCACTATTTTGAAAAAAAATATGACTGAACAGAAAGAGAAGGAATACAAAGATAAGTTGCAATCTATATTAATTGAAGGCATGAAATTACTTAAGGCTGGTAAAACGTCTATAGATGTAGTTGAGCATGTAATTTGTATTATGGAGAATTCTCCTTTGTTCAATGCAGGGAAAGGATCAGTTTTTAATAATGAAGGGAAACAAGCAATGGATGCTTCTTTAATGGATGGCAGAACTTTGAATGCAGGTGCTGTTGCTGATGTAAGTAATATTAAAAATCCAATTGTTGCAGCTAGAAAGGTAATGGATAATTCGATTCATGTTTTATTAACTGGTAAAGGAGCAGAAAAATTTGCCGAAGAAGAACACCTTGAATTAGAACAACCTGAATATTTTTTCAATGAAAAACGGTATAATCAGCTACAAGAGGCTCAAAAAAGAAAAAAAATACTTTTAGACCATGACTCTGATAAAGATCGTGGCAATCAAGGATCTCTATGGTCATATGATAGTGAAAAATATGGAACTGTTGGTGCTGTTGCATTGGACGTAAATGGTAATTTAGCTGCGGGAACATCTACAGGAGGTATGACCAATAAGAAGTATGGTAGAATTGGTGATAGTCCTATCATTGGTGCTGGAACATATGCAAATAATAAAACTTGTGCAGTTTCCTGTACTGGGCATGGCGAGTTTTTTCTNCGTTCGGTTGTCGCTTATGATGTAAGTGCTATTATGGAGTATCAGAATAAATCCTTGAAATATGCTGCAGATTTTGTTATCAATACTAAATTAAAAAATATTGAGGGTAGTGGTGGCTTAATCGCTGTTGATTCTAAAGGCAATGTAGCAATGCCTTTTAATACGAAAGGAATGTACCGTGCTGTAATTTATCATGATGGTAATTTGGAGGTTAAGATTTATGCAGACTGATAAATTATTGGAAAAAATTAAATAGATTTTATGGATAAATTAGTTAATACATTTATGATATAAATTGTACATTTTTTGATTATAAGTTATAAAAAATTTATCATGATATAATAATCTGACTTATCTTATGTCATTATATAATATTAAATAAAAATAGGTAGTTATGAAATTTTCAATATATATCTTAATTCTACTATTATCTACAAATTTAAAAGCTCAAAAATATTGGCAGGAAAAAATTGATCCTGAAGTTTGGGCTGAAGCAAGTCAAAAATCAGATTTTGAATTTTTTGTTTTATTAAACGAACAGGTAAATACAAATGCTTCAAAAAAATTAACTACAAAAGAAGCTAAAGCTTTATTTGTATTTAATCAATTACAGAGAATAGCTAACGAAACTCAAGGAGAGCTCCTTCAGATAATTATACAACATCAGGCTGATTACCGACCTTTTTTCATTGTTAATGGAATATGGGTTAAAGGTAATGTTACTCTTTTAGAAGTTCTTGCTAAACGAAGTGAAGTGCTAGTAATTGGTCCCAATCCTCATATTAAGAATGATTTACCTCAAGCTGAACATGAAAACACCACTGCTTTTCGTAGCCCAAATTCTTTTGAATGGGGAATAGGAATGATTCGTGCGAATTTGCTTTGGGATTATAATATAAAAGGTTCAGGAGTTGTTGTTGGTGGACAAGATACTGGTTATGAATGGTTTCATCCTGCTTTAAAAAAACAATATATGGGTGACACCCTTGATCATAATTATCATTGGCATGATGCAATCCATGGTAAACTTAGCCCAGACTCTATCAATATTTGTGGATTTGATGTTAAATATCCTTGTGACGATGGTTCTCATGGTACTCATACTATGGGTATAATGGTAGGTGACGATGATTTAGGAAATCAAATAGGTGTTGCTCCTGATTCCAGATGGATTGGTTGTAGAAATATGGAAAATGGTTGGGGGAGTCCATCAACTTATATTGAGTGTTTTGAATGGTTTTTGGCACCTACCGATACAAATAACCTCAACCCTGATCCTACTTTATCTCCTCATGTAATTGCTAATTCATGGGGGTGCCCAGCAGTAGAAGGATGTAATATCACTAATTTTCATGTAATGCAGCTTGCTATAGAAAATCTTAAGAATGCAGGTACTTTTATAACTGTATCTGCCGGAAATGATGGTTGGGCAGGGTGTAATACTATTATGAATCCAGCATCTATATATGAGGCTAGTTTTTCCGTTGGTGCAACAGATATACTTGACACTTTAGCTAATTTTAGCAGCAGAGGAAACGTAACATCTGATAGTAGTTTAAGAATGAAACCCAATGTAGTAGCACCTGGAGTAAGTGTTCGTTCATGTATTCCTGGCAATCAATATGTTTCATATTCAGGAACAAGCATGGCTGGACCTCATGTTGCTGGTGCTGTTGCTTTATTGATTTCTGCAAGCCCAGATTTGGCTGGCAATGTTGATTCTTTGGAAACTTTGCTTGAGATGACAGCTGATACAGTATATACCTATCGTGATGATACCTGTGGTTTGACGGACCAATTAATATTCCCGAATAATATGGTTGGTTTTGGACGTGTCAATTTGTTAAAGGTAATGGAAATAATTCGACCCGATTTATCCATAAATATAACCTCGATATCATCGAATAATATTCAGATTTTTCCAAATCCATTCTCAGATGCAATTCAAATTACTACTATGCACCCAATGGAGAATTGCACAATAACTTTGACGAGTAGTTTGGGGCAAGTTATACGGCAGTTTGATCCTGTTTTAGTAAAGAACTTTAATCTAGATTTAGGCTATTTACCTGTAGGTGTTTATTTTATTACCTTCGAAAATAAAAATGAAAAAGTTGTATCTAAAATTGTAAAACAATAAATTTCACCCTCATTTAAATATCTATATTTAAAATTTAATAGGATATTCTAAATATAAGATCATCTAAAGGAATAGTGGTATCTTTTGTGTTTTTGTCAATAAAATAACTTATATTTAGTTTATATAGATCATTATTTGTAAATAATCGAATCATTAAATATTTCTTTTTTAATTTAAAGTAATTATTATGAAAGATAAGATTGATATTGTTATTTGGATTATAATAATAGTTTGTTTTATCAGAGGGTTATTCGTATTTGATATGGGTGCCTCAGCTTCAGAAACCTATCCTATAGCTGGTGCTATTTGTTTTGCAGGCTCTATAATTGCAGCAATTTTAATGAAAAATGGAAGGGATAGTTAATTGTTATTTAGATCTTTTTATACTTTTTCCTATTTTAAGTTTGATTCAGATATTTAATTTATTATATGAAAATAGCAGTTTTTCCTGGTTCTTTTGATCCAATTACAAAAGGGCATGTCGATATTGTAAAAAGAGCGATTCCTCTATTTGATAAGATTATTGTAGCTATTGGTTTTAATTCAGAAAAAAAATATTTTTTTGATTTAGACAAGCGTATCCAATTTATTGAATCTGTCTTTGCTCAAGATCCCTCCGTTGTAGTTGATACTTATAATAAACTAACAGCCTTTTACTGTCAAGAAAAAGGAGCAAAGTTTTTATTACGTGGATTAAGAAATTCAACGGATTTTAATTACGAAAATACTATTGCTCATTTAAATGCGACTATTGGAGAGGGTTTAGAGACGGTCTTTTTTATGGCGAAAGCCAAATATTCATGTTATAGCTCCACTGTTGTAAGAGAAATCATAAGAGGAGGAGGAGACGCAAGTTTATTTTTGCCTGATGTTGTAGTAAAGCTTATATGAAACGCTCTAATCATGAAGAGAAAATATAGTTCAAAGCAACAAATTGAGATAGAAATCCAACAAAATAACCACCATAAATATCTGCAGGATTATGTGCTCCCAAAAGAAGTCTAGCGGTTCCTACCAGACCGCATGCTAAAATTCCAAAAATAAAAAGAAATTCAGCACCATAACTTCTAGAAATTATTATAATAATCATTGCCAGAAAACCACCTAAACCTACTGTATGTATACTTATTTTAGTAAATAAATTAATAAAAAAAGCAATAAAAAGAGCAATAGTAGCACCCAGTGCAAATATTTTAATCTCAAGCGGAAGACTAGTATTAGTACTGTTTTGAGCTACCATAGCCATATAAAAGATACCTGCCAGTACATAGGGAATTTTTCGGTCATCCTTTGTTGGTAAAGTGAGTGAATCAATCATTCCAAGAAATTTCATTAAGACAACACCTACAACTGGAATTATACAGCTAAACAATACAATGTTAAAAAACCAAACTCCTTTACAATGCTTACCAGTAATACTAAAAATTTTATCAGTATTTACTTCTCCGAATAAATATGGATTGAAATAAGCTAGTAGGATATATGCGTAACTTAAAATAAATAACGGATGAAAGGCGATAGAAATGAATTTTGCAATAAACTGTAAGCTTCTAGGGATATATTGTTTATAACGTTCTGTCATAGCAATATCTATATTTTCATATGTACTTTCTTTAGGCATAAACCCATTCTTTTAAGTAGAAGATTACAATTGTTATTGGCTAAAGCAAGTTAATGAAAAGTTGATAATTGAAAAAACTATTGACTATATATATTGGGAATATATTATATTTTAATCAATGGTCTTTTATGATTTTACATTAAAGAAAAAATTAAAATGTATATTTTGAATAATTGAAAATAAATAAGCCATTCTAAGAGATTAGAATGGCTTATTTATAAAAAAATTATATATACCTAATTAATTTTAACTTCAAAAGGCAATCGCATTTGAATTCCTTGCATTTCTTTAATGGATCTAATCTTTGTTATTAAATCATAATAGTCATTATATTCAGCTAATTCAAATGTGCGTAAAGAAGTTGTTAAATTCTTAAGTATCTTGGCTCTTGCTTCTTCTTCATGAGGATGCTCACCAAAAGAAGCCATTAATTTTTCTTCAAAAGTTTTGATTTTTGGGTAACATACTACTTGATAATTGTTGTCATCAAGATTTGATAATTTTGCAACCGATGCAATAGCATCATTTAGACCACCTATTTTGTCTACTAAGCCAATTTCCTTTGCAACTTTTCCTAACCAAACTCGACCTTGTGCAATACTGTCAACAGATTCTAAACTCATTCCACGGCCTTCACCTACTCTAGTTTTAAAAGTCATATATACTTTGTCTACTCCATCTTGTATGATTTTCCCTTCTTCTTCACTAAATGCAAAAAAGGTATTCATGTTTGACATCATCGAGAATTTACCAATTTTTATAGTATCCATTGTTATACCAAGATGATTTTCGTATAATTTACGCATATTTGGAACCATACCAAATACACCTATTGACCCAGTAATTGTATTTTCTTCAGCAAAGATTTCTTCAGAATTAGCAGCAATATAATAACCACCTGATGCAGCGACATCACCCATCGAGGTAACAACATGTATCCCTTGTTCTTTTGCCTTAGCTAATTCTCTCCAGATAATATCTGAGGCCAAGGCACTTCCTCCACCCGAATTAACCCTCATAACAATTGCCTTTACTTTATTGTCTTTACGCAATTTTCTTATGATACTTGCATATTTGTCTCCACCAATAGATCCGTTTTCTCCTCTACCATCAACAATACTTCCTTCAGCATAAATTACAGCGACTTTATTTTTATTACTGGTTTTATGAAATTCTTCTTTTTTTACGCTTTTATAATTCTTGGCAGATGTAACTTCAATTTTGTCATCTTTGGCTGTACCCAAGAGGTTACGGATCTCATCTAATATCTCATCTTTATATTTAGTTGCATCAATAAGTTTATGCTCAACAGCATCTATAGGCTCTCTAATTAAAGCATTATCAGCAATACGGAAAAGTTCTTCTGCACTTACATTACGACTTACTTCAAGATCTTGTAAGTAGATGTCGTACATTCCACTCATATATTTAGTTACTTGAATCCTGTTTTCAGGGGTCATGTTTTTTCGGCGGAAAGGTTCTGTGGCACTTTTGAATTTGCCAGCATAGAATATTTGCGCTGTAACGCCTAATTTATCCATTAATCCTTTAAAATACATTAATTGAGCAGCAAAGCCTGTAAAAGAAAAATTCCCTTCAGGATGAAGATATAAGTGGTCAGCTACTGACCCTATATAGTAACTTTTTTGATCATAGTATGTAGCATATGATATTATGAACTTGCTTGATTCTTTAAATTTCATTAGCGTATTTCTTAAGACCTTTGCTGTTGCCCAACCTACAGGAACTGAACTTAAATCTAAAAAGATACCTTTTATATTATCATCATTGGCTGCCAAGTCAATTAATTTACACATATCTGAAAGCCCAATGTTTTTTGAAAATAAATTTTGAATACTGTAATGGTCTTCAGGTATGTTATTACTTAATTCTGGTAACGCCTTATTAAGTTTTAGTTTTAGAATACTATTCGGCTTTATTGTTGGTGAAGAAGATTTTGAAGCTTGAATTCCAAAGAACATAAATGCACCTCCGAGTAGTAAAAGCCCTACAATTGTTCCTAAACAGGATGAAAAGAAAAGTTTCATAAAGCCTATTTTAGATTTTGTTTTTTCGGAATTTTCAGAATTCATAGTTTATAGATTTTATAAATATATTGTATTGAAAATAGTATTATAAATTTGTATTTATTTAAGAATGCCATTAATATCAATAATGGTATTACATAACCTTACAAATATTACTTTTTTGTCTTAATTTTACTATTTACTTAGACTAATTGATAAAAATTATCTGCCAAAAGCACTTCTTGCAAATAATCCATATAATCTAGATAGTTTATTTTATACCTTAAATGGGTATATTTATAGCTTAATTATATTAAATATAAATTATTTTTTTTATTTAATCAATTTATCTAGATTATTGATATTCAGCTTAAAGTTGAATTCAAATCTACTGGATTTTATAAGTTGTATTTAAATACAAAATAGATAAGGGTATCTTTATAGCTTACATGCCAGCATAGTGCTTTGTTGATTTGATGAAATCTTAAAGGGAAAAACTTTTAGCTAAGAGGGATATGTCCCTAGTTTTAGGGGGTTTATTTTAAGTAATTGACTTTCCTGTTTTAAAGTTTTAGGTTATTAATACTTAACATGTCTCTACAATTATTGCTGAAGCACCGCCTCCTCCATTACATATACCAGCAGCACCAATTTTTTGACCTTTTTGTTTTAATGCAGAAAGAAGCGTAATTACAATTCTACAACCTGAAACACCAATTGGATGCCCCATTGCAACAGCACCACCTAATACATTTACTTTCTCATGGCTTAAATTCAATTCTTTCATGTTAGCCAATGCAACAACTGAAAAAGCTTCATTGATTTCAAATAAGTCTATATCATTAATTGAAATACCGGCTTTAGATGCAGCTTTTGGTATTGCTAGAGCAGGAGTTGTAGTAAACCAAACTGGTTCCTGAGCAGCATCTGCAAAGCCTGTGATTTTAGCCAAAGGTTTCACACCTAGTTCATCCANNTTTTCTTTACTCATAAGNACTACAGCAGCAGCACCATCGTTTATTTTAGAAGCATTGATAGCAGTTACAGTACCATCTTTTTTGAAAACAGCACGTCCTTTTTGTACACTTTTCAGATCTGTTATACGGCTATTCCCAACTTCTTCATCTTTAGTTACAAGAATAGGATCTTTTCTTCTTTGAGGTACACTAACAGGAACAATTTCATTTTCAAAATAGCCATTATCGTATGCTTTACGCGCTCTTTCATAGGAAGAAAATGCATAGGCATCTTGTTCTTCCTTCGTTATATTTTTCCCTTCTGCACATACTTCACCACATAAACCCATCATGTCACCATTGTAAGGATCTTGTAAACCATCTCTTACTATAGCATCAACTATTTCACCATTGCCATATCTCAGACCAGTACGCCCCGAAGGTAGATAATGAGGTGCTTGTGACATGTTTTCCATGCCACCTGCAATAGCGATATCATTATCACCAAGCATGATTGAAGAAGCAGCAAGCATTATAGCTTTCATTCCTGAAGAACAAACTTTATTTATGGTAGTACATGGTACCGTATTTGGAATTCCTGCTGCCAATGCAGCCTGTTTTGCAGGTGCCTGGCCAGTATTAGCAGTTAATACACAACCCATATATACTTCACCGATCTGATCAGCATTTACTCCTGCACGTTCAATAGCTGCGCTTATAGCAGTTTTCCCCAACGTTATAGCATTTACAGACGATAAAGCACCTCCGAGATTTCCGATAGGTGTTCTTGCAACAGATACAATATATACTTCCTTCATGATTTATAATTTCCTAGTGTGAATTAATGATATTTATAATTAGCCACAAAGCTAATAAAAATCAGGAATTGTACCTAGTTATTTCTTGCTACTTTCGTTGTTATTACTTTGTACTATATAAATGTAAAAAAGACTACAGTCAAACTGTAGTCTTCGGTGTTTAGGGTTTTTCAAAAAAATTGAAATTGATTTAGGAATCGAATAAATCATTAAGTATACATTTAATCCTTCTTTTATAGGAATACAAATAGTACTCACAATACTTTTCGTTTCGAATCATTATATAGGAAACGTAAAAGAAAAATTAAAATATGTTATGGGAATGATAAAATTTGGGGTAGTGAGGATATTTAAATCTACTATAAATTTATTAAAATTCCAAGTGTGGGGGTATAAGTGGTAACATTAAATGTATAATTGGTAGGATTTTATACCTTTTTTAAGGTAATATTATTGATTTGGTCTTTAGGATCCGATTTTGAAGTGTCATATTTGTATAGGGTATTAGCTATATATAATTTAATTGTTGTTAGTTAAACAATGTAGATACATTTGAACAGTGTTCTGCATTCCGTAATAAAGCGAATCAACAACAAGAGCATGCCCAATAGATACTTCCAGTAAATTAGGGATGTTTTCTTGAAAATACCGCAAATTATGGAGATTTAGGTCATGACCTGCATTTATACCAATATCAAGCTTATTAGCTATAATTGCAGCATCTGCATATGGTTTTATTGCTATAGCTCTATTTTTATTGTATGAAAGTGCATAAGGCCCGGTATAAAATTCTATTCTATCTGCCCCAACTTTTTTTGCCCCTTCAATGAATTTTGCTTCAGGGTCACAAAATATGGAAACTCTGATTCCATTTGATTGAAGTTCTGAAATCGTTTCTTTAAGAAAACTTTCATGTTTAATTGTATTCCAGCCACTATCAGATGTTATAGCATCTGCTGAGTCTGGAACAAGTGTACATTGGTGTGGCATATTTTTCAATACCATATCCATGAATTTCTTTGGTCTTGGGTTCCCTTCAATATTAAATTCTGTCTTAGTAATTTTTTTAAGTAAAGGAATATCTGCATAGGTAATATGACGTTCATCAGGTCTTGGGTGGACAGTAATCCCTTCTGAACCATAAGATTCGATATCTTTACAGATTTTAACAAGATCTGGATAATTACTCCCTCGAGCATTTCTGATAAGGGCTATTTTATTTACATTAACACTCAGACGAGTTTTCATATTTATTTTTTTCTGATTGCAATAGCAAAGATTTATGGAATGGTTAATTACTTAATTAGTCCAAGTTTTTTCCCAATTATTTTATCTAGGGTTCTTCTTGGGATCATTCTTAGAAGTGTCCAGTTTCTGAATTTTTGATAAACTAGGGGGTATCTTGTTTTAGGTTTTTTGGTTTCAATGATCTTTACCATCATTTTTCCAAAAATTTCTTGCTCAAAGCCATTTTTACTAAGTTTCTGCATGAATTTTTGAATAATGTAACCAGACTGTTTATAATCTGTGTTTTCATATTTACTTAGGTCAAAATCTTCCGCTTTGTTCCAAATTGGTGTTTTTACTACACCCGGACCAATTGTAATAACGTCGATTCCATATAGTTGCAGTTCTATACGCATAGTATCAGATATTGCTTCAACTGCATGTTTACTAGCACAATAAGCCCCCATGAATGGGTTTGAAACTTTTCCTGCAACAGAACTTATATTAAGAATACGACCAGGTCTATGGCCACAATTTTTTTTCGCACCTAAAAGAGGTAAAAAAGCTTGACTGCTTGAAAGAAGCCCTAACACATTTACTTCAATTTGCCAACGAAAATCTTCTAGAGGCATATGCATTAAAGGTCCTCCTACTGCAATACCTGCATTGTTAATCAAAGCAGATAATCCTTGTTCTCCAATTATTTCACCAGTTTTTTTAGCTGCTGAAATTACTGCATCAGCATCAGTCACATCAAAGATTAATGGATGAAAATTTTTACCGAATTCTTTACTGAGCTTATCGGCATCTGATTTTTTACGGACTGAACCAAATACTCGATACCCCTTTTTTATAAGCGCCTTACTAGTTGTATATCCAATACCAGTGGATGCTCCTGTTATAACTATATTTTTCATTGAAAATTAAATTTTTATATAAGCCTTTTCAAANTTTGAAAAGGCTAAGGTACTATCTAATTTAATTATGTAGAAAAATATTAAGAGTTTCTTTATAATTGATATTATATCCTCAAGAATTACTCATTTTCTGAATTTAATAGAGGGTTGGTATCGATTCCTAATTCATTGCCTTTATCATCAATTATTTTAATTAATTCCCCTTTTTCATAAGTTAAGGTAAGCATTATATAACCATTTTCATCGAATTGTTTCCATGCTCTATCAAGTGTAAAATCAGTAATTATTGTTTTGGATTCTGGATCAAAAACTTTTGATCTTTTTGGATCCATTTGCCTTACCTTTTATTATCATTAATAAGGTTTTGGCTATTTATAGAGTTTGTAACAAAACAGAATAATTAAATTTAAATTTAATTCGTTTCATCATGATTTTTCTTGTATGTTCAATCGTTTATATTAATTAAAAGCTTCTTATCCTCTATAATCATATTAACTAAATAATCTTCTATGATATTTTATCTAATAATTAGACAGATTACAATTAAATAACTATATTTTCATACAAAATCTTATCAGATAATTAATTACAAAATTTTTCAAAAAATTAAATATTAACATCATACCACTTACATTTTTTAAGTAATTTTAGTTAATTATTATAGTGTCAACTATAAAATAATTAATCTATCGTGTAACCATTTTAGATTATTGCATTAAAAAAGTAAGTGTGAATATTCAGATTGGAATAATAACTTTTGGCGCACAATTATTGTTTCCAATATATCTTTTTTCACAAGAAATATATTTTTCAAATTAAAACATATACAGATGAAGGTTTTTTCTTATTTGAAACTAATATTATTAGTTGTTTTTACTACATCAACCCTTTATTCCCAAATACAATATGAAACTGTAAAGGGAGATCCTTTAAAAGCTCAAATTTATACATTGAAAAATGGTCTTAAAGTATACATGTCTGTATACAAAGATGCACCTAGGATACAGACTTTTATTACTGCCAAAACGGGTTCAAAAAATGACCCTTCAGATGCTACGGGTTTAGCTCATTATTTAGAGCATATGTTATTTAAAGGTTCAAGTAAAATAGCTTCTCTTGACTGGGAAAAGGAAAAAGTTATTCTTCAACAAATTTCTCAACTATATGAACAAAATCGTAATGCTGATGAAAAAGAGCGTTTGAGAATTTACGCTCAGATTGATTCATTATCATCTCTTGCTGCTAAATACGTTGCTACTAACGAATATGATAAGATGATTTCTTCACTAGGTGCGAAAAGAACAAACGCATATACATGGGTCGACCAAACAGTTTATGTGAATGATATTCCATCAAATAGTTTGGAGAAATGGCTAAAATTAGAAGCTGAACGTTTCAATGAATTGGTCCTTAGGTTATTCCATACTGAATTGGAAGCGGTTTATGAAGAGTTTAATATTGGACAAAATAGTGTATATCGAAAAAGAAGTAAAGCGCTTGATGAAGCACTTTATCCAAATCATCCATATGGTACACAAACAACAATTGGTAAAGGGGAACATCTGAAAAAACCTTCTATGGAGAAAATTCATGCCTATTTTAACAAATACTATGTACCTAATAATATGGCCATTGTCTTGGCAGGGGACTTTAACCCAGATGAAGTTGTTACTCTTGTAGAGAAGTATTTCGGTCATTATAAAGAAAAAGCTGTTCCAGAATGGAAGATACCTCAACTTAAACCAATTATAAAACCAGTTTTTAAGGAAATTTTTAGCAAAGAAACGGCTACGATGACAATGGCATGGAGGTTGGATGGTATAAAAAGTAAGGATGTACTTGTTTGTGAATTGCTTGATATGATATTGTCGAATGGAGAAGTTGGTCTTATTGATTTAAATTTATTACAAAATCAATTGGTTGGAAATGGAACATATTCATATCTAAGAGCAGCTTATGATTATAGTGCTTTTACTATGAGTGGTGAACCAAAAACAGGTCAAAGTCTTGAAGAAGTAGAAAAATTACTTCTTGATCAGATTAAAATCATAAAAGAAGGTAATTTTGAGGAATGGATGATTGAGGCAATAATTAATGATTTTGAATATAGTGAAATCAAACAAATGGAGTATAATTATGGCCGTGCAAATAAAATGCTAAGTGCATTTTTATATGATATTGAATGGACTGATATTGTTAATCGTTATGATCGAATGCGCAAGATTACAAAAAAGGATATTATTGATTTTGCAAATAAAAACCTTAATGATAATCAACGTGTTGTAGTATACAAAAGAGAAGGCAAACCTAAAGATATTGTAACTATAGCCAAACCAACGATAACGCCAATTGACGTTAATAGGACCCAGACTTCTGCTTTTAAAAAAGAATGGGATCTTATGAAACAACCGCCTTTGACACCTTCTTTCCTTGATTTCAATAATCGAATAGAAACTAAATATCTTAAAAATGGTATTCGTCTTGATTATATTAAAAATCCATATAATAATACCTTTTCAATGGAGTATATTGTTAACATGGGTGGGGATAATGACAAACTATTACCAATTGCAGTAAGATATCTTGAGTTTTTAGGCACGGATAAATATACTCCAGAAGAATTAAAGAAAGAGCTGTTTAAATTAGGTTTAAGTTTTTCAGTTTATGCTGCCAATGACGTTGCATATGTAACCTTGTCTGGACTTGAATCATCTTTTGAAAATGGAGTTGAGTTATTTGAACATCTTTTAATGAATGCAAGAGCAGATCAGGAAGCATTGGATAAAATGATTGAAACTATAAAGAAAGAAAGGGCAGACGAGAAAAAGGAAAAATGGTCCATTTTATATGATGCAATGTATAATTATGCTCAATATGGACAAAATTCACCATTATTGGATAGATTAAGTGAAGCTGAATTGGATGCTATTAAAACAAATGAGTTAATTCACAGAATTAATACTCTTACATCTTATGATCATGATATTTTTTATTATGGGACTATAGAACATAATAATGTATTGAATATACTTAATCAATATCACATTGTTCCTCAAAAACTTTTGAAATCTCCACCAGAAAGAGTGTATAAACCTCTTAATATGGAAGAAAATAAAGTAGTATTTGTAAGTTATCCTGATATGACACAAGCTCAAGTTATTATGATTTCTAAAGGTCGAGATACTTTTGATTTAGAGGAAATGGTAAATAGTCGGTTGTTTAATGAATATTTTGGAAGTGGTTTGTCTTCAATTGTATTCCAGGAAATACGTGAATCAAGAGCTTTAGCTTATTCTGCATATGCATTTAATGGTTCTCCAGGTAAGAAGGATAAACCTCATTACTTTAGAGCTTTTATTGGAACTCAAGCGGATAAAATAAAAGAAGCAATTCCAGCTATGGTGGATATAGTTGAGAATATGCCAGTTTCAAAAGAATTAATTCAAAATGCTGCTCAAGCTATAATTAAAAAAATAAATTCAGAACGTATAACTAAGAGTAGCGCATATTGGAATTATA
Organism: Saprospiraceae bacterium; assembly: GCA_022448945.1. Lineage (GTDB taxonomy): Bacteria > Bacteroidota > Bacteroidia > Chitinophagales > Saprospiraceae > Aureispira. Next base: position 631,267 of record JAKVCV010000001.1, read on the forward strand.
GATCAGTAAAGAAAAAAGGCTATAGTCATGATTTGCGAAAAGATGTTTATGACAATTTGAAACCTATAGTTGATGATCAAGAAGCACTTGTGGAAATGCTAAAGAAATTCCAGAAAGAAGTTGTTAAAGGACGAAAATATACGTATTTGGTTCTTGGAGATAAAAATAAGATAGATATGGAATTTTTAAAAACTATTGGAAAGGTAGAAGAATTTAGTATCGATGAAATATTTGGAGATATGAAATTGAAAAAACCCTAGGGTTATTAAAAAGGGGGACTTGCGAGTCCCCCTTTTTAATGTTTTTTATTTAAAGGCATTTAAACCAGTAACATCTAATCCAGTAATCAACAAGTGAATGTCGTGCGTCCCTTCATAAGTCAGAACTGTTTCTAGGTTCATCATATGACGCATACAAGGATATTCATTTGTAATCCCCATTCCTCCGTGTATTTGCCTTGCCTCTCTGGCAATTTCTAATGCCATGAATACATTATTGCGCTTCGCCATAGAAACTTGTGAAGGAGTAGCTTTTCCCTCATCAAATAATGTTCCTAATCTCCATGCAAGAAGTTGAGCTTTCGTGATTTCAGTTATCATTTCTGCCAATTTCTTTTGAGTAAGTTGAAAACCACCAATAGGTTTCCCAAATTGTTCACGCTCCAAAGAATAACGTAGTGCTGAGTCATAACAATCCAAACCTGCTCCAATTGCACCCCATGCAATTCCATATCGTGCTTTTGTAAGACAAGAAAGTGGTCCTTTTAGGCCTTTTACATTTGGTAGCAATTGGGATTTTGGTATTCGCGCATCTTCAAAAACCAATTCTCCTGTAATGGAAGCTCGTAATGAAAGTTTCCCTTCTATTTTTGGTGCAGAACAGCCAGGTGTGTCCATTTCTACAATTAAGCCTCTTACTACTCCTTCTTCATCTTTTGCCCAAACAACAGCAACATCAGCGATTGGAGAGTTAGTGATCCACATTTTTGTTCCATTAAGAATATAGCAATCCCCATCATCTTTAATATTTGTGGTCATGGATCCAGGGTCAGAACCAGAATTTGGTTCGGTAAGACCAAAACAACCAATTAATTCACCAGTTGCAAGTTTTGGAAGGTATTTTTGACGATGTTCTTCAGAGCCATATCTAAAAATTGGATACATAACTAATGATCCCTGTACAGAAGCGGCAGAACGAATTCCGGAATCTCCACGTTCTAATTCCATCATCATTAAACCATAAGTAACTTCATCTGTTCCGGCACAGCCATATTCAACAGGTAGACTTGGTCCCAGAGCCCCTAATTCACCTAACCCTTTAAGAAGATGTCTTGGGTAAATACCTTTTTCATATGCATCTTCAATAATTGGGCTAACTTCTTGTTTAACCCATTCTCGAGTGGCAGATTGAGCAATTTTTTGCTCTTCAGTTAGTAAGCCATCTAAGTTATAATAATCATGACCCTGATAGCGGTCTTGTCTTGCCGATCTTTTTAGAGTTGATTTTTCCATAGTGTGATTCTGCATACCGTTTTTAAATTAAATTAAGCTAAGTAATTTGTTTGTTGGTAACATTTAAATGTTTTCAGGAAACAAAGCTAAGAAGAATAAATTGTATATTTAGATTCTTATGTATAGAATTCTAATTAATTCAAAAAATAAATAATTCGCTAATGATCTAACTTTTTGTTCTGTCAATTTGTTCACTGGTCATGCCAAATCTACGTTCTCTGTTCTGGTAATTTAGAATTGCTTCATAGAAGTGGTTTTTTCTGAAATCAGGCCAAAAAACAGGTGTAAAATATAATTCTGAATAAGCCAATTGCCATAATAAAAAATTACTTATTCTTTTTTCACCACTTGTTCTTATCATTAATTCGGGGTCAGGAAATTCACGTGTATATAAGGCATTAGTTAAGCTTTCCTCATTTATATCTTGTATTTTAATTTTTCCATTAACTGCATTTTTTGTAATCGTTTTTACAGCATCAATAATTTCTGATTTTGAACTATAACTCAAGGCAAGGATAAGTGTCATTCTGCTATTGTTTTTAGTGCTTTCAATAGCCTCTAGTAATTCATTTTGAGCAGCTTTAGGTAGCATTTCTATATTCCCAATAGTCTTAAGTTGTATACTATTCTTATTAAGCGTAGCAATTTCTTTACGGATTGTAGATACTAAAAGTGTCATTAGAGCAGTCACTTCATATTTTGGTCTATTCCAGTTTTCGGTCGAAAAAGCATATAAAGTCATGTACTTTATTCCCATTTCTGCACCAGCCTCAGTAACTTCACGGACTGATTGCACACCATTTTTGTGACCAAACACCCTTGGTTTGCCTTGTTGTTTAGCCCATCGGCCATTACCATCCATGATAATAGCGACGTGTTGGGGTAGATTATTTAAATCTATTTTATCTTTTAGCTCCATTCATATAAATTTTCACTAATTTTGTTCCCCGAAAACTATAAAGAGTAATCCTGGAATAAAATTCGGGTTTATACAGCAAAGTTACTACTAAAAATTAAAAAAACAGAATAGCTTAGTAGTTCCGTTAACAACTTTATAAAAAAACAAAAATATTGACATATAAAATAAAACTTCCGGAATTTGAAGGCCCTTTTGATCTGTTGCTTTTCTTTATTGAACGGGATGAACTTGATATTTACGATATTCCTATTTCTTCGATCACAAATGATTTTCTGCAATATTTGAAAAAGTTAGAAGAATTGAATATTGATACCGCTTCTGAGTTTATATTGGTTGCTTCAACACTAATGCGTATAAAAGCTAAAATGTTATTGCCAAGGAAGGAAGTAGATGAAGATGGTAACGAAATAGATCCAAGAACGGAATTGGTTGAAAGACTTCTAGAGTATAGACGGTATAAATCTGTACTGGATGAGTTAAGAACACTTGAACAAAATCGTTCTGAAATGTTTCAACGTGGAAATATTATTGATGAAATTCAACAATTAAGTAATCGAGCTCTTGCAGATGCTGAACTAGAAAACCTTTCATTGTTCAAGTTGTTTCAAGCTTATGAATCTGTATTATCTAATTTTGAATATCGAATGGAGAAAACAATTCATAGGGTCAATCCTGTTTTTTATTCTATAGAAGAACGTAGATCGTATTTGTTAAAAAGTCTTAAGAGTCAGAAGAAACTAACTTTTAAAGGTATCTTTACTAGGTGTAAGGATCGTTTACATGCAATATATACTTTTTTAGCTATTCTTGAATTAATGCAACAGGAATTGCTCATTTTAATAGAAGGAGAAGGTATTAATGATTTTATTATCGAGGATAATAATTGATAAAGGACAATTTTTTTATGATTCTAATACATTTAAGTTTTTTATCTTGAAAAAAGAATTTATTGTGTCAGTCTTGATAATTAATTGAATATTTAATAATGAATAATATAGATTTGGAGGAGCCTAATATAGAAAAGTTTAACAAGCAGGAAGTAGAATCTGTTGGTGTATTGAATTCAATTAGTCCTTTCAGGATTTTTTTGGCTGCAATTATAGGTCTTGGCGTAGTTATTTATATGTTTGTTCAAGATTTTAATGCTCAGGAATTTGGAAAAATTGATTTCAGTCAGCATGTATTCTTTTGGATAGGAATGGCCTTTTTTTTTATGTGTTTCAGGCATTTTTGTTATATGGTGCGTTTAAGGATCATTACGGATGGTTTTTTTTCATGGAAGAAAAGTTTTGAACTGGTAATGATGTGGGAATTTAGTTCTGCGGTTACGCCGACTAGTGTTGGTGGTGCAGCTGTAGCTATGTTTGCAATTGCTCAGGAGAAATTGGCAGCTGGAAAAACAGCTATGATTGTCCTTTATACAGTAATTGTAGATACTTTTTCTTTTTTGTCTGCGCTACTGATTTTCTTTCTTATTTTTGGCCCTATTATGATTCAACCTCAATCGGATACTCTTGTCCATCTTTTGACTAATAGTGAGTGGGGTATTGCTTTTGTTACCGCATATACAATAATGCTTTTATATGGAGGTGCTTTTTTCTATGGTGTTATAATAAATGCTACAAAATTGGAAAATCTATTATTATGGTTTTGTAAATTGCCTTTTCTAAGAAGATTTAGAGAAAAAGCTATTAAAATTACAGATGATATGGATTTAGCCTCTCATGAATTGAGAGCACAAAAATGGCCATTCCATTTGGGAACATATTTGTGTACAATGTTGGCATGGGCATCTAGATTTATGGTTTTGAATTGTTTAATTATTGGTTTCGTTGCTTTTTCACCAAATCCGGAAATACAAGCTCATTATAATAATTTTATGGATGGGCAATTAAATCTGTCAGCTTTTGGCGAACAAGTTTTTATATATGCCCGTCAGCAGGCTATGTATGTTATTATGGCTGTAATGCCTAGTCCAGGTGGGGCAGGAGTTGCAGAATATGCTTTTCAAACTTTTCATTTTGATTATATACCAACAAAAGCAACAGGAATTGCTGCGGCCGGTACCTTAATGGTAATAATGGCAACTCTTTGGCGTGGATTTACTTACTATATTTATCTTTTTATTGGTGCAATTGTAGTACCTAATTGGATTAATAAAATTATAAAAAGAAATAGGGCTGAAGCTAAAATGAAATTTAAGAATTCAGATAATATATCAGTATAATTATATTTTTTACTAGGAATACTTATTTAAAGCATGAATTTATTAAAACTTAGTTGGAAATATTTAATAGCAAAACCTTTTGCTACGCTTCTAAGTATAGTTTTGGTTGCATTAGGTGTAAGTTTAACTTCTATTTTATTTCTCTTGAACCAACAGTTCCAAGATCGTTTATATAAGAATATAGAGAATATTGATTTAGTTGTCAGTGCGAAAGGTAGTCCTCTTCAAATGATATTATCATCTGTATATCATATTGATGCACCAACTGGTAACATACCCCTTGAGGAATGTAAAATTGGAGTGCTTAAAAATCCTTATATTTCAAAAGCAATTCCTTTAGCTTTAGGGGATAGTTATAATGGTTTTAGAATTGTTGGAACAGATCAGCAATTCACCAATCATTATAATGCAAAATTACTTAAGGGTAGAAGGTTCAAGTATGATCTTGAGGTAGGAGTTGGAGCCCGTGTAGCAGAAAAACTGAATTTAAAAATTGGTTCTACTTTTTATGGTTCTCATGGTTTGGTACAAGATGGAGGTCATGTTCATGAGACTTATGCTTATGAAGTTGTTGGTATTTATGAACAGAGTAACTTGGTTTTGGATCAACTTATTTTGACCAATATTTCTACAGTTTGGCGTATGCATGAGGCACATGACGACCATGATCACGGAGACAGTCACGATCATGACCACGGAGACAGTCACGACCATGATCACGGAGACAGTCACGATCATGACCACGGAGACAGTCACGACCATGATCACGGAGACAGTCACGACCATGATCACGGAGAAAGTCACGATCATGATCACGGAGATAGTCACGACCATGACCACGGAGACAGTCACGACCATGATCATGGAGATAGTCACGAACATGATCATGGACATAGTCATAAATCAAAAGTTGACTTAAAGCCTATTTCTAATGAAGGAAAAGATATTACAGCATACTTAGTACAGTATAAGAAAGATAAAAGTGGTAATACTTCGATGCGTGCATCAGTTGAAGCTACACAAATTATTGATGAGTATAGTGAGTCGATTGGTTATGCTAAACCAGCTATTCAACTACAGCATTTATTAGAGATGACAGGTGTAGGAATGGATTTTCTTGGCGCATTAGCATTGATTATTATCTTGATATCGGCATTTAGTATGTTTATTTCTTTATATAGTTCATTAAAAGAAAGACTCTATGAAATGGCACTTATGCGTGTTATGGGAGCCTCTAGGTTCAAGTTGTTTTTAATGATTATTTTAGAGGGGTTAATAGTTGCAGCTTCTGGTTTTTTATTAGGCACAGTTGTAAGTCATATAGGTATGGAAATAATGGCTTCGCATCTTGAAGAAACTTATAAATATACTTTTTCTGGAATGGTGTTTTTAGTAGAAGAGTTTTACTTGGCATTAGGCGCTATGTTTATTGGTTTTTTTGCTGCTGTGATACCTGCTATACAAGCCTATCGAGTCGATATTTCTGAAACACTTTCTAATTCTTAAATAGAAGTAATTTGCATTAATATGTTAAATTGACTTATTACACAAGATTTATAATAAATCACTAACATTTAGAAAATGTATGTAGAGGGATTGAAGTTGGTTAATTTTAAAAATTATGAAAATCAAACTTTAGAATTTTCTCCTAAGTTAAATTGTTTTGTTGGCGACAATGGAATGGGTAAAACCAATCTTTTGGATGCTTTGCATTATCTTTCGATGTCTAAAAGTCATTATTCATTGCCCGACAAATCTGTTGTTCGTCACGGGGAGGATTTTTTCAGGTTAGAAGGTTTATTTAATAGAAAGACAAAAAAAGAAAAAATTGTATGCAAATATAAACATAGGAGTAAAAAGGTAATTGAACGAAATAAAGTTGAATACAAAAAATTTGCTGATCATATTGGTTTTTTACCTTTGGTTATGGTGTGTCCGGATGATAGCAGTTTGATAACTGGGGGTAGTGAAATTAGGAGGCAGTATATTGATTTGTTATTGGTTCAGATTGATCCATCTTATTTGAATCACCTCATGTACTATAATAAAGTATTGCTCCAGAGAAACTCATTTCTTAAACAATATACGCATCCTTCAGAAATTGATTTTTCTCTTTTAAAGGTTTATGACCAGCAATTAATTGAACCTGCACAGTATATCCATGAAAAACGAAAATCTGGTTTAAAAAGATTAAAACCTGTTTTTCATCATTACTATAAGATTATTTCAGGAAATAAAGAAAAAGTAGATTTTGAATATTTTTCATTTCTAAATGAGCATCCTCTTGCTGAATTATTAAATGAAAGCAAGGAAAAAGATGTCTGGTTACAACGGACTACTAAAGGTATTCACAAAGATGATTTGAAATTAATGATTGATGATTATTCTGTTAAAAAGATAGCATCTCAGGGACAACTTAAGTCTTACTTGTTGGCATTAAAACTGGCACAATATGAATTATTAAGAGAAGAGTCTGAAGTTACCCCATTACTTCTTTTGGATGATATATTTGATAAACTCGATAATAAACGTGTAAAACAATTATTGGAATTACTAGTATCATGCGATTTTGGTCAGATTTTTATTACAGATACACATAAAAGTAGAATATTAGATATTGTAAAAAGTTTAGATACAGATTATAGTCAATTTATAGTATCTAATGGTTCGGTATTAATCGATATTCAATGACAAAAGAATGTTTAATTTTTTGCCTATTGATGCTAAATAATTAATTCTTTTTGCTTTTTTAGTATTGTTTCAAATTCAGATTTATTGAGTGTATTTATACACATTTCTTTATTTAAGGCACCTTTACGAGCAACTAATACACCAAAATGAATGTCATGAATGCCAGCTAAATTATGAGCATCAGGATTTATGGCTATTTTTACACCTTTCTCTAAGGCATATGGCACCCATTTATAATCAAGGTCTAATCTGAGTGGATTCGAATTTATTTCTATAATTACATTATGTTCTGCACAAGCATTAATAACCGCTTTATGATCGATCGGATAACCTTTTCTAGAAAGTAAAATCCGACCGGTTGGATGTCCTAAAATAGTAGTATATGGATTTTTGATAGCTCTAATAAGACGTTCAGTTGCTTTGTTTTTATCCATTCTAAGTGTTGAATGTATAGATGCAATTACAAAGTCAAATTTTCTTAAAATTTCAGGGTCATAATCTAATGAACCATCGTATAATATATCTGATTCTATACCTTTAAAAATTCGAAATGGGGCCATTTTTTTATTAAGTTGATCTATTTCTTCCATTTGTTTCAATACCCGGTTTACTTGTAGACCATTTGCATAAAAAGCAGATTTTGAATGATCAGTAATGCCAAGATATTCAAATCCCTGTTCTTTAACATAGGAAGCCATTTCTTCAAGACTATTTGAGCCATCACTCCAGGTACTATGGGCATGCAGAACACCACAAATATCTTTTTCTTGTATTAATTTGGGTGTATATCCATTTTTAATCTTTAAAATGATTTTATGTATGTCACGAATTTCAGGTTCGATAAATGGAAGTCCAGCCCTATCAAAGATCTGTTCCTCACTCAGCCCTCTAAATTGTTCTGGATTATTTTTCCTCCAATCTACAGCATCATCAAAGTTGTCTGAGAATAATTCGGTATTAAAATTTTCATTTCCTGTTGTTCTTAAAAGGTTATAACCCCAAAAATCTGATTCGGAAGTACAAATAACAACAGGTATATTCTCCTCAGTAGTTTTACAATGGTAGACTGAACTGCCTTCTTCATGGTTTATAAGTTTAATCAATTCTTTATCAAAAAGTAATTGTATATTTTGTTGGCCAATAAGGATAGCTATAGCATCCAGTATAGGTACAAGCCTTCTTATTTTTCCAGTTAAACTTACCAAGTCTGTGTTTAGCAGATGCTGAATATCAAGAACTAAATTCGTTGCTTCTTCTTCAATTTTTGCATAATGATATTTGTCGATGGATTGGAAGTAATATTCCAATTGTTGTTTTATGTTGTTTTGGCTTTTTTGTCCAAATCCTTTTAGGTTAATCAGGCGATTTTCTTGGCAAGCATACAGTAATTCACCTGGAGATAATATTTCCATTTCTTCCCAAAGTAATTTGATTTTTTTAACACCAATTCCTTTAATATTTAGTAGCTGTACTATACCTGGAGGTGTTTGAGATTTATATTCTTCAAGCATTTTCATTTTTCCATCTACCCTTAATTCTTGAATTTTTACACCAATAGCATCACCAACACCTTTTATCATTTTTACTTGCTCAAGACTCATTTCATGAATAGGAGCGTCAACACTACGGATTAAACGGTAGGCATTATTGTAAGATTTAATGCGATAGCTGTTCTCACCATGTAGTTCCATTAATTGTGCTAAAATTTGAAAGTGACTTGCATATTCTTTATTGGTCATAATATTGAATGTTGAAAAAGGTGATTTTATAGATAGATTACTAAAGTAACAAAAAGGTTATGTATGGAATTAATTAGATTTTCAAAGATAAAAAAAACCTCTTTCAGATGAAATTTAATATGTGCGGTTTTAGCTTAATTGTTTTATCAAAATTGTGTTTTTTTATAGATGAAAAATACTATATAATTATTTTAATAGGCATATCCGAAAAATATAAATCTATATTCAATTTAGTTATTCAGTTAGCTGAAATATTAAAAAAAGTATATTTTTTTTGATCAATTATTGTATATATGATACAATAGAGCCATCTTTTTTACATTCTTCATATGTATTTTTCAATAACATTAAATTTGTAGTAAATATTGATTACTTTTGTACCAAAATTCTTTTGAGTATAAATTTAATATCAACAAAACCAAATATCAAATTATTAAAACTCTTATTTATTTATGAAAAATTTCGAATCTCCTTTAGCTGCTTTTTTGCACTGGGAAAAAACAATTCCAAATAATGTATATCTAAGACAACCATTAAATAGAAAACATACTGAATGGACTTTCAAACAAGCTGGTGATGAAATACGTCGAATGGCTTCTGCATTAAAAGCCTATGGTTGTGAACCAGGTGACAAGGTAGCCTTAATTTCTAAAAATTGTGCACATTGGATGATGTCTGATTTAGCTATAATGATGGCTGGTTGTGTTTCAGTTCCAATTTATCCGACCGTAGGTCCTGATACTATTAAATATATAGTTGAGCATAGTGAGTCTAAAGTTTTGATTGTTGGAAAATTAGATGATTGGGCTAGTCAAAAGTCAGGTGCTCCTGAAGGTGTGCAATTAGTTAGCCTTGGATTTTTTGGTGGTAATGAAGGTGACAAATGGGAGGATTTAATACAAAAACATGAGCCGTTGATGGAATTAGAATCTAGAAGTGGGGATGATTTGATTACTATAATTTATACATCTGGTACAACTGGTTTACCAAAAGGTGTTATGCATTGCTGGTCTGCGATGAATGAAATTTCGCAAACTTTATTGGGAGTTGTAAAAACTCCTGAACAGCCACGTTTATTTTCTTATTTACCATTATCTCACGTCGCTGAGCGTATAGGTATAAACTTCCAGGGTATGTATCGTGGTGCAACTGTTTCTTTTCCTGAAACTTTGGAATCTTTCCCGGAAGATTTATCTGCTTGTCAACCTCATGTATTTTTTGCTGTACCACGTGTGTGGGCTAAATTCCAGGAAAAGATTTGGGTTAAAATGCCAGAGAAGAAATTGAATTTATTTTTGAAGATTCCAATCCTAAAAAATATTGTTAAGAAGAAAATTCTTACGGCTTTAGGTTTGTCTGAAGTTGGTTTTGTTGTAACAGGTGCAGCTCCTATTTCCAAGGATATGTTAGAGTGGTATGAAAAACTTGGTGTTACTATACATAATTGTTATGGTATGACTGAAGATGGTTTGATGTCTCACTTTAATCGCCCTGGAGCGAATAGATTTGGTTCTGTAGGTAAAGTTTTGGGTAAAGCAGAAGCAAAACTTGACAAAGAAAAAGAAGGTGACAATGAAGGAGAAATTCTTATAAAAAGTCCTTGTTTAATGAAAGGATATTACAAAGATGAAGAAAAAACAAATGCTTCTTTTACTGAAGATGGTTATCTAAGAACTGGAGACCTGGGTGAATACGATAAGGATGGGTTTTTATATATAGTTGGTCGTGCTAAAGATCAATTTAAAACAGATAAAGGTAAATATATTGCCCCTGCACCTATCGAACTTAAACTTGCCGAAAACACTGCTATTGAGCAACTTTGTTTAGTAGGTTTCGGTATACCACAGCCAATTGCCCTTGTAACTTTATCAGAGGAAGGGAAAAAATTATCTAAAGAAGCGTTGGCAAATAGTTTAAGTGCTTCTATTAATGATTTAAATCCTAGTTTAGCACCATACGAAAAAATTAAGAAGGCAATTGTTCTGAAAGAGGATTGGACTGTAGAGAATGAATTTTTGACACCAACAATGAAACTTAAGCGGAATGTGGTAGAGAAAAAACATATTCCAAATTATAAAAATTGGTATGACACATCAGATGAAGTTGTCTTTATCGATTAGTAAAGTATTAATTTTTTTATAAAGCTCTGGTAGTTGTATTAGAATTTATTCTAAATACTTTTACCAGAGTTTTTTTGTTTATACTTATAATAATTTGATTTAATAAATTGATATTGAAACAAATATAAATTTTTAGTATAGTTGTAGTTTTGAATCTTGAATGAATTTGTTTAGTTTTACTGACTATCCAAGTTCATTTTTTGTTCCTATACTTTATTATTTGATCAATATTTTAAACTTAATTATTATGAGACAACCAATTTTTTTGAATTCGGTTTTTATTATATTTTTACTTTTAATAGTAAATGTAAATTCCTATACACAAACCAAAATCTGGGGAGTAGGTACTTCTCCAGCGGTAGGTGTTGCTGAAGCAGAATTCCAAGCAGCTTTTGTAAATGCCACTGTAGCCGGAAACTATTCTACTACTCAGTGGACAGCTTTGACAATAAGTCAAGATGATGGTTCAGTAACCCCAGGGAATGCTTATTGGGTTCGCAATTTGACGGGTCTTTCACAGGGTGGCTATGCAACCAATATGAATCCTGCAACTTCACCATCTTTATCTAACGGTATTGCATTATTTGATTCTGATTTTATGGATAATGCAGGTGTACAGGGTGCTTTTGGCACTGGTGTTGCTCCTTCTGACCAAAAAGGAGAACTTATCTCACCGAGAATTGATCTTACTGGTGCAATGGATTCAGCTTTAGTAATCAATTTTTATTCTTATTACAGACCTTATCAGATGAATGAATTATCTGTTTCTATATCAACTGATGATGGTTTAACTTGGGCTGCTACAGCAGATATTCTTGCTTTGCAACCTAGCCCGATTAATACTTCTACGGAAGGATGGGTTAGGCCTATGTTTAAAACGGTAACTGCAGGAGTTGCAAATCTAACGCAATGTCGTATCAAGTTTACTTTTGATGGTAATTATTATTATTCACTTATTGATGATATAACAATTGAAATGGCACCATCTTATGATATTGCTATAGGAGTCCCTGATTCAGATGGAAGTACCTTTTTTAGTATTGGTGATCGGATTAGGATAGGCAATAACTTTTATAATCCCTTGGTCAATTTAGATCCCACAAATTTATCAGAATGGTTTTGGGGAGCAAAGGTAGTTAATTATGGTGCAAAAGATATTTTACCTGCAGATAGTGCTAGGATAAGGCTCAGTATAGATTTTACTGATGATGTATCTGGTCAACTAACATCAGGTGTTTATGTTGATACAATCTGGGCGGGTATGGATACTTTAAAATCTGATGATCTGGCTGGTGTAGGGTTAGTTGATTATCTTAGGAATATTGATTTTATTTCAACCAATAAAGATGGACGTTATGATGTCACTTATTGGGTAGAACATAATGGTTCTGATGGTTCTGCTGACAATGATACCACGACAATGACTTTTTATATTACTAGTGATGCAGGCACTACTAATTCTCATTATCTATCTAAGGCTAGAAAAGCATCTTCTGATGGTAAAGTATATTCGCAGGGAATTGTCTTCCCAGGAGGTTCACCGCATGCAGCTTTCGAGTATGGCTCAGTTTTTTATTTCCCTAAAGGTATGACAGACACAATAACTATTGATTCAGTTGATTTTCGCTATTATATTGCTAATGCTTTTTCAGGTGCTGCTACTCAAACGCTATTGGTAAATATCTATCATTTTATTGATGGTAGTGGAGGTGGAAATGCAAACGGTTTTGTATCTGGTGTTGAATTAACACAGGTAGGTATTGGACAAGCAACACTTACAGGCTTAGGTACCACCGTGTCAAATGGAACATATACCGTTGAAACTGTAAGTGGATTTCAAGATGCATCTGTAGGAGGCCCTATGCAACCGTTAGTTGATGGTGGATTTTATTATATCTCTGTATTAAATCAACCTAGTCTAACAGGTGGGGTTGCTTCTTTTGTATTTGAAGATGTTCCAATATTAGGTGTTGATAGATTAGTATATGCTATGAATTTAGGGATGACCACCACTACTGCACCTTTTGCACCTTCTACTCTTAGAATTATAGATCCTACTGGCACAGAAAATTGGTATGCTGGTTTTACAGGGTTTGATGAGGTTCCTTCGATTGGAGTTCATTTGAGTGCTTCCCCATTGATCACTGGAACCAAAACGGTATTAAATATAGAAAGTGCTCTTTTAAATATTTATCCAAACCCCGCTAATAATTTTTTAAATATTGATGTTAGGTTTGATGAACCAACGGATGTGCAATATATAATCACTGATGTTTCTGGACGTGTCGTATACTATCATTCCAGTAAAAACATCTCTTCGGAAATACATACTGTCGATATAGAAAAGCTTCCGGGAGGTGTTTATTTTGTTTCTGCTGACTCCAATAATGGTGTTTCTACAAAGCGCTTTATCAAGCGTTAATTCTCTTTTTAATTACAATAAAGGTCATCTCAAATCATTTGAGATGACCTTTATTGTATAAATTTTTAAGCTTTAAAGTTATTCTTTCTTTTGATTCAGTTATTATTTGATAACATGAATTCTTTGATTGTATACACCTTCATTAGTAAGGATGGATATAAAGTATATATTTGACGGAAGTTTATCTGTCCTAATAGTATTATTTTGGGGATTTAAGTTATCAATATTATCAATTAATTGTCCAGTAGTTGTAAATATTCGAACTGAATGGATAATTGCTTTTTGGCTTATAATATGTAAGTTGCCATTTGTAGGATTTGGGAATACTTTAATATCTATATCGTTATTTATATTATTGATCGCTGTATTAGAAACAATAGTGATTATACCAGATTGAGGATTAGTTCCAATTTCATTATTCTGATTGTCAATCAATCGGATGTTAGATATAGTAAATGGTGCTATTAGGTTGTTATTTGGGTTGTTTATTTTACCAATCCAAACATCATCTTTAATAGTAAATGAAATTCGTCCAATTTCACCATGGCCACTTATTGAAACTTTGTTTTTTCGACTAATTGCAAGGTCTAATGTGCCATACGCACTAAAGTCTTTTTGAATTTCAAGTAAATCCGTTCCAAGCCAAGAGTTGTTGAAACTTGCTGACAAGCTTCCAGATTCTATCAAAGAAGGATCATAGTTGATTGAAAAAGCGACACCATAAGCATTAGTGATTTGGTTGATTTGATCTCCTAAATGTATTGCAATAGAAACTGTATCTCCTGGTGTTGCAGTTGTTGATTGAACTAAAAAGGGAGCTGGGCCAAATAATGATGATATTGAAGATCTGTAATAGGATTGACCATAATTTTGTAGAATTGCATATATGTCGCTACTGTCTATTACTCCACTGCCATTACAATCTACGTATTTATGGTTGTACAATCCATTAATAGGTATCATGTTCCAGTTTTGTGCAGCATGTGCAGACCAATTGATTCCTGTATCTGTTCGCATAATACCAGCATCAGAATAGGCAAGTGCAATTGGAAGTAGGTCAAAGTTATTTGCAATTGTATTGTTATCAGTATCTCCTGGCCAAACACAGCCTGTAATTCCTACCGTTATAATAGATGAAATTGTATCTCCAGTTAAATCTGTGATTGTAAAAGTATAATTTCCTGGGCATAAGCCAGTAGGGGTAAGACCACTAATAGTTGAGTCAGACCATGTTATACTGGGTTGAGACCCACCATTGATAACAATAGTAATACTACCATTGCATCCTGATAATGTATCACAAAAAGAAGATGGAGACGATGATGCACTATAAGTAAAACCTGAATGGGTATTACATATACCATTATACCATGCAGTAATACCATGCTGATATTCAGCTACACAAGAATTCTTATATGTGATCCCATCACATCCGCAAACAGGGTAGTAAAATGTCGGACAGTTTAAATTTGTATCGATTTGGTTAGGATCATAACAATTCCCAGAAGTTGCAATATTACAACCTATAGTGAAGTCATGAATATAGTCTTTACCATTAGCATCTACTATTGTAACAGTATATAATTGATTAGGGCATAAATTTGAAACTGTAGGTCCTGAATTTTGGCCATTACTCCATAAATAACTATATGGATAGGGAGCATTAACTAGGGTAGAAGTGTCAATTATGTTTTGAATGACATATATACCATCACAAATATTACATGATGAAGCATTAATTGGAGACCCCTGGACTTCAAAATGATTACTTTGGAGACCATTGCAGATTCCTAAAGTATCCTTAACTTCAACAAGAATATTACATGTATCAGATATTTTAGTTAATGAATCAACAAAAAGCAAACTAAAATTATGGTATCCTAATTCGTTACAATCAAATGTATATGATGAAAAAATATTGTCATTATTGTCAATGATATAGGCTTTTGTAGAACCAACGAAAATCTGGTTAGTATTCAAATCTTGAGGGTATATAGTTGCATGTCCATAAACATCAAGAATGACGTCTAAATATTGAAAACATGACGGAATATCAGCGGGAGGTGTATTACAGCCAATAGAAAATGAACTTACATAGTTATTGCCTAAACTATCTGTAGCAACAACATAATGATTTCCAGGACATAAGTTATTTTGACTACTAGTTAAAAAACTAGTGTCCTGAAAGCCGTTACTCCAACTGAAGAAGTGATATCCGCCAATTGAATTATATACATTAACTTCAGCAATACCATCACAAATAAGACAATTACTAGCATCTTGAAAAACTGAGTCTCCTAATATAGTTGAAGAAGGGTTAGGGGGGGCTTGGCCACATGATATGACTACAGAACTTGAAAATGTATTTTGGTTGCCATCTGTTATATTTATGGTATATATGCCATTTGATTCTGATGATAAATTGAAATTTGCTAGAGCTAAAGAATTATTATTATAGTTATTGCTACCAACATTAAAAAAATAGGGTGGGTTGTTACTGACAATATTATTGTTACTATCCACTAAAGATAAGTATAGTGTACAAGTGCTATCAATAAATTGATTTACAGAGAAATTAGTTTGAGCAATCATGTGTTTTGATAATCCTAAACACAGAAAAGTCACAAAAACAATAAAATAGGATTTGAGATTAATTTTATGTACCATTTGTTGTTATTTGTTGTTGCCCTAGATTTGTGTGTGTGAGCTATTTGTTATTTATCTAATATTCTTGATATTTTTATAATATGTTTTTGAATATAATCGTATGAATTCAAATTACTATTAAAACTTTTTTCATTAATGATAGGTATACCTACTAGAAAATAGATTTTATATACAGCCCACAATAAAGAACAATACAGTCCATCCAAAAATATATATTTGTTTATTCACAACATTTTCCTGCAATATATGAAATAACTCCAGATTGCTCTGCTATGCAATAATTATCATAAGTATTATCGTCACAACCACAAACTGGTTCATAAATTTCTATACAAGTATCAATGTTGCTAATAAGACTTGTATCAATACAAATTT
The DNA here is from genome assembly GCA_022448945.1 of Saprospiraceae bacterium. Lineage (GTDB taxonomy): Bacteria > Bacteroidota > Bacteroidia > Chitinophagales > Saprospiraceae > Aureispira. The sequence goes on from JAKVCV010000001.1 coordinate 647,938, forward strand.
GATTTTGGCCTAAAGGACTAGACACGCAATTACTATTTTTATTACATGAAAAAAATGCAATAGTTAGTAATGTAATTATTGGAATCGGCACTATTTTTTTCATTGCAGTTCTTTTGATATATTTTACTTGGTAGTTTTTTACTCTACAAAATTGAAATAAAAGATGTATAATAAAAAATACAAATTATTACAATTATTTGATTAATTATATAAAAATATAATTTATAATATTTTAATATTGAGACATTTATGTATTTTTATTTAAAATAAACTTTTATTTTTTAACTCAACATTTTATATTTTAACCCCAGTTTTTCTAGTTCAGATATAAATATACTGTCTGCATTGATTCTTTTGTTATTGGAGTCAAGGTTTAAGATCAATTTGTTTTCAATGTCTAATAAATTAACAGAAAATTGTTGGTCACCTTTATGATTTTCACAGATCTCATCAAGTTGATTAATTAATAGTGGTGTCAATTTTTGAACAGGAAGATTAATTGCAATGCCTTTTATTTTTGAACTTCCAACTTCATCCAATAACTGAACTTCTTCAATTCTGAGTTCAAAAAGGCTATCGTCTCTCCAGCTTTTTTGATATTTTCCTTTGATATAAATTACAGTATCTACTTCAAGTAGGTGCCTGTATTTTAGATAATTATCACCAAACAAACCAAATTCCATGATGGTACCTTCATAGTCTTCCAAAGCAATAAAGCCAAATAAATTTCCTTTTTTGCCTACCCGATGATTTACAGATGTTATAATACCTGCAATTGCAACGTCCTGATTTTTATATTCACTTAATCTGTTTATGGTTTTAGTAAACTTTGCAATTTCAAGTCGGTAATCGTCTAAAGGATGCCCACTAAGATAAATTCCCGTAACTTCCTTTTCTTTTTTAAGTTTCTCCATTAAACTCCATTCATTAATATTTTGAGTAGGAACTTTGGGTGGAGGCATAGTTTCATTAACAGAATCAGCACCAAAAAGTGAAAATTCCATTTCTGTTTTTTGTTTTTGATAAGCATTGCCATAACGGAGAATTTGTTCAAGAAAAGTCATCTTCCCATCGATAGAAGTAAAATAGATAGAACGGTCTAATTCGAAATTATCAAAAGCGCCACCGAGTACAAGACTTTCAAAACAGCGTTTATTTGCAACGCGTAAATTTATCCTGGATACTAAATCGAAAATATCTTTGTAAGGTCCCGCTTCATTTTTTGAATTGAGTATTTCTTCAACAGGTCCTTCTCCTACACCTTTTAATGCCGATAGTCCAAATCTGATCTTCCCTTCCTTATTTACTGAGAAATTCATTAAACTTTCATTGATGTCAGGTCCTAACACTTCAATGTTCTGATTTTTGCATTCCTGTAAGAAAAAATTGATTTTGCCAATATCACTTTTGTTATGGGTTAAGACTGATGCCATAAATTCAGCAGGATAATTTGCTTTAAGATAAGCAGTTTGAAACGCAATAAATGCATAACAAGTTGAATGAGATTTGTTAAAAGCATATGAGGCAAAAGCTTCCCAGTCTTTCCATACTTTGTCAAGTGATTTTTTATCATGACCACGTTCTGTTCCTCCAGAAATAAATTTAGGATACAATTCATCAATAATTTTCTTTTTCTTTTTACCCATCCCTTTTCTTAATGCATCTGCCTCTCCCTTGGTAAAGCCTGCTAGTTTTTGAGAAAGAAGCATCACTTGTTCCTGATAAACAGTAATACCATATGTTTCTTCTAGCTGGTCTTTCATGTCTTCGATGTCATATTCAATAGGAGCGCGACCATGTTTTCTATCTATAAAAAGAGGGATATAAGCAATTGGCCCTGGCCGATATAGAGCATTCATTGCAATTAGATCTGCAAATTTTGATGGTACAAGTTCACGCATATATTTTTGCATACCAGCAGATTCATACTGAAATACACCAATAGTCTCTCCTCTTTGGAAAAGTTCGTATGTTTTGGGATCATCTAACGGAATATCATCAGGCTGAATATCTATGTTTTGTGTTGCTTTTATAATTTTGCATGCATCTTTGATAATTGTAAGGGTTTTTAAACCTAAAAAATCCATTTTAAGTAGACCAGCATCTTCTGCAACACTATTGTCATATTGAGAAACTAGTAATTCGGAATCTTTTGCAACTGAAACCGGAACATAATTAGTGATATCATCAGGGGTAATTATTACACCGCAAGCATGGATTCCAGTATTTCTTATAGATCCTTCAAGTTTTTTGGCATTATTAATCATAACTCCAATATCACCTTTATCTTCTGCTAGTTTTCTGAATTCATAAGCTTTTACAAGTTCTTCAGAATTAAGTTTTCCTTTAAGTTTTTCATCTACATCATCTTTTGCAAGAATTTTGTTAAGGGTTACACTCAGATTGTCTGGCAGAATTTTCTTTATTTGAATAACTTCTGACAATGGTACATTCATTACACGTCCAACATCCTGAAGTGAACTTCTTGCAGCCATTGAACCGTAGGTTATTATCTGAGCAACTTGATTTTTACCATATTTTTCAATTACATAGTCCATCACTTTAGAACGTCCAACATCATCAAAATCGATATCTATATCTGGCATGGATATTCTTTCAGGATTGAGGAAACGTTCGAAAAGAAGGTCGTATTTTATGGGGTCTATATTTGTAATTCCAAGACAATATGCAACAGCAGATCCTGCAGCAGATCCTCTTCCTGGGCCCACAGATACTCCCATTTTCCTTGCTTCAGTTGTGAAATCCTGTACAATCAAAAAATAGCCAGGATATCCAGAATTTTTGATTACTTGTAATTCAAAATCCAATCGTTCAGAAATTTCAGGAGTAATTGTCCCATATCTTCTTTTTGCTCCTTGATAGCTCAATTCACGCAAGTAAGCATCTTGCGTATTAAATGCTTTGGGTAACGGGAAAGCAGGTAGTAAAATGTCGCGGGTAAGTGAGAGTTTATCAATCTTGTCATAAACTTCGATTGTATTGGCAATAGATTGTGGTACATCTGTAAAAATAGCATTCATTTGTTCTTGTGTCTTGAAAAAAAAGTCAGAACTTGAAAACTTGAATCTATTTGTGTCTTCTACTAAAGAACCCGTATTAATACACAGTAACATGTCATGAGCCTGCCAATCTTCTTCTTCCACATAATGGGCATCATTAGTAGCAATAACTTTTACGTTGTATTTTTTTGCAAAGCCTAAAAGCACCTGATTTACATCTTCCTGGCTAACTCCACTTAAAACCCTTTTGCCATTTTTAAAAATATCAAGATTATCTAAACCACGATGTCGTTGAATTTCAATATAATAATCATCACCAAATATATCTAGCCACCATTTGAGCAATTTTTCTGCTTTCTCAATATCTCCTTCAATAATAGCCTGCGGAATTTCAGCACCGATACAGCAACTTGTTACAATTAATCCTTCATGATGTTTTAAAATCAACTCTTTGTCGATTCTTGGAAATTTACTGTAAAGACCTTCCATGAAACCATATGAGCATAATTTACATAAGTTTTCATATCCTTTCTGGTTTTTTGCAAGCATAAGCTGGTGGTAACGATTATCCCTTTCTCCTTTTGCTTTAGCAAATGATTGTTTATGCCGATCCTCTACAAGATAAAATTCACATCCAATTATAGGTTTGATACCATGTTTTTCAGCACTTGCTACAAATTTGAAAGCTCCAAACATATTACCATGGTCAGTTAGTGCAACTCCTTTCATGCCGTCGGAAGCAGCTTTTTGCATCAAGACATCTATGTTTGATGCACCGTCTAAAAGCGAAAATTGAGTATGTGAATGTAAGTGAACAAATTCGGGCATTTTAATTTTTATTTAGGATATGATAAAACAATAGGCTGATATCTTGAATATGTATGGAATATAAAATTGGAGTATTGTGAAATTTCATCTTGGTTTTGCAATATTAATTATATAAAAAATATATACTAACCATATTCTTCTTATTAATCTACAAGTTACGTTTTTTTTTGGTGATTTTTCGGATATAATCTGCTAATTTCAAAGTCGTTTTATTCTCACACTAAAAGTGGTTTTCATTAGAATAGAAATATTTTATATCTTGGCCAAAAATATTGATAAACTAATAGTATTCTTATTTTTTAAATTTGTTTATGCGAGAACTTAAATATTGGTTGTGGAAAATCGTTGGTGCTATTACAGGTGGTTCCTTCGCAGGATATATTGGACTTATTGTAGGCTTTCTTTTAGGGGCTGTTATTGATAAATTGCATAAGGATGGTGGGCAGTTATGGAGCAAAAAAAATGTCCACCAAAGTATTGAAACTGATGATTTTGTTATTGGAGCTATTTTTTTAGCTGCAGCAGTGGTGAAATCAGATGGCGTAATAGATGATTTGGAATTGAGTTATGTTCGTTCTTTCCTTATTGATCAGTTTGGAAGTCAGATAGTTGATGATTATTGGCATGTCTTAACAGATGCAGTAAATAAAAATTTAGACCTTAAGAAAACTACATTGCAAATCAGGAAAACCACTACTTTTGAAACCAGATTACAGTTAATATATTTTCTTTTTGGTATTGCTAATGCAGACTACAAAATTGATGAAATTGAAGTAGCTACAGTCAAAGTTATTAGTATCCATCTAGGTATCAATGCTACTGAATTTAATTCTATAAAGGCTATGTTTTATAGTGAAATGGATGCTTACTATAAAATTTTAGGTATTGCTCCTTCAGCAAGTGATAATCAAGTTCGAGAAGCATATCATCATATGCTTCAAAAATATCATCCTGATAAATTAGCATACTTAGGAGAGGGTGTAGAGAAGGCTGCCAATTTAAAGTTTCTGAAAGTTAAAGAAGCATATGATAGTATTAAATCTGAACGTGGTTTCAGATAATAATTTATTTCCGTTTTAATTTACTCCATTTTAAAAAAATAAAAACAATAGCTACAAAGAATAAAGAGGTAATTAATAAGAACCAATATTTTTTTTGTAAAGGGATTAAGGCTTCAATAGGATTTGTATTTCCATTCAAAACAAATGCACCCCAAAAGTATGGAGCTGATAGATTTTCATTGCCATGATAATCATTTAAATACTTTATTTTAGATAGTTGTAAAGCTTCATCTTTAGGCATTCCAGTTTTTAGGTTTATATAAAAATATTTCATTATTAATAAAGTTGACCAGTCGGACACAGACCATTTGCTAGTAACAATATTAGGGACGCCAGCATAGGTAAAACCACTTGCAACTCCAATAATGCCTTTTGCTTTTACCAATTTACCCATACCTGAATTGCAAGCACTTAAAACAGCCAATTCAGCATTTAGGTTCATTTCATATAATTCTCCAGCATTTAGAATTCCATCTTCATTACCTTCATTAGATAAGACTAATCCAGAGGATAATGGTGAAACATTATTGACCAGACCATGTGTCGCGATATGTAAAATACTATATTGATTCGATTTTTGTTTGAATTTAACTTCTGAAGCATCATTGGCTATATGTGCTTGGTTGTCAAATAAGTCAGCAATTAGATAGGCTTCTTTTTCAGCACCAGGTAGTGGGCTTATAGCATCTCCATAACCTTTTTCTTTAATTATTGTTCCCATAGTTTCAAAATGGGGAGCCCATGTGGCTATTTGGTGATTTGCAAGCGTGTGAGTTATAGATTTACTTTTAACAAAGTCATGGGCAGAATGATTGTAACATATAGGATGATCATGAATCAAAAAATGGGAATTAGTATAAATATTATTATCATTTTTAGGATTTAATTTCTTCTTTGTAGGTAATACGCCAAATGGTATATAGTAGAGTTCAGCATCAGGTGCTATAATAAGTTTTTTATTTTGGATGAAATTTGCAAGTTCACCAATTACACTATTGTAAAATTTATATCCAAACTTATAATACAAAAGAGCATTATTTTCTTTTAGTGCATATTGTAGTGTTTTTACAGTAGAAGAAAGAGAGCTTTTTAAGTTTGTATACTGGCTTTTGATATCCTTTTTACTAATTGCTAGGACATATATAAAAGAATCTGTAGCTGTATATTCGAGAAACACTTCATTGTGATGCAGTGATTTTTGTAGATCGCTTAAGCTTGTTGTTTCGTTATTGTATTTTAAAGCGTGATACTTAGGATACTTTGTTTTAAAAGCTTCTATAAGGTTTTTATGTTCTGTATTAACTACTGCTATAGCTTTTTTTAGTTCATTTATTTTTTGCAGATCTTTTGAATTACCTTGTTGGAGTTCATAAAATAATTGATCTTTTAAATTAGAAAGCTGAGTTTTTAAATTATTTTCTTTGTCTATTTCTTCTTTAGGAATTCCCTTTGCAGATTTTAGATCTTGGTATATTTCATAAGGTGTTCCGCTTTTTGATAGTTCAGCGAAGTTATAGGATTTTTCAAGATAGGAGTTGTCATTGGTTAATTGGTATAATTCGTTACAAACTACTACTGCATGTTGACTTAATTTGTCTGTGGCATGTTCCAATTGGTAGTCTGATCCCTCATTAAGATGGGTTTTTCGCATTTCTATTAATATTTTAGATGCGATTTCATAATTTTCCAATACTTTATCTAGCGCGCCTTTAGTATGAGCGTTTTTATTTTTTTCATAAGTGATAATACCTTTAGTTGTTATAGCTTTAAGAATATTTATTGGGGCAGCTACTTTGTCAATATTGTCTACTAAAGATTCGTCGATTTCAATATTTTGAATTATCTGATCAACGTACGATATTGCTTTTTCAAAGGATTTTTCTTGAAGCGCAATCTGAGAAAGCATATGTTTTAATGATGCATATTTAGGATGATGTTCATGGTAATATTTACTTATTAGTTTCTGCGCTGAAGCATAATATTTTTTTGAATTATTTATGTCCTTTGCATCAAAAAATAATTTACCTATCTCCATTAATATTTCTATTTTTTTGTTTATCTGGTCATGATTATCGATTTTATGAATTAAAACTTCAGCATTCTTAAAAGATAAAAACACTAAATTCATATTAATAGATTTTTCAGGAATTTTATGTTTTAATAATCCATCTGGATGATGTTTTTTTACTTCTTTTTCCCAATCTTGTTTGCCAGAGGCTACACTTTTTTCATACCATACAATGTTTTTATCTGAATCATCCAGTTTTTTTAAGATTTTACCATGATTTAAATAAGCTTGAAAAGCATAATCCCAGTCATCTGGAAAAGCTACTCCGTTTCTCCATACTGACAGCGCATTCAGATTATATTTAAGTGCAGTTTTATACTTTTTTTGTTTAAGATACATTGTAGCTAACATTGTTTCTATTTGGGGCTTCATGTCTATTCCTGTGTTATTATCCTCAATAGATTTTAATGTTTCATGAAAAAAAGCAATGGCTCGATCGTAATATTTTTGTTCGTAAAAAGCAATACCTATTTCTGTTTTAAGAATGATATTTCTTAGAATAGAGTCTTTGAACATTGATAATTCTTTTGCAAGAATATTTTCATATCTTTTAGAAGCCTCTTCTGTACTAAGATGTAAATCATTAATATCCCAAATTCTATGACTATGATGGAAATGATGTTCAATCTCAAGGACTGGTGGTATGTAATTATTTGTTATAGAATCTTTTTGCAAAACAACTTTTTCTTTATCGGCCAAGAGTGATGCGTTTAGCGCTAGTGAAAAACATTGAGCAGTTGTTCTCAATCTTTCAGTATTCTTTTCTTTTAAAGAATAAGGATACATTATCTTTTTTTTCATGTCAGCAATTCTAATCTCTTGAATATCATTTTCTGCAAGCCATTTCAAATCTTCAGTATTTAATAAAATAGTATTTTTATAAAATTTATAAGCTAGGTTTTCTCCCTTTTTCGGTGTTTCCTTGAACTTAAAAAGCTTCTTTTCTTTTGATACAGAAACAAATACCAATGCATCCTCATACTGCATATTTTTTATACGATTTTGATGTGTTCTGGAAGTTGTCAAATTAGCTTTTAGTAATCCATTTTTAATGGAGATAAATTGTAATTTACAATCAAAAAAATCTTTGGTATTTTGGTCTCTATTTTCTATAAAGTCAATAATATCTATAAAAACTGAGGCTTCACCTTCAATTGTTGGGGATATGATATTAGCACAATATTCCGGTGCAGGTAATTTTTTTTCTTCATTCTTCTCGATGACTTTGTTAGATAATTTATTTAGCGAGGGGTTTATTTCTTTTTTGTTTATTAATTGTTTATCCAGGGTTTCGTAAAAGCAATTAAAGGCATTTTTTAGGGTGTCAGATGGATTATCTATGTATTTGCCGAAACCTAGTTGTTTTAATTTATATGGGTAAATGATCATTTTAGATCTGTTAAAAAGCCGTATTTCAGTGATTCTGTTTTTAGTAAATAGTCTTACATTGTTTATATCTATTTGAGCTAATGCCATATAAAATTTTTGATTGCTTTTTAACGCTTTTTTTCTTTTTGCATCAATTATGTCAAATGAATGTTTGTAGCCCTCAGATAGGAATATCAATTTATCGCCTTTGTCAAGTAATTTTGAAGTGTGTATACCTATGACAATTCCATGTTTCTTAATATGCATTAACTGGATCCTAGGCCCGAGGTTAATTTGTTTAGTAACGAGTTCATGAATATTGAATGCTTTATTATTAATTACAAAAAGATCTTCGCATTGTCCATAAATCATATTACTATTTGCGATTAATATAAATATGATAAATTTGAAAAGTGAGGTAGGAAGGTATTTATCTAATAATTCAGAAATTAGATAATGACATGGAATAAAGCTATTTTTTTCATTAATTATAGTCATTGCTTATAATAATAAGTAATGTAATTGGTTATGAAAAATGGATAATAAAGAAGTAATTAAAAACAAATTTTATTTTTGCCAAATAGGTTTATTTATAAGTCTGAGTATCTGTTATACTAATGGCCATTCAACAAAGAACTGACTGCCTTTACCTTCTTCAGAATCAAAATAAATTTGTCCTTTTGCCATTTCCATAATAGTTTTGGACATAGCTAGGCCAATACCTGTCCCAGAACTTTTTGTAGTAAAATTAGGAACAAAGATATCATCTTTTTGTGCTTTAGGAATACCACAACCATTATCAGTAACTTTAACGATTGCAGTATTATTTAAATCATATAATTTTATTGTTATTATTCCAGGCTGATCTTCAGGAATCGATTGTATAGCATTTTTCAATAAATTGTTAAGCACACGCATGATCTGGTTTTTGTCGGCAAAAATAGTACATTGTTTACCTGTCATTTCTAATGTAAGCTGAATATGCTCCTCTTCTTTGAACAAGTTATAGGCATTATTTACTAATTCATTTAAGTTTTGTTTTTTATTATTGGCAATAGGCATTTTTGCAAAAGTAGAAAATTCAGAGGCAATGTGCGCCAAACTATCAATTTGTTCTATTAATGTTTGGGCTACTCTCTTAACCATATCCTGAGCCTTTTCGGGGTTAGTATTAATTATTTTATCTAATAACTGAATGTTCAGTTTCATTGGTGTCAGGGGGTTTTTAATTTCATGTGCAACTTGTTTCGCCATTTCCCGCCATGCGCTTTCTCTCTGAGATCTAGCCAGCTTCTTAGTGTTTTCTTCAAGTTCTTTGATCATTAGGTTATAGCGTTCTACAAGATCACCTATTTCATCATTTTTATCCCATACAATAGGGTCATTCTTTTTTCCTAATTCAATTTTATCTAACTTTTCACCAATTACAGACAATGGGTTAGTTACCGAGTTGGCAATAAAGAATGCAGCTCCTCCTGCTATTAGTAAAAAGATTACATATACATTTAATAATGCTCCAAGAAATACAGCAACATCCTGAGAGCCTATATTTTTGCTACCTGCTAAGTCATAGGGTAGATTAAGATATGCAATGGTAATTTCATTTTTATCTTTTAGTGGTACATAAGCTGATAGGTATTCAAAATTATTTATTATTTCTTTTTGAGGAACGAGGTTGTGTTGTTCATGGCGCATTCGTTGAAATGCTCTGGGTTCCATCTTCCTACTTAAAAGATGTCTTTCAAAAATCACTTCTTCTGATGAACTAACTAAATTTCCACCCAAGTCATATATATTTACATCTATCTTGTGTATATCTGCTAGACTTTTTGCTTCAGGAAGTTTAGTAATAGAGTCTTTACTTTGGTGTATTTGCCAAATTGCAGTTCTAGCGGTACTGTTTATTTTTCTTAGTAAACGGGCACGGTGATATTCTTCGGATTCAATACTATAATATAAAATAGTGATGATAGCTACAGCAACAAAAGAAGCTAATGTGACTAAAATTATCCCTCTTTGTATTTGTTCACGCAGAGAATTCTCAAAATGGTGGTCAATAAAGTTTAGACCAGTAATTTTGCGGAATGTAAAGTTTATAAATTGCCCACCGAGTAATAGAAAAACTCCAAAACAAAAAATATAAGCAAAAATAGATAAGAACCTGAAAATATTTGATTTTGGAATTTTTATTATTGAAATATTATTTCCATTATTTAGGTTTCTATATATCAGATAGTTGTTTTTAGCAGTATTGTTGGTAGTTAACATCCTATATTCTCCAGGTTCTGGTAGTGGTAAATCATAATTTAATTTAGCTTTAAAAATTGAACTATTGGAAGAAACACGTTGACCATATTTATAAAGTGCATAATTGAATTGCCCATAAATTTTGTCCAGCCTTTTTTTGTTCTGACTTAATAATTCTACGTATATATTAGATTTTTTAAAGCTTTTCTTTGGCTTAAATTCGATTATAATAATTCCTAGAGGTGTATTTTCTTTACTAATTGGAAGTTTTGCGAAATAAGAATAATTTCCATCTGGATGTGAGTAGAAGTGTAGATGTTTTGAATTTGTTTTTAGACTATTATTGATATTGTTGATTAATTTCTTGTAATTTCTTTTTTCACCTCTGAAAGGACGACCATATTCTGTATAAATGTGTACACTATAATCGTATCTACCAAAAAAATAGTTGTCTAAATATCTGTATGTAATTAAATCTATTGCCTGTTTTCTGGGAGATGGAGATAGTGGATTATTGATTGATATATTTAATAACCCATCATTTAAAATATTGGGGACTATAGATTTAAAAGTATTTTCAGTTTCTATATCTCTTTCAAAAGCAAGAGACTTCGCAAAATCTTTTCGTAACAATAAGCCCTTATCAGTATTAGCATTTTCTAGCATTATTGTCCCTAATGATGAAAAAAGAACTAACCATAGGCTTAACCAGGCTAATGAATAGGTTTTTCGTTGCGTAAAGAATGTAAGTGCTAATCCCTGTGCTATACTTCCTGTACAAACTACTATTCTATCAATTGGCAAAACATTTATGTATGAAGCAAAAATAAATCCACAACATAATGTTATAAGGAACATTATCATGCGTGATTTGTAAGAAAAATGAAAATCTCTATTGAGTACAAAACAACGATAAGTAAAAAAGAAATAGGACACAAATAGTAAACCCATGCCTATTAAAGCGAGTAAAGAAAAAGAGTCAATATGTGAGAAATTATCGAACTCAAAAGATATAACGGTACTCATTACAATATCTCTCATTGCAATTTGTATCCCTATTAAGCCTAATACAACTACAAAGTAGCTAAAAAAACAGAATATTATTTTCTGAACTTTTGTATAACCTAATGTATGCCTTGGTTTTATATTTTTTGTTACAAAAATAGCAAACCAAAACAGCAGTATCATATCAATCAAAAAATCCCCTAATGAATAAAACCAATGAATATTAATATCAGAGAATCTGATATTAAAAATATTATTTTGCAATAACAAGAATGGGAAGTCAAAGAAAATCGTAAATAACCTAAAGAATAAAAAGCCTGAAACAAAAACTAAAACTGAGGCAACCATATGCCCGTTTTTAACTATAGTTTTTGCTAAATAGTGAACAGCCAGAAAAATAAAAATACTACTTATGAAATAGAGTAATGAACTGAAGATTATGAACCATAAATACGGATAATCATCATTTACTTTTAGATATAGAATTATTTGTCCACTACTATCTTTTATAATAAAATCTGTAGGTTCATAACTAATGCTTACAAAATCAGAAAACTCTTTGGGCATCAGTGGAAAGTTATCTTCTAGATAGTTATTTTGAATAGAAAAATGGCGGTATATCGGTATAAGTACTTCTAGGTTATAGAAATATATTTCTTCATTAATCTTAAATTCATATGGTCTATGTATTTTAAAGAATATTGAACCACTAATCTCGTACTTGTTAGTTGTATTTTGCTTCGTATAATGTATGTCTGATTGAAAGGGGAGGACTTTATTATTATTCCAGTATATAATAGAGTCATTATCGTTGTATATAATAAAAGTATATGGCTTATTAATGTATTTTTCTATGGTATCAGAATGAACGTAACCTTCTACAGCATTAAGTAAAAATGAACCGTTATTCAATAAATCATCTATTTCTTTTTCGGATTCGTGAAGTTTTTCTTCTAATTCTTGTGCATATAATGCTACATCAGGAGATTGATGTGCATGCTTTTCTATAATGGCACCTCCTATAAACCCTAAGATGGCAAGGAATATACAAGATGTAATAGAATTAAAAATTAACTGATTAAGTTTGCTTTTCATAGTTAAATAGTGGTTATTTGACGGTCAGAATAACCAAATTAATATAAGTGATTTTAGATTAAGAACTTTAAAATTATAACATTCTAATAATCGTAAATTAGAATAGGTGTTATTTTTTCTTAAAATAGAAGTCATCTTCAACTGATGAACTTTCCCAAGGGATTTGTTTGCCTTCAGAAAATCTTCTTACATTTTTGCGCACTTTTTTAAATACTTCCTCTATGCCTTTTCCTGGTTCTTTCATGGCTTTTAATAATTCTTGAGTATAAAGACTGTTTTTTCCCTTACCATCTAATGCAACTGAACCTGGTCCTGTTGCAAAAGCAATGTAAGAATTGTATGGTGCCGAACCAATGGATGCAAGACCGTTGTAACTCATATGTTTTGATTTCTCAAATGCTTCTTTGTATGGATTATCTCTACATGCATCAAGTATAATTATATTCATATCATTTTCAGCATATTCAAATTCAGATAAAACACGTCCAAGGTCAACGGATTCGAATTCAATATCTTGTACTTTTTTGATAGTAGCATCTATTGGAACTAAAAAATTTCTTCCGTCAGCTTGGAGGCCGTGTCCCCCATAAAAGAAAAGCCCAACACCGCCAATTTCTTTTAGTTTTTCACCAAATTCACGAATAGCCTTTTTCATGGTTTTTTGATCTATATTTATATATACCATTACATTGAATCCTGAATTTTTGAGTTCAATTGCCATAGCTAAAGCATCATTTACAGGATTTCTTAGTGGAGAATTATTGTAATTACTATTTCCAATAATTAAAGCAGTTCTTGCTTGAGAAGTATCAAAAGATTTAATTGCCTTAAAATACATTCGAATATTTTTCTCTAATTGTAGATTTTTATCGCTTGAATCTTTTGCTGAATTCGGCAGCAAAACATTAGTTACACGATCACCATATCGTAATTCCTCTTCCTCTATAAATTCTTTAATAAAAATTCCATCTCTCCAAATACCTTTTTGTTGTATACCATTTGCAAAAAGATAGATACCTTCACCATGACGCATATTGTTATAGTATTCTCCAATATATTTATCCCCATTTGTCCAGGTAAATGTCCCGTATCCCTGTCGCCTACCTTCAATAAAAGGGCCCTTATATGTACTTCCTTCTTTGTTGTAGTAGGCACCACGCCCATGAGGAAGAGAATTCTTAAATTCTCCAATATATTTATCTCCATTATCAAATACAAAACGTCCTTTACCATTTTCGCAGTCACCAATCGTACATCCTATTTGCTGAGAAAAAGAGGAACCAATAAATGCAAATACATAAACGCAGTATAATAAAATAATATGAATATTTAATCGATACATCTATTGTTATTTAGAAATGATTAATATAGACTTTATATATAAGTGAAAACTCAATTATCATTCCATAATTTTTTTAGGATCATTCATGAGTGTAGTATGAGAAAAATGATGATCTTTCATTGGAAAAATATGCTAATTTTATTTACGAAGATCAATGTTTTTATCTACATTAAAACCATCGTGTTGAACATTATTTTCTTCAACAACTTCTTTAGATTTATTATGATAATTTTTTTTAATTTTTTCTGATGTTGGTTTTGTTTCAGTGTTCAACATATTTATCATACGTATTTCATGATATGATGGCGGTGCCTCCACAAGAAAATTACTACTTATTTCATCGCATTTTGTTTTTTTATCAATCTTCTTTTTTTTCGCATTTTGTAATAATCTAGCAAACTTTTTAGGATGAATTTTTATTTTCCTGTAATCATATAATGCTACGATGAATTCAGCACCTAAAAAAATAAGTTGAGAAGAATATGAAACCCATAAAAGTATAATAATTATAGATCCTGCAGCACCATATGCCGAAATTAATGTTGTATTACTAAGATAAATACCCATCGCAACTTGTCCGAACCAAAACAATATAGCAGAAAAAAATGAACCAGCCCATATATATGACCATTTAAGCTTTACAGCCGGTAAAATTCTAAATAGCATAGCAAAAAAAAATGCAATTAGGAGTACAGAAAGGCCAAGATTTAGAAAAACAAGAAAATAATCAGTAATATAGTTAATATAGGGTGTCATGTAATCAGGTAAAACACTATGTACATAATCTTCATTAGCCTCTTTAAAATTACTAATTTGTAATAATAAACCATTAAATAAAATAGATAGTACCAGTAAAAATCCGATACTTAATACCATAACTAAAGATAGTACTCTATTAATAATGATCTCAAGAATTTTTACTCTTTTAGGTACACTTTTTACCTCGAAAATTTGATTTAAAGAAGATTGTAAAGCATTAAAAACGCCTGTTGCAACAAAGAAAAGTATTGAAATGCCTAAAACAGTTGCCCACCAATTTGTATTAGGAGTACCTATATTAATTACTGCATTTTGGATTTGTTGAGCAGCATCAGTACCGACAGAATCAACCAGATTTGAATAAACTTCTCCTCGCACAGCTGCTTCCCCAAGAAAAAAACCTACTAACCCAATTATTACTATTAATAAAGCTGGCAATGAAAAAATAGTGTAGTATGCTAGAGCTGCACCTAAACGAAATACATTATGCCTGTTATAATTTTTAATAGTTATGTTTATTACACTAAACGGGGGATGGATTATAGGATATACAAGTCGATGATTGTAAGTGTTTTTTACAATAGGAAGTAATTTTGTAACAGTGAAGTTTATTAACTTCTTAAACATAGTGTTTATTTATTTAAACTTTTTCTAATATCAAAGCAGACCCCGTACCTAAACCAGCACAGCTTGTAATCATTCCTTTCTTGATGGATGCATTTCTACTCATTGTTCTTACAAGAGAAACAACCATTCTTGCTGAATTTACAGATATAGGATTTCCTATTGTTAAAGCACCACCATTAGGATTAACTTTTTTCGGATCTAAATTTAATTCTCTTGTACAAACAATTGCCTGAACAGCAAAGGATTCACTCATCTCTATCCAATCTAATTCATTCGGTTTTAGACCTGCTTTATCTAAGGCTTTCTTGCCAGCAGTTACTGCAGATAAGCTCATATTATTTGGATGGCATGCACCTGTAGCCCAAGCATGAATTTTTGCCAGTGGTTTTATTTGATTTTTTAATAAATATTGTTCCGAGGCAAGAGCTAAAATGGCTGCACCATCACCTATTCTCGCTGCATTTCCCGAACTTATACAATTACCACTCTTTACTAATTTAGGTAATTTTTGTAATAAATTCATTGGTAATATACGATGTTGTTCATCCTTTTTTAGAAGTTGACCTCTATTATTTTCTATAGGAATTATTTCTTCAGACCAGATTTTACGTTCAAGTGCTTTTTGATATTTTATTCGACTTTGGTAAGCATAATCATCTTGGAGTTGCCTGTTTACTTGATATTGATTGGCCAATAATTCTGCAGTTTCAGGCATAGAAAGTGGAGCAAAAACTGAATTTATTTTTGGATTGACAAATCGCCATCCAATAAGGCTGTCTTCTGTGCTTTTATCAATTTTACTTGTAATTAAAGGACTTCTACTCATACTCTCTACTCCACCTGCCAAATACAGATCTCCTTCGCCTAAAGCTAATCTTCTTATTGCACCTAAAATAGCGTCGATTCCTGATGTACAAAGACTATTATAGGTAATCGCATTAGTATTATAGGGTAAACCAGCCAAGATTGATGACATTCTTGCTACATTTCGATTGTCTTCTCCAGCTTGATTGGAACAGCCTAATAGCACGGCATCTATAGATGATTTTATTAATTTGTTATTTTTAGTTATCTCTTGAATAAGCAGTGCCGCAAGGTCATCAGGACGTATATGTGATAGCCCACCATATAATTTGCCTATAGGTGTTCTTAAAGCATCTATTATGTATATTGATCGATTTTTGTTGTTCATTTGAAGCAAAATATTATTTTTGCAGTAATATTTCTATTCTTTACTGATTTTCAAGAAATTTAATTGATTATTTCTGTTTTATAAATTTTAAAAAATTATGGGTCAAATTCAACGTATACAGTCTGTTTATTTGCTTCTGGCCTCATTCCTAGGAGGTTCTTTGTTTACTATCCCTTTCGCTATCGCACCACAAGAACAAGAAGGGATTTTTTTTGATGGATTATTTAACATTCATGACCATATTGCATTGATTGTATTATGTGTGTTGATAATAATTTTGTCATTAGTTGCAATTTTTTTGTTTAATAACAGAAAATTACAAATGCAAATTGGTAAACTAAATATAGTCGTTACTTTAGGTCTACTACTTTTTGTTGGTTATTTATTTTATACGGTAAAAGAAATTGCTATGATTAGTGGCGGAATCCTAGTACCTTTTGTTGTAATTATTTTCCTTTTTTTAGCGAATAAAAATATCATGAAAGATGATAAGCTAGTAAGGGATTCAAATAGATTAAGATAGTATATTTTTTTAATTATTTTTCCTTGTTTATCCAATCTAATCCTAACCCTAATCCTAGTAAGATAAAGTTAGGAATAGCAATAATCCAGTAATTAGCAACAGTTTCTTTCAGATCGCTTTTTTCTCTTTCATATATTCTATCTTGTATCTCCTTCGATATTCCACTCATTTTTATGATTTTTGGTTGTGCTTCTGGAAGTTGAGTTCTGCGTATCTCCTTAAACTTGTAAGCAATTAAACCAGCTCCTAATATCCCTGTAATTGTACATATGTATAACCATTTTAACGGAAATGATGGGCGTAGTATTTTTTGAATAAATAAGCCCAGAGCAATTATTGTTATCCCATATAATGGTAAAACATAGATAAGCATTCCTTTTAGGCTAATATAATAGATATTATCAGTTGCCTGAGCATTGATATCTAAACTGAACAATAATAAGAATGCTATTGAAATTTTTTGTGACATTTATTTTTTAACTTAAAGGATGTAATAATATTATTTGATGCGACTAAGTTATATTTTATTTAGATAAGATTGTACGTAAAATTATAGTTTCCATCAGGAAAACTATATTTAAAGATAGTTACGTAAAAAAATTACATCCCAAAAGGTACTTTATATTCTACTGGAATATTTACTCCAATCAATCCAATTATCAATAGAATGGCGATTATTAATCCTGAAGCAATTATAATCTTAGCGTGAAAGTTATAGTTTTTTTCTGGATTTCGAATAAGCATTTTTATACGTAAAATACATGCTATATGAGTGAAAAAGGAAAATATTGCAAGCCCATAATATGGGATAAATATCAGTGGGAATATTGATAAATTTAAGGTAGCTGCACCAAAATATAAGTTGGTATCAAGGTTAAAATAACATCGACCTATTAATATTGCAGAAACATGCGCAATTAGGAAAAAAGATAAATAAAAACCAGAATAAACATGAAGTTTGTCGTAGCTCTTAAGGAATTTTTTTCTTTTAGCCATATTAATTCCAGAAACAATCTGAATCATGACAATTCCAATAAGTAATGTTTCAACTATTATATTACGATAAACTACTCTGAACGATTCCATAAATTCAAGATATATATCTTCACCCCAATAAATCGTTAAGTGGTTGAATAAATGGATACTAATGAATAAACTTAAAGTTAAGCCAGAATAAAAATGAATTTTTCTTATAATTGATGCAGAAATTTTCATGTTCCTTAAATAATTTCGGGAGTTGGTATATCTGGATTTATTCTAATAGTAATTGTTGTTTATGCTAAATTAATCTCTTTGCATAAATACACATCCTGAACTGCATTAATGATTTCTATTCCCTGATTAACAGGTTTCTGGAAGGCTTTTCTACCAAGAATAAGGCCTGTTCCACCCGCACGCTTATTTATTACAGCAGTTTCAACAGCATCCTGAAGATCATTTCCTCCAGATGCTCCTCCTGAGTTAATTAATCCAATGCGTCCCATATATCCGTTTGCAACCTGATATCGGCAAAGATCTATGGGATGATCAGTTGATAACTCAGTATACATTTTTTTGTCTGTTTTAGCAAAGCCTATATTCGTAAATCCACCGTTATTGACAGGTAATTTTTGTTTGACAATATCTGCTTGAATAGTGGCTCCAATATGATTTGCTTGGCCAGTTAAATCGGCAGCAGCATGATAATCAGTGTCATCTTTTTTGAAATTGGGGTTTCTGTTGTAACACCACAAAATAGTAGCCATTCCCAATTCGTGTGCATAATCAAAGGCTTCAGCGACTTCTATTATCTGACGGTTTGATTGTTCAGAACCAAAGTAAATAGTGGCTCCTACAGCAACAGCACCCATGTCCCAGGCATTTTTAATTGTACCAAACATAATTTGATCAAATTTGTTTGGATATGTCATCAATTCATTATGGTTAATCTTAACGATGAATGGTATCTTATGTGCATATTTCCTTGCAACAGAACCCAATACACCATAAGTGCTGGCAACACCATTACAACCTGCTTCAATTGCTAATTTTACTATGCTTTCAGAATCAAAATATCTTGGATTGGGGGCAAAAGATGCACCAGCTGTATGTTCTAATCCTTGGTCAACCGGTAAAATTGAAAGGTAGCCGGTGCCTCCTAATCGGCCATGATTGTATAATGAAGCTAAACTTCTGAGTGTTTGAATATTGCGGTTAGAACCATTCCACACTTCATCAATAAATAGTGGGCTAGGTGGATATAAAGAATTTTTGTCTACTGTTTTACATTCGTGATCCAAATGCTGTTTTGACTTTTCATCACCTAAAATACTTGTAATCTTATCCAAAGACATAATTGATCTGTTTAAATTCTATAAAATTGAGGGAATTTTCGAGACAAAAATAATAATTTTTGTCAGACTAAAGGCAATAATTTTAAATTTTTGGTTCTTATATCTGTTATTGATAGTAAATAAATTATGTTGTGTATTGAGCAGAAAAACAACATATCATTACGTTTATGAGTGCCTGTTTTGGTAAAAAAGAAATATCCTTAATATTGAATAATCAATTATTAATAAATAATGATTTATAACAGGTGTTTTTTATCAATTTTATCTTATTACAAGCATCTTTTTTATATGGTTCATTGTATTGTTATTCGCGGTTAAATTAAACCTAAAGGTATACAGTCCATTCGGTAAGTTAATACAATCAACTTTAATTTGATGAAAACCAATTGATTGGTGGTTGTTATATATGGTTTTTACCAATTTCCCAGTTGCATCAAATAGAGATAATTCTATTTTCAATGGTTTGTCAATTGTAAAACTGATAATGCTATATTCATTTGCTGGGTTAGGGTAATTTTCATATATTTCAATACCAAAATCTGACAAATTGTTCAAAGGAGTATAACAACTATTATGAGGTAAATAAGGACAATATGTTCTGTAAGGCAAACTGCAATCTAGTATAAATGGATTTACTTTTCCTTCCTGGTAACTTGCTATAATATAATTTCGTATCCATTCTAAACTATCAACAGGGTCATCAATATGCCATTGACAAAGTGTAGGAACTTGTCTTGCAAAGAATGAGGGATCAGCATTATCAGCCTCTTGCTTATACATGGAATAAAAATAAAATACTGCTCTGGATATATTTCCTTTGTAGTCTTCTCTTGGTTCGAAAGCAGGTTGTTGTATATCTAATTCACTATATTCATCAATATTATAAGTTGGAGTGCTTTCAGTTAAAGTTTTATAATACCATATATTCGTAGTTGAATCATCAATTTCTCCGTATGGAAAATTATTTCTAGCGGAATTTATAGCACTTCGAACAGGGAAAAGATGATGCATGTCACTTCGTGCATTGCCTATATTTGCACCTTTGCTTTGAGGGAAAGCATGTTCTGTATTAATACCGTTTCCTATTCCTCCTTTATGCAATATTGTAGAAGGATCGCTCGATGGGTCAATAAATAATTTATGTCCAGTATAGACACAGGAAACGGAATCATTAATTGCATAAACCTTTGAAAACATTGTGTCTCTTGCTTCATCATAATCTAAAATTGTCACTGGTTTATACTCACTTACTAAATGTTCAATTAAAAAATCTCCACTATGTCCTAGTAATACATCTTGATGATTATATTGTGCACTAACGTCTATGACAGTAAGAACAAATAAGTAAAAAATGAAATAGTACATTTAATTGTATTTTTCAAGAAATGTATATTGGTTTATATTTATGGATTGTCTTAAAAATAATGAAATTTATGTGTCTTTTCAAATTTTTTTAAAAAGTGATATTAATTATAAAACTTGAATTTAATAATTAATTATTATTTATATTTATTAGTTAATGATGTCAAACAATATAGTATATTTTGTTTATTAATTACGTTAAAATAATTTTTTATTTCCTTCATGATAATTACAAAAAATATTAATACTAATCGCATCATGTTACATGTTGCTTTTGCAGGTCCTATTGATGGTGAACCTATTTTTCTTTTACATGGCTTTCCTGATTTTTGGTTTTGCTGGGAAGATCAGATAAAGGATTTGGCAAATCAGGGTTTCAGGGTTATTGCTCCAGACCAGCGGGGTTTTAATAAAAGTGAGAAACCTAAAAACATTCATGACTATTCTCAGCGAATCCTTGCTGCTGATATAATTGGATTGGCGGATTTTTTGGGTTACAAAAAGATTAATCTTGCAGGACATGATTTTGGAGGTGTTGTTTGTTGGACAATAGCAACATTATATCCTGAATACATTAAAAAGATGGTTATACTTAGCGCACCACATCTTATTGCTAGTGTTAATTACAGCAAATCAAATCGCAGCCAAAAATTTAAAAGTTGGTATGTAATGTTTTTTCAAATCGCTTATCTACCTGAAAAATTTCTAGCACTTTTTGATTATGCATTATTAGTTAAAAATTTACCGGCTTCTCTTGCCGAATTAGAAATTAAAAGATACAAGCAAGGCTGGTCACAGAAGAATGGATTGAAGTCTATGATAAATTGGTATAGAGCTTTCATAAGAGATATCAAAAAACGTGATATCGAGTTTGGAAGGGTTCATATTCCTACGCATATAATTTGGGGCCATAATGATAAATATCTTGAATCGGGATTAGCAGAATTAAGTCTTGAGCAATGTTCAAATGGGGAATTAACGGTTTTTGAAAATGGTAGCCATTGGTTAATGCATGAAATGTCTGATGAAGTTTCTAAGATCATGATTCAGCATTTTTCTTAATTCTATTTCTACTCAATGTCTATTAAAATACTATTTAGATAAGTGTATTTTTTAAATCGATTCATTCATATTTGAATAAGATTTTATTTTATTTTTTGAACTTAAAGTACCAGATAAATTGCAAGTAAGAGGTGCTAAATAAAAATAATTTAATATCCTGATTAAACCATGGGTTAAAATTGATAGTCATAAAACTAAGCAAATTGGATTTGATGACTGTCACAATAAAAAATTACCTATGAAAGATGCACAAAAAATTAAACACTTATATGCAAGGGCAGGATTTGGACTTTCACCCCAACAATATAAACACAAAAGCCAATATTCTTTAATAAGAGTTGTAAAGGAATTATTTAAAGATTCTAAAACAATCAAACCTTTAAAATTGCCAGAATATAAAAAGGCTACCCCTCAGGAATATAAGGCGATGACCAAAACTGAACGCAAAGCAGAACGCAAAGAATTGCAGAGATTAACGAATGAAGTAAATCTTACATGGATACGTCAGATGGTTGATGATAATTCTAATCCGCTACAGGAAAAAATGACCTTGTTTTGGCATGGACATTTCGCCTGTGAATCCAAACGTTTTGATTTTGCTGGCCGTCAGATTAATGTAATTCGCAAGCATGCCTTGGGTAATTTCAGAGATTTGGTTTTAGCAGTTGCAAAAGATGCTGCCATGGTTCTTTATCTTAATAATCAACAGAATAAAAAGAGAAAACCAAACGAGAATTTTGCACGTGAATTGATGGAGTTGTTTACAATTGGCAGAGGAAACTATACAGAAAAAGATATCAAAGAATCTGCCAGAGCCTTTACAGGATGGTTTATAAATAGGATGACTGGAGAGTTTAGTTTTAACGAAAGACAACATGATTTTGAAACCAAAACCTTTATGGGCAAAGTGGGTAAATGGAATGGCGATGATATTATTGATATAATTCTTGAAAAGAAAGAAACTGCAAGATTTATTGCCACTAAGATTTATCGATATTTCGTAAATGAAACGATAAATATTGAACACATTGAAATATTAACCAATGTCTTTTACAATTCAAATTATAATATTGAAATTATAATGCGGACAGTATTTGAAAGTAATTGGTTTTATGATGCTAAAAATATTGGTGTAAAGATTAAATCACCAGTTGAGTTCATTGTTGGAATGGGAAGAATACTGAATATAAAGTTTGGTAATATCCGTTCAGTATTGTTTCCTCAAAATGCCCTTGGACAGGTTATTTTTCACCCTCCAAATGTTGCTGGGTGGCCTGGGGGAAAATCATGGATAGATAATTCTACACTAATGTTAAGAATGAATTTTGCTGCTTTAATTTTTCAAAAAACAGATTTGATGATTAAGTTAAAAGATCAACCGGAAAAAGAACGTGGCAGGAAAATTAAAAAACTTGAAATCACGGCAGATATGCATTCACTTTCAAAAGTATTTGGTATGCATGATACTCCAGATTTAGCTCAGGTATTGTCTGATTATTTACTGCAATTACCTTATGATGTTTCAGATTCTTTTGTTCAAAAAATAGGGCAAACCCAAGCTACACAGTCAGATAAAATTAAAGCTTATGTTTTAGCAATTTTATCATTGCCTGAATATCAAATGTGTTAGGTCTGTAATTTGTTAAAAAAAATAATTTGAATTATGAAAAATTTATCAAGAAGAAATTTTATAAAGAAGTCTGCTTTGGCTACAGCCGGTTCGATGGCAGTGCCAATGTTTTTAAAGGCATTTGACGGCAATATTAATTTACTTAATAATAATAACAGGAAATTAGTTATTGTGCAATTTACTGGGGGAAATGATGGACTCAATGCAATCGTACCCTATACTAATGATATTTATTATAAAAGCCGCCCTACAATATCAATTAATTCCTCAAAAGTACTGAAGGTGACAGATGAACTGGGTTTTAACCCTAAGTTAAAAATATTGCAAAGTTTATATGATAAAGGTGATATTAGTATTATAAATAATATAGGATATCCTGACCCAGACCGTTCTCACTTCCGGTCTATGGATATTTGGCATACGGCAAGTGATTCAAATGAGTTTTTATCTACAGGGTGGTTAGGGAGATATTTGGATAGCAATGCTGGAAATATAAAAAACCCACATCATGCTATAGAGATCGATGATACATTAAGTTTTGCTTTGAAAGGAAGATCAATGAATGGTTTTGCTATGAGCAATCCTGCCCAGTTGAGCAATACTACAAATAGTAGAATTGTTCAAAATATTGCTAAACATCATCACGATCATGAACATGAAGAAAATATTGCATATCTGTATCAAACCCTCACAAATACGATTTCTTCTGCAGATTATATTTATGAAAAATCAAAAATCTATAGATCCTCCGAAAGTTATCCAAAAGGGAAAATTGGTCATGAGTTTAAACAAGTAGCAGAATTGATTATTTCTGGTTGTGACACCCAGATCTATTATATAACGATTTCTGGTTTTGATACTCATTTTAATCAAAACGTTCAGCAAGATCGATTATTAGGAGCATATTCTGATGCAATGACTGCTTTTACTAATGATCTGAAAAACAATAATATGTGGGATGATACTTTGGTAATGACTTTTTCTGAATTTGGAAGAAGGGTAGCAGAGAATGGTAGTAAGGGTACCGATCATGGTAAAGGTAATAATCTCTATTTAATGGGTGGTAAAATTAAAAATGCTGGATTTTACAACAAAGCACCAGATTTAACAAATCTTGATAATGGAGATGTAAAATATGAAGTTGATTTTAGACGGGTTTATGCTACAATTCTAAATGATTGGTTGCAGACTGATAGTCAATTGGTTTTACAAAAAGGGTTTAAGTCCTTAAGGCTTTTTTGATTTAATTAATTATACAAAACAGATTTTGTTTAGTAATTAAAAATGAAAATATTACAACATGGTTTGTTTTAATTTAAAATAAGTTATTTTTGTTTTGAAATTAGTTTAATAGCTATTTATAGCAAAAATAATAATGAATGAGACAATATTTAGATTTGTTGAAACACGTTAGTTCAAAAGGAATTCAAAAAGGAGATCGTACAGGCACCGGCACAAAATCTGTTTTTGGATATCAGATGCGTTTTGACCTTGCAAAAGGGTTCCCATTGGTGACAACCAAGAAGTTGCATCTTAAAAGCATAGTATATGAATTATTATGGTTTCTGAATGGAGATACAAACGTCAAATATTTACAGGAAAACGGAGTTAGAATCTGGAATGAATGGGCAGATGAAAATGGTGATCTTGGGCCTGTTTATGGAAAACAATGGCGAAGCTGGTCTACTTCAGATGGCAACACAATTGATCAGATTAAGGAGGTTATTGATACCCTCAAAACGAATCCGAATTCACGTAGAATTATAGTAAATGCTTGGAATGTTTCTGATCTTCCCCAGATGGCTTTAATGCCTTGTCATACAATGTTTCAATTTTATGTTGCAGATGGTAAATTATCTTGTCAATTATATCAGAGGAGTGCCGATTGTTTTTTGGGGGTTCCCTTTAATATAGCATCCTATGCATTGCTTACTATGATGATTGCTCAGGTTTGTGATTTGGACTTAGGAGACTTTGTTCACACTTTTGGAGATGCACATTTGTATAACAATCATCTCGAACAAACGGAGCTACAGTTAAGTAGGGAACCTCGTCCGATTCCAAAGATGAAAATAAATCCTAATGTTAAATCAATTTTTGATTTCAAATATGAGGATTTTGAATTAATTGATTATGATCCTCATCCACATATAAAAGGTAAGGTAGCTGTCTAATAAATCAATAAAACACCCTATTTAAAGTTGTCTTTGTATACTCATATTCTCAAGTTTGATTAATAAAATAGAAATTGTTTATGTAATCTATTGTATATTATATAAGAACAATCAAATGAGAACACTTTTCTTTATTTTATTTTTTTCTTATTTAAATACACTTTATAGTCAGATTGATACCAGTGGCAGGAAGTGTATAAGAGCAGTTTATGTCGAAAATAAACCTAAAATAGATGGAGTTTTGGATGAAGGGGTATGGCAAAAAGCTCCTGTGGCATCAAATTTTACTGAATTATCTCCCAATCCTGGAATTAAACCATCACAAAGAACAGAAGTTAGGTTACTATATACGACAGAAGGAATTTTTATCGGTGCAAAAATGTACGATACAGCTGTTGATAGTATTTTAAAACAATTAAGCGTAAGGGATGCTGATTGGAATGTAAATGCAGATAATTTTGCCATATATATTGATGGAATGTATACCCAACAATCTGATTTTACTTTTCAAGTATCTGCTGCTGGTGTTCAGGTTGATATGAATGATGGCGATGCAGTATGGGATGCAGTCTGGAAAAGTTCAGTAAAAATTGATAATGAAGGATGGGTAGCAGAAATAGAGATTCCTTATTCACAACTAAGATTTCCTAAAAGTGATCAACAAATTTGGGGAATTAATTTTGGACGTTCTATAAGACGTACTAGGCAAGAATTCTTGTGGAGCCCAATTGATCCTGCAAAGGGTAATGAAGTGCAGCAACAAGGCTTACTTACAGGAATTGAACGTATAAAACCACCTGTAAGATTATCTTTTACACCATATGTTGCTGGTTATTTAAATCACACTTATGATGGATCTACAAAAGAAACAGTCTTTACCCCATTATTTTCAGCCGGAGCTGATATGAAATACGGGATTAATGAAAGCTTTACACTTGATGTTGCTTTAATTCCTGATTTTGGTGATGTGCAGTCTGATAATCTTGTCTTTAACATAAGCCCATTTGAAATATACTATGAAGAAAGACGACCCTTTTTTACTGAGGGTGTAGATTTGTTCAATAGGGCAGATTTATTTTATTCAAGAAGAATAGGTAGTAACCCAGAGTATTATTCATCTGTTTTTCAACAACTTGATAGCTCAGAATATATTACAAAAAATCCTGTAAAACCATATCTTATTAATGCTTTAAAAATATCTGGACGAACAAAAAAAGGTTTAGGATTTGGCTTGTTTAATGCATTAACGGCTCCATCTTTTGCAACAATTGAAAATGATTCAGGAGCTACTCGCAATTTTGAAACAGAGTCTTTCTCTAATTATAATGTTTTTGTCTTAGATCAACAATTTTGGAAACATTCTTATGTAAGCTTAATTAATACTTCCGTTATTCGCTTTGGATCTTATACAGATGCTATTGTTACTGGAACCGAATTTAAAATTGCAGATAAAAATAATAATTATGGTGTTGTTGGTTCTGCAGCCATAAGTAATAGATTTTTAGATACTTCATTGTACGAAAAAAATCATGATAATGGATATCGTTACGAATTTGAATTTCAGAAATTCAGTGGTAATTTCTTATTTGGTATTGGTCAAAATACAATGAGTAAATATTATAATATTAATGATCTTGGATATGTTGTCCGCACTAATTTTATTAATTCAAAGGCTTGGGTTTCATACAATATTTATAAGCCAACTGGGTTGATGCTTAGAATGTGGTCGAAACTTGATTTTTCTTATGAGCGTTTATATAATCCATCAGTATTTACACGCATTCAAATTGGAGGTAGATGGGGTTGTACATTAAAAAATTTCTTAACAATAGGTGCTGATTTTAAGATTGAACCTATTGGATTTAATGATTATTTTGAATCACGCACAGATAATAGATTTTGGGCAAAACCTACGTGGACACGTATCAACTTTTGGTTTTCTAGTGATTATAGAAAGGCATTTGCTCTAGATGGAGGTATTAATTATCGCCGATTTTGGGGAGAAGGAGCATGGAAAGGATCAGATGTAATTGGTCTTAACTTACAACCTTTAGTACGATTTAATGATAATTTTAATATGACAATCGAAGTCGATCTAACAATCAGACGAAACAGTCTAGGTTTTGTTACAAAATCTCCAAATCAAAATGGTTTAGAAGATGATATTATTTTTGGTTCAAGATATCGTCAGGATTTAGAGACTATGATTATGGCTAATTATTTATTTACCAATAAAATTTCATTATCCCTTCGTCTACGACATTATTGGGCCATTGTTGATTATAATCAGTTGTATTTATTAAACGATGATGGTACAATGGGAGATACTAATTATAATGGCAATCATAATACTAATTATAACGCATTTAATATTGATCTGATTTTTCGTTGGAGATTTGCCCCAGGTAGTGAATTAAATATTGTATGGAAAAATGCTGTCTTAGATTATGGTGTTAATCCTAATTATAATTATTTTAATAATTTCGGATCAATGTTTGACACCGGTCAAAACAATCAATTTTCAATAAAGGCATTATATTACCTTGATTTTTTTAAGTTCTTTAAAAAAAGAAATCGGGGAAAAAGAATTGATTAATAAATTTTGGGTATCGTCAATTCTTATTCTTGGATATTTGCAGGTTCTTGCTCCATTTTAATTTCATTGAGTTTTTCTTTTTTAGAAAGTTTATTCCATTGAAAAGGAATTAACAATTGATCTAAATACTTCTCAGGAAAATGTTCAATATCATGAAGACCAATCTTTTCTGAAGCTTCTTCATCTTTTGGATAATACATTGTTCCAAATACTATATCCCAGAATATTATATTATTACCGTAGTTAGAATTTGCTTCTTCCATTTTTAATGAATGGTGCCATCGATGCAATTCAGTCATGCTAAAAATATAATTTAGAAATCCTAATTTAATATCTATGTTGCAATGTTGAAAAAGGCCATGAACTGTTATCCATACCGTTACAAACACCAAGATTTCATCGGGAACACCAAGAAGGATAAGAGGAGTTGTTGACATAAGGTAACTAAAGGTCGTGTCAAATGGGTGAAATCTTGATGCATTTAACCAGTATAATCGACCTGGACTATGATGAACAGCATGAAAGCGCCATAAAAAAGGAATTTCATGTAACATCCTGTGTGACCAATAACCACCAAATCCTGAAATAATCATAGCTAATGGAAGTTGTAAAAAAATAGGCCAATTATTTAGCCATAACTCGAATCCTACATGTTTGGCTATATTCAATGCAACTACCAATAATACACTAGTTAATAATGCTTCCAGTACCTGTGGTAAAAAGATCATTGAAACAAGAGCATGTTTAAAATCTGTACCCACATCGTTATTGGGAATAGTCCATTTTTTATGTTTTGGGTGAATACGTTCAAAAAAAAGTGTAACAGCAGCCGTAGATAACGCTACAGTAGCAAGTAAATATCCTGAATGGATATCATATTGCATTCCGAAATATGTAAATAACATTGAAAGGATAAAAAACGCAGGGAATAAACCATAAGTAATGGCTTGACGGATACTTTTTGACATAATATTTGTGATATAAAAGTGGCGATAACACTGATTTTTAAATAATTGTGCAAAGCTACAATATATATGTGAATATATCAAATGAAAAAACATTTTTGCCTCCTATTAATTAGGTGTTTTCTAAAGCCATTACTTTATCAGTTTGTAAAGCTTTTGAATAGTAGATAATAAAATGATTTTTTGAAAAATTTTCTACAGAATAATATTTAGATATTTTATCTAATTAAATCAACTGCATTTAACTTTTATCTCAACTCTTCTATTAATAGGATTTCCTTTTGGGTCTAAAGGTTTGTTAGGACCATACCATTCATAATTGATTCTATAAGGTTTTATGCCATACATAGACAACCATCTTTGGATCTTTAAAACTCTAGCTTTGGATAATTCCATGTTAAATTCTTTAGGGCCAAAAATATCTGTATGCCCATATAACATTAAGGTTGATTTAGGATGTTCTTTCATGTAGTTAAAAATCATGTATATCGTCCTTTTAGCAGCTATCATTCCTTTGTATTTAGTAGAATTATCATGAAATTTTATTTTATCCAATACTAACATTTTATCACAAATAATATCTTTTTCAGAATTTAATCTGCTAACAGAATAAGGAAACTCTTTTTCTTCGGCGAGTCTTTTTGCTTCAGCTTCTTCGGCGAGTCTTTTTGCTTCAGCTTCTTCGGCGAGTCTTTTTGCTTCAGCTTCTTCAGCTATTTTTTTTGCTTCAGCTTCTTCAGCGAGTCTTTTTTCCTCAGCTTTTCTTTTAGCTTCTTCACGTGCTTTTTTTTCAGCTATTTTTTTTGCTTCTTCAGCTTCTTTATTTTTAATTTTTACGCCATATTTTTCTTGAAATTCATTAACCTTGTCTTCACTGTCTTTATTAGTTCCAAGATCTTTATCTTTCCATGTCTTAAGTTTTACATTAAAACAATTGAAATGGTTTTTATTGTATTCTTGACCTTTACCCTCGATTAGATCAACAGTTGTTACATCATTCGGGAGTCTTTCAAAGTGAACTTCACAACTAAATACAGTATATCCAATACCTTCTAAAGCAGAAACACTATATGCAGATGATCGTACCCTTGATTTCATCAATTTACCATTTCTGCGAATGTATTTTAACTCTTTGAGATAAAAATTTTTTTTCACATTTCTACCTTTGAGGTACCAGGGGTGTTCCCCTCCTGGAGGATAAAATATAGCATTTGTATATTTCCCACTTTTACAAACAAATCGAAAATAAAAGATTGTCCTATCGGCTGTGTAAGCTATTTTATCAAGGATATAATCATCTTGCCATTTACGATATGATGGCTTATGATCTGTATAAGTGCTCGTTTGCGCTGAAAGTTGATTATATGTAATAATTATTATAAAAAATAATAGTAATCTTTTCATTGGTAAAGTTGATATTTGGATATATTACTATAGTAAATTATAAGATAATATTTTTATTATTGAAAATGTTAATATATGAACTAATATTTAAAACATATTCGCATATTCTAATTTAACAAAATTTTTTTAGAATTGTTAATAATTGATTTGCTTGGTCAGCGTGTACCCAATGACCTGCGTCTTTTATAGTAACTAATGAAGAAGAGGGGAAATGTTTTTTATAACGCTCAAATTCATTATCATCTATATATGGAGATTTCGACCCTTTAATAAATAAAGTTGTACCAAGAAAAGGTTCAGAAAGTTCACTATTACTAAGGATTATGTCATAGGCCTTGAAAATTACTGGCAGATTCATTTTCCAATTGTATTTTTTTGTTTTTTTGTTTAAATACAAATTTTTAAGAATAAATTGGCGAATGGTATAAGATTCAATTTTTTGCGCTAATAAATTATCTGCTTCTTTTCGTGATTTCAGGTTATCTAAATCAAGTGCAAATAAGCTGTCAAAGATATCTGTATGGTTCCCTTTATATGTTTTGGGTGCTATGTCTATTATTACAAGTTTATTAATCATATCTGGGTTGTCAGATGCAAATTGCATTGCAACTTTCCCTCCCATAGAATGCCCAATGATTGTTGCCTTATAAATCCAATTGTTTTCCATGAATTCCCGGAGGTCTTCTGACATTATACTATAATTAAAGTCATCTGAATGAGGTGAACGTCCATGGTTCCGTAAATCGACAATAAATACCATAAAATTGTTTGCCAGTTTTTTTGCAATTGTCTGCCAGTTATCTAATGTGCCAAACATACCATGTAATATTATTACTGGTTCACCTGCGCCAAATACTTTGAAGTTTAGATCCATAGATTTAGTTAATTGATTCCCCATTCTTCCAGGTTTTCCAATATTTCATTGTTAGATAACCTGTTTAATGTGCCTCCAAATATTGTGTAAATACCAGGGTTGTCAGTTTTTATAAGTAATTCTGATGATTGAGGAATGTTTTGTTGATTATTAAATAAAGAACTATAACCAAGAATTTTAGTAGAAATCTCATCATCTTTAGCATATTTTTGATATATTTTTACTTGATCATAAGCCCAGTAAATTCTCCCTTTTCCTCTCACACTAAAACTAGTTTCTGCATTGATATAATGCCCTGTAGATGTATAATGATCTGCAATGTATAGATTTGAAACAGGGCATGGAGCAATTATTTTAATTGTTCTTTTGGCACCTACAATTATCGCTTTTTTTAAAGGATGAAATCTAACGGTATTACTGGCCAAAACACCTGCTGTCTCTGTAAATAATATAGGTTGTTTAGTATCTAAATCCCACAAGTTTAAATTGTTTGAATTTAACATGCCAATTTGTAGATCTGGACTACATGAGAAATGTCCTTGCTCATTTCCAAGATCTTCAGTAACAAATGAGATTGTACTTAAATCAGAATTAATTTTATATACTCTTCCTTTTTTACCCACACTTACTAATAGCGTTCCATTATTTTGTACAAATATCTCATTAAAACGGATTTTGCTTTTTCTTGAGGCTTTAACACCAAGTTCTTCGATTTCAATTTTTTGAATTTGTTCTAAATAATTTTCAACCCTAATTAAACTTAAATTTCTAGCATCATATTGAG
Source organism: Saprospiraceae bacterium (assembly GCA_022448945.1). GTDB lineage: Bacteria > Bacteroidota > Bacteroidia > Chitinophagales > Saprospiraceae > Aureispira. The sequence goes on from JAKVCV010000001.1 coordinate 680,257, forward strand.
CAATTTGTGCCATGCAATTGCCTATATAAATACTTTGCCCATCAGTACTAAAAGCAAAAGGGAATTTAAAATTACATTTATCCCATTCAAAATCTTTGGGTATATGCTTTTTAGATACTAGAATGTCTCCTGTTAATGGATTTATTATAAGCAGTTTTTCTTCAAGAATAGCAATGCATTTGTTTTCATCAAACCCGTGATTTTTAAACCAAACTGCTAATCTAGAACCATCAGGCGAATAGCATATATTAAAGGGATAAAGTGTTGTATTGTCAACAACATCTACAAAATATGAATCTTCATAACAATCAGGTTTTTCTTTCATTTTTAGATGAATTCGACCATTTTTTGTATTTCTAATTTCTAATTTTTTAGTTGCCGTTTTAATATAGTTATAGCATATCGCTAAAGTAGAACCATCAGGGCTAACTGACATATCAAGGATATGTTCGTAGCCTAAGTGAATCTTCCACTTTTCTGAGAAATCTATTCCTGAAAGTGCATACAAAAACCCATTGTTATCAATTACAAAGACATTTCCTTTGTTATCTGTATCCAAAAATTTAATTCTACCATAATTTTTTGGATCAGATAGAGTGAAATTAGCAACACAAGCCCAGGTAAATTGTTCTTTACCTATCTCAAATAGCTCTTTATTTTTGATAGTGATTAATGTGCTATCAATTTGGGAATAACAAAGCGTGTTAAAAAAAAGAAATATTGAAAACCAGTATTTTGGCATTGTAATTATTTTCGAATTAAGTTAATTAAACTATTATTGTCAATTGCCAAGATATATTATAGATAAAGTAATAGCAGGTTAAATTTTGAGAACCTCTATTTGATTTTTCTATAAATATGCAAAATTGATACCATAATCTTTATTCTTTTACAAAGAAACGTCTTTTTTAAAGAATAATTGTTTTATTTAAACTAAACAAATTAGAAAAAAATAAATGAATTATAGATATAGTATATTTATAGAAATATCTAAACAAAAAAAGATAAATGAGTTATAAAAGTTTAAAACACTGTGTTAATGATTTAGAAAAACACGGTAAGTTATTGAGAATTAAATCAGAAGTAGATCCTGATTTAGAGATGGCAGAAATTCATAGAAGGGTTTTTGATGCTCAGGGGCCTGCTATATTATATGAAAACGTTAAGGGGTCGCCCTTTCCAGCGCTATCCAATCTTTATGGGACGATTGAAAGAACACGATTTTTGTTTAGACATGAATTGGAAAAAGTACAAAAGATTATCGAATTAAAAATTGATCCTATCCAAATATTAAAACAACCAGGTCGATATTTGTCTACGCCATTTTCAGCCCTTAATGGTTTGCCAAAAAAAGTTCGGTTTCGAAAACATATTTTATTTGGAGAAACAAAAATTAGTCAGTTACCACAAATTAAATCATGGGAAAAAGATGGTGGAGCTTTTATTACATTACCTCAAGTTTTTTCAATGGAACCTGGAGGAAAAGATATTATGAAATCTAATTTGGGAATGTATAGAATTCAAATGTCAGGCAATGATTATCAAATAGATAAACAGATTGGATTGCATTATCAATTACATCGTGGAATTGGAGTACATCATAAAGCATATAACGAATCTGATTTACCATTTAAAGTTTCTGTTTTCGTAGGGGGTCCTCCTTCTAACGCATTCGCTGCAATTATGCCACTTCCAGAAAATTTGTCAGAGCTTACATTTGCTGGTCTATTGAATGGGCGCCGGTTCCGATATTTTCAAAAGAATGATTATATTTTTTCTTCAGATGCTGATTTTTGTATTACAGGAACAGTAATTAAAGATAAAAAAATGTTGGAAGGCCCTTTTGGCGATCATTTGGGATATTATAGCCTTGCGCATGATTTTCCAGTATTAAAAGTCGATAAAGTATATCATAGGAAAGATGCTATTTGGCACTTTACAGTAGTAGGACGGCCTCCTGCTGAAGATTCAAGTTTTGGATATCTTATTCATGAATTAGTAAAAGGTCTTACACCAATCGAATTTCCGGGACTTGTAGAGCTAAATGCAGTTGACGCAGCTGGAGTACATCCATTGCTACTCGCTATTGGTAGTGAACGATATATGCCTTTTAGGGAAAGAAAACCAGAAGAAATTTTAACCATTGCTAATCATTTGTTAGGTAAGGGCCAAACCAGTCTTGCGAAATATCTTTTTATAGCTGATATTGGTGATAACCCTAAATTGAACACTAAGGATATAAAATTTTATTTTAAACATATTCTGGAACGAATTGATTGGACTCGTGATTTACACTTTCAAACTCAAACAACAATTGATACTTTAGATTATTCAGGTGAATCTTGGAATAGTGGTTCTAAGGTAGTAATAGCTTGTTGTGGACCTCAAAAGCGTACCTTGAAAACGAAGTTACCCACCAATTTTAATTTACCTGTTGGTTTTACAAATCCTGTTTTTGTTCAGGAAGGAATTTTAGCAATAAAAGCACCTCCTTATCTGGAGCCAGAACAATCCAAAATAGATATATTGTCTCTGACAGAATATTTAAAATCTTTTGATTTAAGTTCTATTCCTTTAATTTTGTTAGTTGATGATAGTACATTTGTATGTAAAAGTTTAAATAATTTTATTTGGGTAACTTTTACTAGATCTAATCCATCTCATGATATTCATGGAGTCGATGAATTTACAGAAAATAAACATTGGGGATGCAGAAGCTCATTGATAATTGATGCCAGAATCAAACCAAATCATGCTCCACCTCTTTTAGTTGATTCAAAAACCAAGAAAAATGTTGACAAATTATTTGATAAAGGGGGAGCGCTTTATGGGAAGCTTTAAATTTTTGAGTAGATAATTGTTTGTGTTTTGTAATATTCGATTTGTTTGATTTTGTCTGTAATGCTTTACTGTAGTATTGAAAAGTTATAAATTAATATTTCAAGACTCGAATAAAAGTTTAAAATAACTCAATGAACATACATTTAACAAATAATGAGAATAGGTGTTAATTAAAAATTGTAATTTTTACTATATAATTGGTAACTTTACGATTATTCTATTTTTTGTTATAATAAAGATTCCTATCTTCTTCAACTATTAATAATATAAGGTTTTAAATTCCTTTTTTTACAAAAAATTTATGAAAATATTATCAACTGAACAAACACGTGAAGCTGACGCTTATACAATAACTAATGAACCTATCTTATCAATAGATTTGATGGAAAGGGCAAGCCGGACTTTTGTGAAATGGTTTATTCAAAAATTTCCTGTTGAAGATTATGAAATGATAAGCGTAATATGTGGTAAAGGGAATAATGGGGGAGATGGTATGGCTATCGCCCGTTTACTACAATCAGAAGGCTATGATTTGGCTGTTTTTGTTCTTGATCTTACTGATAAAATATCTGATGATTTCAGAACTAATCTCGAACGTGTACAGCAGTTGAAGGACTTGAATAAAATATCTCTTAAGCAAGTAGTTTCGGTTGATGAATTGCCTGTTTTTGGTGAAGAAGAAATTCTTATTGATGCTATTTTGGGTTCTGGTTTAAGTCGACCGGTTTCTGGTAAACTTGCAGAAATTCTGCATTTCCTTAATGAATGTAAAAATACAATGGTTGCTGTAGACATACCAACGGGTGTCTTTTCTGATAAACCTACTACAAGTCCTTGCATTGAAGCTGATTATACTTTTGCTTTTGAATTTCCTAAGTTGGCGTTCCTTTTTCCCGAAAATTATAACTGTGTAGGTAATTTTGTTTGTGAAACAATTGGACTTGATGATAAATTTATTGCTTCTTCAGATTCTCCTTATTTTTATATTACTTCTGATTTTGTAAAATCTATTTATCGTAAAAGAGATAAATTCGCACATAAAGGTGTTTTCGGACATGCCTTGTTGATCATGGGAAGTTATGGCAAATTAGGAGCTGCAATTTTAGCAACTCGTGCTTGTCTAAGGGCAGGGGTTGGATTGGTAACTGTTCATGTTCCTATTTGTGGTTATGAGGTAATGCAAACTTCTGTCCCTGAAGCAATGGTAAGTCTCGATGAAGATCAATTTATTTTTACTAAAGTCTATGATTTACCCAAGTATACTACAATTGCTATTGGTTGTGGATTAAGTACTAAAAATAGAACCAGAAATGCTTTATGTTATCTTTTGAAACATATAAATACACCTACCGTATTGGATGCCGATGCTTTAAATATTCTTGGCCAGAGCCCAGACTGGTTTGAATATATACCGAAAGGTTCTATTCTAACTCCCCACCCAAAAGAGTTTGAACGAATGTTTGGAAAAGCTGATGACAACTTTGAGCGTAATGAATTACAACGTAAAAAAGCACAGGAGTTTGGTGTATATATTATACTTAAAGGGGCTAATACATGTATTGCGACACCTGAAGGATTGTGTTATTTTAATTCTACAGGTAATCCCGGAATGGGAACTGCTGGTAGTGGTGATGTTCTTACGGGAATTTTAGCTGGTCTACTTTCTCAGGAGTACAATCCCCTTGAAGCATGTATCCTTGGTGTTTACATTCATGGCCTTGCAGGTGATATTGCTGCCGGTATACAAAGTGAAGAAAGTTTAACCTCTGGTGACCTGGTAGATTATTTAGGAAAAACTTTTTTGGAGCTTTCTAGCTAGAAATAAGAAATTTTATATCTAACTTATCATTAAATTCATACCACTAGCCCAAAATCTTAATTATCATTTCTCTTAGTAATTCACCTTGTGATACAGATACATTATCGACACCCTTTGAACGTAAATCGTATTCCTTAAGTGTAGCTATAATTTGTTCTAATTTGATTCTATTATAGGATTTAGCAGCAACTTTATAATCTTTTACAAAAAAAGGATTAGTACCTAGTGCAGAAGCAATTGCTTTATCTGAGGACTGCATCATTGACTGGCAGACGAAAACTTTGCTAAAAAAATTGTACAGTGTTGCTGTAATTAACTGTAATGGATGATTTTTAGGATTCGCAATAAAATATTTAACAATTAATAGACTTTTGAATCGATCTTTTTTGCCTAAAGCATTTTGTAATTCAAACACATTAAAATCTTTGCTTATACCTATGTTTTTCTGAATAATGCTTTTGTCTATTGGAACACCTTCTGATAAATTAATAGTTAATTTATTTAGTTCATTTGATATCTTCGATAAATCAGTACCTAAATATTCAGCTAATAGGTTTGTTGCTGCTGGTTTAATACTTATGTTTTTATCTTTTAAGTAATTATTTATCCAGTTAGGGACTTGATTTTCATATAATCGTTTGGATTCAAAGAGGCATGCTTTCGAGGATTTTTTGAGTTTTGATACAAATTTTTTTCTTCCATCTAATTTTTTGTGTTTGTATGCAAAAACTAAAATTGTACTTTCCATAGGATTTTCAAAATAGGATTCTAATTTATCCATTGTTTTTAAATCCTGAGCTTCTTTAACAACTACCAGTTGATTTGTAGACATTATTGGAAAACGTCTGGCTGCATCAAGAATTGTCTTATAGTCGACATCCTTACCATATAAAATAGTTTGATTAAAATCTTTTGCTGTAGCATCTAAAGCATTTGCTTCTATATGATTTGTTATTTCATCAATATAATAGTTTTCATCTCCATATAGAAAATAGATAGGATAAAACTCTTTTTTATTCAGAGAATTAATTAATTGGTTGTATGATAGAGTTTGAGTTTTAGCCATTCCTTTTCTTCCTTTTTTTTTCTTATGCGAATATAGTATTTTATATTGCGAAAAGTTATTTCTTGTTTACAAAAGTAAAAAGTAGAAAATTAATTGAATATTTTAAATATAGGGTTATTATGAATAATTTCTTTATGATTGTTTTCATTGTGTTGTTTTTTAGTTCATTATCTGTTAATGGACAAGTAGAGTTTCCTCATAAAATAGATTCAGCTTTATTTGATACCCTTCAATGGAGACCAATCGGTCCTTTTCGAGGAGGTAGATCATGTGCTGTCACAGGCGTAGAAGGAAAACCGAATTTGTTTTATTTTGGTGCTACTGGAGGTGGCATATGGCAAACTAATGATGGTGGTAGAAATTGGAAAAATATTTCAGATGGATTTTTTGGTGGTTCAATAGGATCTATTGAAGTAAGCAAATCCGATAATAATGTTATATATGTAGGGGGTGGAGAAAAAACAGTTAGAGGGAATGTTTCATTTGGATATGGAGTTTGGAAAAGTGAGAATGCAGGAAGAACATGGGAACAAAAAGGATTGGTAAAATCAAGACATATATCACGTGTTCGTGTACATCCAAAGGATCATAATATTGTATTTGTTGCATCTATGGGGGATTTATTTAAACCAAATTCTCAAAGAGGAATCTTTAAAAGTATAGATGGCGGAAATTCATGGAAGAAAGTTTTATTTATAAACGATAGTGTTGGTGCAGTAGATTTAGTAATTGACCCGACAAATCATAGAATACTATATGCTACTACATGGCGAATCTATCGCACTCCTTATAGTTTGTCTAGCGGAGGTCAGGGTTCTGGTATTTGGAAAAGTACAGATAGTGGTGAAACATGGGTTGAATTAACAAAAAAAAATGGGTTGCCTAAGGACACCTTGGGCATCATTGGAATTGCGGTTTCTCCTGTTAATTCTCAGCGAATTTGGGCAATTATTGAATCTAAAACAGGAGGCGTTTTTCGTTCTGATGATGGCGGTGAAAATTGGTTTAAAACGAATGATAGTCGTAAACTTAGACAAAGAGCATGGTATTATACGAGAATTTATGCTGATACTAAAGACGAAGATAAAGTTTATGTGCTGAATGTAAGGTATCATAGATCGGACGACGGTGGATACTCTTTTAAACAATTTAATGCTCCACATGGAGATCATCACGATTTGTGGATAGATCCATCAAATTCCAACAGAATGATTATTGGTGATGATGGTGGTGCACAGGTTACTTATGATGCTGGTGAAACCTGGTCAACTTATCATAATCAACCTACAGCACAGTTTTATCGTGTGACAACAGATAATCATTTTCCATATCGTATATATGCTGCTCAGCAGGATAATAGTTCTGTTCGAATTACACACAGATCAAAGGGTAATGCTATAACTAAAAATGACTGGGTAAGTACCGCAGGATGTGAATGTGGGCATATTGCAGTAGATCCGCTAAATACTGATATCGTTTATGGTGGTTGTTATGATGGATATTTGCAAAGAAAAAATCATAAAAATGATCAATCCAGAGCAATTAATGTATGGCCTGACAACCCTATGGGACATGGTGTAGAAGACATGAAGTACCGTTTTCAATGGAATTTCCCATTATTTTTTAGCCCCCATGATCCTACAAAGTTGTATACTGCTTCAAATCATTTGCATGTTACTTATAATGAAGGGCAGTCATGGCAAACTATTAGTCCGGATCTGACAACCAATGACTCTTCCAAACAGGTGTCTTCTGGAGGACCAATTACTCAGGACAATACCTCCGTAGAATATTATTGTACCATTTTTGCTGCCTGTGAGTCTCCTAGAGTTAAAGATTTACTATGGACGGGCTCTGATGATGGTTTGATCCATATATCGCGTGATGGAGGAAAAAACTGGAAAAATGTAACACCAAAACAAATGCCAGAATGGATGCTAATTAATAGTATTGAAGCTGACCCATTTAATGATGGAGGTTTATTTGTTGCTGGTACTCGTTATAAAATGGGTGATTTTAAGCCTTATCTTTATTACACAAAGAATTATGGAGAAAACTGGGAAGAGATTACCAATGGTATTTCAAAAGAACACTTCACAAGAGTAATTCGTGCCGATAGTAAAAAGGAAGGTCTATTGTATGCTGGTACAGAAACGGGTGTCTATATTTCCTACAATAATGGGAAAAATTGGCATTCTCTTCAGCTTAATTTACCTATTGTTCCAATAACGGATATGACAATTAAAGATCATGATCTTATAGTTTCAACTCAAGGAAGATCTATTTGGATTTTAGATAATATTAACATAATTAGGCAAGCAAAAAATAAATATAAAGAGAAAACGTTTCATCTCTATAAACCTGAGACTTGTTATAGAATGCGTGGGGGACAAAATTGGAATGTTAAAGGATCGGGCGTTAATCATGCAGGAGGCTTTGTTTTGCATTATTTTTTGAATACCGATGTTGATTCATCAAAAATATCTTTAGTTATTCTAGATATAAATGGAGATACATGTCGTGTTTTTAAGAATAACTCTAAGAAAAAAAGAGATAAAATAAAACTTAATAAAGGTTCAGGAATTTTTAACTGGAATTTGAATTATGAACCTGCAAAAACATTTCCCGGCATGATAAATTTTTGGGCATCAATGGCTGGACCTAGAGCATTACCTGGACAATATAAAGCTCTTTTAACTGTTAATGATGATACACAGGAGGTTCCTTTTGAAATAGTTAATGATCCTGAATCTGAAGCAAGTATAGATGATTTGAAAAAACAATTTGATTTTGTTAAAAAAGTTAGAGATAAATTAACTGAAACACATCAAACAATTATTGACATTAGAAATGTGAGAAAACAATTAAAAAGTTATAATGAACGCTTAAAACAGGATAGTATTTATATAGACTTATTACACAGATCAGAAAAAATTGATTCTATGATGACAGATGTTGAAAAAACTTTGTACCAAACTAAGAATAAAAGCCCTCAGGATCCACTTAATTTCCCCATAAGATTAAACAATAAACTTGGACATTTGAATTCTCTTTCTTACGGGGATTATCCACCAACGGATCAGGCTATAGAGGTTAAAAATGAGCTTTTTGCTCAAATTGATGAGCAAATAAAAGAATTTAATCGTATTAGAACTGAAGAAATAAAAGCTTTTAATGATTTATTCAGACAAAAAATGGTAGATATAATTTGGATTGATGAAAAGTAATATGTCAATTTTTAAATTGTCTATTACGGTTTTGAGCACTTTTTTCAATTAAATATTAAAAAATGAAGATTTTCATAACTTTTCTTATATCAATTATAATGTGTTTTTGTGCATGTAAAAGTAAAACGAATTTAAAATCGAACACAGTAATTGAAGGCAAATTAGAGGACAAAGAAGATGGATATTATTATTTAATAACAAGTGAAAATGCGTTGGATTATGATAATTATTATAAAGCCTTGGATTCCTTTAAAATTGATAGTAATGGTAGATTTTCAATTAATATTGCACTAGATTTTGCTGATTTTTTTCAAATAAGAAAACCTAATGGGCAGATTTTGCTTTTCAATAAAGATCTTTATTTAAAACCAAATGACACATTAGATATTTTTGTTCCCCAAAAGCATACAGACACAACGGTTTTAAAAGGGACAGCTGCTTTCATAAATCAAATCCAATGGGATTTAGATGCACTTCAATTTGATGGAGAGGAGGAAGAAGAAAATTATAATAACAGATTGACGAAAGACCCTGATGAATATTTGAATCTTATTAAAAAATATAAATTAAAGGAAGAAAACTATGTTTTACAATATTTTAGTGATGATCAGAATAATGTTGAATATATTGATTATATAAATGCAAAAATTAAATGTAAGTGGATGAATGATATTTGGTCCTTTTTGAAATATCATAATTATTATGCACATGATGAATGGAAATATTTACCAATTGATTCTTTGGATAGGAATATTATTGATAAATGGAAACCCAGTAGCAAGTTTCATTTTTTGGAAAATTATGGGAAATATATTTTTGAATATGTAAATTCCTTGTATCAGGATCAAATAAAAGGAAAAAATGATTCTTTAATTTGGGTGAATGAGTTCAATGATAAATTTTCTATAATTAAAGAAAATTTAACAGGAATGGATCATGATTTATGCTTGTCGATGCTGTCAAATAATTTTTGGGTATACTATAAACTTATGCAGCATGAATTTTATGATCAGGCAAATCTAGTAGATAAATATTTTGCAAAGAACAATCAATCTGATAAATATTATGGGTTATTTAACCAAAAATATAATAGATATCTAAAAATTGCTCCAGGCCAACCTGCGCCTAATTTTACTCTAAAAGATACTTCTGGTAATAACGTAGCGTTAAATGATTTTATTGGTAAGGTAGTTTATGTAGATTTTTGGGCAACATGGTGTGGTCCCTGTGTTGCATCTATACCAAAACATCTTGAGCTTCAAAAATCACTTAAAGGTCGCAATGTTGTCTTTTTATATATTGCTTTAGAATCAGGAGAAAAAGAAATTAATCATTGGAAATCCTATTTAAGTGAAAAAAACTGGCCAGGTATTCATGTTGTTGCTGAGGATCAATTTCGAAATGTCGAACTTAAACCTTATCTCTTAAGAGCAATACCTACCTATTTATTAATTGATCAAGAAGGTAAATTAATTAGTGGAAGTGCAAAAGGTCCTGAGCGTATTTTGCCTGAGATTAAAAAACTTCTTGATTAGAGACGAACTTAGAGGTAACCTTCATCACGTAGCCATTTTACGGTTTCTCTTAGACCTTCTTTTACGTCATCATATTTGTATGTAAAGCCAGTTGTTTTACTTTTTTTATTTGAAATCCAATAACTTGAACCAATATATTTTGCAGATTGGGGTTCAACCATATTAAGTTTGTCGAAGTAATTGTCCAATTTAAAATTTATAAGTATTTTGGAAAGGGTTAAAGTAAAAAACCGCATTACTGACATTGGTAAAAAGGGGATATCTATAAGGTTTTTACCAGTAAGTAAGGCAATATAATGAAGGAATTCATGGTAGGAAATAATACTACTGTCTACTACATTAAAATCTTCGCCTATGTATTCTTGTTTTCCCGAAATATGCATAGCAAATCGTGCGATATCCTCTACATGTACAGAACAAGTTATTGAATTTTTTGAACTTAAAGGTATTGCAGGAAGTATGCCTCTGTAAATCGATAATATAATTCCTCCATGACCGTATGTACTGCCAGGCCCATATATAGGAGCAGGACGTATTATAGTTAATGGTAGATTATTTTCACGGTAACATTTCCATAAGAATTGTTCTTGTTCCCATTTACTAATTGAATATTCGTTGACAATATGTGTGTTTTTAGGGCATCTGGCATTTTCAGGCATATTTTTGGGGGAGTCAGATGATTCATTAAAAGGAATGTTTACATTTTTGCCCTTATGTTTAGGTTTGCCAAATACACCACAAGTACTCCAATGGATGTATTGTGATATTGTATCAGGTAAAACTGAAATTAAGTTTTTAGTTCCTTCTACATTAATTTTTCTAAGATCTTCAAGGCTTGCTTTATAACTATATAGTGATGCAGTATGATAAACAATATCTATTTCTCCAGTTTTTTCAAATAAGTCGTACAAGCTTCCTTTATTTGTCAAATCAGATTCTATTAATAATAGGTTTGGGTGGTTAATGTCAAGTCCTATATTCTTTTTCAATGAGATTTGTTCAGGATCTTTAAGTCTACTTGAAATATCTGTACCTACAACTTTATGCCCTTCATTCAATAGCTCCCTGATTAGGGTTGAACCAGAAAAGCCAAATGCACCAGTTACAAGTTTTTTCTTCTCCATTTTTGTGTAATTGTGTTAATCGTAGTAAATTAAAATTAAGATTATTTGTCATAAATCTAAATTTTCTTCACTTAATTTTAACAAAATCATATTTGTCAATTATAAAATAGTTGTTTGCATTTATTCTATATCAAATATTTAGAATGTATTATGATTTTGTAGTTAAAAAATGGCAAATAACCTTTACATTCTAAATGTGGTTTCATATATTACATGTAATAATTTTACATCTCAATATCTTGTACTAGTATTCCTAAAGTGCAATTTGTTGATTATTTTTTATATTGACTTTAAAGAGTATGAGTCCGAGGATCTTAAGTGCTTTTGTTGTTATTGTTTTAATTAGTTTTTTTATGTGTCATTCTGATGTTCCAAGTCCTGATACATTGGCTCGACAGCAATTTGTTAGTGATTCTATAGCCAAAGAAAAACGCATCGCAAAACAAGTTGAAGAAAGTAGAAAAAAAGAAAATGAATGGGTTAATAGTCGGATTGACAGTATGTCTAAAGATGAAAAGCTTGGACAACTATTTATGGTTGGAGCATATCCGCCAAAAGGAGCTAGCGATGAAAAAAGGATTTATAATTGTATTGACAGTCATAAAATTGGTGGTGTTATCTTTTTTAGAGGTCATGAGGATAGAATTGCTTCTTTAACAAATAAATTTCAAGCAAGATCAAAGTTCCCAATGATGATGGCTATGGATGCTGAATGGGGAACCAATATGAGGGTATCTGCTTCTGTTAAATTTCCACGCCAACTTATGATGGGCGCAATTCAGAACAATGCTTTGATTTATGAATTTGGTGTTGCGGTAGCCCAAGAATGTAAAGCTATGGGAATTCATATTAATTTTGCACCTGTGGTTGATGTAAATAATAACCCAGCAAATCCCGTAATAGGAGATAGGTCTTTTGGAGAAAACCGTAAAAATGTCACTGCTAAATCATTCCAGTATATACAGGGGTTACAGGATAATGGCATCATGGCTTGTGCAAAACACTTCCCAGGTCACGGTGATACTGATGTGGATTCCCACAAAGACCTCCCGGTAATTAATCATAATCTTGAACGTCTTGATAGTGTGGAATTGTATCCATTTAAAAATTTATCTCAGCATGGTGTAAAAAGTGTAATGGTTGCTCATTTGCATATTCCGGCTTTAGACTCTACTCAAAATTTACCTATAACACTCTCTAAACCTGCTGTTACAGGATTATTAAAAAATAAATTAGGATTTAAAGGTCTTGTCTTTACTGATGCATTAAGTATGAAAGGTGTTACAAAACATTTTAAAGAAGGGGAAGTAGATTTAAAAGCATTATTAGCGGGAAATGATATCTTGTTGATGACACAAGATATACCTAAAGCCAAAAAGAAAATTTATGAAGCTCTTGATAGTAATTGGATAACTTGGGAAGAAATCAATTTTCGTGTACGGAAAATATTACATGCTAAATACAAGATGGGTTTAAATGAATATAAGGCTGTTGATCCTGTTAATGTTGTAAGTCGTCTTAATATTCACGATAATACTGCTCTCAAACAAGAACTTGTAAAGAATGCAATTACACTTATTGATGATTCCTCAATTTTACCTTTGGAAAAAAAATCAGTTGCTTGTATTAGTGTCGGAACTGCAAATGTTGAAAATCCATTTCAAGAAGAATTATCCAGATATGGTGTAAAGGATTTTTATTGTTCAAGAAATATGGTTTCTCAAGGTAGATTGAAAAATTTGGCGAAGAAGGATGTTGTAATTGTAGCAGTACATAATCTAAATAGAAGTATCAACAAAAATTTTGGAATTTCTTCGGGGATTGAAAAATTTGTAAAGGCTTTAAGTGCTAAAACTAAAGTACTGCTAGTAGCTTTTGGAACACCTTATTCACTTAAAAATTTTCCTACAGCTCAGGCAGCTGTAGTCGCTTATAATGCTGAAACTCTAACTCAAAAATTAACTGCCAGGGCTATTGCAGGTGCATTATCTTTCAGAGGGCGCCTTCCAGTCACTGCTTCTTCAAAATTCAGATACGGGATGGGAAAAGATACAGAAGTCCAAAAGATGATCTATGCATCAAGCCCAGAAGAAACGGGTTTAGATTCAAAAATTTTAGCTAGAATTGACGATATCGCAGCAGAGATGATTCGTTCAGAAGCCGCACCTGGTTGTCAGGTGCTTATAGCTAAGGATGGTAAAATTGCCTACCATAGAACATTTGGGCATTATACTTACCAAAAGAAAAAACGTGTAAAATTAGATAATGTATATGATATTGCTTCTGTTACTAAAGTTGCTGCAACTACAATTTCTATTATGCGCTTAGTCGATGAAGGTTTGTTGGATATTAATCAGCCGCTTAGTTTTTATTTGCCCGAATTAAGAGGGACCAATAAATCTAGAATAACAATAAAGGATATTTTGTTGCATCGAGCAGGTCTTAAACCATGGATTCCTTTTTATATAAAAACGCTTGATAATATGCGCAAGCCTATTATGGGGCGTTATTATGCTACTGAGGAAAGTGAAGATTATTCTATTCGAATTGCTGAAAACTTATATTTTGCAAAATCAAAATTAGATTCTATTCTTTGGCAACCAATTTATGATCAGGAATTAAGGAATAGGAAAAATTATAAATATAGTGATCTGGGTTTTTATCTTTTTGCAAAATTGATTAAAACGGTAACTGGTCTTCGTTTGGACGAATATGTTAATGAAACGTTTTATCGTCCCATGGGACTAACCAGTATGATGTTTAATCCTCTAAAACATGGCATTCCTAGAGAAGAAATAATCCCAACTGAAGATGACAATTATTTTCGTTATCAGATAATTCAAGGAGATGTACACGATATGGGTGCAGGAATGTTGGATGGGGTGTCAGGTCATGCTGGTTTATTCTCCAATGCTCAGGATCTTGCTATCATTTTTCAAATGTTAATTAATGGTGGCGAATATGGAGGCAAACGATATCTTCAGGAAAAAACTGTTAAAAAATTTACTTCTAAAATAAGAGACGATTCAAGAAGAGGAATAGGCTTTGATAGGAAGGAAGATAGTCCTGAACCTAATACCTCTATAAATGTTGCATATCAGGCTTCTGCTCTTACTTTTGGTCACCAAGGTTTCACAGGTATAGGTGCTTGGGGAGACCCTGCAAATAATATAGTATATTTGTTTTTGTCAAATAGAACATTCCCTTCTGGATTAAATATGACTCTGATAAAAAAAGATATCCGTTCAAGAATACAAGAGGTAGTGTATGAGGCAATTATTCCTGAAAAAAACAACCTGAATGAGGATAAAAAAATGGAATAATATATATTAGTTTTTTCTTTTTAAATGTTTTAAAAATTAAAATAATGGTACATAATGAGGAATTGTTAAATTCAGACCGTGCTCCTAAAGCTGTAGGTTCTTATCCACATGCACGTAAAGTTGGAAACCTGCTTTTTTTGTCAGGTGTAGGTCCCAGGAAATTAGGTTCAAAAGAAATTCCCGGTGTAGAACTAGATGAGAATGGAAACATTATATCTTATGACATTGAATTGCAATGTCGTGCTGTTTTTGACAATATTCGTTATATTGTTGAGGATTGTGGTTCAAGTTGGGAAAATATTGTAGATGTTACAGTTTTCCTAACAAATATGAAGGATGATTTCCCTGTTTATAATAAATTGTATGCTGAATACTTTAAAGATAATCAGCCATGTAGAACTACTTGTGAAATTAATTGTTTGCCAACACCTATAGCAATTGAACTCAAGGTTTTAGCTACTATTTGAAACTATATTTCAAAACAATATTACTTTTTATAGATAAAATATATAATTTATAGTACATAATTTAATATCAATATGAAAGCATTTAATGTAGTTAACCTGATGAATTGGGTAGAAGAAAATAAAGATCATCTTAAACCTCCAGTATGTAACAAAGAAGTTTTTCCTGGAAGTGAATACATTGTTATGGTTGTTGGCGGTCCTAACATTAGGAAAGATTATCACTATAACGAGACTCCTGAATTTTTTATGCAATTGAAAGGGGATATGGTCCTAAGAATCATTGATAATGGTAAGCCTAAAGATATTTCAATTAAAGAAGGTGAAATATTTGTTTTGCCTGCTAAAACTCCACATTCACCACAGCGTTTTGAAAACACTGTTGGTTTAGTTATTGAACATGTAAGGGATGTTGAAGAACATACAGATGGTTTTCAATGGTATTGTGATAATTGTAATAACATGCTTCATCAAGATTATTTTAAATTAACGAATATTGAAAAGCAATTGCCTGAAACTTTTAATAAGTTTAATAAAAATGATGATTTGCATAAATGCAAAAAATGTGGTGATGTTTTACAAATTCCTAATAACAAATAGTTGAAAATATATTCTGAATTTGTAATTACTATAGATCTGCTTTTAGGTTGCCTTCTAATCGTTTGCTCACAAGGAACGGACCGCTTCTGATGGGTTTAATTTCAAAGCTCTTCTGGCAGGAAAAAGAGAGGATAAAAAGGCTACAATTAAAGTTAATAAGGTAATATTTATATATAGATTTTTGGGTAAAAAAGGGAAAACAAAAGCCCCTATGCCAAGGCTTCCTAAACCCTCTTCAACTACCGAAAGATTAATCCCATTATTACTAAAATAAGTTATCGTCAAATAAGCAGATAACATACCTATAGGTGTAGCTATCACAACTATGAAGAGCGTTTCAAAAGCAATCATAGAAAATAAATTTTTCTTGTTCATACCAATTGACATCAACATTCCTATTTCTTTTTTTCTTTCAAGTACAGCCATTAACATTGTATTTATAATGCTGAATGATAGAGCGAGTAAAATGATTAACATAAAAATGTAAACTACGTTACTCATCATTTCTTGAGCATAACCAAGTTCAGGAGAAATTTCTACCCAGGTCTGACATAGATCTTTTTTTAGTATTTTATGAAGTTCTTTTGAAATAGATTCAGCATAATCTATGCTATTACAAAGTGCAACTATTTCGTGAGTTGCAGTACCAATTCCAAGATGTTGAGTTAACGCTTTTTTGTGAACAAATATATTCGAATCATCAAAAACTGAACTACCTGTTTTATAGATCCCTCTAACTTTGAATTGAATGGAAATAATGTTTTTATCAATATCCTGAAAAGTAATAAGCAATTTAGACTTTAACTTAAGTTTTAATTTTTTTGCTAACCTTTGTCCAATGACGATGCTATTTTTTTTGCCTTGAGTAAAGTATTCTCCTTCAACTATTTTATTCGAAATATTCGTGACTTTTTTTTCCTCATTAGGGTCTATTCCTAATATGTTAACCCCTTGATTTCCACCTGAAGAAGCTGCCATTCCAGTCGAGCTTACTCTTTTTGAAAAAGCTTTTATTCTTGAATCTTTTTCCAGAAATTTTATTGCTTCATCAACTTCTTGTAAACTGTATTTTAATTTCGGATTTTCTAGATATTTAGGGTTGTGAATTTGAATATGAGAAAGATATGAATTTACAGCACCATTCATTCTTTGTTCATTTAAACCAAGAACCAATGACATTACAAATAAACCTCCCCAAAGTCCCAATGCTATTGCAGAAATTACAATTGTACTGCGCAGTTTGTTCCGCCAGACATTTCTCCATGCTATTTTTATAATTATATTTATTTCCTGCAATTTTTGATTCATCTTTTCATTGATTTAACAGGGTCCATTTTAAGTATATACCAAGATGGATATAAAGCAATTATTATACTAATTAAAAATATAATCAAACCATGCGTGATTGGGATTGAAAAATCAATAGATAGGGGAATTACTGGATCAAAACCAAAATTTTCCATTGTATCTGCATAATCACCGCTTAAAATGATAGGGTTTTGATGGAAGTAAAAAGCAATAGGCATTACTAGGATTGTTCCAGAAAATATACCAATTAAAGAAAGCATAATAGTTTCTATGATCATTGTAATAGCAAGTTTAGATTTTTTCATTCCAATGGAAATAAGTACCCCAAATTCATAGGTTCTTTCTTGTGTCATCATTAAAACGGTACCAAAAATTCCAAAGGTAATGATCATATAGAGGATAAAAATCATAATTAGTCCACCTACGCTATCAGCTTGAATTGTTTGTTCTAGCTCAGGTATCATTTCACGCCAGGTCATAACTTCGTAATCTGTTCCAAGGTTTGATTGTAAGTCTGAACTTAGAATTTCTTCATCAGTTATATCTTTTTTGTCAATAATTAGGTGCGTCAATAGGTTGTCAGCACCAATATATTTTTGAGCAGTTTTTAGATTTAAAAAAACAGATATATTATTTAGTTTTGGATTTTTTAAGTTAACTATACCCGAAATAACATATTTCCCTGCAGCATTTGTTCCGTGGTATCCTTGACCAATGAGTACCATTGTATCGCCTAAGTCAACTTCAAAGATTTTAGCTATCCCTTTTGCAATAACTAATTCATCATCGGTGCCTGTAAGCAGTTGACCACTTTTTAATCGGGTGCTCCAATCAACAAGCAAGTTTTCTTTATTCTGCATTATACCATTTACAATAACTCCCTGCGAAAGTTCTCTGTTTGAAGCAAGGGAGAATATCTGAAGACGTGGGATAATGTTTTTGACACCTTTAGTAGTGGTTATAGTTTGTAATAATTCAGTTTTTAACTCAAGCGAATTATCTACCTTTTGTTCTTCCCAATATCCTTTTTTATGAATTTGGACATAACCAGTATACGAACCAACTACATTATCAATCATACTGCTATACATCCCCAGTTGCATTGAACGCATAAAAATAGCCAGAAAAACTGCAACAAAGATAGATGCAATAGTGATTAAACTCCGCCGTTTATTACGCCAGACATTTCTCCAGGCTAGTTTAAATAGCATAATTATCTTTTTTATTTTATCATATTTACTATTTGAATTAATAGGTTTGGACTATAAATTCAAATGATTACTAATTTCGAATAAAAGAATATCAATTATAGTAATATCGCGAGATTGTTAATATTTGACATAGCATCTTCATAAGATTTTATAATTTTTCGATGTTGTGTTAATTTGTATCATTACGTCAATTGTGCTGTCATTTTTACTTTTCTTCCAGGAAGAAAGTTCCAAGTGTCATCATCTATTCCTTGGCTCGTAAGCATCCAAAGAATAGGCTTTCGTGAAGTAACTGTAGGAGCGGGAGCATAACCATCAGTAAAATATACCATAGCATCAGGAAAGTATTCTTCGTTAGAAAATCTGATAGGGGCGTTAAAATCAGTACCTCCTCTACCACTAATTAATTCGGGCGGTTTTCCTTTGTATTTATATTTGTTGTGAATAACTGTATCACATTCCACAACAAAAATTTCTGCACCCTGTTTCCATATAAAGTATAACTCTCCAAAAAATTCTCTGAGTTCATCATCATTGACAGATCCAGAGGTGTCAATAGCTACCAGAATCTTTTGTTTACACTGTATTTTTATTCCAGGATTAGTGCCATAACGTTTGGAGGGTCTTCGAATGGTGTTTTTAAGACGGGTACGGCTACTGCTGGCAGTAAAAATACGTAGAATTCTACGCCAATTTATATTTGGTTTTAAAGTATCGATTAAAAGATTAATATATTGTTGTAATCCAGCAGGGAGTTTACCATAGTCTTTAGTTTTGATCCTTGATACTGAGTTGACAATAGATTCGTTAATTGCAGCTTCAATTATTTTTTGTTCTGCACTTGATAATTGTTCGAATTCATTCCAGAATTTGTGTTGTTCAAGGTGTTCGTTCTCTTCATCCTCCATCAGGTTCTTTAAATGTTGTTGTGACGGATTTAGACCAGCAGCATTTTTATTGTCGCTATCTTGTTCATCTTCTTCTCCACTTCCATTTCCTTCGTTAGAATTATTTTGCATATCATCGAGCACATCTGAAAGTTGCTTATAGTAGTAATCTATACTTTCTCCTCTGGATAATTGAAATTCAGGAAAATCTTCCATTCTTATAGCATTTTCCGTTAATTGCTCTGAATTAATATATTGGTTAGCAGCTAGATCAGAAGCAATTCCAAATAATTTTTTATTTCCAAACTCATTAAATCGTAATGAATGTTTGAATACTATATGTAGAATTTGATGTTTAATTGCACCATAGCGTAAGTCTTTTGTAGCAGTTTCATTCCCAGGTATATTTAATTCATTATCCCAATAATTCGGATTTACAATTAATTTAATCATTTGATTGCTGCTTAAAGTAGTAGCAATAGATCTGGTTCTGTCAGAAACATCTTTTAGTATGCTGGTAAAGAAATGACCATAAAAGGTCTCTTTCAACATTAATTGGATACTTGTTTTGGCTACTTCGTCTAAAATGCGCTGATGACTCATATTTATAGAGAACTTGAGAATAATGTTTTAACAATGTTTAAGATATAACAAAAGTGGAAAACAAAATTCTTTAGTTTTAAATTATAAATGTAAAATTAAAAGAAATTATGGTAAACCTGTTTAATGTAAAATAGTTTTTCTTGCCATTTCACTGATGAGTAACCATGATTCATAAACATGATGTTCTTTTACATAGGTCTGTCCAATACATACACGCAGTGTATACTGATCATGAATCTTTGTATGGGTCAGGTATATTGAACCATCATTATTTAGGTTATTCATTATTGTTTCGTTTAATCTTGAAAGTGCATCTTCATCATTTATATTACTGGGTTTGTATCTGAAGCAAACTAAATTTAATTTTGTAGGGATTAGTAATTCAAAATCGTCGGAATCTACTATCCATTCTGTAAATTGTTTTGCCAGTTTTATATGAAATCGAAGTTTTTCTTGAATGCCTTTAACTCCATAATTTCTGAGAACAAACCAAAGTTTCAAAGCCCTAAAACGACGACCTAATGGCACTCCCCAGTCTCTGTAATCATTCACTAGACCTCTACTTTTGGTCTTAAGATATTCTGGTAGGACTTCAAAAGTTCTAATTAGTGCTTCTTTGTCTTTTATAAAATATACAGAACAATCAAAGTTTGTGAATAACCATTTATGGGCATTAAAAACAAAACTATCTGCCCTTTCTATACCTCTTATCATCCATTGATATTCGGGTAACATTAATGCAGAACCAGCATATGCAGCATCAACATGAAGCCAAATATTGTATTTAGAACAAATCAAACTAATTTCTTCAAGTGGGTCAATTGAAGTAGTACCAGTTGTGCCAATTGCAGCAATTACGCATATAGGTTTTTCTCCATTATTAATGTCTTGTAAAATTGATTTTTCCAAATCAATTGGACACATAGACAGCCCTTTGTCAGTATTAACCTTTACAAGACTTTTACGACCTAAACCCATTATTTTTACTGCTTTTTCTACAGATGAATGTGCTTCAGAAGAACAATAAACACGTAAGTTGTTTTTTTCTATGCCGTTATCGTTTATATTGTAATCACTTGATTGTTCTCTTGCTGTTATTATGGCAGTAAGTGTAGCAGTAGAGGCAGTGTCTTGTATAACACCTTCAAAATCAAGAGGTATCCCAATTAATTCTTTTATCCAATTCATTATGCGTTCTTCCAGTTCTGCAGCTGCTGGTGAAGTATCCCAAATCATACATTGTGACCCAAGTGTCGCAGTTAACATCTCACCTAATATAGATGGGAAGGAGGTGTTAGCAGGAAAGTAAGCAAGAAATTTAGGATGTTGCCAATGTGTTATTCCGGGTATAATTATTTCTTTAAAGTCTTTGAAAATAGTTTCCATATCTTCTCCTTCTTGAGGAGCATGTACAGGTAACTGATTATATATTTCTTTTGGTTTGACCTGAGATTTTACTGGGTATTGCTCAACTTGTTCAAAATAATCGGCCATCCAATCTACCAGTTCATGTGCATGCTTTCTAAAATCTTTTGAATCCATTTATTAGATTGTTTTTTTTGTTTCTATTAAACATGAATAGATGAAATTAGTTTTTACAAGTAAGTATATTTTTTTCATTAGCCATATATTTATTTTGATTTTTTTAAATAAAATAGTTGTATAACCAACGAGTATAAGATTACTATTTGACTATTAATATAGGGAATTATGAAAGGAATGTTATTTTTCGAGATTATTATTGAATTTACTTAAATATACTTTAATGGTGCTATTAATGCACTTTAATACAATTTTTGGTATACATAATAATATCTTTTTTAAGGTTTCAAAAATATAATTAGGTTTAACATAAATTAAAATGAATAACGTTTACATTATAATTAAACCTGAGATAATAATATTTTATATAATGATTTATGTATAAATATTTAGCTGTTTTTATTTGAATTGTTAAATAATTTTTGATTATCTGTGAAAGTTTATCTTATTAAAGCATACCTGATTGAAGATTTTAATTAGCTTTGTAAAATCGATTACAATGTGTAATGATTAATCATTTTTGGTTTAATATTTACTATAGTTTATATTCAAAATACTATTTAATCATTAATTTGGGGTATGGGTGATGATAAAAACTTAAAGCCTGAAATATATCGGGATACACAGGTAAGGGCTGCAATACGTGAATTGTTCAGTTATCAAGACTTTCTTGATGGGATGGAGGCATTTGTTCCTTATCATTTGAATAAGTTGATCTTAGAAGAAAAAAATCATATTAAGACTGCTCATGATTTCCAGAAAAATGTAATCAGCCCCTTCTTGAATGTTGTCAAAAAAAGTACTATCAGTACGCTTACATTTAGTGGATTAAAAAATTTAAGTCCTGACGAAAGCTATTTGTTTATTTCTAACCATAGAGATATTGTACTCGATTCCGCTTTCCTTAATATGGTTTTGCTCGAAAATAATATGCAAACCAGTCAAATCGCTATTGGGGATAATTTGGTTGCCAATAGATTAACAGAATTAATTTTTAGGATTAATAAGAGCTTTGTTGTTAAACGTTCAGGAAATCCCAGAGATATTTATCAATATGCTATATTACTTTCTAATTATATCTATAAAACCATAAATAAAAAGAAGGATTCTATATGGATAGCTCAACGTGAGGGACGTGCCAAAGACGGAAATGACCGTACCCAAATTGCATTATTAAAAATGTTGAGCTTAAGCAATAAAAAGCAAGATTTGAAACAACATTTTAAAAATATTAAAATAGTACCCGTTTCTATTTCTTACGAATATGACCCTTGTGGATTTCTAAAAGCCAAAGAGCATCTTGACAAACAAGTTGATCCAAACTACAAAAAAACTTTTCATCAGGATGCAGAGCACTTACTACTTGGAATAAAAGGACATAAAGGAAATGTTCATTTCCATTTTGAAAAACCCCTCTCTAATCGCTTAGATCAATTGGATAATGTTTCAACCAGCAAGGAAAAATTAAAATTACTTGCCGCTATAATTGATAAGAGTATCCATTTGAATTATAAAATGAATCCTATTAATTATTATGCGTACGATATTTTGAGTAAAACCAATTGTTATCAGAAGTATTATGAAGGAGAAAATAAGAAAAGTTTAGTGCAATTTTTTGCTGAACTAAGCAATCTACTTTCTGAAGACCAAAAGGAAGATGGAATTAAGTTTTTACTGAAGAGTTATGCAAATCCTCTTATTAATGCTAATTCTTATTAAACCTTGTTAATTTGACTATTTATTACTTGTTAAATTTATATTCCTTTCAATTTTATCAACAAAATCAATAATAATTTCAGTAGTTTTAAAAGGGTTCTTCATATGATATAAATGTTCCCTGAATAAATCTTTTTCATTAGGGTCTGTAACGTCCAAAACCATTACATTTTCTGTTTTATGTAAGGTTTCGTCATATTTTGCTATAGCATCATTCTCACTTTTAATGATTAAAATTGGAATCTTGTGTTTTGCAAAATTCGCTAAGCTTTTTTGATTATCGTGAGATTTCGATTCTTTTAAGGCAGAAAACATTTGTATTACAAAAATTTTTGCAGGTAATCGGTTTAATGCTCTTTCAATAGGAATTCTATCCAAATGGGGAACAGAATCGAGGGTAGTCATCAGTTTTAATATCTGCTTTTTTGCTGCTGACCATATGCGTTCTCGCATTGCAGAATCTTTGCGAATAAGCCAATCAGTTAATTTTATTGTTCGTTTTCTGACTCCCTTTCTAGTATCGAAAGGAATAATTCGACGAAGGGAAAATAACATAGTTTTTTCTGCTGTATTTTCTCGGAATGAAACTGCTGGAAGAAGTACATTGTCTAGAAATCCAACACATGCATGCTTCGCGTGTTTACAGAAAAATGGATTACTACCAATTCTACCCCGGAGGTATTTTTTTAGTCCAGGTAAATAGTCAAAATCTCTGTCCATCAACATGAAATAAGTATTGCCCATTGAGTGATCGAAAATATATACCGGATGCCCTTTAGAACCAAAAAAAGTAACTACTGTATTTATGTTTTTGATAACCATTTCTGAGTAATCACGTGGTGGTAGATCATGGGGAATAGAACCATAGTGCATAGCAGCACCTATATAATTTTTAGAAGATAAATTTGTTAATACACTATCAAATGAATTGAGTCCTAAAAATCCATGTAATAGAATAATAACTGGTCTTTTTTCTTCTGCCTCTGAATCATATGGTGTAACCAAATCAACTTTTATGGTGCTCTTACCATAATTAGTCATACGTTCTAGGATTATTTGAGGCCAAGTTAATGCTTTGTCATCAATGAAAACTGTCATTCTAGATAATTCATTGTTGATATGTCGAAGGAAAGAAGGGCTTTGGTCTTTTATACAATAACGATCATATAACCATGCTAGAGGTCTGCGTTTATCAGCTTTTGTAGCTAAAAAAGCAATACGTCGGGATTTCAACAAAAAATAAGGAGTTCCAGTAATATCTTTCTCGCCTTCTTCATCTACTATTGCAAGATAATCACTTGTATTAAAGGCAGATGAGTTTCTTGAAATTGCTGCTACTCTTCCTGAAGGGTCAAAACTGAGAAAAACATAATCAAGGCCAATTTTATTATTTGTTTCAAGGTATAAAACTAGTTTTTCATTAAAACCTCTTTTGTATTCTTCTATATCATCTCTATTCAAACCACGACCTAAAATTTGGTTTTTCCCTATTAACTTACGGCGTAGTAATTTTGTTAAAAAAGCTGCCCCGTCAAATACATCTTTTAGGTTTCGCTGTCTTTTTAGTCTAGAATTTGTAAAAGTAAAACGGAGAAATTCAGGATTTTTTATTTCATCAAAATGCTCATATATATATGCATAAGCACCCGCAGGGGATTGTCCATGTGCCAGCCCTACCAAAAATCGTTGTTTTAATGTAGTGGTTTCATTTGCATATTGTATAAAGTCCTGACCTACGGCTTCGTCAAATTCTGTTTTTGTTTTGCAATATCTGGTTTCAGGTACTGGACAATCATGTGGTATTTTGGTTTTTCTCGACTTTTTTTTGAAAGGGAAAGTGAGCGTTTTATTCTTTGCCATATATGTATTGAATTGGGTTTTTGGTAATTCGACCCCAATAATACCTATTTTTTTTGATAAAATCTTTCAAAAATGTTTTTTATTCTAGTAGGAGTATTATTGTTTATATTGTATATGTGTCTTATTGTAGGATTTATTTAATTAATTCGATTAACGTATTGTGATATATAATTATCTGTTTTAATCAGTTGTTTTTAGTGATTTAATTCCTCCTGTTAGGTTTGTAAGATTCGTGTAACCTAATTGATCTTGCAATTGTTGAATTGCAATTTTAGATCGGATTCCTTTTGCACAGAGCACAATTACAGGTTCATCTTTAGGGATTTGATCCGCAGAGGATAAAAGTCTGGGTAAGGGTATATTAATAATATTTTGCCCATTTAATCTGGGTTGTTCCCAAATTTCCCTAACATCAAGAAATTGGTAGTTATCCATATTTTCGGATAATTCACTACTTGTAATTTCTTTGATTGGTTTACTTGTATCAATTTGAATACTGCAAGAGTTTTTGTAATTAGTATGCTGAAAAGAAGCGGAAAGTGCTTTTGTTTTTTTTATTAAATTTGGATCTGCTTGAATATTGAGTAATAAATTTTTGAAATTGAGTGCATTGTATACCAAAAGTTTACCAGATAAGTTTTCTCCGATACCCAGAATTATTTTTAGTGCTTCATTGGCTTGTAAATTACCAATTATTCCAGGTAAAACACCCAAAACGCCGATCTCAGAACAGTTTGGTACTTCATTCTGTTTGGGAGGATCTGGGTAAAGACATCGATACGAAGGCCCATTTTCATAATTAAATACAGATACCTGACCTTCGAATCGGAATATAGAACCGTATACGAGGGGTTTACCTGTAATAACAGATGCATCGTTTACTAAATATCTAGTTGCAAAATTATCACTTCCGTCAATTATCAAGTCGTATGCTTTAAAAAGTTGAAGCGCATTTGTTGTAGCCAATTCAAATGGATATGCTGTGATTTCTATTAGTGGATTAAGCTTTATTAAGCGTTCTTTTGCAATAGTGGCTTTGTTTTTTCCTACATCTTTAACACCATATAATACTTGTCGTTGTAGATTGCTTTCTTCGATAACATCCATGTCAATAATACCGATATTTCCAACTCCCGCTGCCGCTAGATATTGCAAAACAGGACAACCTAAACCGCCAGCTCCAACGACTAATACTTTCGCTGCCTTTAGTTTTTTTTGACCTTCAATACCAATTTCTTCTAGCATCAGGTGACGACTGTACCTGTTAAGCTCTTCTTTGCTGAAATGCATGCATGACTAATTTTAGTAACCAATATGTAATCTTACAATCTCTAGGCCTTTTTTAGCCATTCTGTGATTTGGTGATAATTGTAGGATTTTTGAATACAAAGATTGGGCTTGCCAGTAATCTTTATATAGTTCTACTACCAATTGCGCCTGTAAATATAATACATCTTCCTGACTTACAGGTAATGTTGGGATAGGGTATTTCTTATGTTGAAAAGGTTTGTAACTCAATTTTAAATTTAAACACTCATCTGCTTTTAAGCATGCCTCCCAAGCCTTTTTAAGGTTCTGTTTTTCATAATACAACCATTCGGCTAGATTAAAAAAAAGATATAACATGCTAGAGTTTAAGTCTGAATGGCCAATTTTTCGATCAAAATTAATGTCATTTATGACGGTAAAATAATCATATTTTTTAATCCAATAGTTTCTGTTTTTACCTGCATCAATAGATGTGTTATATATGTATGAAGATTTATTTATCCAATCTGTTTTGTAATAGAAAATATCATAGTATTTAAGTGCCAAATCTAAAATAATGTATTTGTTGTTATAGTCATGTTGTAATAACTTAATTAAATTCAGAAAGGGTGCTTGATGATGATCTTTACCTTTTAGAATTCCTATTTCATAACACTCTATGGCAATATCAGGTTCACCTAATGTTTCATATAACTGTCCCATACTACTGTATGCTTCAAGAATACTTGGTTGATAGCATCTCGTTTTATAAGACATTTCAGATATAAAAAAATTATTATCAGCTATTTCATCGGGTGCCAATTCTATGTATCTTTTATAAAAATTTATTGCTTGAGTTTTCTTTTCACTGAAGCCATGATAGAGTTGCCCCAAGTAAAAGTAAAAACAAGGATCAAGATCGTTCCAATTTAATGTATATTCTATATAAGGTAGTATTTCAGGAATATAGTAATAGGTCCAAATTTCTTTGATTGTTCTTAAATAATTCTGTTTTTGAGAAGCATTAAGAATATCCGCATTAAGAAATTGATGGAATTGGCTGAAATTATTAATGTAGCTAACTACAGTATCAGCTTTTTTATCAAATAAATTAAGATCACAGTCGCCTGGCATAGCGCTTATTTCTTGTAGTGGGTTTATCCAAAAATTAAAAAGAGTATGTGACAATAATATTTTCTGTTGGTTATTTGGGGGGAATGATGGCTGTAGGATTATTGAAAGAATTTTTGATTGAATATCATTGTCAATGCTTTTATTGTGATCCACTATAGAGGCATCTTGCCATAACTCATTAAGAATTTCAAAAATTGTATAAGGGCAAGCCTCAGGTATATTTTCTTGTTGGTAATAACGGTGAATTATACTTATTACGTCTTTTGCTAGTATAGACCATTCATTTTTCCAATAGTAGCTTTTACGACCAAAACCATTACCTTTATGTTCTTTTTTCCATAGGATATAGACTTCACTCCAGGCCTTTAGTATAACAAGGTTTTTCTTATAGATCTCTTGTATGTCTACTTGCTCAGAGAGTACTATTGCCGTCAAAAGGTTTTCTGTAGTACTGCTTTTTATCAATAAAACAATCCAATCATGTAGGGGTAATTTAATTTTTAATGATTCATATAGTTTATTGATTAAATTTGAATTAGTCTTTTCTGATTTAAAGTAACTTCCAATAAACCCTGATAGTAAATATCCTTTATCTTTTTTTAGGAATTCCGGGAGTAATTTATTGATTATAGTTACTATTTGACGCTCTATAATTAATAATTCTTGGCTATCTTTCAAATGAGACCACTTTCTATACCATGTGCCTAACCCCTCTAATACTTTTAACCAGTTTTCTGAGCAACAGTATAAGTCGATATTTAAACATAAATTTAGGCCTAAAAGAGCATTAGGTTCATCTTCAGAACGAAAAAGAGTTGCAATTTTATTTAAATCGTTTTTAGGATCATGCATTGATACTGTTTATTTGTTCAGTATAAACATACATATTTGTTCCTAAATTTTTTATTGAGAAGACATAAATTTCATAGCTTCTTTAATTATACCAGAATGCATAAAAATTTAGAGAGCTGGCTATTAAGAGCCAACAAAAATAAGGTAGCATAAGTAGAGATTTTGTTTTTATTTGTTGCCAATATCCGAATAAGAAATATCCAACAATGATGGTTAAAATAATTATTTCAATAAAACTTAAAGCCAAATAGTGATATTGAAAAAATAATGGATTCCAAAATATGTTTAGTAGCCATTGGAGGGCAAATAAAGCTGCAAAATGGTTCTTTTTTTCTATAAAATCCCATACTAAAGTCATATAGATCGTAAAACATATCATAATGGTCGTCCATGCAGTACCAAATACCCACCCTGGAGGTGTCCAAGGTGCTTTATTCAAGTTCTGATACCAGTCCGAGGATACACTATCACCCATCAAAAAACCTCCTAAAGCAAGAGCTGAGAAGTTGAGCGTTAAAAAAATTAAGCACCGAAAAAGCATTGAGTTATAATTTATTTTATTAGATAAATGAACACTTTT
This sequence comes from Saprospiraceae bacterium, assembly GCA_022448945.1. Taxonomy (GTDB): domain Bacteria; phylum Bacteroidota; class Bacteroidia; order Chitinophagales; family Saprospiraceae; genus Aureispira. Next base: position 709,197 of record JAKVCV010000001.1, read on the forward strand.
TAAACAAAAAAAAATCAAAGTTGTTCATCGGTATGATTAATATTATAACTCAAAATATTACTATCACTATAAATTAAGTAATAGGGCAGGTTGGAACATAAATTAAAGGGTGATAAATAAATCTACTGTTCTTTATATGTTAAATTTTTATCCAATTTTGGACTATTAATAAGGTAAATACTCATCCAAACAGCAATACTAAAATATAAACTCATCCATATCATTTCGTATTGCCAGTCAACGTAAGTTCTTGTTTGGGTCCATTGAGTACACACTTCACTAAAACCATCACTGACCGTTTTGTAAGATCTACCAGTGGCTTCAGAAGCAAGCCATTTGCTGATATATGCAGGAACATCTACAAAAACCATATATATACAATATAAAATACCTGCTAAAATTCCTTGGTTTAGAAATCGGCGTTGTTCTTTTTCATAATAGGATCTTGCAAGATAAAATCCATAAACAGTAATTGCAGCGGCGATAGCCCATAGGGATTCTTCAATTGCAGAACCAATGTAGTTTGTTGTTGTACATGCATACCATGAAAACATTTCTGCAATTACAATCATAGGAAAAGGAATTTTTGCTAGAACCTGAATTGTTTTATTTCCTGTGTTTTTGCCAGCTTCATATAATATAAATGACCATTGTGCTACAAAACTCAATTCAGCAATAGTTGCCACAGTACGTCCAATAACAACTGAGGATATCCAGGAATCGACTAATACTATTCTACGTAGGTCTCCACGAGGAAGGATAGAGCGAAATCCACAACCTAATGTATATATAGTTGCTAAAATAACTTGCCAAGAACGAATTGTCTTCATTTCAGCAGTCATGTCAGATTTTTTCTTCCTATAAATAAGATATGCAAAAAAGAGTAGACAGACGTTGAAGAATGCTACCATACATAGACCGTTCCACCAGGTGATAACCATTGGATCTTCCATAAATTTTATATTAAAAATTAAATAGCATTATATTGATTAACAAAGATAATAACAGTATTTAAAGTTTTGGACATCCATTGTAAAAACATACAATAAAATGAAAAAAATAAAATTTTATTTCAAGCTTAAAAGAATGGAGTAGTATTTAATGATACTTAAAGTATCAATTGATTTATATTTGAATATATTTGTTGATGGATAATTGTATTTTTATAGTTCACTTCAATTTAAAGAAATGAGAATGGAGTTTTTTCCTAAAATTATACTTGTTTTAATTTGTTTGTTATTTGCATGTGAGGGAAATGATAAATCTAAAATTTGTAAATATAAACCTCCAGTTGCTATTTTTTCAGGTATTGATAGTTTCGAAGATCATAGTTTTGATTTAAAGGGTCAAAGTTCAGTTGAGTATATTTCTATACCTAAAATGAATATGGATATACAATTATATCAGTCGGGTTGCGATGATATTCAGCAAGAATTCAGATTTTTACTTCATGAGGCCTATCCATTGAATACCCCCCCTGATGTTTGTGCTATGCATATTGCTGGGATTTTCTATATGCTTTCTCAAGAGGCACCTCAACAATTGGGTTTGTTACAGCAATGGGCTGAAACCTTAAAAGCTAATTCAAAGTCGTTTAATTATAATGAAAAAATTGTTTTTTTTGATTCTGATATTAGCGCACAAATTGATAAAATACATCAGCCGGAATCTGCTGTATTAAGTATTGTCTTTTATAATTAAATTATGGTATTTTAATTAGGAGACTGCTTGTGAATTTCGATTATACTACCGATGTTAATAAATTTGAGACTTAATCTAATAAGTACAAATATTTGCGTTAGTAGAAAAGAGAAGAGTATATCGATTCCTGTATTAAATGTAATTGTTAGGCTCAAATAGTAATTAATTAGAATAAAAATCACCCACAGTAATATATTGATCATATATAAACAATATACCCTTAAGAAGTTTTTCATTATGAATTTAAAAGCGCAAAAAACAGTCTGAAATAGCCATTTTTTTTTGCTTTTTACAATTAGAATTTTACTATAGTCTTGTAACATAAAAAACAGACTACCAACAATCAAATATATAGGTAGGATAATTTTTAAGGTATAAGAAATGCTGCCATCACTTTCTAATTCAAACAAAGAAAAGCCCTCAACAGTTTGATAAAAAATATTGTAGAAACAGCTAATAAAGAAAATATGAATAAATATAAATAATAAGGTAAGTCTGAATATCTTCCAGAAAAAGCAGGCACTTTTTGTCCAGAATATCTCTTTTGATCTTTTATTTTCGTTTTCAATAAATACTGAAATAATTCCACCACTAAAAAATATCATTAGTAGTAGAAAAAAAATTATAATGATAGTTGATTGGTTAAAAATAGGAGATAAGGCGACACCATAATTGTTGTTAAAGTCATTTATGAATTCATAGTTAAAGCCTGCAACTATGTCTTTGACCATTAGTGAATTTCCAACNGTTTTTTCTAATAGCATCTTAAATGGGTAAGCACCAAAGACTGCAAAAAGCAATGAAATGGCGTATATCAAAAAAATTAACTTTTTGTGTTGCCATGTTTGATTAAAACCCTCAATTAATGCTTTTTTTATACTCATAATATTTGGCGTATCACTAAACAAGTGAACTAATACTTAACATTGCTGTTTGAAGCCATGTAATAAATGAAATTAAATAACGATACAAACCTTTTGATTTTGGTTCAACTGTATAGCTGTTATTAATTAGATTTTTATCTATGGGAATTTTGCGGTTGGGATCAATTTCAACTGAAATGATTTGACCAAGACCTCTGTAAGTAAAATCGTGACTTCTGCTTTTTCCATCCCAATTTTCTAATATAATATTTCCATTGTCAAAAGTTATTTTCACTTCTTGGGGAACAATAAATTCCCCTAACCGATGTATTATAGTTTTGGTTTCGTATTCAAAAAAATCGTCGTTTATATTTCTATTTGGGAGTATTGCATGTTCTTGATCATTAAAAATACCAAGTCTTTCTTCTATTTTTTTTGTCTCCACAGAAGCAACTGCATAGTCACATTCATCGGTCCCAAAAATTGCCTGATTCAGAAAAGCATTCATGTCAGTTCCAAATCTATCGTGATATTTGGGCACAGTTTCATTTACAATATCTATGAAGTCATTTCTGCATGGGTGCTTGAATTGCCAACGTTGATAATAAATTCTCATAATTTCGCGCATGCATTTTTCTCCGACAAGACCTTCTAATGTTCTTAAGATTAAAGATGCTTTACCATATACAATTTCTCTGTGTCCTCCATGTACAAAATGCCATCCAAAATCACTTAAAGGACCTATTTTGATATTTTTAGCATTAAAGAATCTTCCTCTACGCAATTCGTTGGCACCAATTTTTAATTTTATTAAATCCCAATATAAAACACCTTTTGGGTAATATATATCCATAATTTTAGCTTCAAAAAAACTAGTGAAACCCTCATCCATCCATGCTTCTTCTTGTTCATTGGTTGCAATGATTTGCATAAAATACTGATGGGTAAGTTCGTGTATTGTTATCGTTTCAGTAGTTCTTAGATTTTCTGGTAAAATACATAATGTTGGTGCTGTAAAAAGCGTAGGATATTCCATCGCACTGGAAAAAAGACCATAATAAGGTGGACTAACTATTGTAAGTGTATTGAATGGGTAAGGACCTAGATAGTCTTGGAAGAAATCTAAAGTGTTTTTTGCTGCTTTAAAGAACCTATCCTGATTGCATTCGTGTTCAGGCATCACTAAAAGTTTTATTTCCACATGTTTCCATTGGTCTTTAAGCTCAATGAATTCAGGATTTGCTGTCCATGCAAAATCAACTACATCATTAGCAACATAAGTAAGCGTTTGAAGGTTGTTTTGCTCTTGTTTTTTAATTCTATTGCCAGTTGCACCTACGACATATTCTTTTGGTAAAGTTATCTCTACGTTATAATTTCCAAATTCACCAAAATATTCTGTATTTGCATGATATTGATGACAGTTCCATGCCCCTTTTGTTGCAAATCTACTGCCAGCTGGTTCGTAAACTCCTAGTTTAGGAAACCATTGCGCCATGAAGTAATATTTTTTATTATATCCTGTTCGTATAGCAGCTCTCGGTATCTTTGATTCCCATTTCATATTCAAAACATAACTTTGATAAGGAAGTATTGGGGATTTGAGCCTTAAATTTAAAACAGTATGATCATTGATGTTTTGATCATCAAGAGCAATATAATTTATGCTATCGGATAAATTGTTTCCTTTTGCATCAATAATTTCAATAACCTTAATCCAACTCCAAATCCCTTGATTGACATCTTCCTTGTTTTTGTTAATTAGAAAACTAGTAGATTCTTCCTGAAAAGTAGTTTTATTATTTTTAAAGGCATTGTAATACATATGAAAGGGCATGTCCCATATTGTATCTGCAGAAGGGTTTATAAACGTAAGCTTTTGTTCAGCGTAGATCTGTTTTGTTTCTACATTTAATCTCAATTTGATATCATAACTAGAAGTCCTAGATGAAAGTGTATCTTTGATTTTAGACTCTTGACCGGAAGTAGCTATTCCGAATAAAAGAAAAATTACCAGTAGAGGTTTATATATTTTCATATTTTGTTATCCTTTTTAATAACCCAAAATAATAAAACTATAAGGATTATAATAATGGAATGATGAACAGTTGCTTTGAAGTAGCTATTTTTACTAAATCATTNTATANGCATCAAGAATTTATAAGAATAAAGGTCATATTTGAGCAGTTAAATTATCAATGTTTTGACATTGACACATCGATTTTTCATTATCTTAAATATTAATTATCGTTTAACTAAGTTTAAAAATCAGTAAAAATATCTTTAAAAAAACTTGTTTTTGGATGTTTAATGAACGATATTTTAGGGAGTTAACATATATAATCAAACAATTTTCAGTTTTGATTGTTTAATTCATAAACAAAACAAAGAACTATGCGATTATATTTAACTCATTGGTAATGTGCATATTATTGTTGGCTACATCAATATGCAGAAAAAACCAATCTTTCGTTTATATAAATTCCCTTTCTGCCTATAACCATTAATTTTAGATAAGATGTTTATGGAATTTGACTATAAAAGAATATTTGGAAAACATGAAATGCAATCAAACGAAGCGCTCTTTAGAGTTGTATCTTTTTTTGCTGCCCTTTTTACTGTTTTATATATCTTTTATGATTTTTTTATTGATAGAAACCAAGGAATTTGGCTAATCAATTTTATAGCCTTTCTAGGATTTAGTTTATTTTTTGGCCTATCTAGAAATCCAAATAGAATTAAGAATCTGATACTTCCTTTTATCTTATTTACTATGGGGATATTAGGAATTGCATGGTTTTATATTGGTGGCTCTATGGGACCCATGCCTTTTTTATATCAACTTGGTCTTATTGCTTTTATTTTAATTGTTGATACGCGATATCATTTCTATGTATTCTTTTTTGTTTTATTGAATTTGATCATAGTAAATTATCTTGAATATTATTTTGAATCACGGCTTGGAGTAGAATATATAAAAATCCATTATAGGCAACTCGATGTGTTTTCAGCTAATTTTATGTCTATTATCTTTATTGGTATACTCATCAGTACTCTAAGAAGAAATTACACCAGAGAAAAAGAAATGGTGAAAGAGCAGAATGATAAACTTGAAATAGCCAATGAAACTAAGTCTAGATTTATGGCTAATATGAGTCATGAGATCCGAACGCCACTTAATGGTATGCTTGGTATGGCTGTTGTTTTGGGTAAAACCCCTCTTAATGCCCGCCAAAATGAATACTTAAATGCAATTGAAGTAAGTGGTGATAGATTATTAAATGTTATTAATGAGATACTCGATTATTCAAAAATTGAGGCGGGAGAGATGAGGTATGCTAAACATCCATTTTCCCTATATCAATGCATAATTGAAGTGTTAGATATCACAGCCTCTAAAGCATTTGCAAAAGATTTGGGACTGGCCTATTGGATAGACGAGGATGTACCACCTATAATCATTGGAGATTTTGATAAATTGCGTCAAATATTATTAAATCTTGTTGGTAATGGAATTAAGTTTACTGAAGAAGGAGAAGTGTATGTTTCGGTATCAAAGAAAGAAGAAATTGATGGAAAGATAAGACTCTTATTTACTATAAAAGACACTGGAATTGGAATTGGTGATGAAGATATGGAATTTTTATTTGAGTCTTTTTTACAACTTGATAACACTAATCGTAGAATGTATGGTGGTTCAGGATTAGGGTTGGCTATTTGTAAACAATTTATTAATAATATGGGTGGTGATATTTGGGTAGAAAGTGAAATGGACAAAGGCTCAACATTTTATTTTGAATTGTTAGTCAAAGCTTCCTACAATAGCAATCTAGAAGAATATGAAATTTCTAAAGAAAAATTATCTATTCTTGCTAAAAAAAGGATTCTAATTGTAGAAAGTAATAAAACCAATAGGCTTATTCTTGAAAAAACTTTAGCATTATGGGATATGCAGGTTTTTTGTGCTAGAGGCTCTCAAGAAGCATTGGCATTGGCTTTTAGAGAAGATGGTTTCGATCTGGCTTTAATAGATTATAAATTACCTTCTTTAAATGGTTTGGAACTTGGTATCGAATTTCAAAAAGCAGGGTATGATTTCCCAATGGTTTTACTCGATGCCCATAATAATTTTGATATTGAAAAAATTAATGATTTTTTTAGGTTTATACTTCTTAAACCCATAAAAAGACATAGATTGTTTGAAGTTATAGTAAATTCATTTTCAGATGTTAAATTTGATTTTACAGCAAAAAAGAAAAGAGAAAAGCACAAGAAATCAGTTGCAGAAATTGTGCCGCTAAAGATTTTGGTAGCTGAAGATGATTTAATCAATCAGAAATTAGCACTTTATGTACTTGAATTAATGGGCTATGATGCGGATATTGCTCAGGATGGTGAAATAGCTGTTGAAATGGTGCTAGATGGGTCCTATGATTTGGTATTTATGGATATACAAATGCCGAATATGGATGGTTATGAGGCAACTATTCAAATTAGGAAAGCTGATATTTTCCAACCTTGTATAATTGCTATGACGGCTAATGTATTACAAGATGCCCAGAAAAAATGTAAAAAAGTGGGCATGAATTATTTTATTAAAAAACCCATTGATATAAGAAGAATAGAAAAGTTACTTTTAACGCTCAGAAAAGAATAATTTTATTCTTCATTTTAATTAGCATAATTTTTTATAAAATACCTTTTTGTTCTAGTACAGTTTTGTAATGGGGGTGTTTTAAGATTAATTGTTTAATACTTTTTTTTGCTTCTGCTTTCTTCCCTGACTGAATCAATAAACTAATTTTATTTAGCAGTGCATTTTTATAATCTGGATCAATTTTTAGCGCGTTGTTATATAATTTTAGGGCTGCAGTTATTTTACCCTTTTGTGCCATGATTAAACCTAAATTTGATAAAGACTTTTTACGCATTTTATCTTCTGTAAGTACAAAATTGAATACTTTTTCTGCTTCCAATAATTTGTTGTTTTGAGCATAAGTAGTACCAAGTTTTTCCTGAAAATCTAAATTGAAAGGCTTTATATATACAGCTCTATTATAATAAATCAATGCTTTATCCAGGTTTTTTATTTTATATGCCGCTTCACCAATCCGATATGCTGTCCAGGAATCTTTTATTTGTTTTGCTGGTAATGCTATTGATAAGATTCTCGCGAATTCTTGTTTATTGAAATAATAATGTACAAGTGGTTCAATCTTCTCTTCAGGTGATACGGTCGAGCGATCTAGATACATTTTTGCAGAATCTAGGATTGAATTGGTTCCTATAAATTTATCCCACAAGGCTAAATAACCTTTAGCCATTTCAATGTCAGATACTTTCTTCTTTAATAAACTTTGCAATCCAAGAAAACCAGCTATTTCTTCAATTTTTTCTTTTCCAAGACTATCTCCGGGTTCCTTTTTTATATTGTTTTTACTGATAAAATGGTCTGTGATATTCACATGAGGGATATCAATAGACCCTGATCGAGGCATATGACAACCAACACAGTTATTCTGCTCTTCATTACGTTTCATTTCAGATGCAGAACATTTTTCAAGTTTACTGAAAGTGGTATTGCTTTTATGGCAGTTCTGACAACTGTTGTTATAGTTGTTTTTTGATGTTGAATGTACATCATGATGCGGATTGTGACAATTGATACAGGATAATTTCCCTGAGATTTTAAAACAATCACTCATTTGTAGTCGATCAGCTTGTGAAGCCATGATAAATCGTTTGTCTGAATCTGAAAAGCGGGGCAGAAAAACATTCATTACTTCTGATAGCTTCATACCTGGTTTAAAATCGTAGAATGTTTTTCCAGAATTTAATACTGCCACTCCCTGTAAGTGGCAACGTTGGCAGAGATCCATCTGAAGATCAATTGATAAGTGTTTGGGGTTAATAATTGAGTAATCAATAAATTTTGAAGTATCTACATGGTTTCCCAAGAGTTTTTCTTTTACATGAAGCCCTCCAGCTCCGTGACATTTTTCGCATTCAATTCCAAGTGGTATTTTATGGTATTTGTTCTCAGAGCCAGAAGCAGGTGTAGGGGTATGATTATGGCATGTAAGGCATTCAGACATAATAGTCCTGTCAAATCTTTGATTATTACCAGATTCATATCCAGGTGCCAGATCCCATTTCTGATCTTGTGTGTAGTAAGTTATGGGTGCCTGATACAGGTAACCATTACGATTGATCATGTGTGAATTGGTGTGATGCCCAGAACCTATGATATAATCTATTTTTTCCAAGCGTTTATGCGTTGTATCATTACCATTCAACCGAAATTCGAGAACATACATTACTGAATCCTTAAAAAATGGTTTGTAATAGAAATCAAGTGTTTTGTCATAAACAACAGAATGTTCATCAAAGCTAGCAGCTGACTTGAGAGGGTCTGCCTTGCCAAATGATTGGCCCATACCTGTATGGATATAAGTATCATATACATTGTTGTGGCAACTTCTACACATTTGCATGCCTACAAACTCTACACTGTCGTTAAGGTTCAGGAATTTATTGGCAGTATTATCTTCGCCTTCAGGACTACAAAACCACATGGTGTAGGATATCAGAAATAGAAGACCAAAAAGTATGTGGTTTTTATTTAACATGATGCTAATTCTAAATATAGGTCTTAAAACACAAATATTTGTGGGTAGTCTACTTAAAAATGGGGGAAAATATCAATTAATTCTATATCAAATCGCATAACAGAATTTGGTGGTACATCTGCAGTACCCGTTTCACCGTAGGCTAAACGAGAGGGAAGTAATAATAGCATTGTATCATTTCGATGCATTAGTTCAAGTGCTAATTGCCAACCAAATATTGTTTCATCCATTTCGATTATTTCTTCAATGCCATTACTGTCATGTAGCAAAGTTCCATCTAGTAAAAATGCCTTATATTTTAATTTTAATTTGAGTTTGGAATTTCTTACTGGGCTAATTGTTTCACTACTATCACATTTCAATTGGTAGAAAAAATTAGCTTCAGTATTTTCAATTGCTGTTATATTGCTATCTATAAGATACTGTTTAATCAATTGTATATCAGTTTCATGTTGCAGGGCTTCTTTTTGGCAGGCAATGAAAGTGAAACAACAAAAGAAAAGAAAAACAGTTCTCATTTTTTTGGTACTTTTTTTATTTCTGGCAATGGGCGTTTAAAGATAAGTACAGCATATTGGCTAAAACCATTTTTTTGACGGGTGAAGTGCGTTACTAATTCCCAGCCTTTTTTCCCCATTAGGTTCATTTCATCTTCGATTATTTCAGTTTCCAGATCTTGCTTTTTTGAGAACAAGCCATTTTTTAAAGGGATGGTATAGGTTTTATATTCAAACTGTTGCATAAGAAAGTCTTAATAATATGAAATGTTACTAACCCCAAAATAACACTAGAAGGCTATAATTCATAATTTCCAACAAACATTTCTATATTTTCTTTATAAGATAAATACAAACCGGTAGGTGGTCGCTGTAGCCACCAACATATTTTCCAAAGGAATAGGTGCGGAATGGATAGCCTTTGAAACGTCCTCCTTTACTAATCAGATATGATTTGTTGAAAATACTGTTCTTGTAAAAATAATAACCATTATCGTCTTTATTAGCAAGGGAATAACTCATAAGGATCTGGTCAAAAAGATTCCATGAATCACGATAAGCCAATGTCCCAATTCCCTTTTTATAAAGGTTTAGCCACGGATTGTAAAATCCACCCTTTTTTACCTGCCCTTTGTTGCCTTTTGCCATAATAACATTTTTAACACTAGGACTGGTAGGGTCATCATTTAAATCACCCATTACGATTATTTTAGTGTTGAAATTCGTTTTCTGGATTTCCCTAATAAAGTCTTTGCAGTATTTTGCTGCTCCTTCACGCAAAAAAGAACCACCACGACGAGAGGGCCAATGACAGACAATAACATATATAGTTTCTCCATCCAATTTTCCTTTTACCCAAAGCATATCTCTTGTCCATACTGTGTCTCGTTCAACACCCTCTTTATCTTTGTTATCATAGAACATCTTAGGAGTGATCTTTCCACTCTCCAATAGTTCAAAATATTTGGGATTGTATAAAAGCCCTACATCTATACCACGTTTGTCCAATGATTCATAATGTACGATCTGGTAGTTTCTGTTTTTTACCTTTGGTTGTTTTACAAAGTCTTCCAATACGGAACGATTTTCAATCTCTGCAACTCCCAAAATCGCTGGTCCATCAGGAGTCATCTCAGTACCAAGTTCTGAAATCACATGAGATAGATTACCTAATTTTTCACTATATACTCTCGCATCGTATGTCAATTTCCCTTTCGGAGTAAAATCTTCATCCCTTTTGCCTTCGGTGTCAAGTGTGTCGAAAAGGTTTTCAAAATTATAAAAGCCTATACATACTAATTTATGTTCTTGCTTTTTCCCTTTAGTGTTTTCAACTTGTGCAGAACAGAAGCCGCTTATCAATGTTAGTAGTAGGATAGGAATAAGAAAGGTTGTTTTCATTTGAGATTGTGTATTTTAAATTTAGGATTTTTANCAGAGTCTAAGCCATNTTCGTACCAAAATGCAAATATACACTTTCTGTTTGTTAGATTCTATTGAATTCTAAAATTATCTATTTACAAACCATCTATTCCTAAAGAAAAAATAATATTTAAAGAAAAAAAATATTTTTTTTGGTCAAAATGATCATAAAAATGATGTTTTATGAAAAAAAAGATACCAAATATCATTAGATAACTTTTTTTATTTCCACAAACCTTAACTTTTTATTAAGTTTGCAGTCGTTTACTGACCGAATTCAAATTTTAGGCTAATTAAAACTTATTCATTTGGTCTTTTTTTAGACTTTTTTGACCAAATAAAATACTACTAACCGACCACAATACACAGATATGCAGTTTTTTACCAGAAGTGTTTTGCTGTTTCTATTTACTATTGCAGGATATGCAGTGCTTTCACAAGGATCAGTTAAAGGACTTATTCAGGATTCCGGCAACAAAGGAAATATACCAGGTGTGCTCATAGAAATTCAAAAGACAGATTTTTATGCCCAGACAAATTCCTCCGGCCTTTTTGAGATCACTGATATTCCCTATGGTGAATATACGATTCAGTTTACTGCTGAAGGGTATATGCGACTAACTCAAAAAATAGCTACTACAGATGGTGTACTTGATCTTGGAATAATTTATATGGATATAAGTGGTGAAGGAAATCTGGATGCTGAGGATATCATTCCAACCATTATGCTTTCGGATGAAGAAATAGAGAGTGGTAGTAGTGGAACACAATCTATCTCAGGGGTTTTAAATGCAACCAGAGATGTCTTTTCTTCTAAAGTAGCCTTTTCCTGGGGAGCAGCACGTTTTAGAGTACGTGGCTATAATTCTGACAATACGCAGGTATTTATGAATAATATTCCTATGAATGATCTGGAATCCGGACGCCCTACCTGGTGGTCCTGGTCGGGTATGAATGATGTAATGAGAGGAAGAACCTCTTCATTAGGGCTTAGTCCTACTTCGTATACTTTTGGTGATATTGGCGGTTCTTCGTTTATAGATTCTCGTGCAGGAAATCAAAGAAAAGGATTTCAATTTACTTATTCTTATGGCAATCGTTCTTATAACCATCGATTGATGGCAACATACAATACCGGCTTAATGTCTAATGGCTGGGCATTTTCTGCTTCTGCCTCCTGGCGTTATTCACCCAATGGTGCATTTATTAAAGGAACATATTATAATGCTGCTGCTTATTTTCTTTCAGCTGAAAAAAGAATTGGAAAACATTCTATATCACTTACAGCAATGGGTGCACCTTCTGTACGTGGTAAGGGTGGCCCTGCTACAGAAGAAATGTTTAGATTAGCAGGTACCAATTACTACAATCCAAATTGGGGATACCAAACATCAGCTCAAACAGGAGAAAGACAAATCCGTAATTCAAAAACAGCTGATTCGCATCAACCGCTTTTTATACTGTCACATGAAACACAGCTCACCGAGAAGATAAAATGGATGACTTCTGCGAGTTATCAGTTCGGCAAGTATGGTACTACTGCACTGGATTGGTATGATGCACAGGATCCACGCGCTGATTACTACAGAAATCTCCCTTCTTATATTAATGACCCTATTCAGGCACAACTGGCTGGAGAATTGTATGCAAATAACGAAAACATGCGCCAGATCAATTGGGACAGAATGTACGAGATCAATCGCAATTCCTATGATTTTGTAGCAAATGCGAATGGAATTCAGGGAGATACAATATGGGGAAATCGTGCACGATATGTTCTGGAAGAACGTCGGTACGATAGTCAGAAATTGAATTTCAATACCAATCTGAATGCAAAAGTTACAGATTTTTTAAATATTGATGCAGGATTAACTTACCAGTTTTATAATAGCAAGAACTTTAAGGTCCTTGAAGATCTTTTAGGAGCCGATTTTTATGTCGATATAAATAGATTTGTTGAACGTGATTCTGGTGCTGTGGGCAATGAATCCTCTTATCAGAATGATCTGGCAAACCCTAACAGGATTTTGAAAGTCGGAGATAAGTTTGGTTGGGATTACGAAGCGCATATTCACAGAGTTTCAGGCTGGGCACAAGGGAACTTTACCTTTGATAAGTTGGATTTCTATGTAGGCGCTCAGGCGAGTTATACTACATTCTGGCGCCAGGGAAATGTACAGAATGGACAATTTCCTGATAATTCTCTCGGGCAATCTGAAATTATGCAATATTTCAATTATGCTGTAAAAGGTGGAGCCTCCTATAAATTGGATGGCCGTAATTATTTCTTTGTTAATGCACTATATCAGACTAAGGCACCATTCTTCCGTTACGCCTTCGTTGCTCCAAGGACAAGAGATCAAGTTATTGATGATTTGACAAGTTCACGCAATTATTCCTTCGAAGGAGGGTATATTTTAAAAGCGCCTAAATTAAAAGCAAAAATTACTGCTTATTATACCAAATTCGAGAATGAAATTTTTCAAAGAAGTTTTTATTTAGATGCTGGTGGTGCCGCAGGCGAATTATATCCTTCTTCTTTTGTTAATTATATAATGAAGGGAATTGATAAGCAACATGTAGGGATTGAACTTGCCGGAGAGATAAATTTAAATGGTAATGTGTCTATAAGTGCAGCAGCAGCCATTGGAGAATATATTTATACATCAAGACCAACGAAATATCTTTATATGGATAATGATCCTTCAGAACCATTAGTGGAAAAAATTTACATTAAAAACTTCTATATACCGAATACACCACAAATGGCCTTTAATGTAGGCTTGTGGTACCGAGCACCTAAATACTGGATGTTTTCATTTAATTTCAGTTATACACACGGGGCTTATGTTGATATCAATTTTGATCGCAGAACCGTACAGGCTGTTACCCAAACCGGTGTCAACCCGGAACATGTGGAAGAAGCAGTTACACCTGATTCTGATCTTTGGCAGGATATTTTGTATCAGGAACAAATGTCAGGCAACTTTATGGCAGATATATATATTCGTAAATCCTGGAAGATTAAGAATTGCTTTTTCATCCTTGGTTTTGGAATTAGTAATGTTTTAAATAATACAAATATGCAAACCAGTGGATTTGAACAGTTCCGATTTGACTATCAAGAAAAAAATGTAGATAAGTTTCCACCCAAGTATTATTATGCTTATGGTACGAACTATATGATCAGTTTGACATTCAGAATTTGATTTTAATTATTAATTGAAAATAAAATAAACTAAAAGTTGTTTAAGCAACCTAAGTAATTTAAACCTATAATTTATAGCATCATGAAAGCTAGAATATTTAATTTTTCCTCTTTTTTATTTTTAGTGACTTTACTTGTATTCAGTGCTTGTAAAAAGGAATTTGATGAACCACCTATTAGTGCGTTACCAAATTTAGAATCAAATGCTACTATTGAAAGTATTATTGCTTTGGCATCAACAACTCCTGTAGCATTGGGTTCTCAGATCTTAGAAGCTACTGTTATTGCTGATGATAAATCCGGCAACTTCTATAAACAATTGGTTATACAGGATTCTACAGGAGGCATTCGTATTGATATTGATGCTTATGAAATTAATACAGATTTTCCTATCGGGCGTAAGGTATGGGTAAAATGTGATGGGCTGTATATCTGGCAGGATGGTGATGTCCCCGCACTAATAGGGAGTAGTAATACCAATGACTCCAGAATACCACAGTCCACCTATAAGCAGTTTATTATTGGAGGTGAATATAATCAACCTCTTGCTCCAACTGTTAAGACCTTAATGACACTTTCTCCTAGTGATTACCATACATTAATTCAACTTGATAATGTTGAATTTGCAGATTGTTTTGCTGGTGGCACTTATGCGAATCCGTCAACCCAGGAAAGTAAAAACGCTGAATTGACAGATTGTGCAACAGGTGCAATGTTAATTGTAAGAAACAGTGGTTATGCTGATTTCGCAGGTGAATTGATGCCTTCTCAAAATGGTTCTATAATTGCTGTATTTAATTCTTTTGGTGGAACGGCTCAATTATTTATACGTGACCCATCTGATGTAAGTAGTATGACTCAAACACGTTGTACACCTTTGGCAAGTTATGCTGATGTTAGTATTGCTGCATTGAGAGGACAATTTTCTGGGCCACCTACATCTGCAACAGGTAAAATTAAAGGAATTGTTATCTCAGAAGCAAGTGGTGGTCAGTGGCAAAGTCAAAATCTAGTAATTCAGGAACCCAATGGTTCAGGAATTACGGTTAGATTTACTGAAGATCATAATTTCGTTATGAATGATTATATTGAAATTAAAGTTGGAGGAGGTACTTTGGAAGAGTACAATGGGCTTTTGCAGGTTAATAATTTGCCAGCTTGCAGGGCAACTAATCTACCCAATCCAACTAATATTTCAATTAATCCTAGGGTTGCTACAGTTTCAGATATTCTAACAAATGCCAACACCTGGGAATCTACATTGATCAATGTAGAAAATGCCAATCTAAGCGGTGGTACAACTTACGGTGATTTCGGTGTTTTATTAAACGATCCTACTGGATCTATTTCAATGTTCAGTGGGTTTTCATCATTTGCTTCTGTATCACTTCCTACTGGAACGGGTGATGTTACTGGTATTGTAGGTGATTATAATGGAATTCAAATAAATATTCGCAATACATTTGATGTTAACATTGGCGGCGGTAGCGGTGGTGGAACAGGAAATACTAATCTGAACCAAATATCCATTCAGGATGCCCGTAATTTATTTACAGGGAGTGCTACTACAGCTCCGGATACTACAAAAATTGTCGGCATTGTTATTTCAGATCTTGCCGGAGGAAACTGGTATTCAGAAAAGATGATCATACAGGAATCAGGCGGATCTGGTATTCAGGTAGTATTCAATAGTAGTCATACGTTCAATATGGGTGATGAGGTTGAAGTGAATATTTCCAATCAAACGATCGATGAAGATAATGGCTTGTTGCAAGTAAATGGAGTCCCCAATTCAAATGCAACATTACTTTCAACAGGTAACTCAATATCTCCAAGAGTAGCAACAGTAGATGATATTATCAATAATGCCAATGCTTGGGAATCTACATTGATCAATGTTCAGAATTCAAACATAAGTGGTGGAACAACCTATGCTGATTTTAATGTTATGTTGAATGATGCTACTGGTTCTGTTTCCCTGTTTAATGTTTTCTCAAACTTTAGTTCTGATCCAATACCTTCAGGCACGGGTGATGTAACAGCAGTGGTTGATGATTATGGTGGACTACAATTAAAATTGCGCAATACATCTGACGTTAACATCAGTGGTGGTAGCGGTGGTGGTCCAACAACAACAATGCCTATAGCAAATGTAAGGGCCTTATTTACCGGATCTTCTACAAGTGCACCAGCTTCTACAGCTATTGCAGGTATTGTAATCTCTGATAAAGATGAA
>JAKVCV010000010.1 GCA_022448945.1 Saprospiraceae bacterium
GCCTATCTCACAAGTATCAGGAATAAAATTATCACACCCATCTTTACGCCAAACAGTGAATCCTAAAAAATTAACAGCATTATCACATACATAAGGAGCATCCCAATTCAAACGGGCCTCGTTATTGGTTACCGTTGCTTGAAGATTTTGTGGTGGTGGAGCAATAATTTTAATCTGTAATACTTTAAAAGTAGCGAGAGAAGCATTAATGCCACCTTGTGTATAATTATCTTTTGCCTTAAAAACAACCTGCCATGATTGATCTTGAACATGTTCACAAACAGTTTGCCATCTGAATCTACTGGTTAAAGGTGAAAAAGGTGGCGCAGTTCCTGATACATTACTAAATGTAGCTGGTGAAATAATTGATGGGTCTAATGGCCCTCCAGTTGCAGTTAAAGTAACAATTTGCAATGGGATATCAATATCATATGTTTCAACATCAAATTCTATAAGTGCACCTGCTTCTACACAAATTTCTTGAGGAATAACTAGTTCAGGGGGCGTATTTAAGGCGTTCTCAATTTTTATCTGTATATCTCTAAGTATACCACCAAGATATTGGCCATTCCTATAAGATTTTACAAGAATAGCAATGTTATATTCACCTGCTTTCTGTGGAGTATTCCAGGTAAACAAACCTGTATTCACATCAAAGGTAAATTGATTGTTTGCACCAGGCTGAATATCTGTAACCAATTGATATCCAGGAACAACTACACCCCGGTCACTCATAGGCGTTACCAGTTCATATGCTATACTATCACCATCTGGATCATAACCATTCGGTGTATGTTGGAAAACTTGACCAACAACACCAAAATCAATAGGTGGTTCTAACAAAACAGGAGAACTATTGAAACCAAAAAAGGTAGGGTTAAATAAAAAAACTTCAGTTTGNAAATAAAAAGGGACACTTATAGATGCGCCTCCATTTATATTCAAAATATTATCGTTACGATTAGGGTCTTGCATNGAAACAACATATGGTTGGCCTGGAAAAGGGTTCGCACCAGGATAGNTATGTGTCCCAACATATATATTTTGNTGNATATCATTAAATACCAATACTATACTTGTTCTTAATACTTCTTCAATAGGAGACCCGTCTCCCCAATCGACATCTAAGCGGTCTCGATCTGCTTGACTACTTTGACCACTTATTTTTGTATAAGTAATAATGGTCAATTCTATAGTACTTTGTCCAGTTTGACGATATGTCATTTCACCAGACCTATTGTGAGTAGCCCAAATAAAAAACGGAATAAATACAAATAATATTGATAAGAAAAAACGTCCTTTCATTATATTGATATTGGTAATGCTCTTTGTTGAGAAACTGCTTTGTACCAATTTGGTTAAAACTTTATAAAGATGGTTATTTTTAGGATACTGCAAAAACCAACCCAAAGTATAAATTAAAATTACTTTTAATACAACTTATCAGTATAAAACAATAAATAAATTATATCCATTGGTCCTAATACTATACTTAGCAAATATAAGATATTTTTTACCAGTGTTAAAGTTATGTATCAATAAAAAAGGATTGTAAAAAACAGGATGATATTATGCATATATTTATAAAAGAATGTATAGTTCCAATCAAGGATACTTCGAAAGATTATTCTATGCTATTCTATTGATTTAGAAACCTTTAAATTTATCAAT
>JAKVCV010000011.1 GCA_022448945.1 Saprospiraceae bacterium
ATTCGCCGTTTCCAGCGACTTTCCCCCAGTAAAAGGTAGGTTTTGTACGCGTTACTCACCCGTGCGCCACTCGCCGGCCACCCGAAGGTGCCGCTGCCGTTCGACTTGCATGTATTAAGCCTGCCGCTAGCGTTCATCCTGAGCCAGGATCAAACTCTCCATACTATTTCTAGTTTTGTTGCTGTACCGTTCTATTCCCCTAGTTAAAGGTTCCTGTCAAAATACAGACTTTTTTTTCACATTCGTTCTCTTCAAACTTTACGCTTGCTTACCTAATTAACCTGCAGTTTCAATTAACTTTTTCCGACCAGAAATTCTTCCCGGTCTAAGCCCTTGCTTCCAAGAACTTTTTATCTTTTTTTTAATGCCTTATATCCTAAGGCGGTTGCAAATGTCTTACTTATTTTTTTATCCGCAAAACTTTTTCAGGCTTTTCTTTCAAATATTTCTATTCCTGACAAAATTCCTACGCCAATGTAGTGTTTACTTCATTTTGGAGCGGCTACAAATCTACAATGCCTTTTTTATTCTCCAAACTTTTTTGAGCTTTTTGTTAGAAAAAATTTAAAAGTTTTTTCCAGCACCAAAAACATCAAAAAATTCCTTTATCTCAATGGAATGTGTATGAACGGATTAAAGCTAAAAAAGGATATTACATGTCAGATGGCTTAGCTTCTGTGTTCTTGAAAACAATTGCATTTGGATATGATTCTAAAACTTGATTTAAAAGGGTAATAGCATCGAGCTTCGTATAAAAACCACCGGCATAAATGCGATAATATGGCGCCTCATAAAACCAATCAATCTTAGATGTGACATATTTTAGCCGTTTTTTTATCTCTGAAACTTTTTTAGTTGCAAGATACTTATCTCTACTCAACAATAACTGAACAGACCAAACTTTAAGTTTACGATCGCGCTGAAAATTGAGAGATTTTCGATGGTCTAGCAATTCCCTTATAGAAATCGTTTCATTAATATGCAGGATGCCTTCATCCTGAGCAAACAGATTTGGCATTATTGATATAAAAAGAATTAAAAAAAAACCAATTTTTAAAATGTAACTCATAATTTAAATTCTAAGATCAAAACACAAAAGTAATGATAAAAAGAAACATAGAGGCCAAAAAAGAGAATTTTAGTTCATTGAAAGTCCTTATTATATATTCATAAAAAGTCAAAAATTAATTAATACTAAAGATTCATAAGGTACTTCAACTTATAAAAAATTTCAGTGTTATCCATTATCCCAGCAAAAGACTCAGCGCCTGGGCCATATGCAAACACAGGAACCATTGAAGCAGTATGGTAATCTGTTGTGAATCCAGTTTCTATTGATCCATCTTTTAAATCACCCTGATTAATACTATAACCACCAGTCTCATGATCGGCAGTGACCACTACGAGTGTATTACCGTCTTTTTTAGCAAAATCAAGTGCTATTTGTATCGACCTGTCAAAATCCAACATTTCCTCGACAATATAGTCGGATTTATTTTCATGTCCTCCCCAATCAATTTGAGCACTTTCTCCAACAAGAAAAAAGGAAGAATTATTGTGACTTAATATGTCAATTGATTTTTTAGTAGCCAAAGGAAGGAAATCCCCCCTTTCTGCGAGTCTAGGTGGCAACATTGGAGAAATAAGACAAATCATACGTTCAGGCAAATATTGGTCTCCTTCTACAATAGTATCTGTGACAAAATATCCTTTAGCTACAGCTTCTTCGATCAAATCTCTTCCATCAGGACCATCTTTAAAATAATTCCACCCACCGCCCATAAGCACCTCAATATCCTTGGTCAAAAATTCAGCGGCCAAGGCTCTATTAACATTACTTCTAGTAGGTTGATGGCCATAAAAACAAGCCGGAGTAGCATGCGTAACTGTAGAAGTTGTAACTACACCCGTTAACCAATTATTATCTTCTGCATATTCTAAAATAGTTTTTAGCTTTTCCTGATGTATATCCATAGATATAGCACCATTATACGTCTTCTTTCCTGTAGCCATAGCGGTTGCGCCAGCGGCACTGTCAGTAATTAATTTTGTAGAATAAGTTTTAACCAACCCTATATGCCTGAAATTTTCTAACGCAAGGGGTGTTTTTTTTACAATAGACCCTGCGGTAACATGTGTCAATCCCATACCATCTCCTATAAGCAAAATAACATTTTTAGGTTTAGCTTCTGAAACTAAAACTACTTTCTCATAAGTAATTCGTTGACCTTCTCCAGAAAGAGGAGGTGCTGAACAACTAAATTGAAAAATTAAGCAAAAAGCAAATAAATACAGTTTATTCACGGCAACTATTATTTATTCTAAATGATAAATGGGAATCATATTCCTTTTTAAGCAAGAACACCTCCAAAGGTAACAATATGTATAGATTTTATAGTATAAATATACAAATCAAAAACCTAGAATCAAGATTGAATTTAAATAGATTCACTCCAGAAAACCTAACATAAAAAAAACCATTCACAACAAAACATTCGGAATGGCATTATTATATTTAAAAAGAATCAAGACTAAGAACACGCAAACTTAATTAATTAAACATCTAAAAAACGCATTAGGCTTTCATATCTATCATTCAATGTGTCAATAAATTCGGATTCATAGAAAGAAGATTTTACCGTATAATTAAAGCGCTCCAAAGTAGCTACTATATGCTTAAGATCTTCTTTGTTAAGCTTTAGTGTTAATTCGATAGAATCATTTCCATATGGTGATGATATAAAACTACTTAGAATTGTAGCATTTTCCATTTCTATAATTCGTGAAATTTCAGACAAAGAATAATCCCTTAAGCCCATTTCAAGAACCAAAACTCCACCAGGATGAGTAATAGAACCTGTATCAGCTAACTTCTTAATCAAATCTTCAATAGTTATTAAGCCCATATATTCCTCTTCGTTATTTATAACAGGAATAATAGTAAGGTTGAAGTTAACTACCAACTTCATAATATCGTATAAATGTTGCTGAGCTGGCACAAACTTGTGCAATAAAACAGGTTTACTTTCTTTAATCGTAGATTCAGCTACAAGAAAATTCAAGACTTCATCTTCAGACAAAATACCCAATAATTTACCATCATTAATGACTGGTAAATGTCTCACATGAAAGTCATTCATCCACAAGAGTGCTTTAACTCCTGTGTCTGACAACTTGAGAGGTGGGACTGAATAGGATATTAATTCTGATGCGTACATATCTTTAGGGTTTTACTGTTTTAATAAATTTCAAAAAAGCAAATTAAAAATCAGTGTCTATAATTAATACAACGCAAGAAGCAAAAAAAATAAGCATCAATAAAGAACTTTAAGACTATTTTAATACTATTTCACTTCTGAAGCAAGTTTTCACCCAATTATTTAATATTCCAAGGCCATCTTTAGTCAAAATAGACTCCGGATGAAATTGAACAGCCCAAAGAGGCAATAATCTATGTTGAAAAGCCATTAACTCTCCTTCTTTTGTCCATGCCATAGGCTCTAAGCAATCGGGCAACTCTTTAAGTATAAGCGAATGATACCTCATTACTTCTGTTGGACTATCGATATCATTAAACAATCCATGCATATTGTGATACACTAAAGAAGTTTTGCCGTGCATTGGTATAAAAGCATGTACAAGTTTCGCGCCAAAATACTCCCCAAGCGCATGCATTCCCAAACAAACGCCCAAAATTGGTATATTTAAATGTAAAATATGTATAAGTTCCATTAAAATGCCCGAATCTTTGGGGCGTTTAGGTCCAGGAGAAATAACAACTCCGTCAAATTTTTGTTCATGGATTTCAGAAATAGTAATTTTATCATTTCTTATAACCGTACAAGAAACGCCAAGCTGTCCAAAATAATCATATAAATTATAGGTAAAGGAGTCGTAATTATCCAGTATAAGTATTTCCAAATTATTTTGTTGCTTTGATTTACCCATTTTTTTCTGATTTTTTACTTCATATTTTTGCGATCACCTAACCGATCTAATGCAACGCGCATATATTCAAAAAAATCATTTACAAATGGAGCTAATCCTTGAATCAGCTGCGAACACTTTCTAGGCACAACTTGAATATATTGATAAAGAAAAGACCCCCTTCTTTGAGAAGAAGGAAATTGATCTAAACATTTAAAGAGAATAGAATCTTTTTTTAAACATACTAAAATAGTGCTATCACAAAAACATAACTCCTCTTTTTCTACAGTTCCCTGGTAAATAGACATTCGGGCATTGGACTTAAAGCGTATTATATCTGATTGTGATATATCAAACTCATTATCAACACCCCCAAAATAAGTGCGATGTTTATCAATACCAAATTTCAAATCTCCGAAAAACTTGTATAGCGTATCATCTCCCTGGATTTCTACAATGATAGGATCTACTGTATCTTCAGCACCACCAGAAACTCCCATACGCAAAAATTTATCTGATTTAGAAACTAAAACATCATCATTTAACACTAGACTAATTACTCCAGCCTGCCCAAAAAAGGTTATTAAAACGCAGTATAACAAGGTAAAAAAGAAACTCATCCCAAAAGCGCCAACAAGTTGGCTAAGGAAATTACCACGTTTATCTTCTACGGCCTCTTCAATAATTTTTGTCAAAATTCTGATGAACAAAAGGATTACAAAGGTAGTAACAAAAAAACCAACAAATGGCAACCAGACAGATTCAAGATTAAATGTATCATTAACAAAATCGGTAATCAAAGGAGAAAAGATCATAGCTACAAAAGCAGCTAGCGCTAATGAAACTCCCCAAAGGAGCACTTTCATCAAACCAAAAGTATAGCCAAAATAAAGGCCAAAAGAAGCCATTACTATAAAAAATATATCTATTGCATCTATTGCCATACTCTTTATAATTATTTATGCTCCACATTGAACATAAGACTAAAACCTGAAAAATCTAATTAATTTGTATTTCTTCTTTGGTATAAATTTCTACAATTTTATCAGAATCCCCCCATTTTATGATATATATCGGAGTCCTACAAGGCAAAGACCTTAATTTCCCTTGTTCTATAGCACAATCTCCCAACTGTTCTAATTCAACATAATATTGCTCCCAACCTTTTGATTTGTTGAAAGGCTTTAAAGCCAAAAAAAGATCTTCCTCTATGCGTATAGTAGGTGATTTAAGTTCTTTAAAAAACTTCATGACCTTTTTTATAGTTTCATGTAAAAAAAACAAGCAAAAAAATAGTATCAGATAAATTGGCCAACCACTTAAGACATTTAAGGGAAAAAAGAGATAGACCAAATACAAAATAAAAGAAATCAAACCGACAACCCAAAATAGATTCAAAAATATATTCCATTTAAGACGCTTAATATAACTCAAACGACTTGAATTAATACCATTTTGTTGTTTTACCGCTAAAATTAAATTTTCATCCAATACTATCATAAAAATATTGTTAAAACAGAAAAAGTAGCCTTAAGTGTATATAGTCTTAATACGAAGCACTATAGCATAAAAGTTTCAATTCGTTAAATTTTCATGTGCGCTCCATGTTAAACAAAAGAACGGATTTGCTTTGGCAGGCAAACCCGTTCTTAAATTCAAAAAATTATATTTTTTATGCTAATAAGCTTTTCACGATTGAAGATATCATTTTACCATCTGCCTTACCAGCAAATTCTTTACTTGCCATTCCCATTACTTTTCCCATGTCCTTCATAGAGGATGCTCCCGTTTGAGCAATAATACCTTTTAAAGCAGCTGTTAATTCTCCCTCGCTCATTTGCTGAGGCAGAAATTCCTTAATAATATCCATTTCTTCTTTTTCTGGCTTTGCAAGATCATCGCGTTTTTGTTGAATATAAATAGAATAAGAATCTTGACGCTCTTTAACCATTTTCTGCAATAGTTTTATTTCTTGAGTTTCAGTAATCTCAACATCATTCCCACTGGTTTTTAACAATAGTAATTGAGCTTTAATTGCTCGCAATGTACGCTTTCTAGCTTCATTTTTTTCCTTCATGGCATCTTTAATGCCCACGTTTATAAGATCTGTCAAACTCATATCAATAGTATTTTTATTATTAATAATTAATTAATATTATTCATTAAAAGCAATCAAGTTTCAAAAATAATAAATTCTCCAAAACAAAGCAAAAAGGATTTTAAAAGTTCTTAAATAAACAATAAAATCTAATTTAATTGGAACCTATATCCCAGTTTTTCGTACTTTTATTTGGATATTCAGTTATAAACCCATGAATACCAAAACGAAATAAATAATTTCTCTATTTTAAAAACACAATTATATATAATGCAATTACTTAAAACATGCTTCCTTTTATTGTTTTGTTTGCAATTCTCTTTTGCAGAAGATGGCATTAATTTTTTTAAAGGCACCTTTAAAGAAGCCAAAGCATTGGCAGCCAAGGAACACAAAATTATATTCATGGATGCCTATACATCTTGGTGTGGGCCATGTAAACGAATGGCTAAAAACGTATTTACAGACAAAAAAGTAGGGGATTTTTATAACAAATACTTTATTAATATGAAAGTAGATATGGAAAAAGGCGAGGGACCTGAATTGGGAAAAAAATACAGAGTGTCTTCATTTCCCACTTTACTTTTTTTAGATGACAAAGGAAAAGTTGTGCATGTATCGAAAGGAGGAAAACCCATTGATCAGTTCATAGGATTAGGAAAGGTCGCCCTCGGCAAAAATGACAATTCAGGAGAATACCAAAAAAAATATGAGTCAGGAGATCGCAGCCCGGAACTTTTACGGGCATATGCCTATTCTTTACTTAATTGTTTTAAACCACATATGAAAATTGCAAATGAGTATATTAAAACTCAAAAAAACTTATCAAATAAAGAAAATTTAGAATTCCTTTTTGATTTTTCAAATGAAGCAGATTCGCGAATATTTGACCTTGCCATACAGAATAAAACTCTTATTATAGACTTAAAGTCTGAAATTGCGTTCAAAGAAAAAGTCCGTACCGCATGTGATGCAACTGTTGACAAGGCCGTTGAATTTAATGTTAAAAGCCTTGTTGAAGATGCAAAGCAAAAAATGAAATCTGCCAATCCTAAGTTTTTTAAAGAATACTGTTTTTTAGCGGACATGAAGTACAACGCAGGAATAAAGGACATACCTAATTATGTTGCCTTGGCAGAGAAATATTTAAAAAAATACGCAAGAAAAGATGCCAAAAAAATGAACGAATATGCTTATTCGGTTTTTATGAAAACTTCTGAAAAACAACTATTAGAAAAGGCAGAAAACTGGGCAAGACAAGCCACTAATATTGACTACAACCCAAAGTACCTCAAAACTCTTGCGGCAATTTTAAAAAAACTTGACAGGATCGAAGAATCAAAAGAAATACGTGAAAAAATAAAGAAGTTAGATAAGAAAACATCTACACCTCCTACAATAATTAAACCCAACTAATATACCTTTTTTCGATTACCAATCCTGATTTTTCTCACTGATATTCCATCTAAGGCCAAGACCAATCATAATAGTTTGATTATCTAAGTTATCTACTACAGCGTCCTCTTTTCGATACATGAATTGCAAATCAGCAAACATGTTATGGCGAAATTGATAAGACCATTTCAATTGCAAAATCAACAAATTTGTTTGCACACCCTGGCCTATATAATTACCAACTTCCTGCATTCTTGAATTATATCCAATATTAGGATTAGTGCCCCAATTCGACCCTAAAGAATCCTGTCCATATATTGCATAATTAACTTGAGCCCTAATATTCATCCGAGGCAATGGCTGATAATTTAAAATGCCAATCCACTCAAAAAAATTAGATCCTAAAGGATGTGCAAGCGGCTGATTGTAATGAGTGAAATTTGCTGAGCTATCCCTAAAACTATAAATATACGGCCGCGCCATATTAAATTCGACTTGTAAGTCAAGGTGGTCTACACTAAAGACATCAATATATTTTAACCCCGTCTGTAAAGCAAACTTATTGCCCCACCAACTTACTCCTAAATCTATCAAATCGCCCACAGAAAGTTCATCCAATATAAATTGACCATAAAAAGAAAATCTTTTAAGAAAGTTCCATTTCCAATTTAAACCAAGAACAACATTATCAGGACTTCCAACCGCTTGTTCAACGGTCCTATAAAATATGATAGGATTAAGATACTGCAAGTCCATCTGGCCACCTCTACTAAAAATAACTGCTTCAAAAAAGCCTATATTGAGATTTTTTAAAACATTAATACTTAAGTGATGTGCTGCCATATATTTTTTGGGCAAAGCTAAATCAAAAGCATAATGTGTCTGACCATAATTTTGAGTCAATTCTGCAAAAATATTTTGATAATGTATCTTCCATATCCTAGTATTGATCTTTAAATAAAAATAGTTATTTGAATAATCTGACAAGAATAAAGATCTATAACCGTCACCAATAAAATTCTTGCCATGACCAAATTGAACCCCAATATGATCTTTCATCAGTTCAATCCCAATATATCCAGTAGACAAAATATAATCAACTCCAATAGTATCTATTCCTGGGCTAAAATTACTATCATACTGCTTAAAACGTCCTGCACCAGGCACTGCAAAATCTCGATTTATTCTGTTTTGAACATATTGAGGAAACGCTGCTTGGCTTTCAATAATATCAGTATAAAAATATACTCTTTCTCCAATATTCCCTCGAACAGAAGCTCCGCGCCTATTTATAAAAACTAATTTATTTTCTCCATTAAAGCGTTCATAAGCACCTTTAAAATGAATAATAGGGTCTATACAAACATAAAAGTTTTTTACACGCGCTTCTAATAAGTGGGCCGGTGTCCTATAAAAATGCCTAAGAAATGATTTATTCCTTTTGGGGTACAAAAACTTCATAAATGGCTTTCTGCTATTCACTGTGGAATCTTCGTCATTGTTATCATTACGCAAGTATTCATAATCAGTTTGTCGACGTTTATTACCTAACCAGTAATCCTCTCTTACTAGGCTATCCTGGTAATATCTTATATCTCTTCTCATCAATGGTTTAAAAACAGAATGAATTCCTCCAAAATGTCCAGTTTTAATTTCTAAGCGATCATAGAGATAATGGTTCTGGTCATTCAAAGGCGCAGAGGTAGATCGTTGACCAAGCAAGGAAAGATAGCTACATATACACACCAATACTGATAACGATTTTTTCATAATAGTTTCTTTTTCATCAAAAAATTCAGATTTCAGTTATATACCAATAAAAATTTTAATTCTAAATTAACCTTTTTACTTGTGTAGCCGGTCCAAGTTCACCTTTATGATTCAAATTATATAACAAATTGAGTCCACAAGTTTTACCAATCGTTATACTACCTAATTCATCATCAAAGCCCAAAGCTCTTGCTCCATTTAATGTTGCCCATTGCAATAAAGTCTGAAAAGGAACATAAGATTGATACTTTGCAATTGTTTTCATTTCTTCCAATATAGACAATTGCCAATTAGAAGTCAAACTATCTGTACCAATTGTCATTTGTGCATCATTATCTATAAATGCTTTATAATCCGGCAAGTTATTTTCAATGTATAAATTGGCATTAGGACAAGTCGCCCAAAAAACATCACTTCCCCACGTTTGAGCAACTTGAATATCTTCAGACGTGCTTATAGTATTATGTACGAATAAAGTTTTTAGTCGTGGGTTCATGTGTTGCAAAGCATAGTGAATAGAGGGTTTTTTATTGGGTTCAAAATCATTTAAAGAAATCCCAAACCTTGAATAAAAGTCAATAAAATCTCCCGATTTGTCAAGGAACAATTGGTTTTCAGGAACTGTTTCCTGGTTATGAATACTTATCGTGGAATTAAATTCTAAATTCACTTCATTAATAAGCTCAAATAAATTGGCAGAAACAGAATATGGCGCGTGTGGAACACAACTTTTTTTATGGCCACTAGGCAAATTCAATTTTTCATAGACCTCCTTATATTTTTTAAATTCTGATTGAGCATTAGTGTTTTGCAAAAAATCAAAAAATTCTATAAAAGTAGAATACCTAAGTTTATTTTCTGCTTTTACAGCAAATGTGTCTATTACATTGGAAATATCACCAACGGCAACAATTCCTGCATCCAACATCTCTCTCTCTGCGACTACTATAGCCTCATGGATTACTTGCTCATCCGAGCTGCGTTGTTGAACTACTTCAGTAATAAATGGGATTAAGCCTGTCCCGGTATCTACCTTACCTTTCATATGCGAAAGTTCTAAGTGACAATGGGTATTTACAAACCCTGGAATTATAATCCCTTCATAAATTTCTAATTCAGATTTTTGATGATTTGAACGAATGTCTACACCCAATACCTTTCCGGAATTATTTACAATTACAACTCCATTTTCAATTGGGTTCTCATCAATAGTATAAACAAAATCAGCTGATATTTTGCGCATGAAATAAAATAATATTTAAGTTGTTAAAAAAGTATAAGCTAAATCAAAACAAAAAATTATATTTGATTAATAAAGATTGCATAAAGGATACCCTCCGCCCCTGACTTTCATAACCATTCACTCCTGTAGTAATATCACCATCTTCATCAACCTGGACCAAAACATCATAATCCCAGAAAAGATTGGTCATCAACGAAATTGACAGGCCTTTAAA
Source organism: Saprospiraceae bacterium (assembly GCA_022448945.1). Taxonomy (GTDB): domain Bacteria; phylum Bacteroidota; class Bacteroidia; order Chitinophagales; family Saprospiraceae; genus Aureispira. Next base: position 10,648 of record JAKVCV010000011.1, read on the forward strand.
AAGCATCAAATCTACATTTGTGATCCACTCAACATCAATATGTTGAGGCATCCTCATGTAATTAGAATATAAATTAAGGGTTGTTGCAAGCACCAATCTAAATTTATCTTTTTCACCTTCCTTGTATTTAAAAAACTTATGAGAATATCCAGCTTTTAAGGTTGCACCAAACTGAATAGAATTTTTAGCATAAAAAATATTAGTGCCAAACTGGCCATCGGGCCTAACGCCCCAAGTATCTATAAACTCCTGTTCTGTAACTCCTGTACTATATGGATTCCCATGTAACCCGAGCCTAGCCGTTGTATCACTAGCTACAAAAATTAATTTCAAAGAAGCAGGAGATAAAAGTGCATGAAACTCACCTAAATTAGTTTTTTTCTTAAACCCAATACCTGGTGACAATGTTAATGTAGCAGGCGAGCAAAATTGTGCGATAGGCAAGGTCACTGAATCTGAATTAGGAGACAATATATTACCTTCAAATGTAGGCGTTATCTGGCTTAAAAACAAAACATCAAAAGCATAACCAAAAGGACTTTGATCAGTTATACTATATCCAAACTTGGATGTTAATCGAAGTTCATCTACTGATTTTTGGAAAGGTATCTGTCTCCTGAAAGAGCCAAGGCGCTGAACACCAAAAGTTAAGCCTAAAAAATTATCCCAAGAGAGCCTATTCTGTTTATATTTAGCAAAAAAACTAAGATTACCCCCAATTCCTATTTTATCTTCTCCTGCACCAAATTTAGGATTAACAAATAGCATCTGTGCAAAATCCATTCCTACTGCACCTCCCAATTTCCAATGATTTTGCTTCCCACCTGGCTCCTGAGCATTCACTATCTCCAGACTATTAATAAAAATCATCAAAATCCAAATGACATACTTAATCATAATATACATTTATTGAATTGTTTATAAAAATCAGTTAGAAAGTTAAAATGACATGCCAAAACCTATAGAAAAATATTCAGCAATTATTTTATGCGACTTCATTGTTACGGTAACAAAGGGTGCAACTATATTTAAATATGGATCTACAAAATAATACCTCCCTGATAACCGGACAGACATAAACCATGGCTGACCTATATTTTGAGTTAAATAAAATCCTATTTGAGCCAATAGAGCGAATCTGCCAATCATCATTTCATCAGCTATAAAAAGAGAGATTCTACTGGCTTGCCAATGTAAATCTTGACCAACATATCCACCATTATGTTTAGTAAATGCATAGGATGATCCAATGTAATCATATTCAATTCCAGCCTTAATTCTATTACTTTTTGTAATAAATAAACCAGCATCTAGAGAAGTATGCCATACAGGATATTTAGGGCCATTATTTGTTTCAGAATCCCGAAATCCTAATGAAGCAACATAAGAAAACTGAATTCTTTTATTACGACCTACGATTTCTTCCTTACTTAGTATAACATAATTGTCTTTTTCTATAGGATTATACATGTAACAAAGACCCAACTGAAAAGTGAGAATGTTAATTCCTAAATTAGGCAATGATGTAGCTGCATTAGAAAAATGTGTAAAAGTGGCAGAAGGACGTAATTCAAAATTTCTATGGAATCTCCAGGCAACTCCTAACCTTAGGGAAGTGTTATTATTAAGGTAGGAACCTACCATATTATTGAAAGGATTTGTTTGACGGTTAAAAGGCCTTGTTACAATTCCAAGACCTAGACCAAGACGTCCAAAAAGACGAAAGTTTTTACTTCTTACAAAATCAACAGTAATATTTGGGAAAACGGCTATGCAACTCCCCATTTGAGCATCATTGCCTGAATGATGATAAGAAACTGCAATTCCCCACCTGGGGAAGCCACACCGTTCATGCCAATGTTTTAGACCATAAGTTTGCATTTCAAAGTTCAATTCAGACCCATAGCTAAAACCAGGGAAATCCATAGTTATTGTAGAACGATGTTTAATTGCTTGTCCAAAAAGGAAACTACTTTCCAGATACATTCCTTTGGGGAGTTGTTGTGCACAAACATTAACTGCAAAAATTAAAAGCAAAATTACAAAACGCATAAATCAAATCTTTAATCTACCAAAATCTGGTTTTGTACGGATATCGATTTTCATACAAATTTTGAACAAGGGATTTAAGTTTCTCTCTTAATTCCTGAAGTCCTTCTTTATGTACAGCAGTCATAAAACAAGCATTTCCTTTTGTTTGCATTTGCCAATAAGATGTCAATTCATCCTCAAGACTTACCTTTTCTTCCTCGTGTAAAAACTCGTCCAAATATTTCTTTCTATACAGATCCATTTTATTAAAAAGATAGAGCATGGGAATGTTATCTGCTCCAAGGTCCTTAAGGGTCTTTATTACTACTTCTATCTGATCCTTATATTGAGGGTGAGATATATCAATGACCTGTATTAACAAATCACTTTCACGGACTTCATCTAATGTAGATTTAAAACTCTCTACTAAATGATGGGGCAATTTACGAATAAAACCCACTGTATCAGATAGAAGGAAGGGCATTCTGTCTATTACTACTTTACGTACTGTTGTGTCTAGGGTCGCAAATAATTTATCAGCTGCCAACACGTTGGTTTTACCAACAACATTCATTATGGTAGATTTACCTACATTGGTATATCCTACGAGGGATACACGGATCATGTCTCCTCTGTTCTTTCGTTGGGTTCTTGCCTGAAGGTCAATTTTTTCAAGACGTTTTTTTAGTAAAGAGATCTTGTCACGAACAATACGTCTGTCCGTTTCAATTTCTTTCTCACCGGGGCCCCTCATTCCAATACCACCTTTTTGGCGCTCCAGGTGATCCCACATTCCTTTTAATCGAGGCAGCATATACTGCATCTGAGCCAATTCTACCTGCGCCTTTGCCTGTGCCGTTTGTGCCCTGCCCGCAAAAATATCGAGGATCAATGTGCTTCGATCCAGGATCTTTATTTTCATCATTTCCTCTAAAACGCCCGCTTGCTTCGCTGAGAGATCATCATCAAAGATGACTATATCTATATTATTTGATGCTACATATTCCGTAATCTCCTCTGCCTTGCCCTTACCGACAAAGGTACGGTTATTAGGGTTGTTCAATTTTTGCATGAACCGTTTTTTGACAACAGCGCCTGCTGTTTCAGCCAAAAAGTCCAGTTCATCCATATATTCCTCAACCTTTTCAACGGATTGATTTGGAAAAACAATCCCAACGATTACTGCTGTCTCTGTTTCTTTACGCAGGTCCCGTTTTTTTTCGCCTAAATTCCATTCGTTTGCCATAACATCTTCAATTATTCAATACTATAACACTAAAATAGCTTATTAAAACCTAAATTATCGAATAATGTATTAATAGTTCATGGATTTTATATCAAAAAGTCGTTTTAACACTAAAAGAAGTAAATTATGTAGCCTGAATATTTAGATTTATTTGTAAAAATAAAATATTTTTGAAACCAAAAACTAGCACTTAAAAAACTTTCAGTTATAAAAAACTGAAGAATTAAATACAATAGCTACTATAGTATTAATATGCAAAAGAATGGTATATATCAGAAGTGATTTTTCGTATTATCTAGACATTCAATTTGTATTTATCTAACAAAATTGGCAATTTAGGATAGTATTTTGTCTTAATTATAAATTATTCTGAACATGAAACGTGTATTCTTCCTTATTCTGTTGTGGTTTTCACCCTCCCTTATAAGTGCTCAGGCATCTCTTGATCAAATCAATGAAACACGATGTAAACATACTTTAAATGGAATGGTCGCTTTCTCGGGATGGACGGTTGCGAATCTTGCTGTTGGCACTGCAGGTGTTTTGACAACTGCCGGAGAACTGCAGCATTTTTACGAGATGAATGTTTACTTTAATGTTATTAATTTAGGAATCGCAATACCTGGTTTGATCAATGCCATTAAAGCCAAACCCGGGGGATTGAGTTTTGAAAAAACTGTAAAAGAAACACAAAAGGTAAAAACACTTTTTCTGGTAAATGGTATTTTGGATTTCACATATATAACTGCAGGATTTCTGATGCGGGAGATCGGTCATAACAACAGCCATAACAAGTCTATTGAGGACAGGCTACTTGGATATGGAGACTCGTTTATTATGCAAGGCAGTTTTCTATTATTATTTGATTTTATAGAATTTGCACTACATGCAAAGAATAGCAATCGGCTGGATGAACATTGGCAGAAAATAAGCCTTAAACCATATGGATCTTCAGGGATAGGAGTTTGTTTACAATACAATTTAAACCAAACATTTAAAAAAAATCATTGGTAAAAAATATCACATCATTAATAAAAACGCTAAGTATCCAATTACAGCCGAAAATAAAATACCTGCTTGCCACCTATCTATAAAATAGGTCATAGCACCTGCTTTGTTAATTTTGCCCTTAGTCCCTGTAAACAAGAATACACTTAAAGCGACTGTTGAAATAAATAAAAAGTATACATCAAAGTTTGAAGCCACGTCATAATGTATAGGATGAGGTGATACAGCAGCACTAAACCCAAGTACTAATAGAATATTAAAAATATTAGACCCTATAACATTTCCAATGGCAATATCACTGTTTTTTTTCATGGCGGCAACTACTGAAGTAGCTAACTCAGGTAAAGAAGTCCCGATAGCAACAACAGTCAGTCCAATCACGCGCTTAGTCATTCCAAATTCTTCTGCTAGAAATACAGCATTTTCTAATACCAATTCTCCACCATATACCAAACCCAACATACCTCCAGCAATATAGATAACACTATTGGGTAATGAGAGTGATTTGATTTTTTCGGCATCCTCCTCGCCAGATTTTGCAATACTTGCTTTGGCACTTGAATACACATAACACAAAAAACAGAAAAAAAGTATTAAAAATATTATACCATCAAATTTAGAAAGAAAATTGTCTCCTCCAATAAACATAGCATCATTTGCAAGAAAGAAAAGCAAAATGATAATCAATACAGAAAATGGGAATTCTTTCAACATTGTTTCTTTATGTACGACAAGTGGATAAATAAGTCCAGCTACACCTAAAATTAAACAAGTATTAAAAATGTTTGATCCTAATATATTGCCTAATATGACTTCATTTTCACCATTAACAGCTGCTTGAATATTAACGACTAACTCAGGGGCAGAAGTGCCAAAAGACACAATTGTTAACCCTATTATCATATCAGAAATATTAAATCTTTTAGCTACTGCCGAAGCTCCTTCAACCAAAAAGTCTGCACCTTTTATCAATATTAAAAATCCAAACAATAACCACAATATTACTTGTACCAATTCCATAATGACATTTACTATTAAAGCATTTTAAATTATTATGCTAAAGTTAACAGAATTATTCAGAACAATTATTCTTTCCAGCAAAAAAGGCCCCTAAGATTGTAGGTGTGATGCCTGCTTTTTTGTAGGAAATGTAGCCAACTAATATTTCAAAGCAAAACAAGCCGACCAGAGTAGCAAACGCAGCCCCAACAATTCCATTTTGGGGAATCCATAAAACATGAAGTATTATTGTAATTATTACACTTGCCAAAAGAGTCCATGCTGCTTCTTTTTCAAAATCCACCATCATAAGAAGATAATTAACAGGTCCTGTAAAAACATGAATAAACTTAGCAAGACACAAAACACATAGGACATTATAACCTTCTTTAAAGGAATCTCCAAACAAAGACAAAAACCATTCGCCTCCCAAAACAAGAATAATTAAAATGGCCGAAACTACAACAAAAGCAAGTCTGGTAGTTCTAGTAAAAAATAATTGAAGTTCTGCCCTTTGATTAGCTGCGTATAATTTGGAATACATCGGTGCTGTTACAGTATATAATACTGCAAAAGGTAAAAGAGCTATATCTGATAATTTCAGTGCGGCATTATAGAAAGCTATTTGTTCTTCAGGCATCTGGAATAAGCCAAGGATAACTATGTCAATTCGGGTATGAATTATATAAAGAAGGGAAATGATCGCAAAATAACGGCAAGAGCCCCACCAGTTTTTAATTTCATATTCTGCCGTCACCTTATTTCTTTCTGCCTTCGTAAATTTTAGTATAAGAAAAAGGGCTACTAAAGCAGTCAAAACAAATGAAAATGTTCTGACTATTATTGCATGTTCATCAGTGAGAAAACTATCCTGATAAAAATAGACAATAACCAAAAGAATAAAAAATGCTAAAGGTAAAACAAACTTTTCTGCAAATTGTCCCCAGCCCATAAATTTTAAACCGCGGAGTGCCGCTTGATTTATATGCATCAATACAAACAAAGGAATCACCCAAACAGCCCAGAGGTAATAGTCAGCATATTCAATCAATCCATGTATGGACGTCGAATTAACAAGCAATAAAAATAAGGTGGCACAAACTACTCCAAACACCAAGCCCATAAAATTTGCCCAAGACAATAATCCTTTTATTTTGGACAATGCCCTACTGTCTCTATATACAGGCAATTTTTTAAGTACTAAATCATCCAATCCTAAAGTAGCTACTACACTTATTATAGATACCCAGGTAAATACAGTTGTATAAACTCCAAATCCTTTATCTCCCGTAACTCTGGCAATAAAAAGAGCAGTACAAAAAGTTAAAACAGCAATAGCACCTTGTAACAATATTGATTTATATGTGCCATCTACAAAATAGGTCTTGATTTTATCATCAAGTTCCTTCCCGAGTAATTTATAGAACAGTTCGTTTATGTATTTAATAAAAAATTGCATAGGTAAAAATAAAAAAGTCATCCGAAAAATTATTCCGGATGACTTTAAATATAAGATTTATAAGAAGATTATTCCTCTTCCTGAGTATTATCATCATCAGATACGACCTCATCTTTATTATCTTCTGCTACTTCTTCTGTAGCTTCTACTACTTCTTCTGTAGCTTCTGCTACCTCTTCTGTAGCTTCTACTACTTCTTCTGTAACTTCCGTACCTATTGCTTCAATATCGCTAGAAGTTTTTTTCTTTCTACTACGACGGGTCCGTTTACGGGTAGAAGTTTTTGTTTCCAATGCATCTTTATTATAATCTACAAACTCTATTATACACATTTCAGCTGCATCTTTCTCCCGAAACCCTGTGCGCAAGACACGAACATAACCTCCAGGTCTATCAGCAATTTTTACTGCTATTTCACCAAATAAAGTCTTTACGGCTTCTTTGTTTTGGAGATAACTAAAAACGATACGTCTATGGTGAGTAGCATCCTTGATTTTATCTTCCAGATTTGCTTTTTTGGCTCTAGTTAATAAAGGCTCAATAAACTTGCGTAATGCTTTACCTTTGGCAACAGTTGTACTAATACGTTTATGTTCGATCAACGAAATAGCCATGTTTTTAAGTAAAGCTTTCCTATGTGCCTTCTTTCTACTAAGGTGGTTAAATTTTTTACCGTGTCTCATGTTAATAATTATTTTGCTTCACAGCACATACTCCTGAGTTTAATACTCGTTTCCGTTACTGCAATTTTTATAAAAAAATATTCTTATTCTTCGTCTAATTTATATTTAGACAAATCCATTCCAAAAGATAGGCTTTTTATAACAAGAAGTTCTTCAATTTCAACCAAAGACTTCTTACCAAAATTACGGAATTTTAAAAGCTCATGTGTTTCATATTGTACCAAATCAGACAATGAATTGATTTTAGCAGCTTTCAAACAGTTATATGCACGAACAGAAAGATCCAAATCTTCTAGAGAAGTTTTTAGTAACTTACGCATATGTAAAATATGCTCATCTACAATATTATCTTCTTTTCTTGAATCATCATCAAAAGTTATATTCTCATCAGAAATCAACATCAAATGTTGAATTAATATTTTAGAAGCCTCTTTTATTGCATATTCAGGATGAATAGTTCCATCTGTTTTAATATCTACTATCAATTTTTCATAATCAGTATGTTGACCAATACGACTAGATGATACCGCATACTTAACATTTTTGATTGGAGTATAGATGGCGTCAATAGGAATATACCCAATTGGTGCATCTTTTGGAAGATTTTCTTCTGCAGAAGCATAACCTCTACCTTTAGTCACATTCAATTCTACTTCAAGTGTAACGGAAGGTTCTAGATGACATATAACTAAATCAGGGTTTGTAACTTCAAAAACACTTGTTGCGTCAGTTATATCCCCAGCAGTAAATACTTCTTTACCAGAAATAGTTACATAAATTTTTTCTATCTCATCAACTTCTTCGTCAAGTAGGTATTTTAAACATACCTGTTTAAGATTAAGAATAATATCCACAACATCTTCAACAACACCATCGATTGAAGAGAACTCATGGTCTACGCCACGAATTCGTACAGAAGAAATTGCATGCCCTTCTAGTGATGATAATAATACCCTGCGCAAAGAATTTCCCATAGTCTGGCCAAAGCCAGGTTCAAGGGGTTTAAATTCAAATTTTCCGTCAAAATCATCTGCCTTCTTAAGAAGGATTTTGTCTGGTTTTTGGAAGTTTAATATACTCATAAGATCGTATCTAATGGTTGTTAAGTTCAAATTAATTGCCTATTGCTTTAACCTTATTTAGGACTTCACTATGGAAGTCCTAAATTTCTATTTTTCAATTCTTTAAGAATGTTTATTTTGAATACAGTTCTACGATCAACTGCTCATTAATTTTCTCCGGAACCTGTTCCCTTGTTGGTGCTTGTATAAAGGTACCCTCCATTTTAGAAGAATCCCATTCTAACCATGGGAATTTACGTACATTTTGGGAATTTGCCGCTATTGACTCCAGAATAACTTCCATCCCTTGTGACTTACCTCTTACAGATACCACATCTCCAGGGCGAAGGTTACACGATGCTATATTAGTCACAATACCATTTACAGTAATGTGTTTATGAGAGACCAGTTGACGAGCAGCAGATCTTGTAGATGCAATACCTAAGCGAAAAACTGTATTATCCAAACGTCCTTCAAGAAGTTGAAATAGGTTTTCACCAGTCACTCCAGACATTCTACTAGCTTTTTCAAACATTTTTCTAAACTGACGCTCTAATACTCCATAGGTGTATTTAGCTTTTTGCTTTTCCATCAACTGGATTGCATAGTCTGATTTTTGTCTCCGACGTTTTGATGGGCCATGCTGTCCTGGTCCATATTTTTTCTTTTCAAAGACTTTATCATATCCAAAAATTGCTTCTCCAAGAGCTCTAGCTTTTTTTGATTTGGGTCCTGTATACCTTGCCATTATTTACTAATATTTATTTTGCGTTCCAACTCTAATTTATAAAGTTATGGAAACTTGCAATTGATTTAAACTCTACGTTTTTTGGGTGGACGACAACCATTGTGTGGCATGGGAGTTACATCCGAAATAGATAACACTTTGATGCCAGCAGCATCTATTGCACGAATAGCGGCTTCCCTACCAGCTCCAGGGCCTTTAACAAATACCGTAACTGATCTAAGGCCACAATCATATGCCTCCTTTGCTGCATCTGTTGCAGCTATCTGAGCAGCATAAGGTGTGTTTTTCTTAGATCCTCGAAATCCAGCTTTGCCTGCTGAAGCCCAAGAGATTGTCTGACCAACACTATTGGTTAAAGTAATAATAATATTATTAAAGGATGCACGAATATGTGCCTCACCTTGAGCTTCAACCTTTACGTTCTTCTTTTTTGCTTTTTTTAACTTTGCCATAATTTTATTAATCTACGAAATTAGATTTTAATTATTATTTAGTTGCTTTTTTCTTATTTGCAACTGTCTTACGCTTACCCTTACGAGTACGTGCATTTGTCTGAGTACGTTGGCCACGTAAAGGCAAACCTTTTCTGTGTCGCAACCCTCTATAACAAGCAATATCCATTAACCGCTTAATGTTTAACTGTACTTCTGTACGCAATTGGCCTTCGATAACATATGAATCTCCCAAAATCTGACGAATGCTTTTAATGTTGTCATCTGTCCATTCTCTTACTTTGGTGTTTTCATCGATTTTTGCTTCATTAAGAATTTTTCCTGCCGATGTTGGGCCAATACCGTAAATATAGGTTAGTCCAATTACTCCTCTTTTGTTCTTGGGTAAATCTACCCCTGCAATACGTGCCATATCTCAAATTAAAATTTATACTTCTGTTAATTATCCTTGACGTTGCTTGAACTTAGGATTTTTTTTATTTATAATATACACTCTTCCTTTTCGACGAACGATTTTACAATCTGCTGAACGTTTTTTTACCGATGGTCTTACTTTCATGATTCTTGTTAATTTATTTATAACGATAAATAATGCGCCCTCTAGTCAAATCATATGGGGACATTTCAACCGCTACCATATCTCCTGGGAGAATACGTATATAATTCATTCTCATCTTACCAGAAATAGTAGCAACTATAATGTGTTCATTTTCTAATTGCACACGGAACATAGCATTTGAAAGTGCTTCAGTAATAGTTCCATCTTGCCGTATTAGTTCTTGTTTGGCCATATATTCTCTTTTCGGACTGCGAATATCTTAATATTATTTTAAATAACCTAATTTCTAAAGGTATTTCGAATAACTATATTGAAGATTATTCAACCAATAAATTTAATTTTATAGATTATAAAACTGAATCAGTTTTTGTCTCTGTCGTTCTTTTCCGTCCTTTAATTTTTCTAACATCATATCCATGCATCGACATATGTGAATCAATTTGCTGTATCGTGTCTAAAACTACAGCAACTAAAATCAATAAGGATGTACCCCCATAAAATATAGCAAATGCATAATTTGATGTAATGGTAGCTGCAGCAATTCCTGGAATAATAGATATAAAACCTAATGCAATTGAACCAGGCAAAGTTACCAAAGTAGTAACATCATCAATATATTCAGCAGTATCATTACCCTGTTTGACACCAGGTATAAAAGCATTTTGCCGTTTCAAGTGATCTGCATATTGTTGGGGGTTTACAATAAGTGCTGTATACACATAGGTGAATACTACAACCAAAATAAAAAACACAACATTATAAGGCAATGAGGTGAAATCTGCCATTTTACCCCAAAATCCTGTACCATCACTTCCTAATCCAGTAGCTATTGCACCAGGTACGAACATTAATGCTTGTGCAAAAATTATTGGCATAACACCAGCAGCATTCAACTTAATGGGCAAATAATCTCTATCTGTTCCTAAGCCACTAAGATTACTCTTACCTATCATATGTTTCGCAAACTGAATCTTTATTTTTCTTACAGCCTGAACCAAAGCAACACTCGCCATTACTACTCCAACGAATAATGCCATTTCCACTATAAAGATAATCAATTGACCACTTCCCAATTTAATTTGAAATTCTTGAACAAATGCTCCGGGCAATGCTGCAATAATACCTGCTGTAATGAGTAATGAAATTCCATTACCTACACCTTTATCAGTTATTCGCTCGCCTAACCACATACAAAATACGGTACCAGCAGTAAGGATAATAATATTAGCAAGCCAAAAAACAGTTGGTGGTATTTCCGCCAAAATCACTCCTTGCTGAGAATTCAGATAAGTTAAATAGGCAGAGCCTTGTACAATGGTAATAGCTATTGTTATAATCCTAGTTATTTGGTTCGATTTTCTTTGTCCATTTTCTCCATCTTTCTGTAGTTTTTGGAAATATGGAACAGCAAAACCTAGTAACTGTACAATAATCGAAGCAGATATATAAGGCATTATTCCTAAAGCAAAAACAGCGGCTTTAAAAAATGAACCACCTGTAAACATATCCAACATTCCCATAAGGCCTCCAGTCCCTCCGACTGCTGCTTCTAAAGCGGCAGTATCAATACCTGGTAAAATAACAAAACTACCAAAGCGATAAACTGCAAGGAACCCAACAGTAATAAGTATTCGCTTGCGCAAAACCTCAATGTCATAGATTGCTCGTAATTTTTGAATTAAAGCGTTCATTATGTTAAATTATTATTCGTTTTGCAGGATGATATGAAAATACTAGAAAAAAACTTATTCAACTTATTAATATTATAATATAGTTACAGAACCTCCGATGGCTTCAACCTGAGCTCTGGCATCATCAGAAATCTTATGTACTTCCAGATTCAGTTTTTGAGAAATAGTCCCCTCAGACACTACATGAATAGCATCATCTTCTGCAAGAAAACTAAAATGTTTCCTAACTAGAGCTAAATCAATCTTATCTACTTTTTCAACATCAGCAACACCTTGTAGAGAGTTCAACTTAACTTCTACAAAAGCCTTTCCTCCAGCATCATTAATTGCTTTCTTTGCCCCAGCTGAAAAACGAGAAGCAGTAACCTCAAGAGGCATTTTCAATTCACCTCCAGCCAAAACTTTATAAGCTTTTGAAGTACTGACTATGTTCAAATTTGCAAGAATTTCAGGACTGATTTCAGTTAAATTATATTTGCCCGCAAAATACTCTAATTGAGACAGATTAATCGCAGTATATTGAGCTGGTCTTCCAGATTGATATCTACGATGCGTATTTTTGAATCCACGTTTTGGCAAAAGTTTTTGCAATGGCATTTGCCCTCCTTGGAATTCTCTTTTGTTAGAATATCCAGAACGGGATTTTGCGCCTTTATGGCCACGAGTAGCTGTACGACCACTCCCAGCACCAACACCACGAGCAATACGTTTTCTGTTTTTTACTGAACCTTTTGCAGGTTTTAAATTATTAAGTTCCATTTTATTAGAATTATTTTATTGATCCCTTGAGATCAATAATTATAATTATAAATAACATTGCAAAGATAGAAATAAACTAAGCTTCTTCTATTTTTACAAGGTGTTTAATTTTGTTAATCATCCCCATAATCTGAGGAGATCCTTCATGTTCAACCGTTTGATTCATCTTTCTAAGTCCCAAAGCTTTCATAGTGGCCTTTTGACTTTTAGGGCGGTCGATAACGCTTTTTATCTGAGTTACTTTTACTTTAGTCATTTTAATCTTGTTTAGCGATTAGCCATTGAAAACTTTGTCCAAAGAAATACCTCGTGCTTTTGCAACTTCAAGAGGAGAACGCAAATTACGAAGTGCATCCATTGTTGCTTTAATAACATTATGAGGGTTTGAGCTACCTATTGATTTAGCCAAAACATTTTGAATGCCAGCCATTTCAAGTACAGCCCTCATAGTTCCTCCTGCAATAACACCTGTACCGTCAGCAGCTGGAATAATTAATACCTTTCCTGCTCCATATTTACCATGCTGAGCATGAGGGATAGTCCCTTTATAGACTGGCACACGAACAAGACTTTTCTTGGCATCTTCAGTAGCTTTAGTGATTGCACTTGCAACTTCTCTTGCCTTACCTAAACCATGTCCAACTGTTCCATTTCCATCGCCTACTACTACTATAGCAGCGAAGCTAAATGTACGTCCACCTTTAGTTACCTTAGCAACACGATTGAGTGAAACTAATTTATCCTTCATTTCGGACTCGGAAGATTTTACTCTATTATTTTTTTTCTTAGCCATTTTTTAAAATTTAGAATTGTAACAACTCATTAGTTCCATCTTCATTTTGCGCACCACGAGCTCCCTCAGCCAGTGCTTTAACACGGCCATGATAAAGATAGCCACTTCTATCAAAAACTACATGGGTGATTCCTGCTTGCATTGCTTTTGTAGCAATCAACTGCCCAACAGCGTTGGCTTGTTCTATCTTAGTTTTACCTTCAATTTCTTTATATGAGGCAGCAACAATAGTAGATTGAGAACTATCATCAACAATTTGAGCATAAATCCCTTTATTGCTTCTAAAAACAGATAACCTAGGCTTGGTAGCTGTACCTGCCAGCGTTTTTCTAATCCGCTTATGAACCTTTTTACGTCGATTTAATATCTTGGTACTCATGATTATTTATATATCTTTAAGAGAATATTATTCTTGTTTATTTCGCTGCAGTTTTACCAGCTTTTCTTCTTATTTCTTCACCTTTGAATCGGATACCTTTCCCTTTATAAGGTTCTGGTTTGCGGAAAGCTCTAATCTTTGCAGCTACTTGTCCAAGCAACTGTTTATCCGCACTTTTCAACTTTACAAGAGGTGGTTGACCTTTTTGAGTAACTGTCTCAAGTTTAACATCTTCAGGTAAAAAGAACATAACTGGATGAGAATATCCAAGTGCCATTTCCAATAATTGGCCTGAGTTCTTTGCCCTAAAACCAATTCCGTGTAATTCTAATTCTAATTCAAATCCTTTTGAAACACCAGTAACCATGTTGGCAATTAGTTGACGATATAAACCATGCATAGCTTTATGGCGCTTCTGATCTGTTGATCTCTCAACCAAGACTTGTTTATCTTCAATTTTTAAAGTGATACCATCACTTTCAATCAATTGCTTTAACTGGCCATTAGGACCAGTCACTGTAACCAAATTCTTGTCAATTTTTACTTCTACTCCATCAACTAATTCAATTGGAGCTTTTCCTACTCTTGACATGTTTAAAAGATTTATAATTATTATTTAAGGTCTCGATAAAATCTATCCTAAATATCTACAAAAAGAATTTAGTAGATATAGAAAAGGACTTCACCTCCAACATTTTCTTTTCTAGCAGCTTTATCAGTCAAAACACCTTTAGATGTAGAGACAACCGCTGTACCCAATCCGTTAATTACACTTGGCATCTCTTTTGATTTAACATAGTGTCTTAAACCAGGTCTAGAAACTCTTTTTAATTTTTGAATGACAGGTTCTTTTGTATGTTTATCATACTTCAAGGCAATAAAAATCTGTCCTTGTTTATTTGAAGTTTCTTCAAACTTATATTTCAAAATGTACCCTTGATCGTACAAAATTTCTGTTATACTTTTTTTCATATTAGATGCAGGAATTGTTACCATGCGGTGTCCTGCCATCTGTGCATTGCGAATACGTGTTAAATAATCCGCAATAGGATCAGTAAGTGCCATACTTTCTGTTTTAATCGCAACTATTATCCAGGAGAAGGATTTAATTGCTGATTTAAAAATAAATTAATTCTACATACTAAATATATACCCGAAAACAATCTAAGCTTAAATTACCAACTAGCTTTAGTGATTCCAGGAATCAAGCCCTTTAAGGCCATCTCTCTAAATGTAACACGAGAAATTCCAAATTGACGCATATATCCCTTAGGACGACCAGTAAGTTGACAACGATTGTGTAAACGTACAGGAGATGAGTTTTTTGGAAGTTTATCCAACCCATCATAATCTCCATTTGCTTTTAATTCCGCACGCAATTTTGCATACTTAGCAACTAGTTTTTGTCTTTTTATTTCTCTTGCTATTACTGCTTTTCTAGCCATTTTTTATTATATTAATTTTTGAATGGGATACCCAAAAGATTTAATAATTCTAGGGCCTCCTCATCTGTTTTTGCACTAGTTACGAATGTTATATCCATACCTGTAATACGAGGTATTTTATCTAAATCAATCTCAGGGAAAATAATTTGCTCTGTTATTCCTAGTGTGAAATTACCCCTTCCATCAAAACTTTTATTACTAATCCCTCTAAAATCACGTACCCTTGGAAGCGCAATAGCAACAAGTTTATTAAGAAACTCATACATTTGGTTATTACGTAGAGTAACCCTTGCGCCGATTGGCATACCTTCTCTAAGTTTAAAGTTAGATACAGATTTTTTAGCTTTAGTCTTTACTGCCTTCTGACCAGCGATAACACTCATTTCATTGACGGCATTATCTACTAATTTTTTATCAGAAGTTGCTAATCCGACACCTTGACTTAGGCATATTTTGATCAGCTTAGGTACTTGCATGACAGATTTGTATTGAAACTTCTCCATTAATTGGGGAACCAATTCTTCTCTGTATTTCGTTTTCAATGTTGGTTGATATTCCATAGCTATATTACCTCTTGTGTTTTCTTAGATATCCTAACTTTTTTTCCATTCTCGTCTCTATCCTTTTTTATGCGACTTGGCTCACCATTTTTATCTGTCAACATCAAATTCGAAATATGTATTGATGCTTCTTTTTCAATGATTCCTCCAGTTTGATCTGCACTTGGACGGACATGGCGTTTAACCATGTTCACACCTTTAACAATTGCGCGATATTGGTCAGGGAAAACCATTTCCACAACACCAGTATCACCTTTGCTATCACCAGATAGAACGACAACTGTATCACCTTTTTTAATGTGACTTTTGGTTGTTTTTTTGTTTGTTTTTTTCATGCTATTTATAATACTTCAGGTGCCAATGAAACAATTCTCATAAAGTCATGGTCGCGAAGTTCACGAGCAACAGGTCCAAAGATACGAGTACCCCGTGGTTCTTCACTTGCAGTTAATAACACAACAGCGTTATCGTCAAAACGGATATAAGAACCATCTTTTCTGCGTATTTCTTTTTTAGTTCTAACAATTACTGCTTTAGAAACAGTACCTTTCTTAAGCCCTCCAGGAGCAGCATCTTTAACGGTAACAACAATAATGTCACCTATTGACGCATAACGTCTTTTTGAACCACCAAGGACCTTAATACATAGCACCTCCTTGGCACCTGAATTATCGGCTACTCTTAATCTACTTTCTTGTTGTATCATGACTCAATATCTTATTTCGCACGTTCAATAATTTCAACTAATCTCCAGCGTTTGCGTTTACTCAACGGACGAGTTTCCATGATACGTACCGTATCTCCAATATTACAGCTATTCTCTTCATCATGCGCCAAATATTTCTTGGAGCTTTTCATCGTTTTACTATAAATCGGATGTTTAACACGACGTTCGACATAAACCGCAATAGATTTATCCATTTTGTTGCTGGTAACAACTCCAACACGCTGTTTACGTAAGTTTCTTTTAAGATCTTCCATTCCGGAATTTATTTAATTACTTTTTAATCTTTTTTGCTAATCTTCTTCTAAGTTGAATTTTATCTCTTTTTTGAGTTGTTTCAACTAATTCTTTGGCTCTAATTTCAGTTTTGATACGGGCAATATTTCTTCTTACATTTTTAATTTCTGCAGTATTTTCCAAGCTGGAAGCAGCATTGTTAAATTTCAGAGCGTAATAATGCTTTTGAATCGTTTCTAATTCATCATTCAATTCCTGAACACTTAAGCCTTCCAATTCTATTTTAGCCATTTTATTCTCAGTTTAAGTGTTATTGTTCATTATTATAATCATGACGCACGACAAATTTTGTGCTAACAGGAAGTTTTTGTGCTGCTAGGCGCAATGCTTCCTCTCCAACAGATTGGGGCACTCCATCTATTTCAAACATAATCCTTCCAGGTCTTATGACAGCTACATAATGGGACAAAGCACCTTTACCTTTTCCCATACGAACCTCCAATGGTTTTTTAGTAACCGGTTTGTCTGGAAAAATTCGAATCCACACTTTTCCCTCACGTTTCATGTAACGCGTCATTGCAATACGAGCAGCTTCTATCTGGCGACTGGTTATCCAAGCTCCTTCAAGGCTTTTCAAACCAAACGACCCAAACGCTATAGATGACCCTCTATGTGCGAGGCCTTTATTACGTCCTTTCTGCTGCTTACGATATTTTGTTTTTTTTGGCTGTAACATCTTTCGACAATTGAATAATTTTCATTAATTTCCACCACATTGATATTAGCAAAAAACTCATGCCGATAGTCAAAGCGAGTGCAAAAATATAATTTTTTCTCCAAAAAATAAATATTATTTACTTTTATTTTTTTCTTTTGCGGTCATTTCTTCTACGGTCGTTATTGCCTCTACCTTCTTTGCCTTTACGATCACGTTTTGTAGGCGTTGGGAATAAGTCTACTTTTTGAAGGATCTCTCCTCTACAAAGCCAAACTTTAACTCCAATCTTACCATATACAGTATTAGCTTCAACAATCGCATAATCCAAGTCTGCTCGAAAAGTATGTAATGGGCTTCTCCCCTCTTTATACTCTTCTGATCGAGCCATTTCTGCACCATTCAAACGTCCAGACAAACGCACTTTAATGCCCTCTGCACCTGCACGCATTGTTGCTTGAATAGCCATCTTTGTAGCTTTTCTATAATTGATACGAGCTTCTACTTGTTTTGCAATAGTTTCTCCAACAATTTGAGCATTCAACTCAGGCTTGCGAATCTCCACAATATTGATCTGAACATCCGTACTAGTAAGCTTTTTAAGCTCTTCGCGAATTCTGTCAACTTCCTGCCCTCCCTTACCAATGATTATTCCTGGTCGAGAGGTATGAATGGTTACAGTAATTCTCTTAAGTGTACGTTCGATTACAATTCGGGCGATCCCTCCCTTGTCAACACGTACTTTTAGGTAACGTCTAATTTTTTCATCTCCAACAACTTTGTCAGCAAATGTTTTTCCACCAAACCAATTAGAGTCCCATCCTCGGATGATGCCTAAACGATTACCTATAGGATTTGTTTTTTGTCCCATAATATTTAATTAGTGTTATACTACTTTTAATTATTCGGTTTCTTCTAATTCTTCTACTTCTTGTTCCGCATCTTCGTAAATTTCTAAAGGTTTAGTATTAGAAATCTCTAGTGTTACGTGACAGAAGTGTTTGCGTATACGGTGCGCACGACCGTGTGGTGCTGGACGAAAACGTTTAAGCTGAGCTCCTTGATCTACTCGTATCGAAGAAATCACCAACTGATAATCATCTGCTTCTTCTTCTGTTAAAACATTCCAATTAGCGATAGCTGACGTCAATAGTTTTTCCAACCAAAGTGCAGCTTCTTTTTTGGTATATTTTAATATTCCTAAGGCCTTTTCTACCTCTACTCCACGAATAATGTCGGCAACCAATCTCATCTTTCTGGCAGACATCTGGCAGCTTTTTATTTTCGCAACAGCTGTTACAAACTCCTGATTTTGTTCCATAACTTTAATTTGAACTTTGCTATTGTATTAATTATTTCTTTTTACCTCCGTGGCCTCTGTATGTACGGGTTGGGGAAAACTCACCGAGTTTATGCCCTACCATGTTTTCCGTTACAAAAACCGGTACGAAAGTTTTTCCATTATGTACAGCAATTGTCTCTCCCACCATTAATGGAATAATCATAGAAGATCTAGACCAAGTCTTAATTACTGATTTCTTTTTTGTCTCTTTGGACTTTAGTACTTTCGTCACAAGTTTGTGATAAATGTAAGGTCCTTTTTTTAGTGAACGAGCCATCTATTTATTAATTTTTCTTCTTGTGACAATAAATTTATTAGAATATTTTTTGGCATTTCTAGTCTTTTGTCCCTTAGCCATAATACCATTTCGAGATCGAGGGTGTCCTCCAGATGAACGACCTTCTCCACCACCCATTGGGTGATCAACAGGGTTCATAGCAACTCCACGGACTCTTGGGCGTCGTCCTAACCAACGACTGCGTCCTGCTTTACCTAGCACTTCCAGTCCATGATCTTTATTCGACACTTCTCCTACTGTTGCTCTGCAGGTTGCTAAAATCAATCGTGTTTCACTCGATGGTAATTTAACTAACACATACTTGCCATCTTTCCCTGCTAATTCCGCTGCAACACCAGCACTTCTAACCAAAACTGCTCCTTTATTAGGACGCGTTTCGATAGCATGAATTTTGGTGCCTACAGGCATGTCTCCCAAGGGCAAACAATTACCTAAATCAGGAGCGATTCCTTTCCCTGAAAGTACAGTATTACCTACTTGCAATTTATTGGGAGCAATGATGTATCTTTTTTCACCGTCAGCATAGACCAACAGGGCTATAAAAGCGGTACGATTAGGATCATATTCTATACTTTTTACAGTTGCAGGAACATTGTCTTTATTTCGTTTGAAATCAATCACACGATAACGACGTTTATGTCCTCCTCCCCTGTTACGTACAGTTCTATGTCCTTCGTTGTTTCTACCTCCTGATTTCTTTAACTTACTCAATAAGCTTTTTTCTGGCTTATCAGTAGTTAGTTCCTCGAAGCTGTTTGCTACGCGGGTTCTAGTACCAGGGGTAATCGGATTAAACTTTTTAACTGGCATTTTTATACGAATTTATCAGTTTCGCGACTATAGTTAATTAATAAATTTATATTCTGCTTTGACTAAGTCAAAGTCATATTAAGCATCTGCTTCTTCTTTATCATTAATGAGTTCAACTTCATTCATATCAGATTCTCCAAAGAATCCATCAATGTATTCACCTTCGGCAATAGTGACAATAGCTTTTTTTATTGCAGAAGTTCTTCCTTTTGTATGACGCCCCTTGACGACTCTCGCTTTTGCTTTACCCGGACGAATAGAAGTATTAACAGCATTAACAGTTACACCAAACTGTTCTTCTACAGCCTTTTTTATTTGTACTTTATTGGCTTTTTTATCTACTTCAAAAGTATATTGATTGAGCAGTGGGTTTTCAGCCAACGCATTGGTTTTTTCAGTAAGTATTGGCCTAATAATAATATTTTTCATTACCTAATTATTTCTAAATTAATAATTATGAAAGCATCTCAGCAAGACGATTTACAGCACTCTCTGAAACCACCAAACAATTAGCATTCAAAATTTGATAAACATTTAATGTCTTAGCATCAGCGACACTAGCATTCTTAAGGTTACGACTGGACAACACTATATTTTCGTAGCCTTTTTCTATTTTGTCCATATGGTCATCTAAAGAATCCAAATAAGTTTTTTGTTCTTCTTTATACTGATTCAGTTGACTCGAATACGTTTTCATTGCCTCAGCAAAAGCTGCTCTTTTCTTAGCACCTCTTGGTCTAGCAGGCAATTGAGGTTTTTGGGGCGCAACAATAAATTCAGGTGCATCCAATACCAACAAACTTTTAGTGTCTGTCAAATCATTATCACCTTGTTTCAAACTGCTCAACAAGCTTAAATATGATTTTGTTTGTGGGGTGTCAAAAGTAAAGTCTTCAACAACTATAATTCCACCTTCCTGTGCTTTTGAAGAAAGAGCAGATTTTCTTGCAAGCTTTTTTACCTTTTTATTAAGTTGAATCGAGTAATCTCTTGGTACTGGACCAAAAGTTCTTCCACCACCACGAAATAAAGGATTTTTGATGCTACCCGCACGAGCAGTACCTGTTCCTTTTTGTTTTTTTATTTTCTTTGTTGAACCCTTAATCTCTGAACGTCCTTTTGTTTTATGAGTTCCCTGACGTTGTGCTGCCAAATATTTTTTAACAGCAAGATAAACAACATGATCATGTTTTTCATTCAACTCAAGCCCAAAAACACTATCGGGCAGTTCAACCTTTCTTCCAAGGTTTTTACCGTTTATATTATATACTTCTAATTTCATGATTATTTCTTCACGATTACATAAGCGCCCTTGTGACCAGGAACAGCTCCTTTAATTAGTAATAAATTTTTATCTGCAAAAACCTTAACTACTTTCAACCCGATAGTAGTTACTTTTTTGCCACCAGTACGTCCTCCCATTTTCATCCCTTTAAATACCTTAGCAGGATAAGAAGCAGCTCCTATAGAACCGGGAGCACGAAGACGATTATGTTGACCATGTGTTGCTTGCCCCACTCCTCCAAAATTATATCGTTTCACAACACCTTGAAAACCTTTTCCTTTAGAGTTACTAGTTACTTCAACAAAATCACCTTCATTAAAAACATCGGAAACAGTAAGCACATCACCAATAGCACTTTCTAAGCCACTATCGCGAAATTCAGCAACTTTGCTTTTAGGCGTTGTCTTTGCCTTATCAAAATGGCCTTTCATCTGTTTGCTAGTTCTTTTGGCTTTGCTTTCACCAAAACCCACTTGTATTGCATTATAACCATCCGTTTCCATCGTTTTCACCTGTGTAACTACACAAGGTCCTACTTCTACTACGGTACAGGCTATATTATCACCAGCTTCGGTAAAAAAGCTCGTCATTCCTATTTTTTTTCCTATTAAACCTTCCACTTTATTCTTTTTTAAGAATTGTAGTAAACCTACAAATGAACAAATTACATTAATTTCACCTGGATATCGACACCGCTTGGTAGTTCTAATTTTTCCAGTGCACTTACCGTCTTGGCTGTCGAACTATAAATTTCGATAAGACGCTTATGTGTACGAAGTTGAAACTGCTCACGAGATTTTTTATTTACATGTGGAGATCTTAACACAGTAAACACTTTTCTATGAGTGGGCAGCGGAATCGGTCCAGTCACAACTGCACCGGTATTACGTACTGTTTTTACAATCTTAGCAGTAGACTTATCTACTAAATTATGATCATAAGAACGAAGTTTTATCCTAATTTTCTGATTCATGCCTCGATGAATTATTTAAAAAATGTTTAAAAATAAGCCCCTTAAAAAATCAGGACTTTATGTCTTTATATTTAAACTACTTAAACAGTAGTGTTTGCTTCTTCAACAACTTTATCTGCAACAGCATTCGGTGCTGGAGCATAGTGCGAAAACTCCATACTTGATGAAGCTCTTCCGGATGTAAGAGTACGTAAATCTGTTATGTACCCAAACATTTCAGAAAGGGGAACATCCGCCTTAATTATAACACCAGTTCCTTTGGGCTCCTGAGCTTTCATGATTCCACGACGACGATTTAAGTCGCCAATTATTGACCCCATGTATTCCTCCGGAGAAACAACCTCTAGTTTCATAATAGGTTCCAACAACACTGGTTTGCAACTCTTCGCTGCAGCTTTAAATCCTTCCTTGGCACATAGTTCAAATGCTATAGGTTTTGAATCCACAGCATGCATTCCTCCATCGTAAACTCTCACACTCATACTATCAATAGAATAACCTGCAAGAACGCCATTGTCCATCATTGCATCAAACCCTTTCATGATAGGATTTACATAAGCTTTATCAATTACACCACCTTTAATGTCCCATTTGAATTCCATTCTAACTTTAGAATTCTTAAAGTCATCACTGTCAAGAAATTCTTCAGATGCAGGACCAAGTTCAAACTCCATATCAGCAAATAAACCAGAACCACCAGATTGTTTTTTCAAGCGCTCACGATGTGTTACTGTTTTTGTCAATGCTTCTTTATAATTAACTTGAGGTGCACCTTCATTAACTTCAACTTTAAACTCTCGTTTTAAGCGATCGACAATGATTTCTAAATGCAACTCACCCATTCCACTAATTATTGTTTGTGCTGTTTCATCATTATATCTAGCAGTAAAAGTTGGATCTTCTTCTGACAACTTAGCCAATGCCATCCCTAATTTTTCAACATCTTTCTGAGTCTTAGGTTCGATAGCAATACTAATTACGGGATCAGGAAAGTCCATACTTTCCAATACTATTGGATGATTTAAATCACATAAGGTATCACCCGTTTTGATATTTTTAAAGCCCACACCAGCAGCTATATCCCCTGCATAAACAGAATCTACAGGCTTTTGTTCATTAGCATGCATTTGATAAATACGAGATATACGTTCTTTTTTACCAGAACGTGTATTCAACACATAAGACCCTGCATCCAATTTTCCAGAATAGGTTCTAAAGAAACATAGACGCCCAACATATGGATCAGTTGCAATTTTAAAAGCTAAAGCAGCAAATGGAGCATTGAAGTCAGCAGGGCGTTCCTCCTCCTCATCTGTTTCGGGATTAGTTCCTGAAATCGTTGTAACATCTAAGGGTGAAGGTAAAAATGCACAAACAGCATCCAAGACAGCCTGTACACCTTTGTTTTTGAAAGCTGAACCACACATTACTGGGATGATACTCATATCACATACAGCAGCACGAACAGCAGAACGTATTTCATCGTGAGAAATCGTATCAGGATCATCAAAATATTTCTCCATCAAAGTTTCATCATATTCTGCAACAGCTTCCAATAATTGTTCACGGGCTTCAGCTGCCGTGTCCGCTAATTCGTCTGGTATAGGAACAATTTCATAAGTCATTCCCATATCATGTTCATTCCAAATTATAGCCTGGCCTGTAATAAGATCTACAACACCTTTAAAGTCGTCTTCAGCACCAATAGGCACCTGAAGTGGCACAGCATTAGCTCCCAACATATCTCTCATTTGTTGACAAACAGAGAAAAAGTCAGCGCCCTGACGATCCATTTTATTAACAAATGCTATACGTGGAACCTTGTAACCATCTGCAAGCCTCCAGTTAGTTTCAGATTGAGGCTCTACTCCTCCAGAAGCACAAAATAAAAATACAAGTCCATCTAAAACACGTAGCGAGCGATTTACCTCAACAGTAAAATCTACGTGACCAGGAGTATCAATAATGTTCACTGTATACTTTTCATCTTTCCATGGCCATTCTGTCTTAGTGGCTGCAGATGTAATAGTAATGCCTCGCTCTTGTTCTTGCTCCATCCAGTCCATAGTGGCAGCACCATCGTGCACTTCACCGATCTTATGACTAATTCCAGTATAGTAAAGTACGCGTTCTGTTGTAGTGGTTTTTCCAGCATCAATGTGTGCTGCAATTCCAATATTTCTTGTATATGTTAAATCTATTTTTGCCATAACTTATTAAATAGCGTCTTTAAATTTTTATAAATAATACTCTGTATTTATTCTAATTGTATTAGACTATTGTTTTGTTCTTCTACGACCAAAATGAGCAAATGCACGATTTGATTCAGCCATTTTATGTGTATCATCTTTCTTTTTAACGGTAGCTCCTTCGCCTTTGGATGCGGCAAGTAATTCTGCAGACAATTTTGCTGCGATACCTTTGCCACTACGTAAGCGAGTATATTTTATCATCCATTTCATTGCGACAGAGAGTCGGCGTTCTGGACGTATTTCGGTAGGGATTTGAAATGTTGCACCACCAATACGACGAGAGCGTACTTCAAGGGCAGGCATTACATTTTTAATTGCTTTATGGAAAATTTCATGAGCCGATTCCCCTGTTTTTTCTTCCAAAATATCCATTGCTTGATAAAAAGCGCGGTAGGCTGTGCTTTTTTTACCATCCAACATTAGCATATTCACAAATCTTGTTACTTGTTTGTCTCCATAACGAGGATCGGGTGCGACATGGCGCACTTTCGGTTTTCTCTTTCTCATTTTCTATTTAATCTTTTTAGCTGTTGTCTGAGCTTATCAAAATCTTTTCGCTCAATCTTCAGTTCCGACTTCTTCAGAACTTAATCAACTTAGGATGTATATCTAAAAATATTCTTAATTTAACTTATTTTTACTTCTTGGATTTAGGTTTTTTAGCGCCATACTTTGATCTGGATTGCTTTCTATCTGCAACTCCGGCAGTATCTAGAGCACCACGAACAACAGTATATCTAACCCCCGGCAAATCTTTTACACGACCACCACGTACTAAAACTATCGAGTGCTCCTGTAAATTATGTCCTTCCCCAGGAATATATGCAATGATCTCAATGCCGTTCGTCAAACGCACCTTAGCAACTTTGCGTAATGCAGAGTTAGGCTTTTTAGGTGTAGTTGTATAAACACGAGTGCATACACCTCTCTTTTGAGGGCAGGAATCCAAAGCTCTTGCCTTAGAGGCCAACTTAATAACCTTTCGTCCTTTTCTTACTAATTGATTTATTGTAGGCATTTAATTAAATATTACTACATTTATTTTAATCTCCCTTTATAAGGGGTTTACTTAAGCGAATGCAAAAGTACAATTCTTTTTGTGAAAAAGAAAAACTTAAATGTTTTTTTGAAAAAAATATTTGAGTTTTATAAAAAAGGGATTAAAGTTGGCAATTTTAATAGCCTAATAGATGTTATTGAAAGACAAAAAAAACAAAGCTCTTATATTATATATTAATCATATTTTAATCAAAACAAATAATGTCAAAAATAGTTGATCTATCGAAAACCATAGAGTTCAAAAAGGAAGACCCTTGGTTTATGCGTATAAAAATCAAACATATTCCACATTCAAAAAGTCTTAAGTTAATTCAATACATACTTAAGCTGCCTCAAAAACTAATGCCTGCTAATTTCAATGGTTGGGCTGACGACAAAATAAAAAGCATGGGTGTTCACTCTACAACACACATTGATGCTCCATGGCATTATGGACCTGAAGTTGAAGGCAAAAAAGCAAAAACCATAGATGAGGTCCCCTTAGACTGGTTATATGGAGATGGCATAGTTATAGATATGAGCCACAAAAAGGATTTTGAAGTAATTACTATCGACGACATAAAAGAAGATTTAAAAAAGTCAGGGGCAAAACTAAAAAAAGGAGATATTGTATTAATAAGAACAGACAGAGATCAGTTGCGCGGAAAAGAATATTTTTTACGTGGAACAGGAATGAGTAAAGAAGCGACTCTATGGCTAATTAAAAAAGGTATTAAAGTGATGGGCATTGATCAGTGGGGCTGGGATTTGCCACTAAAGCATTTAGTCAATAAGGCAAAAAAAGCAAAAGATAAAACATTATTCTGGGAAGCTCATTTAGTGGGTATTAATCATGAATATTTGCACATGGAACAACTGACAAATCTAAAATCTTTGCCACCCTATGGTTTTAAGGTTGGTGTCTTCCCTCTTAAGATAAAAGGAGGCTCTGCTGCCCCAGCGCGTGTTGTTGCTATTTTTGACTAGTCTCAAAGAACTACTTAAAGTAAGTAGCAATAAATTATGTATGAAATAAAAGTCTAATAATATTCTTTAAATAACATTCCTGTTTTTAGTTTTGTAATGCTATTATTGTTTTTATTCAATAAATTATTAAGTCAGTGAAAAAAATTGCTGTATTAGGAGGTGGACAATTAGGATTAATGATGATCCGATCAGCTATCGATTTTAATATCGAAGTAGCCGTTTTAGACCCTAATCCAGAAGCACCATGCGCAAAACATGCTGCCTATTTCGAAGTTGGAGATCTAAATGATTTCGATACCGTATATAATTTTGGCAAAAAGTTTGAATTGATAACTATCGAAATTGAGCAAGTAAACACCAAAGCGTTACATAAGTTATCCAATGAAGGCATAGAGGTTTATCCACAACCTCATATCATTGAAATGATACAAGACAAACGTATCCAAAAACAATTTTACGAAAAGCACAATATTCCAACGTCTCCTTTTATACTTACTGATAGCTTAGAAGATATTCTTACGAAATCTGATTTTTTACCTGCAGTAAACAAAATTGGAAAGGGAGGTTATGATGGTAAAGGAGTTCAGATAATGCGTAATGCAGAAGACCTAAAAAAGGGGTTTGATGCTCCAGGACTGATGGAGAAGTTAATTGATTTTCAAAAAGAAATAGCTGTTATCGTAGCTAGAAATAAAAAAGGTGAAATTAAAGCATTCCCTCCCGTTGAATTAGTTTTTCATCCAACAGCCAACTTAGTAGAATTTTTATTGGCTCCTGCACAAATTTCAGTTGAAATTTCTAAAAAAGCGATTGAAATAGCAACTAATCTAACCGAAAACCTATCTGTAATTGGCCTATTAGCTGTAGAAATGTTTGTAACAAAAGAAGGAGAAGTGTTGGTAAATGAGATTGCACCAAGGACGCATAACAGTGGGCATCAATCGATTGAAAGTAATATGACGTCACAGTTTGAACAACACCTTAGGGCAATTCTAAATTGGCCTTTAGGTGATACGTCTTTAATTATATCCTCTGCAATGATAAATTTACTTGGCGAAGAAGGGCATATTGGCCCAGCTATTTGTGAGGGCCTTGAAGATGTATTGAAAGTAAATGGATGTCATATGCATTTGTATGGCAAAAAAATCACAAAACCATTTCGTAAAATGGGGCATGTTACAGTACGTGACAAAGACATAAACGAACTAAAAAATAAAATTGATTTTGTCAAAAAAACCATAAAATTTATTAGTAATGAATAAGCAACCTTTGGTAGGAATTATTATGGGTAGCCAATCCGATCTGCCTGTTATGCGTGATGCAGCAGAATTTTTAGAGTCCGCTAATATACCCTTCGAAGTAACAATTGTGTCAGCACACCGCACACCAGAACGGATGATCGACTACGCAAGTTCTGCACGCAGTCGAGGCCTTAAAGTAATTATAGCTGGTGCCGGAGGGGCTGCACATTTACCAGGAATGGTAGCATCACTAACAACCTTACCCGTAATAGGCGTTCCTGTAAAATCACACAACTCTATCGACGGGTGGGATTCAGTTTTATCTATACTACAAATGCCGGGAGGAATACCTGTAGCTACAGTGGCTTTAAATGGAAGTAAAAATGCAGGTGTTCTAGCAGCGTCTATTATAAGCACTTTTGAAAATGATGTAGTAGAATATCTGGCAGATTACAAAGAAAAGCTTAAAGCAAAAGTCATGCTTTCAGTAAAAGATGTTGAAACTAAAGGGTGGAAATAAAATGCTGAGAAAGTATATCAGAATTAGCGAAAGAAGAAAACAAAAAACGATAGAGAAGTTATCTTAAACTATGCATTTATTTTTTTGTTTTTAAATCAACTTTGAGGGGCTGGGCATTTGTTAACTCCAATGAATAAGGACAATGCCTACAGCCACACTTACAACAAAACCCTCTTTTTTTTAAATAAGACTCTGTAAAAACGTATTGGCCATTATCGATATAATAATCAATATTTTCTGAGAGCGTTTCTTGTCTAATTATCATTTATCTTTATAAAGAGTGAAAAAACAACCGCTATCTCGGAACCTCTACTTTAGAAATAATATCCTTGATTACATCCTTAACGTCCATTCCCTCCATCTCGCGCTCTGGAGTTAAAATAATCCTGTGGTTCAAGACAGGGAAAGCAACATATTGGATATCGTCGGGTGTAACAAAATCTCTTCCATTTATAGCTGCAACGGCCTTCGATGCCTGCATAATAGAAAGAGAAGCACGGGGAGATGCACCTAAAAATAAATCGCCATTATTCCGAGTATTTAAGGTAATTGCTGCAATATAGTCCAACAATTCATCTTTCACATGAATCTTTTCCACAATTTCCTGACATTCTTTGACTTCTTTTGGGCTCAAGACTGCTCTTACATCAGCAACCTGACGTTTAGTAAAATCATTCCTAAACCGACGCAATATTTCCTGTTCTTCATCCATGGTAGGGTAATCTAATTGAACGCGAAAGAGAAACCTGTCTAACTGAGCTTCAGGCAATTTATAAGTACCTTCCTGTTCGATAGGGTTTTGAGTAGCAATAACCATAAAAGGAAAGGCCATTGGGTAAGTAACACCATCTACTGTAACTTGTTTTTCTTCCATTACTTCAAAGAGTGATGCTTGGGTTTTGGCAGGTGCGCGGTTTATTTCATCAATTAAGACCATATTAGAAAAAACAGGTCCTTTGTTGAATGTAAATTCTGCGACTTTCATATTATAAACACTTGTGCCGGTAACATCAGATGGCATCATGTCGGGAGTAAACTGTATGCGGGAAAAATCTACATTTAAAGTTTGGGCTATTAATTTAGACGCCAGTGTTTTGGCAACACCTGGCACACCCTCTAATAATACGTGGCCTCCTGCAAAAATAGAAACCATTACCAATTCGATCAGGTTGTCCTGACCAATGATTATTTTATGTACTTCGTTTCTGACCTTGTCAACAACAGCTTGAATTTTAGCTACAGAAGCACCGTCATCTTCCCAAGAATAATTTTCGTTCATTATTTATAAAAATTTAAAATGGCATATAGAAATTGAAGCCTAAAGCAAAACGTATAATTTTGGCAAAAGAGCCGTGTAACCTTACAAACATTAAATTTATCAACGGCTTAAAATTACACTAAAAACTTAAAAAAACAACAAATATTATAAAGACAAGATTATTTGAAAATTAAATCAAACATTACCCTTAACAAAATGTGTGTTTTTGACCTCATTATGAAACCTTTCAATTAAAAGATAAAAGTTATTTAAAGTTTTTGCTGAAATATTTGAGTAAGGTTTTTGCATGATTTTTCTTAACCTAAAATACTCTATAAAAATATCATGAATAATCTGAACATCGACCTTAGAACGAGTAGCTATTCTATTTATTAACTTATCATCCAAATCCCTTGTTACTAAATTATATCTTTGTCTTATATGAGCAAGAAATAAATGCATTTGTTTCTTGGCAATTCCTATGTGATCTTGTTGTTGAAAATATAAACTTCCAATTGTTTCGACAAACTCCAGCGATGTGTTTCTATTTTGTTGAAGAACAGGTATTTTCCTTTGTCTTCTTTTAGCACCAAATAACACAAAAACAACTCCTAAAATAATGGACAAAAACCAACTCCATCTTAAAGATGGCTGAGAAAAGATATAATCCAATGGTGATTGTACCGGAATATTAGTTTTATCTCTTCGTTTATTAGTACCATTTTGAGGGGGATACATACTTTCTCTATCCCAAAACACATTATCAGTACTTATATGAGAAAAAACATAATTACCATATTCAAACCCTGCGCTATCAACCATATACATATTAGTAAACATAATTGGATTTGTATGAAAATAAAAGTAGCCTTTACCAACCTTTAGTCGGATAAAATTAATATAGGTTTTGTTCTTTTTATCTGGGAGGGCAAAAGTGCCGAGTGCAGCAATTGGATTTTCTCTTTTGTCACTATTACAGAAAGCCCCTTCAGGAATATATTCCCATCTGAATTTTGTAGAATACTCGTTCTTTACATATTGATATTGATAATAATGTTCATTTAATGATTTATGATTAAGGCCGGCATAAACCTTTTCTGTATAAACATCTAAATTTTTGCCGTTCCATGTGGTTGCAGAACCACAATCTTCAGGATAAATTAAAATTTCTGCCAAACTATCCTGAATATCCTTGGTTATTAGAAAAGCATTGCCACCTGATTTTACAAAATCTCTAAGATGCCACGCTTCTTCTTCAGTATATTCAGGCATTTCCCCTATATAAAGATATGTAATCTTATTAGTAACAGTTTCATCAATCGGCAATTCCTTGGTAACACGTTCGCTTAAGACTTTAAAATTAAATCTACCATCTAAAACATTATACAATATTTTCATATCATAAGGATGCTCTCCTTCAGTGTCAAATTCCTGAGACCAGTTATAGAATTGGGATTTTTCTTGCACAAAATACCATATCATTCCTATTAAAAGGAGTCCAGCAATCAAAAATGGAGCATTTTTTTTCATCTTTAAGTTCTAAAATATTTATTTAATAGCTTTTAAAAGATTTTTGAAATCGATACGAACTTCTTGAAATTGCCCTCCGTCAAATTGCATATCGCTATACCACACATACTCAAAGATTCGCGTTACATTTCTGAATTCATTAAGATTTGGATGCTTGTTTGATCGAAGTTCCCTTAGATAATGTCCATTTGTTTTATCCTTTTTCCAAACTATAGCACTTTTAACAGATAGTTGTTTAATAATAGCTAGATAATATAATCTAATTGCTAATCGATATTTCTTTTCATTAAGGGCTTTCTCTAGAAAACTTTCTACATCCGCTTTATGTAAATTTGTTTCTATTTCCTTAAGGGTTGTTGGTGGTTTTGTAGATTGAATTCGTTGATTAATTAGAATAGCATCACCTACTACAGCTCTGTAAACAACATATGCAAGGAGAGTTAAAGCTAATAAAATCAGGGTCCATTGAGCAATACTTTTAAAAGTAAAAGAATTAATAATTGGGTCAGGGGGAAAGACATTCTCGGTATTTTCAGAAGGGTTTCTTTTTTTTATTTTCTTAGCCGTTGGAAATTGATTGTATTTAAGCCCATGTTTCAATTCACTCCATTTTGTTGCATCGAACGGCGTTATATTGATTTTTTCATTCAAATACACTGTTGTTTCATCATTATCAGCGAATAAAGACACACTATAACTAAAAAAAATGAACCCAGTAAGATATATGTATATTAAAAATTGTTTCATTGAATTACTAAATGTTTTTTTTAATGAACCTAGCTATGTTAGAAAAAGATAAGTTTAACCCTCTGCTTCCATTCCATAACTAATTTTTCTAACACCTATTTGGGGTATTGTTTCTAGTATTTCTCTGGCTTCTTTTGTTTCTCTAAAGCTATAAAATCCTATACCCATAACTATGAAAATAAGCGGAAACAAAAAACTCAGCATAAATGAATAAAGAAAAATATAAAAACCCTGTCGCACCAATTCTAGGTCCGTAATTGGAAAAGCATTAGCAATTACCCCTAAATAAAATCCTGCAATTGGTGCAGTAGCCATAAACAAGAAAATTAGACACATTAGAGCAATTACTAAGTATGCTCCCATCATTACACCCCAATTACCTTTAATAATTGACAATGTTCGGCTAAATCCAAAAATCAGATTAACGTTTTCATTGAAAGAAGTTGCCATAGTCAATAACAACAATGGCACAACAAAAACTAATAATAAAAACAACCCACCTTCAGTTCCAAGCATGCAGCAATGAATACCAAACATACAAATGCCAGTTGAACTAATAGTTTTTACAAAAAATAACAAATCATATTTCACATCTGCATTATTATTAGCACATTTCTGCACCCAAAAAAGAACTAGATAAGCCATGATACTAGAAGTGGCATAATTCAAAAACCATGGGACAGTAAAATCGCCGATGAGCAAAAACTGTGATACATTTTCTAAAGTATACTCTAACAACAAATCGGGATTGCCCAAAAATTGTTGTATGCTTACAATAGTCATAAACGTATAACTGTCCCCATCTAGGAGCAAAATTGAAGTGTAAACAATTGAAAGCACAAAAGCAATAATTGCCGCTGGTTTTGCAAATTGTCTATAAAATATGAAAGCATCACTAAAGATCTGAGCACTGTTTTTAATTTGATTAAATTTTATATTTGAATCATTATTAGGCTGCAATTTTACTTCTCCCAGAAAAGATGTAAACCCCCTTCTTGCTTTCATCCTTGGATACAATATATAATAACTTATTATAAAAGCAAATGAGCCAAAGATAACAACACCTCGAATAGCAAAAGAAACATCTGTATAGCGTGTTATATAACTTTCAATAAATGCAGCCAATATAATTAATGGTGCAATCGTAATCATTATCAACAAACCTCGTCTGGCAGAGATTTGTAAACTTTGCAAACGAGAAAGCGTTTTAGGGAAAATCAATCCTCCCCCCAAAGTTAAGCCTGCAGCTCCGGCGATTATAATACAGGATATCTCTATGGCCCCATGCATCCATATGGTAAAAAAAGACTCCCAATATACCCCTTCCCGTATAAAGAGGTATTGAAATGCTCCCAAGACAATCCCATTTTGTATAAGAACAAAAATAGTTCCAATGCCAAAAAACAAACCCACTACGAAACAGAGAGCAGATACCATGAGGTTATTCTGTGCAATATAAAAAAACATTTGTCTGGCATCAGGGTCCTGATAAACTGCCATAGGAGTGCCATTGGCAATATTCTGCAGCGTCATATCAATATAATCATCTCCAAGAACAACTCTAGGGAATTCAAAATCCATAAAAGAAGAGAATGCCCCAATGAATGCTGAGCCGATAAAAACAAGAAGTGCAAATAAAAAAGCATATCGAGATTCATAGATAATCTGTGGAACAGTTTCTCTCCAGAAGTCTATAAATTTAAACAAGCGCCCCTTACGGTTTTTGTAAACACTATAAAATACTTTCTGTGCAATGTTATTAAGATAAACTCGAACAGAACGATTTGGGTAAAAGGTCCTTGAATAAGACAAATCATCAGTAATTTCAATAAATAGATTACTTAACTCATCTGGATTAGCATCGCCTTTACCTAAATTGCGTTCAAATCTTGCCCACTTATCTTTGTTCTGTTTTATAAAATGAGTTTCGCGCATTTATAGTTATAACTAATTAGAAAAAAATAGGGATATACAAAGATATTCTAAATGCATTAAAGCTTTCTTTAATTAAATTGGTCGCTAAAGGGAATATCCTTTATAGTTAAAGCCTCAATACAATAGCAATTGAATTATTTCAACACCCCTAATTATTAACCTTAAGTAACAATATATCAAGATTAGACGTTTTCCCATAGAATCCATTAGTATTATTTGACATTAAATATATTTTCTTTGTATATTCAGACTCCTATAAAATTATAAATACATGTCTAGATAATGAAAACGATAGAGATAAATACTGCTCAGAAAGTAACGATTCAATATGAATTAGCAACTTTAGGCAATCGATTTTTAGCATATTTTATAGATATTCTAATCATGGGTGGGACTATTACATTTTTATCTGTACTAGGTAGTGCTGCTTTATCTTCAAAAGACAATTTCCTTGTCTTTCTTTATCTCGTTGTGGGTCCCATTGTTATATTTTACACACTTCTTTCTGAAATTCTAATGCATGGGCAATCTCTGGGGAAAAAATCCATCGGACTCAAGGTAGTAAAGCTCAATGGAGACGCACCTACAAATCATGATTACATGATGCGTTGGATGTTTCGTTTTATCGATATTTTTATGTCTTTAGGGTCTGTAGGCTCTCTTCTGATAAATGCCTCCCCAAACAGCCAAAGGCTAGGGGGATTGCTCTCAGGGACAACTGTTATCAGAACTACATCCCAAAGAACTTTCAGCCTTAATGACATTCTTAAAATTTCTACATTAGATACTTATCAGCCAACCTTTCCTGAAATAAAAAAATTCAATGAAAAGGACATGTTGTTTATCAAAAAAGTGCTCGAACGTGAGCGCCGTTTCCCAAACCCTGCACACAAAAAAGCAGTAGGTGCATTAGCAGATCACGTCGCAAATCAACTAAAAATTCAAAACATACCTAATGATCGCAGTAAGTTTTTACGCACCCTTATAAATGATTACATTGTCCTAACAAGATAATTACCTTTTTTAAAGGCCATATTGATATAAAATTCATAATTACAACGATGATTCATCCATCAAAAAATATTTTATTAACAGGAGGGCGCGCTCCGGCTACGCTACATTTAGCACGACTATTAAAACAACAAGGTCACATAGTTTGCATAGCAGATACATTTGCCAAAAACTTAACGAGTGTTTCAAAATACATAGATAAGAGTTTTATTACCTCTGCACCAAGGCAATCTCCAAAAGACTTTGTAGCTGAAATGGTAAATATTATTACTGATAATGAAATAGATGTATTAATTCCTACCTGTGAAGAAACCTTTCATATATCTCTGCATAAGTCTAATTTCGAAAAACATTGCATGGTTTTTACTTCGGATATTTTGCTAATGCAAGAACTACATGACAAATGGAAATTCAACCAGTTACTTAAAAAATTGTCATTGCCTTTTCCGAAATCATTTTTTACGAAAACTCAAGGAGAATTATCCTCAGCTATTAAAGAGGTAAACCAATTTGTAGCCAAACCTGTATACAGTCGATTTGCTGATAAAGTTATCATCAATGATAAAAATGAATTGGGAAATGTCAACATCAATGAAAAAGAACCGTGGGTGATTCAGGAATATATTGAAGGTTCTCATTTCTGTTCTTTCAGTATTGCTAACAAAGGACACCTTTCCGCCCATGCAGTATATCCTGTTGGATACAGAGTACAAAATGGTGCTGCAATTTATTTTGAAGCTATAGAAGTCCCAGAAATAGAAGATATTGTTACGACAATTGCCAAAGACAAAAAATATACCGGGTTTTTATCTTTTGATTTTATTAAAAAGGAAACTGATGGCAAATTTTATACTATTGAATGCAACCCCAGAGTGACAAGTGGAATCCACCTTTTTGACTCAAAAGATGCCTTTATGCCATTCAAAAAATCCTTAAGCATTTGTTACCCAAAAGAGAACAATCGAATGATGTTAACCGTAGCTATGGTCTTATATAACTTAGCCGAAACACGTTCATGGACAAGTTTCTGGGATTTAATTCAATGCATGCTAAAGGCAGAAGATGTGGTTTTTAGCTGGCGAGACCTTAAACCGTTTTTTGCACAGTTTATGTCGATCTTTTATTTTTATAAATTAGCAAAAGAAAACAATATTTCAATATTAGAAGCAACAACGCATCACATTGAATGGAATGGTGATATGTTGTAACATTAAGTTGATTCTAAGACCGATAGACAATGACAATAAACCCTACATTTAAAAACATTCTTGTAACTGGAGCGACAGGTTTTCTAGGAAGTCGATTAGTAGAACGTCTTTCACAACTAAACCAGTACAATATATTTGCTACGGGAAGAGACATCAAAAAAGGAAGTAAATTAGAAAACTATCGTTCCGTGAATTTTATTCAAGCAGACCTTACGAATAAAAAACTAGTAAATACCCTTTGCAAAAACATGGACATAGTAGTTCATTCTGCAGCGCTTTCATCGCTATGGGGAACGTATGATGCTTTTTACGATGCAAATATACTTTCCACTCAAAACATTGTTAATGGTTGCATGGACAACAAGGTCAAAAGATTAGTTCATATTTCTACACCAAGCATTTATCCACAAAAACTAGGTCAAGACATATTTGACATAAAAGAGAACTTTATCCCTAAAACTTTTATAAGTACATATGCTCAAACAAAATATGATGCAGAAAAAATAATTAACAAAGCGCATAATAATGGACTTGAAACAATAATTCTGAGACCCCGGGGTATTTACGGTAGGGGTGACTTTACGATTATGCCACGCATATTACGTACATATCATGCGGGAAAACTTAAAATAATTGGAGATGGAGAAAATATTGTAGATGTAACGAATGTATCTAATGTCGTGAATGCTATTTTACTTAGTATAAAAGCAAATCATCTGGCACTAGGCAATGCTTTTAATATAACAGATGGCAAACCAGTTAAGATGTGGGAGGTTGTGCGAATGGTCCTTGATGAACTAAATTTAAAATGGGAGCCTACTAAAATCCCTTACAAAGTTGTTGATAAAATAGCATGGGGCTTAGAAAAATGGGCATTACTTACCAATTCAAAACAGGAACCTATGTTAACTCGGGCATCTGTTAGTATTGCTGCATGCTCTACTACTCTGAATATAGACAAAGCAAAAAAACTTCTTGGATATAAACCGGAATACACTCTTGAAATGGGGATTGAAGAATTTTCGAATTGGTGGTTAGAACAATAATAACAATATTCCAATATAAAGAATTTGTCTATATTTTAGACATAAGACATGTACTAAATAAAAGATAAACCACTCTAAAGCAATGGTTTGCGTTTTGAGCATTTTTTTTGTTGTACACATTAGTATTAATGCGCGTTTTTGTGTTATTTAATTGAGAATTACCACAAAGACCAAATTAAGTTAATTATAGGAATGTCATAAATTGATGTCGACCAAGAATAAGATAATATAACTATGCTTAAATAATAAAATTGTAGGCATAGATCTGGCATGAACTTTGTTAATTCCCCAATAATTTTAAAACCATTAAGATCTCATAATGAACCTTAAAATTCTTGACACTGGTTATTGTCAGAGCCTTGAAAAAGTAGCCATTAAAGGAGGGCGTTTAAAAAAAATTCAATTTCCATCAATTGTAGCTTTAATTAAACACCCAAAACATGGCCTAATATTATTCGATACCGGATACAGCAACAGACTTTTTGAGGCTAGCAAGAAATTTCCTGCACGTTTATATTCTATTATTTTACCTCCTGTCCAAAGTAGTATATATTCAGTTGTTGATCAGCTAAATGATATAGGTATAAAAGCTGAAGAAGTTCAGTACATTATTGTCTCCCACTTTCATGCTGACCATACCTGTGGACTTAAAGATTTTCCCAATGCTCGTCTTATATGTTCTTCTTCCGCTTATAACCATCTTTTATCCCTTAAAAATAGTTTTGAAGCCGTTAAAGAAGCAATTCTACTAGATTTAATTCCTGACGATCTGGAAAATAAAGTATGGCTGATTGACGCAGATGATTCAATTAAACAAACACAAGATCAACATCTTGGAGTATTATATGATATATTTGGTGACAACAGTATACTTATCAATGATCTACCCGGCCATTTAACGGGCCAAATAGGTGCAATTATAAATACCAATAATGAACAATATTTCCTTATTGCTGATGCGTGTTGGCTAAGTGATTCATTTAAAAAGAATATTTTACCTTCATCTTTAGCGAAATTGATTATTTCTGATTTTGATGCATTTAAACAAACATTAAACAAGATTCATCTATTTCATAAAGCCAATGTATTAACTCATATCATACCAACACATTGCCGTAAAACAGTAAAACACCATGTTCTTGAAACTCAAAATCTTTAAATATTTGCTGATCTATAGGTTTCGCAAAGAATTTAAAACGCGCGAAGCTTTAGAGACATGGCAGAATAAAAAAATAAAAAAGCATTTAAAAAGAGTTGTAAAAAAATCATCTTTTTACTCAGAACGCCTGCAAAAATATAATAGCTGGACTGCCTTCCCTATTATCAATAAAAAAATTTTCATGGACAATTTTGATGCCATCAATACTCATGGGATAGAAAAAGAAGCAGCTTTTGAAGTCGCAATAAAAGGAGAACAAACGCGCAACTTTTCTCCAATGATAAAAAATATCACTATTGGCCTATCTTCCGGAACTTCTGGAAACAGGGGAATTTTTATGGTATCCATAAAAGAACGTGCTCAATGGGTAGCATATGTAGTTCTTAATCTTCTTGGATTTAAATTTAAAAAAAGAAAAATTGCATTTTTTTTGCGAGCGAATAGCAATTTGTACACTTCTGCTAAATCTCGATTAATTGATTTTAATTTCTTTGATTTGAAGAAACCATTAAAGGAAAACATCTTATCTCTTAACAAATATAATCCTGATATATTAATCGCACAGCCTTCCATGTTGCGTGAAATTGCAAAAGCCCAACAAGAAAAGACCATTAATATCAAGCCTTCAAAGATCATATCTGTAGCAGAGGTGTTGGAGCCAATTGACCATTCTCTACTTAAAAGAACATTTAATCAAGTAATTCACCAAGCCTACCAGTGTACTGAGGGCTTTTTGGCAAAAACATGCAGTTATGGAACACTGCATTTCAATGAAGACTTAGTTAAAATAGAGCAACATTTTTTAGATTCCAATAAAGACCGATACCACCCCATTATAACTGATTTCACAAGAAGTTCACAGCCAATATTTCGTTATGAATTAAATGATATCATTATCGACAAACAAGCCCCTTGTCCGTGTGGGTCTATTTTCAAGGCTATTGATCATATCGAAGGGCGTTCAGATGACACTTTTGTTTTAGAATCACGAGATGGAAAATCTGTGAACATTTTCCCAGATTTCATTCGAAGGACCATTATAATAACATGTAAAAACATTAAAGAATATATAGTTGAACAAAGTGGAGATAAGGAAATCACCATTTATCTGGACTCTCAGAATTTTGAATCTGCTAAAACATTACTTGAAGAAGCATTCATCAATTTACTTAAGCACTATAACGTTGATGATTGTAGCCTAATCTTCAAGCCAGAAGTTCCTATTTGTAATACTTCAAAATTAAGAAGGGTAAAACGAAATATCAAACAATGAGGTTATATGATCAACATAACATACAATCGTTAAAAATTGTCGCCGATTCAAAAAACAGTCGAGACATTCAAATATGGCTTTCCTTAATGAAAAATGGGATTAACCATTATATAGAAAATGCTGATTGTGAATTAAAAGTTATTATCGACGAATCCGAAGACTTATATTTACCTGTAGTAATTCCTAATAGCAAATTCGATAATTCATATGTATGTTCACCCTATAGCCAATATATTGATTATGGATATCGTGAAATTGATATAGAGCTATCTACAAAACCTTTAATAAATAAGATTAGCAAAAAACTTTTAAGAACATTTGAAAAATGCACTTCCCGCAATTCCTTTGATAAAGTAATATTTGTAAATAATTGGTTTGCCTCTACGAATTTATATCCGGAAATTACCTCTAAACAACTAAAATCGATAACAAATATCTTACTAGACAAATATCCTGACCGTGCAATAGTATATCGTTCTATTGGCGAAGTATTAAACAAAGAGTTAATGGCTGACCTTGAAAGAATAGGATATGAACAAATAATGAGTAGGCAGATTTACATTGTTGACCCTTCTAAAGAAATATATAGAAAGAAAAAAGCCTTTAAAGAAGATCTTCGTTTACAAAGAAACCGAAAAGAATACAAATGGATTGAGTATGAAAATTTCAATGAAATGCTATTTGAAAAAGTCAAAAAATTTTACGACGATTTATATTTAAATAAATATTCCACAATCAACCCTCAGTTCACAAAAGCATTTTTTAAAGATTCCATTAACAATAAATGGCTAAGATATTTTTTCCTAGAAAAAGAAGATAAAATTTACGCTTGTTTAGGATATTACCATCGCAATGGAATAATGACTACCCCTATTATAGGGTACGACTTTAACCTGGATCAAAAAGTAGGGCTATATCGGTTGATTTCTTTACATATCACTCAGGAAGGGATAAAAAACAATCTAATTGTACATTGCAGTTCGGGAGCATCCACATTTAAAAAAGTGCGCGGCGCTGAAGCAAGTTTAGAATATAATTTAGTTTACACAAAACATTTATCAAAACTTAGAAAGTTCCCCTGGCAAACACTAAAGGGTTTAACAAAATATATTGCTTCTCCAATAATTAAAAAATTTGAATTATGAAACCTAATCTTAAAATCAGAAAGCCTCTCAAAATTATAAGTACCGGGAAATATGTTCCTGAACATAAGGTTAGCTCAGAAGAATTAGAACAACAATTCGGAATAGAACCAGGATGGACATTTCGTTCAAATGGAATAATGTCACGTCATAGAGCTACTGAAGAAGAAACTGGTGCATCCATGGGCGCTAATGCACTTAAAGATGCCTTGAACCGTGCTAATATGAAATTTGAAGATCTTGACCTACTTATTGAGGCTTCTGCATCTTTTGACTATCCTATTCCGCATAATGCTTGCCTTATTCCAATAGAATTCGGACTGTTGGATGCCGGTGTTCCCTGTTGGGATGTAGATTCTACATGCCTTGGATTTGTTACTGCTTTAGACATGGTAAGTTATTTATTAGATGGGAGTAGGTATTCAAAAATTGCGATTGTAAATAGTGAATTAACATTCCCGAACCTCAATCCTGAAGACCCTAAAACTGTTACTTTATTTGGAGATGCTGCAACTGCGGTAATTGTTTCATTGCCTGAAGAAGGTGAACATTCAGGTATTATTACTGCAGATCTTGAAACTTATTCAGGAGGTGCCCATTTTACAAGAATAAAAGCTGGCGGAAATGTTCATCATAACAAATCCAGACCTAGTGACGCTGACCTTTCTTTCGAAATGAAAGGGAAAGAAGTCATGAGAATGGCAATGATGAAAGTTGGTCCATTTGCAAAAAAACTATTAGATCCTATAGGGGTAACAATGGCAGATATTCACTGTATTATCCCTCACCAAGCAAGTAAAAGAGCTTTGGACTTTGCCCAAAAAGCATTTAACTGGACAAATGAGCAGATGGTTTCAATAATCGCAGATTATGGAAACTGTATCTCTGCTTCAATACCGCTAGCATTACATGAAGCCATTGAATCAGGTAAATTAAAACGTGGTGAAGATTGTTTGCTTTTTGGCACTGCTGCAGGATTATCAGTTGGTGGGCTTTATTTTATTTATTAATCCCAATATACTGCAACTTTCCCTATCGAATGCCTGTTGCCAAGAAAATCATGTGCCTTAGCCAATTCATTTATAGAGAATACCCCTCCAACAGTTGGTTTTAATTTTCCATTAATTACCAATTGTGAAACTTCCTGCATGCAAAACTTAAGCGCTTCAGGTCGGTTATCTGCAACTTGCAACATGTTGACTCCTGTAACACCCTGAGATTTTAATAACAACTCTACAGTTGGAATAAATCCAAAACCAAAAACCAATTTCAGATCACCTAAAATTCCTTTTCTTTTACCCGAACGGACAGCTGCACCATAACATATTATTCTACCTGTTCCTTCTGATAACAAGCGTCGTGTCTTTTTTACAGACCGACCTCCTACACTATCAAATGCTACGTCTATGCAATTTTTTCCCGATTTTCTAATAATGTACTCCTCAAAATCTGAAGTCATATAATTTATCGGATGGTCGACACCAAGACCTCTCAAATAATCTAATTTTTTTTCAGAACTTGCAGTACCATAGACTATACAACCACTATTTTTGGCTAATTGAACCAAAGCAGTTCCAACACCGCCTGCTGCTGCATGAATTAGCACATGATCACCTTTATGGAGCTGAGTAGTATAACATGCACAATAATAGGCCGTTGAATACTGAGTTGCTATAGCAGTAGCTAAACAATAATCCATGTCTTCAGATATCAAAACTGTAGCACGTGTATCTGCTACTGCATATTCTGCATAACCTCCAAAACGCGTTAAAGAAACTACTCTTTGGCCAACCTTAAAATCTACAACGTCCTTCCCTACTTCATGAACACGCCCAACTACTTCATATCCAATAATTGCAGGTAGAGGTGGACAATCATTATACAATCCCTGTCGAGCCATTACATCTGCAAAATTAAGCCCAAATGCTTCAGCCTTAACACATATTTCATGATCCTTAGGTTTTGGAATTTCACGCTCCTGAATTTCAAATGCCTGATCTGCTTTTCCGAATTTAGTAAGAACTACGGCTCTCATATTATTTCTTTTAAATTATTTTTTAGTGTATAAAGTATAGCTTTTACAACTTTTACATTGTAATTCCATCCATTCCAATGAGCTTAGTTCTTCCTCCGTACTTTTGGCAAATCTTAATTTAGTTTCCTTACTCCCACAAAAACCACATGGGTAACCTAAAGAAGGCATATTACCCCCCTCCCCTTCAGTGAATGGTTTTTTATCGATTTCAATTGACCATTCCTGGCCCATTTGGGCTTTTACTAATAAGTTTATGGTTTGCTTTTTTTTCATCAGTTAATAAACTCACAGAAAAATTTGAATTAAAGTCTAATATCTAAGCACCACTAAATCTATAAAAGAATACAAAGATATCGATTTATTGTAATTTCAATTAAAACACATCCAATATATAAGGATAATATGTTTCATATTAAATAGTACGACTTAGATTATGAAAAGCATGCTACTATTTTCAATTTATTAACTGTTTTATAAAGTAGCAAAGTACTTATTCAAACTTATAAATATCATCTTCTTATTGTTAAGATAAAGAAATATTCCTTCAAATTAATAAAACAAGATAGCTAGACAAACAAAAAATAGACGCAATCATTTGACAAACAATTGATTACCCTATAAGGTCGTGTTATTTAAGAATAATATAAATTTTCTAGTATTAGTCAACACATCTTGACAAAAGTCAATGTCTGAGGGTTGACCATGCTTTATCTTTGTAATAAATAATATATCTAAACAGTTACTATTTATCTATAAAACAACTTCTTAACCAAAAACTAAAAACATTATTAAATACGAATGAAAATAACTACTATGAAAACTTTTAATCAAATCCTCATTTTCCTACTAACGCTATCAAGTATAATTTCAACACACAATTCTTATGCACAGGATATTACATTTACAGATCCGCATTTAAAAGCTGTACTTGTGGCAAACCAACAAGTAAACACGAATGGTGATGGTGAAATCCAAAAAGCCGAAGCAGCTGCATTTTCTGGATTACTTGATATTTCTTCCTCATCTATTTTTAATCTTTCAGGTTTAGAATATTTTACAGGAATGATTTCTTTAGATTGTAGTAATAATTACATTAGTTTTTTGGATTTGAATCCAAACATTAGCTTAATGCATCTAAATTGTAGTTATAATAAGCTCTGTAGCCTAGATATTGATAATTGCACAGAATTAATGACTTTAGATTGTTCAAATAATACTATCTCAAATTTAAATTTAACATCTAATGTCATATTAAATCGATTCTCATGCCAGAATAATGATTTGACAACAATAGATTTAAGTGCAAACCTTGATCTTCAGCAACTTAACTGCAGCTTTAATAAGCTAAATTTTCTTGATGTTAGCGGAAACAGCAACTTAATTTCTATAAATTGTGCTAATAATGAACTCTCAGATTTGAATATTGCTAATAGCAACAATTATAACATTCCAACAGCTTTGTTTGATGCTACTAACAACAATCTATATTGCATTATTGTAGATGATGTGAGCCATGCTAATCAACATTGGAATACAAAAATTGATATGTTTTCATACTTTAGTAACAATTGCACAGTAATGGGATTAGAAAATGAATTGGAGGCTGCTGAAGCGGTGACTCTTTATCCAAACCCTGCTGATGAAATATTAACTATTGATTTAGGTCGAACACATCAAAATGTAACGGTATCGATTTACAATACTATTGGCAAATTAGTATTATCAAAAAA
Organism: Saprospiraceae bacterium; assembly: GCA_022448945.1. GTDB lineage: Bacteria > Bacteroidota > Bacteroidia > Chitinophagales > Saprospiraceae > Aureispira. The sequence continues at coordinate 55,017 of JAKVCV010000011.1, forward strand.
TTATGATGAAATACAAATAGCAAATATAAATCTAGAGATAAATTCAGGATCCTATGTTGTCACTGTTAATACAGTTGAAGGCATGACAGCATCTTCAAGGTTAACAAAAAAATAAACCTTTTGATATAAGTATACCCTGAAATGCCCCGAACTCAGAAGATCTATTGTCTTCTGAGTTCTTTTTTTTATTTCTCATTAATTTAAAGATATTAAGGGCCTAATTAAATTTAATGATTTAAAACAAAAGAGATAAAGAACCGGGATAGATGACAATAATTTTACCGCTTAACTATTTTACGAATTAAAATTCGATTATCGTATTCCAAAGTAGCGAAATAAACACCTTTTTTTATAGCTGAAATATCAATTGTTGTAGCAGAATTAATACTTTTTTCAAGTAGTGAATGCCCTAATGGATCTACTAATTTTAGCTTTCCTTGATCGATTCCTCTAATAGTAATTTCATTTAATACTGGATTGGGATAAATAACAGGCAGAAGTGCTAATTCATCTTCTGGCTTACTAAATGGAACCATTGATGCATTAACAATAAAAATATTATCAAATGTCACACCATCTTTAGCACTCACATTCTCAGCATAAGAATTATCATGTTGTCCGAAAATCAACTGGAAACTATTTGTCGGAACTTGACCATTGGTTTGCAAAAACGAATCAATATCTATACCCGTCACCTGTTTAAGAACTCCATCAGGCTGCCTATTGGCAAACCAATCATATATTTCTATCCAAACATTATTACTATCACCTCTAATCCAAATTCGGTCATCCAAATGACTTTCTTCTCCATGTTGTATATAATCAAAGCTTAATTCCAAATCATTAGCACTAGTATGCATACTTAGATCAAGTGTCAAAGTAGCAAATTTAGAACAATAAACCTGCCCATTGGTAGATAATCCATCCAAAGTCAAAGCTCCTTTACCTCCATTATTTGTAATAGACCAATGTCCAAACTTCGCTCTGCCTACCACATCATCATTATCAAAAGACCAATAGTACCCCAAACCTCTATATACATTATCATTCGGCAAATAAACAAGTGCATTAAAACTTTCAAAATTCTCTAAAAAAGGAAGTGGATTAAATCCTATACTGCTAGCTGTAGAAAATTGAAAGGTGGTTGACCAATTACCCGCAATCCCATTGTATATATCCTCATTTAATGCACGAACTCTCCAATAGTAATTTTGATTACTTTGCAATCCATTAACAGCAACTGAATCAGTTATAGAACTTAAAACTGAAGAATTATTGTAATTTGGATTATCGGCTATTTCTATTTTATAATTCTTTGCATAATCTATAGGAGACCACTTAAGCCATACAGAACTATTTTGTCCAATAGAAAAATCTTGAGGACTAAGTAAATTTACAACAGCCAAACTATCGGGAATTGGATTGTTATATACAGCGCCAGAAACAACTAAACTAGGAATGTTATCATAAATCAACTGCGCCAAAGGGAAAACACTCGAGCTACGGTTATTTGTCATAATAACAACACCATTATGATTTTCGGGAGAAAAATAAATCAAAGTTGAAGTCCAAACTTGATTCCCAGAATGATATAGTAGTGTGTCGCCATTTCGTATTGTCCCCCAAAGCCCCAAACAATAATCTGAACCATTAGCTGGGGTATGATTAGTCCCCATAAAAGTAGTTGTTGCTGGATCCAATAAATCATCATTAATAAAAGCCTTAACAAAATGAGTTAAATCACGAACAGAGGCAATCCAACCACCTCCTCCCAATTTAAATGTTACATCATCATAATCTGCATTGCCCCCTTTATCAACTATGATATTACCATTACTATCCCTATATCCCAATGCCTGATTATAAAAGGGTGCTTTGCCCCGAAACATCGGCTGAAATGTAGGCATGTCCGCTATATCAGATATCCCTGTTTTAACTTGATCTTCAAAGGGTGTTGAATCTGCTCGTTCTATCACAGCTGCAGCTAAATTAAATCCAAAAGTAGTGTAATTATAAGAATGACCAGGTGTATCTATTAAAGGTTGATCCTTAAAAATCTCAATTGCTGCAATGGGATCATAATCATTAATATGATCACGAATATAAAGATCCATAGCCAAAGTATTATAAGAATTTACTTGGGCGTAGTGTTGCATACCACTTTCATTAGAAAGCAAATGTTCAGTAGTTATCACACCTTCAGGTTTAATTGGATATTCTGGCACATAATTTCGAATATCAGCCTGCAAATCCAATTTCCCTTCTTCCCATAATTGAAGAGCAACCATAGCAGTAAAAGTCTTGGAAATTGATGCAATTCGATACAAGGTGTTGGGTGTGGCAGCAATGTCACATGCTTTATCGGCATGCCCATACCCTTTAAGATAAACGATATCCCCGTTCCGTATTACCCCAATTGAAACACCTACCATATCTTGATTGGCCATCTCAAATTGCACATAATTATCTATTTGATTTTCAGAAGCATTAGATAAACGTGAATAATCCTGAGCATGAACAATATGAAATTGAAAAAGCAAGAAAAACATGAATGAACATATAATTCTATTAATATAGTCATTATCAGTATAGTTTTTCAATATCCTAAAAACTCTTATAAGAATTTGTTTTTTCATTTTCTCCTTTTAGATAAAAAAGTCTTAACTATTTTTAATCGTATTTCGTATTTCCTGAAGTGACCAATCCTTTATCATCTTTCCATCCCTGAAAACCTCTTTCATTTCACCTTGCTTTTCTTCTTCCCAACTAACCTGATCATACATTTTATACTTACCATCTTCTCTAACTATTTTTATCAAACCTTTAGCAGACTTCTTAGTACCATCATCTGTAATCGGGTCTTTAAAAATTTCTCTTCCTTCATTATTTACTTCACCATATGTCGCTTTCATAGCAAAACCAAAAGTATCCCTTGTGTTATATTGATACGTAAAAGATCCAATCCCCAAAACTACATTTGTAGACGCAAATCCTTTTGCCTTTAATCTTTTGCACATACTTTCAGCTCTCTCAAGTGTAATAGAATCACCATATATCGCACCGATATGTGGGTCAAGCTCCTTAAAGCCTTTGTTATTAATCGTGCCTCCAAAAGTATCCCATAAACACTCAACCACTCCCTTTTTTTCTGTTTCAGAACTGCCATTGGAATTGCCACAAATAATATCAACAGGATCTCCACTATCAGGTCGAATAACCACTTTCCCATCACGAGCCATAATTTCATCTTTCAAAGCTGGGAGATAATCATCAAGCACTTTCCACAAATCCCAAGTATCTGATACTATTGAAACTACACCACCAGGATAAACTTCTGTAACCAATCTTTTAAACGTTTCAAGTTCCCCAGAATTAGTTCCCATACACATAACAGAATGCTCTGTAGCAGCAACAGAACCACCAACTAATTCGGTATCAGTATTTGCATTATAATACTTTTCCATAAAATCCATACAGGGAATTGTATCAGAACCGGTAAAACTTAATAGGTGCCCTGCTCCAGACATCAATGCAGCTTCGAGACCTGCCATGCCTCTCATAGAAAAATCATGGCCTTGCCAATCTACAAATTCCGGAATACTAGAAGTTTCATTTGCATATTTATCTAAAATTTTTCGATATTTTTTTGCGATTGTTGCAGAGTTGCAAGTTAACCAGACTGTTGTAGAAAGAAGTGTTTCGAAATAATTCGTTAACCAAAAGAACTCCTTTTTAGTATTATACATAGTGAACATTGCACAACGAATAGGAACACAAGCGCCTTCGGGAATAGCCTTAAATACCATCGGCACATATCCAAGATCATGTAAAGCGGCAATATGATTTGTTCCTACAGAATTTGGACCAAGATAATTATTTATACGTCGAGCATATTTGTTTACAATTTCATCTTTAGGTTGATTAAAAAAGTTTCGTTGAAAATCATCAATAATATATTTCTTAATAAAATATTGCAACCCAAAAAACACTACTTCATCTATTCCTTCGATCCTACTTTTTCTTGGAGTCCAATTGGAATAAACTAATGTTGTATTATCAGGATATTGTCTTCTGTGATCAACTTTGTAACCATCCGTATAGAGTAATGGATTCATATTTGTTTTTTTAATTTAAAAAATTGTTGCCTTATAATTATATTAAATCATCTTCTAGTTTGAATTGAACTAATTTAGGGTGTGGTTTAAGCGTACTAAAAGAATCTGTTGTAAAAATTTTATCAAAATGCAACATTAAATTATCGACCCCTTTGCTAAAGATGCCATGACTTACTGCAAGGAATAATTTTCCTGCATTTTTTCTTTTTAATTCTGTTGCTAGCCCCATAAATGTGCCTCCACCATCACAAATATCGTCTACTATTAAACAATCCTTACCTTGAAGATCATCTGAGTAAACTTTGAACCCAGATAACTTCCCTGTTTTTACATCTCTAGATTTAGACCCTTCCACAACTTGTATTCCACCCAAGTATGCTGATACTTTATAAATTTTCTTTAGCGCTCCTCCGTCAGGAGAAACAAGTGTTACTTCACCTATCTTTTCTAGTACCTTTTTGATAAAAAGATGATTGCTGATAGCTTTACAGTTATCTAATAAAGCAATAGCAACTTCAGAGTGTGCATCATAGATTGAAACCTGATTCACACCTAAAGCATTTATCAAATCTGCATAAACTTTAACTGAAAGGGATTCCCCCGGAACCATAATCCGATCTTGTCTAGCTGCAGGAAAATAAGGAATTAATAAATTTATATTTTTGACACCCGATCTTCTTAGTGCATCAACAGCTATAAGGATTAAACCAATATCATTAAACGATTTGATCCTATGACTGATATTTACATGCGTTATTGTTTTAAGATCATTTATAATTTTGATATGAGGCTCTCCTCCAGAAAAAGTAAAAGTTTCATATTCAATTTCGTTTAATTTACCAAAGGGTGTAAATTTTGGATCTAAATTTAGGTTCATTTTGTAGTTTTAATTTAAATATAATCTCAAAGAAAAGAATACTTTGTTTACTTTTTAAACTAAGTATGTATTAAAAAAGTTCAATTTTTGAAAAAAAATATTCCCTGATATAAAAAATGTATGGATGAAAGAAGGTTTAAGGAAATAAAACTACAATAAAATAACAACTTCTCAAAAAGCAAAAGATACCATAAAGTGCTTTAAATAAATTAGACTTATTTTTTATACTTCAAGACCGAGGATCGACCTTTTGTGAACTTACGCTGCCGTTTGGGCTTACCTTTTCTTAATGCGCGCTGTTGTTCAATTGGGAGTCCAGCAATTTCTTTACAAGGATCAGAACAACAACCATTCATTTTTTTCTTGCACTCAGGGCATTGAATAAACAATAAATGGCAAGCTTCATTTTTACAATCAATATGCGTGTCACAGGGAATTCCACATTGATGACAATTCGCAATAACATCTTCTGAAATACGCTCACTCTTACGATGATCAAAAACAAAATTCTTACCCATAAATTTATTCTCAAGTCCTTCAGCCTTTACATCTCTTGTATAATTAATAATACCCCCTTCAAGTTGAAAAACATTTTTAAATCCTTTATGTTTAAAATAAGCAGAAGCTTTTTCGCATCTAATGCCACCGGTACAATACATCACAAGATTTTTGTCTTCTTTATGGTTCTTAAGGTCTTCCTCGATAATATCAAGAGATTCTCGAAAAGTATCTACATTAGGCGTTATTGCATTTTTGAAGTGTCCAATTTCACTTTCATAATGATTACGCATATCAACTAAAACCGTTTTTTCGTCGTCAATCATTTTATTAAACTCACTAGCTTTAAGGTGAATCCCTTTATCAGTAACATCAAATGTGTCATCATCTAAACCATCTGCAACAATTTTATGCCTTACTTTTACTTTTAATTTAAGAAATGATTTATTGGCATGTTCAATCGCAATATTCAAACGAACACCATTGAGAAAGCTAATTTCATCTAAATGCGCTTTAAAATCTTGGAAGTTATCAGCTGGCACAGAAATTTGAGCATTAATTCCTTCGTTTGCTATATAGGTCCTTCCTAAAACATCTAAATTATCCCAATGAATAAATAAATTATCCCGGAATAATTTAGGATTTAGAATATTGTGATACTTGTAAAATGAAATCGTTAGCCGATCTTTACCCGCTTCATCTATTAACTGTGCGCGTTCTTTAGCACTCATTTTATTGTACAGTTGCATGCTATACCATTTAAAATTTGAGAACAAAACTGATTTTTATATCAGAGCATATTTCTTTTTGGAAGATACAAAGATCGTTATTTTAAAAATAAATCAAGTTTTTTTTAATCTTTTTTTATTTTTTATAGCTTTTATCAAAACAGTTTATATCTTTGCAACCCTTTTTTTTTTAAATCGATCCCCCAAAACATATAAATTAGAATTTTTTATATTATGAAATTGAACGTTTTTGCCACTATTATATTAACAACAACATTGACTATAAGCCTATTAGGGCAACGTCATCATAAAACCCTAAAATTTAAGTCTGTCATAGAGTTTGATTCTAAACATTACTTTGGTCAAAACGATAATGGCTCATGGGGGTTCTATTTAGGGAATTCTACTGAAATAATTGATTCAGAATATGACACCTTATACCCTTTACATAAAATTGAATTTAACCCTAAAACGTTTCTTTCAAAAGAAATTAAAACCAATTTTATATTAGGACGGTCAGGAAAAAAATATTCACTATTCAATCTTAAAGGCCATAAAATAACTACTGTTGATGGTATTATGCCTAGATTAATGAAAAACAATATTTTACTTATAAAAAATAATGGCCTCTGGGGATTAATCAACACTTCAGGTGAATATATTTTACCTATAGTTGCTCATAACATAGAATGGTATGATGAAATGTTAAGCTTAAAGGTAAAAGATAAAATAGTTTTGTTCGATGCGCATAATGGAGAACTTGTTGATCAGCGAAACCTGTATGAAATTCAATAGATTACGATTCGTTTGACCATCTCCCTATTATAACCTATCTTTGCAGTGTTACCCATATAGAGTGAAATTAACATGCAAGATCAATACAAAATAACAGATTGGCTCCCTACAACAAAAAAGGAAGTAGAACGCCGTGGCTGGGATGAACTCGACGTCATCCTTTTTAGCGGCGATGCGTACGTTGACCACCCTGCATTTGGAGCAGCTGTTATAGGGCGTATAATGGAAGACATGGGCTTAAAAGTAGCTATTGTTCCTCAACCCAATTGGCAAGATGATTTACGAGACTTTAAAAAACTAGGTAAACCACGATTGTTTTTTGGCGTCACTTCTGGCTGTATGGACTCAATGGTTAATCACTATACTGCTAATCGCAGACGCCGCTCAACAGATGCTTATAGCCCTGATGGGAAAAGTGGATTTCGCCCTGATTATTCAACTACTGTATATACTCAAATACTCAAAAAATTATTCCCTGATATACCTGTTATGATTGGAGGAATAGAAGCATCATTACGAAGGGTAACTCATTACGATTATTGGCAAGACGAATTATTTCCTACTATTTTAAAAAGTTCAGGTGCTGACCTTTTAGTTTATGGAATGGGAGAACAGCCTCTTAGAGATTTGGTTAACTTATTAGAAAGAGGGGTCCCATTTTCTTCTTTAAAAACTATAGAACAAACAGCCTTTTTAGTGAAGCAAGGGAATATTCCAAAAAACAAAAACTGGAAAGATAAAGTCCTCGCATCTCACGAAGCCTGCCTTAAAAACAAAAAAACTTTTGCAAGCAATTTTAAATTTATCGAGCAGGAATCAAATAACTTAAATGCTAAACGACTCTTGCAAGATATTGGAAACGAAACTTTGGTTGTCAATCCTCCCTACAAAACAATGACCGAAAAAGAAATTGATGCCTCTTTTGACCTACCATACACTAGACAACCGCATCCCAAATACAATAAAAGAGGCCCTATCCCTGCATATGAAATGATAAAATTTTCGGTTAATATGCACCGAGGATGTTTTGGTGGATGCAGCTTCTGTACGATTTCTGCACATCAGGGAAAGTTTATTGCCAGTCGTTCCAAAAGGTCAATATTAAAGGAAGTTGATCAGATAACTAAAGACAAAGATTTTAAGGGATACATAAGTGATTTAGGAGGGCCCTCTGGCAATATGTACCGTATGAAGGGGAAAGTACAGTCTATTTGTGATAAATGCATTAGTCCCTCATGCATTTCTCCTTCAATTTGTAGCAACCTAGATACTTCTCATGCTGCAATGACCGAAATATATCGCGAGGTAGACAACCATCCGTCTGTTAAGAAAGCTTTTGTAGGCTCTGGAATTCGATATGATTTACTTGTTCCCGAATTTAATAAAAATGCCGACAAGCAAGATCTTGAAGATTATTCAGAACAATTGATTACCAGGCATGTTTCAGGCAGATTAAAAGTAGCCCCAGAACACACTTCCGACAATGTTCTAAAGATAATGAGAAAACCTTCATTCAAACATTTTCATACTTTCAAAAAGATGTTTGACAAAATCAACAAAAAACACAACCTGAATCAACAGCTAATTCCGTACTTTATCTCCAGCCACCCTGCATGCGAATTAGAAGACATGGCAAACCTTGCAGCAGAAACTAAAGACATGGGCTTTCAACTTGAACAGGTTCAGGACTTCACTCCTACCCCTATGACAGTTGCAACTGTTATATATTATTCGGGTTATCACCCCTATACCTTACTCCCTACGTTCACCCCTAAGGCTGCTGAAGATAAAAAAAATCAACATCGTTTTTTCTTTTGGTATAAAAAAGAAAATCATCGTTGGATTAAAAATGTCTTAAATAAAAGTAACAGACAAGATCTTATAAATAAATTATTATCCTCTGCAACACCTGAAAATAACAAAAAGCCCTATTTGTCTTCTTTAAAGGGGAGAAAGGGCAAATCTTTTAAAAAGAAATATCACAAGAATAAAAAAAGAAATGGCAAATAAGTTTTATTTAGACCACCTCTTTAAAACATCGTTTAAATCCTTAATCAAAATAGGTTTTGAAAGATAATCATCCATACCTAAAGACAAGTACTTATCAACCTCAACTTTAAGTGCATTGGCACTAAGCCCTATTATAGGAGGCAAACTATCAAACTTTTTATTCAATTCTTGAATAGCAGAAATCCCATCCATAACTGGCATCTGAACATCCATAAATATCAAATCAAACTTATTGGGTGAAAACATATTTAATGCTTCATGACCGTTATTTGCAATTTCAACCTTACATCCAAGTTTTTCAAGCATCAGGTTAGCCACCTTTTGATTAACAACATTATCTTCAACCAGAAGTATTTTTAAGTCATATTTGACTTTTTCATTGTTATCATTAGCCTCGTTTTCTTGAACTTCTTTTTGTTCTATTAGATCAACTTGAAACGTAAATGAAAAAACAGAGCCCTTTCCCAATTGACTATTTACATTTATTTCGCCCCCCATCAATCGAACAAGTTTTTTGCAGATTGTCAATCCTAAACCAGTTCCTGAAGAGTTCCTATAGTCCAATTGATGAAATTCTTCAAATATTACTTTTTGATCTTCCTCGTTCAAACCAATTCCTGTATCAGAAACACTTACTTGATATATGGCTTTATTATCATCTATTTTTTTTATGCTTTCAACAAGAATTTCAATTTTTCCATCATTTGTGAATTTTATAGCATTTCCAATAAGATTAGACAAAATTTGGCTAAAACGATTATTGTCAAATCTAATCCAAGAATGTATACCTTCAACGATTTCATAGCTAATTTTAATGCCTTTATTTTCAGCACTGGCCATAAAAATACTTGTAACATGATTTATTATTTGATTTAAATTACAGTTTCTTGGTATTAACTGCATTTTATTTTCTTCAATCTTAGATAGATCAAGCACATCATTTAAAATGTTCATTAGCCCCAATGAAGAGTCGTATATAATATTAATCTTTTCCTTTTGCAGTACTGAAAGGGTATTATCATCTTTTATAATATTTAGCATTCCAATTATTCCATTCATAGGCGTCCTAATTTCATGGCTCATATTTGCCCAAAATATATCCTTAAAATGTAATGATTCCTGGAGCTGTTTTGTAGATTTTCGTAGAGAGGCTGTCTGATATTCAATTTCTTTCTGAAGTGTTGAATTAAGATGTTCAATTTTATCCTGTCGATCACCAACAAACCAAGAAATTATGCCAAGAATAAATGGTGCTAAATCTACAATGTAATGAATTGGATTAATAACATGAACAATAAAGATATTTTCTATAGAACAGTATAAACCTAAACGATATAAGTCCGTGAATACTGCAATAAAGGGGAAAAGCAATCCAAAAAACACTCCAAATATTGTATATTTAAATTTATTTAAGGAGTGTAATTTCATATTTTATGAGAAAACTTCAAATAAGTGAATAATAAAAAGGAAGAAATGCAAAGATGAAAATCATTAAAGAATAAAAATATTTCAATTAGGGTCTCTAATTATGTTTATGTACCCTTTGGATGTAATTTATCAAAAAAATTTACAATTAACGATAAAGGCATTACGAAAATTAGTTTTTTTAATAACTCCCTACAAACCCTTCTACTCCGGTTTTATAATCTCCAACAGCAGCAGAAAAATTATGTATATCTGCACGACTCAATTTTTGATCATATACAAAAAGCTGGTGATATATATATCCACCACTACCGTCCGATTCTGCATAATGAAAACTAACTTCTAATTCAGTTGCATTTATTGGATGCAACTTTATGGCATAATAATGTACTGCTGTAGTAGAATCATTTGCAGGGACAGGATCCCCCAAGTTGTAGCCATTTGGTGCAGATTGCGTAAACACATGGGAATGTGGTGCGCCATTTGCATCAGCAATTTGATTTTTTAAAAAAGGAATGATCCTGTTTGGATTAGATGGAGGCCCATTGCTGTCAAACCAAATATATCTATCCATCATTACAGGTGGATTACTTTCATCAAGATCTGCTTTCCGTTTTACACCAACCCAAACGCGCCTAGAAGTACCACTGGCATCAACATAAACAGGCTTAAATGTGCACATAACTCCATTTTCGTAGGTGCCGCCAACAGAACAATCAAGATCAGGTGTAGAACGAAAAATACCGCCAAAGGTAGTAGCACCAGAATGATTTTGTACAATGAAAGATCCATATACATTATGCGGATACCCTATCCATCCAACACCATTTCGATACCAACTAACACCAATTTGATTCGAAACAGGAATGCTAAAAGCAAGAGGCTCAGACAAAGAAACACAACTAGTAAATGTACAGCTATTGGCATCAGAAACAGTTACGCAATGATTTCCGGCGTTGAGACCAACAGCAGTTTGTGTGCTTTGACCATCTGTCCACATATAACTATATGGTGGTGCCCCACATTTATGACTTACTGTCGCTGTGCCATCAGAACCTCCATTTGCTGTAACATCCGTTGATAACATAGTGTCAGCAATAACACACCCTCCAGTTATTGTATCACCCAAAATCTGCCAACCATAACAATCGCTATAATAATAAAACCCAATAATATTATCTATTTGGAAAACAAGTAAACTTTCCTCAGGATTGTTTATTGCTAAACGGTGTGCTTTAGTCATTCTAGGCATTAGAAAACCTTTAGATGTAGATTGTAAGTCCAAAACCGAAGAAGCATCTGGAGCTGTTCCATCATTATTTAATGATATTCCTTGCTGCCCATTCAAGATTGAGGTAAATGATACTGCGAAGAGCAGCGCTATCAGACATTTCATGTTTTGTGCGTTTTATTTGTAATAAAAAAAATAAACAATCGAGGTGTTTTAATAATTATAGGCCTAAAACCATTCCAAAACACAAAGAGCTGTTAAGCAGAGTGTTACAGCTGAATAAGCCTTTTTATAATTCCATTTTTTAGAAAAATTTCTAAATTTTAGACACATAATTAGGAATATTTCATTAGAGATATATTGATAAAGTAATAACATCTTTTATATATCTTAATGGTCAATTTTTAATCCTATTTTATTACAATGAAAAAAAACATTTTTTATAATCTATTAATTACTATATTATTGTTCCCATATGTAATTGGAAGATGGGTTCTTTGGCCTTTTGGTGAAGGTATATGGACTTTTGAGGTGTTTATAGTTTTTGGAACTCTGGGAATAGGTGTCATCTTATCAATTTCAAATATCCTATTATGCTTCAGTCTGAAGTGGACAAATTATAAACCTATATTACTAAAATCAACCATTATCTTTAATTCAATTCTATTGCCATATCCTATCTATTCAGGTATTTTAATAGGCCTTGAAGGAGATCCAGTAATAATTGATATAGCTGCAATATTATTTCTTTATGGCAATATTTGGTTATCAAATAAGGAATATCAAAAACTAATCAAACCGTCTATATAACATGAGTTAACTGTTAATTGAAAATTATAAATCTGATTAATTGTTAACTCCTTTTGTCCTATTTACTATCTTTGCAAAGTTGATTTATAACTTAAACATAAAACTTCATTAACAGACATGCAAGAAGTACTAAAAAAACCTATTATGCAAGACGTATTAAATAAATTGGGTCTCGAAAAAGTGAATTTTGGGACCAGCACCGGAGTAGAGTTTTTTGGAGATACAAGTCAAAATTTAATTGATTCTTTTTCACCTGTAGACGGACAATTGATTGGAAGAGTCAGTACAACTACTAAAACAGAATATGAAAAAGTAATGACATCTGCTGAAGCAGCCTTCAAAACATGGAGAACAATGCCGGCACCTCAAAGAGGAGAAATTGTAAGACAATATGGAGATGCTCTCCGCAAATATAAAGACGAACTTGGACGTCTAGTGTCTTATGAAATGGGCAAAAGCCTACAGGAAGGTTTTGGTGAAGTACAGGAAATGATAGATATATGTGATTTTGCTGTAGGCCTTTCACGTCAGCTTTACGGTTTAAGTATGCACTCTGAAAGACCCTCTCATCGCATGTACGAACAATGGCATCCAATGGGTATTGTAGGGATAATTTCTGCATTCAATTTTCCTGTAGCCGTATGGGCATGGAATTCAATGATCGCAATGGTCTGTGGAAATGTATCTGTTTGGAAGGGCTCTGAAAAAACTCCATTATGTGGTCTTGCATGCCAAAATATCCTATCAGATGTATTGAAAGCAAATAACCTTCCAGAAGGAATTTCTTCTGTTGTTACTGGCAACTATGAAGTAGGAGAATGGATGAGTACAGACAAACGTATACCCTTGTTATCTGCAACTGGATCTACACGGATGGGTAAAATCGTTGCCCAGAAAGTAGCAGCCCGTCTCGGACGTTATTTACTTGAATTGGGTGGCAATAACGCTATTATCGTAACGCCATCGGCAGACCTGGACGTTACATTGATCGGTGCTGTATTTGGAGCAGTAGGCACTTGTGGGCAACGATGTACTTCAACACGTCGACTTATCATTCATGAAAGCGTATATGATACTTTTGCACAAAAACTTGCAAACGCATATCAACAACTGCGGATTGGTGACCCATTAGATCAAAACAACCATGTCGGACCATTGATCGACAAAGACGCTGTAGCTATGTACAACAACTCTATTAATGAAGCTCAAAAGTCGGGTGGAAAAATCTTAGTAGAAGGCGGAGTACTTAAAGGCGAGGGCTATGAAAGTGGTTGCTATGTTAAACCATGTGTGATAGAAGTAGATGCACAATATGACATTGTCAAACATGAGACTTTTGCACCCATTTTATACCTAATGAAATATTCAACTTTAGAAGAAGCAATTCATATGCAAAATGATGTTCCACAAGGATTATCCTCAGCTATTATGACTACCAACTTAAGAGATTCTGAATTGTTCCTTAGTGCCCAAGGCTCTGACTGTGGCATTGCTAACGTTAACATTGGAACTTCAGGAGCTGAAATCGGAGGTGCTTTTGGTGGTGAAAAAGAAACTGGTGGTGGTCGCGAATCAGGATCTGATTCTTGGAAAGCTTATATGCGTCGGCAGACAAACACTATCAATTACAGCACAGAAGTTCCGTTAGCACAAGGGATTAAATTTGATTTTTAGCATATAAAAAAAAGATTTAAACCAAAGCGCAAATTACTTGAGTAATTTGCGCTTTTTACATAACTAGTAATATATAATCATTTCATTGCGACAACCTTATACCCTGCTTTTCGCAATAGTCTTATTACACCATTTTCTCCCCCTAAATGGCCTGCACCAACCGCAAAAAAGGTAGGCATTTCCTTTGAAATTTCACCTATTTTAGGAATCCATTTCTTATTTCTATCGTCCAATAAAGCATCCTTACCTTCCATGGCATCAAGATCTTCCTGCATCGATTCAAGCATGCCATCTATATCCTGTTCTTTGTATTTTGTAACCATCATAGCAAATTCATTTTGATCTCCTTTCCCTTCTTTAAGATTTTTAACCATTTTAACTAATTCCTCAGCTTGAACTTTATAAGGAATTTGATTAAAGACTGCCATTTGCTCTGCTACAGTTTCTAATCCACCAAATGCCATATCTGCTTTGCGTGCTTTAGCTGTAAGTTCCATTTCATACATTTTTACAGGCCCATCTATCATTTCCATATAAAGACCAGATTGCAAAAGCATAGGTTGCCAGTTTTGCCCCATTCCAAAAGTCATTTTAGCTTCCTGAGATTTAACTTCTTCGGTAAAATATTTTTTTACAATTTCATAATCTTGCTCCGATATAAGATCCTTTAGTGTTTGATCTCCTTTCATAGGTGCTAGCTGCATCATTTGTACAGCCATTACTAATGACTGACTCATGTCAATCTCCATCACAAGCTTTTTACTTTTTTTAAAAGCTTTATCCATATTTTTATCCCAGAAAAAATCAGTTTTACTTATCATATGAATCGTTCCAAAAATATAGGATGTTTTAATCCCATTGCCACTAACTTTCCACAACAATGAATTTTCTAACTTATCCTGTCTTGGATTCTCTGAATCTAATTGCTCCTGAGCATTTAAATTGTGAAATGAAATAACACTAAATGTTATTGTAAAAAAAATTGCTATTGTTTTAAACATTCCATTGATATTTTAATTATTAAATAACTTGCTTTTCGATTAATAAAACTCAGTATCAATCTATTCAAATTTGTTGCCAATTTCCGCAAACGTGACAATTTTGCAGAAAAGATTATATATCTAAATATGAATAAAGACAAATTTAATAGAAAAAAAATACACAATTCATTAAAAAAATTCGTTGCCCTTCTCGTCCAATTTTTAGTGTATAAAAGCTATAGGCCATAAAATAAGAATTTGCAATTGGTATATTTCTATCACTTATATCTAATAAAACTATTGTATCTTTATATAAAACAACTCCATTAAATACATAAATAAAAAACAAAAAAGCAGTGAAATATGCTCTAATAAATAGACATCGATTCTATATATTGGACAAAAAACGAAAAAATAAAATCACAAACCACTGATTAACAGTGCTCTATAGTTTGGTTCCTTTTTTGCATCCTTTTTTGTATCATAGAATAGAAACAACTCCCCCAAAACCTAAATTTTATGAAAAATCTATGTTTTACACTACTAATTAGCTCATTAGGTCTAATACCTGTGAAAAGCCAAGACCTTTACATAAAATTCTATTCTGAATTTAGTGTTAATTATGGGTTGCAAACTGTTGATTCTATTAACTTTTCTGCTTCACATATGAATGTACATTTATGGGGAGGAAATAGCCAAAGTTACAGAATGGATACCATACTTTATTATAACTTTCAACCTAGTTCAATAGGAGTAAGCATTATAGAGGAAAAAGAAGAGGTATTAATTTACCCAAATCCAAGCAATGGATTAATACATTTATCCTATGACTTAACAAAAGCAACCCAAACAAAAATCTTAATTTACAATATATCAGGTCATCTTATGTGGTCTAGGAGCGAAAATCAAATTAAAGGCAAGCTTACAGAAACTCTAAATTTAAAAGAAATAGGATTAAAAACGGGAGTCTATTTCATAGAGTTAACAACTGATTCAAAGCGACATATAAATAAGCTAATCTTAAACCTATGAAATATTTAACTAATATACTAATAGTGTTAACCTACTGCTACAATACTAGTGCACAAATATACATGCATGTTCGTTTAGCAAATGACACTATTAAAACTTTTGAAATTTCAGATGTTAGCAGAGTGTATTTCAATGATTTTGGAGGTTGCCCAGACTCATTAATTGACAATCGTGACAATCAGGTTTACGGAGTAGTCAGAATAAACAACCAGTGCTGGATGACTGAAAATCTAAATTATGATGTACCCGGCGCAGCATTGATAGACATGCCAGCTCCCATCAGTGGACATGGCCGATTATATGATTGGGAGACACTAATGAACGGTGCCCCATCTAGTACTTTAAATCCAAGTGGTGTCAAAGGTATTTGTCCTGATGGCTGGCACGTTCCGAGTCACTCAGAATGGAATGAAATGGAAATAGAACTTGGAATGTCTAAATCCGACACTAGCTCTACAGGGTGGCGAGGAACACATGGAATTAAGTTAAAGTCAACATCTGGCTGGAATAACGGTGGCAATGGGGATAACTCAAGTAATATGAATGTGCTTCCAGCAGGAGGTTACTTCAGCTCCTTATATGGTCAAGGAGGAAATGCAGCATTTTGGACTACAACAGAGTTTTCCAGTACATCGTCCTGGGGACGTGCTTTAAAGCATCAATATTCAGGGGTAGGAAGTTACTATTATTATTTAAAAAGTTATGGTTTTTCTTGTCGTTGCGTAATGGACTAAAGCGAATCATTTCTAATTATACTCTTTAATGGTTCAAAACTGTATCTTTTGTCCCTAAGCAATACAAAAACCCATTTCTTGAAGCAACAAATACCTTTCCAGCATCAACAAAAGGCGTAGACTCACAACGAATTGGAGCTTTTTCAATGAACTTAAATTTCAATTGATCATCAAATTCAAATAAATAAATGCCGCTATATGTAGCAGCAATAATTTTATTTTGAACAATAATCGGTGTTGATATAGAAGGGCCTGTTTCATATTTATAAAGCAATTTAGGTTTGTCGAGTAACAATGTAGTATCATAAGTAGTAATTTTAGGCCCCTGAGATAATATTTCACTAGCGACAACATACATAAAACCATCTATAGCTGTAAAAACAGCAATACTTGCCTGTTTCGCCTTTTTGTATTGACAATTAACTGCTGCCGACCCTATAATCCCACCTTTCCAAGTAGAATACTCCAAATTATTGGTAGGAAAATACCAAACTGCAGCATTTTTAGGAGCCTTCCTGGGGTTGAGTTTCAATACACCCCCTCGACCATTTATATATTGTTTTTCTATTGTAATTAACAAACAACTATCGCTAGTAACAACCGGTGTGCCATCAATATCCGAACCGATATCATAATCCCAATCAATTTGATTATTAGTTAAATTATACCCCCAAAGATGTCCAGAACCTGACGCTATATAGATATGATTTCCCAATAAGGTTGGCGAAGCCTCGGTAACTAAATTACCTCTATGTTTTTTTAGGTCTTTTTTTAAATATAAAGTATCGCAATTTTTATAAATTTTAGGCTGCAATATTTTATTTTTTAGCTTAGCAGAATCAGGATCAGGGTCAAAAACAGCAAAAATCCCATTCTCTAAACCAAGAAAAGCAGTATCATGCAACAATAGAGCAGATGCATCAACATCTCTACTATAGGATGAAGTCTTAGTACTATTCAAACGCCAAAGTTCTTCTCCTGTGAAATATGAAACAGCACGATAACTAGGGATGACTCCTGAATAAATACTTTTACCAGCTCTACTCCCTTGTAGTATCACACAGAAATCTTTTAATTCCTTAGCCTTATGATTAATCCAAATGGTTCCTGTCCCCTTAATAACATCATCATACAAATATTGCCAAACCAACTTTCCTGTTTCTGCTTCTATTTTTTTTAAATTATGGTCAAAAGCTCCTTGAATTAGATATTTTTTGCCATTTTCCTTTACCATTAACGGCTGACCTGTCCACCCAGCACCATGCCATATTTTGATTTCTTTACCAATCTGAGTTTTACCAAAGCCAAGGTTATGTTTCCATATAACAGACAATTGACTTGGAGCGCTATCACCATAATAATTACGTGCATTATTATGAAATAAACTTGCATTTAAAACTTCTATTTGATTTTTTTTACCTTGACTATCTATAAAAACTCCTTCATGTGGTGGCGGAAAAGGAAGAATTTGGGGGCGCAACTTCTCAATGTCTTCGACAATATTACTTTTGGGCTTATCCGACTCACAACTAAAAATAATTGCACATATCAAAAATAAAAAAACAAAAGCATTAAAATACCCCGTATTCATATTAAAAAAATTATAAATTGGAAACTTGAATGGTTTATTTTATTGTCACAAACTACACATAGTTAACTATTTTCAAGAAAAAAAAATAACACTTTGCCTTTTAATTAATAGATGGCAATTAAAAAAAGAGGAGAAAAAATCTTTGTTTTTAAATTTATAGGTAAGAGCGAAAGAAATTGATTAACTTTGACGAATACTAATTCTACAAAAGAGTCACATTTTATATTATTCTCTTTTATTATTCAATGTTAATGTTTTGAGCATGCGCGTTATTACTCCCGGAGAAGTAGAAACTAAAGATTTACACCAATTTATTCTTGGCGCTGTTGCTCCTAGACCTATTGCTTTCGTTAGTACAATTGATGAGAATAATATCCCTAACATTGCGCCTTATAGCTTTTTTAATGCTTTTAGTTCAAATCCCCCTGTACTGGTGTTTTCCTCCAACCGAAGAGTCGCTGATAACACAACAAAAGACACTTTACATAATGCTAAACTAAATCAAGAAGTAGTCATCAATGTTGTTAATTTTAGTATTGTCCGCCAAATGGCCCTAGCTAGTATTTCGTACCCCGCTCACATAAATGAATTTTCAAAATCAGGACTAACGCCAATACCTTCTGACTTAGTCAAACCATTTCGGATTAAAGAATCTCCTGCACATTTTGAATGTAAGGTTAGTGAAATCATTACGCTCGGTAAACATGGAGGTGCTGGACACCTAATTGTATGCAATGTATTACGGATGCATATAAATGAAACTATTATTGATGAAAACAACAGAATAAACCCCCACAAAATAGATTTAGTAGGAAGAATGGGCCGTTCACATTATGTGCGTGCTCAGGGGAATTCAATTTTTGACGTTTACCAATCCGTTATGAAACCTGCATTAGGCTTTGATCAATTGCCCGAACACATCCTAAAAAGTAATATATTGACTGGCAATGACATAGCTCAAATTGCAGGCCTTTATGAATTCCCCAATAATGCGGCCATAGAAAAACTAAAAACATCAGATGCGAGAATTATGAACATCCTTAAGTCTTCAAGCCATCCTGATGAAAATATGCGGAGCGCCCTACACAAGGAAGCAAAAAGTGCACTGGATAATGGAAATGTAACTAAAGCATTTGAAATTGCAATGATTTATCAAAGTTTGTAATTCGTAAAAATAGAACAATTTTGATTTTATAAACGTAAAATCTAACAACAACATTAAATATATAAATATAAAAAATGGGCAGCCAAGAACAAATATTCTCTCTACTACCTAGACACATTAGAAAGATTGTACAAGCTAAAATTGCATCTCCTTTTGTTCTACCTAAAACAAAAGATGGGTTTCTTAATATGGATAGTACTGTTAGCCCTTTCGGCACTGTAGGGACAGATGAAATGTACAATATTGTGCCAGACAGTGAAACAAAAACACTTAAAAAAGAATTATCTGCATTTTCAAAAACAAACTCAAATCAAATTAGTATTGGCAATGGCTCTGACGAGCTATTCGACTTGTTGATTCGAACTTTCTGCAACCCTCATGAAGATAAGATACTGTGCTTTTCTACTGGCAACCAAAGGGTCATTCACCATGCAAAAATGAATGCTGTAGAAGTAGACGAACTAACCTTGCAAGGAGATTTTGAATTGCCAGTTTTTGACATTAAAAGAGCAATTACGAAAGAAACTAAAGTAATCTTTGTTGAAAACCCTAACCAAATTACTGGGAAATGTTTTTCAAATTTCGACATCATCGATTTGGCTACTGGCTTTGATGGGATTGTAGTTATAGACGAATCCGCAATTGACTACGCAGCAAATAAAAGTTTGATTTCTATGATAAATCTATGTTCAAATGTTGTAATCATTCAAAACTTTTGTAGAGCTTGGGGCCTTTCAGGCCTACCTGTTGGCGTAGCTTATGCACAACCCTCAATTATTACTATACTCAATCTTTTAAAACCACCATTTTCGGTAAACATCATGGCTCAGCGAATGGCTATAAAGGCGATGTATGTGACTGATCAAAAAGATAGAATTGTACAGAAGACTATTGAAGAAAGAGCAAAAGTAAAAGCTGCTCTTGAGCAGTTACCAAATGTTAACAAAGTACATGATAGCGAAACGAACACGCTATTAATAGAAGTGATAAATGTTGCCGAAACTATAGCTTACTTGCGCAATGAAGAGCAAATTTATGTCTTTGATGCATCATCAATTTCTGGATTAGAAAATTGTATTAGAATTACTATAGGCTTAGGCATTCAAAATATGAGATTAGTCAAAGCATTGAAAAATATGCCGGCAAAAACCTCTAAAGGATACATTTTTTGGCGAAAAATGGGCAAAACCCTACGTAAAGCCAGTATGTATTTGGGCATTTTCAAAAAAATATTTGGCGCTGGGTCTTAGAGGCCATCTTTATTCACTATATCTATGAACAAACTATATGCACAGTTATCAATTCTATCTGTATTTCTTGCAATCCTGATTTCTTTTGTATTAAGCAAACAAGTTGAAAAAGAAATTTTAGCAAAAAGAGGAGAAATATTATATTCCTTTTTTTCAGCAGGACACACATCCGGCAACCCCCTCAACCCTCAACTTGGGCTCTACCCCCCTTTTGTAAATCACCTTCCATACATTAATCACAATGTCAAAATAGAACTGGGTTTTCTTACTGGTGATCTTGTAAGAAAAGGCACACCAAAAGAATGGGCTGCGGCTCAGAACGATCTTAAAAAATTAAAAAAGCCCATCTACATTGCAGCTGGAAATCATGACATTGGGCTTGAATTTGAAAAACGTTTCGAAGAATATTATTACAGTCTCAAACATAAAAATGATTTATTTATTGTACTAACCCCTGGCTTGAACGAATGGAATATTTCAGGCAAACAATTGAATTTTCTAAAAAAAACACTTGCCGATAATTCCGCATCTGTAAATAATATTTTCATTTTATTACACGAATTGATTTGGTGGAGCCCTACTAACAGATACAAAAACATTAAAATCAATTACGAACCTCATTACCCCGGCTCTACAAATTTTGACACAGTAATAAAACCTTTGTTACTTTCATACGACAACAACATTACTCTTATTGCAGGGGATTTAGGTTGCACAGACCTTGTCACTCCTTTTATGTACGACCAATTTAACAACATAACCCTTATTGGTTCAGGAATGGGCAACGGGAAAAACGATAATATTATAATAACCAATGTATACCAAGACACAGTCGTACACAATCTTATTGCTTTTAATGGCAAAAACATACACAGCCTTGGACAATTATCTGATTTTTCTCTTGAAAATCCAGAAAACTAGTCTTACAAGGTTTCTTCCATTATTAATCCCACCAAAATTTAAGTCATCTTAATAGGTTAGGTTATAATTTATAACAATACTTGTGTACTTTTGCCCTATCAAGAAAATCAATCACTTATTCCAGACTCCAATACTAATACATTTTTTAATCAAAAAACATCTATTAGACTGGTTTCATTAAACTTTAAACATGCGTATTATTTTATTTACAGGCAAAGGAGGGGTTGGGAAAACTACTACTGCTGCGGCAACAGCATTGCAATGTTCCCAAAAAGGCCTAAAGACCTTAGTCGTCTCAACCGACCCTGCACACAGCCTATCTGACGCCCTGAATATTGAATTACAACCTGAACCCACTAAAATTGCTAATAACCTTTGGGGGCAAGAATTTGACGTATATTACTCAATGAAAAAAAATTGGGAAAGCATGCGCCATTTGATGCTCTCTATTTTCAAATGGAAAGGGGTGAATAATGTGGTTGCTGAAGAATTATCGGTTTTGCCAGGAATGGAAGAGGCTTCTGCTTTTTTATGGATAGAAAAATATTACAGAGAAAAGTTTTATGATGTACTAATTATTGATAGTGCCCCTACTGGAGAAACATTGACATTGCTTACTTTACCTCAAGTAATGCAATCGTGGCTAACAAAAGCTTTCCCTGGACAAAAACTTGTTATTAAAACTGTAGGGAAGCTACTAAATAAAACAAAAGGAATCCCTCTCGACAAAGGTTATGAGGAAATTCAAAAATTATTTGAAAAACTAGAAGCGGTTCAAAAAGTGATGCTTAATGCCAAAATTTGTTCTATTCGCATTGTAGCAAACCCAGAAAGAATGGTAATTCAGGAAGCGAAAAGAGCATATACATACCTTAATCTATATGGTTACAATGTAGATGCAATTATTGTAAATAGAATACTGCCAGATTTAGCAGGTCTTAAAGGAAGTATTTTCGAACAATATGTAAAAAGCCAAAAAACATATTTGGAAGATATTGAAGAAAGTTTTCAACCTTTGCCAATATTTAAAGTAGAACATCAGGGTGAAGAAGTATTTGGATTAGAATTACTACAAAAAATAGGCAAAGCAATTTATGGAAAAACTGATGCTAATGAAATTTATCATTCTGAAAGTCCTTTTAAAGTAAAAGAATTTGACACTTATTATAAGATGTCTATATACTTACCCTTTATTGGCCAATCAGAGTTTGATTTAGAAAAATTTGGTGACGAATTAATAATAGCCGTTAATGGCCGAAAAAAAAGTGTTCTATTGCCAAGATTTGCAAACTTTTTGAACTTAAATGGTTCTGCTTTCGAAGATTCATGGCTTCATATTCGCTTAAATAAAGAAAAAAATGAATACATTAAAATGGGAAAATAAATCATTTGATGAACTTTCCACTCATGACATTTATGCTATAGGTCACTTACGGCAAGAAGTGTTTGTAGTAGAACAAAATTGCCCTTATTTGGATTTTGATTTTAAAGATCAAAAATGTTGGCATGTAATGGCTTGGGATGAAAATCGGAAAATGGTTGCCTATTCAAGGTTGTTGCCTATAGGATTAAAATACACTGATTCATCAGCAATAGGAAGAGTAATAACATCCCAAAATGTACGAGGGCTTGGAATCGGCAAAGAACTCATGAGAAAATCCATTAATTATTGTCTTGAAGTATTCGGAAAACATAACATTCGAATTTCTGCACAGGATTATTTGTTGAAATTTTATTCAGAATTAGGCTTTGTTGATACTGGCAATAAATATTTGGAAGATAATTTCCCCCACTCTGAAATGTGTTTAAATATTGAAAAACAATGAGCCCCTGCCCCTATTAACGATCAAAATAAAAACCCAAAAAACCATAGAAAACAGCAATAATATAATTATAGAATTCGACGCTTTTTAAAATGAACAACAAATACAAAAAAAATAATTATAAATGTCAACTATTTAGGATTCATAACTTACTTTTTGATTTTTCTTTACGTTCATAATAATAATAACAATGAATCTTTGTATCGACGCAGGAAACACAAGGGTGAAAATTGCAATTTTTAATGCCGATGGTTCGTTATTAGAAACAAAGGTTTATAACACTCTTGAGAAAAAAGTATTGGATGAAATTGCAATGAAATTTCCTTGCAAAAATGCAATTATTTCGTCAGTAAGCCCGCTTCAAAACGAAACAATTACATCTTTGAAAACCCAAATAAATCAACTCTTGTTTTTGAATGCAGACCTACCTATACCAATTAAAAACCTATATAAAACACCGGAATCTTTAGGTAACGACAGGTTGGCAGGTATAATTGCTGCTTCTGTTTTATTTCCTAAAGAAAATATATTGGTGGTAGATGCAGGGACTTGTATTACTTGTGATTTCATTACACAGAACAAGGATTATTTGGGTGGGAATATATTGCCAGGAATTCTTATGCGATTTAAGAGCATGGCTAATTATACAGCCCAATTGCCTTTAGTTGAAAAAGCAGAAATAGATTTTTTTATCGGTAACACTACAATAACCTCTATTCAAACTGGAGTTTTACATGGTGTTTTACACGAAATTAAAGGCTTCATAGAACAATATGAGAAAGAATTTGAAAAAATTAGGGTAATTGTGACTGGAGGAGACGCTCCTTATTTTGAAAGTCAATTGAAAAATAAGATATTTGTGCAGCCTGATTTAGTACTGATTGGTTTAAATGAAATTTTAAATTATAATACACAACAACTTTAATGCGAGGGAACCAAAAATCCATAATTTTGAAGTTATATAAATATTATCAAATGAAAAGGTTTTTCAAGCAATTCTTATCACCTATATTAATCATGGGTCTTAATATTACCCTAGTAACTACTTCTATAGGTCAATATGCCCGGGGCAACTCTCCTTATTCTCGATATGGATTAGGAGACCTGTCTGGAAGCATGTTTACTCCTAATTCTTCTATGGGAGGGGGATTGTGTGCAACATACAGAAGTTTTTGGGATGTTAACCTTACAAATCCTGCTTCTTTAGGGAAACTTCGTTATACTGCTTTTCAACTGGGAATTAATTATGAACATAATGAAATGTCAGAAAAAACTGGAGAGTATGCTCAAGCGGACAATGGGAACTTAACTTATGTTTCTTTAGCTTTCCCAATTACAAAAAGTTGGGAAATCATAAGAGATACACTACGGAGGGGCATACCTATTCAATGGGGAATGGGATTCAACCTTATGCCATATACAAATGTAAGCTACGATGTTTCCGTGACAAGAAAAGTTAGCTCCATTGATAGTGTACTTTTCAATTATACGGGTGAAGGAAATAAATATCGAGTTAACTGGTCAAATGGATTCACATACAAAGGTTTTTCTTTAGGTGGGAATGTAGGATTAATATTTGGCAAATTAAGCAATAGCACCTTTATCAATTTTCAAGATAGCAGCAATAAATATAGCTATGATGATCAATATACTGTTAATGAAAATGGTGTTGGATTTATTTGGGATGTTGGTGTACAATACGAATATGTATTTAAAAACAAATCTGGAATTTCTTCATCAAACACTAACTATAGTATTGATAATAAATTAGCTATTGGGGCTTACGCAGGGGGCGTGTCAGATATTGTTACTACATCGAATCAATACTACACGAGGCAAAGCCTTTTTCATGGAGTAGATACAATACAAAACATTTCAGGGGTAGAAGGTTCATTAGTTATGCCCATTAAAATAGGAGGCGGAATTTCTTTTGGAAATGAAATAGGGCTTCTGATTGGTGCTTCTTATGAGACAGAATTATGGGATATGTTTAGAAGGGATAATGTTAAAGATCCAAACTTGACCAATTCACACACCATTGCAATTGGCATGCAAATAGTCCCTGATTTTTCTGACTATTCTGGATATTTTAACAGAGTCAGATATAGGTTAGGAATACACTATAGTCTTGATGCACGTGCTATTTCTCCAAAAGGAACAAGGTATCAATTAATTGATTACGGTCTTTCAATTGGGGCTGGATTCCCAATGCGTCCCCCTAAATCCAAAACTGTTTTAGGATTTGTAAACCTAGGCTTTGATGTTGGCTATCTTGGCCACCCTGAATTAATTAATGATATATATTTCAAAGTTAATCTCGGGTTTTCACTAAACTCAAGTGGCTGGTTTGATAAATCTAAATTTAGATAGAATATATTAGTTATAAATTCATTTAGATACTTTGATTAAAATTTGTTATTTTGGGCTTTTATTTAATACAAATTAAAATTAACTGATAAGTAAAAAATAATACCCATGCCACTAAACCAATAAATTGTGGCACGGCTTTTGAATTTCAAGAATAAATTAAAACTAAACAGGTTAGAGTAAAAAAATCCATTATTATGATGAAAATTTGGACTGCCATTATGAAGTCAGGGTTAATTATATTGTTTCTTTTTGTGTTTTTAGGACAATTAATCGCTCAATGCAATTCCTGGGAAGCGCATCCTGATGGTGCCGAAGCTGCAAAAGAACAACATGTTATTTATAGGCGCTCTTTTGAAAACAAAAATTATACTGAAGCATTCCCAGTCTGGGAAGGCCTTTTTAAGTATGTTACAACTCCCAAAGAGGCTAAATCTCGCCATTTAAAAGATGGCATTATAATGTACCAAGCTTTTGCAAAAGAAGAGAAAGATAAAAAGAAAAAAACAGACCTTTTGGATAAAATGAATGCCTTATATGATCAAATTGCAGTTTGTCTTGGAGAGAAATCTTCAGATAGAGCTTGGCAAGGATATCGTATTTATTCTGCAAGAGGAAATTCAGAGAAAGCTATTGAAGCCTTTGAAAAAGCTATAGAACTAGGAAAAAATGAAACACACAATATGGTTTTAGTTCCTATAAGCCAATTGACGATATGGTTGTTCCAGAAAAAACACCCAAAGTTTACAGTAGAATATATGCGTAAGTTATATGATACACTTAAAGACATTGCTGACTATAATATCCAGAACAATCAAAAAGATAGTGAAAAATATAAAACGAAGTGGGAAAAAGTAAAGAATGAATTCCGAAAAATAGGTGATGACATCTGGGGTTGTGATTTTCATGTTAGCGAATGGCAACCAAAATTTGAGCGTGATAAAATGAACATGGAACAAAATAAAGAAATCCTTAAAGTACTTAAAAAGAAATGCGGAGAAGGGAATGAACTTTATGAATCTGTATTGGCAATTTACGCACCCTGGAAACAACGAGTTGACGATTCAATAGCAGAAGCTAATTTTAAAGAGCTTTGCAATCTAAAAAAAGGAGAGTTTCAAGAAAAAAAATCATTTAAAGCAAGAAAAAATAACGCTATTGAAAAAGCTGACTCGTTGAAAAATGAGGCTTTCAGCTGGTATGAAAAATCTTTAAATGACCCATTAGATGAAAGCTGTGAAACGACTAATGAAGCTAAAGGAGAACTCGCCTACAGACTAGCAGATAATTATTATCGATTAGGAGCTTATAGCAAAGCCCGCTCTTTATGTAATCAGGCTGCACAACTAAAGCCAAATTGGGGTGACCCCTTTATGCTTATAGGAACAATGTATGCCTCTAGTGGTAAACGCTGTTCAGGAGGGAAAGGCACAGGATGGGATGCACAAACAGTAGCCTGGGCTGCAATGGATATGTGGTCTAAAGCCAAAAGAATAGACCCTTCAGTAGCATCTGAGGCAAGCAAAAAAATTGCTAGATACAAAAAATATTTACCAACTAAAGGAGATATTTTTCAACGTGGACTAAAAGAAAACTCTAGTTATAAAATTGGCTGTTGGATAGGGGTTACTACTACTATCCGTGCTGGTGGCGAGGAATAGTTGATTTTGTATTTAAAATTAACAATAAAACATAAGTCTTTCGTCTTTAAACTGCGATTATAAGCAAGATAAGATGAAAGACTTTTTTAATTAAATAACCATTTGGGGAAGACAAATACTAATTTTTAAATGACAGTTTTACCCATAGAATTCTACTTTCTAAACAAACACACTTACTCATATTTTTATAATAGAACTATAAACTTTACGTAAATGATATTAAAGTATTTTTTTGCACTTTCAATAGCTTCCTTTTTTTTTGTAGGATGCAAAACCAATAGCAAGTTCATAACTACTGCGCAACTTGTTGAAAACAGAGTCCTCGACACATTATCTGTAACTGCATCAAAACTTTCAACCTTTAAAAGACCTAACTACAATCCTGCAGCTACACGTACAAATGATTTACTCCACACAAAACTAGATATTTCTTTTGACTGGGAGAATCAATATCTAAATGGGGAAGCAACACTAGATCTAAAACCTCTTTTTTATCCAACTAATCAGGTCCGACTAGATGCGAAGGGCTTTGACATTCACAAGATTGCCATGATTGGCGACAATGGTGAAATTCCTTTAAAATTCACATACGAGAACAATAAAGATTTATATATAAACCTTGATAGAACATACACTAATAGTGAGGAATACCGCCTTTTTATTTCTTATACTGCCAAACCTAATGAATTGCCAATTGGAGGAAGCAATGCAATTACATCAGATAAAGGGCTCTACTTTATCAACCCTCTAGGCAAAGAAGTTGGAAAACCAAAACAAATCTGGACACAAGGAGAAACTGAATCAAGTTCATGTTGGTTCCCAACTATTGATAGACCAAATGAAAGGTGTACTCAGGAAATGCTGATAACTGTAAATGAAAAATACAAGACACTATCTAATGGTGAACTTAAAAAGACTGTTATTAACAACAATGGAACCCGCACAGATCATTGGATAATGGACCTTCCACATGCACCTTATTTATTTGCTATGATAGTTGGCGAATTTGCAGTCGTTTCAGAAAAATGGAATGGGAAATTATTAGAATATTATGTAGAAAAGAAATATGAAAATGATGCCCGGGAAATCTATAAAAACACACCCGAAATGTTAACTTTTTTTTCAGAAAAACTTGGCATTGACTACCCATGGAACAAATACTCACAAGTGGTTGTAAGAGATTTTGTATCTGGTGCAATGGAAAATACTACTGCTGTTATTTTTGGAGATTTTGTCCAAATGACCTCTAGAGAACTCATCGATCATGGAGACTTGAATGAATCTATAGTTGCACATGAAATGATGCATCATTGGTTTGGAGATCTTGTCACCTGTGAAAGTTGGGCAAATCTTCCACTAAACGAATCTTTTGCAAATTATAGCGAATACCTTTGGTTTGAACAAAAATATGGCAGAGATGCCGCTGACTACATTCGAAAAAATCAAATAGAAGGCTATTTTAATCAAGCCGTTATTGGTGGAGACAAACATCCACTTATATATTTTGGTTATAATGACAAGGAAGACATGTTCGATGCTCACAGCTATAACAAAGGTGGAACTATACTACACATGTTACGATATGTTGTTGGAGATGAAGCCTTTTTTGCTAGTTTAAACAAATACCTAAAAGATAATGAATTCAACACTACAGAATTCCATCATTTGCGTCTGGCTTTTGAATCTGTTACAGGTCAGGATCTAAATTGGTTTTTTAATCAATGGTTTCTAACTGCTGGACACCCTAATTTAGAAGTCTCCAAAAGTTATAATGCAACTGATAAAATCCTAAATGTAACTGTAAAACAAACACAAGACCTTGAAGAAAGTACTGTTTTTATTTTACCTTTTGCTATTGATGTCTATACTTCTGAAACCCGAATGGCTACAAGAACAAATGTAATCATGACTGAACAAGAACAAACCTTTTCTATCAAAGTTGAAAACACCCCGATATGGGTTGCTGTAGATGCAGAGCGTGTATTACTTTCTAAATTCCAATATAAACAAAGCAAAGAAGAGTTGGTTCACCAATACAACCTTAGCAAACGTTTTCAAGATAGATATGACGCAATTAAAAACTTAAGGTATTTACAAAATGACAACCCAACTGTCACAAAAGTATTTAAAGATGCACTGGAAGACCCTTTTTGGGTTATAAGAGAAAAGGCTATTGACGGGATTCTATTAGAACAAAACAATAAAGTTTTAATAGAAAAAATTATTTCAATTGCTCAAACTGATCCCCGTTCACATGTAAGATCTGCTGCTATTGAAAAAATAGGGCGCCTTAATAATCCTAACTATCTTAATGTTGCCAAAAATGCTATCGACAATGATCAATCATTCAAGGTTATTACTGCTGCCTTAGATGCCATCAACAGTAATGATGAGGCATCGGGAATTGAAAATGCTGAAAAACTTATGGGCCTAGACAACCCTATATTATTAAATGGGATTGCTGTAATATTTGAAAAAACAGGAAATAAAAAATACACAGACTTTTATGAGCAAAACTGGTCGAAAACAGACAATTATTCAAGATTTACTTTCTTTAATAGTTATGCCACTTTATTATTAAATAGTAATGATAAAGACCTGATCAAAGAAAAGATTGCATATTTAAAATCGATCTCTACAGATCGGAATGTCTCGCAATGGGGCCGTTATGCATCTTCAAATGCACTAAAAAAAATAAGAACCTACTTTTTTAGACTTGTTGAAAAAGAGTATAATACAATCAAAAAAAAGATTGATGAAACTAAAGATCCAAACACAAATGATGTACTAGAGAAATTAAAAAAATTACAAAACAATAAATCTAAAGCACATTTTGAAAGTACTATAGATGCCGTAAAAACACTTAAAACCGACTCCATTAACCAAATTATAAAGCAAATAGAAGGGTTTTATGAGGAAAATATTTATGATCTGACAACTAATGCAATTAAGGATATTAAAAACTGGGAAAAGAATAAAATGTTATTAAAGTTGTATGGATCATGGTAGATGAAATGCTTAAAAATAAAAAGGGTGAAATTTTACCTGTCCCAAAGTATTTACTTCTAAAGTTGGGAAAGGAACTTTGAAGATATTTAAAATACTAAAAACAACCTTTAACCATTTGTGTTTAGTTGGTATGCGTTCAAAATCAATATCTAAAGATAAATAAAACTGGCTATGGCGCTCATAACTCTGAGGGATTGAAAATATATTGCCATTATCATCTTCCCATGTATTACTTTCTGCTCCGAATACATTTTCGATGCCGTACCCTAATGCAACATTAATCCAAGATGGGGGAAAATTATTCTTACGTGTTTTACAAAAGGAAGCAACATTAATTGAAAGCCATATTGTTTGGCCGTTATATTCCTTAAAAAGCAACTCCGGAGCACTAGTGCCAAAGAGACTTGCTGCCCGCTCATTAATACTTGTTGTTGAGCTACTGTTTGAAGATTGAATAGGCGCTTCAGAATACTGCGGTTTGTGAATTGACATTTTCAAACGAATACGCTGCTCGTTCCAAAGTAATTCTTGTCCCAGATAAAGGCCTCCCCCAATTAAATTAAAAGCCATATCTCCCCATGAGAATCCCCACTTTTCAGAAAACCCATCCAAAACCTCCAAGGTTGTCTGAAACAACATCCCAGTACCGAACCCTATCCAGCATGAGTGCTTTCGAGGTATGCCTGTCCAGCGATAAAGATCTCCAGCCCACTTGCTTTCAAAGTAACCAGTCATCGCATGGCCAAACTTATCCATTTGACGCCAGCCATTCCAATCGTCAAAAAAATGGAATTCACTTCTTTTGTAATTAGTATACCAAGCCTGATTAAACCCTATAGTCACTCCTGTATATCCTATAAATCCAACACTAGTCAAAACCCAAAATCTTGATTTGTTAAAAGATGGGACAACATCTAAAAACTGCGTTTTAAAAGTCAATTCAAGACTATCTGATTGAGATTGGACATCATTTTGAGAATAATAAAAGAATATTAGTATCCAGAATATTTTTTTCATAATAACAGAAAATAATTCAAGTCTATAAATATTAGATAGAACATCTGCAAACATAAAACCATTTACGGTTATATTGTTTTTTTAATGATTTTTATATTGATATGCCAATTCCTTTTTATTCCTCAACAACTCGTTTCCCTCTACGCATTTCATAATATAAAACACTCTCCCTGGTCTTGTTTCTTTGAATCTCTATAGCCTTTAACATTGATTTTACTCCACGATGCAGAATGACAAAATAATCTTTTTGTGTTGTTTCTTCTTTTACTTGCAATTCCAATACTTTAGTTACTTTATCTTTTCGACGATATTCTGCCTCTTTTGTTTTTTTTAGTAAAAAATTAAATTTTTTACCATCCAATGTGTTAAAAAAAATATGTCGAGTTACCTTTTCCTTTTTTCCCTTAATAACTGATTTTTCTTCAAATACAATATCTACGTTATCCCTAGCATAAATCCTAGTAACTTTACGCTCATCTACAACGGAACTTTCTTCAAAAGAAAGAAAAGGATAAAGCGTTTCTCCCATTAACTCCTCCAAAGATTTTACCTTAAAATCTTCCTGATGGGTAAAAAACTTACTGTCAATATTTCTTTGTCGTTTAGGAATTCTCTTTATGAAATAGGTGTGCTCAGGATCTGTAGAACTTGGTCGATATTTAAGCATCGTTACTTGACTTTTCTCATCAATATATAATTTTAGGTGGCCTTGAAGATCACGATGGAATCTGTTTATTAGACTCACTTCATATCCGTAACCTGTCTTATCTAATCTGGAAATATAGAACGTATATGGTTCAGCATCTGTTGATCCTTGAATTCCTCCAGGGGTGAAATTCACACGCTCTACTATATTCACTTTCAAACTTGTAATCTCAAAAGAAACCCAACCAGCTTTAATAGGGTCCGGGTAATGCGCATGACTCATTTTTCCTTCAAAAGGAACAAAAAGAGATCCATATAAATCTGATGAACTTGCAAATTGACGATCCTCAGCTAGGGTGTATTTTACTGCATTTTGTGCCATAAGGGCGAAAGGCGAAAAACCGATCAACACAAAAAGGGAAACTAAGTACACAAAATACCTATTTAAAATAAGATTCAGATTAAACATCTAAATTGAAATTAATTTCATCTTTAACAGGCTGAAAAACCAATGAAAAAAAACTAAAATCTCAAAATATTATTTGCTAAGGGCTAAACAAAAATACTGATTTATGGCCTTATTTTTAAATAATTATGAAAATAGCTAAATAAAATTCAATTTAATTTCGCTAAATACAAGAACGAACAGGATATTTTTTTGTGTTATATTTTTTGGTAATGCTATATTTAGGACCGAAATTTGCGCTATTGATGATACTGGTGCTTTGGGGTGTCAGAGGATTATAAAGATGCTGTTATTTATTCATAAAGTCTTAGTGTTCCTTTTTCTAACATGAAAGATAGATTAACAAACATATATTACACTTTTCCCATTCAACTTGCAAAAATGCAACTGAAGCATAATGTATTATTGTTAAGTATATGGGGGTTTTTATTCATTATTTTAAGTGGGAAGTTTGGGGCTTCTATGGGTATACACTTTTTATTTTTAGACCCTGAATACATGGGAGAAGTAACATTCTGGAGTTTCTTTATAATTGGTGTAGCATTTGGAGGCTTTCTTATTGCATGGAACACAAGTGTCTATATATTAAATAGCTATAGATTTCCTTTTTTAGCATCTCTGCATCGGCCTTTTGCGAAGTTTAGCTTTAACAATTTTTTGATACCTTGCTCATTTGTTACCTATTATATTTATAGAGTAATCAAATTTCAAT
The DNA here is from genome assembly GCA_022448945.1 of Saprospiraceae bacterium. Lineage (GTDB taxonomy): Bacteria > Bacteroidota > Bacteroidia > Chitinophagales > Saprospiraceae > Aureispira. The sequence goes on from JAKVCV010000011.1 coordinate 88,553, forward strand.
GGTATAATGAATATGCTGGAGAATATAGTATCCTCTTCTATTGTCTAGGCTTTTTGTTGGGTACATTTGCAATGATACTGCTATCTATGTCCTATTTTTTTTACACAAATACTGACATGAAAAGCTACCAGAAAGCACATAAACTTAAGCTTTCAAAAATGTTAAAGTCAATAGTGGTCAAACGAAAAGAACGAGAAAGAAATCTTGCTACAGAAACACCTTATAAACATGCCTGGAGAGTTGATTTTTTTCTTACAGAGTTTTTTCAATGGAGAATTGTCAGGAATGTCGAACATTATAATTTTAAGTTGCTGGAGCGGGTATTCAGACAAAACCATGCTAATGCCTTAGTGATACAAAGTTTGAGCATAACTACTTTAATACTAATGGCGGCAATGGTAGAATATGAATATTTTAGAATTCCCGCTGCAGCAAGTATGCTATTATTGTTTTCAATTATTACTACAATTATAGGAGCCCTGACTTACTGGCTTGAAGAATGGAGAGTGATTTTTTTTATTTTTATTCTATTTGTTGTAAATCAAATGATTACGTGGGGTTGGTTTTCTTACCAGAACAGGGCTTATGGGCTAAATTACAACAAACCTGGAGCAGAATACTCTGCATATGTATTAGATTCGATATGCTCAAAAAAACAATACCAGAAAGACACAAAAAACACCTTGAACATATTGAATTTATGGCGTTCAAAGTTCGGTCAAAACAAAACACAAACAAAGCCAAAACTTATCCTCTTATGTCTTAGTGGTGGAGGAATAAGGTCGAGTGTATGGTCAAATCATGTAATAAGAGAAATTGACAAAGCCCTTAAAGGCAATCTGATGAAACATACTGCACTAATAACTGGCTCTTCTGGAGGAATGTGGGGTGCATCAATTTTTCGGGAACTATACTATAGAAAACAAAAAGGCGAAGACATCAACTTGTATGATCTAAAGTATCTAAATTACACTGCCAAAGACCTAGAAAACTCACTCGTTTTTACTTTTTTAGTAAATGATATTTTTATTCCTTGGGTAAACAGAGAAGTTAACGGTTACACTTATAAACAGGACAGAGGCTATGTATTCGAGCAACAACTTATTGAAAACACGGAAGGCTTACTTGGAATGAACCTTGGTTATTATAAAGAACCAGAAGAAAAAGCAGAAATTCCAATGATGTTTCTTACACCAATGATCACAAATGACAGTAGAATGATGGTGATCTCCCCTCATGGAGTTAGTTATATGATGCGCCCACCCTTTATCTATCAAGGCGCTGGAGACGACTCTAGAATTGATGCTGTAGATTATGGTGCTTTATTTAAAAACCATGATCCTTTGAACCTTAGGTTTACAACTGCTTTAAGAATGAACGCTACTTTTCCTTTTATTTTTCCTAGTATACAAATGCCTACTATTCCTGTTACATCTGTTATGGATGCAGGCTTCAGGGATAATTTTGGTTTAGAAACTGCAACACGATTTGCCGCTATTTTTAGAAATTGGATCCGAGAAAACACTAGCGGAGTTACACTTATCGCTATACGTTCCTATGCAAAAAAAGAAACAATCCAAGCATCTACATCAAAATCATTATTTGAGCTTGCATTTAATCCATTGGGGCCTATTTTTACACTCGACCCATTACAAAATTATCATCATGACACTTATGTATCTTATCTTAAATCAAAAATCGGATATGATAAAGTTGACGTTGTAGACTTTGTATACAAACCAACTATGCTTGACAGAAAAGCATCTCTAAGCTTACATTTGACTCAAAGAGAAAAAAATGATATTTTAAAAGCTATATACCTTAAAGAAAACCAACAAAGCATCAAAAAGCTAAAAGAATTAATAAAATGATTGTTTCTTTTTTGTTTAAGGAAATAGTTTTATATCTTTGCGTGTCCAAAAAGAAAAGTAATTTCAAGAATAAAATATAACTTTAAAATGAAGACGATTACATTAGAAGGCACCTTAAGAACAGACTTGGGTAAAAAAAGCACAAAAGCATTAAGAAATGCAAGCTTCGTACCTTGTGTTGTATATGGAAGTGGAGAAAACGTTCATTTTAGTACACCAGCTCAATCATTCCGGGATTTAATTTACACCAATGAATATAGAATTGCAGAAATTAACATCGATGGAAAAACAATAAAGGCTATTGTTAAAGCAATTCAATTCCACCCTGTAAATGACAAAATAATGCATGTTGACCTTCTTGAACTAGTTGATGGCAAATCCTTTAAAACTGAGATTCCTATTAATTTAGTAGGCCAACCAGAAGGTGTAAAAGTCGGCGGAATTTTAATGCAAAAAATTCGTAAAGTTAAAGTGAAAACTACACCTGAAAACCTAACTGCTTCTATTGATGTGGATGTGGCACACCTAGTACTAGGAAAATCCATTCGTATTCGTGAAATTCAAGTTCCTGAAGGTGTTGAGATCATGAACGCAGGTGGAATCCCACTAGCTTCTGTAGAAGTGCCACGTGCTTTACGTTCTTCTACTGCTAAAGAAGAAGAAGAAGAAGGAGTTGAAGGAACTGAAGAAGAAGGAGTTGAGACAACTGAAGAAAAAGTTACTGAAGGATAGTCTTTCTTTTCTAAGGATATATAAAAGACGTAGTAAGTGTGCTTACTACGTCTTTCTTGTATAGAACCATAACAACAATACAAATAATTAATTACCTTTCAGATATGGCATATTCCTCTTTATTAATCATGTTCGCAAAAACAAAAGAACCTCATTTTTAAAGCAAAGAAATGATCCGCTTTATTTTAAATCTTTTTAAGAAGAAAACTACTGTAATACAAACCGATCCTATCGTGAAATATCTTATCGTAGGCCTAGGAAATATGGACTCAGATTATAAAGGGACACGACACAATATAGGCTTTGCCGTTGTTGATTATTTAGCTAAAAAGTTTGAAGTCACCTTTACGAGTAAACGCTATGGAATGGTCGGCTCTTTTAAATACAAAGGGCGTACATTTATTTTACTAAAACCTAATACTTATATGAATTTAAGTGGTCAGGCTGTACGTTACTGGGTGCAAAAGGAAAAAATTAAGCTGGCAAACACGCTAGCGATATTAGATGACCTCAACCTTAAGTTTGGCGAAGTTAGAATTAAATTAAAAGGTGGTGCAGGTGGACACAATGGCCTAAAAAACATAGAACAACTCCTTAACACATCCCAATACCCGCGCTTACGAATAGGAATTGGTAATAAGTTTCCAAAAAGCCAACAGGTTGATTTTGTTTTAGGACACTGGAACGAAGAAGAGGCTGCATTCCTGCCAAATATCATTAAACATGCAGCAGAGGCTGTACTTTCTTTTGGGACGATAAAAATAGGCCAAACTATGACCCTTTTTAATAAAAACATAAAGGAATCTAATTAAACCTCACTCCAAACACATTAATAGTAAGTGTATATAAACTTAGTTTTTTCAAAGCTTTTACGATTATCATAAGATAAACTATTAGATATCCTATTCCCCTCTTCGTCATATTTCATTACTAAAACAGATAATATCTTGTTTCCCGACACCTGTTCTTCCCTAATTGGATAACCACGTTTATTATAGAAAGTAATTAAAGAATACCGCACCTGGCCCTTCTTGGTGTATTTGGTATGTGTTTTTTTTGTTTTAATTCCGACTGTATTATATTCAATCTTTTGCTGCTCTAATAAAATTCGATTTTGGGTATTAGTAATAAGAACTGGAAGGCTATCTTGGTATTCACAAGCCTCCTTGTTTATTTCAACGTTATTAAGGTGTTTTACATCACTTATATACATCCCATTTACATAAGTGATTACATGTTTTTCATAATCAACCTTATACTTTTTTGAATTCCCTTTTTGAGGGGATAATCTTATTTTTATTCTTCTGATTGACTTATCTTCTAAAATATTCCCAATTTTATCATACTTAACTTTTCTAATAGCACGATTGCGATAGTGTTTTTCTTTAGAACAGGTAAGTTGTTCTCTTTTATTATAAATCATTCTTGCATCCCGTCTTTTTGCCTTGCGATTAACTACATCTCCCCGGCCGTTGATAGTAGTCCATTTAGAATAAGTTCTCCAACGCTTGAGCAATCCTTTCTTATTATAGCTGTAATAATGACACAATAAAGAAGTGTTTCCTCTATAGTCATAATTACACAATTGTATCAGGTTCTTATTTGTATCATAAGTTAAAGTATCTTCTCTTAATAGATCCATATAATCATCATATAACTTACGATAAATTCTTTTACTTTCCTTTTCCTTTACACCATAATCTAAATACTTTGTGACCATTTTTTTGCTTTCTGGATCCTTCCCTACTTGATAAGTTATAATCTTTTCTGTAAGAACTTGGTCTTGGTTATTAAAGTAAGAACGCTCTTCTTTTGTTAATACATCCTTCAGCTTGGAATGATAAAAAAAATTTTTCTTGGTAATCGCTCTACCTATAGTATCATAAACAGTATTTTTCCTATACCTAATTATACTATCTTGATCTATTAAACGATAACCAATTTCAATTTTCTGCTGTATCTTTTTTTGGCAAAAACTAGGAATAACATTAAAGGCAATAAAAAATAAAGAGAAAAAAAAACACTTGAATAAGTAGCACATATAAAGTAATTTGAAATAAACCATAAGCTTCAATCCCAACAATTAAAATTTGTGAAATATTACTACTGCTCAAAATAAGTCAATCTTTTGAAAATGCTATTGTCTTAAAACAAAAAAGACAAATACTCGCTAAAATTGGTTATGTTATAAAAAAAAACTAACTTATTTCCTCAAATGGGGAATCCGTGGATTTGAATATCTCAGAAAAAAAGAATATCAACTAGGCCCCTTATAATTTAACGATTCAGCACCTTGAAATAGATATGTGGAAGAAAATTTTAAAAATTATTACCCTTAGAGATGTTTTCCTAAAAGCACGGTTCTTTTGGTTTTTCGGAGCAATCACAACTATTTTTGTAGCTAGTTTTCCATTCCCTATTTTATTTGCAATCGGAAAAGCATCTTTGATCTTTGGATTAACTTTGGTTATAGTAGACCTTTTTCTATTATTCAACAGAGGTGTCCATATTCAATGCGAGCGGCTATTACCGCGTCAACTTTCACTTGGTGATCAAAATACAATTAAACTAAATATTCATAACCAATATGGCCTGGGGCTCGGAATATCCTTAATTGATGAGTTGCCAATTGAATTTCAGAATCGAAACTTTGAAATAAAAGACTTTTTAAAGGCGAATGAACAAAAAACATTTAAATACAAACTTCGCCCTACAGTCAGAGGAGAGTATACATTCTTTAATATTAACCTTTTTATCCATTCGATTCTTGGCCTAGTTGAAAGAAAAATTCAATACAAACTTCAAAAGAAGATACTTGTGTACCCATCTATACTACAAATGAACCATTTTTCTCTTATGGCTGTAGCAAAGATATCAACGATGCAAGGCGTAAAAAAAATAAGAAAATTAGGCGCTAGCTATGAATTTGCACAGATCCGTAATTATGTAAAAGGCGATGATTATAAAAGTATCAACTGGAAGGCGACTAGCAGAAAGAACAGCTTAATGGTTAACCAGTATGAAGATGAACGCTCTCAACAAATTTATTGTGTTATTGATAAAGGACGCTCTATGCAAATGCCATTTAATGGTTTAAGCTTACTAGATTACGCAATAAACACTAGTTTAGTAATTTCAAGTGTGTCGCTCCAAAAACACGACAAAGCAGGTTTAATGACCTTTTCTGACAAGATTGGTTCAACCATAAAGGCCGATGAAAGCGCAAAACAACTGAATCTGATTATTGAAACTTTATATAAAGAACAAGCGAGAAATTTTGAAGCAAATTATGAACTTCTTTATACCGCAACAAAGCAATTTATTAAAAGACGAAGCCTGATCTTTCTATATACTAATTTTGAAAGCTATTCTGCAATGGTACGGGTTTTGCCGCTTTTGCGACGCATAAATGTATCGCACCTACTTGTTGTAGTATTTTTTGAAAACACTGAAATAGTCGATTACTCATACAGAGAAGCAATCTCAACAGAAGACATCTACAATAAAACCATAGCGTCAAAATTTGTAGAGGAAAAACATCGTATTGTTCAGAAATTACGTCAATATGGGATACAGGTTATTCTTACCCGCCCTGAAAAATTATCGGTCAACAGTATAAATAAATACTTAGAAATGAAGGCCAGGGGGATGATCTAAATTCTACTTTTATCTTTTAATAAACTTCTCCAATTAGAATTCCATTTAGATTTCTATTATCTCTACCTAAACAGATCCTACCTATTTCTTTTTATAAATTTTTATTTGGTTTAAATGGGCTAAAACTGTTAACAAACAATATAAAAATCTGCATTTTAAACCAAAAACAATTAGCCAACTATTATTTTAATAAAAATTAAAATTTCATGAAAATAATTAAATAACATTTTTTATATTGGGTTCTTAACCCCACTAACAACATAATTACACCAAAATGAGAATCCACTATTTATTATTAGTTTTTCTGCTTCTGCAGGGCTACGGGCTACGGGCTCAGATCAGCCAACAACATCACTCAATACATAAAGAACAACTAACTTACTACAACAGTCTCGGGCCTATGACTGATGCCCAGTATGACAAAATGAACGGCTACTACCCCATGCCCGAAAGGCGTAATAGTCGCTCTAACTGCACTTTGGATAAAATTGTCTTTGGCTGGCACCCTTATTGGGTAGGTAGCGCATACAATAATTACGATTGGGACCTTCTTTCAGACTTGTCTTTCTTTTCATACGAAGTAGATCCGGCTACAGGAAATGCGAATTCAACACATGGCTGGGCTACTGCACCCGTTATTGACATTGCTAAATCCAATGGAGTTAGAGTGAACTTATGTGTAACATTATTTTCAGGACATTCAACATTCTTTGGAAGCAGTAGTGCGCAACAAACATTGATTACAAATCTTATTAACATGATCCAAAGTAGAGGTGCACATGGTGTTAACATTGACTTTGAAGGGATTCCAAGTTCGCAGAAAACGAACTTTACAAATTTCATGATAAATTTAGCCAATCAAATGCACACCGCAATTCCAGGCTCTCAAGTAAGTACTGTTTTATATGCTATTGATTGGAATGATGTTTTTGATGTTTCAACTCTTGCTCCACATGTTGATCTATTCGTTATGATGGGATATGGTTATTACTGGACAGGAAGTTCAACGGCAGGCCCTTGTGATCCTCTATACAACTTCCTTGAAAACACATATAAATACAGTTTGTCTAGGTCCATCACTTACTATTTAGCAGAAGGTTTGCCAGCTGATCAATTTGTAATTGGATTGCCATATTACGGAAGGGACTGGCCGGTTTCATCATCTACTATCCCCTCTTCAACTACCGGCTCTGGAAGTGCACGCACTTACAAAGTAGTCAGGAATAATAGTAGCGGAAATTATAGCACAAAGCTATGGGACAACCCTAGCAAAACACCATATTATACCTATACAAGTGGCTCTACCCTAAGACAATGTTTTGCCCTTGACCAAGAAAGCCTGACTGAACGCCTTGATATTATTTTAAAAAGAGATTTGGCTGGCATGGGAATCTGGGCGCTCGGATATGATGATGGATATACTGAATTATGGGATGCCCTTGAAAATAAAATGACATTATGTAGATCCGAACCCTGTACAGACACATTGTATGACATGGGCGGCGAAGAAAGGAATTATTATAACAAAGAAGATTACATCTACACTGTAAGCCCGCAAAATGGAGCTTATCCACTAACACTAACTTTCAATTCCTTCGATATTGAATTGAACTATGATTACCTACATCTATACGATGGAGTAGATACTACTGCGCCTCTTATTGGTGTTTATACAGGTACAAATAGCCCTGGAACATTTACTGCTAATAGTGGTGCAGTAACTTTTTGGTTTGAATCCGACGTTGCAACTACTTCTCCTGGTTGGGAAGTTGTATATGACTGTAATCTACCTGCCAATATTTTGACTGACACAGTTCTATTAGGAGGAACTTCTGGCAATGTACTAAATTGTGGCAACTCCTATCATTGGCTTTTTGATAGTGGTGGCGAAACTGGAAACTATAGTAATAATGAAAATATAGAACAAACTTTCTGCAATTCTGACTCGAATAAAGCTGTTCGAATTTCTTTCAGACCAAATCCCACTGCGTCCAGACAAATACAACTGAGTAGCACGACAACTGGCAATGATTACATCTATATATATAATGGGCCCAATACTTCCTCTAATTTAATTGGTGTTTATACAGGACTTTCAGAAGCAGCACCTCAACCTGGAACTTTTATTTCAAGTGGGCACTGCTTAACAGTTAAAATGACTTCGGACGCTGCTATAACAGAAGACGGCTTTAAAGCTAGGCTATATTGTGCAGATCCGCCAATTCAAAACACAACTATATATGTTGGAGGAACTGCAGGAAATGTAAATTTCACAGATAATGGAGGGCTTGGAGCCGATTATAATAATAATGAAAATTACATTGTTACATATTGCCCTCATTCATCTACTACAGGCGAAGTTGTATGGGCAGATTTTAATACAGCTATTGGCATAGAACGAAATTGGGATTATTTATATGTTTATGATGGAGCAGATACTGAAACAGGAAGAATTATAGGCGTTTATACTGGGGATACCTCAAACAGTAACCTGCTGGGTACAATTAAAGCAACAATAAATAATACTTCGGGATGCCTAACTTTTCAATTCTTTTCTGATGGAGCTGTAGTTGGTTCAGGTTGGGATGCAACAATTACAACTGGACTAGCAAGAGAAATTTATGGCTCTGATAATTGCTCTTCTGCAACCCAAATCACAAAAGAAAATACTACTTATGCAGGAAGTACAATGATCGCTACAGGACAACCTGGCGGACCAGATCCAAATCTAAATATCTCTTTATCTTCCTTGCCAGAATGCTCAGGAGCAAATACTATTACTCGGCTAGAAAATACTATATGGTATACTTTTACAACTGCTGACACCTTCTGCATGGGACTTCAAACCGCTATACATCTTGACAATATTTCTTGTCAAAGTGTATCTGGCTCTGGGTCTGGGGTGCAATTCGTCTTATATGAAGTAAGCAGTTGCCAAAATGGAACATGGGGGTCACCAATATACTGTGCAGACAAATTAACAAATGGTGACAGTGTTGCAGTAAATAGCCTTTTGCAAGCGAACACAACCTATTACATTATGATAGATGGATTTGCAGGACAACATTGTAATTTCGACCTGCAAATTAAGAACCTAGATTCTACCTCATGTGTTATATCAAGTATCCAACCAAAAACAATAGAATTAGCTACTTTCAGAGCATACCCTAATCCTATTTTAAATATTTTAAATCTTGAATATCATAATGCGCCAATAGGTAATGGGATTTTAAATATTTACGACATCACAGGCCGGATACTTTTTCAAAAAGATATCTTCATTGATGAAGAAAACTGGGCGTATCAAATTGAACTTGATTTCTTATCAAATGGCCTCTATATTTATCAACTTAAAACAGAAGAAAAAGAACAAATTGGAAAATTCCAAAAGTTATAATGTAACACTACACTCCAATTATTTATCTCATAGTGTCAGTTATTTTGACTGACACTATTTTTTATTTAAAACCACTGTAATTAAACATAATATCCCCAGAAAAACTTAGTGTCACTTTGACAACAAGTTATTTTTCCTTATTTTAGTATTAGTGTAAATACAACTAAAGAAAAAAGGAGGCTTATACAAATAAAATAACATGAAAGAATTTTTCATTTTTCTAATAATCCTGTTATCCTCATCTATATTAGCACAAAACAGTTCAATCAAAGGAATTGTAACAGATACAGATGGGATGGGTATTCCGTTAGCAACCATAGTTATTAAGGATACCGAAAAAGTATATCAAACTGATTTCGAAGGAAATTATATTATTAAAGATCTTAAATCGGGGAAATACACTTTGACATTCTCCTCACTAGGGTCACCAGAAACAATTTTATACGTAGAATTATTAAAAGGAGAACAAAAGGTTTTAGATGTCACTCTTGGGAATAGCTTACTTGAAGAAATAGTAGTTGTGGGTTATGGCACCAGTCTGAAAAGAGATCTAACAGGTTCCATTTCATCTATAAAATCGGAGGATATAGAAAATATGCTCTCTCCATCTTTTGACCAGGCTCTTCAAGGCAAAATGGCCGGAGTACAAATCACCTCTGCAAATGGTGTTGCTGGGGGCGGAAATACAAAAATTCAAATTAGAGGAAGCAATTCTATCGCTGCAGGAAGTAACCCACTTATCGTTATTGATGGCGTACCAATCTCTAATGAAGATGTAAGTGCAGATGTAATGGGAAACGGGGCAAATGGCTTATCTGATATAAATATGGACGACATTGCTTCTATTGACGTCCTAAAAGATGCGTCTGCTGCAGCTATTTATGGTGCACGAGGTGCCAATGGTGTGATTATTATAACAACTAAGCTAGGAAAGAAAGGTAAAACAAAATTTAATTTTAATGTAAAATCTGGATTCGTCCAAGAAACAAACAGATTGAAGGTGCTAAATGCAGCCGAACAACTTTCTTTGAGAGATCAAATAAGCATAGAAAACACAGGTACACCAGAAGCAAAAAACACAGTCTTAGGAATCTTTGATGGACAATCTTTTACAAGACAAGATGCTGATGATCATGCCGCTAAAGGAGGCTCAGACTGGATCAACGAAACTTTAAAAACTGGATTTTTTCACGAGGCTAACCTTTCTGCTTCATCTGGCACTGAAAAAACAAAGTTATATTTTTCGGGTGCTTACAGAAATGAAGATAGTTTTCTAAAAGGCAATAATTTCCAAAGAGTCTCAGGAAGATTCAATATGGAAAGTAAAGCACATGAAATTGTTACCTTAGGAGCCAATGCAGGAATTACCTACACAATTAATGATCGTGTAGCAACAGGAGACAATGGAGGCCTTGGCTGGGCGCAACAAATCCCTACATATATTCCGATATACAATCAGGATGGCACTTTTTTCAATCCTGCTGGAAATCCAATTTGGTATCTAGAAAATCGCGACTTTAAAGCCAAAAGACTACGTACGCTCGCAAATGTTTTTGCAGGAATAAACCTTCATAAAAAACTTAATTTTCGATCTTCTTTTGGACTTGATTTTACCAATCTAAAAGAAGATGAATTTCAAGCAACTAACCCTGCTGCTAATTCTGAAGCATGGGCATGGGAGCGGACTTCAAATATATTTAACTGGAATATCAGCAATTACCTTACTTATAGCGATCAATTCAAAGAAGATCATACCTTAAATATAGTATTAGGTAGCGATTATCAAAGAACAGATATTAATGGTTTTGGAATTTATGGCTATGGCTTTTCAAATGCTAGTTTCACGAATCCACAACAAGGTGCTGACCAATCCCTTTATTCATACCAAACCGGGAATGCAATATTATCTTTCTACTCAAGAATCAATTACAAATTTAAAGATAGGTACTTGTTTGGAATAACTGCAAGAGCTGATGGATCTTCCCGGTTTTCTGACAATTATCGTTATGGATTTTTTCCTTCATTCTCTGCAGGCTGGATTATTACAGATGAAAAATTTATGGAAAACGCTAAAGCACTTAACTTCCTTAAACTAAGAGCTAGTTATGGTTTTACGGGCAATGACAATATAGGAGATTTCACCCGCTTTGGTGTATACACTACAGGTATAGGGTATGCCGGAAGCTTAGCATTATATCCCTCTACCTTAGCCAACAGTGAATTACGATGGGAAAAAGCACAAATGTTTGATGTTTCAGTAGAATATGGCTTATGGAACAATCGAATCTCTGGATCTATAACATTCTTTCATAAACAATCATCCGATTTGCTCTTACCAATTCAACTGCCGACTTCCTCAGGGTTTTCAACAATTACTGTAAATGCTGGTTCAGTTAACAACTGGGGTTGCGAAATTATGCTAAATTCTTATAATATTTCAACCAAAAACTTCAAGTGGAAAACTAATATTAACTTTTCAATTATTCGAAACAAAGTTACTGATGTTGCTGGCCTTCCTCCCGATGCATTTGAAAGTGGTCAACCTGGGGAAGGAAGAATTATTGAAGGCTATCCTGTTGGACAATCATTCGTTGTCAGATATGCAGGCGTACAACAAGAGGATGGTACAATAACTCGATATAATACTGATGGCAGTGTTTTAACAGATGTAAATGGCAACCCAATAACGGTAAGTGTGAATGCGGGAGAGGCACTTTATTACGACATCAATGGGAATCTAATAGCATTTGGCGTAGACGACAATGGCACTAGTTCAATAAGCACAGATGATGTTAACCGTTTTACTGGTTCTGATTTTTACGACAATAGAGTGCCAGTAGGAAATCCAACCCCTGACTTTTTTGCTGGAATTTCCAATACAATAAGTTATAAATTCATTGAATTAGACTTTCTAGTAAACATGGTGGTAGGTCAAACCATATATGATGATCCAGCTAAGAACCAAATAGGAAATTATAATAGTTTTGCACAAAGACCTGAAATCCTAAACAGCTGGACTACCGAAAACCAATCCAATGTTCCTGCTTTAAATACCGTTTCTATCCCTGTAAATTCAGATCGTTTTTTATACGACGGATCCTATATCCGCCTTCGAAGTTTAACCCTTTCATTTACATTGCCTAAAAAATTGTGTAAGAAAATAAATTTCTCTTCACTAAAAATATATGCTACTGGTTATAATCTTCTTACATGGACTCCTTACCCCGGTTGGGACCCAGAAGTAATGCGGCATGTAGCACAAAATTCTCAACAAGAAAATATTTCATTTTCAGGCCCTTCATGGCAAACTCCTCAAGCTAGGATTATCATGTTTGGCATTAAAGCTGGATTATAATTATGAGACTTTCAATATGTATTTGCATAGGTATCTTTTGCGTATTTTCCTGTAGAAAGGCACTAGAAATTAGACCTCAAAACTCACTTTTAAACGAAGTAGCTATAACAACTCCTGCTGATCTTTCAAATGTCGTAGAAGGCATTTACGATGGGCTACAAAGCGGAATGGTTCTGGGTGGGAATAGGTATATTTATGCAGATTTATTGGCGGATGATGCAGCTGTTATTGAAACACAACTAAATGCCTTTGGAACACTAGAAATCTACAATAGAACGATGACCTCGCAAATTAATGATCTTAGAAATATGTGGCGAGATGGTTATTCCGTTATTAATAGGGCTAACAATGTAATTAAAGTGATTGACCAAGAAATTTTATCGAATCACGTTGATTACAATCCGACTACATTTACTGTATTTAAAGCTACTGCTCTTTTTGCCAGAGCTATTGTTCACTTTGAAATGGTTAGATTTTGGGGCAACCCTTATGATGTTGAAACCCCTGGGAATAATACACAATTAGGGATCCCTTATAGAAAAGAACCGACTCTTTCTGGCCCAATTGGGCTTGAAATTGCAAGAAATAGTGTAGAAGAAGTATATAATTTCGTGACCAATGATCTAAATGAAGCCAATAATATGTTGGATACATTAAGTGATGGATCTTCGTTATACAACGAATGGTATCGACATAAAGTAGATAAATGGGCTGTTAAATCATTGCTGGCCAAAGTATATTTTTTTATGGGGAAATACACAGAGGCATCGAATCTGGCAGAAGAAGTTATAAACTCCGGAAGTTTTACCCTCGAAACAAACCCTAGAAATAATTTTATAAAAAGTGGGCTTGAAAATAACGATGAGCAAATATTCCAACTAATTAGCATTGCAACAGACCAAAGTGGAAATCCTGCTTGGGGCTATTCCCGATATGGTTATCCATTACTTACCAGTATAGAATCATCCATGTCTCTATTTCACAATAATGATAAACGGTTAGACAACATTAATGGTTATTTTTATGTTAGTTTTTTTGGTGATTCAACGATAGCTAAATATGACCTGCCAAATGCAACAAATGGCATCAATATGACCGTACTCAGACTTTCAGAAATGCACCTTATCGCTGCAGAGTCTAACCTAAGTGCGGGTGGCAATGGAAATAGAACTCGCTCAGAAGAATTATATACAGAATTGTACCAAACTCGCGTAGGTAGCGCACCTGCGATTCCATCAACAAATGATAGTCTTAAAACATCCATACAACTTGAAAGACGACTTGAACTTATGTACGAAGGAGATAGATACCACAACCTTAAAAGAATGAAACAACCCTTAAGAAATGGAGTACCTTATAATGACCCCAGTCTGCTTTTTAGAATACCTCAGGAAGAAATGTCTGGCAATAGCTTAATGGTTCAGAATCCATAAAAACTAACCTGAGAAGATAAAAACATTAATCTTCTTTAACTCTAAATGTCAAAAAAGCAGCAATAATTAACAATAGACCTCCTAACATCACGCCATACAATCTATTATTTCCTAATAGCTGACTCATCACCCATCCAAATCCTAATGCGGCAATAATTTCAGGTAAAACTATAAACATATTAAATAACCCCATGAAAATACCCATTTGTTTAGGGGGTATATCTTTGGCAATTAAGACATAAGGGATAGACACAATACTAGCCCATGCAATACCAACTCCCGTCATAGGCAACAATAACAAATACGGATCATGTACAAAATTTATGCTTAATAGGCCCAACCCTCCAGCAATTAAACAACAAAAATGCAATTTAACATTCCCTATTTTTTGCGCAATGGAAGGCATTATAAGAGCAAATAAAAAAGTAATTACAGAATAATAACCAAAACAAATATTCGCCCAAGCCAAGCCATCAGCATAAAGTGGACTATTGGGATCGGATGCGCCAAATACATGCTCACAAATTGTTACGGTCAAATAAAACCACATCAAAAACAAACCTAGCCAAGTAAAAAATTGAACAGGCGCTAATTTTACAAATGATTTAGGCATGTTCTTGAAAGCTATTTTCAGTCCCTGAACATACCCTATTGATTCTTCATTTTCATCGGATTCATAAAATTCAGGAGGATATTCTTTTGTTGTAAAAACAGTATATAACATTGCACCTAAAAAGGCAATGCCCCCAACCAAAAAACTTATTTTTACATAACCAGGAATAGAACCATCAACACTCGTTTTGTCCATTCCGATTATATTGAGTAAAAACCATGGCATTAAAGCAGCCAAAACAGCTCCAAATCCGATAAAAAAGCTTTGCATAGTATAGCCCTTTGGCAATTGTTCTTCCGGCAAAATATCTGCAACAAAAGCTCTTGTTGGCTCCATAGAAATATTAATGGACGCATCTAGAACCCAAAGCATTCCAGCTGCCATCCATATCGTTGAAGAATAAGGCATGACAACTAAAGCAACAGAAGCTAAAATAGCTCCAATTAAAAAATATGGCCTTCTTCGACCAAAATAAGGATGCCAGGTGCGATCACTCATATAACCAATAATGGGTTGTACAATCAATCCTGTCATGGGTGCTGCCAACCACAAAAAAGGAATTTGATCTGGTTCAGCACCCAAAAACTCATAGATGGCACTCATGTTCCCCATTTGCAAACCCCACCCAAATTGGATGCCCAAAAACCCAAAGGTCATATTCCAGATTTGCCAAGATGACAAGTTTGGCTTTTGTTTATTTAAATGTATATCACTCATTTTATTTTTATTTAAAAAACACTAAATAGCCCCATGGATCTAGTTCGGCAGAAGCTACTTTACTATTTAAAATAGAATTGTCAAACAACTCTTTGAATTCACCTGATAAACTTTCATTATTATATTCAACAGTTCTTGTTTTATTAGAAAAATTGAAAATGCAAAACACCTCATTATCTCCTTTGGTTCTGCTAAAGGCAAAGCCAATGGTATCTTCTGGTGGAGACAATAAATTTAAACTGCCTCCGTAATTCCCATTCCATAATGCTTCATTATCCTTATTTAACTTCAGCAATGGTTTATAAAATTCCGTCATCGAACAATCCTGCCATTCAATGGGGTCTTTTTCGAAAAACTCTAACCTTTTATCTAAGCTACATTCTTGCCCATTGTAAATTAAAGGCATCCCCTCCATTGTTGCAGAGAGTACAGCAAAGATTTTAGTCGCATCTCCTAGGCGTTCTTTCACTGTGCCCTTCCATGAGTTTTCATCATGATTAGAAGTGAAATGTAATCTATATGCATCTTTTTGAAACTTTTTAGCTTTATTACTTAAGTAATTTCTAATATCTTTAACAGACTTTTTCCCTTCTGCAATTTCATTCATAATAAAATGAAATTCCCAGCCGTAGGACATATCGAAGGCCTTTTTATGATGCTCAGGATTTTCGGCCTCTGCCAGCATGAAGACGGGTTTGACCTTATCGAGTTCGGCCCTTGCTTCGTTCCAAAAATCGATAGGAACCCAATCGGCAACATCACAGCGATAACCATCTATGTCACATTCTCTAACCCAAAAAGCAAGTGCATCAATCATAGCAGCCCTCATATCCGAATTTTCATAATTCAAATCAGCAACGTCCCACCAGTCTGTACCAATCGGCGGCTGTAGATTACCTGTAGAGTCTAAGGTATACCAATCCTTATGGCTTTCCTCAACCCAAACATTATCAAAAGCAGTGTGATTTGCTACCCAATCTATAATTACATGCATTCCTAAATTGTGCGCTTCTTTAACCAATGCTTTAAAATCTTCAATTGTCCCATAATCTGCATGGACGGCTTTATAATCTTTTACAGAATAGTAACTGCCCTCCGTTCCTTTTCTGTTTTTTTGACCGATCGGATGTATTGGCATAAACCAAAGTATATCTATACCAAGATCTTTAATACGTTTTAAATCTTTTTGAAAAGCCTTAAATGTACCTTCTTTACTATATTGACGTATGTTAACTTCATACATAGTAGCATTTTTAGACCATTCTGGCACCGTTTTAACATAAGTTGCTTTAGCATCCTCTTTGGATACTCCATTATTTACTAGATCCTTATTTTCGCAAGAAAAAAAGAAAAATACAATATAGAATATCAAATAATATATATATTTCATAACTAATAATTTAGTAAGGTTTTATACGAATAAGCAGTAAGATTATATGTTTTATTATTTATTTTAACTTGTTGGTTATCCGCAGAATTATTTAATATAACAAGAGTGGATTCACTCATATATTTACGACTATAGGCATAAACCTTATCTGATACATATTCAGTTTTAAAAGAGCCATACATTAGGGACATTCTTTTTTTTCTCAGCCTAACCAACTCCTTAGTGTTATCTAAAACAGATTGTTCATGGCTTGACAAAGAATCAAATTTCATAGGTTTTCGATTATCAGGGTCACCAGCACCGGGCATACCTATTTCATCTCCATAATAAATTACCGGGACTCCTGGAGCAGTCATTATAAATGCTGTTAATAATTTTAATTTTGCATAACCAATTGTGTCCTCAACGACAATTTCTCTTGTCCAGCCAGCCATCTTATCATCCTCAGAAAATTTTAGGGATTTACCAGCATAACTTATAAATCTTGCAATATCATGATTGCCGGTTATATTGCCCATCAATGTACTTGTACCATAATATTGAATAGATGTATGTACCGATTCGTCCAATTGTTTAAAAGAGCTATTGTCACGAGCCAAAACAGATCTTAAATCAAAATAAAGGTTAAAGTCAAACTGCCCATCCATCTGACCAGAACCAACATAACTTCCTATAAGTTCACGACTGCCAAAGGTCTCTCCTATCTGATAAACAGCTCTTTTACAATTTTTTTTAATTTTTTTAGTCAACGCCCTCCAATAAGCTTCTGGTATATGTTTAGTCGCATCATGACGAAATCCATCAAGGTTATAATGTTCTAACATAAAAAAAGCGGAATCAGAGATTGTTTTAATTACTTCAGGTATTGAAAAATCAAGTGTAGGTAAAAACAGATCAAACCATGTTGTAAGTCTATGTTCATCCCAAAGTCTAATATTCTTTCTTCCATCTTCAAGGATTAATTTTGTCTGCCACTCTGGGTGGTCTCTAATAATGGGATTTTCGTCATGGACATGATTCGATACATAATCGAGAATTACATTTATTTTTTGATCGTGGGCAGTTTTTACAAGTGTTTTTAAATCAGCCTCTTTCCCAAGTCGATTATCAATTTGAGTTAAAGAAATAGGCCAATAACCATGGTAACCAGAATATTTGCGATGAGGTGCTGGATATTCAATCTCTGCATGCAATGGATTTTGAGTTATTGGAGAAAGCCAAATGGTATTAACCCCTAAACTTTTAAAATAGCCTTCTTCTAGCTTTTCTAATATCCCTTTGATATCGCCTCCGTAATAATTAGCCTTTGTATCAACATCAGGATCAGATAATGGTTCATCATTCATATGGTTCCCATTATGGAACCTATCAACCAACATGAAATATAATATATTTGCATGTTTATCATTCCTAGATAATAATTCAGGGTCAACAATAACCTCTCCGTAATGTAATGGAAGCATAAAATCATTAACATTTCCATTGTCATCTGAATACCAAACCCTTATGTGCGATCGTTGTCTATCTTTTGCAATTGCAGGAATTTTATAATTGTAAGCATCTGTTAATTGCGGCTGAAGTTCAAAATTCTCCCATAACACTATTGGTTTAGCTTTAAAGTTCATGAAATCAAACGAAATACTGTTCTCTTTGACATGAGTATTGCATGACACATCACTACTTCTTACTAATCTACCGACATTAAGTAATGAATTAAGACCTCCGTTGCCATTATCTATAGTCAATTTGTTTGACGCATCGATTTGCCACTCATCATCGAAAACTAATTGATATTGATATTTCCCTGGAGTTAAATTCAATTTCAATGACCAAGAATTTTCTCCATCTTTTGTAAACATTTGAGGACTCCAATTGTTCATATCCCCCGCTAATTCTACTTTTTGTGCTTTTGAATTAAGACGAAAGACAATAGATTCTTTTTTAGACTTAAAACAGACTAAATCATAACGAATGCCATTATCCCAACAATTAAGTATAGATATATTCGGGGCTGTATCGGAAGCAACAATTTGAATTGTTCGTTCATTAAGTTCAGCAGAAAACCCACTAGAAATTCTTATGGAATCGAGATGATTGCTTTCAGAAAAGTAATCCTCAATTACAACTTCATGTGCAGTTGAATTCATGCGAATCACAGAAGCTAAACCTACTATAGAAGCACCTTCATAGTTAGCACTAAGATCTAAACTCTTTTCTTGATTGCAACTGAGATGCAAAAGCAACACTACAAATATTAAAAAACATCTTACCATCTTAATTTTATTTCATCAGCAACATATTCGAACTCTAAACAAGAAAGATCCTCTTCTTTCATCTCCTGTCCGTTTTGGGTGCTAAATATATCTATAGATTCAATTGGTTCAACAAATCTATTATTCATAGTATATACTTTGCAATCAATACCATTTAAAGTGACATTGGCAGGATTTATTCCATGAAAAACAATCTTAATAACTCTAATTGAAGATTGGTAGTCCCCAATTGATTTTGAGAAATGCAAACATCCATCACTGTACATTATTTTTCGCAAACTGTATACACCTCGCTCATAGTCATGGGTAATACCATCATCCTCATAAAACTGAATATATCCATTGGCTTTTGCATAGACATGAAGCGTCAATTCATCACTCTTTTTATCAAGATTTTGACAAAGCTTCTGCGTTGGAATAATGGCGCCAGCTTTTACAAAAACGGGCAATTTCCACAATGGCGCCTCAAATATTATCTCCTTATTGCCCTCAAATAGCTCTCCTGTCCAAAAACAAAACCAATTTCCTTTGGGCAACCAAACTTTTACAAATTCTTTAGTGCTTTCCAAGGGGCATATCATCAAATGATTTCCAAGAAAAAATTGATTTTGAAACTTTTCTTGATACGTATTTTCATCGAGAGGAAAATCAAAAACCAAGGAACGATTAACAGGGATTCCAGTAACTGCAGACTCTCTGAATAAACTATAAATCAATGGCATTAATTTATATCTTAACCCAATATAGTTTCTAGCAATTTGTTCTACTAATTCACCAAAACACCAAGGTTCAGCATCTCGAGAATTAACAACTGTATGCGCCCTAAAAAAGGGCTGAAAAGCTGCAATAGTAATCCATCGTGCATATAGCTCTGGCGATGCATCCCCTGCAAATCCTCCAGCATCATTTCCACAAAACGAAACACCAGTTAAACCCAAACTATTTACAAGCCTTACTCCAGCAAGAAGATGTTCGTCCGAAGATATGTTATCTCCTGTCCAAACAGCTGAAAAACGTTGAATTCCAGAAAAGCCTGCTCTAGTCAACACAAATGGTCTTTCACCAGGTTGATTCTCAATTAAACCTTCTGCTGTGGCTCGTGCCATCTGCATACCATATACGTTTCTAGCTTCTCGATGCGTTGTTTTATCACCATCGAAATCAAACTCAATAAAATTGGGGATACACTGTCCCCAAACTGCAGGTTCATTCATGTCATTCCAAAAACCCTTAACCCCAAGGTCACTATAAAAAGGCAAAAGATTTTTCCACCATTCCCTAGCGTTATTTGAAGTGAAATCGGGGAAATGACTTCTCCCAGACCAAACTTCCCCTATATAATTTTCTCCATCAGGATACTTTAAAAATACATCTTTTTTAATGCCAGAATCATAAGGACCATACCCATCCTCCACTTTTATGCCAGGATCCAATATGACAGCAGTTTTAAATCCAGATTTGCGAATATCAGATATCATTTGCATTGGAAAAGGGAAGCGCTCCTTATCAAAGGTAAATGACTTATAGGCATCCATATAATGAATATCAAGATACAAAACATCACAAGGAATTTGTTTAGCCCTAAATGTTTGAGCCAATTGATAAATCTCATCATCAGGATAATAACTATATCTACATTGCTGAAAACCCAAAGACCAAAGTGGTGGCATTTTCATTCTTCCCGTAAGCCAGGTATAGTGTTGTATTACTTCTGCAACTGTATCACCATGAATAAAATAATAATTCATTTCACCATCCTCAGCAGAGAACCATGAAAATCGCTCCGTGGATGCACCAAAATTAAAAACAGTTTTATAACTATTGTCTACAAAAACTCCATAAAACATTCCATTATGTATTCCTATATAGAATGGCGTAGAAAGATATAATGGATCCTGATCTATTGCATATCCAAATTTATCCGTATTCCAATTAACGTAAGCATTGCCTCTTCGGTTTAAAGGTCCTGTCTTCTCACCCAATCCAACAAACTTTTCACCTTCTAGCAATTCCTTTGAAACAACTACCTCTGTACCTAACCATCTTACAGCAAGACCATCTTTACTTATAAGTTTATCTTGAAGATCAAATATTGCAATTTTCCCATTCTCTATATTTAATTCTACCTTAAGTTTATCAGAGTTGAACTTTAATACCTGATCATCTTTTGTATACGATGTATGGACATTTTCAGGACTACTAATAACAGCATAAGAATGTTTGTTGTTTATTTCATCTTTTGAAAGAACCACATTAAGAACCGAACTTCTATAATAAGTAAGTTGACCATAGGCATTACCTGAATTATACCTCACACAATCGTCTTTTACAGAAATTTGATTGATATGTCCAAAAGTTTCAGATATTTTACCCATAAAAAAAAATTAAAGGATTGGAAAAAGCATGGTGACTAAAAAGAGTAGGATGTAACAAAACAAACCTACTCCTTCTAAAATAAATAACTTCTATTTTATTAATTAATTTTAAGAATGGTATTTACAGATACATTAACTCCATGAACAAGTTTATAAAAATAAACTCCATTGGGTGCCCTGCTCTGGCCTATATTCCCATCCCATTTAACGCTATATTCTCCTGCCGTTTGAAATTGGCTTACAAGGGTCTTTAAAAGTGTCCCTTTGATATCATAAATATAAACACTTAAATCACCATCTGCAGGTAATATGTAGGAAATAGTTACTTCTTTATTAAATGGAATTGGAGAAGCATTTGAAATAATTGTATTTTCTGGTCCTGTTAACTTTTTGTTTACATCAACAGTCAAATCTGGAGTATTCAATTTTACATTTGTATAAATATGAAAATCACCTGGTCCCAAAGGAATAGGGCTGTTTACATCTACAACATTAATAGTATCCCCAGAAAGGTAGTCAAACCAATAGCCAGTTTGTTGAAATCCTGGCATCATTGTATTTAATGAATCTACACCAAAATTACCTATAACAGTAACATTCATAGAAGGATCTGTAACCCAAAGACGTTTACCATCGCCTCCTACATCCATATCATAGTTTGCAGAACGAAATGCAATGTTTTCAGTTTTCAATTTAATTAAGGCCGCAAATGTTTTATATAGATGAAGACGATTGGCATCCTGAAGATAATTCCACCTCAAAGGTTTTTCTTTTGTTCTGCCATTAAAATTAATAGAGAAATCATATCCAATCTCCCCAAATTGCCATAGCATTTTCGGTCCAGGCACTGTATAAAAGAAAGCCGCACAAGCTTCTATTCTCTTTAGAGCTGTAGGCACTTCACGTATATTATAAATAGTATCTCCAATAATGTCAATATTAAAATTACCATATTCAGCACATTCATACATTATTCTTTCTTCATCATGCGACTCCATATAACCAACAAGATGTTGATACGGCCAACCTCTATGTTTCGAAGAAACATGCCAGCTAAAATCAGAACCACTTGAATAGCCAATTGCAGACTGTTTATATTGTGAATTAGCATTTCCCCATAACATAAACCCATGATTAGATAATTCTAACTCCTCAGAATTATCAGCAAAGTGCTCTAAAATCATATAACAATCACTATCAAAGGTTCTCACCTGATCAAAAATTCTTTTAAGCCAATAAACCCTATCACTATCGTAATTAGACCATAAGCCCAAATTAGATGGATAACTATATACTTGTGTAAATCCTTTAGACAAATCAAACCGAAATCCGTCAACTTTATATTCTGAAAGCCAATAGTGTAAGCATCTATCAACAAAGTACTGAGTTTCAATTGTTGAATGGTCAAAATCGCTATTAAATCCAAAGGGATGAGGTATATAAGAATTAAACCAAGGGTTATCATTTGTAGGTTTTCCCGAGTTCTTATCCATATATAGTCTTGCCATAGTATTCTGACTAAATGCATGGTTAAATACAACATCTAATATGACTGCTATTCCACGTGTATGACATTCATCAATAAATCTTTTTAAGTCTCCTTTAGGTCCATAAAACTTATCAGGTGCGAAATAAAAAGCGGGGGAATACCCCCAACTCTTATTATCATCAAACTCATTTATAGGCATTAATTCAATGGCATTAATTCCTAAGTTTTGAAGATAATCAAGCGTATCAATTAACGTAGTGTAATCATGTCTCAAAACAAAATCTCTAATCAACAATTCATAGATAACCAAATCCTGGTTAGCAGGCCTTACAAAAGAAGTGTTTTGCCATGAAAATGGAGTTTGTGCAGGTTGAAAAACAGAAACCATCCCATGTGTTTTTCCAGTAGGATAACTGATTAAACCTGGATAAGTAAAGAAAAAAATATTGACATCATTAAATTCATCTAAATACTTATCGGCCCAAGGGTCAGCAATTACAACATCTTGATCGACAACATATTGAAAACGATATTCCTGGCCAGGATTAAGACCTGTTAACTCAATCCAAAATGCTGTTCCATCAGTAGTTTGTTTCATCCGATATGAAGGATCAATTTTCCAATCATTAAAATCTCCTATTACATTAACAAAAGATTTATTAGGAGCATACAACTGCAATAAAACAGTAGAGTCATTTACATAATTAATACCATTCATTGAAGCAAACGGCGGGTCTTGAATTACAGTAGGTTCATCAACAATATAATAAATCGAATCCGTTATTATAGAACTCCCATCATTTGCCTCAAGTTTTAGCCAATGGATTCCAGGGTTATTTGCAACAACAGAAGAAATCAGATTTGTATTTGAGCTATTCTGTAAAATTAATTGACCATCATGATAAAATTTTATCTGAGAATTAATGTTAGCTAATATTTCGATATTAACTGTATCATTTAAATCAACTCTATATGCATTAGTTAAAGGTTCAAAAAAGAAAGCATCAAATGAATTGCTTTTAAATACAGGAATAAAAATATCTGAATTGTCGGTATTTTTCCCAGCAAGAGAACCATCTTGATTCCTAAAAACAAAAGCTATAGCATTATAATCAATTTGAGAGTTATAACCATAAAAAGTTGAAGGCTTAATTTTTATTTTATGTAAACCTCCTCCAATATTTTGCATTGTAACAATTGTATCATTTATAACCAAATCAGGATCTCCTGTAGGCCAAGGATTAATTCGATGCTTCCAATCAGCATTAGATAAACTATTTTCAGATATCAAGCCAGTATGCATATATACTGTATTTACACCTGCTAAAGCACCATTCCCCGCAGCAGCATTAAAAACAATTTCTAATGAATCTTGCATTATAGGATAAGCAGGGGTATAAGTAACTACCTGAGCAATTAAGTTAGTTATTAAAGATAGACTTAAAATGAGGATAAATATGAATTTATGAAACATCTTGCCAAACTTTTATTGTTTTATAATTACTTCGAATTTCGAAGATTTCCCATTACTAATTATAGCATAGTATGCTCCTTGTTGAACTTCACTTCCCAAATCAGACTTGCCATCCCATAATATTGTATACACTCCAGAATCCATATCACCATAATATAAAGTTCTAATCTTTTGACCAAGTGTATTATAGATTGAGAAGTCTACACCCTTGGCAGTTTTGGGCACATGATAAGTAAATTTAATTTGGTTAGTAAAAGGATTAGGATAAGCAGTTTCAAATGAAACATTTACAACTTCTCTTACAGACGTAGGATTTAAACTATTATTGACACTAAAAACCGTATCAGGAAGTGTAAACCCTGGTAATCCAACATCAACATTTGTGTTTCCTTGATGTAAATTAAAAACAAAAAAATCTGTGCATCCACCGGTTATACCTCCAATAGTTCCATCTTCATTTCTAAAAACAAATCCCATTGAGTATGCACTTGCTCCCATAGGCTTGGGTGTAGAGGCACCTGCTGACCCTTGACCAGTTTGACTAATTGTAGCAGGGTTGCTATAGAAAGTGTCTACATCAATATAGATATCCCAAATACTATCAAGCTGTTCAGTCATTAGGCCAAAACCATTATCTTGGCCCCAATCTCCAACAACATGTTCCCAGACGTATGTTGGATCCTGACAATCCATGGAATCAGGAACATTGGGTGTTGTTGCAGAACAAACTCCAGAATGAATATACATTTTGTAGTTTGCAGTATTAGGCTCTAAAACACAACCGGTAATATTAGCAGCATCATTCTTATGGTTTTTAAGATCCAACGATATGTGTATAACTTGTGCAAAGTTTTGGGTGGTGCATAATAAACAAATAACAATGATAATTAGGAAAATTTTACTCATGATTTACTGATTTTAACTTCAAAAAAACAAAGAATTAGCTGTTATCCCAATATAACATAAAAGCGTAATTATAGGTGTATATTTGACACTAAGTTACGTGTTTTATCTTTAATATGAAATTTATTCTAGTCTTTTTGACAAATCAACTTGTTTGCCTTTTAGCAACAAAATAGAAATCCTATCAATACATTCAAATTCCTAATAAAAAACCATATATTAGCTTCGTGTTACCATAACACTAAGAATAAAACAAGGCCAATGATTAAAAAAAAACAACAATTAAACCCTTATATATCGGTGGACTGTGTAATATTCGGCTTTGATTCTGACCGACTAAAAGTATTACTTATTGAGCGAGAAGATCATTCTCTAAACACTGAGTCGACACTTGCACTCCCAGGGGATTTGATAAATAATGAAGAAAACCTAAATGAATCAGCAAACAGAGTGCTTAAAGAACTAACAGGCCTTAAAAATATATACCTTAAACAAATAGGAGCCTTTGGAGATTTAAATAGAATTTCAAAAAAAGATGATAAAGCATGGCTGCAAACCGTACGTACAAATCCAGAAGCAAGAGTTATAACCATTGCATATTATTCGCTTGTTAAAATTTCTGACTCCAATCCCAAGGCATCTTCTTTTGCGACTTCAGCCAAATGGTATAATGTCGAGGAAATAAAAGCACTTGCTTTTGATCATTATGATATACTTAGAGCTGCTCTTAGTCAATTGAGAAATGAAATAATACATCAACCAGTTGGATTTAATTTAATGCCTAAAATGTTTACATTAGGCCAGCTTCAAAAAATGTACGAGGCCATTTTGAACAAAAAACTAGATAAAAGAAATTTTAGACGAAAAATACTAAAGCTTAACATACTAGACGCAACTCAAGAAAAAGAAACAGGTGTCTCTCACAAACCTGCACAATATTTTGTTTTCAACAAAAAAAATTATAATTCACTAGCAGACACAGGATTTAATAACTTTGGTTTTTAATAATTGCTCTACTTAACTTGACATTTAAAAAATAGATTGGGCAAATTAATTTTCCATCCAATAGCAATAAAAATTCATTATTTTTTTTAGAATTAAATATTTTTTATACTTTTGAACAAATTATTAAAATGTTCAAAATGGGAGATCCGAAAGATAATATTCTAAAAAAGGCTCAAGAACTGTTCCAGCGATTTGGCTACAATAAAACAACATTAACAGATATAGCCCAATCTGTTGGTAAAGTAAAAACTGCAATATATTACTACTTCAGCGGCAAAGAAGAAATCTTTGCGCAACTCGTTAAAATTGAAGCAGAACAATTCCTTTCTAAACTCATGAACGCAGTTAAAAAGGAAAATTCTGCTATAGACCAACTAGAATGTTACGTAAGAACACGAATTGAATTAATGGAAAAAATAGCCACCAGATATAAATTCCTTAAAGGTGAGTTGTTCCAATTGCTTCCATTAGTTGAAACCAACAGAGCTGAAATCGATCTTCAAGAAATCGATTTTGTTACAAAAATATTTGAAACTGGAATTGAACAAAATGAATTTCATTCGGACAATCCTGCATTTACTGCAAAATTACTAATGTATAATTTAAAAAGCTTAGAAATACAAATGTACGTTACAGACCAACTCCCTGTAAACGAAGACAACAAAAATGAATTTATCCACTACCTCCTATATGGAGCAATCACTAAAATACCAATTTTATGAAAAACTCAATACTCACAATTCTTTTATTACTCCCAACTATAATATTATTATCTCAAACTCACAGTGTGGGCCATACAACCGTAACATTTAACGACCCTAACAGAACTGGTGGTTTTGGCTCTGGCGCAGGTTCTGGACGTCAAATCCAAACTGAAATATATTATCCTGCAACTTCTAATGGAACAAATACTAATCCTTCGAGTGGAACTTTCCCCGTAATTGTATTCGGTCATGGGTTTGTAATGGCTTGGGATGCCTATCAAAACATTTGGGAAACACTTGTCCCCTTAGGCTACATTATGGTATTCCCAAGGACGGAAGGCGGTCTTTCTCCAAGCCATGAGGAATATGGCAAAGACCTTGCGCTATGTGTTACTGAAACACAAAATCTCAATACCAATAGTAGCTCAATTCTATACAATCACATCACTAACAAAAGTGCGATAATGGGCCATTCAATGGGGGGTGGATCTACCATTCTTGCAGCAAAAAACAATACTACGATTGAAACAATAATTGGTCTTGCGCCTGCTGAAACAACGCCTTCTGCAATTACAGCTGCCTCACAAGTAACTGTCCCTGCACTTATTTTATCTGGCAGTTCTGATGGTGTAACACCTCCGAGTAGCCACCACCTTCCTATTTATAATAGCCTTAGCAGTAATTGTAAAAATTATATTAGTATCACAGGCGGAGCACATTGTTATTATGCCAATACAAACTTCTACTGTGACTTTGGCGAAAGTACATCATCTAGTGGCATCAGCATTACCAGAACAGAACAACAGCTTACGATGTTTAATTATATAACACCTTGGTTAAATTTTAAATTAAAAGACGATTGTGCATCATACAATATATTTAAAACATCATTATCTGTAGATTCAACTATAAATTACCAAGAGACATGCACACAAAATTTGCCTTCTCCGACTTTATCCCCAACAGGTTCCATAGAACTTTGCGAAGGAACATCGATTCAAATTAATGCTTCTTCATCGCTAAACTGGTCTAATGGTAGCACTGGAGCCCAAATCACAATCAATGTGCCGGGATATTATTTTGGAGTAGATAATAATTGTCAAAACTCTGACACTATAAATGTAATTTTAAACACCAAAGATACAACCACTCAAACAATCACTATCTGCGAAGGCGAGGTGTATTCTATAGCTAATAACAATTACTCAATGGCTGGAAATTATACAGACATACTAACCAATAGCAACAATTGTGATTCGATTATATTCACTCAAATAATTGTTGACTCAATTGATAATTCTACTTTTAATTCTTCACCTGCAACACTAACATCCAGCCAACAAGGAGCATCATACCAGTGGCTTGATTGCGACAATAACTACGCTATAATTACAGGAGAAACAAACCAATCTTTTTCTCCCAACCAAAACGGCAATTACGCTGTTGAAGTAATCGTTAACAATTGCAAAGACACCTCATCATGCACATCTTTTGCAATCACAACCCAAAACAGTATCAAACAACTTGCTAATAATATCAACATATACCCAAACCCATCTAGGGGAGCCTTTACTGTTGATTTAGGTCGAAATTTAAATTGTATCACATGGACCATTAAAGATGTTTTAGGCAAAATCGTATTCTATGATTATAGTCCCCAAGAAAAAAGAAAAAACATCACTTTTGATGGGCCTAGCGGAGTCTATATTCTATCAATAAATGCACCAGAAGACCAAGTTTCTTTGAAAATATGGAAACAGTAAATATTTAAAAATTCTTATTTGTTTTTTTGTTCTAAACACCCTTTAAAACCCCAAAAAATGCCAAAATTTTCTACAAACTATCCTGTAGTTATATCTGCTCTTT
Organism: Saprospiraceae bacterium; assembly: GCA_022448945.1. GTDB lineage: Bacteria > Bacteroidota > Bacteroidia > Chitinophagales > Saprospiraceae > Aureispira. The sequence continues at coordinate 117,807 of JAKVCV010000011.1, forward strand.
TGTTTTTCATAATACCCAATATTAATTTAGCCCAATGCACATTAACGGCCAACACACCTACAGACACTATTGTGTGTGGAGACTGCATTGAATTATCAGCTTTTGGACAAGGACAAGGGGTTTCTATTTTTAATGAAGACTTCAATTCAGGTGGGTTTAGTACTGGATGGGGATCAACTCCAGGTGCTGTCAACTTCACAAACCCGTGCTCCTCAAACGGTGTCGACGGAACGACACACGCCTGGATGGACAATAACACTTCTGTCCCCAGAACACTCCAATCTGCAAATTACAATCTAAGTTCAGGAACCTCTGGTGTTACTATTTGCTTTGATATGCTATTCGCAGAACAAGGCAATGCCGCTCCTTGCGAAGGCCCCGATGAACCAGATGAAGGGGTTTATCTCCAATATTCTATAGATGGAGGCAACACCTGGGTTAATATACATTATTTTGACCCAAACGGAGGATATGATCAATCACTAATCAACTGGAACAACTGGTGCTTTCAGCTACCTCCTGCTGCAATTACTCCTAACACAATTATAAGGTGGTTTCAGGATAATGATTCCGGAGCAGATTACGACCATTGGGGAATTGATAATGTCAATATTTATTTTAATGATCCCAACTACAATATAACCTGGCTACATGACAATTTCTCTTATGGAACAGGAAATAGTGGTGGCATAAACCCAAACTTAGTTTGCCCTCTTGCTACTACAACTTATAATGTAAACATGACTAATGGGGTCTCTAACTGTTCAGCATCAGTGACCGTAAATGTCAAAAACCCAACATTCAGAATAAATGCTAGTCCTGACACTTTTATTTGTACAGGTGCCTGTGTGACACTTAGTGGTGAAGCTACAGTAATTGTTTCAGAAGGAGGTTTAAAAAGATTTGAAAATAACCAACCATCAATTGTAACAAGTGGATTGGCATCTGTAGGCATTAATGTTCAGAATTTAAATGCAACAAGCATCCCTGCCAACGCTATACAAGAAGTATGTATTAACAACTTTAGCTTTTCAGGTTCACAAATATGTACTAACTTTATGGGATGCAATTGCAATGGCACTAATATTTCATTTGGCAGTACTTGCAACCTTGACATAAGCAGTTTTCAGGTTAATTTAATCACACCAGATAATTGCAGAATCGAACTTGTACCTGTAGGTGCAGCATCAGGCACAGCCTATTCAAATGTTTGTTTTGTCCCTTCTGGAGGAGCAAACATAAATGGAGGAAATTTTCCTGGTCCCGGACAATGGTCCCCAAATCAAAATTTCAACAATTTGAGTGGTTGCCAAGCAAATGGGGTTTGGCAAATAGAATTTGATGCTGGTGCCGGACTGGGGTTTGGGCTTGGTTCATTAATGGGATGGTCTATATTATTTGATGATCCAGAAATCAGTTATCCTGCTAACTTCACATGGTCACCTACAACAAACATGACAAACAGCAACACATTAACCCCTACAGTATGTCCACCAACTGCAGGAAACTATACATACACCCTTCAAGCTACGGACAACGCAGGATGCACCAACGAATCTCGGTCAGTTACATTTTCTGTGGGTTGTCTTATGGACAATGACCTGTTAAATTTTAACGGACTACCAAAATCAAATTACAATCTATTGCATTGGTCAACATCTTATAATTCAAAAATTGAAAAATTTGAAATACAAACATCCCCCAATGGCTTTTCTGATATCTCCACTAAAGGTGAAATAACCCCAACTAACACTCAATCTGAATTTATATTTAAAGATTTTAATCCTTTGGCTAAATCATATTATAGACTAAAAAACACAACAGAATGGGGTGAAATAGAATTTTCTAATTGGATTTTTATAGATAATTCCAATATAAATATACAATCTCTAAAAATCACAAAAAACAATAATGACATAATAGAAATTTCCTGTTATTCGGAACAAAACTATACTACTGAAATATACATTTTTGACGTACTAGGAAAATTGATCCTGAATCAAAAAAAGAAGCTCACAACTGGCAATAATAGCATAAAAATAAACTTTTCCAATTATACCCAAGGAATATATATTATTGGCCTAAAAAACAAAGATCATATGTTGGTTAAAAAGTTTTATAATGATTAACTTTGATTTATTATAAAAAAACAAACCCACTATGGCAAAGAAAAGTCAGATAATCTGGTATGGTATTGCTCATGTAAAAAAAGTTGGTTTTAGTGCTCAAAAGATTGGCAATGCTATGGGCGCTGAAACATATATCGCAATAAGAGCTGATAACGCTGAAGTATTTAGGTATAAAGCTATTGCTGTAATGAGGCAAAACAGGTTCCAATTATTAAGCTTAGACCATATTCGAACAGAATTTGATGTTCCAAAAGATGGAGACAATCCATTAGTTGAAGAAATTATTTCGCTATTTAAAAAATTATCACAAGGCGGAAAATCATTTGCCTGGGGGAATTTTTACCCACATGGTGAATATAATTTTTTCATCCCCCCCATTAAAGAAGAATAAATGTCTAGAATTGACCACTCATACCAATTAAAAACTCTAAATCATCTATCAATTGCACTCAATATTTTCTTATTAATTTTCTTAATCAACCCAGGACCCTCATAAATAAATCCAGTATATATCTGTATCAAATCCGCACCGGCATTCAGCTTTTCAATAGCATCTTCCGGACTATGTATGCCTCCTACTCCAATAACAGGAAAAGCATTATTTGATTTTTCTTTAAGATATTTAATGACCTCTGTTGATCTTTTTTGAACAGGCTTCCCACTTAAGCCACCCAAGCCAATTCCATTAATTTTTTCAGCAGATGTTTTTAGATCATTTCTTGCCGTAGTGGTATTAGTAGCAATGATACCATCTATTTTTGTTTTAATTGCGAGGTCAACAACTTCATCTAACTCCGACTTATTAAGATCAGGAGATATTTTAAGTAATATTGGTTTAGGTTTTAATTTTGACGCATTGATGTTGTGCAGTTCCTCAAATAGTTTAACAAGGAATTCAGTGTTTTGAAGACCACTTAAATCTTTTACATTCGGGCAACTTATATTAACAACAAAATAATCTACATAATCATGAAGGGTTTTGAAATTAAAGATATAATCGTCCAAAGCATTGTTATTATCCGTTTCAGTGTTTTTACCAATATTGCCTCCTATAATAATATTAGTCTTCCTTTTTTTTAGACGCTTAATCGCATCTTCAGCACCCAGGTTATTAAAACCCATACGGTTTATCAAACCTTGATCTTCAACTATTCTGAACAATCTGGGTTTCGTATTTCCAGACTGCGGTCTAGGCGTAAGCGTACCCACCTCTATAAACCCAAAACCTAAGTTCGCCAATTGATTAAACCACCTCGCATCCTTATCAAAACCCGCAGCCAAACCAACAGGATTGTTAAATTTAAGCCCAAATAGTTTTCTTTCAAGTTTTGGATCCTTTAATGTAAACAACATCCTTATAAGGCTGGAAATTCCGGGTACTGCAGACAAAAAGGAAAGACAACCCATTGCAAAATAATGGGCTTTTTCAGGCTGCATTCTAAACATCAATGGCTTAATAAAATATTTATACATTAGGTTTATTTGCTAATTAAACTATAAAAGCCAATAAATTATCCATACCAAACTTTAATTATTAGACACTAAATTATATCATATATTTTAAGTTCATCCCATAAAGTAGTACAAATAAAAACACAAAAACCATAACATCAAAACGAGGCATTCCATACCCAAACAGAAAAGGAAAGAACACGCTTGCAAAACAGGAAAGCAAATAGAAATAAAAACCAAGCTTCCTGAGTTGCCACATTTTAATGCTTCCAAACAAAGATAGCAGGGATATAAAAATAGCTATCAACAAATAAATCTTTACTCCAGAGTTCGACAAACCAGTTATTCCGGGAAAAATATCTGACACTATCCCAACACCCATAATAATTAGACCATAAAACAATATGGAGGATCCGCTACCAACAAAAGAGAATAGACATATTACTGTCAAAAACAAAGGTCTTTCAATCTTTTGTTCTTCCGAGGAGTCTAAAACTTCAAAACTCATAAATTAATTTTTATAAATAAAACGTCCCCTGTTACTTTGATCTAATACAACTTATAAAAAACAAATATGTTTTCCAAGTTATAGTCCGAATGAATGTATTTAGAAAAAGAAAATCATCCACAAATATTAACAATTAATATCAAATAACATTTATTATAATATTTAATACATATCTTTCTTGCCTTAATAATTGAATATTAAGCAGCCATTATTAAATATGAATCCGTTAAATAGAAGGAACACGGCAGTCCATAAACTCAAACAATAAAGCAAAGCAGATGTCAGAAAAAATAATTGATAATCAGTCATTTATAGAAGTAGACTATTCAGGAAAACGTCTAAACATACATAAATATGAATGCTGCAGTTTCAAAAACTGTACATTTCAGGAAAGTCTATTATCTAGTATTACCTTTATGGAATGCACTTTTGAAAATTGTGATTTTGGTTTAGCTAATGTAAAAAGCACTGCTTTTAAAGATGTACGATTTATCAACTGCAAATTGGTTGGACTAAAATTCTGTGACTGTAACGATTTTTTATTATCCCTATATTTTGAGCATTGCAATTTACACTTTGCATCTTTCAGAGAGTTATTACTTCAGGGAACGACTTTCAGGAACTGTAATTTAAAAGAGGTTGATTTCTCTGCTGCAGATTTAACTAATTCCATATTTGACAATTGTGATTTAGATCGCACGATTTTTGATCAAAGTAAACTTGAAAAAGTTGATTTTTTTACTGCCTACAATTATAATATTAACCCACAAACTAACCGAATAAAAAATGCCAGATTCTCGAAAGATGGCGTTAGCGGTTTACTTGGAAATTATAACATTATCATTGAATAACCTCCTTAAGGCTTGCGTAATGCAACTAGATTAATTATACATATTTTGATATGTTGCTTTTTTTAAGTACCTTAAAAGTAAATTGACGAAAGAGAAAAATGAAATATAAGGATAGATACGAAGATGAAGACCAACATGAACAAAGTGTTCATAGTAAGACCTGGCAGGACATGGGCAAGGTGACTGAATTTCCTGAAGTTGACCCTGCAGAAAATGATACAATACAAAAAAAAGAAAAAATCCCTCAAATTTCTGCCGAAGAACAACAAGCGGTTGAAGATTGGAGAAATAGTCCTGCCATGCAAAAAGGACTTCTAAATATGTTGCCGAAAAGTAATGGCTCTAATGCTGCATCTAATGAAAGTGCGCATGAAAACCTTCCACAGATAATACAAAAACAAGAAATAGAAGGAGAAGAAGAATCAACTAATACTACTGCATCTCGTATACCAGCAGTTGCAGTGCCAAATATTATAGATGTTACCTCTATCAATGATCCCGTTGCGCGGAACAACCAAATCAATTCGTGGTACAATATGGTTGACAGCTCAATGACAACCTATCTAGGAACACCTCAAGTACCCAACTGGGCAACTTACGGAAAACATGCTTCCTCTAATGCAGGTGCACAAATTCGTAATATGGATGATGGCATTGCTACACTTGGTGATGTCGCAAGTATATTGGGCGGCCTTATTGTCTCAGATCCTATCGGATCAATCCAATCGTCAATAAGAGCTTTCAGAACAGTTACAGGACTCCTATCTCAGGAAGGCATGACACAACAAGCCATGCAACTTGGTTTTGCCAAAGCTGGTGTAAGCGACTCAAACATACAAGATGTCATAGATGCCTCAGCAGAAGTTACGACTTTTGAATGGTCTGATTTAATCCCTGGGGTTGCCCTTTATGAACAAGCAGAATTAGCTGGCTCTGTTGGCAAAATTGCCCTTAAGGTTGCTTCAGCGATACCAACTATAATTTCGTCACTTGCTTCTATTCGCAATAATCTTATCACCGGCAACACTCAAATATATCAAAATATAGCTCCTGTATACGCTAGTTTCTTTGCTGCAGCAAATGCATCCGCTACAGGAAACCCTGGCGAGATGTCATTCGCTGGAGACTCAAATGGCTTCATATCTGCTGGTTTTGCACTTTATGGTGAAGTTGCAGCACTTGCTCGTCAAATAGCTGTACTCCCTGATGGCCCTGAAAAAGAAGCATTGAAAGCCGAAAGGCTTGAAAAAATAAAACGAGCAAATTTGCTGGTTGTATTCCACGAACAGGCAATTGTTGCTCAGCCCATATACGATCTAATGTTTGAAGAACTAGCTGCAATGTCTGGCACCATGTCTATTGTAGACCCTAATGGCACTTTTGAGCTTTTACCGAATGGCGGGAACTGGGCTGACCTTTATACTCGAATGGGTATGGATCCAACAGGTGCTCCAGCTATTGAAGACATGACTGCTGATGAGGTGCCAGAATTCCGAGATGAAAATGACCCAGCGGCAGAAGGAACAATTGGCGCCTATTTTGGTAATGTCTATAATGAAGATGGAGAAGTCGATACTTCAGAAGAAGACGACCCTGAAACAGAAGAAAAACTACATGAGGACCCTGCATATATCGAGAGACTTCGAAGATAACTTTGTTGTTTAATTGTTAAAGTAAGACCTAAACCCACAAATACTTCATTTTATTTACGTTTAAAAAGAAAACTATACAACAAAAAATAATTCAATGAAAGTATATCTATTACTATTAACCGTTATTTTCCTATACAATGCCTGCGAAAAACCACCATGCACTGAAAGCTATATTCCTGGGGAAATTATTCTAACATTTAAAGATAGTACTACTCTGTTAGAAACTTATGACCTTATGGATTCCTTAAACTTAAGTATTTTAAACCTTAATAATTTTGATTACTATTTAAACAATAACAACACCCCTATTGATACAATCATAAATAAATTAGAATCAAAAAACTATTTAGTTCTACATTCGTACACACAAAACACGCCTTTTCAAACAGAATTCAATCTCGCATTCAACAACTTTGACCTTATATCTAAATCTGACTGGTTTACGACCGTCACTCAATACCAACTCGTTGAAAAAACCAGTAATATAAGTTTTATGAAATTCGGAACGATTAAGGTCCCCGAATCCGAAGAAAATTATTGGATAGAAATCCTTAATGAGCATAAGAATATAACTAGTGCAAGTCGAAATGCCCATGTATGTATTTCATACTGCCAATGATTATAAACGCAATTTCAAAAAACATATGAAATTTGTTTAGTTTAAAGAGGTTTGATTATATTTCAGTTTCTTATTAAATTTGAGTCAATTAAAAACAAAGGGAATCGTTAATAGCTGATCCCCTTGACCAAAAGAAACAGAAATGACACTTAAAAGCTTAATTATCCACATGTTCATAATTAGCCCACTAGCAATTACTGGACAAGAGATTGTAAAACTCGACGAAGTGGTGAAAATAGCTATAGAAAATAATTTCAATATAAAAATTGCTAAAAATGACCTTGAGATTTCTGCCTTGAATGCAACTATTGGCAATGCTGGGTTTTTACCTACAGTTGATTTCTCTGCTGGCTATAATTACTCCAATACCATATCTAAAACCACCTTTCATGGTGGATTCCCTGATCAAAACAATAGTGCCGCTGCTTCCCAGAATTACAATGCTAATTTAAATCTAAATTACACACTTTTTGATGGCCTGAAACCTGTTTACAAGCTCAAACGATCTAAGCTAGATGTAACACTAAGAAATACACAATATAAACAGGCAATTGAAAATACAATTTACGAAGTAATACAAGCCTATTATTCATTGGCAATTCTTCAGGAAGACTACAGAATTGCAGAACAAAAATTATCATTTACAAAGGTTCAGTTAGATCGCATAGAAACCAAACGAAAATATGGTCAGGGAACTGAAGTAGAACGCCTCAATCTTTTGACAAGCTACAATAAAGACAGCACACAGCTGCTACGTCTAAAGCTGAACATACGACAATCAATTCGGCAAATCAATAAAGCCATAGGAACTGAAGATATTACAGATGCTGTTATTGTAAAAGCCGACACCGACCTTGACCTTGATATTAACTATGAAAAAACTTTGGAGTCAGCCCTGCAAAACAATTTAATGATACTACAGGCAAATCAAAATATTACCCGTTCTAAGCTAGACCTTAAAATTGCTAAAACAGAGCTGTATCCAAAATTAAACACAACTATTTCATATGGTTATACAGGTGCAAAAAACGATGTAGGAATTATGAATAGCAATGATGCCGTCGGACCATCTGTAAACCTTGGCTTAAGCTACTCAATCTACAGTGCAGGAGCATTAAATCGTGCAATAAAACAAAACAAACTAAACATTAAAGGATCTGAAATAACCCTTCAATCTATTCGATACGAGATAGAACAAAACATAAAAGATGCCTATACTAATCATCAGAACAATATTGCATTGATCCCTCTTGAAGAAAGCAATGTATCTATCAGCAAAGAGAATTTTGAAAGAACCACCAATGCCTACAATCTGGGCCAGGCCACATATCTGGATTATCAACAGGCTGAATTAAACTATATTCAGGCCCAAAAATTAGTGATTACGGCTAGATACAATGCAAAACTTTCAGAATGGGAATTAAGAAAACTTGCAGGTACAATCGCTAAATAACTAACAAGTTAATTATCATATAACATGGCCCCCTCCACCAATAAAAAAAAGCTGCTCAATTGAGCAGCTTTTTTTTATTGGTTTATATTGGTAAGCCTTTCACGTAATGTTTAAGTGCCTGATAAAAACTATCAAAATCCTTCTTAACCTGCTTATACTGAGCTGTCATATTCGCAAGCATTGCCTTAAGGTTTTTGTCGCCAGACACTTCCTTAACTAATTCTTTTTTGCTGGCTATAATCTCATCGATCACCTTTATCATCCCTTGAATTTCCTGGATCTTTTTAACCATTTTTTTGAAAGCACTGGAGTTACTAAAATCATCAGGAATCCCCTTGGTAGTAAAAGAATCAACCATATCATACAAACTCTTGATAAGCTCTTTCACTTTTTTGATAGTATTAGCATAAGAGTTTTCCAAGAAGGTATTAAGTTTAATAATTCTTCTATCGTAACGCTGCTGATCTAACATTAACTCTTTTTTGATAAGTTTGTTATTTATTTTAGGTCCAAACCACTTATTGACTCTTTTTTCAAAGGTAGGATCAGAAACTTCTTTTTTAACGTCATCCAGATCAAGACCTTTATCAATTATTTTTGATATCACTGAATCTAATTCTCTCTTGTACTTATGCAATTTATCTACCTGTCTTTTGATTTCATCATGCACAGCAGTTGACTGGTGTCCCAAACCACTTTCTATTGCAATCAATAGTTTTTTCCCATAGTTTTGAGTGTTGTCCCAGCCTCTTTTGACTTTGCGGGCAGCATCTTTAACATGAAATTCAAGTTCTTTCATAATTCTATCGAATTCTTTCTTGAGCCACTTCAAAACTTCATCTCTAACACTTTTGTCGAGTATTTTCTTTACCTCATCTTTAGCCTCTATATAAAGGTCTTCAAGTATCTTAATTTGAATTTCATATTCGCCGCCAACAAGAAATGATATTGCAGCACCGTGTGTGAATATATTATATAGATTTCCATCTTCAGTTTCCTGTTTTAAATCAAAACCAGCCTTAGCTCCAACAGTAAAACCAGCTTTTAAGATCAAGGCTACTGAAGCATCTCCCGCAGTAATTTCTTCCTCCCCTTTACGTTGTCTTTTGATTTCTGCTCCTATTCTTCCTTCTACTCCTAAATAGGCTCCAGCCTCTGCTCCGGTCATCATACCTACTCCAGCAAAAGCTTCAGCTTTAGCAAAAGCTTTCAAACAGGCATATACATTTACCGAAATTTTAGTTCCGGCTTTTGTTTCAAATTCTTTTACCTTGGCATTTAACTTATCTTCTATCCCCACTTCAGCCTCTGCAGCTGCAGACATGCCTAACATCCCATATTTAATCCCGGCTTTTACTTGTGCATAAACTTTGGCTTCAAAAGAAAACACCTTACCATTAATCGCTACTCTGGCTTCTGAAGATGCTCCAACATCTGCATAAAACCCCGTCAAAGCAGATCCTCCAAGTTGAACATATGCTTTTGCTGCAGCTTCTAATTCTGAATTTCCTACAACGGATTTTACGGATTTATCCTTTTGTTTTTTTACCCCAGCATGCATTTTACCGATATACTCTTTAAGTTCAGTTTGATCTACGCGGGAAACAATTTCCATCTTTTTAGCAAGATCTTCCGGTATCTTTTTTAATTTATCTTTAGCAACATGCTTGTCCCAGGCCTGATCCTTAGTAAGTTGTTCACAAGTAAATGTTTTTCCATTTACAAGGTAATAACCATCTTCGTAGCTGTCTTTTATTGATTCATTAAAGCCCGTACTTATTTTTGATTTTTTAGTTTCATTTAATGCTTTGCGCAATTTAGCTGTGCGTCCCATAATTTATATATATTTAATATGTTCTTAAATTGTTGATTTTCCGACTAGCATATAAGGTGCCTTAATCCTTAAGTTCTGACATATAATCATTCAGAACCTGAATAAGCTCTGTATCCTTAATGCTAGTGGCAAATTTCACTGCTTTATTGAATTCTGCTTCTATAGTGGCTTTTAGTTTTTTGCCTTGTTCAGTACTGTGATCCACCATGTCATTATAGCTATCAATATCCTTAAACAATGGCTCAACAATTTTATCAATTGCGACATCTACCTGAATTGCTTTTTTTAAATATCCTGCAACCTTCTGCATTTTGCCCCCCATATCCTTAAAAGATTTTTTGACCTCATTTTCACAGTCCTTATATGTTTTAATCCATTCTTTAAGACTTTCACTGATCTGATCTGCCTTTTCTCTGTCAAATTGTTTCTGTATTGAGGGGAATGTTGTAAAAATATCTTTGCCAAGTGTTTTCAGTATATCTGATGCATCATCCTTAGAAGCTCCCGATTCTGCAGAGGCTTTTTGATTTGGATCTTCTTCATTGGAAGCCTCTTCAGATTCATTATCATCAACAGATATTTCTCCTTTAGAAATTATATATTTATCACCAATTTTTTTCTTGAGAATTGGAATAGATTTGATACATTTTTTTGCTTCCATAGGTTTCATCATTCCTCCAATAACACAAAACTCCACAGAACCGTCTTCTGCAAGCTTACACACACCATAAGCAACTTTTTTCTTATTTATTTTACCTTCTGTACCCTGGCCTTTAGACCTTTTCGTTTTAAACATTTTATCCACTTCCTTAGCTACACCAATGGACATAAAGCCACTTCCATCATCAAAATATTCAGCTTCATAACAAAAAGGTAGTTTTTCTACTTTCCCACTTAAAAGAGCCATTAGTGGCTTTTTTAATAAAGTGCTCAAGGATTTTTGCAACGCTTCTTTTTTAGCAAAATCCTTTGCTTTTAAATTCATTTTCATCTTTAATGCGTTTTCTTAATTTTAAAATCTAATTTTTTTGGACATAGATTACAAATCTAAAAAAAAAAATTAAAACCTTCAAGCCAATAAATATATTCTCATTTTTTTGCATATTGGAAAAATCTTATTTGCTTGTTTTACAATTAAATTAACAAATAAAAGCATATTACATTTTTATATATTTTTTCTTAACCTAGTCTATAAAAATTAATTATCTATTATGAAACAATCTTTAATTATTAGTCTATTACTAACATCTTTTATAGTTATATCCTGTAGCAATGAAAAAGATCCTATGAAAATTAATATTTCAAATCTAGAAACTGCATGTGCGTGTGCTGATGTTGTTCTTCTATTTGGCGAAAAACTTGCCCCTTTGCAAAGCAAATTAAGGGAAGGTAAACCTCCTACTGATGAAGACAAGAAAACAATGAAGCAATACATGTATAAAATGGAGCAACTTGCAGATCATTGTTACAAAGGAATGGGATATGATTTTGATGAAATGGAGAAATGTGAGGGGTTTTCTAATGCGATTAAAGTACTAGAAGAAAAGGGACTGGATTTATAATTACTATCTGGAAGGGCCTAAACTAAAAAGAATTGCAATGAGCAGAATTAAGAAGGTTCTAAAAGTTATTATTTAGACAACAAAATTTACCTTTTAAAATGTTTAATCTTAATTTATATGATTTTTAACCCGTGCAGGATAATTGGCTTCAAGATATTGTCTTTTCTTTATTAAAATACTATAATCCCCTATATCCTTTAAAGCAAATTGCTAATTGGCCTTGATAATTTTAAAGGATTTGTTTTGTATTTTAACAATATAAATTCCTGGAATTATATCTGAAAAGTTGATTTCTGTGTAATTACCTTTTAAGCTACCTGATTTGACAACTTGACCCAATAAAGATTTAATCGTATAGTTTACATCTATATAATTTTCTGATTCTACAATAATATAATTATTAGCTGGATTTGGATATATTTTGATTTTTAAAGGTGGCGCTGACAAAAAATCTACTGGATTATTCACATTACAATTTAAGCTATTTAAGGAATGTACAGATAAAAATTTCCACACTTCCAAACTCGCATTAATGTCATAGTTTGTTCCTACCAAAGGGAAATTAGTCCCGGGCCAAGTATGTCCACCTCCTTCAACTCTTAATAATTTAGTACTTGATTGACAATTTCCAGAATCATACAATATTTCTGTTACTGTACTCCCGTCAGTAAGCACTAAATTGGGTAAAAAAGTTGTAACTCCACTACTTGAACAATTGTTGTAATTCGTCCAATAGTTCATTACTGCATTAATACTCAATCCTACACTTGAACCACTAAAAGGAACAGTTCCATCTAGCGTTCCATGTATTTGTAATATTGGTGTTGGATGTAATGGATTACAATTATTAAAAGTATTATAAGACATTGTTCCTGTGACTGAAGCGACAGCTGCGATTTTACTGTTAAGTAAGCAAGCAAGGTGGTAGCTCATATACCCACCATTTGACATGCCCACACTATAGACCCTAGATAAATCAATGTTATATGTAGCAGATATAGAATCAATTAGATCTTCAGTAAAAGCTACATCATCTACAGAACTGCTACCCCAAACATTAAAATGAGTATTGTTATTAAAATCTAATGTACCATTAGGGTGTACAATGATAAAGCCAGCAGTATCGGCAATAGAGCGAAAATCCCCATAAAACATCTGTTGATAAGCATTAGAAGTGTAACCGTGAAAATTAAACAACAAAGGCGCTGGTGTGACGGCAGAATAATTGGCAGGCACGTACAAAATAAAACTTCGATCTATCCCTCCATTAGATATTGTATCATATATAGTTTGTTGAGCAAAAATTATATTAGTGATAAATAAAAAAGCAACTAACAATCTCATAGTAATTTTTTTTAGTTGAGGCAAAGTCATTTGCGATATTAATACGAAAAAAAAATATATTTGTTGAAGCATTCATTTGCCTCTTCTGCGTCTGATTATCTATTCATAATTGATTTTTTGTGATTTTTTTTGAATCACTTTATTGACCTTTAGCAAGGAAATAAATATTGTTTTAATGCAACATTGTTGCATTTGTTTTTATCTTTGTGTATCCTTAATATATTTCTTTCATAAAGAAGGTTAGCTAATTGACCAATGACAACTAAAGAAAAAATAGAGCAATTAATTCGAAGTAAAAATAAATCAACTATTGCAATTGGCTTACAACTTGCCAAATCACAAAAAATCCGTGGGCTTAATCTGCGCGGTGCTAATTTAGGGGGTTATGATTTGAGCGATGCCACCCTACAAAGAACTGATCTGCGTGGTGCTGATCTGCGTGGTGCTAATTTGCGAGATGCTAATCTACGTGGCGCTAATTTAGGGGGTGCCACATTAGAAAGAACTGATCTGCGTGGTGCTGATCTCCGTGGTGCTAATTTGCGTGGCGCTAATTTGCGTGGCGCTGATTTATTTTATTAAGCAAATTATGCTACAGCAACTATAAGAAGCCCACATGCTATAAACCATGCTATCTGTATTATATACCCTTTAATAGTTAATGTGTTAGGTTTAAACCCATCTTTAAATCTTTTGTCTGATTTTGAATACTTAATGTTAATTACAACCAGCCCTGCAAACATAATACATCCTATAATTCCTACCATGATTCGTTTTTTTATCAACCAATAAATTATTAATAATAATCTTTATCTTAAAGATACGAAAAAAATATGTTTTTTAAAACTTGAGTGCAATGCCTGCCAAGGCTAAACCTGCAACAGGATATCCTGCCTCTAAATAGACACCAAAATAATCAGTAAAGAAATATCTAACATTGCCGGATATGCCAAAACTAAAAGTTTGACTTACGCTACCAGCACTGGGAAAAGTCAGACGCACTCCAAAGGAATGTTTGATAGCAATATCTAATTTATCTGCTTTAATATCTTTCCCTAATAGCTCAGAAATCATTTGATAAAAATGGAAAGAGCCATTGACTCCGGCATAAACTGCTGTGTAATCTAAATTATTGGTGGACGTAACAGGTGCTCCGAGTAAGTGCTGTTGTACACCTGCATATGCTCCTACACTTATCCATTTATAGACACCTTTTTGTAAAGAAATAATAGCCCCTGGTGATATAAAATTAGCATAAACAGCACGACTACCAAATATGTATCCAAGATCAAAATTCACATTTCTAGCTTGAAATGCTTGTGCTTCGATATCGCTACTTCTAAATAGAAATAAAAACAGTAGAATAATTATAACAATATAGTCCTTCATAACAGTTAAAAAGTGATGTATACATAATATTCTAACATATAGGTTAAGACTTACAATAATACAACGCTTTAAAAATCGAATTCCCTACCTACTTCAAGTCAAAAAATTAAGATGTTTCTTGTCTTTTTAAGACCTGTTATCTGATAATAATTTTCTTTTCATAAGTGCCATCATCATAAATAAAAATAAGTGGCTTATTGGGCATTAACTCTGTTTCTCTTCCCAAGACATCAATAATTTTTAAAAGATTTGAAGACTTTTGGATTTTATTTATACTGGTAACGTTGGAACAACTATTTGCGCAGTATAAACTAAATGAAGTTTGAGGATCTATTAAACCAAATATAGAAGAAGCATAATTTACATCATCTACCTCAATACAGGTAAGATTGGGATTATAATCAGCATAAAAAATACCTAACCCTGTATTATTACCATTTTTAATATTTAAACATTGGAGATCATTATGAGAACAATCTAAATGAGCCAAAACAGTGTTATTAGATACATCTAGTGATGTTAAATTATTATTAAGACACATTATCGTGCTTAATAAAGGATTATTGGTGACATCCAATGATGTTAAATTAGCCCAACCACACATCAAATCAACTAAGGCTACATTTGCTGTCAAATCTAAGGCGTTTAAGCTATCATTTGAGCCACAATTCAATAATGCTAATGCAGTATTATTAGATACATCCAATGATGTTAAATTATTATGCTGACACTCTAATTCAGTTAAAGCCAAATTGCTTGTCAAATCAAGTGAAGAGAGGTTGTTGCCCTTACAGTTTAACTCTGTTAATAAAGTATCATTGTTTAAATACAGGGCTGTCAAATTATTATAATGACAACTTAACTTAGTAATAGCCGTATTTGACGTCAAATCTAGAGATGCAATATTATTATACTCGCATGCTAACCATGATAAAAGTGGGTTATTGGATAAATTCAATGAACTCAGACCACTTCCCATACAAAAAACTCTAGTAATGCCTGTATTAGATGTAATATCTAATGAACTTAAATTAGCGTTATAGGAACAATACAACTCCTGTAAAACGGTATTATTAGATATATCTAATGAACTTAATAGATCGTTACTATTACATCGCAAAACTGTTAAGGCCAAATTGTTGCTTAGGTCCAAAGAGACTAAGCTATCATTCCCCTGACACCACAACTCCGTTAATGAAGTAAAAGCCTCAATACCTGTTAAATCTAATATAGACAACCCATTAACAACAATAGTCCCGGCGAAAGTATTTGCTTCCGCAACTTGTATAGCGGAATCTCCATTTGTATTAATCGCTAGATTATTAACTAAATAATTTTTGAAGTTGGCATCTGGAATAGTAACATTCTGACTTACTGAAAAATAGGGGCTGAAAAATAAAGCTAATAATAAATATTTCATGACTTCTGTTTGTTTGTGATGATCTTTACTTTAAAGTTTCATTATAAAAATCTTTTACTCCAATAGAGTCATTAACTGATTTTTATTTACATCTATGGGATCAATGCATTAGTTACATTGTATGATGCCCTAAACTACAAATAATATCTTATAATCATATCATCCACCTAATCTTATTGGTTTTGATAATCATGTACAAATTTAATATGAGGACTGCTGGCCATCAAGTTAGGATTTGTTCCTTCAACCCCCTCGGGAATATCGTGATTTAGATCTCGGTAATACGTTACCCAGCTAGATAAAGGACTTCCAGTACTATCATTAAAAGTCATTGGATGGGTAGCAAAAGGGATGGAATCTACAGGAAGATCTTGTGAAGAAAACATTTTATAAATTAATTCAGAGCAATAATACGATTGGTTGTCCCATAAAAAGATCTCATCGTAGGGTGTATCTATCCTTTCTAGCCCATACGCTATTGCCTTTGAAATATAGGGTTGATAACAACCCTCAAGCCTTGCAACAGTAGTTTGTGACTTGTTGAATTGATTTACATTCCTTTCCAGAAAGGCTTTCAGCGGAGTTTTACAAACTCCCTCTTTGGGTACTGCTTCCAAGATAAACCATTTTCTATTTTCCTGCATTGCCATGCCCACGTGTGAATAGTTTTTAGCAAATGCTGTGGCCGTTACATCTTTGATTGCATTATCTATTTCACTAGCACCTGTATTTTGAAAAAGCAAATCCCCCTCTTCCAATTCAAAGTTATATTTTCCTTGACTATTATCACAGCTACAAAGTAAAATTGACGATAGGAGAAAAGCATATATTTTTTTAAAGAACTTATTCATAGTGATTAATATCATTTGGTTTCATCAAGAGTGCTTCTAAAGTGCGGTTTTGTCAATTTGGAGCTTTCCTCTAATTTAATTTTCCAATCTAACAATTTATTGACCTTATTGTATTATTTAGTATTTAAAATCTTGTATGGACAGATTAAAGAGATGCATATACTACTCTCATAATTATATTTACTAGGTTTATGAGGTATTAATGTCAATCCAAGGTCTAATCAATAACTTTAACCTTCATTAAACCTGAGGAGCTAAATCGGTTATTGTAACCATTAATTTTCGCAATATTAACATCTTGAATATCATTAGGAATTAACTTAATTAGTTGTTCATCCGAAAGACGAACATTTATACTTCCATCTTCATTAAGTGGAACTAAAACGGAATTAGAATTAAGATTGTTGGCTATTGTTGGTGATATAGAATGTATCATTATTCCAAATGAGAACATCATACAAGATGAACCAATCATTAGTCTATACCAATTCTCTGAAATAAAGTTTTTCATAATGTTTAAGTTTTATATGGATGAATAATTATTGTTTGTCTTCTTTCTTAAATGAAATGTAAATAAAGAATAGGAATAGTGGAGTTAGTGCTAACCCCAAAAATTGAAAATGACCTTGATTCCAAGTGATGGGATAGGGATAGTTTCTATCACTATTCAAATCATTAATTATAAAAAAAATTATACCTACAAAATATGGTAGATAGAGTGAATAGAACTTTCGGTACTTGTAGATGTGGTCTTTCATAGTTATTATTTATTAGTGTAGATGTCTTCTACTAATTGGATTAATTCAGTCTTTGAGATAACCTTTTTATATTTTTTTATTGTTGAATTATCACGCCCTCTAATATATGAAAAACTGTCAACGAGTTGACACTTTCTAAATAAAAAAGGAATACCCAAATGGATATTCCTTATGTCTTTTTGATAGATATTCTTTTTACTTTTTTAGGTATTAGAATTAACATTTTGAATTCTATCCCTATCGATTTCACCTTGACCAACAGAAGTTTCATATTCAAAAATTTCACTACCTGAGGTTTCTATGAAAACAACATCCGTATCAGTATTAACTATTTTTTGACCCATAAAAATGCAAATCACAGAAATTGTTAAACTTAAAACACCAACATAGGTTAGAACTCCTTCATACTGAAACATTAAAATACTTGGAACAAGTAAAATATAACCAGGCCAAAAAAACTTATGGTCTTTAATTTTAGTAGTGGGTTTACCTTTTAATTGTTTGTAACTTACAGATACAATATCTTTAAATTGAATAGAAGTGTTTAACCCATTCTTATATTCTATATTTACTCTTTGTTTCTCTGTATCGATTTTATGATTAACGACTTGATTTTTCAAATTTTTACTTTTCCCCATTTTAATTTTTTTTAATTATAAAAAGTTTTAATTGTATATATGTTAGTCCATCATTGTGATAAGAAACCCATTCACCATCTTTCTTCCTCCCTCCAGTTTTTGCACGTCCTTTTTTAAATTGACCTTTATTATTCATAATTCTATTTTAGAGTAGTTTTAGAGTTTATATAAAGATAACTCCCCTACTAGTAAAATACGAATAAAACAACCAATTGTTCAAACCATGTTCAAACCAGACAAAAAAAGAGCCTCAACAAAACTGCTGAAACCCTTTATTCATCGATAGTCGGGATGACTGGACTTGAACCAGCGACCTCACGCCCCCCAGACGCGTACTCTACCAACTGAGCTACATCCCGTAAATGGACCGCTAATGTACGTTCTTTTTTTGTTTTCGCCAAAACAAAAAAGTCCAATAAACACAAAAATGACCTTCTCCTATTTATTGAGAAGGTCATTTAAACATAAAGTTGGGGGTTATTTTTTTCTACATATCACCCAAGAGCAGAATTGCATCATTGTTGTGAATATGTCCTTTTCTTTTTTGGATTTGTTTTAGTATAAGCGTTGCTTCTTCCTCTGCTCCTGTTTTAATAAGTGCAAGAACTCTATACCATTCTGCTTCTTGTTTATAGGAAGAATTTGGGCTTTGTGCTGAGACCAGTGAAAGATTTAGTAGCGCTTCTTCTGTTTTATCCTCTGCTAATTGGGAGACGCCTAACACCAAAAGGGCTTGATAATCTTTGGTCGCTGTTTCTGTATATTCCAAAACATACTCCTCAAGCAAAGAAATTGCTTTGCTATAGTCATTCTTCAAATATGCAGAATAGGCACTTTTCTTAATCTTTTGTTCTGCGCCAAATGCATCATTGGCACCACGTACTGATGCCTGGTGAAGTTCTATAGACTGATACACTTCAAAATGTTGATCAAAAGTAGGAGTCATCCATTGGTTGTATCCAAAATTCGCACAAATAAGGAGCGCTATTGCTGCTGCTGCATAGTAAAACTTTCTCAAAGGCCGAACAACTGCTAACTTAGGCCGCTGTTGTTGCGTATTAGCACTTTGTTTTTCTTGGGAATTATGTTTCGCTTCAAAGCTCATTAAAGTTTTTTGAAATTCTTCAAGATGCAAGGCTTCGAAGCCAATAAAAATACTCTTGTAATCCTGAACTTCTTGATTGAAGTCAAGGTCCTCATTCATTAGTTTACTGAAGTTAGTATTGTCTTCGCCCGTTAAGGTTCCACGATAATAAGCTTCAATTAATCTAATTTTTTCTGCATTTTTCATGCCTAAATAATTTAGTTATTAATTGGGGGTCTTATTTTTTATAAAAATTTGGTGTCTTTCTTTTCTGTTACCATTTCTCTAAGTTTTTTCAAACATAAAGATTTTCTTTTTCTTACTACTCTTTCATCACTATAACCCATTTCACGTACTACCGAATCTGCTGAGTAACCTTTAATAAACATCAGATTTAATAACGTTTTGCAAGGATCTCCAATTTCATCCAACAAATATCTGACTATCTCTTTCTGATGCGTATCCTCATATTCATTCAATACATCGGTGTCAACCTCTACTTTAACCGCATTCGTGTTACTTACATCTTCAAGATTTACCAGCCTATTATGCTTATTTCTAAATTTTTCGCGAAACAAATTTTTGCCTATCGAAAACAAGTAAGTCTTAACACTGCTTGTTAAATTAGTCAATTTTTCATTTCTGACGTTCATATACAAAATAGTATAAGCCTTCTGGTAGATTTCAATAGCATCTTCATCTTCACATTGATAAAATTGAACAGCCCATACTAAAAATGGTTGTCTAATCTCGTCATAAAGTCTTTCCAAGACTTTCGGATCTCCTCTTTTTATGGCTTCTAAAACCTGGTTTTCTTTCTTCTCAAGCATTTATGAACTGAATTTGGTAAACGTTACCGATATAATGCAAAAAAAAAATTTTTTTTTATGTCGTAATATATAAAAGTATAGTCTTAGAACTAAAATTTATAGATAAAAGTACTATTAATTGGAAAAAAGTCCAACCTTCTACCTGTTAAATTTAGTAGCTTTTTACTTAATACTAGTCGAAAAAAAAAGAATTTTAAGAAGCTTTTGGTTAATTTAGGGCGTTCATTGAAACAAAAGCTATGCTATTTAACTTCTATTTACACTTTAAAGTTACAATTTTCCTAATCAATATTAAAATATAAAACTTATGAATAATTCATTTAAGTTTTTGGCGACAACTCTTTTTGTGTTAATAATCACGCTTGGAACAGGGTGTAAAACCTCATCAACGAGTACTTCAGGCACAAAAAACAAAAACACATCTAATTCTGTTTCTACAGAGAGCACTGCACCTTCTGCACTTAACAATTTAAGCAACATTTCATCTACTGCAACAACAGAAGACGCTGGAGAAACAGCTAGTGGAATGCAAGCAGAACTTCCTTTTTCACCTGATGTCCGCATGGGAACATTAGATAATGGGATGCGTTATTACATCCGTAAAAACAGCAAACCAGAAAACAGAATTGAGCTCCGCTTAGCAGTCAATGCAGGTTCTATGCAAGAAGATGATGACCAACAGGGATTAGCACATTTTGTAGAACACATGGCTTTTAATGGAACTACAAACTTCAAAAAAAATGAACTAATTAATTTTCTTGAAAAAACTGGCGTTCGGTTTGGTGCAGACCTCAATGCTTATACTAGTTTTGACGAAACAGTTTACATGCTACAATTGCCCACGGACAAAGAAGGCTTAGTAGATAAGGGCCTACTTGTAATGAGCGACTGGGCAACAGGCATAGCCTTTGAAGGAGAAGAAATAGATAAAGAACGGGGTGTTATTGAGTCTGAATGGAGAACAGGTCTGGGAGCAAATGAAAGGATGAGACATGTTTGGTGGCCGAAAGTGTTTCACAACACCCGATATGCATATCGTTTACCAATAGGCTTAATGGACATTATTCAAAACGCACCACATGATCGTTTTCGCAACTTTTATAAAGACTGGTATCGACCTAATCTTCAGGCTATTATCGTAGTTGGAGATCTCGATGTTGATGAAATAGAGCAAAAAATAAAAGACAAATTCTCAGGATTAAAAAACCCTGAAAATCAAAGAGAAAAAAACCTTTATGAAGTGCCAAATCATGAAGAAACTTTTATAGCTATAGCAAAGGATAAAGAAGCGACAAGGACTGAAGTGCAGTTATACATCAAGCATGACCCTCAAAACATAAAAACACTAGACGATTACAGAACAACACTAATGCATCGGCTTTACAACAATATGTTAAGTAATCGATTTGATGAAATTGGCCAAGACAAAAATGCACCCTTTATTTATGGAAACGCTGGATATGGGGAGTTTGTCCGATCAAAAGACACCTATTATTGTCGCGCTCAAGCTAAAGAAGGTAACTTATTAAATAGTTTGAAAATTTTATTGAAAGAAAACCAAAGGGTTCTGCAACATGGTTTTACTGACACAGAGTTGGAACGCCAAAAACTTGCACTTAGAAAAAAAATAGAAACCCAATATAAAGAACGAGACAGAACTACTTCAGCTAAATTAGCAATGGAGTGTGTTTACCACTTTTTGGAAGACAGCCCTATGTTTGGTGCAAAAAAAGAATTACAGTTGGTCAAAGAATTTTTACCCTCAATAACTTTAACTGAAGTTAATTCCTTGGCAAAACAATGGATTACAAATAACAATAGGGCTTTAATTATCACAGCTCCTGAAAAAGAAGATATTATTCTTCCAACAGAAGAAGATGTCAGAAAAGTATTGAAAGAATATAAAGACATCAAAACAGAACCCTATAAGGATAAGTTTTTGGATATGCCCTTGTTAGGGAAGCCCCCAAGAGGAGGAAAAGTTGTTGACACGAAATTCATTTCAATAGACAGCTTAAATATTACCGAGTATACTTTGTCTAACGGTGTACGAGTTGTATTGAAACCAACAGATTTTAGAAATGACCAGATACTAGTAGATGGTTTTAGCCCCGGCGGTCATTCACTATACAGCGATAAAGACTATCAATCTGCATTAAATGCTGCCAACATTATAGATGAAGCAGGCCTTGGATCTTTTGACTTAATTGCTTTAGAAAAAAAGCTAACTGGGAAGACACTCGAAATTCGCCCTTATATAGGAGAATTAGAAGAAGGATTTTATGGCTCTTCTTCTGTTGAAGATTTTGAAACGATGTTAAAACTGATTTATCTGTATGGCGTAAATCCGCGTAAAGACCGAGAATCTTTTGACCGTGTTATAGAACAAACAAAAGAACAGCTACGGAATTTAGGCGCAAACCCAAGGGTGTTTTTCCAAAACCAACTATCAAAACTCAAAAACAATAATCACCTAAGACGTATTGCTGTTCCAACAGAAAAAGATATTGACGACATAAACTTTGAGCGCGTATACGAAATATACAATGATCGTTTCGCTGATTTTAGTGACTTCACCTTTGTGTTTGTAGGGAATTTTGAGCCTGAGAAAATAAAACCTCAATTGGAATTGTATTTGGGAGCACTCCCTAGTAACAACAGAGTTGAAAACTGGAAAGATGTTGGAGTTACCCATCCATCTTCCGGCTCATCCATTTCGCTAAAAAAAGGATTGGCCCCTCAGGCGAATGTTTATATTGGATTCGTCCTGGAATCAGAATGGTCTGCTAAGAAAAGTTATCAAATCTCAGCTATGTCTAAAGTGTTAAGCATAATGGTCAGGGAAAACCTTAGGGAAGACAAGGGAGGCGTTTACAGCCCTTATGTAGGAGGGAATTTGCAAAAAACGCCAAAAGGATTATCTGATATCACTGTTTTCTTTCAATGTGCCCCCGAAAATGTTGAAAATTTAGTGGCGGCTGTAAAGGAGGAGATAAAATCGCTACAGGAAAATGGGCCCTCTGACGAGAACTTCAAAAAGGTAAAAGAAACTCAAAGACGAGGGAGAGAAAGCAATTTGAAAAAGAACAAATTCTGGAGAAGTATTCTATCAAAATATTACAGTAACAACATGGACCTTTCAGGAATTAATGCGTATGAAACAATGATAGAAGAATTAACCAAAGAAGATATTAAAAACCTCTCAAAACAATTTCTGGACCTAGAAAAAGCGCTGATCCTTACAGTAAAGTCTGAAAAAGAAAGCTCAAAAGAGCCTTAAATAAAGGGCCAATACAAATTTATTGAAGTCTGCCTTATGCTGGTAGATTTATCACTCTGCAAGATTGTATAAAACTTCTGTGCTGTGCACCTCCCATCCCTTGTCTAAATTGAACTTTCGGACTTTAGTAACTAAAACAAGTCCTGTTATTAAAGCAATGACACCGCCTGCAATAACAACCGCCCCGGTTTCAATGTTTGTTCCGGCTAGGGCTGCCCCAAAAACTATTGTCGCAAACCCAGCACCTGTCAAAACACCTCCAGCAAAAAACTCTTCACTAAAAACACGTCCACCAATCATCTTACAGTCATTAAACAAAACTTCCTTGCCATTAACAACCATCATTCCTTCCTTAATGTCGTCCAATTTTCCTGTAAAAACCTTTGAGTTATTCCTAAGTCTATACTTAATTCTAGCCGATTGATTAACCATTTTTTTTAGATCCTTCTGTTGATGCACAAACAATAAAACTTTGATAACCCTAATATCGTCAATTAGTTTTTGTGCAAATAAAGCCGAGGGACCCAAAAGAAAAACGAAAAATGATAAAATAAATAATTGGCGTTTCATATTGTTTTTTTATAAAAAAATTTATCCCTATTATCAAACTGAACCCTAATGTACTATTTTATATCTTATATCAACGTCAAAAATAAAAAGATAGACATTATAGACCATTTTTTTATGAAAAGGAAAAGCAATCAAAGCAAGTAATCTAAAAACTACACTTTTTTTAGTATATTGGTAAGCTAACTTTTTATTGATTTTAAAATACACAATATTTAATGGTGTTTACCAATAAACATAACGCAAGTTATTTAATTCTTATTGTATTAACAGGGATTGTATTACTCTCTTCTCAGCAATACGATACTAGCGAAAAGAAACACCTCCCTCCTACCATAGAAAGCAATAAAAACACCTTTGACAACTATTGGTATCAAGGAAAAGCAGAAATTTCTAGCTTTACACTAAATCAAGCTCATTATGGTGAAACTCATCAGGGAAGGGCCGTATTGATTTTTGTTACTGAACCTTTTTCAAAGTCACGACAAGTCAAGCTCAACAATATTCATGGAAATGAAAAAGATGCGGTAAACATATTAAAACTCAATCTGTCAAAAAAATTCATTACAGGGATATATGATTATTCTATTCTAAAATCAGTTTTCACACCTATTAACTTAACAAAACACCCTAACACCCTGAAAGCAACATCAAGCATTCAGGAATGGTGCGGGCATACGTTTACCCAATTAAACCTTGGCAGTTTATATTACCACATGACACTTAATTCTTATTATGAAAACGAAGGAGATGTCACAAAAGAAATGGAAATCGTTTTGTTAGAAGATGAAATATGGTCCAGAATACGCATTAACCCAAAGTCATTGCCTACAGGAAATGTAAAAATAATTCCTTCCATTAGCAGTTCGAGATTACTACATACCTCTATAGATGCAGAAACAGCAAAAACTACCTTAATGAAACATAATAATGATGATAATTTATTAACTTATAAAATAAAATATCTTAACTCTAAAAGAAGTCTCTCTATTGATTTTGAAAAAAAATTTCCGCATAGAATAGAGCGTTGGCAAGAAAGTTACTTTAGTTCAAATAAACTAATGACGACAAACGCAATACGTATAAAAACTATCCTTTCTGATTACTGGAATTTTAACAGCAATGAAAACAAATCGTTACGATTACAACTAGGACTTTAACCATTCAATATTTATTATTAAACAAAATACATCACAATAAAAAAATTAAACTATGAGTTTCTCGATGCGCACCAATGGAAAACTACTTCTTACTGGTGAATACTTTGTTACTGAAGGAGCAGTTGCATTAGCACTTCCAACCCAATTAGGCCAGTCGCTTAATGTTAATGGATTGAAAGCAACAGGAGAGCCCAAACTTGTCTGGAAAAGTCTCTCCAGCGAACAGGAAGTCTGGTTCGAAGCTACATATAATCTGCCGGACCTTAATATTTTAGAATGTGATGGTGGCGACGACAAAGATGATGTTGCAGAATCATTGCAAAATACTTTGAAGCAAGCACAATCATTAAATCCTGATTTTCTTGACGGCAATGATTCTTGGGAAGCCACATCTGCATTAGAATTCTCAAGAGACTGGGGTTTGGGTTCAAGTTCTACACTCATTACTATGATTGCTAAATGGGCCCTTATTGACCCTTTCCTGTTACTTAAGCGCACCTTTGGAGGGTCGGGATATGACATTGTTGCAGCAACTGCTGAAGGACCTATGCTTTTTCAAAAATTTAATGGGAAAAATCGTTGGGAGAAATCTAACTTTAATCCAACTTTTAAAGAACACCTTTATTTCGTCTATCTAGAAAAGAAACAGAATACGCGTGAAGCATTGGTTTATTACATGATTTCTACACCTGAAGAACGAGAAAAACCTTTGCCACGCATCACTCAAATAACACATGACATTGCTCAGTATACTAAAAACCTTGAAGATTTCGATGACTTGATAGCAGAACATGAAGACCTTGTAAAAAGTGTTATTCAACAACCCAGAGCCAAAGAAATACATTTCAGCGACTTCTGGGGTGAAGTAAAATCTCTCGGAGGTTGGGGGGGCGATTTTGTTTTAGCAACAAGTAACCGAAGTGAAGAAGACACTAAAGAATATTTCCGATCTAAAGGATTTAATACAATTTTCAGATATGATGAACTAGTAAAAGAATACTAATTAAAAAGCCCTTTTTGAAATTTTACTTTTTAAAAAATCATTATTTATTTTTAGACAGGCCGTTCGCCTTGTAAGTCATTAATCAAATATTAAAAATGGCACGCTATATGTTGCTATCTCTTCCGAACAATAAAATATAGAACAAATCCCCCGGTTATGAAAAAGTGGAGGTCACCAAAGAATTGCTTCAAATGGCTATTCCGATTGTTTTTAGTCGTATTGGTTTTTTTTAGCACTATCATTGTACTGGTCTATTGGAAACAAGAACATATTGTTCGACAAATATTGATATATTCCAATGAACATTATACTGGAAAAATTGATTTAGATGGCAGTCACATCTCTCCATTTGTAAACTTCCCCTACATCTCCATAGATCTTGAAGGCCTGCGGGTTTACGAAAACAAAGGCCAAAACGAACCCCCTATTCTAGCATTAGATGATACTTATTTAGGTTTTGACCTGTGGACGATAATTAAGGGTGACTTACAACTTAAGTCAATTTTTTTAAGTAATGGCTATATTAAGTTTATCCAACATAAAGATGGCAACTTCAACATTTTTAATGCTTTAATGCCTGTTGATTCGGCAACTACTGAGGATGAAACACCTTTCTCACTTGAGATTGAATCCATCAAATTGCACAATGTAGATGTTCACAAATTTAATGAATCCACAAAAATAGATTTAGATATATATGTCAATGATGCAAAAGCTCAACTACAGATAAATAATACCCACACATTAATAGATATAGATAGTCGGTTTGAGATGAATCTGATAAAAAATGAAGATACAACATTCATCAAACACAAACACTTTGAGTTGACCTCAAAATTTGATTTTGACACTGAAAAGCAACTGATTCAATTTGAACGATCTAATATCAAATTGGAAATGGGGGAATTTAATATAGAAGGGTTTTTTGACATTGCGAATAATCAAAATTTAGACATAAAAGTACATGGCACAAAACCTAACTTTGACTTATTAATAGCGTTTGCTCCAGAAGAATTGATCCCCACTTTAGAAAGTTATGAAAATAGAGGAGAAGTCTATTTTGACGCAACTGTAAAAGGCAGCACTTTATATGGCTCTATTCCAAAGATAAATGTTGTTTTCGGATGTAAAAAAGGATTCCTACAGAACAACCAGACCAACAAAAAGATTCGCGGAATGGAGTTCAGTGGTTACTTCAGGAATGGCTCTGAAGGGGGCGGATTAGAAACAATGGAGTTTGGGTTAAAAGATTTTAATGCCCGGCCAGAAGCAGGGCGCTTCTATGGTGACCTGGAAGTGAAAAACTTCTTGTCTCCAGATATTGACCTAAAATTACGTTCTCAATTCGATTTAGAATTTTTGACAGCGTTTTTCAACCTTAAAGGCTTGAGTGAAATTTCTGGTTCAATAAATTTAACAATGAATTTTCATGACATTATCGACCTGAAAAATCCTGAAAAAAGCATTGAACGACTAAATGAATCTTATTTCACAGAATTGGAGATACGGAACCTTAACTTTAAATCGGATGGATATTATTTACCTATTAATGATTTGAATATAATTGGACATATTGAAGGGCATCAAGCATACATAGACACCTTAAGTGCTCATGTCGGGAATTCAGATCTAGTCGTAAACGGAACCATAAGTGACCTTCCTGCAATCATTCATCATACAGATGATAGTGTTTGGGTTGAATTGGATATAGTCTCCTCCTTACTGGATCTAAATGAATTAACCTATAACGACTCTTCCGGAGTATCTAAAATTAATGAACAAATAAGGGACTTTAAATTGGATCTTGCATTTGGCAGTTCTGCAAGGGCCTTTACTGAATCTAAAAACTTACCTATAGGTGAATTTTTTATACGGGACTTACACGCTCAATTAAAGCATTATCCACATAAATTCCACGATTTTAAAGCCGATTTTTATATCGAAGAAGAAGATATACGTTTAATAGATTTTTCGGGAGAATTGGACCGCAGTGACTTTCATTTTTCTGGCAAACTGTCCCATTATGACTTCTGGTTTAATCATGTCTTAAATGGAGACACCGAACTTGAATTTGATCTGACTTCGGACCACCTACACCTCGAAGATCTATTCGTTTACAAAGGAGAAAACTATGTGCCCGAAGATTATCGGCATGAAGATTTCCAGGGACTAAAATTTCATGGCCGGACACAATTACATTTCAAAGAACATTTGTTGCATTCTATAGACCTATATATAGACCAATTAAATGGCAAAATGCAGCTACACAAATGTCGGTTTGAAAAATTCAACGGAAGAATCCATTACGAGAACCAACACTTGACTACCGAAGGCCTGGGGGGTCAAATCGGTCGAAGCGACTTTAAAATAGACCTATACTGGCACTTAGGAGACAGTAGCCACCATCAAAAAGAAAACCATTATATACACCTTGTTTCCAAACGACTTGACCTTAATCAATTGCTGGATTGGCACATGCCTAAATCCGAAGCAGACAATAGCCCTGTAGACCATGATGCAGGATTTAGTGTCTTTAATCTTCCTTTTTGGGATATGCAATTTAAAACAGAAATAGGGAATCTTACATATCATCAATATAAGATAAATGCGCTAAATGCCTCAATTAGAATGACAAAAGACAGATATATTCATATAGATACTTGCTTGATGGAAATTGCCGATGCACACTTCGACATAACCGGATATTTTAATGCTACTGATAGTAATGATATTTACTTTAGTCCAATTGTGTATGCTAAAAATATGGATGTTGACAAATTTTTGATCAAATTTGACAACTTTGGCCAAGACAACTTGGTTTCTGAAAACTTACATGGCATCATCGATTGCGAATTGTCAGGGAAATTACATATGCATAAAGATTTAACCCCTATGCTAGAAAAATCTGATTTCCTAATAGACCTGGAGGCAGTAAATGGACGTCTGGAAAACTATGAACCTGTAAAATATTTAGCAGATTATTTTAAAGATAAAAATCTTCAAAAAATACGTTTTGACACCCTGAGAAACACCTTTAAATTTGGGGAAAACATCCTTAAAATTCCTGTCATGACTATTAATTCATCATTGGGATTCATTGAACTATGGGGCGAACAGCATTTAACGGAATCAAAAAAAATGAATTTATTTTTCAAAATTCCCATGAAGTTGATTACCAAAGCTGTATTTCAAAAGTTATTCAAGAAAAAACAAGAAGATATTGATTCTGAAAAAGAAGACGCAATAGTGTATCAGGACAAGTCCAAAAAAACCACCTATGTTACGGTAAACTTACAAGTGGACAAAGATGAATATGCTGTAAAATTACAGCGTGACAAACAAAGGCTAAATTCAGAACGACAAAAAGAACGCCAGGTGCGTAAAGCCAAACGAAAAGAACGCCGAAAATTATTGTTAGAACAAAATAATTAATATCAAAAATCGCCAGAATGGCAATAGTTTCGATCTAATAAACTTTACACGAGTTTAAAATCAATTTCAGACAGCAATAAATTAATTATAGTTATTGCAAAGAATTATACTTATATTTATATATGAGATTGAGATTCACTTATTAATTATCCGCCTTCAGAACCTGCTATAACTTTTAAGAATAACATTTTAATCAAAAAACACAAAAACATCCCGACACCATGAAATATCTCTTCCTGGTTTGCATATCTGTATTTTGTTTGACAATGATTCCATACACTTCCAATTCCAATAGTGTAACTCCATCAACAAGTATTAGCACTATCGACAACGCTCCTCCTCCTGTAGATAGAAACCCCAGGAAGAAAGTCAAGCAAAAGAAAAAGAGAAAAAAACTGAACAGAAAAAACAAAAAAAATGCTTTCTGGAAATTCTTTAACAAAGACGGGAATACCTCTTCAAAAAAAGGAGCAGTGTTCATGGGGCTAGCCGCAATGTTTTTGGCACTAACTGGAGGTTTAATTGGAGCTACAGTCGCTATCGTTAAAAATATGCCCTATCCTTTCTTAGCCTTTTTAACGATTTTTTTAGCTGCTGCTTGTTTGGTATGGTGTATTATTTTCTTAGTAAAAAGTCTTGTATACTATTCCAAAATAACTAAAGGTCACACAGAAAAAAGTGGGCTTAAATACAAAGCTTCAAAAGAAGGGAAGCTCCTTAAAGGTATAATTTTAACGATTTTAGGTGCTTTATTATTAGGCCCGAGCATCGCTTACCTATTCTCTGTCCTGTCAACTTGGGTGTTTCCTACAACAGGAATAGTTCTTGGAATTGCTTTTATCTTAGGAGCTTTAGTATTGTTATTTTTAGGTATATGGAGCCTTATTCGCGCAAAAAAGGCCCCATCAATAAAAGACTAGATCAGCTTTCTTTGCGAACCTCAACCAATTCTAAAACACCTTCATTCAACGTATATCGAACAATTAGGTCCATATCTTTTGCAATTTTCTCCAAAAGATCATCTTGAGTTTCAAAAATGAGTTCTTTACCGGATTCGTTTTTCAATACAACCCTTGAGGGTTGATCGGGCTGTTCCCTTATATCGTCTACATATCCTAGAAACACAAAAACCTGTTGTTTTTCCTTTGTTTTAAGAGGAGAGTGGAATAAAACACTAGCCTGTGATTCTCTGGTATATAAAGTCACATCCTGTGAATTAAGGTCATAAGTAGTTTCAGGAATTATTTCTTGTTGACATGAAGTATATAAGATCAGCAATAAAAAAAATAAAGATAATTTCATGTAATAATTTTTTCGAGATGATTTAAATCATTGGTTTAAGCGCTTTTTAAAAACACTTCATTTTTCCAGAAGTTAATGGTTATTGATTCTGTAATAAACAAATCAGAACTAATGGGAACGAATATTTACAAACTACTATACTTAAACTTTACCCTATAAATATACAGGATAATACCTCAAATTCAAATTCAAATTCCTTTAAATTTTGTATGCAAAAATTCTACCAACTTTGACGCACTGAGAAAAAATAAAAGAATTTATACCTAATTAAGGTTTAAGGAGGGGTTTTTCTTTGACGAAAAACGCTTACTAATATTTCAATGATTTAAATGTAAAGAAGTTTGACCAATTATATCGTCATAATATCTTCTTCTTTCAATTTCATCAGACTGTCTACTTTAGCGCTATATTTGTCTGTCAGGTCCTGAACAATACCTTCTTTGACCTTTCCAGCGTCTTCTGAAAAACCATCTTTAACAGCCTGTTTAATTTCATTCATTACATCACGCCTTGCATTGCGGATACTTATTTTTGCCTTCTCCACCAAGACTGCAACCTGCTTAATCAGATTTATTCTTCGCTCTTCTGTAAGAACAGGTAAAACAACCCTGATAATTTCACCATCATTTTGAGGAGTAACGCCCATGTTCGCCTGGAAAATTGCCTGTTCGATTATAGGGAGCATTGTCTTTTCCCAAGGTGTTATCACCAAAGTCCTACCATCAAGTGCTTTTACATTTGCCACTTGATTTATTGGTGTCAGTGTCCCATAGTAGTCAACCTTTAGTCCATTGAACATTGTAGCTGAGGCTTTACCTGAACGTATCCTGGAAGCTTCTTTTTTGAAATGTTCTATAGAACTTTGCATACTTTCTTCTGAAGCTTCAATATACAAATCTAGTTCTTCATCCATGATTGCTATATTATAAGATTAATAAGATGGTATAAATGATTACTATTGATTTTATGCACAATAATTAGAATTACACTCCATTTTAAGGCATTATATCTAAACAAACAAACAAAAGGGAATGAAATTATTTATTTTTTAGCTATCCAGTTCCTTTATTTGTTTATCTAATATGATAATAGCTTATAAAATTGTTCTAGAAATAAATTATACTTTCTGTTGGAATGTATACAAGTTTATTGAACCAATGTTCCTATAGTCTCCCCCTGAATGATCCTAGATAAATTACTGGGTTCACCTATATCGAATACAACTATTGGCATATCATTTTCATGACACATGGTAAATGCTGTCATATCCATAATATTCAACTTTGCATTAATGACCTCAGAAAAAGAAACATTTTCATATTTCGTAGCAGATGGGTCTTTTTCTGGATCAGCGGTGTATATTCCATCAACACGAGTGCCTTTTAGTATAACATCTGCATTAATTTCACTTGCTCTAAGCGCAGCTGCCGAATCAGTAGTGAAGTATGGGTTTCCCGTTCCTGCAGAAAAAATTATTACCCTCCCTTTCTGAAGATGTGAAATTGCTCGTCTTCTGATATAGGGTTCAGCTATCTGGTCCATAGATATAGCAGTCATAAGTCGAGTAAAAACTCCATTTTTTTCAAGCGCACTTTGTAAAGCCAACCCATTAATAACTGTAGCCAGCATACCCATATAATCTCCTTGAACACGCTCTATATTTGACTTGCCTGCCTGTAAGCCTCTAAATATATTCCCCCCTCCTATTACAATAGCTAATTCAACTCCTTTATCTACAATAGATTTGATTTCAACAGCATAATGCTGCAACATTTCAGGATTAATTCCAAAATCATCTTTCCCCATTAAGGATTCACCACTTAATTTCAAAAGAACTCTTTTATAACGTATAGACATGAACTTAAAGATTAAAATTTGTACTAGTGAATTAACTATTTAATAGTATTAGCTATATTACAAAAAGGGATTTAATAATCAAAAAAAAAGCGCCCCATAAAAATGAGACGCTAATATTTTTTAACCAAGAGTTACATGTTTGAACCCTGTAACTGTCAATTCTTTATCAAGAGAAAGAATATATTGTTTAACTGTTTCTTTCTGCTCCGCTTTAACATATTCCTGATTCAATAAAGTTTTCTCTTTGTAAAATTTGCCTAATTTCCCCTGAGCAATTCTTTCAAGTAAATTCTCAGGTTTGCCTTCCTGGCGTGCTTGGTCCATACCAATTTCAATCTCTTTTTGAACGACTGAAGGGTCAACGCCATCTTTGTCTACAGCAATAGGCTTCATGGCTGCTACCTGCATAGCAACATTTCTACCCGCTTCGGCCAAACCATCAACAGATTTATTAAAGCCAACTACAACTCCTGCCTTATGCCCCATGTGTATATATGAAACAACATGAGCAGCTTCAATTCTTTCGTATGAAGCCAATTCTATTTTTTCACCAATAATTCCTGTTTTCTCTATAAGTTTATCCGCTACCGTTTGCCCTTCGAAAGAAACGGCAAGTAAAGCTTCTTTATTTTCAGGAAACTGTTGCAATGCAACTTTCGCCACTGCATTAACAAATGCAACAAAGTCATCATTTTTGGCAACAAAATCAGTCTCACAACCCACGCGGACAACAATACCTTTTGCATTGTCATCAGAAGTAATAGCAATTACTACCCCCTCTTTTGCGTCACGGTCGGCGCGTTTTTCTGTCATCTTCTGACCTTTCTTACGTAAGTATTCAATTGCAGCTTCCATTTCGCCATTAGCTTCAACCAATGCCTTTTTACAATCCATCATTCCAGCTCCGGTTTGATCCCGAAGTTTTTTTACATCTTTTGCAGAAATTTTAATAGTATCCATTACAAATAAAAATTATAATACAAAACTCTTTTAGCGTAGTCTGAACAAATGCTAGTTAAAAAAGAGTTATAGTTGTTAAAAGAAAAATTTTAATTCGAATCTAAGATTAAGAAGAAACTTCTTCTTGTTTACTTCTCTCTTCTTTTGCTTGATTTCTTTCATCCAAACCCTGCTTAATCGCATCAACAAGGTAATCAATAATGATTTTTATAGATTTTGAAGCATCATCATTAGCCGGAATGGCGAAATCCACCTTATTAGGGTCTGAATTTGTATCTACAATACCAATTGTTTTAATCCCTAAACGAGTAGCTTCCGCAACGGCAAGGTGTTCATGGTTAATGTCAAGAACAAGCAATGCATTGGGCAACCTATTCAATTGAGACATACCCCCAAACACTTTTTCCAATTTAACATGTGTGCGAGTTAAAGTCAGACGTTCTTTTTTAGTTACGTTATCAAAAGAGCCATTATGTAGCATCGTTTGAATTTTTTGCATCTTGCGAATAGACTTGCGGATTGTAGGGAAATTAGTCATCATCCCCCCCAACCAACGATCAGTAACATATGGCATCCCAACGCTTTTGGCTGCTGCTGTTACAATTTCTCTAGCTTGTTTTTTTGTTCCGACAAACATAATTTTTTTGCCAGATTTTGCCATTTGACGAAGGGCTTTACCAGCGTTTTCTAAACCTTCAATAGTGCGATTCAGATCAATAACATGGATACCTTTACGTTCCATGAAAATATAAGGACTCATTTTGGGATTCCACTTTCTTTTCATGTGTCCAAAATGACACCCAGCATCCAAAAGTTCTTTATGTGATGGAGTTTGCATATTATATAATTCGATTTTGATAAACTTTTCTTTACAACTTAATCTTGTAATTAAAAGCTTAGGATTAATGTTAAATTAAATGAGGACAATAATTCTCTTGTCCTTAAAAAAAAGATAGACAAAAAATTAACGCTTACTGAACTGGAAGCTTTTACGTGCCTTCGGTTTACCATATTTTTTACGCTCAACAGAACGCGGGTCACGAGACATCAACTTAGCAGCTTTGAGTGGTTCACGAAATTCTTCATTGATTTTGCATAAAGCACGAGAAATTCCCAAGCGAACAGCTTCAGCTTGTCCTTTAACGCCGCCACCTTTCACATTTACTTTAATGTCATAATTGCTGAGAACATCTACTATATTAAGCGGCTCAACAACTTTTCCCTGAATATGATTTACAGGAAAGTATTCCTTATAATCCTTGTTATTAATTAGAATGTTTCCTTTCCCTTGTCTAAGATAAACACGTGCAACAGCAGATTTTCTACGTCCTAATCCATTTATAATTTCCATAATAATTTCTTTTATTTAATCTCTAGTTTGGAAGGTTTTTGAGCCTGATGACAATGCTCTGAACCTTCATAAACAAATAGTTTTTTGTACATGGCATTACCCAATTTATTTTTAGGCAACATTCCTTTTACTGCCATTTCAATTAAACGGTTTGGATGTTTTTCCAGAATTTGCGCTGGCGTTCTTTGCTTTTGCCCACCCGGATATCCTGAGTGAGTGTAATGCACCTTTTGCGTTAATTTATTGCCTGTGAGAAGTACTTTCTCAGCATTCAGAACAATAACATAATCACCACAATCTACATGAGGAGTATAACAAGGTTTGTGTTTG
Source organism: Saprospiraceae bacterium (assembly GCA_022448945.1). GTDB lineage: Bacteria > Bacteroidota > Bacteroidia > Chitinophagales > Saprospiraceae > Aureispira. The sequence continues at coordinate 153,423 of JAKVCV010000011.1, forward strand.
CCACGCAATACAGTAGCAATTTTTGAAGCAAGACGTCCCAAAGGTTGCCCCTCTGCGTCTACCACAAACCAGGAATAAGATACTGTTTCTTTCCTAGCAGATTGAGTTTTATAGCTCAATGTATCCACAATTATTATAATTTAGTAATTAAAAAAATCCTTTCAGGCTTCGCCCAAACAATACAGTTGAAACAAAGCGAATGCAAAAGTACAATTCGATTGTTTAAAAAAAAAACTTTTTATTATTTTTTTGAAAAAAAAACACATAATCCATTGATAAACAGGAAATATTTCGCTACATGATTTTAATCACACTCCAAAAATTAGTTTTTGTATCCTCTGCAATTGATAATGCAAAACCTCAATAGGGGGTAACGATCAATTTTTGTTGAAATAAAAGATTACCTGTTTTATCATTAATAGTAAGGAGATAATTTCCAACAGGAAGGCGAGTTGTTGGTATCTCTACCAATTCATTCGATGCATTAAACAAAATCGTCCTTTCATACACAAATTGGCCTAACATATTAAAAAGTGAAATTTTTACATTCAAGTCATAACTAATCCATGATCGTATTGAAATATTACGTCCTTGCTGAACTGGATTAGGATAAATTACAATATGATTTATATTTGGAGATGTCATAGACGGGTGTAAATTTACAATATTGGATATTGTCATGGCCCCATCATAATCTTTCTGAACAAAACGATAGTATTGGTTTTGATATCGCAATTCCATATCCCAAAACTCATATTTTAGTTGGCCAACATACTCCCCCATGCCATCAACAAATCCCACAACATCCCAATCTATTCCATTAAAACTCTTTTGTACCTCAAAACCCGAATTATTTTCTTCTAAATAAGTATACCAATATAAATACCCTTTGCGATCAATAATTTTCGCAAATAAAGGTGAAGCTTCTATGGGAAGGACAGCTATATAACATCCTCCGTCATCCTCACTATAACTGCGCGCATTAGCACCACTATAACCATTAGATGAGGCAAAAAACGATGGACAGGTTGCTGGATTATCATAATAAATATTGCTATACCCAGACCCATCTATACCTTTATAAAAAATACAATTTTGCGTGCTTAAGACAATATTTTTATTATAGCCAGAAAGACTATCACCAAAATACAAATCACAATTATACGTTGACATATAAGAATCACTAATCATTCCTGAAGCAACTCCACCTCCAAAAACATGTTTACAGGTGTCCGCTCCATTAAAATTTAAACTCATAAACCCAGAGCCAGCACCTCCCCAAAAAGCAGTCTGCCCTAATAGGATATTAGAATATAAGATTAACGCTATACTTAAAAGCTTATTCATCTTTGAACAATTTCGTTTGTTTAACGGACTCCTCTTCCTCCTATATTTAACCCTCTTTGACCACTTTGGTAATAGGAATAAGACCTGTCAGACACCCTGTGATATGAGGCCGAAGCATTCCAGCCCCCTCCGCGAAGTGCACTTCCACTAACAGAAGAATTAGAACTAATGGAAGCCTGTTGATTGGGCCAGCTACTTTGATTGGCGTAACCAGCAGAAGGCGCTACACTTAACTCCCCATCTCCTAAATTACCTGTAAATCCACTTCCGGCGGTATGCCTTGTTGTAATTGCCCTTTCATACACATTCCCAGTCAATTCCATAACGCCATAATATCCGGCACCTGCTTCTAATCTAGTAGTTCCGGCATTTGCTGCGAACCCACAACGAAGTGGACCTCTTACTACTGAGGATAAACTGCCAGATCCATAATTGGCAATCCCACCACCGGCAGTAATTGTATTGGAGACACCCTCTGTCGGTGATCCATCATTTTGAACCGTCGGGCCGGCATCTGTAATAATACTAGACCCCCAGGCATATTCCCCTGCTACAGGTGCGCCTGGACCTCTGCATATTTTTTCAAACTCTAACTCAGTCATAGGGCGCAATGCCGCCCAATCCATATATGCAAGAAAATCTGTCCAGGCCAAATAATTCATAGCTCGATGAGGAGTATTAGCAATCAATACTGGCCATGTTCCAGAAATATTAGTTCGATATGTAGTAGAGCCTTTAGATTGACGTGCTGCCCCTTGATCAGAAGTTAATAAATTCACAAAATCAACATATTGCCCTTGTGAAATTTCATATTTCATACAATATATTTCAGCGTATCCTTTGGGGTAAGCTGCGGGCAAAGCTACCGGTCGGTAAGTCGATACTGCTGTATATATACTGCCTGGAGCAGACCCAGCAGAAATAGCTCCTTCAGAAGTAATCCATAGTGGATTTGAGCTGTTACCATCTTTAAATGACCCGGTAGAAGTATTTCCATCGCCTACCTGAAAACTATCCTGTGGTATTTGCACCATTTCAATTCCTAGGACACGAAAATCAAATTCCCCCACCGGCAAAGCTGACATACGAATTGAAACAGCTGTGTTTGAAACATTACCAACACCATCGGAACTCCTTCTAAGAAATAGCCCCTTGGCTACAGAACCATCTTTCCCATCTATGTAGACCTCCAAAGGAGCTCCTACCGTATGAGTTAAAACATTTGTATCAATATTAACATGGGACCATTGTCCCAATGCACAATCCTTGCGCTTAATGAATATCCATACAGCGTCATGGTTGTAAGGTGCGGCATTGCTTATCCTCCAACTATTGTCCCAACTAATGTTAAAAGAAAGGGTAGAATCATTTGTAAGTGACACGTTACTAATTTGTATGTTGTTGGCTACAAGATCAGGACGAGATAAAGACATAAAGAAAACAATAATAATAAAGTAAGTATCTTTCATAATGCATTAAATTTATTTTACTGCAACTAACTCAAATTGAAATTCAAACGGCGAATTGTAAAAAAAGCACAAAATCTATGATTTTTGGAACAAATAAAAGCAAACTGATAAATTTATAACATGTATGAAGCATATCAATGGGATTTTACCCGACCAAATAGTTGTTCTGGCTCAAAAATTGTATTTTAGAACCTGCTTCGTCTTTGCAAAAGCAATAAACAACTAACATCTTTATAAGATAAGACTATAAATCATTTGGGAATTGTGAAGTGAAGTACTAAATATACAATTTTTTGCTTCAAATTCAAAATCTTAATAAATTGATCAGCAACACTTTATTAATTTATTTTGCTTAATAGTAATACAAGAGAACCAACACTATAGTGACAACAAAAAAAATACTAACATTATTGATTTCATTGCTACCTTTGGTGGCTTCATCACAACCTCCTTCAAAACTATGGGCAGGAGAATACTATGGTACCACAACCATAGACGGGCAAGTAATCAAAATTCTAATTATTGATGGAGATACTATACCTGTCGTTAACATGGAGGGGATCCAAATAACGCAAAAACGGAACTTCAAAAACAAAGATGAAAGACGCAGGTATAGACAATGGAGAAAATATGCTGCAAAAGTATACCCTTATGCAGCTGAAGCCATTCGTGTTTTTCGACAACTGGAGGAAGAAACCCAGAATATGAAAAAAAGAAAAAAACGTAAATATGGTCGTAAAAAAGAAAAGGAATTAAAACCTAAATATATAGAAGATCTAAAAAAACTAACAAAATCTCAAGGTTTTATTCTTATAAAAATGGTAGAACGCGAACTAAACAAACCCTTTTTTGATGTAGTAGTACAAATAGAAGGAAGATGGGCTGCAATGAAATGGCAAATGCTTGGCAGATGGTATGGTTATAATTTAAAAAAAGGTTACAACCCCAAAAAAGACCCGCTCCTTGAGTCAATTCTTCAAGATCTAAACATATCCTATGGCATCCAAAAAAAATAATGCCATACTATTCATAATAGATAGATTTTAAAATACTAATTGATAATTTCTGAGGCCTTCATTCCACCCCATTCTACAACGGTAAATCCTTTACGTCTAACTTTAATTAATTTCTGAGTAGAAATATCTATAGATTGCATCAATGGTTTGTATACCATAAATACACGTATCAACACCTCGGGGGATGGTGTTATTTTCAAAGGTGCATTTTGCTGATATTCTTCAGTAGAAAAGTGTATTAAGTTGTATGGGTTCTTTGCCAACTCAGGTAGCCAATAACTTATAAAATCAGTCGCTTCTCTCCTATTCAGGCCTAATAATTCAAGCTTCTCATCAAAAAAATTAGCAACATCCTTGCCTTTTACGACAAACCCTCTATTAAGATTATACTGATAACTACTCTTGCCTTCCCAAAATAAATAGGGATAGATTTTACCCGTTGATTTATCTTTCAACATCCCATTCGGTTGTGCAGCAATGTTCCACCCCGTTGAATATGGGTAAATCGGATAAGAATGGGTTAATTCTCCTTTATATAGTAATTTGACATTAACATCCATCTCTTTTTCCGGATATAGATAAATGACAGGTTTCCTAACAACATTTATATCCACTAACTGTATGTTATCCATATAGGATTCGCTGTACATCCTTCCATGGTTAGTCCAAACCTTAAAGGGCCCAACACGGATACCCTCATAAAACCGAACTTCAAGGATTTTTTTTCCTGTAGCCAAATGCGTTCCAATCAACACGCCTGAAAACTCTTTTTCATTGACTAATAATGGACTAGAGTATGCGCCTAAGGCATCAAGGTTAGCAAATGGCGAAACAGGATGGAATTTAAGTGTCATTCTATTTTCTTTAGCAATGAAATCCTTAAATGCAAGACCGAGAATATGGTTATGTGACTCCAAGGCGGCAGCTTTATTTTCTTTTCTTGACCAACTGATATTGTTATGCATTGAATCATATTCCCAATTTTCAAAATACAATCCTGTTTTGTAATCATCTACTAACTTATCATAACGCTTGTAGATTTCTTTTTCTGCAACTTCAACATCTTGGAGAAAAGATGTATCTGCTAAAAAAATTGGCGTTCTTATTTTATCAGGTTCCTGACTGTCCACGCATGCGAATACAGTAATCATTGTGATTATCATGCTAAAATGACCAATATTGGAAGCCAAGGCTTTCATTTTATAAATTTTGCTTTTTTCTTAAACCAGTTTACCTAAAATTACAAGTTCTCAAAAGACTGCTCCTAGGAGCTATCCCAAGAAACTTTTCGGGGATTTAATATTACTATGTCAAAACTTTTCATTTTGTTACCAACATAGGACTGCCATTCTTCAGCTCCTCCCATTTCTATGGTGCCTTCAAGAAAAAGACCCGGTTTTGCAAGGTTGGCTCCTAATGATTCCGGTGGTTTAATTATCGTTGCCATAAAATTTATCAATTTTTTGTTGTCTAAATCAAATTTAACTATTTCTTTTTAATGCGATCAATATACAAATACACACTCAAAACTGATTGTCTTATTGGCATACTATTTACAAGTTCTTTTAAATAACAAAGACTTTAACTACCCTCTTCGCATTTTTTAATTTACTTTTACTTTTAGGAGTCATATTTTATTACGCATCAGCCTAATTTTACAGCTAACAAAAACATGCAAGGAGAACTATTTTTAATACCAGCACCACTGGGTGAAGAAGCCATTAAGCCTTTCTCTCAGTATTTGATTGACCAAATTCACCAGCTAGATGTTTTTATTGTTGAGCGCGGAAAAACTGCTAGGCAATTCCTTAAAAAGATCAAAACGCCTATCCCCCTTCAGAATATGACCTTCTTCGAATTAAACAAAAGAACTGACCCCGCAGATCACCTATCTTTTTTGCAGCCGGCAATAAAGGGAAATAAAAACATAGGACTACTTTCTGAGGCAGGTTGTCCAGGAGTAGCAGACCCAGGTGCAATTATTGTGAAACTTGCCCATGAGTTGGGGATAAAAGTGACCCCTATGGTTGGCCCCTCCTCAATTTTATTAGCATTAATGTCATCGGGGATGAATGGACAGCAATTTGCTTTTCACGGCTATTTGCCAATTAAAAGTAACGAGCGCAAAAAGGCCCTTAAAAATCTAGAGCGAGAATCTGCTCTTAAAAACCAAACTCAGATATTTATAGAAACCCCATACCGAAATGATGGCTTAGTAGATGATACATTATTAACGCTTCAGCCAAACACTTTATTTGGAATAGCAGTAGATCTTACACTTGATTCGGAATGGACACATACTAAGACCATAAAATCGTGGCGTAAAACAGCAATTCCAAAACTACATAAACGCCCTACTGTATTTTTATTATTGGCTGAATAAAAAAAACCCTAACGATATAACACCTAGGGCTCTTGTAGACTTAATTATTTTAAAAATAAGTCCTTCCAAATATTTTCAGTTATTCTATATCTTTTAATTTTGGGGAAGTACAATAGTCTTTTTGTGTTGTACAATACTGCTTTATTCCTTCAATTTATTTAAGACACTTTGAATTTCTTTTATTTGACCTTTTAGTAATTTAATCTCTTCTTCTTGGGTTTTATTCAATTCCATTTCACGTTGATTCTTTGCTTTTAGGTCTTCTATAATTTCCTGTTGTTCTTTTGTAGCTTCGAGTAGCACTGGTACCAAGCCGGAATAATTTAACGTCAACTTCCCATTGCCATCTTTTCGGACTAATTCAGGATATATAGCTTCTACTTCTTGTGCTATCAGACCAATTTGCCTTTCATCTCCACGGCGCATTGTATCCTTCCAAAAATAGGAATAACCTCCTATTTTAGCGATATTAGCAAGAGACATTTCTAAAGGTTTTATTGTATTCTTTAGAGTAAGATCGGAACTTTGAGTCAAAGTTCCAGATAAAGTTGCATTCCCGTTTTTAAATACAATTAAAGCATCATTTGGCGTAGCAACTCCTGTGCCGTTACCTATAACAAAAAGACGATCATTCCCCACCCAACTAGATCCATCTGGAGCAATCGCAAGTGTATTATACATCCCTATTGCCGTTTCTGCAAAAGCTTGCGAAGTAGTATAAAATCCCAAGGCAGTAGAAACGTTTGCTGAAGCTCTAGCTTCATAACCCATGGCAGTAGAATAATCCGCATCTGAATGAGTGAGATAACCTAAAGCAGTAGACCAATTGCCATTGGCCTGACATCCAAATCCTATAGCTGTAGCAGCATCTCCATTTGAAGTGACTTGAGCCCCTATTGCAGTAGAAGTGTGCCCAGTTGCTAAAGCTGTGTGACCAATTGCTGTACATACATCTCCCGAAGCAATTGAATTAGCCCCTATTGCAATAGAAGAATTGCCAGAGGCAGTCGTTTGATACCCGTAAGCTACAGAAGCAAAATTACTAGCAACATTATTATATCCAAAAGCCGTAGAATAATTCCCTGTGGCGCCATTGGTAGTACTAAAATTGGATGAAAAACTAAAATCTACAGCTTCTGTGCCTATGTCCCCATAATGAGCAGGGATTGCCCCTACTAAACGCCAGCCAGAGTTAGAACCCTCTGTTATTTTTTCAAGACCTGTTTGACTTAAAGAAGTCAGATCTACTGTATCACTCGATCCTCCTTCTATGCCAATAGTTAAATTTGTTCCTGTTAACGCGGAGCCAACTATGTTTTGATCGTCAGTTCCAGAACTTGGAACGCCCCAAGAAACATTTCCAGCACCATCTGTAGTTAACACCTGACTAGCTGAGCCATCTGCAGCAGGCATCGTATAAGCATCATTTATATTCATCGTACCATCTTTAAAAATAATAAGGGCATTAGAACGCGTTGTGTTCCCAGTTCCATTACCAATTACAAAAAGACGATCTGCAGAATTCCACCCTGATGTATCGTTAGGAGAATAAATTGTATTCCACCGACCCATTGCAGTTTCAAACCCAGAAGGTGCCGAAGTCATATGCCCCATAGCTGTTGAATAGTATCCAGAAGCTATAGTATAACGTCCCATAGCCGTTGAATTTACCCCTGATGCAAGGGAGTAGTGCCCCATAGCTGTTGAAGCATCATTAGTGGCTTGGGTATTATATCCCATTGAGGTGGAATACCTGCCAGAAGCCGTGGTATTTAATCCCAGAGAAGAGGAATAATCTCCTGAAGCGGAACCACCCTGTCCGATGGAAAAGGATGCTTGCCCCGAGGCTGTTGTAAGATTGCCCCCTGCAAATGAATAAAACCCAGTTGCTTTTGCCCTTAAACCTATGGCCGTTGCATGAGAAGTTGTCGCCTCTGCTTCATAACCCATAGCAATACTACCTGAACCACTGGCTATACTTTTATACCCAGAAGCAAAAGCATAATCAAATCCAGCCTGCGTTTCATAACCTGATGCAAAAGAATAGTCAGAAACGGCCGAGGTATTATACCCCATTGCCACACTTGCTACACCCGACGCTTCTGTTCTTCGACCCGAAGCAAAGGAATAGTTCCCCGTGGCTCCATTTGAAGTAGATGCGACCCCTGAAAGACTTAAGTCCAAAGCATAATTCCCTATATTCCCATAATGAGCAGGGGTTGCCCCTACTAAACGCCAACCATCTTTAGAATTTTCTGTAATATTTTCAAGACCTGTTGATTTTAACGCCAACCACTTCGCAGCGGTGCTTTCATAATAGTAAAATCCTGGTGCTGAATTAGTTTGATATATCAACAGGCTATTTGAAGGTGAGGATATGAGATTTCTTTGAGCTAGAGTCATTCTTGGAATCAATATCCCCTTCACAGTTGAAGTGACATCCAACATCGCTGATGCATCTGGATTGGCACTAGCATTATTAATTGCAACACCTTCCTGAGCATTAATATGGGCAAAAGTTATAACTATGCAAATACTTGCAAGTAAAAAGCTTCTCATATAGTATTGTTTTATGAATAAAATCTGCTTGAAAGATTCGAGGTATGTAAAATTAATGTTTTTTTTGATCAAAAGCAAAAATAGGCACTTCTATTTAGCCAAACATCTAATTTACACAATAAGGCACCAAAAACACTTACAGAATATAGATAACGAAAAAAAGGAGATAAATGTTATGGTATTTTTTAGATTTCTTTAGCTAATCTGTACTTTAGCAAACATACACTCATATAACAAAATATTAATCTAAATCAAAAGTTGTATTCTATGAGATACCTTAAGTGCCTTTTGCCTGTATTTATTTCTATTTTTTGGCAGCCTATATTTGGACAAGCGTTCGATGAAGATGTTGAAATAGAATACATCAAATCAATATATGAGAATATTTTAGTCCAAAGCTCATCTTACGACTGGCTGCATTACCTGTGTAAAAATGCGGGAGGGCGGCTTGGTGGGTCTCCGGAATATGCAGCTGCAGTTGCATACACCTCTCATATGCTAGACACTATAGGTGCAGATAGCGTATGGACACAACCAGTAGAAGTAGATTACTGGAGAAGGGGGAATGTCGAAAAGGCCAAAATCATCAATTCTAAACACTTGGGAACAGTAGAGCTTTCTGTTGTAGCCCTTGGGTTTTCTCCAGGCACAGACCCACTAGGCATAACTGCTCAAATCGTCGAAGTCAAAAACTTTGAAGAGCTTGAAGCTCTAGGAGAAGAAAATGTAAAAGGGAAAATAGTATTCTTTAACCGCCCTATGGAAGTTACAAGATTGAATACCTTTCACGCTTATGGAGCGGGTGTAAACCAAAGAACAGCTGGACCAAGAAATGCATCAAAACTTGGTGCCATTGGCGCCATCGTAAGATCAATGACTGTAAAATATGACAACGTTCCACACTCTGGAGCAACTAGTTTCAAAGATGAAAAACCTATCCCCGCTGTTGCAATTGGCCTCAAAGATGCAGACCTCCTAAGTAAGATAATAAAAAAAGAACCTAAGACAAGGGTAAACATACAACTGGGATGCTTACATATGGGAAAACGTACATCCCATACCGTTATAGCAGAAATAAAAGGGACCGAAAAGCCAGGTGAGATCATACTTGTAGGTGGGCACTTAGATTCTTGGGACATTGGCGAAGGCGCACATGATGATGGTGCTGGTGTGGTACAATCTATGGAAGTGCTTCATCTTTTCAAAAGAATGGGCATTCGCCCTAAACACACCTTACGCTGTGTTTTATTTGCCAACGAAGAAAACGGAATGTTTGGAGCAATAGAATATGCAAGGCTGGCAAAGGCAAATGGCGAAAAACATATTGCTGCCATAGAATCAGATGCTGGAGGGCATACGCCTGTTGGCTTTAGAATGGACGCTGAAAATTCTATAGCAAAGAGCAGTTTTGCAAAAGTACAACAATGGCGCTCTATCTTCTCTACATTAGGTGTCTGGGACATTCAACCAGGTGGATCTGCCGCAGATATTTCAAGGCTAAAAGATCAGGGAACTGTATTATTTGGTTACCGCCCCGACAGTCAGCGATATTTTGACTTCCATCACTCGAGAAACGACATTTTTGAGAATGTACATAAGCGTGAGTTGTTACTAGGTAGTGGCGCCATGTGCGCTTTGGTTTATCTAATCGACAAGTATGGCATCAAATAATGAGTCCAATGTTAAAAAACATACCCTTATTATACATTCTCTTGATCTGTTTATGTTGGCTGATCTCCTGCAAAATTGACCGGTCAGACTATAACGCCATGATGCACCAATTACCAACAGAACTTGATTTAACAGATGTTTGCTTTGTCAATAATGATACTGGCTTTGTTAGCGCAGGAGGGCTGTTCACAAATGGCATCGTATTGAGAACAAACAATGGAGGAGTATCATGGGATACGGTCATGCTAAATAATCAGGGTGTAAATAGTATTTCATATAGAAATCAATTCCTAACCATAAGCGAATCAGGTAGTAAACTGCATACATCTTCTGACCTTACAAACTGGTCATTGAATTATGTAAATCAAGGATGGTGGGGATGGCACAATCATGTTCGGCTAAATGACAATCGAGTATATTTGGTAGGGGGAGAAAATTTTGGTCGCGGTACAATACACGTAAAAGACCCCAACCATAATTATACAATACTAAAAGATACTTTTGAACATGAATTAAGAGACATTGAATTAACATCTGAAAGAACTTTGTTTGCAGTAGGATACGGTTTGATAATGAAATCTACTGACGAAGGCAATTCGTGGATCATAAGTAATATTCAGGGTGATTTTTTTAGAGGTGTGGATTTCCCTTCTTCAAATACAGGTTATGTAGTGGGGGAATATGGCTCAGTATACAAAACAACCAACAGAGGGAATTCGTGGAGCCAATGTCGAGCTGGAAATTCAATATTTGCAGACCAAAGCAAACTGCTGCGGGACATTGCTTTTTTAGATGAGAACAAAGGTTTTATTGTGGGAACCGGAAATCAAGTTTTTAAAACAGAAGACGGAGGAAAAACATGGATGGAAGTGCTCAATCTAGATGGATATGCGGATTTTTATTCTCTTTCTATTTATAACAACAAGGCTTATTTAGCGGGCAATAAAGGGCAACTACTTGTTTTGGATCTAAATCCATGATTTAGGTTTCTTAATAGGTGTTTTTTATGGTTTTTTTCTTTTTCTTTTAATAATTTAGCTTTATGGTCTGATTTTTTCAGAACTTCCCATGATAATCAATAAACGACAGAATCTATGAAAACAACAAAATATATTTTAGCATTTGTTTTTATTTTAGCATGTGCAAATGTTTTTGGACAACTACTATCTTTAGAAGAATTAGAAAAGGTCCGAATTTATGTTTCTATTGACCAAGCAGAACGTGAGCCCGAACTTGCATTGCGCCTTAGGGTTTTTAAGCGTGCTTATTCATTCCCTACTGCTGTCCCGAGGATGAATAAATTACAATGGCTAACGATGAATCACACACTCGTAGAAAAAATCCCTGACGCCATAAAAAATATGGAAATGCTTCAAGTTTTAGAACTACGAGGTAATAAACTCAAAACATTACCTGAAAGCCTCTGTGAATTAAAAAACCTTAAATGTCTCGATGTTTCTAAAAATCGCTTAACAACTCTTCCGGAGCAGTTTTCAAAGCTTGAAAACCTTGAATGTCTTAACCTAAGTCAAAATGAAAAACTTAAGATTTTACCTAATGATATCTTTACAAGAACTACATTAAAACAACTAAAACTCCGCCAGATAAAACTCGAAGAAATCCCAAATGAAATTGAGAATCTTACTGCACTGGAAACACTCGACCTTTCAGACAATAGATTAACCGCTATTCCTGATGGAATTGGCGCATTAACAAAGATGAAAAAATTATCTCTTGGCATCAATTCGATAAAAAACGGAGAAGGGATTTATACATGGCTTGGCAATCTAAAAGACCTTGAATTGCTGAATCTCGATGCACTTGGATTAAAAAAAATCTACCCAGAAATTGGAAGCTTCAAAAGTCTGAAATCTATCAGTATGAAGCTTAACCAAATAAAAGATGTACCCGATGGTTTATTCGAAATGTCTCAGTTAACATATCTAAATCTTGGATCTAATATTATCGACAGCCTTCCTGATGCATTAAGAAACCTTACTGAACTTACTGAACTAAATTTAGAACGCAATGAATTTTCAGAATTACCTGACATCTTTGAAGGTCTCCAAAAATTAAAAAAATTAAAACTAGGTGTAAATCGATTAAATGAATTGCCTTCAAGTATATCTAAATTATCTGAACTTGAAGAATTAGACATAGCTAATACTGGCATAAGAAAATTGCCAAAAAGTTTTGGGAGCCTAACCAAACTGACCTTATTAAACCTAGCATTCAACAAATACTTAAACCCAACTGCTGCCGCAAATGAACTAATAAAGCTTCCCAAGCTAAAACAACTTGAAATGAGCCAAAACCAACATAGAGAAATGTCGGATATCTATACACAATTGCAAGCCATTGAAGTGTGGGACCTCAGGGATAATAACTTTCGTAGATTACCAGATTCTATTGGCAGATTAAAAACCCTAAAAAAATTAGACTTGCGTTATAATGACCTAAGGGCAGTTCCTGAATCAATTGGCGAACTTGAGAATTTACAAATACTCAACCTTGGATACAACAAACTCCAAAGACTCCCCGAAAGCATTAAAAACCTCAAAAACCTAAAACTACTAAAGCTAGAGCGCAATCAACTTTCCGAAGAAGAAGAAACTAAAATTGCTGAATGGCTCCCGAATACACGTATTATTTTCAAACATTGACAATGAACATTAATAAAAATAATTGATGTAAAACTTGCATCCTATTGAAAAACAAATAATATTTGTATTAATGACTAAACCGATTAACATATTAACAAATAACATTACTAACCCTATCAATCTTTTAAGTTGGTGGTGGACTACTTCCCTTAAATGGCGAGAGTAGCAACCCAACTATATATTAAAAAAAATAACTATTTAAACATATAGAACTTGCAAATCTCTCGTAGATTTGCAAGTTTTTTTTTACCTTTTCCTCTTTCTTAATTTTTGCACAAAATGATGAAAAAATTAAATTATAAAACGATTTGCCGAAGCAGTCTAGCAGACTTACATACTCCTGTCAGTATATACCTGCAATTACGGGATAAAATGGCGCATTGTCTTTTGCTAGAAAGTTCAGACTACCAGTCCAGAGAAAACAGTTACTCTTTTATATGTGCTGAACCCGTCGCTGAAGTGTTAATTAAAAACCGGAAATTACATTACAATTTCCCAGATGAAAAGCCCCTCGTTTTTGATATCCCTCCCTTAACAAATGTCTCGAATCTTTTAAAAGAATTTTGTGATAATTTTACATTTGAAGGAGCCGAAGATTTTCAACAATTTAATGGTCTTTATGGACACACAAATTTTGATGCTGTTCAATACTTTGAAACCATTGAACTAAATGACAAAAAAAGGCAACATGAAATACCCGACCTAAGGTATGCCCTATATCGCTACCTTATTATTTTCAATCACTATAACAGTGAGATGTATATTCTGGAAAATCTTTTGGAAGGAGAAGATAGTAAAATACATAAAATTGTTCAACACCTTAACCGAAATGTGATTGCCACTTATGATTTTGAACTTAGCGGCGAACAAACCAGTAATTTAAGTGACGAAGACTTTAAAAAATTAGTTAGAAAAGGGAAACATCATTGTGCAATAGGAGACGTTTTTCAAATTGTTTTTTCGAGACAATTTCAACAAAAATTTAAAGGTGATGAATTTAATGTATATCGGACCCTAAGATCTATCAACCCATCACCCTATCTATTCTTTTTTGACTATGGAAATTACAAAATCTTTGGATCCTCACCTGAAGCTCAGCTTGTTGTTAGAGACAACAAAGCAATGCTTATGCCAATAGCTGGCACTTACAAACGAACTGGGGATATAGAAAAGGACAAAAAAAATGCCGCTGCATTGCTTAATGACCCAAAAGAAAATGCTGAACATGTAATGTTAGTGGACCTGGCTAGAAATGACCTAAATAGACATACTAAAAATGTTTCGGTTACAAAATACAAGGAAGTACATTTTTATAGTCATGTTATCCATTTAGTATCAAAAGTAGAAGGAAATATAGATGAATCTGTTAATGTTTTTCAAGTGTTTGGCGACACCTTTCCAGCAGGAACACTTTCTGGAGCACCAAAATTTAAAGCGCTTCAATTAATAGATCAATACGAGAATCAAAGCAGAAGCTTTTACGGTGGATCAATTGGTGTTTTTAATCCAACAGGACAGTTGAATCAAGCAATTGTAATACGCTCTTTTATGAGTAAACAAAATTGCCTGTATTTTCAGGCAGGTGCAGGAATTGTAATAAGCTCAAATGAAGAAAAGGAACTGCAGGAAGTAAACAACAAACTAGCCGCACTACAAAAAGCGCTTAATAAGGCGGCCGAAAAGAAGTAATAACTTCAAAAAATGCAATTAAAATGAAACTATTGATTATAGATAACTACGATTCTTTTACATACAACTTAGTCCAATACTTAAGAGAACTCTCAAGTTGCCTGATAGAAGTACACAGGAACGACAAAATAACAATCACAGAAATTGAGAAATACGACGGGATTGTTTTATCTCCTGGACCTGGCCTTCCTAAAGANGCGGGTATTCTTCTTGAAATCATAGAAAACTATTCCNAAAGCAAACCTATACTTGGCATCTGTTTGGGGCATCAGGCAATTGCGGAGGCATTTGGTGGTCAACTTGAGAATTTAAAAAAAGTTTATCACGGTGTTGCAACCACCATCTCTATAATTAAACAAGAAGGAATCTTTGAAAAACTAGACAGTGAAATTTCTGTTGGTCGTTATCATTCATGGGTCATTAATAAAACAACGCTTCCTAATTGCCTTGAAGTAATTGCAGAGGATAAAAATGGTCAGATTATGGCAATTCAGCACAAAAATTTTCCTGTAACAGGCTTACAATTTCATCCTGAATCTGTTCTGACCTCTAAAGGCAAAGATATATTAAAAAACTTTATTGATCTAATGATAATAAGTAACGTTAAAAACACTTCAATCTAATATGATTGAATAAAGAAAATAAATCATATGAAAATTATACTTCAGCGACTTTTCCAACAAGAACACCTTTGCTATGATGAAGCTAGAAACACTTTATTCAGAATAGCAAAGGATGAATATAATACTGCACATCTTGCATCCTTTTTAACAGTTTTTCAAATGCGTGCTATCACAACAGAAGAATTACGAGGATTCCGAGATGCATTATTGGAATTGTGCCTCAAAATTGACCTCTCTGATTATGATAGCATAGATTTATGTGGTACTGGAGGAGACGGCAAAGACACCTTTAATATTTCCACTTTGGCAGCAGTAGTGGTCGCTGGCGCTGGATATACTGTTACCAAACATGGGAATTATGGCAGTTCCTCGATTTGTGGCTCATCAAATGTTCTTGAGAAGCTTGGCTACCAGTTTTCCAACAAAGAGGAACAATTAAAGCGCCAATTGGATCTTCACAATCTTTGCTTTTTGCATGCCCCATTATTCCATCCAGCAATGAAAGCTGTAGGACCAGTACGGAAACAATTAGGCCTGCGCACATTTTTCAACTTATTAGGCCCATTAGTCAACCCTATTCAGCCAAAGAAACAAATTGTGGGAGTCTCCGATTTGTACATCCTTAGATTATATCACTATGTTTTACAACAAACCAATAAAGAATTTGCAATAATACATGCATTGGATGGATATGATGAAGTATCACTAACAGGCGATTTTAAAGTTATTACGCCTGCGGGCGAAACCCTATTGAACCCTACGGCTGTTGAACAAAACAAACACCAACCTATGGCACTTCACGGAGGTTCAACAATAGATCAAGCCGCGGATATCTTTATTAAAATTCTCAAAGGGAAAGGAACGCAAGCACAAAATGAAGTAGTATGTACTAATGCAGGCATTGCAATTCAAAGGTTTAATCCTACTCAACCTTTAACATCATGTATTGAATCTGCAAAAAACAGCCTTTTAAGCCTTAGGGCATTTAATAATTTTAAATCACTTTTAGAAATCAAATAAATGGAAACAATACTTGAAAAAATATTAAATTACAAGAAGAAGGAAATAGAAAACAACAAGTCCTTATATCCTGTTAAATTGTTTGAAAAAAGCATATATTTTAGAACTCCGACAATTTCTTTATGTGGTTTTTTACAAAGGAAAGATTCTACAGGAATAATTGCTGAATTTAAAAGACGATCCCCATCTAAAGGCATCATTAATGAATACGCTAAAGTTGAAGAAGTATCTATAGGCTATATGCAAGCTGGAGCATCAGCAATATCTGTTTTAACAGACCAGCACTTTTTTGGTGGCAAAAATAAAGACTTAACGGAAGCCAGGACCTTTAATTATGCGCCTATACTAAATAAGAACTTTATTATAGACGAATACCAGATTATAGAAGCAAGGTCTATTGGAGCAGATGTGATTTTGCTAATCGCCGAATGCCTAAGCAAAGAAAAACTTCGTGATTTGGCATCAGTTGCTAAAAACTTGGGCATGGAGGTATTACTAGAAATTCATTCGGCTGAACAATTAAAAAAACTTTGTCCAGAAGTAGATCTTGTGGGCGTCAACAATCGCAATCTAAAGACTTTTGAAGTAGACATCGAAAATTCAATAAATATAGCCAAACTTCTTCCTAAAGAAATTTTAAAAATAGCTGAATCAGGCCTTAACAATCCAGACACAATAATTGAAATGAAAAAACATGGATTTAATGGCTTTCTAATTGGAGAACACTTTATGAAACATGGTCGGCCTCATGCAGAATGTGCTAGATTTATTCAACAAATTAAACAAAAATCAAAATCTGAATTAAATTATGAGAATTAAGGTCTGTGGAATGCGTAATGAAGATAATATTATTGGCCTTTGCGAATTGCCAATTGATTTTATTGGATTTATTTTTTATCCCAAATCAGCAAGATATGTACCAAAAATGCCCCCGGTAGAAATCCGTTCTGGTATTAAAAGAGTAGGCGTTTTTGTTAATCCTACAATGTCTGAAATTGCAACTAGATCAAACGAATTCAAATTAGATTATATTCAGTTACATGGAAATGAAAGTGAGAACTTTTGCAAAAAATTAAATCAGAATGGATATAAAGTAATAAAAGCCTTTTCAATTGACGACAAATTTGATTTTAGGATAATGGACGGGTATGAATCTTCGTGTGATTTTTTCTTGCTGGACACAAAAGGGAAATCTTATGGCGGAAATGGCATTGCTTTTAATTGGGGAATTTTAAAAAAATATGAATCTAAAAAAAAGTTTTTTCTTAGTGGGGGAATCGATCTAAGCAATATTGAACGTATAAAAAATCTAAATATACCTCTATTAGTTGCAATTGATGTCAATAGCAAATTTGAAATAGAACCAGCATTAAAAGACTTAAACAAAATCAAACAATTAACCGATCAACTTTTTGATAAAAAAACAACATAAATATGGCTGAGTATCAAATAAACGAACATGGATATTATGGGGAATTCGGTGGTGCCTATATCCCCGAAATGCTCTTCCACAATATCGAAGAGCTAAAAACTCAGTACCTAAAAATCACAGCTACTGATGGCTTTCAAAAAGAATACAAAGCCTTACTGAAAGATTATGTCGGACGTCCTACTCCCCTTTTTTATGCCAAAAGACTAAGTGAAAAATATCAGACCAATATATATTTAAAACGTGAAGACCTTTGCCATACGGGAGCCCACAAAATAAACAACACTATCGGTCAAATTCTTATAGCTAAATTTTTGCAAAAAACCAGAATCATTGCTGAAACAGGCGCTGGCCAGCATGGCGTTGCAACTGCAACAGTTTGCGCTTTAATGGGCCTTGAATGCGTTATCTATATGGGGGCTTTAGACATTGAACGTCAAGCACCAAATGTTGGCAGAATGAAAATGCTTGGAGCTAAAGTTATTCCTGTACATAGTGGAAGTAAAACTTTAAAGGACGCTACAAATGAAGCCATTCGAGACTGGATTAATAACCCCATAAGTACGCACTATATTATCGGCTCTGTCGTTGGCCCTCACCCCTACCCTGATATGGTTGCGCGATTTCAGTCTGTTATAAGTGAAGAGATAAAAGCTCAATTACTAGAACAAACAGGCTCCGAATTTCCTAATAAAATCATTGCTTGTGTTGGTGGAGGCTCAAATGCGGCAGGGGCTTTTTTCCATTATCTGGACAATTCGAATGTTGAATTAATAGCAATTGAAGCGGCAGGCGAAGGCATCAATTCAGGAAAATCTGCTGCAACAAGTGTCCTTGGAACTCCAGGAATAATTCATGCTAGCAAAACTTTATTAATGCAAACTAAAGATGGGCAAATTATTGAGCCTCACTCTATTTCTGCAGGACTTGATTATCCTGGTATAGGCCCATGCTTAGCTCACCTTATTTCCAATGGGCGGGTAAAAACACACGCTGTTTCCGACAAAGAATCTCTAAAAGCAGCTTATGAATTCACTAAGCTAGAGGGAATAATCCCTGCTTTAGAAAGCGCACATGCAATAGGTGCTCTAGAACAATTAAATTTTAACAAAACCGATATAGTGGTTGTCAATTTATCTGGGAGGGGTGATAAAGATTTAGGAACTTATTTAAAACATTTCTCCGACTCAACCATTTCTTATCCAGATACAAAAAATAAGGCATGAACAGACTCTCTAAACTATTCAATAAAAAAACTAAAGGTATTTTGAATATCTACTATACTGCAGGTTACCCTGATTTAGAAGCAACAAGAACAGTTCTTCATGATTTAGAACTGGCGGGTGTTGATATAGTAGAAATAGGAATGCCATATTCAGACCCTTTAGCTGATGGTCCCACAATACAGGCAAGTAGCTCTGTTGCCTTAAAAAACGGAATGTCTGTCAAAAAACTATTAGAACAATTAGAAGGTATGCGGGCAGAAATCCAAATGCCGGTCATACTTATGGGTTATCTAAACCCTGTGATACAATATGGGCTCGATGCCTTTTTTAGTAAATGTAATGAAGTTGGAGTAGATGGCTTAATCTTACCCGATATGCCCTTGTACGAGTACAATACAATATTCCTTCCTTTATTCTTAAAGTATGAACTAAAGCCAATCTTCTTGGTCACACCCCAAACCTCAAGTAAGCGGATTTATTCGATTGACAAATTAAGCAGTGCTTTCATTTATGTAGTTTCCTCTGCTTCTACTACAGGAAAAAAAACAGGGTTTGATGATAAAACAATTCGATATTTTAAAAAAATTCAAGATATGAAATTACAAACACCAACATTAATTGGTTTTGGAATTTCAACTAACGAAGCCTATAAAACAGCTTGTAAATATTCAAATGGCGCGATTGTGGGAAGTGAGTTTATACGGATGATAGGGGAATCCCAAAAACCTGAAGATATTATTCAATTTATATGCAAAATAAAAGGCAATGATTTCCCATAAGTTGAAATGCCTTTATATTCAGCTACAATTTCTTAACATCCATTACAACAAACATGACTATTAATTAATTCCTAAGAACAACAAACATGATCATACAAATAGAAAAAAACATCAGCGACAAACAATATAAAAATTTAATAGAAAAATTAGATTCTATAAATTATAAATACACCAATGTAAGCACTCAATTTCAGGACTATCTTATAGCTATTGGCAAACAAGATTTTGACATCAGGAGTATAGGATCGATGGAAGGAGTTAAAGACTTGCACAGGGTGTCTGACAATTATAAACTTGTATCAAGGAAATGGAAAGTTCAGGAAACAATAATAGACCTTGGGGATAATGTAAAAATAGGTGGTGGCCATTTTGCTTTAATGGCAGGGCCGTGTTCGATTGAAGGAGAAGAACAGATAGAAGACACTGTCGAACATTTACATAAAAACAATATTAAGATTATGAGAGGGGGGGTATATAAACCACGTAGCTCACCATATTCCTTCAGAGGCCTAGGGTTAGATGGCTTAAAATTATTCTATAATGCATGCAAGACCAAGGGTATTAAAATAATTACTGAAGTTATGCAGGTTTCCCAGATTGACAACATGCTAGATTATGTAGATATTTTTCAAGTAGGAGCAAGAAATGCTCAAAACTTTAATTTATTGGATGCTTTAGGAAAAATTGATAAACCTGTTTTGCTAAAAAGAGGAATCTCAGGGACAATTGACGAGTTGCTTCAAGCTGCAGAGTATGTATTCTCAAGTGGAAATGAAAAAATACTGCTCTGTGAAAGAGGGATTCGCTCTTTCGAGAAAAGTTATCGAAACACACTTGATCTTAATGCTGTTCCTGTATTGAAAGACAAATCACATTTGCCGGTTATTGTCGATCCCTCCCATGGGATTGGCGTTCGAAAACATGTAGAAAAAATGGCTTTAGCAGGAATTATGGCTGGAGCAGATGGCCTTATTATTGAAGTACATTCAAGCCCAGAGAAAGCTTTCTCTGATGGCCAACAGACGCTATCTTTTACAGAAGCAGATTCTTTATACAGAAAAATAAATAAATTAGTAGAACTAAAGAAAAGTTTTTAATAAGATTATTAATTCTGGTCGAAACATTTTTATATGAACCTCAATGGAGAAATAATACTAAATGGATCCAAAAGTATTAGCAATCGTATTTTAATTATTCAGGCTCTTTCTGGCATTCCCTTCGATATAACAGGATTATCAAATGCGAAAGATACAGAAACATTAAAATGTCTTTTGGATAATATCGATGCGCCAACATTAGATGCTGGTGAAGCAGGGACAGTATATAGGTTTATGACTGCATTTTTAGCATGGAGGGGCAAAGACCAACTTTTAGTAGGGAATAAGCGTATGTGTGAAAGACCAATTGGTGTTTTAGTAGATGCACTAAATGATTTAGGTGCAAATATTCATTATATGGATAGAGTAGGTTACCCGCCTTTAAAAATGAAAAAAAACGATACCAATAGATGGGGAAACCAAGTCATAATGGGAGCAAATGTAAGCAGCCAGTTTGTTTCTGCTTTGCTAATGTTGGCACCAATATTACCCAATGGTCTTGAATTAAAACTGAAAGGGAAAGTTATTTCAAAACCATATATACAAATGACGCTAAATCTAATGCAAGAATTTGGAGTGGCATCGAAATGGGAAGATAATCTAATAAAGGTATCAAAACAAAAATACTCCTCTAAGGTGTTTTATATTGAAGCAGACTGGTCCGCGGCCTCGTATTTTTACAGTCTTGTATCTCTGTCTAAAAACGCTGAAATACAACTTATTGGCCTTAGCAAAAACTCGATTCAAGGAGATGCAGCAATAGTGAATATTATGAAACATTTTGGAGTGACAACGACTTTTAACAATAAAGGCATTCTATTAAAGAAAATAGAAAAAAAAATAGCCCCCTTTGTTTATGATTTCTCAGACTGCCCTGACATCGCACAAACTCTCGCTGTCATTTGCGCAGCTCTTAATGTAAAAGCTAAATTAACAGGCCTAGAAACGTTAACAATTAAAGAAACAGATAGAATATCCGCTTTGAAAACAGAACTTGATAAATTAGGTTGTAATACATTAAGCACGCCAAACTCTCTATCTATTAATATGGGCATTCAAAACAAATTTCAATCTCCAAAAATAAAAACATATAATGATCATAGAATGGCAATGTCTTTTGCTCCATTAGTGTTAATATTAAATAATATTTTAATCGAGAACAAAGAAGTCGTCAATAAATCATATCCAGAATTCTGGAAAGATTTACAATCTCTAGGCATTAATTTTAATTAGATATATAAAAAACAGAAGTCTAAAACAACTTCCACTCTACTTTCAGATGTTTATCTAACCAGGGAAGTTGGATAAAAGAGTAGCCCCAAGGCAAGGATTGAAGTAGGACATCATATGTTGCTTTTTTGACTTTAAGAAACCAATTGTCAGGCATTTCTTCAATTGTTCCCTCTCGAATCAAAAAAGAACCTCTGAGTGACGCTGGTGTAAGGGTCTTCATTTTATTCCAATTATTAATTACCCCTTGCAACATTCCTTCGGCAATTTCAAGTTCTTTTTTATCAAAATCGACACTAAATGGAACAGGTTCTGTGATTGGGAAATTACATAATATTTTATTGAGCACCAATTCATTCTCAGGTGCATTGGTATTACCGTTAACTAAATACTGAAGAATATGAATGGCTTTATATTGCGCCTCAAGATCAACAAACTTTTTGTCCTTGGTATACTTCAACATAGTAAACAATCTCCCAATATAAGGCCACAACAAAACCAATCCCGCATTATATATATATAGCGGCTCTTTTATTGGTTTGGGCTTTGGCGGCCGCTTTTTGTCTTTTTTTGTCTGTTGTTTTTCTTTATGAATTCTATTTTCAGGATCTTCTTTTTTATTAATCTCATCAACAATTAACTCCTTTTCCAATTCCATCGATTTCAACCTCATAGATTGCTCAACTTTCTGATCTCTCAAAAGATCTCGATTTTTTGTCAAAACAACATATGTATAAGCTCTTCTTTTATTCTGTATTTTGATAAAAATATGATTAATATTTTCCTTTAGCTTTTCAATATCCTTACGCGTATTTGCATCGCGCACAGCACTTAACATTTGATCTGCTTCCATCAACTGTCTCCTCCATAAAGTAGTTATTCCTTCCTGTATTATTTCCAGCTCTTCTGGAGTTTGTGCAAGTTCCAGTTCAGCTTCAATTTTTTTCTGCCTTTCTTGTAACATTTGATTATAAGCCAGCAGGTTTTTTTGATCCTGACGACAGATAAGTCTATAGATATGTAATTGATTTTTTTCTTTTTCAGGATTTAACAATTCAGGGTTTTGCTTATAATAAGTCCCTAGAGAATCCCAGTCTTTCCAAAGTTGAACTGGTGAGGTCTGATTGATGTTTTTTAACAGTTTCTTTTGCGCATCATCCAATTTGGGAGAAACAATTAATTCTTCCAAGCTAACTACAGAAGGCATTAATTCATTTAATATCTCAAGTAAATCAGACCGATATTTTCCCTCCTTAATTCCCTCAACATGACTCATTAAATCTTTCAAAAACAAATATCGAGAATTATCATCATCCTTTAAATCCTTTATTAATTGGGGCAATTCACTAACTGCCACCTTTGCCTTAGACTTAATAAAAGACAACATTTCAATTTGTCGTTCTAATAATGAAAGTTGATACACTTCTTCTTTGATTAATTGTTCAGGCTCAATACCTTTTTTTTCTTCTTTGCTTAGAACCAAATCCAGCTCAACTACTTCCTTTTTAAGCTCCTCTATTTGTATTTCCAACTTTCTAAGTAATGGAGGCCTCCTCTGTTTTAATAATTTGATCTGAGCTTCAAACTGTCTAATTTTTCTTTTGTTTTCTATCCCCTTCAGCCCCCCTTCAGGATGTTTATCTTTTAACAAAGTATCTAAATCAGTAGACAAAGTAGAAATTAGATTATCTAATTCCTGCAATTTGTAGCTTTTATCAGGTATGCCGAGGGCTTCAGCTGTTTCCGCTGCGAGAATTTTGGACATTTCTGTACTAATGTCTGAATATTCCTTTGCCAAAATTTCTAATTGTTGTTGTAGGTTTTTTACAAATACCTGATCTGAAGATTTTTTTTGCTCCATTTTTAAATTTTGAACTTCAAGCATCATTACTGAAAGCAACCATGAACTTTTAGCCCCACTAGTAGCTTTAATATTGCGTTTAAATTCCGAAAGCAAAGCAACAACAGTCCTTCCTGTCATTTGTTGCCGCATCATAACAATCGCTTTCATGTAATCCAGTATCTCAAAACGGCCTTTATGGCTAATACATAAATTAAGAAGTACATCTTTTTCCAAATGCAATTTTTCATCATTCATGACTTTAGAAAAGTCATGAAAATGCCGTTTGACAGGCAAAAGCGCAGATGGGTTAACAAGGGACACAATTTCCCAAAAAGCATAATCTGATAACTCTTTTACAATCAAAGCCCGGGCATTAGATAATCTTAAAAGCTTTGAAACCATATCCATTGTGCTATACTTGTTTTTATGTATTTGTTCAAATAACAAATTCTCTAAAGATTCAAAATCATCATATTTAAGCTCTTTAGCTTTTTCTGGAACTTTCCCAGTAGATAAAAAATCAGTTAATAATTCTAACTTTTGCTCATCCGATAGTAAAAGACCTTGTTCTTTTTTCCGTTTTTTACGCTTTAACAAAATCAATTCCCGTTCTAATTCATCAACTTTTTTGTTAACAGAAAGGGCCTTGTTCCAATCTTTTAACAACATATAATCTCCTTTCCTATTATTAATAACATTATGAGTGAATTCAATTAATTTAGTTGGAGAAATATTAAAAATCCTTGCTGTTTGCAAGGTGATTTCTCTAGAAAAATTCTGCCCATTAAAGGTGTGACCACTGCTCATCAAATATTCTAAGATGCACCCCCATTTAAATCGTTTGCTATCTACATGATTCAAACTTGGGAAGCCTTGTGAATAATGAATATCAAAAAATAAATCAGCTTGTGCATTTATAATTTTAGTCGCCTTTGGATATAGATAATTTAATATAATTTTTATTGCCTTTTCAGACAATTGGGTGATGACCCGTTCCCAAACAATAGGATATTTACCAACTTGCTGAAATGCCGCATGTAATTTTTTAGGACTATTTGCTGCAAACTCTAAAAATAAATCTTCTATACTTTGTTTGGGATATTCACTAGCCCACCAGGGGGTAGCTCCATATTTTAACATAAACAGTAACGCATCTAACTTTGAAGTATTTGTATGCCCAATTGCATCTTCTCCCTCTACAACAGACATAGTCACTGAAAGTGATTGGGTTAAGTCTTCCTCTTGTTTTTTCAGTTCAACAATAAGATCACTAATCTTAGTATATTCCTTTTGCAATCTTGTACGTTCTTTTCTTAATTGACTTTTTTCTTCCGAAGAAACATCCTCTCTTAGTGCCTTATTGATTTCTCCTAACATGAGAGTTAGACCTTTTTGGTCTGAAATTAACTGGTCAGATACTTTTTGAACAGCACGATTATATTTTATCAATCTATTGTCAACCCTTTTTATTCTTTTTTCTGCAATGGTCCCTACTTTATCTTTAAGCTTCTCTTTATCCTTAAGAAGGATCTGAACCTCTTTCATCATTAATTGCTGTAGGTCTTCAAATTCTTTTTGAGTTTTTTCTAAACGACTAGCATGTTTCTCCTTTTCTTTTTCGGCATGAACATTAAGATCTGATTTCAATTCCTGTCTATGCCTAATAAGTAGCTCTATTTCAAGAGGCATGTCAACATCTTCTAACTCTTCTATAGTTTTTTCCAACTGCTTGAACTTTATATTGATTTTCTTCAATCTCGTTCGCTCTAAGGTTGACAGTTCATTTTGTTTTTTCTTTTTTAACTTATTGATTTCTCTACCAATTTTACGATATTCTTTTTTGGCTTGGAGCACCTCTTCCCTTTCTGTTGCCAACTTTTGTTTTAGATTATCATCCAAGGTCTCAAGTGTAGAACAGATTGCCGTATCCTTACTCCTTCTACGAACACTTTTATAACTTTCCTTAATAAGAGTATTATAATCTGTCCGAGTTAATAGTGCAAATTCTTTTATTATAGATTTAACAAAAGTTTTTTTAATGAATTTAGATTTTTTATAAAGGAAAAAATGATTCAAGGCTTCAGATAACACCACCGTTTTAATCTGGGATTTACTTAAGGTTTCAGAAATATTTTGTCTAAAAGAACTTAGAAATTCAAAATCCTTAATAGTATCAACAATAAATCTAATATTATCTGCAGATGTTGGTTCAAGTAATTTCAGAACGCTACTACTTGAAAATTGCATAATAAGCCGTTGAGTGAATCTAGTGTTTTTTGAGTTCCGCTCTAACATGCGCTGCAAACTAATAAGTTTTCGAGCTAATAAATCATTAAATAGCTCCTGAAGAGATTTTTTAGACTCGACTTCTGCCCAACTAGGTATTGCGCCATGCTCAAGAAAGTATTCAATAATCTGAACATCCTGATACTCTCCCTCAAAGCCTGACCTGACCTTGGTTTTTGTTTTAGTTGAAACCTGGCGATTTTGAACACCCTCAATAACATCCTGTAGGAAAACCCTTTCTTTGTGAGGAGATTTCGCCAGTGGGGGGCCTCCTTTAAGGACATATTCAACAGCAGAACTTATAACAGCCTTTTTTGATCCGCCCCCCAATCGTTTTTGTATTATGCCAATTTGTTTCTGAGCATCTTGAGCATTTTCCCCATACAAAAGATCAAAAAGCAATGCCAATTGTTCAGCCGTAAATTGTTGATAAATGCGCATTCGAACCCTTTGGCTCCGTCTTTGCTTAAAAAAAATTCTTGCAACTTCTTTAGGCTTGTTTTTTATCAACTCATCAAAAATATCTTCGATAGAGCCATTTTGCTTGCTTGCCCAAAATGGATAATAACCATTTATAAGAAAGAACTCAAGAATATTTGCTTTTGAAATTTTTTGTTTACTGCCTTTATTGGAAGTGGTCTGCTTTATGGTTTTTATTTTTTCTTTTATAGCCTTTTTAGCAACTTTTTTAAACTCCTTGACTATTAAAACTTTTAATTCCTGGCTATTTATATATTTAACTCGGCCTAAATTAAGGTCAAGGTTTTCAATTTGGATGTCAAGACCAGGAGGAGATAATTTAGTAAGTAGTTCATCTAATTCCTCACCAAGCTTAGTTCTGAACATATAAAGGAGTTCTTGTTGTATCTGACTGACCTCTTTTGAGTCCTTAACTCCTTCTATGTCAAGATTAATTATTTGATGTTCAATTATATGTTTATTGTTTTTTTTTGCCAAGTTTAATAAAATTAATATCTCAAAATCAAATTTATATCTCCAGATAGTAAAATGAAAATCAGAAAACAATCCTCCTATCTGGTAAAAGCTTTAAAAAAAGACTTTTAAAATACAAAATGTATCCAATAACTCCCCAAAAAACATTAATAAATAATACACACATCTTAATTTCACATCTTTATCCTCTGTAAAATTAATAAGAGTATAATTCTAAATGAGAAAAACTAAAGAAATAGAATATATTTGTGTCTATCAACAAGTTTTTCTTTTTTTAATATACATAAGAATTAAGTTAACGCTTCTGTACAATTAAAAAACCAACGAATGAGGATTTTATTTTTTTTTAGTATTACATTTCTAACTGGGTCGTGGTCAATTGTTAATGGCCAATACTACGATCAGACTATTGGCTTTCGTGCAGGAACATCATTTGAAGCAAGTTATAAACGGTTCATATTTTACACACCTGACATACAACAAGCTTTAGAGGTGTTAGCTGGGTTTCAGTTAGATGAAAATGTCCCAATGGTTGCATATGACATCCCAGAAAACAATGGCTTTGTTTTGGAAGGTTTATGGCTTTGCCATCTTGACATTGGGTTTGACACAAACTTCTCTGGCTTTGCAGGAGGAGGTGCATATTTCGGAGGATATGTAGAATCAGGCAAAAGTGAAATCTTTTTTGGAGGAGGGCTTACATTATTAGTTGGCATGGAATACTCCTTTACTCATGTCCCAATAAGTGTTAGCATAGATTGGAAACCCCTAATAGGCTACCCTCGTTTAAGTCTTGCGCGTGGAGCACTAACTTTACGATATATCCTGCCCACACCCTGGCAGTAAAGATATTTTACTATGAAACAATCTATTTTGTGTTCCATTTAGCCCATTTATATATTTGAATAATATTGAACTGCCCGGATACTTTTTTATTACTCACTAGAATATATATACTATACAATCAACATTAAAAGTCTTTGGGCTTTTGATAAAAAAATAAGAAATTAGCAATTACAATAATTAATTTTTGTATTTACAATAAAAATCATGGAGCAATCACCTCTTGAACAAAATTCAAAAACCTTAGAATTAGAAATGCAATGGCTGGCTGAAGTAATTAAAACCAGAATGGATTTGCGCTTCAATCAACAAGGCAAGTATGGCAGCGTTTATGATGTACCCATCCCTTCATTAAAAGATGACATGTCTTTTTATGCCAGAATCATCAAACACTGTAATTTTGGATTTAAAGAACGAGTTGTTTTGGCACTAAGCATTGCCCCCCATATTAAACCTCAGGTTTTAGATAGGTTTTTTCTGAAAAACAAAATGTACGATAGGGTGTATACTGAGTTTGGCGGGCTAAAGGGTCGATATCATAGTGGGTTTTTGCCAACTGGTGAAACTGCATCTTTTTTAATTGC
This sequence comes from Saprospiraceae bacterium, assembly GCA_022448945.1. Lineage (GTDB taxonomy): Bacteria > Bacteroidota > Bacteroidia > Chitinophagales > Saprospiraceae > Aureispira. Next base: position 182,134 of record JAKVCV010000011.1, read on the forward strand.
AGGCTCAAGTATAGAAGAACGGATTCGAGTTGTAGATATATTCAAGCCCGAAAATACTTTTTTCAAAAATAATATTCTTAAACTTAATCTCAACCAAGGACATGAACCATTGTTTAGCAGCGGCTTGGAATTAAGTGATGAATACCTAAGTTTTTTCACTTCAGGCAACGCATACAAACCTGATTTTAGTGCAAATTTCCCGGCTAAAAGATTGTCTACAAAGCTAGACTGGACAGACCTTGTGCTTGATCCACATGTTTTAGGTGAAGTAGCTGAAATTTCTGCATGGTTAGAACATCAAAATACGATCATGGATGACTGGGGGTTAAACAAGCAACTAAAAAAAGGATATCGATCTTTGTTTTATGGCCCTCCAGGAACTGGAAAAACCTTAACTGCATGCTTATTAGGGAAACAAATGGGCTTAGATGTTTACAGGATTGATTTGTCTCAGGTCGTTTCTAAATTCATTGGGGAAACTGAAAAAAATATGGCTAATATTTTTGATCAGGCAGAAAACAAAAATTGGATTCTGTTTTTTGATGAAGCCGATGCCTTATTTGGGAAACGGACAGCCACATCTGATTCGAAAGATCGACATTCCAATCAGGAAGTAGCATATCTTTTGCAACGTGTTGAAGATTTCTCAGGAGTTGTAATACTGGCTACAAATCTAAAAGCAAATATGGATATTGCGTTTACCCGTAGGTTTCAATCGATCATTTACTTCCCTGCGCCGAATATTGAACAAAGGTTTCAATTGTGGGAAAATAGTTTTAAAACTGTAAAAAAAGATAAAGATGTTGACTTTTCTCTTGTCGCTAATGATTTTAAAATTACGGGAGGTAGCATTATCAACATATTGCGTTATTGTTCTTTAAATGCACTCAGAAGAGGCAGTGATTCTATTGCAATGGACGATATAACGGAAGGGATAAAAAAAGAACTACGTAAAGAAGGGAAAACGATGTAAATTTATAACGACTTTTTAGTGCAGCCATATACTTTTCCCAATTGTTAAATGTATATTAGCACGAAAATAATCGTGGTTATAGTGTAAAAATATTTTTATCTTCAGTTTTTTGGGCTTCCCGCCATTGGGGGGTTTAGATTATTACTTATAAAAATTAACTCAAATAAAACTCTTGTTGTTTATTTAAATCTATCCATCAATAGTGAATATTTTATTATTTATTTCAAACGTAATATTCCAATCTTCATATTGGCTTCTTACTTTATGTGTGTTCGTCGGGTTGGTTTATGCTGTAGCATTTTACTATAGAGATAATAGCTTTGGCAAACAATCGAAAGTATTAAACAAAAGTCTAGGGCTATTTAGGTTTCTGACAGTTACTATTATTTGTTTATTATTACTTTCTCCAGTTATAAAAAATATAACAACAGAAACAGAACCTCCGATTGTTGTCTTAGCACAAGACAATTCTGTTTCAATAGGTCAAGTAATGGATAGTGAACAAAGTTCAAAATATCAAAAAGACATTGAGTCACTCCGTCAAAAACTAGCGAAAGACTATGACCTTAAAGTTTACTCTTTGGGTTCGGATGTTAAGGAAGGAATAGACTTTTCATATACGGATAAAGCAACAAACTTATCTGCATTTATGAATGAAATGTATGACTTATACAACAATCAAAACATAGGTGCTATTATTTGGGCTTCAGATGGTATTTATAACCAAGGAAGCAATCCAGTTTATTTGGGCGACAAATTAAATACACCAATTTTTAGCATTGCCCTTGGTGATACAATACCCCAAAAAGATCTTGTGCTTAAAAAGATTTACAACAACCAAATAACTTATCTTGGCGACCAATTTAATGTGCAAGTGGATATTTCTGCTATCAATTGCAGTGCCTCTAATACGAGAATGGCAATTTTCAGCAATGGCAAAAAACTACAAGAAAAGATTATCAGAATAGACAAGAACGACTTTTTCCTTAGCCAGGAGGTCACACTTGAAGCTAATAAAAGTGGTGTCCAAAAATATACAATTTCTCTTAGTTCTATTGAAGGTGAATCAACAGAAGAAAACAACTCAAAGAATTTTTATATCGATGTATTGGATGCTCGCCAAAAGATATTATTACTTGCTGAATCCCCTCACCCTGATATAGCAACTATAAAACGCACAATTGTCAACAATAAAAACTATGAAGTTGAAATCAGTTATGCTGATGAAATAACAGAAATTATCGATGAATATGATTTTGTGGTTTTACACCAACTCCCAAGTAACAGAAATGCTATCGCTAATGTTTTGACAATTTTACGCACTCAAAAAATTCCTCATCTTTTCATTATAGGTTCATTAACCAACCTGCCTAACTTAAACAAAAGTCAATCACTAATGTCAATAAGTGGTAATGGGAAACAAACAAATGATGCCGAAGCGGTCCTGTTGTCTAATTTCATTACATTCACACTTGGAGACAAAACCAAAGAATTAATTCCTCAATTTCCTCCAATAACTACTCCTTTTGCCAATTTTAAAGCCAATGGGAATGCAACTACTATGCTAGGTCAACGAATCGGGTCCATTAATACTGAGTACCCTTTGTTGCTACTAGGAGAAGAGGAAGGAATAAAAAAAGGTATTTTAACTGGTGAAGGGATATGGAAGTGGCGCATTTTTGATTATGTCAAACATCAATCAAATAATCTATTCGATAATCTTTTGGGTAAAGTTATTCAGTATTTGAGTACAAAAGAAGACAAAAGAAAATTCAGAGCTTTTATAGGAAATACATTATACAATGAGAATGAATCTATTATTATTGATGCAGAGCTATATAACAGCAATTATGAATTAATTAACACTCCAGAAGCAAGGCTAGTGATTACCAATGGGAAAGGAGAAGAATTTCCGTTTACATTTAGTAAAACAGAATTTAGCTATATACTTAATGCCGGGCGCTTACCTGAAGGGAATTACAAATTTGAGGCTTCTACGGTTTTTAATGGTGAAGAACTCAAATCAGGCGGTGCTTTTAGTGTCAAGTCGATACAATTAGAAGTTTTTGAAACAACAGCTAATCATCAGTTACTACATCTCATTAGCTCAAAAAATGGTGGGGAGGTACTCTATCCACACCAAATATCAGAACTGCCCAATTTGATTACTACCAAAGGTGTTGCAAAGCCTGTGTTATATGAAACAATTAAAACACTTTCTATGATTCACCTTAAGTGGATTTTTTATAGCCTTCTTGCTTTATTGTCTTTTGAATGGTTTTCAAGGAAGTACTTTGGTTCTTATTAATTAACATGCTTTTTTATTTTTGGCTAGTTGGCCTAACATTCCCCAGAGTGTAAATTAAATTCTGTTTTTTCTTTTTTATTTAAAAGATCAATAATTACCAAAACAGCAATATTAAAGAAAAAGAAAGAACCGATTTTGTCGGTCTCAATCATATCATTCATGACCAGAAAAGAATCTATTATAATAACCGAAAGCAATGTGGCCATTACCAAGTCTTTTCTCTTTTTATTTTCCGATTCATGAAAAATTCTCTCACCATGTATTACTATGTAATATATCAAGATTAAAAAAATGACAAGGCCAAAAACACCTTGCTCTATGAGAGTCATAAGATAATAATTATGAATGCCTGATTTTTCCGGATTATCACTCACGTAAGTAGAAAACTTATTAAGAGTATATTGTTTATAAAAGTAATAAAAATTCCCCGGCCCAAATCCCAGTAATGGTTTTTCAACAACCATTTGGGCACCTGCTATCCACCGATAATAGCGTTCCATTGTTGAAACATCCTCCAATTCAGCTGTTGATGCAACGAGTTCCGAAAGCTCAACATGAGCTACAGTTTGACTAGTAGGAACTAGTTCCATAAATTTATTTTTTGTAATCAAAAAAGATATCAAACCAAAAACTACTATAGTAGAAATTAACATTGCAAGCTTTGCCAATCTCAACCTAAAAACCCAATAAGCTATAAATGCAAAGATTAATGCCACATATGCGGCTCTAGTGAATGCAGTTAAAATACCGAAGCTTATAATAATAAGAAAAACTTGAATTGTTTTTTTCGATAATCCATTTGACCATTTGTTCAGAAACAACAAGAAGGGGAAGAAAACTGTGAGAATAGCTGAATAATTTACATGATTCCTAAAAAAGGGAGGACATGCCTCGTTAATCTCTTTAAAGCCAAATTCAAGTATCGCATGGTGTATTATTACCTTTGTCGTTGCTATCGTTAAAGGTATTGCAATTAACCAAAGTATAAAGGTTGTTTTTTTTTCATCTTTAATAATAAGCTGTGTAAAATAAAAGAAGGTGACTATATACCATATTTTTGCCAACAAAAATTTAAAAGAAAACCCAATTTCAGATGAAGTAAAAGTAGTCAGTGCTATCCAAAACAAATGGAGTAATATTAAAATCGACAAAGGGTGCCTAATAAACTTTGAATTAATTAGATATGGTTTTGTTAAGCACACAAACACATAAATAAGCATTAAACCAATAATTAGCGGTTCTGTTGGTAGGTCAGTTGCTAAATGGTCCGTAATAAAGACCTCCGTTGATAAAGGAAGGCATAAAAATAAAAGAAGATATAATTTCTCATAATCTACTAATACCTGATAACAAATCAACATTGCTATCGGCAACAAAAGAGGCAATGGGGTTTCAAAAAAGATTGCCAATATTGTACTTAGTACAATAGAAAAAGCATATCCTTTAAATAAAAGATAAGAGTATTTATGTATGATTAATTGGCTTTTCATATAGAACTTCTTCCCAGTCTACACGTTTATACGTGTCCAAAATTAAAACCCCAATAACACCCAAAATTATCGAAACCAATATACTGCCAACAACAATAAAAGAACGAATAGGGTATGACTTGAGATTCGGCACCTGAACAGGTTCCAAGATAATAATCCCTGCAATATTCGAATATGCATGGGTTTTAAACTTGGCAAACTGTGTTATTATTAAAGATAATTCTTCGTTTAAGTTGGTGATTTTGGTCTCCCAGTAAATAATAAGATCTCGTCCCCTATTAAAAGCATAAATATCCGAAGATGTCTCTATATTTTCATTGTTTCTTAAACCACCCCTCATCAATTTTTGTTGTTTAATTGCTCCTTCAATTCTTGCTTTAACGTTAACAATCGAATCCCTAGGAGCTTTATATTTTATAAAAGCGGCTAGCTTAGCCTCATCATAAACCAAATTGCCTTCAAGTTTCGACAGCATAGCAGATAAAGATTCACTCTGAGATGCTACATCAAAAATATTGAACTTTTTCCTCAAACGAGTTAAAGTATCTGCTACTACAATAAGTTCTTTTTCTTTTTCAAGAATCGCTTTTTCATAAGTTTGTTTTATTAGTTCTTTATTCTGGGCTGTAGCATTTCTATATAAAACTTCTATTTTATCTAGGGCTCTTTTTACCATTGTAAAGGCAACTTCAGGATCTTTATCCTGAATAGATATTTCCAGCCCGCTATGTTTGTTGCGTTTAATATCATACAACTTTCTAAAGCGCTTTTCTACTTTATTTTGCCCTCTTGGGGTAGAAGCATCAATGTTATATACTGAATCTAAATTAAATTCATGAATCATATAATTCACAAAGGGGGCAGACTCTGCAAAAATCAATACGCGACTAACTGCATCATCTCCTCCATAAAGCGTTAAGTTACCAGCAGAATCAAAAAGTTTTTGTTCTTCATTCGTTGGCACAAAAGTAGCATATGCAGTATAATAATCATCAAGCAACAAACTCGCAACAATTGATCCTAAAGCAGATACAAGTACCAAAACCAATAATGGTTTTTTCCATCGATATAGAATGCCAATGATATCTAATAAAGTATAGTTGTTTTTTTCTTTAACCATAATATTATTTATAATAAAACACTTATAATTATGCCTTGCAAAAGTAAAAAAATTATGTTGTTATTGGTCTAATCAACGATAAAACACGTTGAAATTCGAGCATTTTTGAACAGAAAGCCCATATTACACAAAAAATACCAGCAAGAATAAATCGAATTAGCCATAATATTTTTATTTGTTCTAATCCGTAGTTTATTGCATAAACGCCCAATACAAATAAAATTATTCTCCCTACATACCAAAATTTTATCTCTATTTTAAAATTTCGACGCACTAACTCAAGCTCTGTTAAAGCAACAAATGATTGAGTACAAAGAGTACAAACTGCAGCCCCCCATGCTCCAAAAGACAAAATCATAAAGTAATTAGAAAAAATATTAATTAGTATCCCTATTGAAAAGACGATATTCATTTGCCGAAGGTTGCCATTGGCAGTTAATAATGTCCCCATAATATATATACCTCCAATTGCATTGAAACCAACCATCAGTAAAACCGCAACCTCTGTCATTGAAGGGCTATAATTGTTATAAAGAAACATCATTATTTCCTGTGCATTAAAACAAAATGATATACTAAAACTTACCGTAATAACCATCATAATATGTGCACTTAAGTGTAATAGATCATTAACCTTTTCCTTATTCTTTATCATTCTAGCAAACATTGGCAAAAGAAGCCCTGCAAATAAAAAACAAACCATATTAACGGCATCCAACAAGCGGTACGCTGCTGCATAAATATTTGCCTGATTTATTCCTGCTTTACTAACTGGATCAAACAATAATCTTTCTATCATTACGACATCTACTCGTGTATATATACTCATCAATAGGACAACTAAAGCATAAGGGATACTTTTTTTAAGAATTGCAACAAAAAGAGGAAAATTCAATCGGAACCTTAATTTGCTTGTTAGGTATTTACTTGTTAGAAAAAATGCAATTAGTGTAGTTAGACCAAAAGAAACAGTTTGAGCATAAATAAACTTCTCTAAAGTAAAAAACTGGAGCCATGGGCCCCAAAGCAAAGGCAAACAAATTATCAACATCAACAATTTATCCAATATAGACAATAAGCTGTCGAGTCGGTAGTGTTGAAGTCCGGCAATATTCGATCGAAAAAAGAAAGTAAACGTAATGAATATTTGATTAAACAATAGAAACCCTAATAGGTGCATTTCTTCAATTTGATATCCAATAACAAAAGCTACACTAAAAGAAAGAATGAGAAAAAACAAAGACAAACCACCTTTAATCAATAAAATATGTGGGAAATATTTTTCAAATAAATAATCATTTTGTGCAACATTCCTACTATTGTATTGATGAATCCCTAAATCCGTAAATATCTGGAAAATATATGAAAAATTCACCAAGGCAAAATACAGCCCGTAATTGTCTATTTCGTTTTGAACTTTAAGATCTACACCAAAAATATAAAATGGCTTAATTACTAGATTAATGCCAATTAATAAAAATATATTAATAAGAAACTCTCTATTCATCTTTAATATGGTTGGCAAGAAAACAAACTTGCTGTCCGGATTCGAATGTTGCAGCAAAAGTATCTTTTATTATGAATTTTATTTCGATTCTTCAGCTCTTTTATTTCGCTCCTTACGTTCTTTTTCTTTTTCTTCAGGAAATGATCGTTTAGTCATTGCTTCGTCTTCCATTAACTTAACAGCTTCTTTCTGAAAGAAAAATGAGTATCCCCATAAAATTTTACGAATTACAATATGCTGCCCCAGGAAAAAATTATCATCATCTATGTCAATAAAGTACCTTTGGATTTTTTCCCTATGACCAACTCGCCCATCCCCCCTATCAGCGTTAGGATTATAAAGTGAATACAGTCGAAAGGTTTGTGGCTCATTGTGGTAACTAGTTTTATAAGTAACGATTACAAAAGGCGTGGTAGTAATAATAGAATCCCTAAGTCTTTTGTCATAAAGAATTTTTTCTGCCGCTATAACATCAAAATCTTCAAAATAAACATCTGCATTATCCTGGTTTATCAATCTACCATCAATTATTTGAGTACTTTCGTCAACAGCCTCAACAATATATTGATCTTTAGCAGTTTTTGATATCTTGAAAGATTCATTTTTTTGAGAGGGGTGTTGATATTCTAATTTAATAAATTCTAATGATTTGGGATCTGCCCTAAAAATCGCTTTATCTCTCCAATCAACCTCAGTTGTTATGTATCGAGTGCCAATTGTGCCTTGAAAGTTAGGGATATATCCAACGTATGGTTTATTAGCTCCCTCCATAATCATTAAATTCCCCGTTCCCCCACTTGTCATTGCCCCCACATAATAAACCCTTAACTTACGTTTGTTTTTGTCATAGATTTCGACTTTTGTGGATTTAACAGAGAGTGATTTAACAGCATTGTCTAATGCTGGCTTCGCAACGGGTTCTCTAGTCCTAACTTTGCGAATTGTTTCCAAAAGCATATAAATACCACTAGGGTTCGCTCTATATTTTTTCCCTGTTACTTTATTTGTATAAGTCCAATTCAAATCTTTGTTCCGTTCTAATAATGCTTGATTCCCGTCTCGATCAACCATGAAAACCCTCTCTACCTTTGCAATATCCTCAAATGCAAATTGTGTATGAAGATTGTCTGCAAAGCTATCTTTTACATGACCAGCGTTCTTACTTTTCCAGAAAATAACTGCTGCAAGACTAACAAAAATAAGTGCTAAAGGGACTATTTTTTTCATAGTGAATCAAATTTGAATTCTTGGTGTTTAAGATATTATATTAAACTCTGAACTATTATATTTGAGCAAAGTATTTTTGATCCTTTTTAATAATAGCTCAAATAAAAAAACAATCACAAAAAAGAGATTAAATCCTATTAATTATTGGGGCCATTGTAAATGATAAAGTGAAGTAAAATAACGCTCCTGATTAGATTTTAAGATCTAAGTAATATCATAGTTAATTAAACTAAGGTGTAATAATACTCAGAATTTAATTGCTCTAGATAGCAATAATTTTCCAATCACCATTTATTTTTCTCAAAGCAAACCTTGCCATATCCCCAGCTGTAAACAATCGTATATTCCCTGCTGCTGCCGGATGAGCTCCATCAAAGAAAAAATCACCTTTCTCAAGATTTAAATGAGCCTGCCATTCAGGATATTTTTGAGCCAGTTCATTCATATCGTATATTTTTGGTGCATAGTTTTCTTCATACATAGTATAAGTTAGTTCTATATCGGCTCGCAATGGGCTTTCAGAACAAAATAATTTTCTCATTTTATCGGTAATAGCAATTTTATGGCCGCCTTCAATACTTGTAATATTGACATCTAAATTATCAAACATATAATCGCAATTCCCATCAAAAAAACTTTGAACAATAGACAATCCAAAATCTTTAGCTAGTTGTTTATTGGTCTGAGCATTAATGCTACCTAGGAGAGCACCCCCTAAGCAAAATAATATAAGTAGTTTGTTTTTCATAAAATATATTTATTGGTAATTTTGATCAATGATACATCTACTTAAATCTATTTTAGATAGAGTTATTAGTAGGCAACAAATTAATTAGGTTGTTTTTTATATCAAAAAAGGTGAAAATAACATAAATAATAGACCAAGAGCAAAAATACTAAAATGTTTAAAAAGTTTCAAAACACTTAGTTTAATAAACTTTGAACGATATAAAACATTATCCGCATTGACGGTTAAAAGACTTTGTTTGCTTTTAGATTTAAGCGGAATTGTTATTAATTTGTTTTATTTTTTATGTTACTTTAAGAATAAAAAAGTTACTTTACTACAATTTAAATTCTTTTAATACGCTCGTCTGCTATAATCAAAGATAGTATTTATTAAGTTAAATTTAAGTTATAAAAACATATAGCAAACAACTATTTTGGTTCAAAAACGTATCTTGTAGTTAGGTATGTTATTACATTCGGTATAAAACATGTTTTACCGCTGTTAATCAATAGTTTACTAGCAAGATATATAAATGATCATTGCATTACTATATAATAACATCTATTTAATACATTTTTAATTTTTTTTATGTTCCGATTTTTTTTACTTCCGATTGTTTTTTTATTTGTTGCCCAAAATGGAACTGCCCAAAAAGCATCTCTGGCAAGAAAATATTTTTCTGATGGAGAATTTGAAAAAGCAGCTGTTTTGTACAAAGAGCTTCATGAAAGAAATCGCACAAATGATTATTTCTTTGAGCGTTATTTTTTGACTCTTCTTGAGTTAGAAGATTATAAAGAAGGAGAGAAAATGGTAAAAAAATCTATCAAATCAGCTCCTGAAAAAATAGAACGTTATGTATGCGGAGGTACACTTTATGAAAGACAAGGCAAGAGAGACAAAGCTGATGAACAGTATGAAAAAGCAATAAAATTACTTGGGCCAAATCAAGTCCAAATTGTGCGGCTTGCAAATGCCTTTGTAAAAAATAAAAATTATGTTTATGCGATTTCAACTTATGAGAAGGGTTCGAAATTGATGAAGATTAAAAACATGTTTGCCTATGAATTAGGTTCTGTTTATCGCCTAAAAGGGAATCTTCCAAAAATGATAGAAAGCTATTTAAATTGCCTAGAATATTTGCCCAACAGAATGACAAATATCCAAGCTTTTTTTCAGAGAGAATTATCTGAAGTTGATGGGCTTTCTGAACTAAAAAAACAATTATACGCACGTATTAATAAATCTCCTGAAATCTCCATTTATCCAGAGATGTTAATTTGGGTATTTATTCAGCAAGAAGATTTTGAAAACGCCCTTACTCAATCTATAGCCCTAGATAAAAGATTAATAGAAAATGGCAATCGTATTTACAAACTAGCACAAACAGCAATTCGCGAGAAATCATATAATTCTGGAATCAAAGCCTATAATTACATTATCACTGAAAAGGGGATAAACTGTCCTTATTATGTAGATTCCAAAAGGCACCTGCTGGCAGCTAAGCGCGACAAACTAGTTGAAGGTTTTAAATACACACAAGATGATTTACTGGAATTAGAAGGCGACTATTTGTCCTTCCTAAATGAATTTGGGAGAAGCTCCTCTACGGCTACTATAATGCAAGAAATGGCCAAACTTGAAGCATTTTATCTTAAAGACCTTGACAAAGCAATTTCTATTCTTGACACGGTTGTTACAATGAAGCGCCTCCCAAGAATTGCTAAAGCAGAGGCAAAAATTGACTTAGGCGACTACTACTTAATGCGAGGAGAAGTTTGGGAGTCAAGCCTTCTTTATTCGCAGGTAGACAAAGAAATGAGAGATGCCCCATTAGGTGATATGGCGAGATACAAAAATGCTAAATTATCTTATTACAAAGGCGACTTTGAATGGGCTCAAGACCAATTAGATATTCTTAAGGGGTCTACATCCGAACTAATTTCAAATAATGCGATTGATTTATCAGTTTTTATTCTTGAACACTACGCCCTTGACACTTCTGCATTACCTATGCAACTTTTTGCTCAAGCGGATTTATTGACTTTTCAAAATAAATTTGAAGAATCTATTATTCTCATGGATAGTATCATGTCCAAACATAAAGAACATGGTTTAGGCGATGACATTTTACTTGTTAAATCTGAAATTGCTTTAAAAAAACGTGAATATAGTACGTCAATTAACTTATTGAAAGAAATACCCACTAAATACAAGGATGGCATTTTAGTTGATAATGCTATATTCAAAATGGCGAAAATTTATGAAAAAAGAATGGGCGAAACTAAAAAAGCAATGGAACTTTACGAAAAGATTCTGTTTGATCACCCAGGCTCCTTATACATTAATGAAGCGAGAAAACGATATAGAAAACTTAGAGGAGATGGAGCTTAAATGCGCTCAGAGAACTAATCTATCTCCTAGGGCTACCTTTTTTTATTAATTTTCGAAATTTAATTCATCTGGAATATTTTATTCATATTTCTCAATTACTCTCCTTAATTCTTTATTCGCACAACACACACTAATTTATGTACCAATAAAACAAATCATGACTCAAAAGGCAATTTTGAAAATTATAGTTCTTGTTAGTACTGCATTGGTTGGCATCTTTGGGATGCAAGTCTATTCTATTATTTCTACATTTCAGCTTAATAGAAATTTATTTGACGGAAACGTACATAATGCACTTGATCGTACTGTATCAAAGCTTGAACAAATAGAATTAGACAAAACAGCCGCATTATATGATTTGCCTCGATTGACTACAATTATTGCTAATGATAATTCAAGACAAATTGCATCAACGCTTGAAGTTGAAGAAATTTCAGACTACTATCTTTCAGACTCTAATGCTACTTTTAAATTCTCCCCAGGAGACACTTTAACATCTAAAGATGTGCAGCATTTGTCCAATAATTTTAAAACGACGGAAACGACCCGCACTTGGTCAAATAAGAAACATAAAGATTCTTACATGATCCATTTTGAACGATTTTTTGTTCATCATGGCATAGTAAAAGATATCCCTATTCAACAACGTATTAGTATTAAAGCACTTGACACCCTATTAAGGCAAGAATTAGTGGAAAAAGGTATTATCTCTCCGTATGTATATGCTGTACATTCTAAAAAGGAAAGAGATTTTGTAATGAAATCCATCTATGATAAAAAATTTAAGCCGCGATACACTACGGTAGAAGATTATAAATATTCTATTAGTTTATTTCCAAGCTCTAATGAAGATATTGCAAGGCTATATATTGATTTTCCTACTAAGGTAAGCTTTCTTTGGAGTAGCTTATGGTTTAATTTAATAGGGACATTTATGTTTACAGGAATTGTTGTTTTTTGTTTTGTTTATACGATTAAAATAATTGTAGAGCAGAAAAAATTATCTGAAATGAAGAGCGATTTCCTAAATAATATGACACACGAATTTAAAACTCCTATTGCCACAATTTCTATTGCTACAAACACAATAAAACAATGGATAAATAAAAATTACCCTTTAAAAGCAATGCGCTTTGTAAATATCATTGAAGAAGAAAACAAACGAATGAATAGCCAGGTTGCTAAAGTATTGCAAATGGCACAAATAGATAAACGGGAATTTAAACTTAATTTAGTAGAAGTATATGCCGATGATATAATTTTAAGTGCAGCGGAAAAAATTTCGTTACAAGTTGAACAAAAAGGAGGAAAGGTAACCCTTGAATTGAGTGCAACTAATTCTGTCATTCAAGCCGACGAGACCCATTTCACTAATGTTATTTATAACCTTTTAGACAATGCAAACAAATATTCCCCTGAGAAACCAATTATTTTTATTAGAACAAAAAATTCCGGCAATGGCTTTCAAATTGAAATTGAAGACAATGGCTTGGGTATTGATAAAGAAACTCGAAAATATATTTTCGATAAATTCTATAGAGTGCCTACCGGAGATTTACATGATATAAAGGGCTTCGGATTGGGCCTTAGTTATGTTCAGGCTATAGTTATTGCGCATGGTGGCAGTATAGACATAAAATCTGAATTAGGCGCAGGTACTACATTTATTCTTTCTTTCCCATTTAAGCAAGAAACTTAGGAAAGACTTGGTTTAGGGGAACTATTTTTTTCTCATGCTTGAAAACATGTTTATTTTCAGATCATTATGAACAAAAAGACATTAATATTAAAACAAATAACCACTTTTGTAAAAAAAGATTTTGACATTGATCATGTACCTGAAAATATTACTGAAGAAGAACTATTAGATTTTTTGAACAGGTATATATATGACCTACTTGATACTGATTTAAATCGTTTGTTTTACCTCTTATACCGTTTAGATATTAATGAAGAAAAGGTGCACCATGCCTTGTCTCCAAAATCTGAACAAGCTCCACATAAAGCTATAGCAAAACTAATTTTTTTGAGAGAAAAACAGAAAGCTACCTCTCGAATTGAATACTCTAAACTAGATATCAACGAAGATGGGGATGGTTGGCAATCATAAGCGTAAAGGAGATTTCTTAGGCTTAAGCCATAACATTTTCATAGCCTGAATCTCTAACAAACAAGCAGGAACTATTGGTTTGCTCCGACACTTTGTATATGGAATCAAAATCAGGCTCAGGCAGCATTCCAAAGATGTTCAAATCGGCTATGGGGGCTTTTTTCAAATAATCAAAGAAATTCCCAGAAACTACAATTTTTTCAGTTTGAGGAAGCCTTGCTAAATCCATTAAACCATCCATGAATTTTCTTGCCTGTGCCATCTCTTCTTCATTTTCAATTACAGTAATAAGCCGTATATTTGCTCCCCAATTGAGCTGCAGTTTATATGCAATAAGTATAGAAAGATCAAGGTTTCCTATATCCCATGATATCTGCCATCTTGGACTTCGATCTCTTATCCACACATTAATAGTTTGTCTTTGTCCAAACCCAGATGTTAAATGTGGGACAAAAAGTAAAACTCCAATTTTAGAAAAAATTGCTTCTTTAATAATTGTACTCAACTCTTCTGGTGACTCATTGCATTTCCTTAAATTTAGATAAACAATGTTTGGGTTAAAAAAAGCACCTTCTAATGCTTGAATTCCAAAATTAACCCCTTTAGCAAATTCATTGGTTCTCAATACACTCCACGACCCAAAAACTCCTCTTTTTTGGAATGCCTGACTAATGCTGAATAAACTTGTTGACAACTCTTCGGTTTTACTCCCCGTACCTATTCCCATCAACTTAACAGATCCTTTTGGATAAGCAATATTTTTTAGGAAATAAAAATCTCCGTGAACCAATTGAGCATTTGTAACCGGAACAAGTAAATTGGGTTTCCATGCGCGCTCCTGACGCCTGGACAATAAAGAGGCATTTTTAGCTGCCCATTCTGCAAAAGACACAAATAATCCACTTCTAACATCTTCAAAAGGAGCATTTAAATCCCGCTTTGTCAAATAAAAATAAAAGGCAAATACTACTAAAACAGAAATCAGGCTCAGCATAGCATTAATAATAAACATAGCCGAAATAGAAGTTATTAGCCCAATCCAAGGTATAATTTTATTAATCTTAAAAGTTGGCCTAAAGCTAACAAGACCAAGATTTTGTTCTATTATAACTACCAAATTTAACATTGTGTATGTTATTAAAAAAAACATCGTAACCAATGGTGCTATAGCATTCAGATCTCTCATTAACATGGTAACAAAAACCATGATTCCTGTAACAACCATAGCGTTTCTAGGTTCCCCTGATTTATTTCGAATTGCCAGCCAATTGCCTTTTGGAATAACATCATGTTCCCCCATAGCCTGAAGTATTCTAGAAGAACCTACAATAGAAGCAAGAGCTGAAGAAAAGGTAGCACCAAGTACACCAGCAATCACAGCAGGACCATAAAATGACCTGTCAATCATTATATTATAATTAGTCAAAAGTTCTGTTTCTGTTGCCGATCTAGCTGCCCAATATGCAAGGAGCATATAAATGACAAAACTTATACCAACTGCCCACATTGTCCCATATAGTATACTATGACGAGGGTTTTTTAATTCCCCTGACATGTTAGCCCCAGCCATTATGCCTGTGGAAGCAGGAAAGAAAACAGCAAAGACCAGCCAAAAATTAGTCCCTGTAAAATCATTTTCTATTGAGCCTTTGAAATTGCCCCATTTGGCAGCATCAATAGTTGAATATTCCATTGAACCATAATAAGCAGCAAGGACAATTGAAATCAAAGAACATAATATTATCGCCATAATAATGTATTGTGTTCGAATCGCAAGGTTGGCACTTTTATATGCAATGGCAAAAAGCAAAACAAAAACTACAATATCAACGAGAAAGGCATTATGTCCCGGAAAAACAGACAACCATCCTTCTCTAAAACCAAAAATATACATGGTTACTGCAAGCCCCTGAGAAATATATCTTGGGATTCCCAAACTGCCTCCTATTTCAAGTCCCAAAGACTTAGAAACAATTGCATACGCTCCTCCTGCTCCGATGCGTATATTTGTACTTACAGAAGACATAGATAGAGCTGTACAGGTTGTTATCAAAAATGAAATAATTATTATTAACCATGCTCCCAGAAGTCCAGCATTCCCTACTACCCATCCCAAGCGCAAATACATTATTACACCAAGAATCGTCAACAAAGTAGGGGTAAACACCCCTCCAAAAGTTCCGAATTTTTTGATTGTGGACTCTCCCATTTATTTATTATTATTTATTGAGGAGGCATCAAAAACAATAATGATCATATTGCTATTAAATACACATCCCCTTAAAGTAGTACCGTCAATTCCAATGTCTATTAACAGATACGTCGATCAATTATAAATATGGAATGAATGTAACAAAATACTCTTTTATATAATACTTTTATCTAAGACTTTTTATTTAAAAAATCTAATTGAGTTATAAAAATTAAAAATATCAACCCCATAAAATCAAAAACAAAAAGACTAATATATATCTTTAGATAAGAGCTATAGAAATTGCTTCAAAATTTAAACGATTTTTCAATAAGTTTTTATCCCGCCAAAGCTATAGCTACTACACTTACTTTTACTCCTTCCACTTCCAATAATTTGATAGCGCAGGCTTCTAATGTAGCACCAGTTGTGATAACATCATCAACCAATAAAAGATGTTTATTGCGTAAACGCTCTGGGGAAACCACTTCAAATGCCTTCTCGACATTTTCAAAACGGCCAATTCGTGATTTTTGGGTTTGAGTTTGAGTGTTTTCTGTCCTAATCAAATGACTTCCTGTCCAGGTTTTCCTCATGCTAATTGATAATCCTTCAGCAAACATTGCTGCTTGATTATATCCTCTCTTATGCTTTCTATGCGCGTGTAAAGGTACAGGAATAATAAAATCAACGCTATTGTATGGCTCTGTTTTAACGAGCCTTGACCCGTGCATTTTCCCTAATTCAACCCCCACTTCAGGTCTGTTCTCATACTTAAGATGATGAATAAGATTCTGTAGCAAACCACCCTTGATAAATTCAAAACTACTTGAAGCATGTTGTAATTCAACACGGCCCCAAAATCTTTCCAATACCGGATTGTCTGCCAATTGATGATAATTAGTGGGCGTTATCTTGTATTGACAACTAATACAAATTGAACAATCTTGTAGCACTGGGTACTTAGAACAAGCAAAACACAATTTAGGATATATTAATTGAAAAATGGCTCTGATTGTTTTTTGAAGCATAGATTTCATCATTAAAAATATTAGATTATTAATAAAGAAAAAAGTACAATAGGATTTTATCCCCAAAAATGGCAAAAATTAAAATAAAAATCCTTATATTGTGTGTAAAGCAGGCGAAACCCCCGAATCTTCCCAAATTATAATAATACTATCTGGTAATGGAATGTTAAACACACACATCCTCCCATGGAGGAAAAGTAGTGTCTAGCATCTATATGCTTATGCCTTTATAAAACCTAATTTTCTTTAATGACAAATAATTCTTCCAACTAAATAATAAATTATGACTAAAACAACTACACTTATTCTAGCATTTTATTTACTAGGGTCAACTCAGATTATATGCCAAAATGTTGGCATTGGGACTGCAACCCCCACAACAAAAACACAGATTGTTCAAACAGCAGGTGTAACAGCCCTGCAAGTAGATCACTCTGGTGCAACCGGAAATACGATTTTAGCTTTCCCATCAAATACAAGCAATACTTCTTCTGCTGCATGGATATTTAACAACTCCTTTGGGCGTGGACTAAACATAGACATGAATGTAACTACTAGTACTGCTGATGGGATCCGTTTAGAACAAGATGGAAATGGAGAGGGAATTTATATTCAACATGATAATTCTGGGGCTGGACAATTTACAAATATGACATCAGCTACCAATAATTTTTCGGGCTTACAAATTAATCATGCTGGTACTGGTTATGGCACAATGCTAAACATGACAAACACAGGCGCTGGAGGAGGAACAGCGATTTATATTGACCAGGATGGCACCGACCCTTTCTCTAGGGGTATTGAAATAGATATGGACGGGAACAATACTGCTATAGGGAATGCCATTTTTCATGGAGGCAATGGAATGGGATCATATGTTGGACTAACTAATCCCGCCTCTAGTGCAATGGCTCAAGCCATTTCTAACGACGGCCTTGGAAGAGGGCTTCAGGTAGCATTGGGCAACACATCAAATACTGACCTCGGAGTTAGTATTTTTCATTCAGGCACAGGAATTGGTTTGTATTCTCAAACTGAAGGCGAAGCGGTTTATGGCATATCAACAGGCACCAATGGTGGTGGTGGGACATTTGTAGTAAATAACCCAGCAGCTAATACAAATACAATAGGATTATTTGTGGTATATGATGCCAATGCTCCTGGAGGAGGTGGTGGTGGTGGTAATGCAGTAGAAGTCCAGCATAATGGCACAATAGGGAATGCGATAGATGTTTTTATAGGCACGCCTACTACAGCTGCTGGCCCAGGAAATACTACAAGTGAATATTCTTGTATTTCAGCTTCTCACATGGCTTCAGGAACAGGAACAGCAGGTTACAAATCTGCTTTTCAAGGTTCAGTAAACGGTGGCGACCCCGCTATTATTGCTTTTAATAATGGCAATGAGGTTGGTGAAGCAATACTTGGTTTTGCAAATCCTAATGGCCTTAATGACCCTGCTGCAATATATGGTTTCTCTTATGAAGCCGCCAACCCCGGGTATGGAATTGGCATACGTGGCGTAGGGGGTTATTACGGTGTTCAGGGCTGGCAAAATGGAACTAACTATGCCTGGTGTTTTGGCGTCCAATCAACTGGAGACATGACCTCTACTGGCGCGAAACCTTTTACTATAGATTATCCACTAGACCCCGAAAACAAAGCCCTTCGTCATTATTCTATTGAATCCAACGAAATTCTAAATCTTTACAGAGGTATTGTTAAACTCGATGCAAATGGTATGGCAATTGTTGAATTGCCTGAATATTTTGATGCGGTGAACATTAACCCCAGTTATCAACTCACGGCAATCGGCACCCCAACTCAACCATATATAGCAGAAGAGATTACAAACAACCAATTTTCAATTGCTGGTGCACCCAATACAAAAGTATCCTGGACTATACATGCACAACGCAATGATCCGACTATTCGCTATTACGACATGAACGGAAAAAATTACTCAAATGAAGTATTTGAAAAACCCACAAAGCTAAAAGGAAAGTATTATACACCTGAAGCATACGGAAAGCCAGCGTCCATGGGCATTGATTACGACCCTAATTTTAATAATAAATTAAAAAGAGCTAAATCCATCAAGCAAGAAGCTATGCATGTTGATTCAAAAGGCAAGTCATCGTCTTCAAAAGTACAACGGAAAAATATTATGCCAGACATAAACGCTAAAGAAAAAGCATCTGCAGATTTTTCTGAAACTGATTTTATAGAAAACAAATAAGTCAAATACAATAAACAAAAAGCCGCAATGAAATAAATCATTGCGGCTTTTCTATGTTTTGGTTTCAATCCTTTATTATTCTACAGCCACGAAAAAAAATTCTTTCCCATCAGAATTAATAACTTTTATAGAATGAAAAGAAACATCTGACAAAGTAAATTCAATTGAAAAAACATCTTCATCAACAGGATCATTGAGTAAAACTAAAACTTCTTGATTGGACCTTAATTCCCAATTGCCGTATATAACATCATTGCCATCTAAAGAGGCTTCAAAAGTTCCATTTAATTTCAAATCCAAAAAAAGAGCCCCACTCTCCCATTTATGTGCTAGAAGGAGATATGTATCCTCGTGTTCAAAACTAGAAATGTTGAAACAAGAATTTAATTGAACTTGGGAAGTTGCAAAACATGAAAATACCATGTTTACAATTAGAAATATTGTAGAGAAAACTTGTTTTTGATTCATGTCAGTTAGGGTTTATGCATATTATCAAGATCAAAAATAAATCTGATTGGTAAACTTATCTACGATAGTTCATTAAAAAAGTTAATTCCTGTGATAGTTTTTTGTTTTATTGACATAAAAAAACTCAACCATAAAAAATAGTTGAGTTTATCGATTTAAACTTTAAAGTGTTTATGAACTTAATTGCCCGACAAGAAATTTATCGTATTCCCTGCTGCATCAACAGCAATAAGACGGTCATAAGAAACACTAATTAGTTCATATTTTTTGTGAAAACTTTGAGCCACCCCATCTAAGTCACTATCTTCCTCTCCAAACAATTCAAGTATTTTTTTATCATCGGTTCCAGTAGACAAGCCCCATTTACCCTCTATATGTATCCCATCCAAAACAGCTTCAAAAGTCCCTGTTTGAACTAGGTCTATATATTCATCTCCCATAATCCACTTTTTAATAAGTCCATCATCTGTTATATCAGATTGTTTATTATTCATAGACTTTGATTGAGCTGTGCGGGTAGACTCATTAACATTATCCAGGGTTACCTGATTATTATTATTATTGCAAGCAAAGATTGACACAGTCAGCCCTATAAATAAAAAAGAAAAAAAATTATTTGTCATGACCTTTCAGATTTAAATTAAGAATCCCCATGCGAACCAAATAATGGAAAAAGCAAATTACAATTTAACTAAATGAGAGGATCTTATTATTATCCTGGTTATGTAATATAAGCTTCTTTGGCGACAACTCAACAATGGTATAAGTAGCGTTAAAATCCGAACCAGCGTCATTTTTTTCTTGATCAACTAAAAAAACAATTGACTTTAAATCTTCACTAAGCTTCCAGGCGCCATTTATCGTCTTTCCTCCATCAATAGTCCCGGCAAAAGAATTGTCGCTTTTAATTTCCATAGAAATGGTACCACTATCGCTTACCCATTTTTGCGCTATTTTTCCGTAAATATCCTCACTGGTATTCTCTTCATCTAAACTCCTACTGGTTATTTCTACTGTAATATCTTCGTCATTTGAAGAATCTGCAAAAGGTGCATTCTCAGGAGAAGAACAAGAAATTAAAAAAAAGATGCTACAGAACAATGATAGATTAACAAGATTATTTTTCATGCTGATTTTTTTTGAATTTATATAAAAACGCGTATTTATGTTTGACTTGATACAGAAAATGAGTGTTTAAAAAGAATCTTCACCCATTCACGATTTTTAAAGTATTATTTCGTTGTATAATTTAAAGAAATATCCTTAAATGAATACAAAGATTACGAGTATCAATAAAGATACAACAAACATACCTCAAAAAACAAATTTTTAGTAAAATTTGCAAAAGACAGTAAACACAAAACAACCACGAATTAACAAATCGTAAACAAAAAAAATACAACTTTATGATTTAGTAATTCAGTTCAGTTAATTAAATTGTCTAAATCAAAAAAACATATCTAGGCGCTATCCTGTATAAGATATTAAAAAAAATTATTCCATCATACGTAAATTTAATTGGCTCGTAACTGCAACAATCGAGATGGTTTGATTGATTGGTCATAACTAAATATTTAACTTGTTTTAAATCAATTAAAAATCAACACCTTGAAATTCAACCTTTTTATATTGCTTTTCTAATAAGACATAAACATGCTACCCACATTGATTCGCGACTTGTTAAAAAGTCATTTGTCAATGATAAATACATTTGTCCACAAAAAAATTGTGTTTGAATAAAGAGTGTGTGAAAAGTCAGATATTGTTATTACTCTACTACAAGTTTACCAGAAAAAAGCGTTTCTCCATTTTCTATACATTGGTAAAAGTAAATTCCGGAATTCAACCCTGTCCCGTCAAAAATTGTTTTAGTATTGGAAATTTGCACTGTTTCTACCATCTTGCCAGTCATATCTACAATGTTTATAATTAACTCTTGTTGAGGCATCCTATTTAACTCAATAGTAGTATAATCTGTAAAAGGGTTAGGATATATATTACAATAACTACGCGTGCCTTCTTCTAAATGAACATTAGACATTTCTGTTTCATTTCGGGTCGAGATGGGTTTGTTGGAAGTATTGCCTTCGGACTCATGAATAATCAACGAATTTTTAAATGGAAATCCCATCATAATTGGCTCAGTAGAGTTCTCAGGAGTTTTACAGTATTGGGCCTTGTTAAACTTATTATTGTTATTAGATCCATTATTATTGCTATCAGATCCATTATTATTGCTCTGGGGCCCCTCATGAATCTGAATAGTTGATATTGAATTATGTTCATTAACTCTAATTTCATTAAAACTGTGAGCCATGTACCAGGTCGGAACGTTTGTCAATATTACATTGTCTTCAAAGATAGATGTGGTGCCAATATCAACAATATTAATCTCAGGCACTAACTGTTGTGCATCCATAGAGACTAGCGCATTATTATCATCTGACGAAGGAGGATCGATTACTTCTCGACATGGGTTATCAGGATAAATATGTACATTGGCACAATACATTTGAGTAATAGAGGCTGGCACCTCAATATTGAAACTGCCACAAACCATTGCAGGAATATCCCCCAACTCAAAAGTGAATTTATCCTCATGATGTAAGAAAGGAATGGTAGCATCATTGATTTCAATATTATTCGTAAAACTTATATCAACATATGCATTTATTGCGGTAGCAGTGCCCTGATTAGAATAGGAGATCTTATATTCATTATTATTAATTGTGGAAATTTCAATGCCAACTTCCATCAAAGGGCAATTATTACTGTTATACAGAATAGCATTATCTAATGAAGACTGAGAAGTAACAAAATTGATTGTTGTGAAAATGACGAGAAATGTTATTATAATTCTCATAATGATATTTTTTTAAAATTTTATCCCTATTCTAAATATAAGTCATCCATTTTGCGCTTGCTAACACAAAAAAAAGTGTTTATCAGAAAAAAAAGTGTGAAATTCAGCAAATAACCGAACTTAGATTTGTTTTAAACGTACTTTTAAATATATTTTATCAGATTTTTTAATATGATTTATATTCAAAAGCTAAAAGATCTCAATATAAATTTATTCGCTATGGCTCAGTTAATCCTATTGGTTCAATAACGATAAGACTTTACCAACGACTTTTAAACAGCATTAATAGTGCCATTTCACTGAATTACTAAGTTTTTTATATAGAAACGTCCGGGATCCATATAATTTTAACATAAATAAGCAATTATTACGTTTTGTAGCTCAACTTCAACTATTTATATATGTTCAAAAGCAAATTAATCAGACTATATAACACCCTTAATGATTCCGAAATTCGACAATTCAAAAAATGGGTTATATCTCCAGTGCACAACAAACATAAAGATGTTCAGCTTTTGTTTGATTTTTTATTTAGCAGAAAAACAATTACCCATGTTACAACGCAGCGTGAACGGGCCTCAGAATATATCTACCCTAACGAAAAATTAAATATGGCCAGACTAAGACATGTCATGTCGTTTGCTACTATAGTATTGGAAGATTTTATTAGATATACAGAGTATATACATGACGACAAAAAAGCTAAGCTTATTTTATTGAGGGGCTTACGAAAAAGAAACTTAAAAAAAGATGCGCAAAAAGAGGAACAGCTAATCAGGAAAATTCTCCAAAAGGAAAAAGTGCAAAACGAAAAATATTATTCATTAAAATATCAGCTAGAGAAGGAACAATTTAGGCTTCACACCGAAGGCGACCGCCCGGCAAGCACTAACTTGCAAGAAGTTATAAATAGCTCTTCTTTGTTTTTTGTCTTGAGCACTTTGCGATATGCATGTATTTGTATTTCTCATCAAAACCTTTACAAAAAAGAATATGAGATTCCTTTTATAGATACTATTTTAAAATCCATTGAAAATAATGAATTCGCAGAAATAATCAGCATTCAAATATACTATTTCTGTTACCTTTCTCTTACCCATCCCGATGAAGACAGCCATTATATAAAGCTAAAGAACTATTTAGTACGTTTTCCGAATATTTTACCTTCAAATGAATACAAAGAAGTCTATGAAACAGCCATTAATTACTGTATTAAAAGGCTAAACAAAGGGAATAAACATTATGCTGAAGAAGCCTTTGAGTTGTACATGAAAGGGATTGATAACAAAGCATTACTTGACAATAATTACCTAAGTCATTTTGCTTATAAAAACATTGTAGCAATTGGTCTTTTCCTGGAAAAAACTAAGGAAATAAAAACCTTTATTAACAAAGGAGGATCATTACTACATCCTACATATAGTGAAAATTACATCCATTATAATTTAGCAAAATTTTTTTTCGCAACTAAAGAATACGATAAAGCTAAAGAAATGCTTATTACAATGGAATACGATGATATCTTCATGACAGTAGATGCTAAAATGATGCTAATGAAAATATTCGTCATGCAAAAAGAGTTCGATTTAATGGAATCTTTTGTACATAGTTTTTCACAGTTTCTAAAACGAAAATCCGAATTGAGTTACCACAGAAAAAGTATCTTAGATACGGTACGACTAACGCAAAAAGTAATGCATGCATTTACTAAAGAAGAAAAAAGCACCCTGGCAAAAAGAATTGAAATGACAGACCATTTGCCTGAAAAAAAATGGCTGCTTGAGCAGCTAAAGTAATAAAATCTTATTCTTCAAGTAACCTTTATAGGTCCTAACCCCACCATATCTTCCAAATATTCCCCTCTTTCACAAAAAGCAACCAATTCTCTTTCAATAAATTTTTTAGCTTCATTTTTTACGCTATGCGGATATAACAAATGAAGGTTCGGCCCGGCATCCAATGTAAAAAACATTGGCACTCCTGACATCTGACGCCATGCCTGAAGACGTTTAATTAATTCTATAGTATTCCCTTCCATTAAAACATACGAAGGGGTTGATGTCATCATTAAAGCGTGCAATTGCAATGCTTCCTGTTCAACAATTTGCCCAAATGTCTTTAAATCACCACTTTTCAGCGCCAATAATAATCTTTGAAGGTTGTTATGTGCTTGTTTATACCTAAGTTCAGAAAAGGGGTTACTGTCCATAAGGGCATGCCCGGCTGTACTAGAAACACTTTTTTCAGATTTACTTACCATTAAAATATCATCGTGAAACCCGTGAAACACTTCATGTACCTTATCCCCATAAGGAATAGCAAACTCATTTGAAGCATTAAGATCAAGCTTAGTCTCTCCCCATAAAGCCATTTGAGAAAAAACAGACCTGCTGGCAGATCCAGAACCTAACCGGGCAATATCCGAAGCTTTATGATAAAAACTTTCCTCTGATATTTTCCCATTAAGGGATTCATCCATACTACACAGGCATAAAGCTAAAGCGCTCATACTGGATGCTGACGAGGCAATACCAGCAGAATGTGGAAAAGAATTCCATGAAGATATATTCAATTTATAGGCTGTTAAAAAAGGTAACCTATCTGTTATCCCAGCAAGATAAGTTTTAATCTTTTGGCAAAAGTTAGGCATCTCCCTGCCTTCAAACTCGAATTCCAGTTCGATTTTCCCGTCATCTTCTTTATCATTCCAATCCAAAGAAGTTTCAGTATAAGCATTTTGCAAAGTAAAACTAATTGATGCATTCCTTGGAAGCTGTCTGCCATATTTGCCCCAATATTTAATGAGTGCTATATTAGATGGACTTCGCCAGGTAACTTTCATAAAACTAAATTAAATAAGAAAATAATATTCACAAAAATAAGAATCCTTCCGAAAGTCTTTCATCTTGTTCGCTATTCTTTTATAAACTTTTTATCTTGGACACCAGGGCAATCAAAGGCAATCATTATTTAACCCTATATTAACCCTGCGAAATCACAAAAAGATCCATATATAATGAAAGTTTGGGCAACCTCTGACATGCATATAGATTATGAAGAAAACCTCAAATGGTTTTTGCAGCTTTCTGACATGGACTACCAAAACGATATACTAATTATTGCAGGAGATATTTCTGACAAGATCTCAGCGATTGAAAAAGTATTCAAAAAACTAGTTTCAAAATTTCATTTAGTACTATTTGTCCCCGGAAATCATGATCTATGGCTTGAAGAAGGTGAAGTTTCAAATTCTATGGAAAAGTTTAACATGGTACTTGAGCTTGCTCATGACAAAGGTGTACAAACCACCCCATATCACAATGAAAAACTAAGTATCATCCCTATGTTTAGTTGGTATGACTTCTCTTTTGGAATTCCAAACCCTACAATCAGGCGTGCCTGGCAGGACTTCAAGCGTTGTAAATGGCCTACGAACCTAGAAGAAACAACGAACCATTTTTTAAAGCTCAATGAAAAACACATATCCAATCAGAATGACACCATAATTTCATTTTCACATTTTTTACCTAGCCCAACACTTATCCCGTTAAACGTGCCTAAAATTGTAAGATCCTTACTTCCCGTATTGGGGTCTTTCAAACTCGGAGAACAGGTCACAAAACTAAAGCCAAACTTACACATTTATGGTCATAGTCACCTTAATAGGAGTATGTATAAAGATGGCATAAGTTATATCAACAACGCATATGGCTATCCTCAGGAAAGTCACATTTCCAGAAAGAAACTATTAATGGTTTACGAAAACTAGAAACTTATAGGCAAACGCTCAAGGTTAATCCGTAACAAATCAATTGTGAATTTATTAAAAAAAGAAACTAATCTATAAATCATATTTTATTACTAATTTTGCCCAAAACCGGTTTCTCTTTAAACGCGGCTATTACATTATACCTTTTAATTACAAATAGAACCTATATGTATCCAAACTTAAGATATGCCTTTTATGACATCTTCGGGTTAGACATACCTGCACTGAGCTTAATTCAAACCTATGGCTTTTTTCTGGCCCTAACTTTTGTGGCTTGCGGCATAGCTTTGAGTGCAGACCTTAAACGCAGAGAAAAACTAGGTATCTTACAGGGTATAGAAGAAGAAGTAGAGGTGGGGTTACCCCTGTCATTTATGGATATAATCTCTAATGTTATAATGGGTTTCATCCTTGGTTTTAAAGGAGTTTATGCTATTATTCACCCAAAGCTCTTTATTGGTAATAACGCAAAAGATAACCTTTTTTCTATGGACCATGGCTATTGGTGGGCAGGTATCATCATAGCAGCCTTTCTTGTCTTTATCAAATACAGAGACAAAATAAAAGAATGCACAGAATACCCCAATCGACAAAAGATCACGAAAACGATAATGCCCCACCAAAGAGTAACTGACATTGTTATTCTAGCTGCTATATCAGGTGTGATTGGCGCCAAATTATTATACATGACTGAAAGAGACTACCCAACATGGTCTGCAATGATCGAAGACTTTTTCAGCGGTAGCGGGCTTGCAGTATACGGCGGATTTATTTTGGCCTTTTTTGTGGTTTCATATTACGTTAGAAGTAAAAAAATACCCCTACCTCAGTTATTTGATGCATGTGCGCCAGCAATGATTCTTGGAACAGGTCTTGGAAGGCTTGGGTGTCATTTCTCAGGAGATGGTGACTGGGGTGACCCCAACCCATTTGCAAAACCTTTTGCATGGCTACCAGATTGGTTATGGGCATACAACTACCCAAATAACGTAATGAATACAAACTTACTTATGGAAGATTGTTACTACCCGGCAGATTTTGGCGATTATTGTCATATGCTATCCAAACCTGTATTCCCCACACCTATTTTTGAGTTAATTATTTGTCTAATCATTTTTGCAATCCTTTGGAAATTAAGGCACAAAGTACAACTGCATGGCATTGTTTTTACTGTCTATCTTTTCTTCACTGGCCTGCAACGCTTTCTTTTGGAAATGATACGTGTTAATGATGACTATACTGTTGCTGGCCTATCCCTTTCACAAGCTCAATACATTGCTGTTATCCTAATGGTTCTTGGTTTTGGTTTGACAAGTATTATGCTAATCAAACAAAAAAAGATGCCTGTCTCAGGAAATAACACTACCGCTTAATTGTTCATCTGCCAAATCAACAAAGCCTATAAGACTAATTATCTATTTTGACAAATAGTTCTTATCCTGTTTTTTGAGCCACAAACCTTATACATTTCCATTGAACAGTATTCCCATGAAAATCTAATGGTTCATGGATAATAATATCTTCTTCCCAATCCAAAATATGAAATCCAGCTTTATGGACAAGTCCTTTGAGTTTGACAGGAGGATAGCAACTCGCCCAATGAGTTGCGTGCCTAAAATTTAAAGGTGAAATGACCAATAATTTACCAGGGGTTTTCAGAATGCGGTTTATTTCTATCAATGCACTTTGAGGATTTTCTAATCTGTCGAGAAGGAAACTACTGTATACAAGATCTTGGCTATTGTCTTCAAAAGGGAGATGATTAGCTTTGGCTAAACCGAATTGTAAATTTCGCAATGAATAGCCTTTTATTAATAAGGATGAAGGGAATCCTTTGGAGGAAAGATCAATATTAATATCTGTTTTATCTACCCAAACCCGTGCTGCTTGCTTAAGCATTTGGTAGCTATAGTCAATCCCCCAGCAGTTACTTTTAGGAAAGTGCTTTGCAATAGAGCCAATGCATCGTCCAACACCACAACCAATCTCAAGAACAGACTGCTCTTGTATTGCTATTATATAGTTTTTGGCATAATCTAAAACTGCTTGAAAAGGGTAACACCCCCAAATCTCATCTGCCAAATGAAGCGCCGTTTGCCGGACAACCATGTTATCATAGTGCTCATAAGGGTCTTTTTGAAACTCAGCTTCACTTTTATTATAATAGAAAGGAATCCCTTTACGATATAGAATAGGGTTTTTAATAGAATTAATTTAATGCGCAATAAAAAAGTATACGGCTTATAATACTAATTGTAGAATATATACAATGCTGTTTCGCTTAAAAAATAAACTTCCCACTTTCATAGATAAGTTCGTTGTCTGCAAATATCTGGCCACCGTTTTTCATATCAGCGATCATATCCCAGTGGATAGCAGATTTGTTAAGTCCACCATTTTGAATATATGCTTGGCCGACAGCCATATGGACAGTTCCGCCAATTTTTTCATCAAATAAAATATTCTTTACTGGAGTCTGAATGCGCATATTTGTCCCGATGGCTGCTTCGCCAAAACGACGGGCTCCATCATCAATATTAAAAATTGTATCGAGCAACTTTTTACCTTTTTTTGCTTCCCATTTATCTACCCAGCCATCTTTTACCCAAAGCGTTATACCTTCAACTTCCTCGCCCATAAACATCGACGGATATGCAAAATGAATAGTTCCATTAACAGAATCATCAACAGGAGCGGTATATACTTCTCCGGAGGGCATATTGGTTTTGCCATCAGAGTTTATCCATGTTCTTCCTTCTGTAGAAAAAGAAATATCAATTCCTTCACCGAGATACCTCATTTTTGTCCTGCTATTCAAAAGATCCACTGCTTTTTGCTGATTACGACTCACTTCCTCCCAGCATGCCTGAGGATTGTCATCATATAAATGACAGGCATTGTAAATAAATTCCGCATATTGTTCGAAGGATAAGCCTGCATTCTGAGCATGCGCAACTGTCGGATATTCACACAGTGTTCTTTTAAGTTCCAATGTAGCAGTTCGTTCAGCATATCGTGTTCGATAAGGCTTTCGGGCCTCAGCTTCTAATTTTGCTTTCGCAGAGTATTTGGGTTGTGTAGATCGACTATAAAATGGCGCTCTAATAAATATATAAGCATCAAAATCCTCCATTGCCATAGCATATAAAGGGTTAACATAAGCCAATTGTTGCTCACTGCTCTCTTTCAAACGAATATTGCGTTGATCTCTGAAGTCCATAGAAACATGAGGCAAAGCACCTGATATCAATGCTTCTCTGTATACTTCCCGAACGAGGGGTTCTGCCAGCGTAGTAGACTGAATAAGAACACGTTCTCCTTCTTTAAGGCTAACACAATAATTTACTAAGAGTTGTGCATATTTATTTAATATAGAAGACATAATAATGTTTAGACTTTAACAAGTTTTTCTTTTAAATATTCTGCAGTATATGATTCCTCTACTTCCAGCAAGCCTTCTGGGGGCCCTTGATAAAGTAGTTGCCCCCCATTTACTCCACCGCCTCTACCCAAATCAATTACATAATCTGCCGTTTTTATAACATCTAAATTATGTTCGATAACTATAACGCTATGCCCTTTTTCAACTAAAGCATTAAGTGCATCCAGTAGCTTTTGAATGTCATGAAAGTGCAGCCCAGTTGTCGGCTCATCGAAAATAAAAAGGACCTTTTCCCTTTCACTCTCTTTTGAAAGAAACGAAGCCAACTTAACCCTTTGCGCCTCACCTCCACTAAGTGTACTTGATGGCTGTCCAAGCCCAATATAGCCAAGTCCAACATCTGCCAATGGTTGTATTTTACTGACAACTTCTTCATTATCAGCAAAAAACTCAAGTGCCTCGTCTACAGTCAGGTCCAAAACCTCATAAATGTTTTTACCGTTGTACAATACCCTGAGTACTTCTTTCTGAAATCGAAGGCCGTTACATTCTTCACATGTTAATCTTACGTCCGCAAGAAATTGCATGCTAACAATTGTCTCTCCTGCACCTTTACACGTTTCACATCTTCCTCCTTCAACATTAAAAGAAAAATGCTTGGGCTTGTATCCCTGAATTTTTGAAGCTTGCTGACTGGCAAATAATTTTCTAATAGCATCATAAGCTTTCACATAAGTTACAGGGTTGGATCTTGAAGACTTGCCTATAGGCTGCTGATTGACCATTTCTATTTTACGAATGGATTTAATATCTCCCTCGATACTGTCATGAGCCCCCGGTTTGTCCTGCCCCTCTCCCATCCTATGCAACATCACTGGATAAAGTATCTGTTTAATAAGTGTGGTTTTGCCACTCCCACTAACACCAGAAACAGCTATAAATACATTAAGGGGGAAAGTTACATCAATGTCTTTTAAATTATGTTGTCTTGCGCCCTTAATTGTTATTGATTCGGTCCATGACCTACGAAGATTAGGCAGGGGAATATCCATGCGGCCGCTCATATATTTTGCAGTTAAACAGTCTGTTGCTTTATCATGGATTTCTTCGTATGGTCCAGCAAATACTACATTACCTCCATGCACTCCTGCTGCAGGCCCAATATCTACAAGAAAATCAGCATTAGCTATGATATCTTCTTCGTGCTCTACTACCACCACAGTATTTCCCAAATCACGAAGGGTTTTAAGCACTTTTACAAGTTTAGCCGTATCACGAGGATGCAACCCTACGCTTGGCTCATCCAAAACATATAATGAACTTGTAAGATTTGAACCAAGCGATCGAGTAAGGTGAATGCGTTGTATTTCACCTCCTGAAAGTGTATATGAAACTCGATTTATAGACAAATAATTAAGCCCAACATCCAACATGAATTCCAAACGCGTAGTTATCTCCAAAATCAATCTTTTAGAGATCTCCACTTCTGATTCTGTTAGTTTTAAGTGGGTAAAAAATGCATACAGATCATCGATCGGTATATTTATCAGATCACCAATTGTTTTGCCTCCTACAAACACATATTGGGCTTCTTTACGTAACCGAGAGCCTTTGCAACTCTGGCAATTTGTTTTTCCCCTGTAACGAGAAAGCATTACCCTATTCTGAATCTTGTAAGTTTTTGATTCCAGTTCTTTGAAATAATCATCGATTCCATCAAAAAGTTCATTGCCCGTCCAAAGTAATTTTCTTTGTTCGTCAGTGAGCTCCTCGTATGGGCAATGAACAGGGAAGTCTAATTTTGCAGCTACATTAAGAAATTTTTGTCTCCACCTCCCTGATTTTTCCCCACGCCAGCAAAGAATAGCTTCTTCAAAAACTGATTTCTTTTTATTGGGAACAACTTTATCTTCATCAATGCCTAACATTTGACCATATCCTTCACATGAGTGACACGCTCCAAAAGAACTATTGAAATTAAAAAGTTGCGGACTAGGCTCTTCAAACAAAATTCCATCAAGCTCAAATTTATTATTAAAATTTTCTTCTACCCCATCTGCTGTTTGAGTAATACAAACACCTTGCCCTTCAACAAAAGCAATTTGAGTCGAATCTGCAATACGTTTAGCGTTTTCTTCATCATCTTTTGTCGCAACAAAACGATCTATTAATACTTTTAACGCTGTTGCAGGATTATCAATCTCAGAATGCTTTTGTATCAATTCTTCAACTTTATTTAGCTTCCCCTTGTACAAAATTCGAGTGTACCCCTTTTGTAATAAATAATCCAGTGTTTTGTCAAGGGCTTGAGTCTCTCTATATTCAAAAGGTGCTAAAAGCATCACTCTGGTTCCTTCGTCTAAAGAGGAAACATAATCCACAACATCCGATACTGTATGTTTTTTTACTTCTTTATTCGTAACAGGTGAATATGTCTTGCCGATTCGTGCAAAAAGAATACGTAAGTAATCATATATCTCAGTTAACGTGCCTACCGTAGATCTAGCATTTTTTGTTCCTACTTTCTGTTCTATTGCTATGGCTGGACAAAGCCCTAAGATATTATCTACATCAGGTTTTTTCATTCGCATCAAAAATTGCCGCGCGTAAGAAGATAAACTCTCAACGTACCTTCTTTGACCTTCAGCATACAAGGTATCAATAGTCAAGGATGATTTGCCTGAGCCCGAAACTCCTGTAACAACAACTAACTGATTATAAGGTATCTCAATATCTATATTCTGCAAATTGTTAGAACGAGCTCCTTTAATATAAATTGATTTTTTTTTCGCCATTACTGCAACTTTTTAACCCGATACTTCGTTTGAAAACTAAAAAAAAACAAAAAATAAATGGATGTAAAAATATAAAACTTACTTATCCAATTGTTAAAAAAATAAAAAAAGCTTATAAAAATAAGGCCAATTGTGCCAAAATGGTTAACTTTATTTGTCTAAAGCTCACAACACCAAAATAAACTTTGTACTATCCCTGTATTTAATTTTGTTAATATAACCAATTAACACAAAAATATAAAGGTTATTGATGAAGTCTATTCTGATGCCTAATAAAAAATATTTTTTAATTTTAAAAAAATTATCCTATCGCTAAAAATTTTACTCCCTAGCATTTTTTAAGTTGTAAGTAAGTAAATAAAGTAATTATGCAAAGTAGTAAGTCTTGTACCGACAAAGACCTTATACGCATGTATGTGCGTGGAAAGGAAAGAGCATTTGAAACATTGCTCAAAAGACACAAAGCCAAAATTTATACCTCTATTTACATGTTCGTAAAAGACACCGATTTGGCTAACGACATCTTCCAAGAAACATTTATCAAGATCATCGATACTTTCCGGTCTGGCAAGTACAATGAAGAAGGTAAATTCATTCAATGGGCACTTCGAATTTCATACAATTTATGTGTTGACTTTTTTCGCAAAAACAAACGAAGAAAAATCATCACACCGTCTGACGATTATGACATATTCAATTTAATCAGCATTGGAGACGACAACCAGGAATGCCAGATTATAAAAACTCAGACATATAGCAAGGTAAAACAACTTGTTGAAGCATTGCCGGAAGAACAAAAAGAAGTAATTCTCCTTCGGCACTATGCCGACCTTAGCTTCAAAGAGATTGCTGAATTAACAAACGTTAGCATCAACACAGCACTGGGCAGGATGCGATATGCGCTAATCAATATCCGCAAAATGATTAATGTACATCATATCAGCCTCCAGTAAAACAAGAAATACAATATTTAACCGCATTTATGTGGAAGTGTTTCGAATACAAGCCAGTACTTTACAGGATAAAGTACTGGCTTTATCATCTAAATAAGATCTATTGAATATTATTAAGGTATATTAAAATAAATTTTCTCTTATGCTGTCTCCCAATATTTTAATAATAGGGTAATACTGATTTGCAGGTGCTTCTAATATATTAGGAGATAAATAAATACAAATTATATTGGCATTTCGTTCTTTTCTCAACATCCAATGAAAACGATCTTTCTTATAGTTGCCATAAAATGTATGTTTATTAATCGTGGAGTAAATGCTATCTTCGCTTGTGTCAAAGTCTTCAAGAGCCCCTTTAAAAGATGAATAGAAATTTTCAAGCTGACTTAGGTCGTCATAAGTGCTTTCTGTTTCAGTAAAATTAACACTTCCTTTTTTTCCTCCGTTTAGGATGTGAAAAGACCCATTTAGGCTACTTGAACAAAGAAAATATATGACTGTAGAATTTTTGCCAACTGCATCAAGCATATCAGATTTAAATTGTTCAAAGTAGACGTTATTAGACTTTTCTCCCGAAATATAATTTGGACTAATGGTTAATGCGCATTTATATTTGGGGTCCCAAGCGCTTTTGCCTACTAACTCAGAGCTTATATAATTGGCTTTTAAGTATTCTGATAGTGCATAGGTGAAATGCCCAAGATATAATTGCCAAACAGAGGTTGGTGAAATTATAGTTAGCTTTGAATCTCTATTAGTGTATGTCCCATAATTGGTGTTTTCTTCAAAAGCCTGAATTAATTCTACCCCATCTAAGGTTGATAATTTAATCCCATGCCCTTTATCGGCTATAGTAATCAAATCCTTTCTTGATAACATGAGTTTAAACTCCGCTGAAGTTACATTTATAACCCTTCGTCTAATATTTTGCAAGCCAATAAGTTTCTTGTTTTTAATGTCGGAAGCCTTGTTCTCATAATTAAAGGCTGTTAATAATTTCGCATTTTTTTCTTTTATATCTTCTTCCTCTTTAATTTTCTCAATTTCTTCAACAAACCCAGCACCAATAATACCAGCAGGCACTGCAAATAGGGCTATCCCTAACAAACCAACTATAGTTGCTATAACTTGCCCTCCAAATGTTATAGGCACAAAA
Organism: Saprospiraceae bacterium; assembly: GCA_022448945.1. GTDB lineage: Bacteria > Bacteroidota > Bacteroidia > Chitinophagales > Saprospiraceae > Aureispira. The sequence goes on from JAKVCV010000011.1 coordinate 216,840, forward strand.
TCTCCATAGCCTCCGACATCTCCAATAAATTTAGAAAGCGACCACATGAACGCATCAACTATATCTCCAAAGTTTTCTGGCTGAGCACTGTTTTCAATGTGATAAAGAATTGCCGAAAGGATAACAGTTAAAAACACTACAACTTGCATTGAAAGAACTAGTTCTTTTGCTTTGTTTTTGATCGCATCAACCACTAAATTTTGCGATTTCATATATCTTGCAAATTTCATCAATCTAAAAAGACGAAGAATTCTTATAATCCTTAAAAACTGATATCCACTTGAGTAAAAAATAGAGAAATAGAAAGGGATAATGCTAATAAGATCAATAAGCATGTAAAATGAAAAGATGTGCGAAAGGCGTTGCTTTATGGTTGGTTTTTCTCCATCAATTCTGTAAACCCATAGTCTAAGAATATATTCAATGCTAAAAAGAATACTTACCACAACATCGGTGATAAAAAAATAGTGGTGGTATTTTGAACTTAAAGAAACAACAGATTCTAGAATTACTTCAAAAGAGGAAATCAAAATCAGCAAAAAAATAAAAAAACTGACTTTTCTTTTTAATGTAGTTTCAGGGGTGTCATCATTTAAAACCAGTCCTATTTTATGTTTTATTGTATTGTTCATTTTCTTTAATTATAGGTTGTATGTGAAATATATAAAATATCTTGGAAAAACAATTCAAATCTGATTTTGAATTGCAAAGGTTCATAAAGGCCAAAATAACTTTTATTAAAAAAATACAATAATTTTTTGTACCTTGTGCACATCAAAATCAATGCTTTATAATAATTATAGAGAAAGAGAGAGATTTCGCAAATATAGCGCAATCTCTTTCTTTGCGTTTAGGGTGAAAGACTAAACTAAATCAAAAAATTTAGTTTAGTCTAAAAGGAGCTTTTTATTAGCCAGACAGCCCTAAACTAAAGAAACCAAAAATCATTTATCAATTAATTAAACAAATCTATTAATTAAACATGGAAGAAGTAATGGAAATGAAAACTACGGAAGTATTAAAAGGGGCTGAATTTATTATAAAAGATTCTGCGCCTTCAGATGTATTCACCCCGGAAGACACAAATGAGGAACAGGATATGATCCGAAACATGGTCAAAGACTTTGTTGCTGCTGAAGTAGAATCCAGATATGCTGACATCGAAAAACAGAAAGATAATATCTCAAAGAAAGTGCTTGCTACTGCAGGGGAATTAGGATTGTTAGGGCCACACATCCCAGAGGAGTATGGCGGAATGCCAATGGATACAAATACAAATACAATCATAGCAGAGGAAATTGGTTATGCAGGCGCTTTTTCAGTAGCTGTCTCTGCACATACCGGAATTGGCATGTTGCCAATTTTATATTTTGGAACTGAAGCGCAAAAGAAACAATACTTGCCTGGCCTTTCATCTGGTCAACTGGTTGCATCTTATTGTCTTACTGAACCAAGTTCTGGCTCAGATGCCTTAGCGGCAAAAACCAAAGCCATACCTACAGAGGATAATGAACATTATTTAATAACCGGTCAGAAAATGTGGATCACCAATGCTGGTTTTGCCGATGTATTTATAGTGTTTGCTCAGGTTGATGGAGATAAATTTTCATGCTTCCTTGTTGATAAAGGTACCGAAGGCCTAAGCTTAGGAGCAGAAGAAGATAAACTTGGAATTAAAGGCTCCTCAACGCGCCAAGTCTTTTTTGAAAATGTAAAAGTCCATAAATCCAGCTTATTGGGAGAAATAGGCAAAGGTCATTTGATCGCATTTAACGTATTAAATATTGGTCGGTTAAAACTTGGCGTCATGGCGCTTGGGGCAGCAAAAAGAAATTTTGATGTAGCTATTAAATATGCTAATGAACGCCATCAATTCAAACAACCAATTTCAAGATTTGGTGCTATTCAACATAAAATTGCGGAACAAACAATTCGTATGTATGCTTGTGAATCTGCTCTTTACAGAACATCTATGTTGTTGCAACAAAAAGCTGATGCATTATACGGCCAGGGGGCTACCTATGCAGAATCAAAATTAAAAGCTGCCGAAGAATATGCAGTAGAATGTGCAATGACTAAAGTAATTGGTTCTGAAATGCTAGATTACGTTGTAGATGAAACTGTACAAATACATGGAGGATATGGTTTTTCTGAAGAATATGAAGCTGCTCGTCATTATCGCGATTCAAGAATTAACAGAATCTTTGAAGGAACAAATGAAATTAACAGATTGCTTACAGTTTCAATGACACTTAAAAGAGCATCAAAGGGTTGTTTTGATCTTGTTGGGCCAGCTTGGGCTGTTCAAAAAGAATTAACCTCAATGCCTAACTCATCTAAAACAGAAGGCCCATATGGCATTGAAACAGATACGGTAAAAAATATGAAGAAAATTTTACTGATTGTAGCTGGAGCTGCTGCAAAATCTCAGATGGATGGCAATCTTGATCTTAAAACAGAGCAGGAAATCACCATGAATATAGCAGATGTAATGATGGATGTCTACACCTGTGAGTCCTTATTACTCAGAGTTCAGAAACTTGCAGCGAAAGGTTTAGACTCAACCAATCCTACACATATTCTTGAAGTATTCCTTTCAGACGCGGTTTCCCGAATTGCTAAAAATGCCAAAGATGCACTTTGCTCTTTTGCGGAAGGAGAACCACTTCGAATGATGCTTATGGGAATTAAACGTTATGCAAAATACAAAAATGTAAATGTGAAAAATGCTCGAAGAGCAATCGCTAAACCAATTATTAGCGGAAATGAATATTGCTACTAAAATTGCAATAAAAATAGATTTTTCAAAAAAGGGTTGTCTAATGCAACCCTTTTTTTTATTTTAGGCTAAAGGGTAATACATATTTTATTTTTTATTTCTAAAGCATGAGCCTTGAATAAGATTCTGGAAAATTCAAGAAAAATAATCCACATAGACATGGATGCCTTTTTTGCTTCGATTGAACAGCGGGACAATCCAGAACTTCGGGGCAAACCTATAGCAGTTGGAGGTGGAGGGCCTCGTGGAGTGGTCGCAACTGCAAGTTACGAAGCACGTAAATTTGGCGTGCATTCAGCTATGTCAGGCTTCCAAGCGAAACAACTGTGCCCCCAAATTATTTTTGTGCGATCAAGATTTGATGCCTACAAAGATGTTTCTCAACAAATACGTTCTGTCTTTAAAGAATATACTGACCTGATAGAACCTTTGTCTCTTGACGAAGCGTTTTTGGATGTGACTGAAAACAAAAAAAACGAACCATATGCAACAGATATTGCAAAACAGATAATGGCTCAAATATTTGAAACTACTGAATTAACATGCTCTGCAGGGGTTTCTTACTGCAAATTCATCGCAAAAATTGCTTCTGACATAAAAAAACCAAATGGCCTTACTGTAATAAAGCCACACCAGGCAATTCAGTTCCTTGAAGGGCTTCCGGTAAAAAAATTCTATGGAGTAGGTAAAGTAACTGCTACAAAAATGAATCATTCAGGAATTTATACGGGCGCAGACATTAAGAAATTATCAAAAATTGAATTGGCGCGACGCTTTGGCAAGGTCGGACAATTTTATTATAACATCGTGCGAGGTATTGATAATCGACCAGTAAACACAAACCGTGTTAGGAAATCTTTAGCTATAGAAAGAACTTTTCGTGAAGACTTGTCAACTTTCGATGAAATATTAGAAATTCTTGAACCCATCGTAATCAAATTTTATGACCGCTTAAAGAAGGCAGATGGTTTTGGCAGAACTATTACCCTTAAACTTAAAACCAGCAATTTTGAAATAATAACAAGAAGTGTTTCTAAAAACTATTATATTACTGATATCGATGAAATTAGGGATATTGCACACGCATTGTTAGAAGACAATATTGATAATTTTGAAAAAATAAGATTAATTGGACTTACTTCTTCAAACCTAAAAAATTCTGGGAAAAGCAAAAGTATTGGCTACCAATTGAAATTCGACTTTGACGAAGATGCCTCTAGAAAATAAATAGAAATAGGAGTAGCTATTCTCCACCTAATTTAACAATACGCTTTGTCATTTGCCAATCGTTAAATGTTATTTGCAACAAATAGATCCCTTGAGGAATTTTTGGATTTAAGACAATGGATTCATTAGTTCCTAATGGGCCTAAAACTTTATGATTGTAAACAACTTGTCCTAGTAAAGAAAAAATAGAGATACAAATTTCTCCATCGATAGGCTCCAAACATTGAAGCCTAATTGCATCTGAAAAGGGATTTGGGAAAACATTTATATGAGGAATTTTCTTCTGTATTTCTAAAATTGAATTTCCTGGAATAACTTGAACACAATAATCCTCTATCTCACCAAAATCAGAAATCCCGCATGCGTTTGGGGAGTTATTCCATCTCATTGCTACTCTCATACGAGTAACACCCAACAAGGATGTAGGAGGTATAATAACCGCCCCATTAATTGTTTTCTCTGTTGTGGTCATGATATCATAATAAATCTCTTCCCCCTGATCATCAAAATCACCATCCTGATTAATGTCGAGCCAAATTTTAATGTGCTCGGTAAAATTTTTCCCCTGACTTATTGAAATATTGTGATAATCTCCTTTCCCCAAATTGATTATTACTGAATCAAAAAAAATATACCCACTATCATTCCCAGATGCATAAATAATATCGTCCACGGAAAATGTATCTATCCAATCATCAGAACTATTGAACCCTTCAGCATTGCAATAAGAGATGACATCACATCCCTGACATCCCAATGTTACTAGTTGAAGTGTGTCAGAAAACAAAGTTGTATCTCCATTATTGCATATTGCCTGTAAGGATACTTCATAATATGTGCAAGGGTTAAGCGATGTGATCCACAATTCATTATTTGTAATATTCGAAATTGTTTGCCATGTAGCCGCTCCAGTTTCTTTATAATTTACTGTATAAGAATTCGCTGCCAAAACAGATTGCCAATTCAAAAAGACAGAGTCAGAATTAATTATTGAATAACTAACATTAGTAGGTGCTTCACAACAACCATCTGTTCTAAAGGTATAATTTACTGTGTCACTTGTCTCATTAATACAAATCGAAATCATCTGCAGATCATAGTGTGCACATGGAATCAAATTAGTTAATAAGAGGCTATCTATATTTGCTCCAAGTGTCACAAAGCTATTCCAGGCCCCTCCCTGTTGCCTGTACCTATACTTCGCCTGGGAAGTCCCCTGTACGAAGCTCCATTTAATAGTCGCTTGCGTATCAATTAAGTCAGCATGTACGATTTGATATGGGGGGAAACAACTTCCAGGACAATCATTAATACATTCGTTCAAGCTATTAAACAAATTCATATACCCTCCAGATACTGTAGTATTGGCAAGATCAACAATATTAACTACACCATTAAGTAGGTATTCCTTCATTTTAAGTGCAGCACTATCGGGAAATATTCTTGAATATGCAATGAAATTGCTACATGCTCCTGAATAGAGCAAAGCAACTGCACCAGCTACGTGTGGGGAAGCGCCTGATGTGCCTCCAAAAGTGCCAAAGCCTGTAGGAGAAATCGTTGTATAAACAGAAGATCCAAAAGAGCCCATATCTATACTTGTGCTCCCATAAGCAGCACCCAATTCTTTATAACCCAAATTATTTACATTGGTAACTGCTACAAGATAATCACTAGGACAGGCAGTAGGTAGATCGCCTACAACATCAACATCAACATTGGCATTAGCAGTAGCCGCGACATTAAGAATCCCATATGCGCCCAATGTATCATAAAAGGCACACCAAAGTGGCGAATTAGAGGGCTGGCCATTATTTACTCCCCACGAAGCATTTGTAGCAACAACATAAGCCCCCTCTTGACCATTGGTTTGGTTATAAATCTTTCTCTGAGTAAGTGCATAGCCATAAGCAGAAAGGACATTGGCCTCTGAAACGTTCCAATCGTTTTTGATAATCATTAGCTTAACTTTCCAATTAACGCCTGTGACCCCATTCGAATTATCCCCTTTAGCGCCAATGATCCCAGCAACCGAGGTCCCATGGCCGCCTCCAGCTATCAAATCAGTATTTAATATTGAATTCCACCCAAGATAATCATCTACATATCCATTATTGTCATCATCAATTTGATTGTTCGGAATTTCTGCATGATTTACCCACAAATTGTCTCCAAAATCTGTATGACTAAGACTAATCCCATTGTCCAATATGGCTACAACAATCGTATCGTTTTGTATAGTTAAGCCACCAGTTGTAACATCCCAAGCCAGATCGGCATCCATATCAATCCCCGCTGTGCCAGGATTAATTGTGGTATTAACATACTGCCACTGGCTAGAGAATAATGGGTCATTGGGAATAGTTGAAGTTGGAGAGGGGGATCGAAGTTTTACTTTATGGTTATACTGTAGGGTTTCAATAAAAGAAAGTGAAGAAACATAATCAAATAACTCCTTATGTGTCCTATTCCCATTAAATTTTAAATGCCAAATATCCATGTTTGGAATAAGTTGTTTAGGCAACTCCCAATTAACGCTATTATCATAATCACTTAGGCGAGCCATCAACTCTTTTATACCACTTCCGGGTTTCAACTTTAACAGAAATTCATTTGGCATATAATTGTGGTTCTGTGAAAAACCATTCCCAATAAAGTAAAACCCAATGAATAGTATAAAAATGAATCTTCGCATTTAATTAAATTATTGGAGGAGAATTTAAAACTCCTATATTAAATAGCCCTGAAATTAATAACGTCTAAACATTCCAAATTGTACATAGAAAAGGTGTAATTTGTTTGTGAGGGATATTAATTTAATACAATTTAAGAATAGGCCTTGCAAAACAAAGCAAGATAAGTTCTAAATAAACACATTTATTTAGTTTGTATTTTAACAAAAAACTATGTTTATTTGTTTTCTATAAAACTCGGGAACTTAATTACTAAGGAATTTTGTTTAATGAATAGACAAGCTTAGTTTAAAAAGCAAACAAACTATTTTCCATACTGACATTGCGCCAAATCGCTTTGTCTTTGAAACCATATAATATCATGCAAGTTTTAAAACAGGCGGAAGAAAACTTAGGCAAAAAAGGCTTTCTTGACCTAGAAGTAGACCCGACCCTAGATTTAGTTAAAGAAATTAATGAATTAAAAAAAGAAAAAAATGCCATTTTACTTGCACATTATTATCAGGAAAGTGAGATACAAGATATTGCTGATTATGTGGGAGATAGTTTAGGTTTAGCGCAACAAGCCGCATCTACTCAGGCTGACATAATAGTTTTCGCTGGCGTTCATTTTATGGCAGAGACTGCAAAAATGCTTAACCCTTCTAAAAAAGTATTATTGCCAGACTTAAAAGCCGGATGTTCATTGGCAGATTCCTGCCCTGCACCAATATTTAAAAAATTTAAAGACAAATATCCTGAACATATTGTAATAAGCTATATTAACTGTACTGCAGCATTAAAAACACTTACTGATATATGTTGCACTTCTACCAATGCCAAAAACATAATTGACAGTGTACCCTTAGACAAATCAATTATTTTTGCTCCGGATAAAAATCTTGGTGCATATCTTCAGAAAACTACTGGCAGGGATATGGTCTTATGGAATGGCTCATGTATGGTTCATGAAATTTTCAGTAAGGAAAAAATCGTAAAATTACAATTAAAACATCCCAATGCAAAAATGATTGCACATCCTGAATGCGAAGAACATTTACTTGAGATTGCTGACCATGTTGGATCAACAAGTTCACTTTTAAAATATACAAGAGAAAGTGGCTTTGATGAATTTATTGTTGCTACTGAATCGGGAATCATACATCAAATGGAAAAGTCCTCCCCTCAAAAGAAGTTTTATCCCGCCCCTCCTAATAACACATGTGCCTGTAACGAATGCCCTCATATGAAGTTAAATACGATGGAAAAATTGTACTTATGCATGAAATATGAGCTCCCTGAGGTCACATTGGAAAAATCAATCATTGACAAAGGACGTGTTTGTATAGATAGAATGCTTGACATCTCTAAAAAAGCAGGACTATAATTGTAGCCTATCGAGCAATTGAAAGCAGTATTGTTTCTCTTAGGTTTTCAAGAGCGGTTTTATCTACTGCTTTTCTATATTGTAATATAACTTTCCATTCATTGTAGTAATCTTCATAATGATAGGCAAATGCTTGAGAAAACACCATAAAAAAAGGTATTATTAATGCCCCCCAGCCTATAAAGAAAGATCCAGAAATAAAAATTATTAATGCCCAAACCACCCAAACAATTAGGGCTGAAAAAAAAGCAAAACTTGCAGAAAACTCCGGGAAGGGCACGAATTTATTACGTAAAGTTCTTGCCATAATATGTGGCAGACAACCAAATATAGTTCCCATCAGCCATAGTGGGAAACCGATTGTCAACAAAAATAAATTGCGATTGTTTTTATTGGCAACAGCATAATCACTGGCGCCTTCTTTAGTTAATAATTCCAAATAAGCTGCAACCTGTGTTGTTAAATTATTTTTCTTATCTTCATCAAGTGAATTTACATATTCAGTAATTTCTTTTTCAGCATTAAACAAAGCATTATTCCTAGAAAACATTGGAAACATATCCCGCGGAAAATTATTTCTAATCAATATTAGTAGATTTTCTACCAACGCTTCATTCCCTTTTTCAATATACACCATTTGTTCACGAAGTGCAGAAAACATGTCTTCAGTTAATTTGTTTACTGCATTAACTGGTGAATCAAGATATAAGTTTTTATAATTTAATACAGATATTGGGTCCCCATTAGAAATATAAACCTCTGATCTGAATTTTTCATGATAGGTATAATTCACTCCTACGGGTTGAATTTTTAAATCTATTGTCCAATTCGTTTCCTCCATCATTTTAAAAGCCAATTGAGCGCATCCAAGTTTAAATCGATTCATTTTTTTTTGAATAACACAAACCCCTTCAGGAGCAATAAATACAGTATTATTCCTTTTATAAAGCAATTCTCGTGTTGTCTGCAATGAGGCTCTATTTTTGTGCATTTTGTCTCTGCCATCCTGTAATCTATAAATAGGCACAGCATGCAATGTTTTCAAAAACCAACTCTTAAATCCACCAGAAAACTCTATTGCTCTTACCCAGAAATATACAGGGCGCATCTGCAATGCAGCAATTAAAACAGGATCTAACAAACCATTGGAATGATTAGAAATAAAGATTAAAGGTGCTTTTTTAGGGATACGATTAAACTTTAAAAAATATACCCGCCTAAAAAAACAGATATAAAAAACCCAAAGAAAAACCCTGAAGAGGTTATAAAAAAACATGCATTTACATATTTATGGTAAATTAAATCAACATTTTGCCTCAACCAAAATAGAGACAACTTCAAAAGATCTTTTTTGAGACACAAATATACCTTATATTTCAAAATATATCCACTTAAAATAAATTTATAAGATATCCCTTATAAATAATAGGTGTATCTTTATACAAAGCAATCCCATTTAATAGCACATGTAATAAAGGCTGACAAAAAACTATGCATCTCTCTAAAAAGAAAACTTTAACGAATCAATTTTTTGCGATTCTCTTTACAGGAATTATAGGTTCGTCTTACTTTTTAATAATTACAAAATTAAGCGCGCTCCCCCCGAACCTTAATTATATTTTTACTGCCCTTGGTGTTCTAATTTGTTTTAACATATATAGTATTTTTACAAAAAAATTCCGAAACCGAAAGAAACTTGAAAAAACACCTTTCCCGGCGCCTTGGAGAAAAATTCTGGAAGAATATGTGCATTTCTACAGGGTTCTTAGTCCAAATGAGAAACTGCGCTTTGAAACAGAAATCCAAATTTTTTTACATGAAACTAGAATAACAGGCATCAAAACAGAAATTGATGATGTTACTAGGGTGTTGGCAGCTGCAAGTGCAGAAATTCCTGTATTTAGTTTCCCCGAATGGGAATATGAGAACCTAGGTGAAATCCTTATCTATCCAAATGCCTTCACTAAAGACTTTAAAACAAAAGGAGAAGGAAGAAATATTACAGGAATGGTTGGCACCGGGGTAATGCAGGGTGTGATGATATTGTCTAAACCTGCACTTATTGGAGGATTTAAAAATTCAAAAGACAAAAAGAATGTTGGTATTCACGAATTTGTTCATCTATTAGATGCTGCAGATGGCAAGTATGATGGCATCCCAGAACTATTTATGGAAAACCAATATATTGCCCCCTGGTTGGATATCATACACAAAGAAACCGAAAAAATCAATAAAGGAAAATCCTACATGAATCCATATGGAGCTACAAATCGAATAGAGTTTTTCGCAGTTGCCTCAGAATATTTTTTTGAACACCCTCATGCTTTAGAAAAAAACAATCCAGAGCTATACAAAATCCTAAGTATTGTATTCAAACAGGATACGAAAAACAAATTAAAAACAGCGCTAAAATCATTGTTAAATTATACCGGAAAAAAAATTGGCCGAAATAGTGCATGCCCATGTGGAAGCACAAAAAAGTATAAAAAATGTTGTCTAAATAATAATATCTAAAAATAATTATCCTATTATACAATAATAATAAAACTCGGAAAATAGTGGGTCTATGAAAAATCAATTAACCCTAGCGCGTTTAGCATGGGGAATGTGTATCCTTACTGGAATTGCTTTGAGTTTAAAAGCCCTCAGAGAGCCCGATCTTTGGTGGATGTACCGGACTGGAGAATGGATGCTAGAAAATTGGCAAGTAACTAAAACAGATCCTTTCTCTTATACCTTTCCCGGAACAGAATGGGTTAATGTGAAATGGTTATATGAGATACTTATTGTTTTTGGGAAAAACTTGTTCGGTGTAGAATTTATTTTTGTCTTCCAGGCGATTGTGACGATACTAATACTAACTTTCTATTATAAATCTGCGAATCTATTAAAACAATACAGTTCAAGTATTGACAACTACAAACCTAAACCATTTGCAGGGCTTGTTTTGGTAGCATTGCTTTTATTATTTACAATTGATTTTCGTTTAATAGGTAGGCCTGAAATGACTAGTCATCTAATGGTCAGTATATACCTATATCTCTTTTGGCGATATTTTTATGCTCCATCAAAACAGATACTGGTTTTAATCCCGCTTCAAATACTTTGGACAAATATGCATGAAGCGTATGGCACAGGGATGGTCCTTATTCTTGCATATTTAATTGCAAGTTGGGCTCAATATATATATCTTAAAAAGAGTAATCGTGGGATAGAAGCTCCTAAGTTGCTAACAATTGCTGCAATCACTTCAATAGCAGGCACTGTCCTTAACCCAAGGGGATTTCAAATGTTATTACATCCTTTTGAAATTTTTAGTCAATTAGAAACAAATCAATATACTACAGAACTTGCTCCAATATGGAAATCGCTTTATTGGGAAAAAGAAGCATATCTGAATTTGTTTTTCCTCTCGGGCAGTCTCCTTTTTATAGTATTAGCCCCAATTTTATATCGAAAAACAACGCTAAAGAAGAAAAACATTTCTGCTCCTGTAAAGAGTAAAAAGAAAAAAGGAACAACAAAAACTATTATTACAAAAGAAAAACACCCAATTGAGTGGTTAGACCATAATATCAAAAAATATGGCCTTAGTAATGGATTGTTATACTTTATGCTTTTTTACCTTAGTATAACAGCATACAGGAATATTCCATTTTTTATTATTGCTTCTGCACCAATTCTGGCAATAGCGACAGATTATTTAATCAGCAGAAATAAAAGTTCATCAATAAGGGTATTTATATTCCTTGGTCTACTGGGGTTCGCATTTTATATCAGTATAATAACTGGCAAATATCATTCTTGGACAGAATCCAGAGATAAATATGGGCTACAGGTATTGGCAAGCCACAATCCAACTGGTGCTGCTCAATTTATAAAAGATAATAAAATCAATGGGCTTTGTTTTTCTGACTATCTAACTTCAGCCTATCTATTATGGAAATTACAGCCTGACTTTAAAACATATATTGACTTAAGAGATTTAGATATTTTCCCAAAAGATTTTTTTGCTGATTTTGCGAAAACAACATCCATCCCAAGTGTCTTTGAAGAAAAAGATGACTCTCTGAATTTTGATTATATAGTGTTATTTAGGCCACAGTTTCAAACCTTACAAAAACATCTAATCGAATCGAGTAAATATGATTTAGTCTTTGTTGACCCGGTTGCATGTATCTATCTAAAAAACAAATCATCTAATGAAGCGTTAATTTCTAAATATGGTTTCAAAAGAAACGGCTTCAAAGATGTTTTCTCTTCGCTAAAACCTCTAGAAAGCTCATTAGTCCCTTATTTAATAAGTAAAATATTCAACCCCTTTTACATCCCTTCTGACTTTTCAGATACAGATATAAATGCAATAGCGGGCTCATACTACTTGACGCTAAAATACATCAATTTAGCCTTTAACAGGGCTAAAGCATCCATTGAGTCTGGGGTCGAAACATGGAAGGGAAATGAATTAATGGGGAACATCTACAACAACTTGGCCTTTAGCCCAACCACAATAGATACATTACGCTCGAATTACATCCAACAAGCCTCATATTATTATGGACAATCCATCAATGAGAATCCTGAATACATCAATGCTATTATTGGCAAAGCCACTTTGTCCATGCAACAACAAGATTTTTCAACAGCCATTTTCTTATTTAATCAAGTTTTAGAAATAAATCCTAATTATACGCAGGCAATACAATACCTTGGCATGTGCCACAAAATACTGGCCAACCAGAGTAATCAAACTAATAGCGATACGAAACAATGGTTAAAATATGTGTTGCAGCTAGACAAATTAAACCCAAACAACCCTTATGTACTTTTAGATATAGGCATAGCATATTGCTCTTTAGGAAATTGCCAAAAAACAGTAGAATATTTAAGTAAAATCATAGAGGTCCCTGGCCTGCCTCCTGAAGAGTATAAAACTGCCGTTCGCTGTTTAAAAAACTGTGGGGAATAAATAAATTATATGAGTTAAATGAGAATCCATTCAATTCTTTGCTTCTAAGACTTTTTTTTTGTAGTTTAGAAGGCATAAGGAGGCACATTGCGATTCTATAAAATGGAAATATTTCCATTTTATAAACAAATTTTCTTTTTTTTAAGATTTTTCTTTTTTGTCTTTCGTCCTTAACAACAGAATTATTAGTAATGATGTAAGTATAGTCTAGATGATAGATTATACCTCTATTAATTCTTATAGATAAGCTCTATAGAAACAACTATTCTCTTTTATGGAGCTCTAAATCTTTAAAAAAATAATGCGTAATAAAATCGCACTGTACATTACACATTAAGAAACCTTGTTGACCTTTAACTATATGATAACAAACAAGTTAAGACGCGTAATATAATCCTTTAAAATCAAAATATTTAGCAATATTAATTGCTAATACAAAAAGAAATACTGTTACACAATGCATCAGATTTTCTTTTTTATATACATATACACAAAAATTTCATGCTCGGGATTTAACCCATTCTTTTAAGTTATCTCGGAGCCTATTACTAACTTTTAAAACATTATTACTTACATTCTTTAATATTCAATAACATAAACAGGCATAATGTTTGGCATCTTATAATATATAGAAAAAAGTTCTACCTGTAAATTTACAGCTATTGAATAAAATAGAATTAAAACTATTAATTTAAAAAGTACAGAATCCATTAAGGCATCGGGAAGTAATTCCAAGTTTAACCAAACGCCAATAAGAACTAATTAAGAAATGGATTTTGACTGCTGTAAACAGGGAATTTAATTAATAACCTAACCCCTTTTAATTAAGTTTGCTAAAAACTCAACCTTATGAATGCAAGACCTAGAAACTGGAACCCAAGCATGATGATGCTTAACATGGCATCGAGGAGCCTTGAAAATTTTGAATACTACATAAAGCCGGAATCTGATTTGGAGCGTCAGATAATTAAAGACAGCTCATGGCAAGAAGGAGCATATTGGGGAGAACCTCGCTCTGGCCACCCTGAAGGGAAAGTTATCTATCACATACACGAGGTCTTACAAAATATAGATAATGCAACAAAAAACTGGAACCTACGTCGACAACTTAGACTTATAGCAATAATTCATGACACCTTCAAGTTAAAAGAAGAACAAACCCGTCCACGTACAGACTGGTCCAAACACCATGCAATTTTTGCCTTGGAGTTTGCTAAACTTCACATTGATGAACAAGAAATTTTAGATGTTATAGAACTACATGACGAAGCATATTATGCCTGGCGGGCTTCATTTGCTGGTCATAAAGAACAGTCAGATTCAATATTAAAAAAGCTAAGAAATAGAATTGGCAAAAACATGCAATTATATTATTTATTTTTCAAGTGCGACACGCAAACTGGAGACAAGTATCAAAGTCCAGTCTCATGGTTTGAACAAATTATGGAGAGTGAAATTACTATTTCTGACTTCTAAGAGGATTTGTAATTTTTAATTATCTGCAACTAGACATAAAAAAACAGACTTTTGGATATAAATTACCCAAAAGTCTGTTTTTGTTTTCTGAAGAATCTTTTTTACCCACTAAAAAAATCTTTCATTTTATCAAAAAGGCCCTTGCGCTCACGTTTGTCATTTTCATTAGGTTGAAAATTTTTAGACTCACGCATTAATTCTAAAGCTTTCCGTTCTTCGGGACTAATATTCGTTGGCACCCAAATGCTAACATGAATAAGTTGATCTCCTCTTCCATAACCTTGAATAGATGGCACCCCTTTCCCCCTAAGCCTGAATATCTTACCTGTAGGAGTCCCCTGCGGCAAAGTGATTTTTACTTTTCCATTTAAAGTAGGGACTTCCAAACTTGTTCCTAGTGTAGCATCAGCGAAATTAACATCTAATTCATATAAAACATTGTTGCCGTCTCTCGTAAAATGTTTATGTTCTTTTTCTTTTATATTAATTAAAAGATCTCCTGAACTTCCTCGGTTCATACCAGCATTGCCTTTACCATTCATAGAGAGTTGCATTCCTTCACTGACTCCTGCAGGAATATCTAAATTTATTAGTTCTTCACCGTAAGTCCTACCTTCCCCTTTACAGGATTGACATTTATTGGTAATCATTTCTCCAGATCCATGACAAGTAGGACAAGCGGCTGTTGTCTGCATTTGCCCCAAAAAAGTTTGCTGAACACGGCGAACATATCCAGATCCCTTACAGGTGTTACAGGTTTTTATAGCTTTTGAATCTTTTGCTCCCGTCCCATTACATGGTTTGCAGCCTACATATTTTTTTACTTTTATTTTTTTATTGGCTCCTTCGCTAATCTCTTCAAGGGACAAGCTGACCTTAATCCGCAAATTAGACCCTGTCTGTCCTTGTGTTTTTTGCTGACGACCTCTATTGCTAAAGCCTCCACCAAAAATATCACTAAACTGAGAAAAGATATCTTCCATGCTCCCAAAACCTCCATAGTTGCCGCCACCTTGATTATTTAATCCAGCATGCCCAAATTGATCATATCTAGAACGTTTTTGATCGTCCGACAGAACCTCATAGGCTTCTGCAGCCTCTTTAAACTTTGCTTCAGCATTTTTGTCATCCGGATTTCTATCAGGATGATATTTCATTGCTATTTTTCTATAGGCCTTTTTTAATTCACTCCCAGTGACATTTTTGCCAACCCCAAGGACCTCATAATAATCTTTTTTTTGTGCCATACCCATTTATAAATAATTGAAAATATTCCTTTTAGATGAACAATCTAGGTGTCTATAACTCCTATATTGGGCAACTATGTAACTAAATAATAATACTATAAAAATCTCCAGACCTAATAAATAATCGGATTATAATTATGATTGATCCCTGGCCTTATTCTCCGACTACTACTTTTGCATAACGAATGATTTTATCATTCAAATAATAGCCTTTTTCTATGGTCTCAATTACCTTTCCTTTCATCTCTTCAGTTGGTGCAGGTATTTTAGTCAATGCCTCATGTAATTCAGGATCAAAATCCTGACCCGTGCTTTCCATTTCTTTAATCCCTTGTTGCTCAAGCGATTTGAAGAGTTTATTGTAAATAAGAACAACCCCTTCAGGCATCCCTGCTTCATCTTTATTTTCTTCTGCTAACTTGATGGCGCGTGCAAAATCATCAATAGCTGGCAGCATTGCGCCCAAACAGTCTCTAGAAGCTAATTTAATAATATCCTGACGCTCCTTTAATGTCCGCTTCCTATAATTATCAAACTCTGCAAAAACTCGCAAGTATTTGTCTTTCATTTCTCCAAGATCATTTTTCAATTGCTCAATTTCTGCTGTCAATTTTTTCTTATTGGATGTTTTCTTTTTCGGAGCACTTTCGGTAACCTCTACATTGTCAGCCTGGGCTTCTTCCTCTTTAGAAATAATTTCTTTTACTTCATCAATTTTTTCATCAACCATTTCTTCTTGATTTTCTTTCTTATTCATATTTCATTAAAACTTAAAATAAAAAATTGCTAGTCTTTGGTTTAAAATTTATGCTATTAAACAAGGCAAATTGTTTGCCAGCGCAAAAATAAGGACAATTTGTCAGAATTTCAGGCTTTAAAACAAAAAACCATATTATTTCTGCCTTCTATATGTCAATATTTCGCGCAATTGGTCTATTCTAAGGTTTACCCCTATAATTTTCCCATCTCCATCTATCAAAAAGTTATTGGGGATTTCTTTAATACCATAAAGTAAAGCAACATGGTCATATAACCTGTTAAGATCAGAAACATGTTCTTCCCAATCAAGATTATCATTTTCTATGGCAAGCAACCAATTACTTCGATCTGTTTCAATGCCCACACTAATGACCGAAAATTGTTTTTCATAGCTAAAGTTTGAGTTTTTAAATTCCTCAAATACTCGGGCCAAGCCTTTATTATACTCCCTACAAGGTCCACACCAAGAGCCCCAAAAGTCTAAAAAAACCAATTGATTCCGATAGTCTGAAAGTCTTAATGAATCTCCATTCGGCATATATGCTACAAAATCAGGTGCAATTGAGCCAATACTTTGTCCTGGCATCCTATACCACTTAAATGACAGCCAAATTACTACAAAAACTAAAGGAATCAATAACAGATCTTTTACTTTTTTCATGTGTCATTTTGTTGCCTATATGAATTCTAGGAGAGCATAAAAATAAATTAATGGGATAGTTAAATTTTTTTATGGCGCGAATCCTTTTATTTTGTTTGATTAAGATCCATAGTCATTGATTATCATAAAGGGCTATTCCCCTCCCCTATGTTTAATGCCTGTCGGGATATGGTAAACACGACCAGGCCAAGCAATTGCTATTAAGCATATTTCTTTATTCCATCCAGGATATTTAATTAAACACATTAATCACTAGATGAATCTATAATCCCAATTTCAATCAAGGCAATTTCTGATGCTTTCTGCTCAGCACTTTTTTTACTAAAATCCTCAGCTGTAGCAACTGGGTCTCCATTTATCAAAACAGCTATTTTAAAACGTTCTCTATTGTTTTTAGTTCTATAGTGATCTATAACATCATAAGTTATTGTCTTGTTATGTTTTTGACTATATTCCAAAAGTTGACTTTTGTAATTTGTATTTACTGTTTCAAGTAAATGTATATCCATATATTGCCTCAGCATTCTATTTATAATAAACTTTTTTGTTCTTTTATAGCCTACATCTAAATAAATAGCTCCTACAAATGCCTCAAATGTATTCCCTAGCATAGTTTGACTAATACGGCTTGAACCCAATTGCCTTAAAAAGATATCAAGCCCCATCTGTGTCGCAATGTTATTTAAGGATTTCCTGTTTACCATCTTGGACCTCATTTGAGTTAAAAACCCCTCGTCTTGTGCAGGATATTTTCTAAACAAATATTCTGCAGTTACTGAATCAAGAATAGCATCTCCCAAAAACTCTAAGCGTTCATTATTGGTCGGGTAATATTTACTTTTAGGGTTTTGGGAGGCCTGAGATTTGTGCGTAAAAGCTCTTTTGTATATGTGCAGGTTAGTTGGGACAAATCCTAATATTTTTGCCAACTCTCGTACAAAGACTTTATCTGAAGATAATATATAATTAAAAAACTTTCTTACCACAATTTCTTATTTCGGGGAAATGTTAAACAAAATCCTTTGTAATCGGAGTAAAAAGAAAAGGATTTTTTAAAGAAAGGAAAATCTAAAAAGGGACTCATGCTAATCAAATTCCTTTTATCAAACTTAATATAGTAAGAAAAAGCTCATTCTTCAAATTTTTTGAAGATGATTGTTGAATTGTGTCCCCCGAATCCAAAACTATTGCTTAGAGCAAAATTAACAGTTCTTTTTTCTGCAAAGTTTGGGGTTAGATTTATCTTAGGATCAATATCAGGGTCAATCTCTTCTTGATTAATCGTAGGAGGCACAATGTCTTCAGAAATTGCTTTTACACAAATAACGGATTCTATAGCTCCAGCCGCTCCTAAAAGATGGCCTGTCATAGACTTGGTAGAACTGATATTAAGATTATAGACATCTTTGCCAAAAACATTTTGTATTGCTTTGATTTCCATCAAATCGCCTAGCGGTGTGGAGGTCCCATGGGTATTAACATAATCTACATCGCCTGTAGATATCCCGGCACATTGCAGAGCAAGTTTCATTACTTTTGAGGCCCCTTCTCCTTCAGGATCGGGAGCTGTTATATGATAAGCATCGGAAGTTATGGCCGTACCGACCAATTCTGCATATATTTTTGCTCCTCGTGCTTTAGCATGTTCATATTCTTCAAGAACAATAGCCCCTCCTCCTTCTCCAAGAACAAACCCATCCCTGTTTTTATCATAGGGCCGAGAAGCTTTTGTTGGATCATCATTTCTTTTGGACAATGCTTTAAGTGCGCTAAATGAGCCTAGTCCTACTTCTGTAACAGCAGCTTCTGAACCTCCAACTAAAATAATATTAGAGCGTCCAATTCGAATCATATCAAATGCAAAACTAGCGGCATGAGTTGCCGATGCACATGCGGTTACAACAGACGCGGTTAAGCCACGAAACCTATTCCTAATCGAAATATTTCCAGAGGCAGCATCAACAATCATTTTGGGGACTAACAAAGGAGAGAACCTAGGGGTGCCATCACCATTATTAAACAATTCAATTTCTTCCTGGAGGGATTTGAGCCCCCCAACTCCTGAAGACCACAATACCCCAATTTCATCTTTAATTTCGTCACTAAGTGTTTCCAATCCAGCATCTTTGACGGCCTGATCACTAACAGCTAAAGCATACTGAACAAACTTATCCGTTCTCCTTTCAAGCCGGCGATCACCTAAAACTTCTGCTACATTAAAGTTTTTTACTTCACAAGCAAAGGTAGTCTTGAATTTAGAAGCATCAAAACTAGTAATGGGGGCCGCTCCGGATTTGCCTTCTAATAATGAGTTCCAAAAATCATCAACATTGTTTCCAATTGGAGTTAAAGCCCCCAAGCCAGTAACAACTACTCTTCTGTTTTGCATAGCGCTAATATGTTTTTATGATAAACAGATTTGATCTTAAAAATAGATTCAAAAAACACATAGTGTTGTAGAGCAAAAACTCTAATAAAGAACAAGCGCTAAAGGAATAGATGCCCCAGCGCTTAAAAAATATCTATTTTATTTAAGCACTGATTGCTTCTTCCAGAAAATGAATAGCATTCCCTACAGTCTGTATTTCTTCTGCTTTTTCATCTGGTATAGAAAGTTCAAATTCTCTTTCGAACTCCATAATTAGCTCTACCAAGTCGATAGAATCTGCACCTAAGTCTTGTTTAAAGTTAGCCTCTGATGTTACTTCAGATGCATCAATGACTAGTTTGTCTGCGATGATTTTTGTTACGCGTTCAGTTATTGTTGACATAACTTCTTATTTTGAATATTCAATAAAAAACCTTTCGGTATTTGTTTTTATAACCAAGGGCAAAGATGAATATTTACAATTTGATAACCAAAGTTTTTTTTATTTATTTTTAAACTGATTTTTTTTATTCCCTATTAATATAGCCTATATTAATGATAATTAGTTCTTGTTAATAATTGTTAATGGTGAAACATTTTTAAAAATATTTCGCTACTTAGTATTAAAACAAGATATTTGTACAAAATAATAGATTTTAAATGTAACGTTTAGATTAACAATTGCTGCATATTTAATCATATATAAGCCAAACCTGTTTTTCTATCTATTCCTTACTAAATAAAGTTTATTTTTTATTTGTTTTTTTTAAATAAACTCATCATAAGAACTGTTTATTTGTATTTTCGCACTCAAGAATTTTGATTATATGCTAAAATCTGCCTTCCTATTTTTTATTATCATTGTTTTTACATTGAGCTCAAAAGCTCAAGGCTACATCCTTATCCCAATGGATGAAAACCAAACCAATCACATGAAAGCCTATGGAATCACCTATCAGGTTTTGGCTGCGAAACAAGAAGCTTTTTGGCTGCTTAATTATCAGGGAGGAAGTTTTGCCTTTCAATTCAATGATATATTCAAAAAAGAATGTATCCGAAGAGGCGTTTCCTATAAAATTATTCCTACTGCATCCTTTAATAGCATATTGAATACAATTAATGATCCTCAAATCAACATGGAAGCAATGAAATTAGAAGTTGCCCCCAAAATTGCGGTATACAGCCCAACTGTAAATGCAAGAGGCAACCAAATTCAACCCTGGGATGATGCTGTTACTTTAGTCCTTACTTATGCGGAAATACCTTATGATCTTGTTTATGATGACGAGGCCTTAGAGGGAAAGTTAAATGAATACGATTGGCTACATTTACACCATGAAGACTTCACTGGGCAATATGGCAAGTTTTTCTCTAATTACAGCAATCAAAAATGGTATAAAGATCATGTACTTCAAATGGAAACACTTGCTAAAAAGCATGGGTTTGCCAAAGTTTCCCAGCTTAAATTAGCCGTAGTAAAAAAAATCAGAGAATTTGTCTCAGGAGGAGGTTTTATGTTTGCAATGTGTTCTGCAACTGACACATATGACATAGCCTTAGCAGCTGATGGGCTAGACATTTGTGATTATATGTACGATGGGGATGCCCCAGATCCTGATGCTCAAAACAAACTCAACTTTAACAATACCTTTGCTTTCAAAGGATTTAAATTAGTTCGAGACCCATTAAAATATGAGTTTTCTACCATAGACGCTTCACAACTCACTTCTCCTCCACGTAGAATAAAAGATGAAGTTGACTATTTTACGCTCTTTGATTTTTCAGCTAAGTGGGATCCTATCCCAACTATGCTTACCCAGTCACACACAAAAACAATCAAAGGATTTATGGGTCAAACTACAGCATTTCGGAAAAGTCAAATAAAATCAAATGTATTAATACTGGGAGAAAATAAACCTGCAAATGAAGCCAGATACATTCATGGGACTTTCCAAAAAGGCTTCTGGAGCTTTTACGGAGGGCATGACCCAGAAGATTATCGGCACTTTGTTAAAGACCCCCCTACTGATCTAGAGTTACACAAACAATCTGCTGGTTACCGATTAATTCTCAACAATGTTTTGTTCCCCGCAGCGAAAAAGAAACCGAGAAAAACCTAATTGACTTTCTTAATTCATTGAATAATTTTTCAGCACACTGAACATTACGGGAAATGAAATTCTTCGCCTCTATTATTTTTTTATCTATAATTATATCTTGTAGCACTACCCCAGATCCTATTAAAAGCAACATTGATGTAGATTTGGGGAATGTTGTAGTTCAACAAATTTTCAATTTACAGAACACGCGGAATTCAAAAGCCATTTTACCATTTTTAACCGTTGATAATCCTTCTCACAGATATGTTGCAGCCATGGCACTTGCTTCTGTCCAGGATTCCTCATCAATTATTGATTTAGCTGCATTATTGAAAGATGAATATGAAGAAGTTCGTTATGCCGCAACCTATGCTCTTGGACTAATTAAAAATTCAGCAGCAGCCAATTATTTAGTAGAAGCTTTTAAAATTGATTCTTCAAGGCTTGTACAGGCTGCAATATTAGAAGCGATAGGTCGTTGTGGTACAGAAGAGCATTTAAGGCATCTGTGTGTAGTGCGGCCTTACCCTACAAAAGATAGTATTCTGTCCGAAGGACTAGCATTGGCTATTTATCAGTTTGCCCTTAGGGGAATGGTGCACGTAGAGGGAACAAAAAAAATTATAAATGATTTTATGGCAAACCCAACTATGTCATCAAATGGGAAATTTATTGCTACAAATTATTTATCACGTGCAAAAGGAATAAATTTAAACCGATATGAAAATGTATTAATAAACAATATTAATGAAATAAAAAACCCTAATACACTTATGTTTTTAGTAACTGCTTTAGCTAAAACCAAAACAGAAAAAGCATTTAAAACCATAGAAAAAACCTACTACAAATATAGCGATTACAGAATTAAATGCAATGTATTGCGCAGCTTGAAATATTTTGAATACGACACGGTAAAATCTTTAGCTTTCAATGCTTTAAACGACAATAATCACCATATTCAAATCACTGCTGCGGAATACATGTTTTATAATGGTCGCGATAAAGATGCCCCCCAGTATTTTAGCTTAGCGAATAAAACTCAAAATTGGCAAGTAAGTTCACTTTTGTTAGCCGCTTCACTCCGGAGTACTTCCTATTTCAAAACCCAAACCAAATTATACTACAGCGAACAAATAATTACAAAGTACAAAACATCGACAAATTCATATGAAAAAGGATCCTTAATAAAAGCATTGGCAAACTACAGTTGGAATTACAAATTTATTGTTAATGAACTATTCCCTCGAAATAATAAAACAAAAACTCCCGATATAATTAAATCCAATTGCGCCGAAGCCTTGGTACAGCTACGTAGCAATCCCTTTTTTGGAAAAGAGTTAGGACTTTCTAAAAATAACATCTCTAAGGAATTAAATGCAATATTTAAACGATGCATTAAACAAGGTTGTGTCGCTACAAAAGCAATTGTAGCAGAATTTTATACCAATCCAGTGATGAACTTCAAAAAGGTTTATAAAGATCTCGGTTTTTTAAAAAAAGCACAAAGTAGCCTTGTTTTACCAAGAAATATAGAAACTCATATTGTTTTAGAAAAAGCCATTGCCTTTTTGGAAGACCGCCCGAATAACGCTATAAAAAAATCAACAAATTTTACAGAAATAGACTGGCCACTCATTAATATTTTGAAAGAGAAGAAAACTGTTATAATCCGAACTAATAAAGGGCCAATAACTCTAGAATTAGCCCCCGAAGTTGCTCCAGCTACTGTTACTCAATTTATTCACTTATCAAAGGCAAAATATTATAATGGGAAATCATTTCATAGAGTTGTGCCGAATTTTGTAGTCCAAGGGGGTTGTTCGCGTGGAGATGGATGGAGTGGGTTTGACATAACTGTAATGTCTGAATTTAATTACAAACTAGATTACAAAGATCAAGGATATGTAGGAATGGCATCTGCTGGAAAAGATACTGAAAGTAATCAATTTTTTATTACTCACTCACCAACCTTACACCTAGCTGGCAATTATACTGCCTTTGCAAAAGTTCGGTTGGGAATGGAAATTGTTGATTCAATACAAGTCGGAGATATTATTAAATCTATTGATTTTAAGTAAAAAACAATTAGGACGACACTTTAAATTTACACAGTAGCCCTATTATAGTATTTATAATTTAGTGAATTATTGCCTTATGCAAAGATAAGTTTATTAAATTTGAGTTTTTCTTTTGCACTAAACAAGGTAACTTACTTGTTTTAAGCTTCACAACTGATTTACACTTAATTAACAATCAAATATTTTAAACTTATGGATGATAACATCCACCCTATTTTTGACAGACTATTGCAACGCTCAGATCGTGAAAAAAGATTGGGTCAACAGAGCAAAGCACTGTGGCTTACAGGCCTGTCAGGATCCGGGAAAAGCACCTTAGCTCAACATCTTGAACAAAAGCTTCACAACAATGGTTTTTTCGCTCAGGTGCTAGATGGCGACAATATCCGGTCAGGAATAAATAACAATTTAAATTTCACCCCTGAAGATCGGATTGAAAATATTAGAAGAATTTCAGAAATTGCCAAATTGTATTTAAATAGTGGAATTATTACTATTAACTCGTTTATAAGCCCCACAAGAAGTATTAGAGAGATGGCAAAAAAGATTATCGGGGAGGAAGATTTTATAGAAATTTATATAAATACTCCTATTGAAATATGTGAATCTCGAGACGTAAAAGGATTATACCGGAAAGCGCGGGCTGGCGAAATTAAGGGTTTTACAGGCATTGATGCCCCCTATGAACCTCCTTTAAAGTGTGCCCTTGAAGTTTGCACAGAAAATACTTCCATCTCAGAGTCTGTTAATAAAATATATGATTATATAAAATCTTATATTTCCTTAACAAATACTGATAGTTAAATAAAAAATAACGTTTTTTTAATATCTTGCAATAAACCTATTTCTATTTTAGAGGATCTATCTTATAACTAAACACTAATGAATTACCAAATAAGCCACCTAAAAGAACTGGAAGCAGAATCTATTTTTGTGATACGAGAAGTTGCCGCTCAATTTGAGAAACCAGTACTTATGTTTTCCGGTGGAAAAGATTCAATATTAATGGCCTATTTGGCCCAAAAAGCCTTCTATCCTGCGAAAATCCCATTCCCTTTTCTACATGTAGATACTGGGCACAATTTCCCTGAAACAATCGCCTTTAGGGATAACCTAATGGAAAAATTGGGTGTTAAACTAATTGTCGGTTCAGTACAAAATGCTATTGATACAGGTTTAGTGACAGAAGAAAAGGGATATAATGCAAGTCGAAATAGTCTTCAAACTACGGTATTGCTGGATGAATTAGAAAAAGGTCAGTATGATGCGGCAATGGGTGGGGCAAGGCGTGATGAAGAAAAAGCAAGAGCAAAAGAACGTTTTTTTTCTCATCGTGATGAATTTGGCCAGTGGGATCCTAAAAATCAACGGCCGGAGTTATGGAATATTTTTAATGGGAAAAAGCAATATGGTGAACATTTCAGGGTTTTCCCAATTAGTAACTGGACCGAACTAGATGTTTGGCAATATCTAATGTTAGAAAAAGTAGATCTGCCTAGCCTTTATTTTGCGCACAAAAGAAAATGTTTTAAACGCAATGGGACAATTCTAGCATCATGTGACTATATCAATATGAAACCTGGTGAAGAAATTAAAGAAATGTTAGTTCGCTTTCGTACAATAGGAGACATGTCATGCACTGGTGCAGTTGAATCAGATGCTGACAGTATGCAAAAAATTGTTGAAGAAGTTGCAGCAACAAGAATCACAGAAAGAGGAGGAAGGTCAGATGATAAAAGATCGGAAACGGCTATGGAAGACAGAAAGAAGCAAGGGTATTTTTAATCTTTTAGCTCCAAACAACTTTTTAACAAAAAACTCTGATTAAATAAAAAGCTTACTCATAAAAAAATGAAAGGGAAAAATACAGAACTATTACGCTTTACGACTGCAGGTAGTGTAGATGATGGGAAAAGTACACTTATTGGGCGTTTATTATTTGATAGTAAATCCATTTTTGAAGATCAGTATGACACCATCAAAGATGCAACAGAACGAAGAGGAGAGGAAGGTGTGAATTATGCCCTGCTAACAGATGGGTTGAAAGCAGAACGGGAACAAGGTATTACGATAGATGTGGCATACCGATATTTTAGCACCCCTAACAGAAAATTCATAATTGCAGACACTCCAGGACATATACAATACACGAGAAATATGGTCACTGGTGCATCCACAGCAAATGCTGCTTTAATATTAATAGATGCACGGCACGGGATTCTTGAACAAACCCGCCGTCACTCCTTTATCGCATCATTGCTTCAAATACCGCATTTGATTATTTGTATAAACAAAATGGACTTAGTTGAGTACAAACAAAGTGTTTTTAATGAGATAAAAGACCATTTCACTTCCTTTGCATCAAAATTAGACGTAACAGACATTCATTTTGTACCTATTTCTGCACTATTGGGAGACAATGTTGTAAATAAGTCTGAGAACATGCCATGGTATGGGGGCTCGACTTTATTGTACCTGTTAGAAAATTTACACATAGCATCAGATTACAATTTCATTGACTGCCGTTTCCCAGTTCAGCATGTAATTCGCCCAAACACAGATGAATTTCATGATTACAGGGGATATGCTGGACGTGTAGCAGGGGGCCTATTCAAAAAAGGAGACAAGATAATGGTCCACCCTTCTGGCTTTACATCAACAATAAAAATTATTAATACATTTGATGGTGAAATTGAAGAAGCGCATCCTCCCATGTCAGTTTCTATCTTACTCGAAGACGATATAGATGTTAGTCGGGGCGATATGATCGTACGTAAAAACAATCAAGCAACAGTTACTCAGGACCTTGATGTAATGGTCTGTTGGTTTAACAAAGCTCCTATGAAATTGCGTGGCAAATATGGGGTTTTGCACACCTCTCAGGATGTCAGGTGTATAGTTAAAGAAATCCGCTACAAACTAGACATTAACAGTTTACATAGGAACCAAGAAGACAAAATCATTGGAATGAATGATATTGCCCGTGTTGTAATTCGGACTACTAAACCGCTTTTTATTGATTCGTATAGGAAAAACCGAATAACAGGTGCATTAATTTTTGTGGACGAAGGCACAAATGAAACCGTAGGAGCGGGTATGATAATATAAATACATTATAATACTAAAAAAATACGCAATTCATTTTTATTGATTCTCAAGAATTTTTTTTTCAAAATTAGTAGTAGAATATCCTTCTAAAAAGTTTAAACTAAAAACTTCTCCATCATTTGCCAATACCACTTCAGATCCAATGATATCTTCTACGTCCCAATCTCCCCCTTTTACAAGAATATTAGGCCTCAGTGTTGATATTAATTCAAGAGGACTGTCCTGATCAAATTCTACAACTAGATCAACAAATTGCAAGCTAGCCATAAGTGCTATTCTACTACTATTATCTTTAATAGGTCTTTTTTTTCCTTTTAAACGTCTAATAGAATTGTCAGAATTTAAGGCAACCACCAACTTTTGCCCTAAAGATGCAGCTTCACTAAGATAACATAAATGGCCATAGTGTAGCAAGTCAAAACAACCATTGGTAAAAACGACTTTAAAATTCATTTCCTGCCATTCCCTGACTGTTTTTTGGGCTTCAGTCCAGTTTTGTATTTTATCCGTGAGTTTCTGGAAGTTTGGGTTCATAACCTTTATTATAGAGCGGTAATAAAATATATGCTAATAAGCCAAAAGCTATATTGCAGAACAACGTAATGGTAAAGAAAATAATATTTGAAAAAGCAAAAGCATCTGCTTCTGCAACGCCATAAACAACCAAAGCAGCAGTAACTGCTATCTGATAAGTGCCCATTCCCCCAGGAGATGGTATAACCATTCCAAATGTGCCGAAAGTAAAAGCTAATAGTGCAGCCATTGGCGACAATCCCGAGGTAGGTGCATAAGCAAAAAAGCAAATGTACATCATCAAATAGTACATTGTCCATATAAGAACAGTATGGACAAAAAACATAAAGGGATTTTTAAGTTTAAAAACCGTTTTCATTCCTGCAAAAAAACTTAGAATCAATGCAATTATTTTCTGCGCAATGGGAGTTTTTTTAATTGTTTTCCACTTTATAAACAATAAAAAAGAAAAGATTATACCTAGCAGTATAAGTGCCTTGAAAACACCTATCCATGGAAAAGAACTTGAATTATCAATAGCCTCAATACATTCAGCAGAAGGTTTATCCACTCCAAATAAAAAATCATACAAGTAATTAAACTGAGTTAAAAAAGTAATGCCTGTGATAATTAAAAGCATCATAACATCAAAAACTCTATCGATGACAATTGTACCAACGAGCTTTTCAATTGGAATTTTTTCATACTTGGTCAGCATAGCAGGTTTCGCAATTTCTCCAGCTCTAGGTAATGCTAGATTAATCATATAGCCAACCATTGTAGCAAAGAAGGAATTAAACGTTTTCGGCTTATATCCAAGAGGCTCTATTAATTGATTCCATCTTAAAGCACGACTGATGTTGCTTAGCATAAAAGCTAAACATATCATTAACAACCAAAAGAAATTTGCACCTTTAAAATCATTGGTTATTTTATCCAATAAATTATTGAATTCACATCCTCCCTTGCAAGCACATTCAGCCTCATATCCTGCTGCCTGATTGACATAAACAAAATACAAAATTGAAACACCTACAGCAATAAACCCGATAAACTTAAATACAGCTTTCAATAATTATAAAATTATAGCCTGAAGATTTTAGAAAAAGAAATAACCTTCCTCTAAGTGAAAATTGATAAAAAAGATACACTAAAGAAACAAAAAAGCAAACAAATACAAAGTTCTGTACAAAATATTAAAAGAATAATAACAATATTTATACCGACGGCAGCAACTTCCCTGTACATTCGCCAAAGCCAATACGAACACCATTTGCGACACCCCAGCCCCTCATAATAACGGTATCTCCATCATTAATAAACCTTCTTTGTGTGCCATCTGGCATATCTACTGGTTTTGTGCCTTTCCAAGAAATTTCAAGCATAGAGCCGTAACTGTCAGGAGTCGGTCCAGAAATTGTCCCTGAAGCACACATATCTCCTACATTAACATTACAACCGTTGACAGTATGATGGGCAAGTTGTTGTGTCATTGTCCAATACATATGTTTAAAGTTTGAGTTGCATACTACATGGGATTTGCCATTTTCTGGTTGAATGACTACCTGTAAGTTAATATCATAATTCTTTTTCCCTGTATATTTTAAATAAGGCAAAACTTCTGGGTCTTGTTGATACCCCTCTGTCCTAAATGGTTCGAGGGCATCAAGTGTAACAATCCATGGAGAAAGTGTAGAAGCAAAGCTTTTTGCAAGAAAAGGTCCAAGGGGGATATACTCCCATTTTTGAATATCTCGTGCAGACCAGTCGTTAAATAAAGCCAAGCCAAAAATATAATCTTCAGCTTCTGAAGTAGATATATTTTGCCCAAGCTGCGTTTCATTGCCAATAACAAAAGCCATTTCTAATTCAAAATCCAGTAATTTACATGGTCCAAATACTGGTGGCAATGAATCATCAGGTCTTTGCTGCCCTTTGGGGCGATGAATAGGCGTTCCTGAAACGACAATCGATGATGCCCTGCCATGATACCCAACTGGAAGATGCAGCCAATTGGGTAACAAGGCATTATTAGGGTCCCTAAACATAGTTCCTACATTCGTTGCATGTTCTCGGCTAGAATAAAAATCAGTATAATCCCCTACTTTAACAGGCAAAAGAAGCTGTACATCTTTTACGTTGTATAGGACTTTAGCTAAAGCCTCTGAATTGCCAGCCAATTCCGTATTCCCTTTCTCGAATAATTCTGAAATTCTATTTCTAACTAAACGGGTTGTTGATTTACCCATTGCCATAAAATCATTAATATATCTTTTGTTAAATACGCCTGAATCAATGTTTAAGTTAGAAAAATATCCTTGGTTAGCTAATTCGCTCAAGTCTATAACAGTATCACCTATAATAGTTGCAAGGCATGGTGATTTTTTAGCCGTTTGAAAAACACCAAAAGGTATGTTTTGAATAGGAAAGTCACTGTCTGAAGACACTGCAATCCATGATGATAATTCTGGATTATTTGCTTTTATCATAACTTTGTTGAATTATAAAATAAAACTTGAAAAATAAGTTCAAAAAATTGAACGCAGTACATAAATGTTTGATTTTTAGGCTTATATTATTGGGCATAATAAGGTGAATTTAATTTATTCTCTACCCAAAATAATTCCAATCTTATTGAAAAATAAAATTGCCCCAAGAATAGAAAACAATAATAATTTAAAAACTATCCATCCTAAATCCAATCCTATATTCGGTTGTCCAAAAATATAATTAATGCTAATAACTGAAGCCAAAAGTACAATATATTTTGTAATACGTCCTAAAGGAAGTGGTGGCAATTTAAGAAAGTAGCTAGTTACAAAAATAGAAAGTACCATCATAACAAAATATGAAAACAATGTGGTATATGCAGCTGCTTGATAACCATATAAAGGAATGAAATATACATTTAAATAGATATTTAGCACCCCACTTAATAAAACTATCATAGCCAAATAGGCATTCTGTTTCTTATACGATATTCCTCGGTTATAAAAAGAACTTACACCAAGGAAAACATAGCCCCCTACTATTACTGGCGCAATTGGTAATGCAGTTAAAAAAACATCTTTTGACGACAACAAAGAACCCAAATCTATGGCAAACAAAATCAAAAAACAAGCACCAAGGACTATTAGCTTGGTTATGCTATCCACCTGCTGTTTGACTTTATCATGT
The DNA here is from genome assembly GCA_022448945.1 of Saprospiraceae bacterium. Lineage (GTDB taxonomy): Bacteria > Bacteroidota > Bacteroidia > Chitinophagales > Saprospiraceae > Aureispira. Next base: position 247,360 of record JAKVCV010000011.1, read on the forward strand.
TCTTCATTATTCATATACTTAAAATAACTAGGCTGTGCTCCGTTCAGCAATGCAAGTATTAACCCAAGAAGTAATAACCCAATTTTATATGAAAATGCATATTGCCCCGCCTCAGATTGCCCAATAGATGAATTTATATACCACTGGTCAAAAGATGTTAAAATATAATTACTTAATGCATATGGTATCAGAGGCAATGAATAAACCATCGCATATCTAATATGTTCAAATGATAGGCTTTTAAACGATATATACTTAAATATCTGGTAGGTGGTATAGAAAATAATTAATATGGTAGCAATAACTTCTCCAATTATTTTCCCCATAAATGTGTAGCTGCTTTCCTGGCCTGAATAAGTAAATGTCACTCCTGCCAAATATAAAAATCCAAAGAGCGCAAAAATAAACTTAGAATAATGCCATAACACTTGTGCCGTTACAAATTTTTTACTTTGTTTTGTTGCTATCATTATATGGTTAAACAATGTATACCAAACAACTAAATAAGACGTAATGAGTAGCCAAATAATAACCTGAACAGGCAGATTGATAAAACTGGCAATCGTTTCTCTAAAAAAATAAACTAAAGCCCCGAATACAGCAAAAAATGAAGTGACTGTTATAATAATAGTCCCTAAAAAAGAATCAAAATCATCTTTATCCTTCTCAAAATAATATCTTGAAGTTGCTCCATATAAATACAATGAAAGCAAAACAGAAAAAACTAAAACATAAGACGTAAATACGTTAATTATACCATATTCTTCTGATGTTAGAAATGCCGTAAATACAGGTAAGGAAATGATTCCTAGAGCTTGTGTTAATAAGGTCCCTGTGAAATATGTAGATGAATGTTTAAAGGTGTCAAAAAAAGAAAGTTGTTTGAACCTTGAAAGAATCTTTTTAGCAGTCATAATATCATATTATTGCTCTAAAGTAAGTTTTATTTTCTATTCTTTCAACCTAAATTGGTCAGATCTCATAGATTATGTTTTTGTTTAGTTAATTTTAGTGCTTTAGAATTATACAAATATGATTTTTATCCTTACAATGTTGTATATATTATTGAACATTGGTTTATTGGCTCAAAACACACCATTTTACCTTGATTATATATGAAGCGCGCTAATTATCACAAATTATTTAAAGAAGTCCTTAATACGCTAAATCCCGCACAATTAAAGGCGGTTACTAACACAGAAGGCCCCGTACTTGCAATAGCAGGTCCTGGGACAGGCAAGACACATATCTTAACGGCTAGGATTGGTCAAATATTACTAAATACTGATGCTCAAGCTAATAATGTTTTATGCTTAACTTTTACAGATGCAGCCGTCAATGCTATGCGCCAAAGGTTGCTCCAGTTTATTGGTCCTGAAGCACATAAAGTACATATTTATACTTTTCACTCTTTTTGCAACAAAGTTATACAAGAGCATTTAGATTATTTTGGTCAGCACGACTTAGTAGCTATATCAGATCTTGAAAGAATAGAAATTATTCGTGAAATTATTGACTCTTTAGACCTTAAAAATCCTCTTAGGCAAAATAGCTTCAGCCCATATTATTATGAACGCCATCTTTCGGATTTTTTTAGAAGAATTAAAGCTGAAAAATGGGTCGAGGCCGATTTAGTAGGCAAAATACAAGAATACATAGATGACTTGCCTAAAAGGCCCGAAATGCTATATAAAAGAGATTCAGGGAAAAATAAAAAGGGTGATATAAAATCTGGGAAATATCAAGAAATACATAAAAAAATATCCTTACTTACTCATGCTATTCCCCTTTTTGAAAAATATAATGCTGCCCTAAAAAAACGAAAGCTTTATGATTTTGAAGATATGGTGGTTTGGGTAATCAAGGCATTTGAAGGAGAAAGCCATATATTAAGTAGTTATCAAGAGCAATACTTATATTTTTTGGTTGATGAATTTCAGGACACCAATGGTTCTCAGAATGAAATAATACAGTTATTGGTTGATTATTGGGGAGATAACCCGAATTTATTCATAGTAGGAGATGACGATCAATCTATTTACGAATTCCAAGGGGCACGGATAAAGAATATGACTGATTTTTATCAAAAATACCATAACAATCTTTTGCTGGTTTTATTAGAAGATAATTATAGGTCCTCGCAACTAATTTTAGATGCCTCGAGAAAATGCATAAAACACAATACGAATCGGATTATCAATACTATTGATGGCCTTGAATTTGATAAGAAGATGATTGGTAAAAATACAAATTATGCATCGTTAACAATACCAGTAGAAGTTATAGAATACCCCAACCAATTGCAAGAAGAAATTGCCCTAGTTCAAAAGATGGAAAGCCTTAATAACCAAGGCGTTATGTTAAAAGATATGGCTATTGTCTTTGCAAAACACAAACAAGCAAAAAACCTTATCTCGATATTTGAAAAGCGTAAAATACCATATCAAACTAAACGTAGAATTAATATATTAGAATTGCCAATAGTGCATAATCTAAGAAAATTGCTGGCATATATCACAAATGAATATAAAACCCCATATAGCTCCGAATCCATTTTCTTTGAATTCTTGCATTATGATTTTTTAGGGATCTCTGCCTCTGACGCTTCAAAACTTACTTCTTGGATGACCAAGCAACGTCAATCTACTTTTATTAATAGAGATGATAGGCCGTTAACATGGAGAGATCTAATTAGAAATACAAAAACACTTCAATCCATTGGTTTAGAAGACATTGAAAAAATAATAAGTCTGTCCATTTTTTTTGATAATAGTATTCATAAGTACAATAGTTTACCATTGCCTATCCTATTTGAATGGATAATTAACCACTGTGGTTTAATTCAATTCATTGAATCACATCATCAAAAGTTTTGGTTAATACAAGTGATTAATTCCTTATTTGAATTTGTAAAGGAAGAATCTACAAAGAATAATCTATTAGATCTGGAAGGGTTATTAAACCTATTAGAAATGATGATTTCTAATCGTATAGGGCTTGAACTTTTTGAAATCAAGAGTAATGAAAAGGGGGTCAATTTAGTTACAGCTCATTCTGCAAAAGGATTAGAATTTGAATATGTTTTTATGATTAATGCTAATGAAGAAATGTGGGGTTCATCAAAGCAACCATATGGTAGATTTCACTTCCCTGACACCCTAACATTTTCAGATGAAAGTGATCAAAAAGAAGCTAAAAGAAGATTGTTTTATGTCGCAATGACAAGGGCTAAAAAATCACTACAAATATCTTATTATCAAGAAAATATCAATAATAAATTAAAACCTAGAGTTAATTTTCTTGATGAATTATTGGAATCTGATGAAACTTATATCAGATTTAGTAAGTCACAAGCCAATTTATCTGGAGAATGGCAACAACTATTATTATCAAAAATCACCCCCCCTCCCCTAATTCCTCTACTAGAAAAAGGTTTGTTATCATACATATTAGATGGGTTTAAACTTAGCGTATCTGCTATGAATAGTTATATTATGTGCCCATTAGGTTTTTATTATGAACGAATTCTACGTTTACCTTCAATCTACAGCGTAGAAGCTGCCTATGGAATAGCAATCCACAATGCCATTAAACGTACATTTGATTTTGCTATAAACAAAAACAATTCTACGCTCCCTAGTGTATCTGTTTTTATTGACTTTTTTACTCATGAAATGAAAAAACAGAGAATATATTTAACACCATCTAGTTTTAAGGAACGAATATCCTACGGTAAAGAAGTCCTCCCCTTATATTATTTAAGCAGAAAAGAGGAATGGGAAAAATCACTCCAAGAGGGTTCCGTTTTGGCAGAAAAGACATTTTTAAATGTAGAATTTGATGGGGTTCCCCTTAAAGGCACTATTGATAAAATAGAATTTTTAACTAAAAATAATGCTAAAAAAATACATATAGTAGACTATAAAACAGGGAAATATAATAAAACCCATTTAACTGTTCCCAAAAAATCAACCTCTCTCGGGGGATTATATTGGCGACAGTTAATTTTTTATAAAATACTATTAGAAAATTCAGGATTAACTACAGACAAAGTAATATCCGCAGAAATTGATTATTTAACCCCTAATCAAAATGGACAGTTCCTTAAAAAATACATAGAATTTAACTCCAATGAAGTAGAATTTGTTAAAAAAATGATAGTTGATACCTATAATAAAATAATGTCCCATCAATTTACCCCGGGATGTGATAACGAAAACTGTAAATGGTGTAATTTCTCTAAACACAATTTAGTTCCTGATCAATTTGACAATGAACAAACTAGTGCATTAGATGACAAATAAAAGATTGACTATAAAAAACTTATGCACTTAGTTTAAAATACAAAATAAGGTAGGTGAAAACGAAAGGGATTACAAATATAAATGCATCAAAACGATCTAAAAACCCTCCATGCCCAGGCAATAAATTCCCAGAATCTTTAATTCCTAGGCTTCTTTTAAACATAGATTCTACTAAATCCCCCAAGATTCCAAAAGACGTGCAAATACAGGCTAGGCCTATCCAAAATGGTAATTGAAAAGTTAAATTTGAAAATATTAATGAGCACAAATAACCAGTAAATATAGCCCCAGCTATACCACTTAGAGTGCCCTCCCAAGTTTTATTAGGAGAAATCCTTGGAAACATTTTATGCCTACCAATTTTTGACCCCAACAAATATGCAAACACATCAGAAGCCCATACCATAAATAAAACAGCTAATATTAATTGATTCCCTACTCCTCCGAATTGTTCTATAGAAGCATTAGCAATCCAAATTAAAAGTGAAAATGGGATTCCTATATACACAACCCCCAGGAATATAAAACCAAGATTATCAAATGGTTTTGATGATTTCCCATACAATTCATACAAAAACAAAGTAAAGGTAATTGCCGGAAAAAAAAGGATACAATAAATAACTGAATCCATTCCAAAAACATATTTTAAAGTTGTTATAAGTGGAAAAAACAAACCAATTAATATAAAATGAAACTGCCTAAACCAATTGACTAGTTTACTGCCATCCTGAACTAAAATATGCGTACTAAGCTCCCAAAGACATAGTAAAGCAATAATGAGGAATAATACGGTACAGCTTTGGCTACTATAATAACAGCCTGATATCATAACTGCACCAAAGGTTAAGCCCGTAGCGGTTCTTATTTTTAAACTCATATTTATTGGTTTAAATCTAATTCTTTCAAATATTCGATTGGATTATTTCTTTTAAAGATAATGAAGAATACGGCAAAAACAAGTAAACTAACAATAGCAATGGCCGGAGAAACCTCTTTTACTTCATTTATATTACTAAAAAGATCAGGGTAAAAATAGGGAATCAAAACCTGAATGCTATTAAACATGACATGTATGATCACAGTTATCCATAAATTTGCAGTATAAACCAATAAGTATGAGAACAAAACACCTAAAATAAAGCGGGGGATAAACCCTTCAAGCTGAAAATGCATAAAAGAGAAGGCAAACCCTGTTAAAACAGCTCCCAAATGAATGCTTTTTGTTAATTCACTAAAAAACCTTTGTAAAACTCCCCTAAAGAAAAATTCTTCCCCTACACCAGCAACAAAACCTAACAAAATTAAATTCAAATAGAAATCAATAGGTGATTTCATATCTAAAAACAAATTTTGCAAGTCTAATGTCTCCTGAGAAATCAGATCAGGAGGCAACAAATATGTATTCCAATAATAAACAAAAGAAACAAAGGGGTAAATTAACAAAACCATCATAACTCCCTGAATAACAGCGGTTAATCTCGGTTTTGTGCTGGCGCTTAAGCTAACAAATGCAGCTGATTTAAAGACAAGAAAACTAAATGCCAGAACAGGCAAAAGGTATTGAAATAAATTCGTAACAATAATTATAACTTTTAAGGTATTTATATGCTCAAGCAGTGCCTCCTGATCTAGGCCAGAAAGTAATCCATCTAAATCATTTACCCCTGAAAAAGCAGCAATTTTACGCCCCAGAAATACGCCAATAGCACTAAAAATCACCCAAATTAGAACAAAAAAGCCGATTTGAAGCTTTAAATTTGTACGAAGAGTTGACGATAAATTTGTAAAGAATAAACTATATTTATTAGTATTGTCAACCATTTTTGTGGGTTTTTTCTATTGCTTTAAGCAAAATTTTGCAAGCATTCCTAATTTCAAGCTCATTTATTGTTAATGGAGGGGCTATTCTTATTGCTTCAGAGTTAAAAAGGAACCAATCAACAATTAAACCATTATTAAGACATTCATGAATTACATTATATACAAAATCATAAGATTTAAGTTGTACTGCAATCAATAATCCTGCCTCTCTAACCTCTATAATAGCATCATGAATAAGCAAATCTTTAAATAAACTGGCTTTTTCTTTGACAGAAGCAATTATTTGCGGTTGATTTAATAGTATTTCTAGGCTAGCTAAACCAGCAGCACAAGATACTGGATGCCCTCCAAAAGTCGTTATGTGGCCCAAATAAGGGTTGTTTGTAAAAACATTCATCATTTCTTTGGAGGCAACAAAAGCGCCTAGTGGCATTCCACCGCCAAATGCTTTTGCCAATAAAAGTATATCTGGAACTATCTCGTATTGCTCAAAAGCAAATAAAGTTCCTGTCCTACCACAGCCTACCTGAATTTCATCCAATATTAACAAAGCACCTACTTCGTCACAACGTCTTCTAACAAGCTTTAAATAGTCATTTTTAGGGGACATGACTCCTATTTCGCCCCTGACGGTTTCCATTATTACACAAGCTGTGTTTTCATTGATTGTTGCCAAATCTTCTGCTACATTATATTCTATGTGCGCTACAGCAGGCAATAAAGGCCTAAAAGGGGCTGTAAAGAAAGCCTCACTCATTAAACTCATTGCCCCCTGAGTAGATCCATGGTATGCTTTTCTACAAGAAACAACCCCTTGCCTACCAGTATACCGCTTAGCTAATTTCATAGCCCCTTCAGTAGCTTCTGCGCCAGAATTAACAAAATATGTACAATTCAAAGACTCGGGTAGATTTATTCTCAACAAATTGGCCAATTGGACCTGCGGAGATAAAACAAATTCGCCATAAACAAGCGTATGTAAATATTTTTCCGTTTGTACTTTTATTGCTTCTACAACTTTAGGGTGATTATGGCCAAGATTACTAACACTAATTCCAGCAATTAAATCAATGTATGATTTCCCATTGACATCAAACAAATAAACACCTTCTGCTCGTTCAATCTCTAGTGCTAACGGTGCATCATTTGTTTGTGCTACGTGATTTAAAAACAATTGGCGTTGTGATATCATTAATTTATTTTAGATTTGCGATATAAAGGCGATTATTCAACCAGTAGGGTAGTCACAACAAAATTATAAAAAGTTTAGAATTTAAGCATTTAATCCCCCTATTATTCCATTTAATTTCCTGCAAGAATGAAATTTAAGTCAAATTTTAAAATTACAGCCCCCTCAACAATAACTAATATTGGCTGCGGGTTAAATATATTTGGGCTTGCTATAAGTGCACTTCAAGATGAAATAATCGTAAAGCCATCAAATCACCCTGGTGTACATATAACATCTATCAGGAATAACAGTGCCAAATTGCCTGTTTCATCAAAGAAAAATACAGCAGGAACTGCTGCTCAACTTGTATTAAACCATATAAAAAGAGAATACAACCTAGATAAAAGCCATGGTTTATCCTTCGAGTTAATCAAATCTATCCCGATAGGTTTGGGTTTGGGGTCAAGCGCAGCTAGTGGGGTAGCGGGAGCAATAGCCGTAAATGAGGCATTTGGCAACCCTTTAAGTAAAAAAGAATTGCTCCCATTTATAATAAAAGGCAACCTAATGACAAATACACAGGCATGCGCTATTCCTGCAATAGCCTCAATTACGGGGGGATTAACATTGGTGAGAGATGAAAACGCCCTAGAATATCACCGAATGCCGGTGCCCAAAGGGCTTCATGTGGTAGTTTGTCATCCTATAAGCAAAACAAAAAAAGAAAGGCAGGTTCGTTACAACATAGCTACCTCAACAGCGCTAATTAACAGCAACCTGCAAACGGCAAACGCTGCAGCCTTAATTCATGGCCTACACACATCAAATTTTGACCTTATTTCAAAAGCATTAAAAGAACAAATAACTGAAGATCTTTGGGTAAATTCCTTCTCTTTTTATAAAGAAGCAAAGGAATCTGCGTTATTAAATAATGCAATATGTTGTAGTATCTCAAATTACGGCCCCACTATTTTTGCACTCTGCAAGAGCAACATTGATGCAGAAACCGTGGCGGAATCAATCGAAAAAGTCTTTTTAAATAATAATAGAGCGCTTAAAGTTTATATTTCAAAGGTTAATCAACTAGGGGCTAGCCTCACGTGATAAAAGGCGCATTTCTGCTAAAAAACTCAATGTTCCACGTGGAACATATTAAAATAACTCTACGCTAATTTTGTCTTTATCTGTGGCACACTTCTTTAATAAAACCCCATCCCTCATAAAGGAAATAATATTTTGCTGAGTAGGGAAGGCATCTATAAGCAGTTTATTTGTTAAAACAATAGACTTTATTTTTTTAACTTTTTCAATCTTTAATAAAATATAAGTTGAATAAAAATCTTCTTTGATTAATTCTCTGTGCACATAAACATATTTTCGTGTTCTGCCATTGATTTCAAAAGTAAAATAGTTGTTGAAATATTCAATTATGTAGTCTGTCGCCAACCGATGTTCTCGATCAGTGCCTATCTCAATCATTTCTCCTTTTATTTGGCTAATAGCCTCCTGTAGATCATTGCTAAAAACTTTTACAGAAATTTCAATCTTTTTTTCCTTTTGCTTATAATTAACTTCGGTGTTTGAAACATAAATAGGGTGGGGGGTTGCCGAAGAAAAAACAAAAGAACTGACGAGAACAAAGAAAAACAAAATCTTCATGATTATATTTATTGAATTAATTATATAAAGGTAAATAAAAAGGAGGAAGTATATTTTTAAACTTTGTACTTTTTAAAAAAAATCAGATGGAATATTACGTATTTTATATTAATCAAGGCTTTACACACATATCAGACATTAATGCATATGACCATATTTTGTTTTTAGTGTCGATAGCCGCTGTATATAGTTTTAAAAAATGGAAAGAAATAACCATACTTATTACAGGGTTCACATTGGGGCACAGTTTGGCTCTTGTAATGGCTACCCTTGAAATAGTAAAATTAAATTCTATATTTGTTGAGTTTTTAATCCCAGTTACGATATTACTCAGCTGCATTGTAGGTTTAAATAAAATCAAAAATGAAGAATCGCTATCCTCTAAATCCGATGTGTCAATCGATAATAAGTTCCACGTGGAACATAGCTTGAAAATTAAACTTACTATAATTACTCTTTTTGGATTAATTCATGGTTTAGGCTTTTCTAACTATTTACGTTTTATTTTAACAAAGGATGAAAATATATTTGGGCCACTACTGGCTTTTAATATTGGTCTTGAAATTGGGCAATTATTAATACTCTTCACTGTATTAATAATAAATTTTGTATTTTTGAACTTAATAAAAAAATGGTACCCCTTGTGGTTAAAGTTAGTTTTATATACAGTTATTTTATTAAGCTTACATTTGATATACAAAACAGGGGGTGCATTAATGTAATGTTTCAAAAATCATGTCTAAACAAAAATTACCTTTATCCAGCAAATAAATAAATAATGAAAATGAAAATTATTTTTGTACTGCTTTCAATTGGATTATTTTTTCAATTAACTGCACAAGATGAAACTCAAGGTGCTACAAAGTTTCAACAGCTCTATCAAGAATTGCCCACACCAAGTAGTTATCGCAATGCAGCTGGTGCACCCGGACATGAATATTGGCAACAACGTGCAGACTATAATATGAAAATTGCAATTGATGATGATAAACAACAAATACACGGCGAAGAAGTTATCACTTATTATAATAACTCACCAGATGAATTAAATTATCTCTGGGTACAATTAGATCAGAATGTTCGCGCCAAAGACTCAGACACCTATAAAACAAAAGCTGATAGAATTGAAAATAAAATGAGCTTTAAACAAATGAAGTCAAAATGGCATAATGATTTTGACGGAGGTTTTAAAATAACAGAAGTCTCAGACAAAAAAGGCTTACAATTAAACTACACGATAAATAAAACAATGATGAGGATTGACCTCAAAAGTCCATTAAAACCAAAAGATAAAATCAGTTTTAATATTAAATGGTGGTATAACATAAATGATGGAGGAAATTATGGGGGCAGGTCTGGATATGAATTTTTTCATATAGAAAAAAATTATATGTATCATGTCGCTCAATTTTACCCTCGTATGTGTGCATACAATGAAACGGATGGATGGCAGAATAAACAATTTTTGGGTAGAGGTGAATTCACTTTGTCTTTTGGTGACTACACAGTAGAAATAACAGCCCCTGAAGACCATACAGTCGGCGCTACTGGTGAACTACAAAATCCGAATGAAGTTTTAACAAAAAAACAAATTGAACGACTGGAAAAATCAAAAACAGCAGAAAACCCAATAATGATAATTTCAGAAAGCGAAGCCAGAGAAATAGAAAAAAATAAAAAACCAGGGAAAAAAACCTGGGTTTTTAAAGCAAAAAATGTACGGGATTTTGGGTTCTGTAGCTCAAGAAAATTTATATGGGATGCTCAAGGTGTACAATTAGGAGACAGGACAGTTATGGCAATGTCGTATTACCCAAAAGAAGGCAACCCACTTTGGGAAAAATATTCGACGAGGGCAGTAGTGCATACATTGAACGTTTATTCAAAATATACTTTTGATTATCCTTACCCGACTGCAATTTCAACACACGCTAATTTCACTGGCATGGAATATCCTATGATCTGCTTTAACTTTGGTAGGCCAAGACCTGATGGTAGTTATTCTGAAAGATTAAAATATAGAATGATTGGCGTTATAATCCATGAAGTCGGTCACAATTTTTTCCCAATGATTGTAAACTCTGATGAAAGACAATGGACTTGGATGGACGAAGGTTTAAATACATTTGTTCAATATTTAACAGAATGTGAATGGGAAAGAGACTTTCCGCACAGAAGAGGGCCTGCTAAAAACATAGTTGATTATATGGGGGGAGATAAAAAGAATATAGTCCCAATTATGTCAAATTCAGAATCCTTACTTCAATTTGGGAATAATGCCTATGCAAAACCAGCAACTGCTTTAAATATTTTAAGGGAGACTGTAATGGGGCGAGAACTATTTGATTATGCATTTAAAGAATATGCCAATAGATGGAAATTTAAACACCCATCTCCAGCTGATTTTTTTAGAACAATGGAAGATGCATCTGGTGTAGATTTAGATTGGTTTTGGAGAGGGTGGTTCTATACAACTGATCATGTAGATATATCTATAGATGACGTTAAATGCTATAAATTAAATAGTCATGATCCGCAAAATGAAATGATAATACAAAAAAAATGGGCTGATAATAAACACAAGGGAATATCAGATTTTAGAAACAATGAAGAAAAACAGGTAGAACAGACATTAATGGAAAAGTTTCCTCAACTGCGAGACAAATACAACGACAGGGATAAATACAGAGTAACAGAAAAAGATATTCAATTAGGAGAAATTTATCTTAACAAACTCTCTGAAGAAGAAAGAAAATTAATCGCCGACAATCATAACTATTACGAAATACATTTTTCAAATATCGGGGGTCTAGTAATGCCTATTATTCTGGAAATGAAATACATAGATGGGAGTTCAGAAATAATAAAATGGCCTGCAGAAATATGGAAGATGCATACAGATAAAATTTCAAAAGTTTTTGTAAGCAAAAAAGAAATTAAAGAAATAGTCCTCGACCCATTTCTTGAAACTGCTGATACCGACAGAAATAACAATTATTTCCCAGCTAAAACAGAACCTACAAAATTTGAAATGTTTCAAAGAAATTATAATTATTAGTAATAAAAATGCTCTTAAAACAAGACATGCTACAAGGCATGTAGTATTTAAACATCCCGAGAGGGCTCAATTTTAATATAAATAATATTTATTCCACCCTCTATACCTATAGAAACATAAATTAATGTCGTTTATAGATAAATAAACAACTGTTATAGAAAAAATTTGGTTTTAATCAAAATTGCTCATAAAATTGTTGTTGTAAAATGTGGCTCCTCAATAAACCCTTTTGAAATTTATTTGTTACAATATAGTACGCTTAACGTACAGGGTTTTTAATACAAAAAATAAAAAATTTATGAAATTTGGGCTGACACTTCTTTTGTGCACATTAATAAGTATATTATCTATTACTGCACAGGAAAAAATAACCATAAGTGGGCACGTTAAAGATATTGCTTCTGGGGAAGATTTGATAGGGGCAACCGTTTCTGTTAATAATACATCTATAGGGGTAAGCACTAATATCTATGGATTTTACTCTCTTACGCTTCCTAAGGGTAAACACATAATTCAAGTTAGTTATATAGGATACACCACATTAACTGAAGAATATTTATTTGACACTAAAAAAGAAATTGATTTTGAATTAAAAATGGTTAGCTCAGAGCTAGCAGAGGTCCTTGTCAAAGCAGATAAAGAAGATGTAATGATGCAAGATGCAGGAGTAGGGACTACAAAGATAAATGTCAAAAAATTAGAAACACTCCCAGTGTTTATGGGAGAAAAAGATATTCTCAAAAGTATACAGTTACTTCCAGGCATAAGTGCTGTAAGCGAAGGTAGTACTGGATTAACAATACGTGGAGGGACACCTGCTCAAAATCTAATTTTACTTGACGAAGCCCCAGTATATAATCCCTCTCATTTTCTTGGCTTCTTTTCTGTGTTTAATTCTGACGCCTTAAAAGACTTAACAATATACAAAGGAGGAATACCCGCTCAATATGGTAGTCGAGCATCATCTGTTCTGGATATTTATATGAAAAACGGGAATAATAGAAAATTTGCCGTATCTGGTGGCCTTGGCTTAATATCTTCTAGATTAACTGTAGAAGGTCCAATTGTGAAAAACAAGGGCTCATTTATCGCTTCTGGTAGACTGACCTATCTTGATTTAATAATGAAAGCTGCTCAACCAGATCGTTTTGGCGACCTGGCACTTGGCTTTTGGGATGTTAATGTAAAACTTAATTATTCTTTTGGGAAAAAAGACCGCTTATATGTATCTGGTTATGCCGGGCGTGATAATTTTATCTTTGGGAATTTTGGATTAAGTTACGGCAACTATACTGCCACAGCAAGGTGGAATCATACCTTTAATGAAAAATTATTTGCTAACACTTCTTTTTTCTTTAGTGATTATTATTACGGATATATTATTGGGCGTGCTGGAAATGAATTTACAATTGAAGCAGGCATACGTGATTTTGCTTTAAAGCAGGATTATAGCTACTACCTAAACCCCAAAAATACGATCAGGGCAGGATTTAATAGCACCTATCATCAATTTCAACCAAGCCAATTAGTTTCTGAAAATGATAACATCAACAGCTTAATATCGGACAAAAAACATGCTATTGAAAGTGGTGTATACATTAGTAATGAAATGCAAATTACTGACAAATTCAAAGCCGTGTATGGTCTAAGATTTTCATTATTTAACCAATTCGGCCCAGGTGATTTATACAATTTTGATGAAAACAATAATATTACAGATACAACCACTTACCTCCCCGGCCAACATATTCAAACCTACTGGGGTTTAGAACCAAGATTAGCCTTAACATACGATGTTCTTCCAACCACAAAACTCGAATTAGGATATCATAGAATACATCAGTATGTTCACTTACTTACAAATAGTACTTCTGCAGCACCTAACGATATGTGGATACCTAGTACTAACCTTGTAAAACCTCAGATCGCTGATCAGATTAGTCTTGGAATAAAACAATCTTTTCTTAATGACCGTCTGAATATAAGTCTTGAAGGGTATTATAAAAATCTACAAAATCAGGTCGATTATGAAAATGGAGCTGATATATTGTTGAATGCTAAAATTGAAAGTCAAATCTTAAACGGAAGGGGATGGGCATATGGAGGTGAATTATTGGTTCAGGCAAGATTTGGGAATTTTAATGGTTGGATAAGTTATACACTTTCAAGAACTGTTTACCAATTTGATGAAATTAATTTTGGTGTTCCATATCTAGCGAAACAAGATAAAACACATGATATAGCAATAGTAGGCACTTATGAATTAAAAAAACGATGGGTCTTCTCTTTGGCCTGGATTTACCAAACGGGTAATGCAGTAACTTTCCCTAGCGCAAAATATGAAATTAACGGACAAAAAGTAAGTTATTTTACTGAAAGGAATGGTTACCGAATGCCCGCTAGCCATAGATTGGACATTGCAATTACTTTTAGAAATAAGATCACTAAAAAATTTAGATCAAGCTTTACAATTGGTGCATACAATGTTTATAACCAATATAATCCTTATTCTATTACTTTCCAGGAGAATGAAACAGATCCTAGCAAAACAGATGCTGTGCAACTAAGTTTATTTGGGATAGTTCCTACGATTACCTGGAATTTTTCTTTTTAATAAAATATGTATTATTAATTAATTAGTGTTTAACAATAAAACAAGATGAAAGTCAATATATTTTTAAGTTTATTTTTTCTATTTCTTTTGACAATTAGTTGTGAAAAAGTAATTGATATAGATTTAAATGAAGCGAATCCTAAGCCGGTATTTGAGGCTTATATGGAAAATGATTCAACATGCTATGTTAAAGCAGCATGGACAAGTTCTTATTATGATAATTCTTCTTCCCCAGCTATAAGTAACGCTTCAATGACAATTTCTGATCAAACCGGGAATAGTGAAAGCATGCTTTATCAAGGGAATGGCATATATAAAGGAACTAGTCTGTTGGGTGTGATTGGGAATACATATACACTAGATGTAGTATTAGAAGGTGTAACTTATACAGCAACGTCTACAATGCCTCCATTGACAGTAATAGACAGTTGTAGCACACAACCATTGGGCAACTTTTTTGGTGGAGGAGGTGGCCCTGGTTCAGGAAATTCTAAACCAAAGTTCTGGGTTTTTGCAAATTATACTGATTCCGTGGACTATATTAATTACTACGCTATAAGAACAAGCTATTATAATGAAGAAAACGAATATGTTACTGATTACCGCATATCTGATGATGATTTGACAGATGGGCTAAGCACAAGAACCTTTACAACATTTAATAGATTTGAATCCGGAGATACTGTTACAATAGAATTCGCAAGTATAGACAGAGTAACACACTTGTATTTCAAAACTTTGGAGGATGCTATTTCGGGAGCTGGATTTGCAAGTGCTGCTCCTGCAAATCCTACAAATAATTTCACAAATGGTGCTCTTGGGTATTTTGGAGCCTGGAGTAAAGATCGTGAAGTCTTTATCCTCCCATAATAATAAAACAGCCCTAATAATTAAAATAAGGACTGTTTTAAAACAAAGCTTAAAAAAATCTTCAAAATTTATCTCGCCGCCGCCCATTATTGCCATCCTGATTACCCTTCCTTTCTCTTGCACGTCTGAGCAATTCTTTCTTAAAGCGTTTTTCAGCCCTTTGCAATAAAGCGATCTGTCTTATAGAAATAACTGCTTTAAACTTTTGTATATACGCACGGTGAAGCGCAATTTTGTTTTCTTCAGCCTCCATTCTATCGTTTAACCACTTTTCAATTTCAGCGTCCGACATATCATCAATTTTGCTATGATCTTTGTTTTTTTTATTCAAGTCTTTAATTTTTGCCTGAAGTTCATTGTATAAAGGCCAGAAATTTTGAGACTGCTCCGAGCTAAGGCCAATTTCCTCAATGATATAAGCCACCTTAACGGCTTTTATGCGCTCTTCCTTTGTGGGCGGATCTTGTGCTTTTAAACTAGAAATAAAACAAATAAAGGCTAGTAAAATAATTAATGTGTTCGTTTTCATAATTTATATATTTAAAAAATCAGTGTTTCAAAATTGTTAGGTTTTACTTTTAAACTCAAAAAATATCGTCATAAAATTCTTCTTCAATATCATCTTCAGTAAGTTCATCAAACAAGTCATGTGCATCGGTTTCCTCAATTGCTTTATCCATGGCAGACTTTTCTTCTATTATAACATCATTATCAATAATCGTTTTTTTGTCTAATGCTTTATTAGAATTTTCTAGTGTGGGAAGTGTATTCTGTATTTCATTAACTACATCTACCTCTATGCTTTCAATTATATCTGTTGTTGCAAAATCTTCAATATTATTAATTATATATTCATTAGTTTCTTCTATTGATAACTGTGCTAACAACAAAGGACCTTCGGCTGTAGTTATCTTCTTATTTAAAATAAAATTCAACCCAAAAACTAATAAACACACACATGAGATAAATCCAACTGTGTATTTAGGTGTAAAAAACAGCCTTATTGATTTAATAAACCATGATTCATTAGCCACCCCTACCGTTTCTATGTTCTTAGCTCCAGACAATGCTTCTTCTTCCCTTATTCGGCTCATTAATCTATCTTCAAAACGATCAAAGTAATGCTCAGGAGTTGAAAATCCTTCTTTTTTGTCTGAGGTAAGATCAGACAAAAAAGGAGAAATTTCATTTAGCTCATCTTTTATTTCCTTATTTTTCATTCTAATAAATTTTACTTTCGCAAAACACCTATCTCAATTAAAAATTATCTTTTACATAACGCTCTATTTTCTTTACCGCATGATGATAGGAAGCTTTTAATCCCCCTACAGATGTATCCAGCATTTCAGACATATCTTTATAAGATAATTGATCATAATATCTCATGACAAAAACCTGTTTTTGTTTTTCAGGCAAAATATCCAACGCTTTATTTAAAATCACCACAGCATCATCCCCACAAAAATAACTATCTGCCTTTAAACTATAAGTGATGCCAGTTTCTTCATTATCTAAATCTACAGTTGAATGCTTTTTTCGCTTTTTTAAAAAAGTTAAACATTCATTTGTTGCTATCCGATATAACCAGGTATATAATTTAGCATCTCCTCTGAAATTTTTAAACCCTTTAAATATTTTTATAAAGGTATTTTGTAAAACCTCATCTGCATCATCATGTATCGTTACCATTTTTCTTATATGCCAATACAACCTTTCTTGATAGGTCTGCACCAGCAATCGAAAACCTTTCTCAAAACTTTGAGAGTTCCTTAACTGTAACAGGATGTTTTTTTCCTTATCTTTGTCTTTTTTATGTTGAGGTTCTCCTAACAATGATTAATGTTTTATAATTTCTATGACTAGGGGTGTCCTAAAAGGTTTAATTGAAAATACACATTTTTTTATTTAAATACGTTGATTATTTAAAAACCTTAATTATATCTTTTTGTTGTATAGTAAGAGATTTAAGAATACCTAATTAATTTCTATTAATTAATTCCCCTAAATGATATAAGTGCAATATGTTTTGTTCTAATGAAAATAGCAAGTCTCAGGTTGAGTTTAATAATCAAGAAATTGATGTCTTCAATTTAGAAGGCAACGAGGGCTATTCTATTCAAATTTCTAAAAGTATTACAGAAATTAAAGATATATGGGATAGTATGGCACCTGATACTAATCTATTTTTACAAAGTCCTTATCTAAAAACTCTTGAAGATTTTCCTCCGGAAAAAATGGCTTTCAGATATATTGTATTCTATTATAACAATAAACCTATTGGCGTTTCTTATAATCAGATTTTTCGCCTGAACATTGAAGATAGTATGAGGCAGGAAGGAATTATAGGAGATGAAAATCAAAATTTTTGTATTATCTCTGCTATATCTAAAGCAACAAAAAAATGGTTTTTAAAACATGCAGAATTTAATCTGTTGATTTGTGGCAATATGTTATTGACTGGAGAATATGGTTTTCATTTTGGAGATAAAATCAGTAATGAAACAGCCGCTTCATTAATTCAGGATTCTCTTGAAACACTACAGGCGGTATTGGAAACTGAAGAAACAAAAATCAACATACACCTGATCAAAGATTATAAAATAGAAAATTCAGAGCAATTAAAATCCGAGCTGCAGAAAGACACCTACCATCCTTTTTTGATGCAACCCAGTATGCATATGGACATCAGAAACAACTGGAATGACTTTGAGGATTATCTCGCAGATATGAGTTCTAAATACAGGGTGCGCGCAAAACGTGCACGCAAAAAAGGTAAGGGAATTATAAAAAGAGAATTAACACTAAAGGAGATTGAAGCCAATGAAATCCGCATTCATGAATTATACAAAAAAATTGCGGACGGAGCAGGTTTCAATGCTTTTCTACTACATGAGAAATACTTTACAGAGCTAAAAAGAAGCTTAAAAGATAAATACAAATTAACTGCTTATTTTATAGATAACAAACTGGTTGCTTTTTATACTGCTATTTTTAATTACAATGAAATGGATGCCCATTTTTTGGGGGTGGACAATTCATTTAACAAAACCCATCAGGTATATTTGAATATCCTATATGACCTTGTAAACAGGGCTATTGAAGGGAGTTCAAAAAGTATTGATTTTGCCAGAACTGCATTGGAAATAAAAAGTTCGGTTGGCGCTGTAGCTCAGGATATGTTGTGTTTCTTAAAACACAGAGGGACGCTTACCAGTAAGATCCTTCCACTGGTTTTTGATAGCCTGAATCGTAAAGAGGAGTGGAAGCCAAGAAGTCCATTCAAAAAAATAGTGCCGACACTAAAAACTACACAGTAATTTTTTTAAAATTATATAAAGACAATATAATCCTTAAATAAGATTAGTTTTTAATTATTTTAAAGGTGTTGTACCCTTCCTGATGTATAACATTCATCAAATATACTCCAGCATCTAAATTACTTATATTAATAAGCGTTTTTTGTTGGTCTGTAAATTGACTGTAAATAGCTCTCCCAGACATATCTAATATCTTTACCTGAGCATTTTTATAACTATTACGTACAAAATCAATTGTTAATTTATCTAAAACAGGATTTGGATAAATTTTAATGGTATTAAATTCTACTAATTCCAGAGGTAGAATAACAGTAGATGTATCCGCAAAAAAGTCAAGGATTTGTTGCATTAAAATAAATCTTTTGCTCTCTGGGTAAACCGTTTCAAAAGGTATAGCTAAGTTTACAAGTTTACCTGTATCAATAGCAGCAGGGAAAAGTCCTTTAAAATATACCCCTGCAAAATTATTGCTAAGATTGGAATATTGCAACCCATTCAAGCCTCCGTTTATTCCTTGAATAACATCAGGATAATTCACATCATAAGTGCCATTAGTCCCATCATCAAAAGTCGTATTCCCTAGGCCAGAAAAAACAGGATTATTAGTTTCCTGAAATTCATAAAAAGTAGAAGACTGATTATTAGGCGCATCAAAAACATATTCAGCTTTTAGATAATTATTATAAAAAAACTTATCGTTGGGCGTACCATAATATTCTAAATCCCAGCCAATTTCTGAGCCTGAAACTAAAAGATAGCCTCCGTTATTTAAATAACTCTCTATTACTGATTGTTCTGTTGTACTAAACGTTTCATCAATAGTACTTTCCTCTCCTAATATATAATCTGCTATAGCATAATGATTTAAATATATTAACCCTTCTGTTACTGCATCGTTGGTTGCAGAAGAAAAAGGGTAGTTGTAATTCATAATTGCCTCACCATGCTGACGTATATAATCAAAAGTATTACTTGTAAGAGCTCTATCAAAACCATTCACTATAATAACATTATGTGGCGCTGCCGAAGGCACAGCGGCTAAGACCTCAGATGGGACAGAATTCCCCAAACTGTTGGAGGAAGAGATTTTGAAATAAGTAATTTCGTTTTCCAGTAAGCCGGTATATTCAAAATCATTAGAAGCAAAAGTCTGTGCGTTTCCAAAATTGATACCATCACTACTGATATAAACATTGTAATTATCAATATTATTATCGCTGCTTATGATAATACGTACACTAGTGTCTGATTGATTAAGCACACAAAATGATTTAGGAACTGCAGGAATTGATACAGACGAAGCAGTATCAGGATAGTAAGGCATAGAAATAACACCTTCATCACTAAGTAAGCTATTTAAATATAATGACGTTAACACATCTGTAGCGAGCATAGTATCTCCATCTACATAAACTTCATTTTGTATAAGGCGAATACCATGACTATAATCCGCGTAAGTATTAATGTGTCCAGCATATAAAGGCTGAATATTGGTGCCTGAAGGATAATGCCAACCATAAATAACAACTCTTTTAGGATAAGGTGTAGTATATATCAAATTTGATATGACAACATCTTTTTTATTACCACTTACTAACTCACCTAATGGGTTAGCAGTTATAAAATTTTGACGTTGTACTTTAACGATAGAATCGTGTTGCGAAAAAACAGGAACAGTAATCATTTGTGGTCCGGGCGGAATGGTCTGAGGTTGCATTTTTACACGAGAAGCATTCCAAATACGATCAACCATTTTTCTTGTGGGTAAAATACAATCTAGTGAATCTGCAATCATTTGACCCAATATTGGTGTCATAGGGCATATAAAATAATTTGTGTCACAACCTACTGCTAAATAATCTGGTATTACATAATAAGTAATATGCTTATAGGCAGAAATAATATATGCACTATCTGTAACACTAACCATATTTCTGTAAAAGTCAGGAATGTTCCCTTTAAGAACTTCTGCCAGGATATATGATTCCCTGTTTTCAAGAGATAAGTTTGAAATGGAACTAATAATCTGACTACCGTTTTGGTCAGTAGTATTCCTTGCAGGAACATTTAGATTCTGCGCCTTTCCAATATTACAATAAAGGAAAAGAAATAAAATTATATATATATTGAATTGGAAATCTGTTTTTTTCATTGCACCTGTGTTTTGTTTTTCGGTGCAAAGGTAACAAATAAGCTAAAATAAATCAAACAAAATTATGATTAAACTGCTTTATATTAAAAAATGAATACATGAATATTATTTAGTTAATAATTTAAATTTTTAAAAAATCTTATTGATATTAAACTAAATACTTTAACTTTAAATAACTAACTAAAAAATATACAATTTATGTACTATATTTTTATACCTGCTGCATTAATAATAACAATATTTCTTGCTTATTATTTTATTAATAAGGACAAAGTTAAAACCACCGAAACAAAAGAGACTACTACTGAATTTATAATAGCTAGTCATCGGAATCCTATGGTGAATGAAAGCATTAATCCTATGGTGAATGAAAGCATTAATCCTATGGTGAATGAAAGCATTAACCCTATAGTGAATGAAAGCATTAACCCTATAGTGAATGAAAGCATTAACCCTATGGTGAATGAAAACATTAACCCTATGGTGAATGAAAACATTAACCCTATGGTGAATGAAAACATTAACCCTATTCACAATGCAAAAATGCACCCTTTACATAACGAGAAACTAAAAATTTTGTATGCTTTTAATTTGGAGAATAATGTACAATATATCGTAGCCCCTTCAGAACAAAATGAAATTTTTGCATTCTTTAGTACAACTTATAATTATGAACTTTATGCTGTCTCCAATTTAAATGCTGGTTATAATATATTTAATTTAAAACAAGAATGGATTGGATATTTAACACCGGATAGTAATGAAGGTTTTTTACATTATGATACAAAAAACAAATGGGTTGGTTTTCTAAAATAATAAAATTAACAGTCTCTAATATAAATATATAGATTCAAGGAATTAATTATTTATTATGCTACAATTATTAGATCTGATATAAAACAAAACAGGGCAAATCTTTGATTAAGATTTGCCCTGTTTGTTATTAATTATTTACTAATGCTATAGGAACCTTTTAAAAATTCTATGTGATTTTTGCTTTAAAGGCACTATCGTTAGTTGTAATTTTCCAATCTGGTGCATTACCCCATCCAGGGTCCATACCAGGATCAGTGTCTCCGATGGCAGATTCATTTGCATCTAACCTAACATCTGGAGATATACTAAGAGCTCCTTTTCCATCATTTACACATAAAAATGATCTAGAAGTTGTAGCCCTCGACCCAGGCTGTAAAGAACTTTTAGCAAATTCATAAGAAACATTTAACCCACCTGAAACACCAGATTCCTGACCTGCTTCTACTTTAGCAGCTTCAACGGGCAAAGCAATTCCAATAGATTTCTTTTGTGATGCACCCAAATTTGCTGTTGCTCCTGCTTTTGTAGTAACTTGAACATCAGCTGTAGTTACTATAAACTGAAATTCAATTAGCATTGCTAAAGACTTTTTTAATTCATAATATTTGGTTACAACTTTTGTAACTTCTAATTTAATTCCAGTTATCGTATTAGGATTTAACATCACTTGTTCCAGAATCCAATATGAATTTTTACCTCTTACTTCTAAACCAAATTTAAAATTAATATCGATTGAAGCACCAAAATCATTGTATTTTAAATCTACGTCTTCTAACTTCCAAGACCATTTTTTATTAGCAAATCTTTCGTAAGAAATTTGTTTATGTTTAGTACTACCATCTTTTCCTAACTCCTCTTTTTCCTTTTCTGCTATTACAGCTTTAATACGATCAATGCGCTTTCTATATTCTTGAATAGTTCTTGCTTCAGATTCGGAAATTTCTATTCCATCAGGACTTTTCTTACCTTGAGCCGTTTTCCAATAACCAGCTAATTCAGCCTCAACCATCATAAGTTCGCGTTTATTTTTTTTTAAATCACTCATTTTATTTATTGTTTTATATGTTTATAAATTATCAAGGTTACTAAATATAGTTAAATTCTATTTTATATAGAATTTAACTATAAAAGTTATTAAAAGTAAATACCATTACTTTATACCAAGTTTATTCTCTAATTCAGACAAAAAAGTTCCAATTTCAATAATTCGTTCTTTTGAGTTTCCTTTTATTTTTTTTCCACCTGTATCACCACCCTCTTTCTTTAGTTCATTAATTCGAACTTCCATTTTATTAATCTTGTCCATAAAGTCATCAACTTTCGCTTGTTCTTTTGAATCTAAAACAAAAGGAGAATCATCATCAGCACTTTTGGATTTTGCAATGTAGTCCTGTAGTATTTGCTTTAACTTATTAAGTTTTTTTTCTTTATCTACTAAATTCATTTTTTATATTTTTTATATTATATAATTTAAATTAATCATTTTTAATCCCAAAGGCTATCCCATAGGTCTCCTACCTCATTGCCAAATTCTTCCAATCCACCTACTATTCCTTTCTCTTTCCAAAAATCTTTGGCATCACCTACTACGGTTCCTTCAATTTTATCATCTACATAATCTTCCAATTCTTTAGCAAAATCTTCTAAGGTGCCAATAACACCATGTTTTTGCCAGTATTGAACAGACCCGTCAATTAATTTGTAGGCATCATCAAAGGCTCCTGAGATTGTATCCCATACCGCTTTAATATCTTTAACTGCCTGATCAAATGCATTTTGTATTTTTACAATATCTTTTCCTGGTTTTAATTCAGGCGTACCTGTAATTTTACCATCTTCAATTTTTACGCCTGTAAAAACTAATAATTCCAGACCTCCAAGGGGATGATAATAGGTTAAATCAGAACGACTAACACCAAAATTAGAAGCTGCAGAAATAATATCATTTGATAGCCCAATAAATGCACTAAACTTAGTAGTTAAACTACCTGTTATAGAAGCATTAGCTTTAAGGTCTGTACCATTCCAAACAAGTTCACCTCTTCCTTTTACTGCAGCAGTTAAATCTCCCCTTCCTCCGGCACGAATGATTGCAGCCACTCCTGCTAGTTCTAACCAACCGGTAATACTACCTGTGGCATTTATTCCAATAGTTGATTGTCCTTCTTTGAAATCTATAAGATTGTCTGCTGAAATTCCGGCTTTACCATTAACACCTGCAGTAAGATCAATACCAAGCATAAATGTAGCTGGTGTAGCCTTTACAATTGGAATTGTTACATCCTTAGAAGGTAATTTCCATTCCTTACCTACAGCCATTTTTATCTTATCACTGGTAACTTCAACAGTTCCTTTTACACCTCCTTTAGTTTTAGCTTCAGCAGTTCCTTTTACATTACCATCAGAATCTACTTCAACACCAACCTTTGTGGTACCATCTTCACCTTTATTTGTGACACCAACTTTAACAGAAACCTTCATTTGCTTTTTAATAGCAGCTAATTTTGCTTCGGCCCGTTTAATAGTGTCCATCATCGTATTTAAATGGGCTTGCTCCTGATCATCAATTTCTCCATCTTGATTAAAATAATCGCCATATTGAACCAGAGTCTTGTTCAAAGACTTTAATTCTTCCTCCATTTTTTTAATTTTTTCTTCCTTCGTTGCCATAGTTTTAATATTTATATAATTAATTGTTTTAAAAATTGTGTTTTCTTTATAGTCTTATTTTCTTAGTAATAGCTTCTAAACGTGCTTTAATCTTATCCATATTTTGTTTGATCTTTTCTTTGCGTTCAGGAGTCAATTTCTGTGGATTTGCCCCACCTTCCTGTTTTGCTATATTAGCTTTAAGTGCATCAATTCCAGCCTGTAATTCATCTATATGAGCTTGTTCTTGAGGATCAATTTCTCCATCTGCTTTGGCTTCATTGATTAATTGTGCCAGTGCAGTTTCATATTTTTGAATATTTGCATCCAGTTTCTCTTTTGGTACAGAACCTACAGCTTTGTCCATTTTGCCTACGTTTTCGTTCATTTTCTTTAATTTAAGAGAACGGTTTGCTTTATTAGCATTTTTATCTTCACTTGCACCTTTATTGTCATCAGGCAAAATACCTGGGGTAGACCCGATTTCTTTCAAAACTTCATTGATACCTTTAGATATTTTATATTTGTCACCTACTTTCTTCTTCAGAATAGGAATAGATTTTATACATTTCTTTGCCTCCATAGGTTTCATCATTCCACCAACTACACAAAACTCAATAGATCCCTCTTCTGAAAGTCTGCAAACACCATAAGCAACTTTTTTCTTATCAATTTTACCTTCAGTACCTTGTCCTTTAGATCTTTTTGTTTTGAACATTTTGTCTACTTCCTTTGCAACACCTATAGACATAAATCCACTACCATCATCGAAATACTCTGCTTCATAACAAAAAGGCAATTCCTCTACTTTTCCACTCAACAAAGCCATAAGTGGTTTTTTTAATAGCGTACTCAAGGATTTTTGCAATTCTTCTTTTTTTGCAAAATCCTTTGCTTTGAGATTCATTTTCATAATTCAAATATCTTTACTTAATAAATATTTAATAATACACCGCGCCAATATACAAAATTTACACTAGAAAAACAACTGGATTTTCCTTTTTAATCCTTGAAAAAGTATCGCTATTAAAATTGCGCAAGAGAAACTAAACTACGAATTATATATATAAATTCCAATAATTATATAAATTATATATTTTATAAATCATACTTTGCAGCTTCTAAATAAACGTTGTTCAATTTTTGCGTGATAAAAAACAAAACAATACATTTGTAGCTCTATAAAATATTGACCTTGAAATTATCAGAAAAAAATATAATTATTAGCATTATTATTCCATCAGTATTTATCTGTAGGAGTTGATCACTATCTAATATAATCAATGAAAAGCTCTTACAGATGAAACATTTGTAAGAGCTTTTTTTATTTTTGTGCTACTTTTTGAACAAAACAATATTAAAATAAAAATTATCGTGCGTAAATATCAGGAATATAAAAAACTGGACCTACCGGAAATAGATAAAAAAATACTAGACTTCTGGGAAAAAAATAATGTATTTGAAAAGAGCATGAGTGAACGTGAAGGTGCTCCAAGTTTTGTTTTTTTTGAAGGGCCCCCATCAGCAAATGGAAAACCAGGAATACATCATGTGCTGGCAAGATCCGTTAAAGATACTTTCTGTCGTTTTCAGACAATGAAAGGTAAATTGGTGAAACGAAAAGCTGGGTGGGATACTCATGGTCTACCAATAGAACTTTCTGTAGAAAAAAAATTAGGAATTACTAAAGAAGATATAGGAAGTAAAATATCTGTTGATGACTACAATAGAGCATGTAAGGAAACTGTGATGATGTATAAGGATATGTGGGATAATCTTACGCTCAAAATGGGTTATTGGGTTGATATGGATGATCCATATATTACTTACGAAAATAACTATATCGAATCTGTATGGTGGCTACTCCAAAAATTATACAAAGATAATCTTATATATAAAGGTTATACTATACAGCCCTATTCACCAGCAGCAGGTACTGGATTAAGTACGCATGAATTGAATCAACCAGGCTGTTATCAGGATGTATCAGATACATCTGCTATTGCACAATTTAAGAGTAAGAAGAATGATTTACTTCCTGATAATACTTTTTTCATTGCATGGACAACTACGCCATGGACCCTTCCTTCAAATACTGCTCTATGTGTTGGCCCTAAAATACCTTATGTTCTGGTAAATACATTCAATCAATATACAGGACAAGCAATGCATATTGTATTAGCAAAAGCTTTAATTGGTAAACAACTTTCTGGTAAATATACAGCCGAAGATGAAAACAACACTTTGACGGATTATACTTTTGGCGATAAAAAGATACCATATAATATAGTAAAAGAATTTACAGGTGCTGAATTAGTAGGTATAGAATATGAACAATTACTACCATACGCATTACCTCATGAATTTCCTGAGAAAGCTTTCAGGGTTATCACAGGAAATTTTGTTACAACAGAAGATGGAACAGGAATTGTTCATATTGCTCCAACTTTTGGTTCCGATGATGCCTTTGTTGCAAAAGAATGGGAAATTCCACCTATGTTAATAAAAGATGAACATGGTGATTTGGTTCCACTTGTTGACCTGCAAGGAAAATTCAGACCTGAAATGAATGAATTAGCAGGTATGTATGTAAAAAATGAATACTACAAATCTGATGAAGTACCTGATAAATCAGTAGATGTACTAATTTCTATAAAATTAAAAACTGAAAACAAAGCATTTAAAGTTGAAAAATATACGCACAGTTACCCACATTGCTGGCGAACTGATAAACCAGTTTTATACTATCCGCTTGATTCATGGTTTGTAAAAGCAACAGCCAAAAAAGAACGGATGTCTGAGTTGAATAAATCAATCAACTGGAAACCTGCAAGTACTGGTGAAAAACGATTTGGTGGTTGGCTAGAAAATCTTCAGGACTGGAACCTATCCAGATCAAGATACTGGGGAATTCCATTACCTATTTGGAGGACTAAAGATGGAAAAGAAGCAATATGTATCGGTTCTATGGAAGAATTACAAATAGCTATCAATAATGCAAACAAAGTTTTGGGACTTAATCAAAATATGCCTAAAGATCTTCACCGTCCATATATTGATGAAGTAATACTGGTTAGCAATAATGGTGAAAAAATGATACGGGAAACAGATCTTATTGATGTATGGTTCGATAGTGGTTCAATGCCTTATGCACAATGGCATTACCCTTTTGAAAATAAAGAATTAATTGATAATGCCCTTAATGGTAAAGGAGGAGAAGTTGCATACCCTGCTGATTTTATAGCTGAAGGAGTAGATCAAACAAGAGGATGGTTTTATACCTTACATGCTATTTCAACAATGTGTTTTGATTCTATAGCATACAAAAATGTCGTTTCAAATGGACTGGTTCTAGACAAAAACGGTGTGAAAATGTCCAAATCAAAGGGAAATGCTGTAGAACCCTTTGAAACATTGGAAAAATACGGTGCTGATGCCACCCGTTGGTATATGCTAACAAATGCACAACCATGGGATAATCTGAAGTTTGATGAAATGGGATTAGACGAAACGCGTCGTAAATTATTTGGTACTCTTTATAATACGTATAACTTCTTTGCAACCTATGCAAATTTAGACCTTTATGATGGACTAAATCTTAATAGTTTTGAATATGGTAAACAAGTACCTTTATCAAATCGTACTGAAATAGACCGATGGATCATTTCATTACTTAATTCACTCATAAAAGAAGTAGAAAATGATTTTGCACACTATGAACCTACAAATGCAGGACGTAAAATATTTGAATTTGTAGACAGTCACCTTAGTAATTGGTATGTACGATTATGCCGTCGTAGGTTCTGGAAAGGCGAAAAAAATGAAGATAAACTTGCTGCTTATCAAACCTTAAATTACTGTTTGACTACTTTATCAAAACTAATGGCTCCTATTGCACCATTTTTCTCTGATTGGTTATTTCAAAACCTGAATGATGTAACTGGTGCCGAAAAGCATATTTCTGTACATTTATCTTTCTTTCCTGTTGCTGAAGAATCTTCTATAAACACTAGTCTTGAGCAACGTATGAGTTATGCTCAAAGAATTACTTCCCTTGTTTTATCACTTAGAAAGAAAGAAGCAATACGCGTTCGTCAACCTTTACAAAAAATATTACTACCAATACTGAATAGTGACTTTCAGAAACAAGTAGAAGCCGTAGAAGATTTGATACTATCCGAATTAAATGTAAAAGAATTTGAATATGTTTCTGATGCCTCAGGTATTATTAAAAAAGGTATTAAACCAAATTTTAAAACACTAGGGCGTAGATTGGGTAAAAACATGAAAGCCGGTAAAGCTGCTATTGATAACTTTACTCAATCGGATATAGCACAATTGGAAAAAGAAGGAATATATGAATTAAACCTAGATGGTAATAAATTTGAAATTTCTTTAGAGGACGTAATTATAACTTCAGAAGATATAGAAGGATGGATGGTTGCAAGCGATGCAGAAATAACAGTAGCATTGGATGTAAATTTAACTCCGGAACTGGAAGCCGAAGGTATGGCCAGAGAATTGGTTAATAGAATACAAAATCTAAGAAAAGATAAAGAATTTGAAGTTACTGACAGAATAATACTGACAGTTGAAAATCAACTTGCAATTAATGATGCAATATCGCATTTCAAAGACTATATTTGTGCTGAAGTACTGGCTACTGAACTAAATATAGTAGATACACTTGTAACAGGAGAAGAAGTTGAATTGGTAGATAATATAAGTGTTAAAATGCAGGTTGAAAAACGTTAAGAAAATAATTATTACGAAGAAAAATGAAAGCAATAGATCATTTTAATGCAGCGAAAGGAGAAACACTTATTTCTTTTGAAATTCTTCCTCCTCTTAAAGGTGGAAAAATCCAAAGTATTTTTGATACACTAGATCCTTTAATGGAATTTAAACCTCCATTTGTAGATGTAACATACCACCGCGAAGAATATATATACAAAAAACGTTCTTCCGGGTATTACGAAAAAGTAGAAATGCGAAAACGTCCGGGTACTGTAGGTATTTGTGCAGCAATTATGCATCGTTATGGAGTAGATGCTGTACCTCATCTTATATGTGGAGGTTTTAGTATTGAAGAAACAGAAAATGCGCTTATTGATTTGAAATTCCTAGGCATAGACAATGTATTGATAATACGTGGTGATGCAAGAAAATTTGAAGGTAAGTTCATTCCTGAACAAAATGGACATTCCTATGCTCTTGATCTAGTTAAACAGGTATCGAATATGAATAATGGGGTTTATTTGGATAATAGTCTAATAAATGCAGAACCTTCAGATTTTTGTATTGGTGTTGCAGGTTACCCGGAAAAACATTTCGAAGCACCAAATTTTGATAGCGATATACATTTTTTAAAAGAAAAAATTAAAGCTGGTGCTGATTATATTGTGACGCAAATGTTTTTCGACAATAAACCTTATTTTGAATTTGTAAAGAAATGCAGAGATGCCGGAATAAAAGTACCAATAGTTCCAGGATTAAAACCAATAACAAAAAAATATCAACTCAATTCAATTCCAAGATTATTCCATTTAAATATTCCCAAAGACTTATCTAATGCCCTACTAAAAGCAAAAGATGCAGATGCACGTACTCAAATAGGTATTGAATGGACTACGGCACAGTCAAAAGAACTTAAAGAAGCAGGCGTTCCATGTTTACACTATTACACAATGGGAGATGTGTCTACTATCAAAAAAATTGTTAAACAGATCTAGTAGATTATTACAATTAAAACACTAATCTATCGTAGTTTTTTCAATTATATTCTCTTTAATGAGTATATGTTCCCCGCCTTTACCAAACTGATATACAACATATAACATAGTTGCCAATAATAATAATCCACCTGCCTGATGAAGTACTCCTAAAATCAAAGGGATCTGACCAATACCATTTAATAGAGTAAATATTCCTAAAATTACCTGAGCAATCAAAAGTAACATTAAAGCAATACTGCCAAGTTTTAATTCTTTGGAATGATGAATTCTCCTTAGATACAGAAAAAATATAGGAATCAAAAAACATAATAAATAAGCAGTACCCCGGTGTAATAATTGTATAAAAGCAGCTGCAAATCCTTTGGCAGCTACAGAATTATAATTTCTCATATTTTCCCAGGTCCATTTAGACTCATCCTTTAATACATCAGCAATCCAAATCCAGGATTCATCATTAGAATCGATCTGCATATGCGGAAAATAATTAAATAGTAAACCTGCTTTAATTCCTGCCATTAATCCTCCTAAAATAATTTGGAAACAGATAATTACTGTAATTCGCCAAGCAAATGTCCTTAATCTTTTATTATGAGAATCATAAGTAATGGGTTGAATTACTTGTAAGGTTACCCAGAAAAGATATGCAAATACAATAGTAGCCAAACCAAGATGTATAGTTAACTTATAGCCATTCACCCAAGCAAATTCTGGTTTATCCAAACCAGATCTTACCATTATCCAACCAAATATAGCTACTAAAACTGTGAGAGCAATAACTTTACATAATTGTATAATTAAAGGTTTGGATAACTTCTTCCTAAATAAAAAAAACAAAAATGGTATAAGGAAAACAATACCCATTGTTCTTGCCCATAAACGATGAAAATATTCCCAAAAATAAATAAACTTAAATTCATTCAATGGTATTCCATCAGGATACATTTTACCAGACCATTTCATTTTTACCTGGCCTATTGCATGTGTCATATATTGTTGACGTGCAGTTTCCCATTCAGCGGCATTTAATGGCGGAATTGTACCTTGTATAACAGCCCATTCAGTTATAGATAGTCCAGAATCAGTCAATCTGGTAATTCCTCCAATTATAACTTGAAAAAAGACCATAACAACGCCTGTTATTAGCCAAACTTTGACCCATTTAGAAAACCCTGTAGTTTCTTTTACCATCATTTTTTTAAATATAAAAACTCAGATGAATTTTAGATTAACTAAATACAAAATTTTAATTAATGTAAGTAAAATAATTAATCTAAAAAATCAATATTCTTATTTATTTAGAAAAACTTTAAATAAAAAAACAAGTAAAAAATGAAACAATTACGTGCTATTCGAGTTAGCATATTTTTCTTTATATTATAAATATTTATATTTCTTAAATTTTTAAAATAAAAAAAAGCATTCGTTATTAAGGCTGTGGAAAAGTGTATAAAGTATAAATAAAGGTGTTTTTTATTTTTTTTATAATTATTAACAAAGAATTAGAGGTTATACACTAAAGTTATTCACATTTTTCTCCCTTATTTCTCTACCTTTTTGTGGCTTATCCACTTTTTTATAAAAAATGTGTATAAAAAACCAATATAAGTAGACCTTTTATTGTTCATTTTCCTATGTTAAAACAAATGTTAATAAAAGCTATTTAATTAACATAATTATACAAATTGAACATATTATAAATTTTATAAATTTTTAATTGTTTATTTTATGTGTATAAAAAATAAGTTATCAACAATTAATTAAGAAATTAATGTTAATAATTTATTTTTTAATAAACTGATTATCAATTATTTATAAAATTTTAAATTATAGGTGTTAATTACTAGAAGTAACAATTTGTTTTTATTTTTTTAAAACAAAAACATGGAGAAGTAATACTATTATTTATAATAGCATTATAATTTAATTAATATAAATTAATATTTTTGATGTAAATTTTAGAAAAATAAAAAATGTTAATAAATTAAGAAAATAATGTTGATAACTTTCAAAGTTAATTTTTTTTATTTTTTTATGTAGTTTTTTTGTTTATATGTATTTATTTTAGGGGGTTTTTGTAGTTTTATTGGTGATAAAAAAAATATTTTTTTTTATTTTATTTTATTGCTGAAATATAGATATCAACATTGTTGATAATATGGTTTTTTTATTTTGAAATAAAATTTAAAAAAAATAAAAAGTTCTTTTTTTATTAAAAATTTACTTATATCTTCGCAAGTTCTTTTTTAATAAAAGGCTATAATATTTTTGTTTTTAATTTTGTTTATAAACAATATTTATTCCTAAGAGAAGTATTATTTAAGATTTAATAGACTTTTTAAGGATATAGATTGGTTTATTTTTCAAAAATAAAATTCAAATATCTTGAGTATATATTAAATATTAATAGAGTACTGTAAAAAATACATTATGCAGATAGATGTTTTACTACAAAGAGCATTGAAATTAGAGTATCTTTCAGCTGAAGAAGGAGTGTTTTTGTTTGAAAATGCTTCGACCGCAGAATTAATGTATGTAGGTAATAAAATAAAACAATATCATGTACCTCATAATAAAGTAACTTGGATAATTGATCGTAATTCAAATACTACAAACATTTGTATTGCAAATTGTAAGTTTTGTAATTTTTATAGAAGACCAAAACATGCAGAAGGATATATCACTACAATTTCTCAATACAAAGAAAAAATTGATGAGCTTTTTAAATTTGGTGGAGAACAACTATTACTTCAAGGAGGACATCATCCTGAATTAGGGTTGGATTTTTATTGCCATCTTTTTAAACAGCTTAAAGTTCTTTATCCTACTTTGAAATTACATGCTTTAGGTCCTCCTGAAATTGCACATATAGCCAAATTAGAAAAATCTACTCATACAGAAGTACTTAAAGCTTTAAAAGAAGCTGGATTGGATTCTTTGCCTGGTGCCGGAGCAGAAATTTTGAATGATAGGGTTCGCCGTAGAATATCACGTGGTAAATGTTCAGGTAGAGAATGGCTTGATATTATGGAGGCGGCACATCAGCTCGATATTACAACTTCTGCAACAATGATGTTCGGACATATTGAAACCAATTATGAACGCATGGAGCATATGATTTGGATAAGGGAATCTCAGGATAAGAAACCAAAATCTGCGAAGGGGTTTTTGGCTTTTATTTCCTGGCCTTTCATGGATGAAGATACTATTTTGAAACGCCTTATAAATAAAAGAGGTAGCTATACAGGAGATGAATATATTAGAATGGTAGCAATGAGTAGAATAATGATACCTAATGTTGTCAATATACAAGCTTCCTGGCTTACAGTTGGCAAAAAGATAGCTCAAGCATGTTTACACGCAGGCGCCAATGATTTTGGTTCCATTATGATAGAGGAAAATGTTGTTTCAGCTGCTGGGGCAGCATTTCGATTTACTGCCGATGGTATACAAAAAGCAATAATAGAAGCAGGATTTGAACCTCAATTACGCAATCAGGAATATGAATATAGGGAGTTGCCTAAAGGCATAGTTCAGCAGGAATTGGATACTGAAACTATGATTGTTGATTGATTCTAGTTTTCTTAATAATTTAGAATAATTAGTTAAAATTTTCTCTTATAATTTCATAAAATCTTCCTTCATTATTTTAGTTAATATTTTGATTAACTCTTCGGCATTTTTCCTATTGAAAATAATAGGGGGTTTTATCTTTAGTACATTATGATTCGGCCCATCTACACTCATTAGAACACCTTCTTCTTTCATTCGATTTGCAAGATAAGAGACCTTTTCGGGAATAGGATTTAACATTTTATCTGTAAGTTCGATACCTAAAAAAAGGCCATGTCCTCTTATATCAGCAATAACCGGGTGCTTCTTAGCGAGTTTTAAGAGTGCCTTTTTTAGGTATTCACCTACTTTTAAGGCATTTTCCTGTAGCTTTTCTTTTTTGATGGTATCTAAAACTACCTTACCGATAGCGCAAGAAACCGGGTTGCCACCAAAGGTGTTGAAATATTCCATACCATTAGCAAATTTGTCAGCAATTTCCCTAGTACATACTACAGCTCCAAGCGGATGGCCGTTTCCAATTGGTTTACCTATTGTTATTATATCCGGGATAACATCGTACAACTCAAAGCCCCAAAAGGTCGTACCCATTCTTCCACATCCAACCTGAACTTCATCGCTTATACAATAACCACCTGCATTTCGTACATGTTCATAGGCTTTTGATAAAAATTCTTTTGGCAACACTACCTGTCCACCGCAACTTATTATTGGTTCTATGATGAATCCTGCAAGTCCCCTACCTTTATGCTTTATATTATTAATTTGTTCAAGTACATGTTCTGCATATCTTAGACCAGTGTTTTTTCCCCTGTATTTTCCTCGAAAGCAATCCGGTAAGGGAATTATATGTGTATGTTCAGGTGCTCCATTACCACCTTTACCATCAAATTTATAGGAACTTATTTCAATACATGCATTTGTATTACCGTGATAGCCAACTTCAGATGCAATGATATCTTTTTGTCCTGTTGCTGTTTTAACCATTCTTAATGCCAGTTCATTGGCTTCACTTCCTGAATTAACAAAATGGACAACTGACAATTTCTGAGGTAAGGTAGAGAGCAGTTCTGCAGTAAATTCATTAATATTTTTATGTAAATACCTTGTATTTGTATTTAACATAGCCATCTGTTGCTGCCCTGCTTTTACGACTTCAGGATATTCGTGTCCTACATGTGCTACATTATTGACAGTATCCAGATATTTTTGGCCAAACTGATCGATAAGATATACACCATCTCCGCGTACCATTTTTATAGGTACATTATATTGAAGACTCAGGCCTTTACCAAGGTGTTGTTTTCGATAGTCTATTAATTCTTTATTGGTCTTTGAACTTTTAGGGTCAAGTTCAGGAATTCTGAACAGTAAATTCGGGTCCGGACAAACAGCAGACCAAACGATCATTTCTGAAGGCCTGCAAACACCAGGAAAATTATTAGTGTTTCCGAGCATGTTCAATATTATCTGGAAATGCAGATGCGGTATCCAGCCTCCATTTTCATGGTATTCACCAGTCTTTGCAATAATATCGCCGGCTTTTACTTTCTGTCCTTCTTTTATATTTTTCAGACAATCTTTATTAAGGTGTCCGTATAGAGTATAAAAAAAATTGTCTTTATCATATTCGTGTTTCAAAATGACTGTAGGTCCGTAGTCTTTGTTATTTTCATTATTGAAAACAGAAAAGATGGTCGCGTCAAAAAGTGCAGCTACTGAAGTATTAGAAGGAACCCAAAAATCAGTGCCAAGATGAATAGTTCTGTATTCATATCCCTGATTACTTTCTATTTTGTAAGCATCTGTAGAATAGAAACACCTTGCTTCCAGATAGCCCCCTGCAATTATCGATTCAGGAACTTGTTTTTGAAGTTGAGAAAATCTGAAAGTCATCTTGTCAATATTTTCTATATCAGAAATATGACCAGAGAAAGAACTTTCAACACTCAGATCAAGAGCATGTGCTTTTTGTTTATCTAGTTCAGGAAAAAGATCATTCAAATTACGATTTTGAGTCAAAGCCCAATTTTGAAATTCTTTTTCTTCAGGATGAACGGAGTATCCACATGCCTTGCGAAATCTGTATGTAGCAAAAGTTTCATTTACAGAGTACCATTTTTCAAGTACCTCCCAGGCCCCTTTTGTGCTTATTTGATGATATTTATTTTCCGGTTCTCTTGCATTATTGATAGCTGCTTTTGTAAGACTAATTACTAGACGAATTGCTATAGAAACATAAAGCATTTCTAATTCCTTTTCTTGAAGAGGAAAGCTTTTATTGTACCCTTTGACAAAGGGCAATATTGCTGCAAGTGCATCGGACTGTCCAATAGGTAAATACATACCTGCTACACCTAAATCGTTAATAATAGATGTGTAAACAGCATCTCCGAAATCTATTGCCGTAACAACTTCCGGATTTAACATATCGGTGTTCACAAGAATATTATTGTCATTTAAATCATTGTGAATGATCGATTTTCTTAATTTATTTAATTGAGGAAGTCTTTGTTTAATAAGCACATGAAAATGCAATATTAATTCTTTTTGTTTTCCATCGAATAAGTGTGAAAAATTGAAGACCCATTCTGCTTGTGAATTGTCCCATTCCAATTGGCGATGAGCTATAGGATGATCAAAACCTTCGAGCGCTTTGGTTAGCAACCCTGATTTTACTCCCAGGCTAAAACGTAGCCTGTTAGGAAGTGGATTTACAGAAGACCATAGTCGTCCATCTATCCAGGTATAAAGTCGTACATATCGTAATTTCCCATTTTGATCAATTACAGAACCAATAGCATTACCATTCAAGTCCAAAACTACTTTAGGAGCTATAATTTCTGGACTATCTGCAATATACTCAAGTAATTTTTGTTGGAAATCCAGATAAGAATGCTCAACATCTGGACGGCTTATTTTTAAAACATATTTTTCAGAATTATTACAAATAATTTTATAGTTAAAATCAATTTCGCCATTTAATTGAACTATTTTGCCAGTGACGTTAAATAATTCTTTTGCTACATCTGCAGCTTTCCCAATACTTAATTGCAATCGAGTATATTTCGTATTCATATTACCTGTTTTTTGGCTTATACATTTTTATAAACTAAAACACTTCTTCAATAACCCAAGAAACCTTATAATGCTCACCTGGCTGTAATTCTTTAGTGCCTAGACCATTATTGTAGCAATCTGCGGCTGCGGTCATAGGTTCAATAGCAATACTCTGTCTATGTGATGGTATATACAACTGGACATATTGTCTTGCATTTTCCAATTCCGTTTTGATATTAATTTTATATTCGGGTGTTTTATAGCCAATAGTAGGTTGATTTAAAATAAACCCATCGTCAAATTCCTGGTTACTTAAATTTAAGGGGTTCGGGAAAATTGAATTTATAGTTTTAATAGGGATCATTCTATCGTCGGCTATAATTTTTGTACTACTATCCATATAAAGTTCACTTTGATTAAGGTTTTTGCTATAGAAATATGGATGCCAGCCTAGACTAAAAGGAAAAGATCTTATACCAATGTTTTTAATTTCAATGTATAATTTTAAACAATTATCATTTAGTATATAGGTTAGGGTAATTTCATAAGGGAATGGAAATCCTTTTGAGGTTCCTATTTCTTTATAGCAATAAGAGACAGAAGCAGAATCTTCAGTGTTCGTTAAATTCACTATGTTAAAAGTGTTTTTGTAGACCAGACCGTGCATAGCGTGTCCTCTTGAAGTTTCATTACAAGCCAATTGATAACTATTGTTCTTGTAACTATATTTACCATCTTTTATTCTATTGGCAAAGGGAAACAGAATAGCCGAACAAGAACTGTTTAAATAGCTTTCATTTCCTTCTTTGTTAATAATATTGTTTATAATAGTTTTGTTTTTAAAATATAATTGCTGTAAAGAAGCCCCTCTCATTGGATGAATTACCGCTTTTGTTCCTTTGGAGTTTGAAATCGTGCAGGAATTGAATTTAATATTTGTTTGTTTTTGAAAAGCAATATTATACATGACGGATTTGTTTTACATGAAATGTATCATCATGTAAAGTTATAAAAAGTATATTCCGGATATATAAAAAACAGTTAGTTTTCTATTAAATGAAATAATGTATTCCCAAAACGACCAACAAAAGACTTTTTAATAGAATAGCGCTTCAAATATTCATTTTGAGAATTTTTTGATTAAAAAGTTATATCTTTGCATGAATCAAAAATAAATCAATAAAATTCAATCAGTTATGACACAAATAAAAAACAGATGCGTTCTTGTTACAGGCGGTGCCTCAGGGATAGGAAAGCTCATTGCAAAAAGCTGTTTAGAGCAACGCGCTTATAAAGTTATATTATGGGATATTAACGAAGTCAATCTTTTAAAGACTAAGGATGAATTTGCTAACCTAGGTTATGAAGTTGATACAGATGTTGTTGATGTTGCAGACTTAGATGATGTATTAAGGGCATCTAAACGTGTAAAAGACACCTATACTACAGTAGATATTTTGTTTAATAATGCTGGAATTGTTGTGGGAAAACCTTTTGTAGACCATTCGCATAGGGATATCGCTAAAACTATAAATATTAACACTTTAGCATTAATGCACATTGCTTCGGAATTTTTACCAGGAATGATAGATCAGTGTGAGGGGCATCTAATTAATATTGCTTCTGCAGCGGGCTTAATAGCCAATCCGAATATGTCTGTTTATGCTTCCAGTAAATGGGCAGTCATAGGATGGTCTGAATCTGTAAGGTTGGAAATGGAAGCAGCGTCAACAGGAGTACAAGTTACTACTGTCATGCCAGGATATATAAGTACAGGAATGTTTGATGGAGCTAAAGCTCCTTTTATGACACCTACTTTAACACCTGAATATATTGTTGAAAAGATTATGAAAGCAGTCAAGAACAATGAAATTATACTACAGGAACCCTTTATGGTAAAATCAGTTCCTGTAATGAAAGGTATTTTGCCACAAAAAGTTTTTGATTTTCTTGCCAAAAAGGTATTTAAGGTACACAATACTATGGACGAATTCAAAGGCCGTCCCGAAGATGAAGCAGTTCCTGACAAAGAAAACCTAAAAGTAGGCAATAAGTAACAGTTCATTGAATGCTGTTTTAATATAGGATAAGGCCATAATAAATTACATAGTTTATTATGGCCTTTTTTTACTTTTATAATTTAAAGTGGATAAACTGAATTTAATTTATTGCAATAAATTATTTTTTTAATCTGTTTGTTTTTTAAATAATTCAAGCAGTAATTTGCCAGCAGTAAAAGGGGATAGGTCTCCTTCGATTACATTTTTTTCAATTTTCGTATATTCTTTTTTTATTTCTGGGTTTTGAAAGAAAAGGGTTTTTAGTTGTTGACTGACACTTTCTTCTAGCCAGTATTTGGCTTGTTGTTTCCTGTTTTGAGCAAAAAAACCATTATCTATAGTTGTTTTGTGATAGTTTTTTATACTACTCCAGATTTTATCTAATCCAGTATTATTGAGCGCTGAACAAATTTCAGCCTTAGCAGTCCATCCACTATGTTTTGCAGGTAAAAGGTGTAAAGCATTTTTGTATTGCTTACTTGTAAGTTTTGCTGCTTCAATTCCTTCTCCATCTGCTTTATTTATCGCAATGAGGTCAGCCATTTCCATAATCCCTCGTTTTATTCCTTGTAGTTCATCCCCAGAATTAGGTAAAAGCAATAAAAGAAAGAAGTCCACCATAGAATGTACGGCTGTTTCAGATTGCCCAACACCAACCGTTTCAATAATGATATTATTGTATCCTGCAGCTTCACAAAGGATAATGGTTTCCCTGGTTTTTCTAGCTACACCTCCAAGTGAATCGTTTGCAGGAGAAGGGCGGATAAATACTTTTGGCTCGATTGTTAATTCTTCCATTCTTGTTTTGTCCCCCAGTATACTTCCTTTAGTAGTCTGGCTACTAGGGTCAATTGCTAATACTGCTAAATTCTCTCCATTATTTAGAATCACCTTGCCAAAGCCATTAATAAAGGTGCTTTTTCCAACTCCCGGTGTTCCTGTTAATCCTATGCGCAGGGAATTTCCACTATATGGCAAACATTTTTCGATAATTTTTTGAGCTAGAATCTGATGTTTTTCCTGCCGGCTTTCTATAAGCGTTATTGCCTGACTCAACACTACTCGGTTTGAGGACCTGATGCCATTAATAAATTCTTGTAAACTTAGCTGTTCAACTTGCTTAGGTTTAAAAGCTTTATTAATGTTAGATTTAACTGTTTTTCCCTTTGAAATATGTAGGCGACTATTCTTTTTGGGAGGGTTATTCTCCATATATAAAAGTTTAATAAAATATGCTACAAATATCTTAGCATCCCTTTTTCATTAACCAAGATACAATATATACACCTAGTTACATAATTTAAACACATTGCTTAAGTTATAAAATTAAAAACTACTCTTAATAGTTATATTTATTTCTTTTATGTTTTTTTTGTAATTTAAATTCAAAACTTTGATTGTTATTTGTATTTAGTTATGAAAGAGCTTTTTATAATTTTAGTGTATTTACCCTTAACTACATTTGGTCAGTTAGATTCTGCTTGTTATCTCGTTCCTGATATTGGCCCATGCTTTGGAGCTATTACCAAGTATTATTATGATTCGAATACTAACAATTGTCAATCTTTTATCTGTGATGGGGTCGTCCCTTTTAATACACTTCAGGAATGTGAGAATAATTGTCTTAATAATACAGTTTCAATCGGAGTAATTGATCAAAAAATAAAAAAGGATTATTGTATATAATGAATATTGTGGGACAAATTATACCCCCGAAAAAAAATACAGTTTTGTTTTATGTATTTTCAGATGGAACGGTTCAAAAACGAATTATATTGGAATAGAAATATTTTCAACGTTTAAAGCGCTAAAATTGTCTTATCAATTTACAATTGTTTGAGGCAATAAATAAAACTGACTTTCAATTGCGGTTGAAAGTCAGTTTATTGTTGTTGAATTTAGCATACTATTTTTTTATCTTATAGGCATTTATTTTGTTTTATTAAGGAAAAAGATTTTAATTATATATGATTAAGGAACTTGATTTTAAATTGATGTTGCAACTATGCCCCTTTGCAAAATATAAAAATATTATCTAAGCTATTGCAGCATACTTTTTTTCTACTTTAAATAAAGATTTAATATTTTTTACCAGAATTTTTAGTGTTTGATGTTGTGTGTAATTATCTGAAATCAATTTTAGTTTAATTGTTTTGTTATTCCTATTTCTAATTTTTTGTACACGTTTAATAAGTACATTACCTTTTTTAGTAACAATTGCATATAAGTCATTTTCTTCAATGGTTTCTATGCAATCAATAGTACAGCACAATACCATATCTCCATTGGAAATCGTTGGAGCCATAGAATCTCCTTTAATATAAAAAGCTATGTTATTCATTAAAAGTTTTATTTTGGATATTTTACACACATTTTGTGTTTAAAAAGGTAAATTATAAACCATATAATTTTAATCTTAATTAAATATACAACAATATGTTTTAAAAAGCAAATTTATTTCCACTTTTTGTTTTTTATTAACGTATATTTATAGATATGTTTCTGTTTTTGAGTATTATTATTAATATATCGTAATGATAAAAGGTAACATTAGTCGAGTAAATTTTTTGTGCGTATTTATTGTATTATTTTTTTGTGAAACTATAATTTCTCAAGAATGGTCTTTGGCTAAAGAGAAGAATGGGGTTAAGGTATTTACAAGAAAAATTCCAGGGTGGGGTATTAAAGAGTATAAAGTTATATTTCAGGTCAAATCTAGTTTAAAAAAAGTTATAAGAATACTGAAAGATGTACCTAGTAGATATCATTGGATACACAATACAATTGAAGTAAGAGAAATAGCGCGCCCCAACAGTGATATTGTATTCATATATAATCGTATTAATGCCCCATGGCCTGTTTCGGACCGCGATAATATTACAAAGTTTTCGTTTTCATATCCTTCTAATAAATCTGTTAGGATAGACATGCAGGTTATAATAACACATGCAAAGGCACCAATATATGATGGGATTGTTAGGATTCGACGCTTGGAAGGGCACTGGTTAATAAATGCCAAAGACAATGGATATATAGAAATAATTCAGCAATGTGTTGCTGAACCAGGAGGTAATATTCCAGATTGGTTGGCAAATTCTGCGGCTGTTGATAGTCCTTATAACTCGATGTACAACTTAAAAAAGTATATTGAAAGGTAGCTTATATTTGAATTTTTACTTTTAATTCAGTAGTACTAGGTCCAGAAATTATTATTAATAAGATTTATACTTTTGCAATTTTTTTCATCTTTAAAATGTGATGGACTTTAATCGAAATATCCATAAATACGATACGTGGATTTCCGTTTCTTTCAATATGATATGAAGCCTCATCAAAAAGTCTGACTAGTAGATTAAGTCCATCTATATCAATAATTTTGACCATTTTTTTGGCAGTGCTACTTTCTGTTTTTTGCAAACGCGCTTCCATCTTATCCCCTAAGAAGTACATACATAATAACTCTTTAAGAAAATAAAGGGCATATTCGAAAAATAAAATTTGATCTTTTCGTCCAGTTTTAATAAAAAAATCTTTTTCTGGATGTTTTCCACTAATAAAACCGTCTACCCATTGAACCATATCTTTGGGTTTCCCCTCGTAGCATACATTCATCCAATAAGCAAAAATATTAGAATAATTATTATCGTGTTCATTTAATAATAATTGGCCTTTATTGTAGTTCCCATTAGCTAGATAGCTAATTTTTTGTGCTCTAGGGACAGGAATGTTGTATTGTTTTATCAGAAAATCTGACATTTGTTTGTCTCCCAATTTTGGAAGTTTTATTAGCTGACACCGCGAAACAATAGTATTGAGAATTTTATCAGGCTGTTCAGAAATTAGCAAAAAAATTGTATTTGGGCGGGGCTCCTCTATAAGTTTTAAGAGCCGATTACCTTCTTTTCCTAAAAATTCAGGCAACCACAAAATCATTATTTTAAACCTTCCTTCAATAGCTTTATAACTTAACCTTTGAACAATAGATACACATTCGTCTTTGGTTATATTTCCTTGTTTATTTTCCGCATTAAGTTCTTCTAACCACTGATCAATACTCATATATGGATTATTAAGAACACTTACCCTCCATTCTTTAATAAAATCAGTGCTTATCTTTTTTGGACCAATTGTCGGATAAGAAAAATGCAGGTCGGGATGTATTAATTTTGATGTTTTTAAACAGGAATTACATAGACCGCAAGCATCGTGTTCATCATGTTTTTCACATAGAAGATATTGAGCATATGCCAATGCTAGAGCTAATGCACCATTCCCTTGTTTACCGAGAAAGAGCTGAGCATGAGCTGTTCGGCCTGTATGAAAACTATCTATAAGCTTTGTTTTTATTTTTGAGTGCCCAATTACCTCTTTAAATAGCATAATTATAACTTACTAATTATATATTAATATAATGTGATGAAAAATATAAAAGCAAATGTCTACCCTAGGCAATCTTCAAATTCGAAATAATTTTTTCATTTTAAAAGTGATAAAAAATATATCATATTATGAACAGAAGAAATATTTATTGTTTTTTATTTAACCCAGAGTATTTAATATCTTTTTAAATGTTTAGAGTATTTTTGAGTATTCCCTAAATTAATTTTATATTAAGTATAAAACTAATTTAGGCATTCATTTTTCCCATTTTCTGAATATAAAAGTAAACTTTTTATAAAGATATGTATATTTCTGTATTTCGCAAAGCTCATTTTAATGCTGCCCATCGCTTGCATAATCCAAATTGGTCAGATGAGAAGAATAAAATGGTTTTTGGCCTTTGTAATAATCCGAATTATCATGGCCACAATTATCAACTAGAAGTTAAACTTAGTGGAGAAGTTGATAAAGAAACTGGCTATTTAATTGATTTAAAAGATTTAACAAATATTATAAAAACTCATGTGGAACTAAAGTTCGACCATAAAAATTTAAATTTAGAGTTAGAGGAATTTAAAGAATTGAATCCTACAGTTGAAAATATAGCCTACGTAATTTGGGGTATTTTGCGCAATCAATTGGATAAAAGGTTTGATATAATGGTGCGCTTATATGAAACACCATATAACTATGTGGAATATGATGGCAGATAAATATACTGCTGTTTTTTTTGGGCCAATTATTGTTAATTACTTTTAATTAATACGGGTTGCT
This sequence comes from Saprospiraceae bacterium, assembly GCA_022448945.1. Classification (GTDB taxonomy): domain Bacteria; phylum Bacteroidota; class Bacteroidia; order Chitinophagales; family Saprospiraceae; genus Aureispira. Next base: position 291,370 of record JAKVCV010000011.1, read on the forward strand.
TTCTGAATATATGTTTAGAAGTATCTTTAAATATTTTAAAGGTATAATTGTTTTTGGGGTATAAAAGCACAAACTTCAAAAATTTATCCGTACTGTTATAACAAATAGTGAACTGGTATTATAGCATTGATTAAAATGAGTTTTAAGTATCCTCTTTTGTTTATATTTATTTTGTTTTGTCAGTTAACACCTGTTAGCGCTCAACCCTCATTTGCATTAAATGGCTCATCAATTATATTATCTGAGAATTGTTATCAATTAACATCTCATAATACATCAAACGATGTGGGGAGTTTATGGTGTGAGTTTCCTGTTGAGTTAGAAAATATGGTTGATTTCCGATTTGCTATTAATTTGGGTTGTTCTAAATATGCAGGGGAAGGTATAGCTTTTGTCATGCATACAGATACTACTGATTTAGGTGCATTAGGTTGTCACGGTTCTGTTTTAGGATTTGGAGCCAATAATAATTGTGATCCAATCAAACCTTCTCTTGCCTTGGAGATTGATACAAGATTCAATAGGAGTCATAAGGATCTATATCAGCCGCACCTTACTTTAGTTCAGGACGGAAACATAACCAGCCCGCTTATTGAGCCTGTAAGAGCTAAGACAGACGGTAATGATGTACGTGATTGTGAATACCATAATATACGAATAGTATGGATTCCCTCAAAACTGGAACTTAGCATTTATTTTGATGGTGAATTAAGGATTACTTACAAAAAGGATATTGTTGAAGATGTTTTTGATGGTTCCAGAGAAATATATTTTGGTTTTACAGGAAGTACAGGTAAACGGCCTAATATGCAAACCGTTTGTGTTCAATCACTTAAAATGGAACTTGATGGTGAATTTGAGCAAAACCGTATTTTTGAAGAATCTGTAGGGATTTACCCCAACCCTCTAAAAGAGAAATTAACAATAGATGTTAATTTTTCAGATGAAGAAGAAGTTCAGATGCAGCTTTATGATAGTGCCGGTAAATTGATTTATGAAATTCCTACTCATTTTACCAAATCAAAAAAATATTATTTCAACATGCCCGGATTGCCTTCAGGTATATATTATGTCACGGTTACAAATGGTATCAATAGAGTTAGCAAAAAAATAGTTCATCTATCTACCATAAGGGCCTGAAAATATTATTTAATGCGGTACAGATCCCAAAGTTTTGCATTGACAGTTGTATCCTTCTTATATCTATAGAACCTGCCGTTAAGAATTTTTTCTGCAACTAGGAAAGGAGTGGGGTTAGCTTTTTCAGCCTTATTGCTTTTTCCCCATCTAAAATCATTCACACAAATTTTCCCTATTCTCATAAAATAGCATTCTGCTCTATATGCAGGGGTTTTAGTCTTCAATATAATTTTCGATTGCGGAGGGATTACTTTGGTTAAAGTTGTAATATCATTGATTAGCGCTTTGTCTCTTAAACATTTTCCGTAATTATTAATTGAAATCCCAATAGCACTAATTAAAAGTATGCATTTTAAATAAAAGAATGGACGATGCCAAGATGGTTTATGTTCCCATTTTAACATAATAAGACGTGCAAATGGGAAACTATAATGGCCAATTGCCAAAGCTAAAAATGGCATAGCAGGAGTAATATAAAAGCGCATTTGCTTCGGACTCAGCACAATTGGGAGCGTTCCTGCTAAGGTTAATAAAATAAAGAAAGAAAACCATTTTTTTGCGTCTTTGTTCAGATTAAATTTCAACTTATTTTTTTTCATCATTATAAATGTAAAAATCGCTAATCCCCAAAGAAAAATTGGCTCAATAAGAAGGGTTTTGAGTATATAAAAATGTCCATTATCATGAATTGATGGCTCTCTAAAGCTACCTAAAATCTGTACTTGGAAATATTTACTATAATATAGGACGGCATCTGTGCTTAATCCAAAAAGAATAATATATGGAATGAGGGCACTAAGGAAAATAATCAAAGTTAAACGAACAACAGTAATTAGTGAAAGATCCCGGGAAACAACCCAATACAAAGGTATGACTGCTAGTGGGAATAGCCCAACGGGACCTTTAGAAAAAGTTGCAAAAAAAACAAAAATGCCGCAGATGATGGCATAGAGATTAGATTCAGTCAATATGGTTTTTATTCCCCAGAACACTGCCCAGACTACGAAAACTAGCATACTGTTTTCTAACAGATACCCCTGAAAACTCCATATATTAACAGGGATACAGCACCACAATAGAATGGGCCACCAAATTGTATAAAAAGATAAATTAGGATTTGTTAGTTGCCATATTTTGGCGACACCCCATAGCATTAAACCTAAATTCAATAAAGAAAAAACCCTTTCTACCCAAAATGCTGAATCAAAAACAATCATAAAAGATGACATAGCCCATATTGCAAACGGAGGGTGCCCGTAAAAGCTATAATAATAATGTTTTGTGGCACTCAAATGCCATAAACTCCCATATCCATCTGCAAGACTTTGTGCAACAGAGCCATAAAAAATCCCATCTACAAAGAGTCCCTGCGTAAATAATTTTCCTCCGAAAAGAAAAACAAAAACAATAAGTAGTAAATAAAAAAATGGTGTTGATTCCTTAGATAGCATTTGAGAGGTATAATTAGTTTAATTACTTGTAAAGAAAAGGAAGGTTTCTTAATTGCAAGCCCTTGTTATTATTTACTAGGGGCAATTTTAGATTAGAATAATATTCGCATTCCTGTTTTGTTGCTAAACTTAATGCTTTTTATTAAAATAACCTTACTTTTGATACGCTTCAGTATATAAATCAAAATTAATACAACTATGGCATTAATAAAAACTCTTAGAGGGAAGAATCCTAAATTTGGCAAGAATTGTTTTTTAGCCGAAAATGCTACAATAATAGGTGATGTCGAGATGGGTGACGATTGCAGTGTATGGTTTCAAGCAATTATAAGAGGGGATGTAAATTCTATCAGAATTGGGAACAATGTCAACATCCAGGATGCTGCAATTTTACATTGTAGTTATCAAAGAGCCGCGACTACTATTGGTAATAATGTGTCCGTTGGGCACAGATCTATAATACATGGTTGTACTATTAAAGATAATGTACTAATAGGTATGGGAGCCATGATCATGGATAATACGGTAGTAGAATCCAATTGTCTGGTTGCTGCTGGTGCAGTTGTTTTAGAGAACACAACACTTGAAAGCAATTGTATTTATGCTGGAGTGCCGGCAAAAAAAGTAAAGGAATTAAGTTATGAACAATTTAAAGACACTGTCGTTCGTATTGCTGATTCTTACAACATGTATGCTGGCTGGTATGAAGATAGTGACACGATTTAATAGTTTAGATATGTGGCCGTTTTTTTTGGCCTGTATTTATTATCTATAGTCCCCAAGAGCTTTAAAATAGAATTTATATTATAATTCCGAACTCAATTTTACACTATGTAAATTGTAGGTTCAAGTTATTTTACAATAAGATAAAAATGAAAATAGCAATTGCACAACTAAATTATCACATAGGCAACTTTGAAGGTAATCTTAATAAGATGCTAGATGCTACAGCATCTGCTAAAGAGAAAGGGGCAGATCTTATTGTTTTTGGAGAATTGGCTGTTACTGGATATCCTCCAAGAGATTTTCTAGAATTTGATGATTTTATTAGGACTAGTGAACAGGTGATAAATAAGCTATCTGCTGCTTCTAAAGACATAGCAATTGTTGTTGGTGCCCCATCTAGGAATCCTGTAATTGAAGGAAAGGATTTATATAATTCTGCATATTTTCTTGCAGATGGGAAAATCCAACAAATAGAACATAAAGCCCTTTTGCCTACGTATGACATTTTTGATGAATATCGTTATTTTGAGCCTGCAAGTAGTTTTAATGTTGTAAAGTATAAAGGAAAAAAAATTGCTTTAACCGTATGTGAGGATATTTGGAATGTTGGGAACGAAAATCCCTTATACACTATATGTCCACTTGATGAATTAAAAGAACAAAACCCCGATTTTGTTCTAAACTTATCGGCTTCACCCTTCAGCTATAATCATGCTAATAATCGTATACATGTACTAAAAGCAAATATTGATCTTTATGGGAAACCTATTTTTTATGTCAATCATGTAGGCGCACAAACAGAGATAATTTTTGACGGAGGTTCTATTATTATGTCTCCGGATGGTAATATTTATGACGAATTCCCATACTTTGAAGAATGCATTCGTATATATGATCTGATAGAAGTAGAAAAAGGCGGGAAAAACAACGAACAAAATAAAAACAAAATAACTTTAATTCATGATGCTTTGGTTATAGGGATTAAAGATTATTTTGCGAAGTTAGGGCTTAAGAAAGCTATATTGGGCCTTTCGGGCGGTATTGACTCTGCAGTAGTTGCGGTTTTAGCACAACGTGCATTGGGAGCCGATAATGTTCGTGTATTATTGATGCCTTCTCAATTTTCTTCAGACCACTCTATTAACGATGCAAGGGCGCTAGCGAAAAATTTAAATATTCAATATGACATCATTTATATTGAAGAGGTATATAAATCTTATGAAAAAATATTAAAGCCTTATTTTAATTCTACACCCTTCGATGTTACTGAAGAAAATATTCAGGCACGAATTCGTGGCATGTTATTGATGGCAATGTCGAATAAATTTGGTAATATTGTATTAAATACATCCAACAAAAGCGAATCTGCCGTCGGTTATGGTACACTTTATGGAGATATGGCAGGAGGATTATCTGTGATTGCTGATGTATATAAAACAGAGATATTTGAAATGGCACGTTATATGAATAAGGATACTGAAGTGATTCCTTTGCATACAATAACTAAACCTCCTTCTGCAGAATTAAGACCAGATCAAGTGGATTCTGATTCTTTGCCGGATTATAAAGTTCTTGATGGAGTACTCTATCAGTACATAGAAAAAAGGCAAGGGCCTAAAGAATTGATTGAAATGGGATTTGATGAAAAACTAGTTAGAAGAATTCTTAAAATGGTCAATCGGAATGAGTTTAAGAGAGCTCAGTTGGCGCCAGTTCTCAGAATTTCAACAAAAGCATTTGGGATGGGCCGCAGAATACCTATAGTTGGTAAATATTTAAATTAGAACACAATAACAATAAATCCAAAATCAGCCTTGTGCTAACAAACAAATACCATGGACGACGATTCAAATAAAATGAGCAAGCCATATATCAAAGCAAAGATGATGGCAAATTTCAAAGAAAGTCCCATTTCTGATGTCGTTGAAGGAGCTCAGATTTTACATCAAACCTTTGGCTTTGGAGAAATAATCTCAACTAAGGGAGAGGGCGACGCCACAATTGCAACAATTCTTTTTGAAGAGGAGGTCGGAGAAAAAAGAATATTGCTAAAATTATCAAAAATACAGGTGATTAAATAACACTTTAAGTTGAGAAGCTCATGTTTTTAAACAAGTATTTAGTGAAGAAATAAAAGCCTTCATAGCTCCATGCTTCTTAAAGACGATTTTGTTCTGTATTCCTATATAACAAGTTATTTCTCTAATTCTTAATCTTTAAATAAGTAAAGTACACTATCTTTCTTAAAATACTCCAGTCTTCGTATGAGATTTTACTGTTAATAAGATAATCCCACATGTATACAAGGCTTTAAGAATAATCTAATATTTCAGGGATCTAATCTTCACTAAGACGAAAGAATGCTGTTTAGCTTTAAATTTACTATATTTTATACTATAATTTTATGTTTAACCATAACAAGTATGGGGGCATTTAAAAAAAAAATAAAATAAACCCTTTTGAACGAACATTTTCAACTCAAAAAGTGTTATTTTTGTACCACATTAGAATTAATCTTAATATAAAAATAAATAATAATTAGTGCGTAACAATAAATTAATATATCTAGACAACAATGCTACTACCCCTGTAGACCCCCGTGTAGTTGAAGCTATGGTGCCTTATTTTACCGAACATTTTGGTAATGCGGCCAGCAGGAATCACCCTTTTGGTTGGGCTGCAGAAGGGGCTGTAGATACAGCTCGCCAACAAATAGCTGATTTAATTGGTGCAGATCCTCGTGAAATCATTTTTACCTCTGGAGCTACTGAAGCAGATAACCTTGCTATAAAGGGAGTTGCTGAAATGTATAAACGCAAAGGGAATCATATAATAACATTAGAGACAGAGCATAAAGCAGTATTAGATACTTGTAAAAAACTAGAAAGAGAAGGTTGCGAAATCACATATTTAAAAGTCGCAAGGAATGGATTAGTAGATTTAGCTGAATTAGAAGCAGCAATACGTCCGAATACCATATTAGTCTCTATTATGTTTGCCAATAATGAAATTGGAGTTGTGCAACCAATTAAAGCAATAAGTGACCTTTGTTCTAAACACAAAGTTTTGTTTATGTCAGACGCAACTCAAGCAGTTGGCAAAATTCCAGTTAATGTAAAAGAACTTGGTATACATTTAATGGCTTTTTCTGGACACAAAATGTATGGACCTAAAGGAGTCGGTGTGCTTTATGTATCTCGTAAGTCGCCTCGTGTTAAAGTTACTGCACAAATGGATGGCGGCGGACATGAAAGAGGAATGCGTTCGGGAACTTTAAATGTACCTAGTATTGTTGGTATGGGGAAGGCATGTGAAATTTGTCAACAAGAAATGGAAACTGAAATGGCTCGGCTTGAAAAGTTGAGAGATAAACTTGAAAGTGAATTGATGCAAATTGAAGAAGTCGTTTTAAATGGTCATCCAGAGTACAGAATGCCACATATGACGAATCTTTCTTTCAAACATGTTGAAGGAGAGGGGTTATTAATGACATTTAATCAGAATATTGCACTTTCTTCAGGGTCTGCCTGTACATCAGCTTCTTTAGAACCTTCATATGTGCTTAAAGCCCTCGGGCTTGGAGATGATCTTGCGCACTCATCATTGCGTATTAGTCTTGGTAGGTTTACATCTGAAGAGGATATAGATTATGCAATAGCTGCGATAAGAGATGGCGTTAATCATATGCGAGATTTGTCTCCAATATGGGAAATGTTTAAGGAAGGAATAGATTTAGATTCAGTAGAATGGAGTGAACACTAACTTTCTGCTTTTTATAAAAAAACTACCTCACAGAAAAAAATATATATTATGGCTTATTCAGAAAAATTATTGGACCATTTTAAGAAACCTAAAAATGTAGGGACTTTAAATAAAGACCAAAAAAATGTAGGCACAGGGCTTGTTGGAGCTCCTGAATGTGGTGATGTTATGCGTCTTCAAATAGAAGTTGACGAAGAATCAGGGGTCATCAAAGATGCTAAGTTTAAAACCTTTGGTTGTGGATCAGCAATTGCTTCTTCTTCTTTGGCAACAGAATGGCTTAAGGGAAAAACATTGGATGAAGCCTCTAGCATTGACAATATGGATATTGTCGAAGAATTAGAACTTCCTCCAGTAAAAATTCATTGTTCTGTACTTGCAGAAGATGCTATTAAATCTGCTATTAAAGATTATCAAAGTAAAAATGGTCTTTAGCAGTAAAATCTTAAATATTCTTATACACAATAAAGTGTAAAAAATGATTTACGTATCTGAAAGTGCAAAAGAACAGATCATACATATTAAAACATCTAATAAAAATATAGATGAAAGTTATTTTGTACGTGTAAGTGTTACAAGTGGTGGCTGCTCAGGCCTTAGCTACAATATGGATTTTGACAATGAATCACAGCCAGAAGATCAAGTTTTTGAAGATAATGGGGTTAAAGTTGTTACTGACTTAAAAAGTTTCCTTTATTTGTTTGACTCTACTCTAGAATTCTCTGGAGGGTTAGACGGCAAAGGCTTTCAATTTGTGAATCCTAATGCAGCTAGAACATGTGGCTGTGGGGAAAGTTTTTCATTATAAACTATTAGGGTTTAAAATTTTATAGCAAAAAGGGATTGTCCTTATCTTTTTTAGATTTTTTATATTTCACAGGCTGATCATTTCCTTCTTTTTTATCTTTTCGAATAATGGGGTTGTTGATTTCTTCTATTATCGAAAAACACATCGATAATTCGTCATATAGTTCATTTAGTTGATTGTCGTCTAAAAGAGTTTTATTGATGTTTGGATGGAAAAAATTTTTTGTTGAGGAAAGGCCTATAAAAAGAGTATCCTCAATAAAGCTTAATCTTAGATAGTTGTTATATCGAAATCTTAGGGTATAAATGGTATCAAGAATTGCAGGACTAAGGACCCTCTCTACTTCACGCTCATTATTGCTATATATAACAAATTCTTTTTCAAATTCCGGGTGCTCATTCAGATATATCATATTCCCCGATTTTCGGAGCCATGAACCAATACTTTTTTGTAAAAACTTGCCAAAGAGACCTAAGCTTTTCTCTGCAACATCAGGTAAAATTAATATGGGATCAGAAACAAAATTAGAACGTTGAAGAACAAAAAATATACCATCAAATATTGTAGTAGTCCTCGAGTCTCCATCCGAATCAGTAGTGGTCTCTGTTGCTCTTATTTCAGAAAACTGAAATTCTAAACCATTATCAGAAATACCATTAAAAAAATCTTCCCCATAGTATCTGTCATACGAGCCAAACAGCTTAGATTGACGAAATTTTTCACTTGATACAAATTGATTTGATGTATAAGAAACTGTTGGGTAAAGTGATTTAACAAATTGCACAAATACCTTTTCCTTAAAGCGTTCTACATATTGAGTTTCATGCTTGCTCACCAAAAATCCATAAATCAACACAAATGAAATTATAGATAACACAATAAAAAATATGCCTATAAATGCAAAAAAAACTAATCCTAGAACGCCCAAAATTGCTAAAGAAATAGAAATTAAATACCATTTTTTTGCCTTTTTATGATCTTTTAATTTTTGAAGACGAAATTGTTCAACCTCTTCAATCATGGGGGCAACTTTCTGTTTAAATGCGTCTAATTTTCTCATGAATTATTTTTTACAATGACATAGATAATATAAGAAAAGCGTACGTTAAGTAGTCTTTCTAACCTCCAAAGCGCTTTTTACGAACAAGTGAGAAGAAAAATCCAAAGACAACTAACACTACAACAGGGAGGATCAAATTAATGATTTGCCATTTTGTTTCTTCTCTAAAAGCTCGCTCCTGGTCCATTGGTCTCAATTTAATTTCTTTATTTCGTGCTGCAATGATGCCTTTGTTATCAATCATATATTCCATGCAATTCATTAGAAAGTCCTTGTTGCCATAATTGTAGCCATCATAAGGATTAATCCCTAAAGGAAGTGGTTTTCTGTTTTTGGGGTTCATGGCATTTTTTCCTATATCCCCATCAGAGATAACTATCATTTTTGTATATATTCCCTGTTCTTTGAAGGGTTGCCCCAGCTTTTTTAAAACCATATTCATACTATCAGGGATTCGGTTTTTGAAGTACGAAGAAAATGACCCTTCGAGTAAAACAGCAATATTTTGATTGCCCTTTTTAAAAGCTTCCTGTGTTATGCCCTGATCCATAATCCCAAAGCTTACACGAACAGGAGGGAATTGCACCTTGCTGTATTTAGAAGAGCGTAAAAGTGGAGTTTTTCGGATATTGTTAGTTGTTTTAATTGTGTCAATACTCGCAGGGTATCTGGTGTCCACAAAATCAAGATTTTTCACTATTGGGTGTGGAATAGTGTTCTGCCCCGTTTCCTGAGCATCAAGCGGCGTCATATAAGGGTATACTTTAGGATGGTAAAACCATTTTCTTGATTCTATTTGGGGTTTCCCAGGCACTGAACTTACATTCATAGGGATAACCGTAGATTCCCAGTCCAATACAATATTCGGATTAATTCTTACACCATAATTAAAGAGTAAGTTATTAATATCTAAAGGGTGTTCATTGGGCATAAATTCTCCCCTTCTCATACTGTCTAACTCCATGTTCAATGGATCCACAAGCCAAATGACTTTACCCCCATTCATAACGTATTGATCTATCATAAAGAGATGTTTATTGCCAAAAGGCCGAATGGGCTTTGGTATTATTACAACATGGATATTTGTATCTATATGAGTGACTTTGTTTAGATCCAGACGCGCAATATCATAATATTCGAACATTGCAGCCTCAAGTGACTCTGTCCAGGGGCGTTGTAGTTCTCCATGTCCTGTTAATAAAACCATTCTCGGTCTTTCATTCATTTGAAGTTTCTGTATAGCATTGGCAAATTTGTACTCCAGTAAATTTACAGAAGAATTGATTGCCGCAGGCCGCGTATAATCTTTGTTATATCCTCCAGTCATCTCCAGAAGTTGAATGATTTGTCTTTTTTGTTTATAACGAACAATAGCATATGGGAAAGCCAATCTGGCTTCTCTTACCCCACCTTTTTGAGTATTGGTAAGATTAAGAGGATAGATTCCATCTTTTGCTAGGTTTTTACCATTTTCAAGGTTCTCTTCTTTTGTTCCTGACATTGGGTTTATCCATCTTATATTGATCAAAGAACTTCGGCTTCTTAACTTAGTTAGTAAATCAGAAGTTGCAGATTGAAGTCGCTTAAAAGACGATGGGAAATCACCTTCTAGGAGCACTTCTACAGTAACATCATCATCAAGTTCTTCTACTAAGTTATAGGTTGCTTCGTTGAGGGTGAATCGTTTATCTTCCGTAAGGTCAATATCTCCATAATAATATCCTGCAAGAATATTGGTAAAGATCAATATCCCAATTATAAGGATAAGGTTGATTAGAGATTGTATGAATCGAGAATTTTTCATGTTTAAAAAAATATATTTTAACCCTAGCTAAGTTTTTACCAGCTCCTTTTTTCTAAAGCAAACTTTGTAAATGTCAAGAATCCACAAATCATTGATAAAAAGTAAATAACATCTCTGGAATCGATAACACCACGGCTGATAGATGCATAATGATAATTAATCCCTATAGATTCGACAATGGCATCTGTTTTAGCATAAAAAACCTCAAGACGTGCAAGACTTGCAAAGGCATCATAAAAAAATCCACACAGGAAAAGGGCTAGGATAAATGCAATTATTTGATTATTTGTAACAGAAGAGCAAAAAAGGCCAATGGCAACAAAAACGGCCCCGAGGCTGAATAACCCAAGATAGGACCCCCAAGTGGCTCCAATGTCAAGATTGCCTTTGGGCATGCCTAGTTGATATACGGAATAATAGTAAATAAACGTTGGAAGAATTGATAGCATAACGAGAAACACACATGCAAAGTATTTGCCTAAAATAATTTCCCAATCATTTATAGGCCTAGTTGCTAACAACTCCATAGTGCCTGTTTGATTTTCCTCAGCAAAAGATCTCATTGTAATCGCAGGGATTAAAAATAAAAAGATATAAGGTGACATGCCAAAGAAAGAATCCATACTTGAGAACCCATAGTTGATAACGCTATAATCAGGGAATACCCAGAAAAACAAACCAGTAGCAAAGAGGAATACACCAATTGCTATATACCCAATAAGGGAGCTCAAAAATAAATTGACTTCTTTTTTAAATATGCTTATCATCGCTGAGTTGTCTTTCAATGAATATCCAAATCAAAAATCTAATAAATCTTAGTTTTGATTATTTAATAAATAGCGCTTACTTAAACTATACGGAGGTATTATATTTGGCAAATGTACATGGAATTTCTTAATACTTAAACCTAAAACGAAGAATATGACGGATTTAATATATTATATAAACGAAGGAATTTATTTTTAAGAAAAAACTATATGTTATGAATTTTCAAAAACAGGATGTCTGTCATTGTATATTTTGATGGTCTTGAATAATTTTGATTCAATTTCTTTTTCAGACATATCATTTAGTGTTTTCATTAATCTTATATCGTCTTTAACCCAGTCCTTAAAGTTTTTAGGGGTGCAGGCTTTTATTTCTCCCGTTTCAAAAAGCATTATTTTTTTTATTAATGTTCTTTCTCTATTCGTCACTGTTTTTTGTGCTACTTTATTGCCAGTATAAGGGCTATAAACTGACATTTCTACTTTTTTGTCAACAATAGAAGGGTAATAAAAATAGCAAATCCTACCAACAATATAATATCTTACAAAATAAATTACGCCATCTTTATCTTTGGGGTTGATTTTTAAGTATGGTTCCCCTTTGACACATATGCCCCAAATATTATCCATAGACTTAATTTTAGATTCAGGTATTTTTGAAATAGATTCAGCAGAAAGAAAAAGCAAGTTATCTTCACCATCTAGTTTATAGCTAAAATCAGGGATCCTGTACAAAGGCAAGCTTGGCTTGTTGTTTTTAAATTCCTGATGATTGGAATATACCCCATCTGCAAAAGTGTAGTTTTTATTAATCTTCTTTTGTGCTGTAACTGACATCAAAGCCAAGCAACAAAAAGGGAATAATATATGTCTTAATAAGACTACAAATTTTAAATTTCTCAAATCAAAAGTTTTTAATACAATAATCAAGACTATTTAAAACGGCTTTTAGTAATAGTATTTATTGCAAATATAAACGATATATTTTATTGAATCGACTAGTATCCAATTTAAAATAAAGATTCATCTTACAATGAAACAGGAGCTAAATCGATAAAATAAAATTATAGAAGTGTGATTAATGTGAAATTGTTATAGGAAAAACAATTGCTTTCTCTCAGCTATTGCCGATTCTCAGCACTCTATGTTCGTAAGTAAATACAGAATCAAATTCTATGCCTAGAATTGCATTGTTTTCTGTTGAGAGTAATCTTATCCCCAATATGCCAATGTCTACTACTATTTGGAGAATAAGTATAGATATATAACTTTTAAAGTTAAAGTACTAAAACAACTTCTTCTACTATTTGTTTTACAGCTGCAATTGCGTTATTGAGGCCAGCTGGGTTTTTCCCGCCTGCCATAGCATAAGTAGGCTGCCCTCCTCCTCCGCCTTGTATTTCTTTAGATATGGTTTTAATTATATTCCCTGCGTTCAAATTATAGTTTTTAACTACATTTGTATCTACAGCAACAGTTAGTATGGCTTTGTCTTTATTTTTAGCCCCCAAGACTAAAACAAGATTTTTAATTTCTTTCATTAGATCAGAACTCAATTGTTTAATACCGTCTTTAGAAACAATTGTGGTAATTATGCCTAAAAAATGAACATCTCCGATTTTTACAATAGCTTTTTTGAGGCCTTCCTTTGCAATTTGGGCTTCTAGAACAGCCATTTTTTCTATTTCTTTTTTAAGTTTTTTATTTGAATCCAAAAGATCCTGAATAGATTTCCCTAGGTTTTTTGGGTTTTTGAGAAGCGAACGGGCTTCAAAGAGAGCGGCTAATTCATTCTGAATATAGACTTCTGCAGATTCAGCGGTAAGGGCTTCTATTCTTCTAATTCCAGCAGCAATAGCTGATTCTATTACAATTTTGAAAACACCAATTTGCCCTGTAGACTTTACATGACAACCCCCACATAATTCTTTTGAAAATCCCTCTTCAAAAGTAATAACACGAACAGATTCGCCATATTTTTCACCAAATAGCATCATAGCCCCTGCTTTTTTTGCCTGCGCTACAGGGACATTATTTTCTTCTTTAAGAGATATATTTGCCCTGATTTTAGCATTTACAATCTCTTCAACTTTGCGGATTTCGTCTAAAGTCATTTTTTTAGGATGAGAGAAATCAAACCGCATTTTGTCCGATGACACAAACGATCCTTTTTGTTGTACATGAGCACCTAAGACCTGACGTAAAGCGGCATGTGCCAAATGAGCCACTGAATGGTTGTTTTCTGTTAATTGCCTTTTTTCTGTATTAATCTGAGCAACAACCTCATGGTCAATATTAGCTGGTAATTTTTTTACCCAGTGTACAATTAAATTATTTTCTTTTTTAGTATCAGTAACAGGAATTTTTTCCTTGCCGAACCAAAGCAAACCTGTATCTCCTACCTGTCCACCTGCTTCAGCATAAAATGGAGTTTTATTCAGGACAATTTGATACATTTCAATATTCTTGGCAATTACCTTTCTGTATTTTACTACTTTGCTTTTTGATTCACTGTCTGAATAACCGACAAACTCAACACTTGAATCACTTAACAACTCAACCCAATCACTTACATCTTTTAAGGCATCTTTTTGAGACCGCGCCTTTTGTTGTGCTAATGCAGCATTAAATGCAGTTTCATCCACAGTCCAACCTTTTTCTTCAGCAAGGAGACAAGTTAGATCATAAGGGAAGCCAAATGTGTCAAACAGGGTAAATGCATCGTCACCATTAATCTGACCATTTTTTACTTTTAAGTCAGCAAAGAGTTTTAACCCTCTTTCCAAAGTTCTCAAAAAGGCTTCTTCCTCGCCTTTGATGGTATTCGAAATGTGCTGCATCTGAGCTTTTACTTCAGGGAAAACTTCTTCGAACATATCGGCTAGAGTCGGCAGTAATTTATATATAAATGGTGTTTTTATGTGAAGGAAGCTATAATAATAACGTACGGCACGGCGTAAAATACGGCGAACAACATAACCTGCTCCAGTATTACTCGGTTGCTGTCCATCAGCAATTACCATTGATACAGCACGTAGATGATCAGCAATCACGCGCATAGCAATATCTTCTTTTGCATCTGCAGAATAAGAACCTTTATATTTTATTCCGGATTCTTTCTCTATTAAGCTGATGAAAGGGCTAAAAACATCAGTATCATAATTGGATGTTTTACCCTGCATAACCATGCAAACTCTCTCAAGCCCCATGCCAGTATCTATACATTTACTAGAAAGCGTTACCAGAGATTTATCAGCTAAGCGATTAAACTGCATGAAAACCAAGTTCCATATCTCTATTACTTGAGGATGATCTTTATTTACTAGAGTTTTTCCATCTACTTTTGCCCGTTCAGCATCTGAACGAATATCAATATGTATTTCAGAACATGGCCCACATGGCCCTTGAGCACCCATTTCCCAAAAGTTTTCTTTTTTTCCGAAGCGCAAAACTTTGTCTTTATTTACCCATTTAAGCCATAACTTTTCAGCTTCGTCATCAAAAGGAACTCCGTCTTCTTCATCTCCTCCAAAAACGGTAACATACAGGCGCTCTTCATCCATTTTATAAACTTTAGTAAGTAGCTCCCAGGCCCATTCAATTGCTTCTTCTTTAAAATAATCACCAAAGGACCAGTTTCCTAACATTTCAAACATAGTCTGATGATAACTATCTCGACCAACATCTTCCAAGTCGTTATGTTTACCTGAAACGCGTAAACATTTTTGAGTGTCTGCGATGCGATTCGAAGAAGGAGTTTCGTTGCCCAAAAAATAGTCTTTAAATTGAGCCATACCAGAATTAATAAACATTAATGTTGGATCATTCTGATTGACTATTGGCGCAGAAGGAACGATTTTATGTCCCTTAGCTTCAAAGAAGTTTAAAAACTGTTGGCGAATTTCTTTTACCGTTATCATAATATATAAATAGTATCTGTTTTGTTTAGAAAGCCCATACGAATAGCCAATCCCTTTTCTAAGAAATAATTAATCATATCACAATCAAATAATCAGATTACAAATATAGCAGTAGAAATCAATAATTGACGCTTCAGTATAAAATTTTTTAAATGCAAATCTTATTAGTTTAGTGAAAATCTATAAATAATAACCAAAGCATACTGGTTACTATAAAAGAAAATAATTTATTTAGGGTATAATTGAATATTTAGCATTAGACGGAAATGGAGAGATATTTGCCAATTTAATTCTTTTAACTTATTTTGTAGATATCTATTAATTTAAAACAGGCATAAAAATGTTTAGAAAAGACTTATCTAAAGCCTCATTATTTGGGGAAAAAGACTTTCAATGGCGGGGAGGAGAAGTCTCTAGGCTTGAATCCCTTATGGATGCTATTTTTGCCATAGCAGTTACCTTACTTATAGTTTCCAGGGATGTCCCATCAGATTTCCAGGAATTCACAGATGTAATGTGGGGTTTTGCAGGGTTTGCAGTTACTTTTATTTTTTTATTTTGGATTTGGTATGAGCATTTTATTTTTCACCGAAGGTATGGGCTAGAGGATAAGTATACAATTGTTTTAAATTCAGCATTAATATTTGTGATTCTATTTTATATATACCCACTAAAATTTTTAGCGACAGTTTTAATAAGTGGCATGTTATATAATCTTTTTGGAATTTCTTTTGTCGGGGGTTTTGATGGCTATATAGATATGCGAATTTTAACTATTGTCTATAGTTTGGGGTTTTTCATGATTTCTTTAGTTTTATCTTTGCTATATAAACATGCTTATTCCAAGAGAGAATTATTAGAATTAAATGAAATTGAATTAGAAAAAACAATTGTCTCGTATCACAGTTTCGTAATTATTACATTATTTGCACTAACATCTATCCTTTTGGGCTATTTTAATTTTGGCCCTATATCAGGGTTCATTTATTTTTTTATTGGGCCAGTTATTTTTTTATATTTTTGGCTTAAAGAAAAAATAACTAAAACATAATATAATACTAGAAAGAATTAATATCTAGGTTGAAATCGACATTGAATAATTTTTTTGGGGTAAAATTATGCCTTTATAATCAATTTCTTTTGGTTTATAAATAATAATCGCCAAGGACTAGAGTTAGCTGCTTAACTATTGAATTAATCTAATATTTTTAATTAACATGCGGTAATCATTTGGCTTTGAGGCATACAAACAGAAACAATAGTCAAAAAAAATAAAAAAATGCTATATAATTACTATATTTGCGGCTGAAGGCATCCTGATTTTGCCTGAGAGTCTAATTTTTATAATAGCCCTTTATAACTATATTTGATTTTCATGAGAAAAGAAAAGTATATTTACAATCAACAGACATTACGTTACGAAAAATCTAGTTTGACTTTAAAACAGCACTTCCTAAGGATTTTTGGCGTGATGGGATGTATAGCCATTTATACATTTGCTCTTGTTTATTTTTTATATGATGGCAGTCAAGCATCTAATGAATTAGCGGATATAAAACAAAAATATCAGGCTATGAATTATCAGTTAGATATGATGAATAAAGCGCTTAGTAATATTCACGAAAGAGATGCTGCTATTTATCGACAGGTTCTAGAAATGGAACCTACTGATTTGGGCATATGGAATGGTGGACGCGGAGGAAGCGACAAATATGCTGATCTTCGTAATCTTTCGGATGCTGAATTGTTAATTGCAACAAGTAAAAAACTTTCTAAATTGAGGCATCAACTTGCTGTGTCGGCAAAATCTCAGGATGCAATAATAAAACAGGCTCAGGATAAGGAAAAAATGCTTTCGGCAATTCCTTCTATACGCCCTATCCGTAAATTAAAGAAAAAAATTCAGCATCTTTCTGGATTTGGTTATCGAACACACCCGGTTTTTAAAAGACGCAAGATGCATACTGGGATTGATTTTGGAGCACGAAGAGGCACACCCATTTATGCTACTGGTGATGGCAAAATAGCACGAATAGAATATAAAAGAACTGGATATGGCAGAAATGTTGTGATTGACCATGGCTACGGATATAAAACACTATATGCGCATATGTCTAAAGTAAAAACAAAGGTAGGCCAAAAAGTTAAAAGAGGAGAAATTATTGGCTTAGTAGGGAGCTCTGGAACTTCTACCTCTCCTCATGTGCATTATGAGGTTTTATATAAGGGCAAAAAAATTAATCCACTTCCATTTTGTTTGGATGGTTTAAGCCCAGAGGAGTATAAAGCCTTTGTAATAGCTGCTACTGCAGAAAATCAAGCAATGTCTATTGAATAGATAACTATAGTTAACAACAAATATAAATTTCTGACCTTCTAAGTATATGCTTAGAAGGTTTTTTCTTATATTTATTTTAATTTATAAATTAACAGTTCTGTCATTTTAATCAAGACTTGTTATTAAACATTTTAGCACATGGTAACGCTAAGTCAACTTATTGCAAGAATTAATATAGATAAAGAGCAACTACTTGCTTGGAATAAAACCTTTAATATAAATACAGAAAAAAATGAAAAGGGAGAGTCGGTGTATACAATGGATCAGGTTTATCAGATAATACGTATAGATCATTTGATACATGATAGGAAATTCACTATAGCTGGAGCAAAATTAGAACTACATAAAGACTCTTTTGATACTAAGCGCTCAGAAACAATAAAAAGGTTAATGGGGATTAAGCAATTACTGGTTGAGCTTAAACAAAAGAAATAACTGAGAAACTCGATAAAAAACTACTCTTTTTGCAAGTTATATTTGTCCATGTACTTATTAAATAGTGCTTTTTGTTTGTCATCAAGGTTGACTTTTTGGCCATTTATATAGGCATCCATAATCAAAGAAGAACGCATATCTAGTGCATCTCCTGACGAAACTATAAAAGTTGCGTGTTTACCCGGTTCAATACTCCCCACTCTATCTTCTATACCTAAGATTTCAGCAGTTGATAAAGTAAGCGCACTAATTGCAGCTTCAGGATCTAGACCATGACCAATAGCTTGCCCTGCTTGAAACATAAGATTTCTTACATTCCAGGAACCTTGATTGTTTAAAGAAAATGCGAATTTAATGCCTTTTTGATGTAATAATGCAGGCGTTTTAAAAGGTTGGTCAATATCTGAATCCTCTCTACGAGGCAATTGATGAATATCATATAATATGACAGATATGTTTTTTTCTTTAAGGAAATCTGCAATTTTCCACGATTCTGTTGCCCCTTGTATGACAATATCTACACCATAGGGTTTTAACAGGTTAACAGCATCCATCATTGCTTTAGCCTCCTGCGCATGTATTATAAGTTTTTTATTTTTACTAAAAAGCGCTTTCATCGTTTCAAACTTGAGGTTTTTTTGCTCAACAAACTCTTTTTTAGAATATGCTTTTGCTACATCAAAATATACACGTATTGCCTGCAAGTTTTTGTTATAGTTTTTGTCTAGTTCAGTTCTTCCCTTCTGGGCCCACCATCCAGTATAACGAATTCTTGAAGGCCAATGTAAATGCACACAGTTGTCCAATTCAAAAGCTGCATCTTCCCAGTTATCAGCTTCTGTATAAACAATTGAAGATTGTCCTGAAATCCGTCCTCCTTCAGGCACGACCTGAGCGAGTAAAACCCCATTTGATCTAATAGTTGGGATTACCTCAGAATCTGTATTATACGCAATTATTGAGCGTATATTTGGGTTAAAATGACCTACTTCTCTATAGTCAAGTGTCGCACGTACGGCTTGTATTTCCTCAAGGCCTAGTCGGGTATTGGGGGCAATAAAACCAGGGTAAATATGCTTGCCTTTCCCATCTAGTACTAAATCATATTTATCTATTACCTTTGTCTCCATTGCCTCAACAAAATCAATTTTCCCATTCCTTACACCGACCATGCCGTTTTCGATAAGCTCTCCATTTCCTATATGTATTGTGACATTAGCATAAAGAAAAGATTTGGGATTGTTTTGCGCTAGTAGGTTTAGGGTTAAGCCTATTATTATTATTATCGTATAAATGGTTTTCATCATTTTAAAAAATTTAAAAGCACTAAAATGCAAAAATAGCTGATTCTGTTAATCGCTCAACAGATCAATATTATAATCATAAAATCTATTGCAATCTTTATCACAACACTGATAATGTTGTTTTGGGTGATAAATGGGTGGTTGAGTTGCGGCGCCATTATGTTTTGCAGTTAACATTTTTTGAATTAGACGATTCCGTTCAACTTCTATTACTTTTCTTTTTTGAACATCTACTTTTGTATCGAATAAACAAACTCCATCAATAAAAGTTTTTTCTGCACGAGCATAAATAGATAAGGGGTTGTCAGACCACAAAACTACATCTGCAGACTTGCCAATTTTAATAGAACCAACTTTATCGTCTAAATGCAATAATTTTGCTGGATTTAGAGTGACCATGTTCCATGCGGCCTCTTCTGTCATTCCCCCATATTTTATGCCTTTTGCGGCTTCTTGGTTAAGACGTCTTCCCATTTCAGCATCATCTGAATTAACAGCTACAATAATACCCATGTCATCTAAAATTTTAGGATTATATGGAATTGCATCCATTACCTCATACTTATATGCCCACCAATCAGAAAAAGTCGAAGCCCCTGCTCCATGTGCTTTCATTTTATCAGCGACTTTATATCCTTCTAGAATATGTGTAAAAGTATTAAGAACAAAGTTATATTTCTCTGCTATACGCATTAGCATTGTGATTTCACTTTGCACATAAGAATGACAGGAAATAAATCTTTCTTTATTAATTATTTCAACCAAAGCATCTAATTCAAGATCCTTGCGTACTTTTTTCCCCATTTTTATAGCATTCTCATATTCTTTTGCCCGTGTAAAATGGTCTTCATATACCTGTTCAACGCCCATACGTGTTTGAGGAAAACGCACTCTGGAATTTGCTCCCCAATTTGATTGTTTAACATTTTCTCCAAGGGCAAATTTGATAAAGCCATCAGCATTTTCATATTTCATTTCTTCTGGCAAAGAACCCCATCGAAATTTAATAATAGCCGATTGACCACCAATAGGATTAGCAGATCCATGTAATAACTGAGCCCCTGTAACTCCACCAGCTAATTGTCGATACATATTTATATCCTCTGAATTAATCACATCGCCTATTCTGACTTCTGCTGAACTTGCTTGTGTGCCCTCATTTACACCATAATTAATACAGATATGTGAGTGTTCATCAATGATTCCTGCTGTTAGATGTTTATTAGCCCCATCTATGATTATAGCATTTTTTGAGTTAATCTTTTTCCCAATCTTAGCAATTTTCCCCTCACGTAAAAGCACATCAGTATCCGCTAATATTCCATCCTTTTCGCCAGTCCAGATAGTTGCATTTTTTATTAAATAAGTCTTTTGTTTTGGGAAAGTTTTTTCCGTATAACCATAGGCTGACCATGGATATAGAATAGAGCCAGTAGAATCAGAAATTATTTCCGGAAGTTTTACAGGGGCAGTTTTATTATCCCCAATACGCTCAACTTTCCAAGGCAACCACGAACCATCCATTTTAATGGCTTGCCCTGACCAATTTAAGTTCCCGAGATCTCCAGATAAGCGATATATTTCTTTTGGTTTTACTGTACTGTCGTTTGGAGGGCTCAAAGTAAATGTTATTCTATTATTGACAATAGAGTGTTTTATTTTCATTTTTTTTTCTGAAGAAGACGTGTCCTGTAAATATAATACAGGGTCAGAATGGGAGCCTTTTACCTCTATTTGAAATTTTAGGCTATCTATTGACAGTTCAAATTTTCCCCGTATGTCTAATGCATTTATATCTTTAATAAAATAAGGCTTCCCATTTACCCAATTTTCAAACAATATAGATGTCTTAACAAGTATGTTATCAGATGAAATAAAGAAATTCGCTACTTTGCCTTTTTCTAAAGTTCCTAGAATATTATCAGCTTTTATTAGTTTTGCAGGAGTAACTGTTAGAGCCTTTATAATATCGATTTCAGACAAACCATGTTGATATGCTTTTCGAAGTGCTCCCCAAAATGTTTTTTTATCCTTTAAAAGATCTGCTGTAAGGGTAAATTCAATGCCGGCATTTGCAATTCTTGCTGGATTACTTGGAGCTAGCTCCCAATGTTTCATTTGGGTAAGGCTTATTTCTTCTGTGTCAAACGGGTCACTTACATCAAATGGTTTTGGGAAGCGCAAAGGTACAATAATAGGGGCATTTGTTTTTTTTATAGCATCAATACGCATATATTCATCCCCAGACCCTCTAAAAATGTACTGGATTCCAAATTCATCTCCTATTTTATCCGCCCTTAATAGATCTAAACGATTGCTAATTTCAAAAAACTGGGGAAGTTCTTGAAGGGCATTCCAGCTTTCAAGAGAAATGTTATAAGTCCTTAAAGTTGTATTTTTTGAGTACCATTGTCCATCATAATAGGTTTGTCTTAAAAGAGCAATTGCACCCATTCTTGAGTTTGGATATTTTTGCTTAGAGCTACCTTTTATAAATGAATAGTGGCTACTGGCTTTTGGATTTAGTATCATTTTATGTTCATTCTCTTCACCAAGGAGAACTAATGCAGAAGACCCCCTAGCCATACCATCTCTATGGTGTGTTAGCATTGTTCCGAAGCCAATTTTTCTATAGGTTTCGGCGGCTTTATTATCGACCTTAAAAACAGTAGCTGCAGCTTGTTCTGGCTTTAGGGTTTCATTCCAACTGTATGCTCCATCTTTATCGGAAAGCATACGATGGCTTTTTGATTTAGTTGTAATTGGCTGGGGTTTAGGTAAGCCATAGTTTCCGGATAATTCAATAAAAGATGGATAGATATATTTGCCAGCTAAATCAATTTTTACGGCATCATCAGGAATAATTACTGAAGGGCCTACGTCAACAATTTCCCCCTTTTTTATCAATAAGGTTCCTTTTTCTATTTTATTTTCAGGAGAGGCATAGATTGTTGCATTTATAAAAGCATAATGTCCATCGCGTTCATCATAAACCCCATTTTTGGGGAAAGTGACTTGTCCTATAGACCATGCCGTACAAAAACATAAAATAATTATTGCTATGGTTTTTTGATTTATCATAAGCTATTTTTTGTCATGAAAGTCTAAAAATTAAGGATTGAAAGAAAAATCTAATCGAGTTTAAAATGTTAGTGGTTCTCCGTTTTCTATTAAGTAATAAAATTACGTTATTTGATGAAGATTATACAATTTAAATTCAGTGGCATGTATATTATTCACAAAAAATCTAAAGTTGCATATCAACAAATTGGAAAAGGGGAAACACTTGTTCTACTTCATGGCTTTTGCGAAGATAGTACGCTATGGGCAAATTTCACCCCTGTTTTGTCAAAAAAATATCATGTTATAACAATTGATTTATCTGGCTTTGGCAAATCAGACCTTTTAGAAGAGCATAGTATTGATGCAATGGCGGAAGCTGTTTATGCTGTTTTGGCCCATTTATCAATTAAAAAAAGTGTTTTAATTGGTCATTCGATGGGAGGATATGTGGGATTATGTTTTGCAGAAAGTCATCCTGAGTTACTATCTGGCCTTGGCCTTTTTCATTCACATCCATTCCCAGATTCAGAGCAAAAAAAGGCCGACAGGAAGCGTGTTAGCGAGTTTATTAAACAACATGGGATTGCTCCTTTTGCAGGCCATTTTGTTTTTAATTTATTTGCAAAAAAATTTGTAACAAAACGAAGGGCATTTATTGATCGCTTAATTCACAAGACTAGTATGCATCATTCTGATGCAATAATTGCAGCTTCTAATGCAATGATAAAGAGAGAAGACAAGAGTGAAGTGCTAACTAAACTAACTTGTCCTGTGTTATTTATTGTAGGTAAACAAGATAATGCAATTAGTATTGATTATAGTTTGCGGCAGCTAAGTTTACCTAAAATGGCCAGTGTACATATTTTTGAAGACGTTGGCCATATGGGCATGTACGAGATACCTGAAAAAACATTAGAAGTTGTAGAAGAATTTATGGATTTTTGTTTTTCTTTTTATATGGTTTAATTGAATAAAGAAATTTCTTTTATCATTATAATTAATTTAATAGAAGATGAGACCTTTCCTTTTATTTATAACTATAAGCGCACTCTGCTATACAGCTTGTCAGCAAAAGGTAGAAGGGTGTATGCACCCAAGGGCAAAAAATTTTAATCCTGAAGCTGATGAAAATACGGGATGTGATTATTATAAAATGACTTTAGAAATGCAACATTTTGCGGATAGTTTGCCCAATGACACCTTGCTTTTAGGAGACACACTTTTCGATATAGACAATAATGCATTTTACCTTAATAGTATGTCAATTTTATGCAGTGGAGCTCATTTGTCAGATGTTAATTCTGGAACTGAATATACAGGAGAAGAATATATATATCTTTTTAATTCAAACAATGAAAGTTTTTTAATTGAGGACAATTTTTTTATAGTTACTCCCGGCACATATTCATTTAATATTAGTTCTTGGACGGAATTAGGTGAATTTGATAGTTTGCACTTCCATTTGGGCGTTCCTCCTTCTATCGCAAATACAGACCCTTCCAGAGTAACAGAAAGCAACCATCCTTTATCTACTTCAGCGATAACATACATGTATGATTCTACATCTACAAGTTACCTGTCTTGTAATATCGAAATTTTTGAAGTTAATTCAGGACATGAACATTCATTTCATTTTTTTGACTATATAAATATTAATTTGCCTTATACTATATCAGTAGAAGATGGGGAGGACGTGCCGATCAGGCTCAAGGTAGACTATCATGTTTTATTTGAAGGGATTTCTTTTAATAACGACAGCCATTCCGTGATTAAAAGCAAGATTGCTCAGAATTTTCCTTTAGTGTTTTCAACTTTTTAAGTTAAACTATATGTCAATCAGCAATCAGATTTGAATATGGGCTTAAATTTAATAATTATATTTTTATCAGTTTTATCCTTGTGTTAAATCATATATATGGGGCGCAAAAGCAAAGAATATCATAAGATCATTCAGTTACTAAAAAATCCTGATTCAAAAACATTCAATCTTGGAATTCAATTATTGCATTCAACATTGAATTCTAAACTTATTGCTCAAGTTTTACTTGACAAGTCGTATATAAGCTACAAAGTTGCTTACCATTTGGTGCCCATTTTCCAGACAAATGAAAAGCTATGGGCGGCAACTCAAAATATTATCCCTGCTCATATTAAGAATCAAATTCTACCTTGGATGCCACATGAAATATTAAATCTTGAGGAGATTACAATTTCTTCATTTTGCAATCTGGCAAACAGAAAGGCAAAAGATCATTTTTGTGATTTCCCAGAACTTAACCCTAATATTTTAACAGAAGAGAATAGGGTAGATGTCAGGTATTATTGTAGGTGGGGGACAAAGCTTATAGGCAAAGAAGGATGGACTTTACGTGTGGAAGAGGAGTACGTGGGCCCTGCTGAAACCGTCTGTATAAAAAAGTGGGAAGCGAAGGCTCATCACTCCGAGTATTCAATTAAAATAAAAAGAGAAGACACTAAAATATGGCTTGAAAAAATCTGTGATTAAAGGGGTGCAAATGTAATGTTTAATTGACAGCTATAAAGAGGTAGCATCTTTTAGCCACCCTTCTCTATATTCTCGCCAGGAGTTATCAACCGAATCCCATGTAACATTTGTTTCCAGTTCTGCTAATAAACGACCAAGCTCAAAGGCACTACTGGCATTTTTTACATCACTTATCCAGGAGGCCCTTCTACTGTACCAATTAGGAGACACACCTTCCCACAAAATTCCGATTTCAAAAATTAATAATAATTCAGCTTGTTCCCTTACTGATGTCGCGCTTAGGCAAGCCTGTTCCCATTCGTGAATATCTGTCCACTGAGGAGAAATCATATTATCAATTAGCACACTTTTAAATTGGAGCATCAAAGAAGCAAATTGACTTTCAGCTTTAGAATAATCTACAGATGAATTATTTGGCCTGTTACCATTATCACAGCTTAAAGTAAATCCTGTAAGCAAAGTAGTGTATATAAATATATTTAATATTGGCTTCATGTTATTTTATGTTTAATTGCTAAAGTAATAAGCAGACCAATGTAATCAAATGTTATTAAAAGCAGAAGGTTAATTCCTCCTAAATTAAAGTGGGAAAGTTAAATTTCTATTAACACACTGAACTTTTAAGTCTACTAAGTATAGGTTTTTTGTTACAATCCCTTTAAATAAAGAATTCCAATTAATGATTAGCTAATATTTTATTTTGATTCTTTTCTGCATTAGCTGTAAAAATGATTTTAGTATCTTTGCTATATACTAATAAAACATACTCATATAATGATGAAAGCCCTTTGTTGTTCGTTTATGCTCGCCTTAGTTCTAGTCACTTCTTGTATGGAAAATCCTTCCAGTACATATAGAACACTAAAAAAAGAACAAATTACAGGAGAGACAATGGGGACTACATTTTCTGTAACATATTGGGATAGTATAGGCCTTGACATTTTATCAGAGATTGAAAATTTGCTTTTTGAAATCAATAATTCGGTGTCTACTTATATAGATGATTCTGAAATATCCAGATTCAACAACGGGGACAGTTTACTTGTTGAAAATAATGGGCATTTTGCCCGAAACTTTTTGTTATCTAAAGAAATCTATAAAAAAACAGATGGGTGGTTTAACCCTGCTGTTATGCCATTAGTGAATTATTGGGGATTTGGTTATAACAAAAAAACAATAGTGACAAATGTAGATTCGGTCTTTGTACAAAAACTCCTCGAATTGGTAGTTTTTGATTCGATTGTCATGAAAGCAAAAGATGCGTATTATTTATTCCGAAAACATAATAGAGGTGTTGAACTGGACTTTAGTGCAATTGCTAAGGGTGATGCAGTTGATCAAGTCGGGCGCTTGTTGGAACAATTTGGAATCTATAACTATTTTGTTGAAATAGGAGGAGAAGTACGAGCAAGGGGGAAAACGCCTTCCGGCTTTTACTGGCGCACAGGGATAAGAGTTCCTAAAGAAAATGCTAAGGCTCGTGATTTGCAAACGGCTGTTGAATTGTCAAATTTATCATTAGCAACATCTGGGAATTATGAAAATTTCTATGAAGATAAAACAACAAAAGTAAAGTATGCGCATACAATTAACCCTCATACAGGTTACCCCGAAAGAAATAGATTGTTAAGCGCTTCTGTATTTGCTGAAGATTGTGCAACAGCAGATGCTTTTGCTACTGCCTTTATGGCTATGGGCTTAAAAAAATCCTACGCCCTTGCAACGCTATCACCAGGAATAGATGCTTATTTTGTGTTTAGTGACACCAATGGCATTTTGAAAGATAAATATACACCAAAAGTAAAAGGAATGATGAATTTCAGAAAATCTAAATAAGATACTCCTTTAATCAATCACTGAAATTTTCAACATATTGGTTTTCTTTTTTTCCTTAAGAGGCATTGAGCCAGTATTGATAACTACATCCCCTGGCTTTAGATGGCCACTTGATTGCAGTACCGCTTGGACATCCTGTATGGTGCTATCTGTACTAGAAAACTTCCCATAATAAAAACTTCGGATGCCCCACACTAAATTCATAGCATTTAATATGTTATGGTCTGAAGAAAAAATGAATATATGTGACTTGGGGCGATAACTAGATACCATATACGCAGTATATCCTGATTTTGTCATACCAATTATGCATTTTGCATTTACTTGTCTGGCAATCCTGCAAGCATTATAGCATATAGCGTCAGACAAGAAAGATGAAGATTCTTCATCTGGCGTTAGTCGCTTATAATAAATGCTTTCAACTTTTTCTGCTTCATCAATAATGTCATTCATAGCTTCAACTACCTTTACAGGGTGAGCTCCTACAGCTGTTTCTCCACTAAGCATAACAGCATCTGCACCATCAATAACAGCATTAGCTACATCAATAATTTCAGCTCGGGTTGGGGAAGGGTTTTTTATCATACTATCCATCATCTGGGTAGCAATAATAACAGGTTTTGCTTTGTGCATGCATTTGTTAATAATCATTTTCTGTAATATAGGTAAGCGTTGCATTGGCATTTCTATACCCAGATCTCCTCTTGCAACCATAATACCATCAGAAGCATTAATAATAGCATCAATGTTATCAATGGCTTCAGGCTTTTCTATTTTTGCAATAATTTTAGCTCTGTGACCTCTAGCTTGAATTCGTTTTCTTAGATCGTGAATATCATTTTCAGATCTTACAAATGATAATGCAATCCAATTAAAATCATATTGGAGAATAAAATCTAAATCTCTTAAGTCTTTTTCTGTTAATGATGGTAAACTAATATTTGTTTGCGGTAAATTTACTCCTTTTCTAGAAGAAAGGGAGTCGCCATAGAGAACCTCTAGCTTAACTGAATCTATCCCATTTGTTTCTTTTACTAGTAATTGGATATTTCCATCATCTACTAAAACTTTTTCGCCTACTTTCACATCTTTCGCAAATTTCGGGTAACTCATGTAAATTTTTTCAGCATTCCCTATACACTGTTCATTTACAAAAGTAAGAATATCACCTTTTTTAATAGGAATCTTCCCATTTTCTATTTCTCCTATTCTCAATTTGGGCCCCTGGAGGTCTGCCAGTGAAGAGATAGTAGTGTTATATTTTTTATTTATCGATTGAATGGATTCAAATATCTGTAATTTGTCATTATAATCACCATGGGAAAAGTTTAATCGGAAAGCATCTACCCCTGCTTTTACTAAATTCAGTAAATTACTATAACCATTAGATGCGGGGCCTACTGTAGCTAATATTTTAGTTTTTTGAAAGTTACTGATTTCCATATTAGATAATTGTTTTTTTGTAATTTTATGCCTTGAAACTTTTAAGGTAATAATTCTTTGATGAAAGCAGTTAGCTTTGATAGGATTTTTTCAACATAATAAATAATAAATGGCAAGAACAATTGTGTTCGTAACTGGAGCTACAGGTTTTGTTGGTTCGTATATTTTACGGTATTTAATACGAGGAAACTATCGTGTAAAAGCATTGCGTCGTAGTACAAGTTCCATGGATCTTGTTTCAGATATTCAGGATAAAATTGAATGGATTGAAGGAGATATACTGGATTTGCCTTTTTTGGAGGAGG
The DNA here is from genome assembly GCA_022448945.1 of Saprospiraceae bacterium. Classification (GTDB taxonomy): domain Bacteria; phylum Bacteroidota; class Bacteroidia; order Chitinophagales; family Saprospiraceae; genus Aureispira. Next base: position 320,038 of record JAKVCV010000011.1, read on the forward strand.
CTTTAATAGGGGTCAATCAGGTTTATCATGCTGCTGCAGTAGTTTCTTCTAATCACAGGCAAGTATCTCATATGCTAAAAGTTAATATTGAAGGCACTGCAAATATTGTTAATGCATCACTTTATAGAGGTGTTTCTAAATTTATTCACTTGAGCTCTACGGCTGCTTTGGGTAAGCGGGAGTTTCAGGTCAATATAGACGAAAATAATTACTGGGAAAACTCTAGACTTAATAGTAATTATGCCATTAGTAAGTTTAAGTCAGAATGTGAAGTTTGGAGAGGTATACAAGAGGGGCTGAATGCCAACATTCTTAACCCGGCTATAATTATAGGTGCTGGCTTCTGGAATTCCGGAGCTTGTAAAATATTTAAAAATATTATCAATGGACTTAACTATTATCCTCAAGGGGGACATGGGTTTGTAGATGTTAGGGATGTAGCAAGAATTGCTTTAGTGCTAATGGAAAGCAATATTTCCGGGGAAAGATATATTTTAAACGCGCAAAATTATTCTTATAAAGAATTTTTCTCTATGGCATCATTAGCACTTGGGAAAGTGCCTCCAGAAAAAAAAGAAAACCCATTCATTATGGCTATATTTTACCAGTTCGATCGACTGCTTTCAAAACTTTTAATCCCTACACCTTTTTTTACAAAAAACACTATTAAAACCTCTCGAAAAACGTATTGTTATATTAATAAAAAAATCAAAAGAGATCTCAATGTAGAATTTATTTCAGTCCCTGAAAGTATTAAAGAAACTGCAGATGTATTTTTAGATTGTCATAAATTAAAGACAGCATATGGGACGATGTCTATAGACTAAAAATTTGAATTATTAATCAATAGAAGCATTGTTAAAAACAACTTATTATACTTTCAAAAAATTTTGAAAATTAAAATTTTACTGTATATTTAGTAGATGGAACTAGATGTAGCAAAACACAAATTTATACAAGCTTGGGGCACCTTAGGCTCTAACTGGGGGATTAACAGAACAATGGCACAGGTGCATGCATTATTATTAATTTCTTCAGAACCATTGTGTGCAGATGATATTATGGAGTTGCTAAAAATTTCAAGAGGGAATGCCAATATGAATATTCGGGCTTTAATTGATTGGGGGCTTGTTTTTAAAGAGTTAAAAGCTGGAGAAAGACGCGAATATTTTGTAGGAGAAAAAGAAATGTGGAATGTTGTAAGACAAATAATTATACAACGAAAAAAAAAGGAGTTAGAACCCGTAATAAAAGTACTTAATGATGTCAGTGAGATAGATGGGAACGGTGCTGACCAGGAAGCCTTTCTAACAGTAATAAATGACATTCAACAATTTGCTCAAAAAGCTGACAAAACGCTTGATAAGCTTATCAAATCAGATTCTAATTGGCTTTTAAGTACATTTATGAAAATGATGTAAAAAATATTTATTAGGAAAATACTGTTTGTAAAACCCGCATAGAATTCACCTCTCCAAAGCTTTCTGTATGATAACTTAAATATAGAAGTATATCAGTTATTAATTTTCTCCGTTCTTCATTATCAAGAGAAATTTGGGCAGCAGCATCAAAATTTAGTTCAAGAAATGCTGCTAGTAAATGTGTGTTTTGAGGAGAAAAGAAATAGTCGTGTCCCCCATGTGCTTCTGCTAAGACTTTTCCTTCTGAATAATCAAAAACACTAAATTCTGTTAAATTTTTGACAATAGGAGATAGCCCAAGATAACAGGATAATTGCACAAGGAACCATATAGGGAAATTTGCAATTCTGGATTCTGTACGATCAAGTTTTTTATAGGTTTGGATTAAAAAATCATATAAATGAGGGTTGGGTTCGCTTTCTTTGATCGTTTTTCTACATATTTCAGTAACAAAAAGTCCTACTGCTCCTCTCGCTACGTCAAATGGGATTTTCTCATAGATGTAACTTGGTTTTATTTCTTTGATGCGGCTAATTGTTTTATTTTCTCGGTGATAAACCTGCATTTCAATCAAAGACATAACGCGTAATAACGCTGGGCTAACCTTAGCATTTTTTTTTCGAATCCCGTTAATAATATATGATCTTAGGCCTACTTCCCTAGTATAGGCATCACATATAATACTTGTTTCTGAATAATTAGTGGCACGAAAAATAATTCCTTGTACTGTTGCTATCATTATTTGTTATATGCTAGAGCATCAAGCTTTTGTTATAATGTATAAATAGATGCGCTATAAAAGCCATAATTGCAGCTCTTAAATTAAAAAACATGACTATATTTTAAAGAAAAGCTTCTGGGAGCACCCATTTGAGCAGGTCGGGTAGCATATTCTTCATTCATTACATTTTGTACTACAAAATTAATACGTTGTTTTTGGTTAAATCGATATCCGAGTCTTATGTCCCAAAGCCAATACCCATAGCTATGAATTTGTCTAAACTGAGCGACTCCGGGGATCAACCCAAAATCAAAAAGTGCATCTATTCTTTGCATAAAACTCGAATAGTTCAGTGCAGAGCCAATGGTAATGCCAAATAATTCTGTTTCTACATCTATTCTTACATTATGCAAGCTCCTATATTTAAGAATATGATTAAGATCATTTATTCTGTCCACCCCATTTGCAAATGTTTTGAACATAAACTCAATATATTTCCCTGGGTCACGGATGGGGCTTGAAGACGAACTGATGTCTCCGGGGCAACTATAGGTATATCCAGCCCAGATTCGCAAGGGGGTTTTACCTATTCTACCTTCGCTTTGAACTGATAGTTCCCACCCTGCAATTCGTGCCTTACCTACATTAATAAAACTAAATCCTGGCCCCTGAGGATACAGATCAAACGCAAATTCTACCATATTATCGTATTCCATCCAAAAGAATGCGATATCTGTATAAAAACTAAATTTACGTATATTAAATTTATGGCGATAGCCGATTTCAGTCGTCCATCCTGTTTCTGGTAGCAAGTCTAAACTTGGGTATATCCCAAGTGTTAGGCCATTTACAGGTAAATTTTCATTAAGGTATCTTTCTGCCATAGAGGGGAATCGAAATCCTTGACCAAATGATAGTCTTATAAAATCATTTCGAGATGCTTCAAGATTAAGGCCCGCCCTTACAATAGGGAGGGTAGGTGTAAATGTAGAGTCAACTAAATAGCCTTCCCAACGCAGGCCCAAAGTAAATGATAATCTATCCCATAGTTGTTTGTCAATTTGAGCATAAGTTGCTATAGAGCCACCAGTAAACAAAGACCGTGCACTTCCGCCTAGAGTTGGATCAGCAAAAAGTATGCTATTGACATGTAAATATTGCCCTCTTATCCCTCCAGTAAGTATCCACTTCTTTGGAAATTTCCGTTGGGCTTGATATTCTAAACTGAAGAGATCACAATCTGAGTTTGGCCCATTTTGAAGTTTTGATATCCTAAACCAGCGACCTCTAATGTCGTGTTTATTATTGTGCTTGTCAAATGCTGTTAAAAAAGGATCTAGAGATATCGATAGATACCTAGATCTGTTAATTGTAGAAATATTAATAAAGGCATTGTTCATCATATCTTTTGATAAAAAATATTCTCCATCTTCATGATACATCAAGCTGATGTTAATGCCAATCGAAGCTCGTCCATCAGATTTTGGTAACCTATAGCGCGTATTTGAGTTAAAGCGGAATCGGCGTTCATCCACACCTTGTTGATAACCATTGCTTAAATGGATATTACCCCCAAGTACAAAGTCTAAATTTTTATGTGGTCTTTGCCGATGTGAGAAGAAAAAACCTGCAAACATAGGCATTGCTGCAGCGTCAACTTCGGGTTTATACCATTGCATAGAATCAATTTTTGGTTGATCATAAACACCTGTATACATAGAAAAAGCCGTATATGGTTTATCCCCTTTTGGATAAGTCGTTCTTAGATTTACAACGCCATTTAATGCCCCAGAGCCATAAAGCACAGAAGCAGAACCTTTTATTATTTCAATTTGTTGCGCATTTTCTATAGGCATGAAGTTCCACTTAACATCACTGAGCTCTGCTGATAATAGAGGTTGCCCATCGACTAGGAATATAACTCTACTCCCTACTCCATATGCGTAACCAGCACCTCCTCGGATATTGATTTGACCATCTATTATTTGAACTCCGGATGCCTTTTTTACTATTTCATCCAGACTTGTTATGTTGTTGCTTTCTATTTGTTTTGTTCCAATAACATCAATAGCAACAGTGCTTTCCTCAAGCCTTTTTTCATATCTACCATCGGTGACGATAATTGTTTCATTAACCATTACCATTGGGGCCATACTGATATTTAATTCAATTATCGATTTCCCATCTGAAGTAACTTCTTTTTCAACAGTATTATAGCCTATATAAGTGAATAGTAAAGTATAAACCCCCTTTTTAAGCGATATATTATAGTTTCCATCAACGTCGGTTACGGTTCCAAAAGCAGTATCTTTTATACTTACAGTAACACTTATTAAGGGCTCTTTAGTTTCGCCATCAATTATAAGCCCAAACAATGTGGATTGCGACCAGATTTGAGATTGAAAAGTTAAAATGAAAAGGAATAGAAGTGATATTTTCCCTAGGTACATTAGATATATGCTTAATAGTTTATATGAATTATGTAGGGGGCACGACAAAAGCAATAGTTGCCGGAATAATCAAAACTCAGCTAATAGTGTATTAATAATTTTTTCAATTAGGCCAATTTTATATCATCAATATTATGTAAAATACATTTTTATTATAAAAGCACCAAGTTATCTATTCCTTCTCTTAATTAAGAGTGGAGAAAGAAGTGCTTGCCACGTGTATAATTTCTATATTCTTTAATGTAATAATAAAAAACCTGAGGGCATGTATCTTACACGCATTCTCAGGTTTGGAAAAAAAAAGGGGATTCAATTAAATGAATCCCCCATATGGTATATTTTTGTGGTTTGTCTTTACTTTTGATGCTTTATGTTTACTTTTCTTTGTAGTTCATTTCCTTTGTCATCTTTTAAACGTAAAACATAAAGGTTGCTTTCTAAAGCCTCGACATTAAGTGCGTGATAGTTAGCCCCTTCTTCAACTGTAAAATTATTTTTGGAGATTTTTTCAAAGCCTTCTTCATCATAAAGTTCAATAGTAAGCGTTTTTTCCTTATTTGTTTCTACTCCTAGGATTAGCATTCCATCTTCTACTGGCTTATCTTCTATGCTGAAAAGTATTTCCAATTGAGCTTCTTTTTCGGCGCCTAGAAGTGCATGTGTATAATTATTCATTGCTTCATTCTGAGCTTCTGCGCTTTCTTGTTCCACTAATGGTAACATTTCAATAATGTTAGACGCTTCAATGCTTATTGTTTTTCCAAGAAAATCAACAGTTATGTCTTCGAGTTGTCCAGATCTAGTGAAGTGTGTACTTTCAATTACAAAAGCAGTTGTTTCGTCTGGTGTTGAACATGATGTCGCAATTATAATTAGGGACATACTTACGAAAATCAAGCTTATATACTTTTTCATAATTTTATTTGTTTAATAGATGTTCAAATTTTAATCTTTATTTTTTATTATTTATGACCTAATCAATTAAGTTGTTACCGCAAGGTATGATTTTTTATGGGGGAGGGTTAATGGTGGAGTTAACACAACAAATATAGTCTTTTATAATCATAAATAAAAGTTTGTTGCTTTAAATTGCTTTTTAGGATAGAAATTTATCCAATGAGTGTACTATTTGAAAAAACAAACAACTAATATTGCTTTAATTCATTGCAACACACTTTCTTTTTCGAAGATCATAAATAAAAGTTTTTTCTAAAAGCTAGTTCAATTTATAATTACAAAACCATTAGTTATTAGGTAATTAAAGGTTGCAGGCCTTGACAAGTTAAATAGTGAAAATCTTGAAGTATCCTGACGCTTTGGGATCATCCTTTAAACTAAAAAATAAAGTTTATTCGCAAGGATTTATGAATTTTTCCTTAATTTTAGGTATTACTTAAAAACAAAAAACGACCTTTTTATGAGTGAAAAGAAACAAAACCCCAATGAGATCAGTATTGAACTACCAGAGGAAATCGCAGAAGGGGTTTATGCGAACTTAAGTATTATATCTCATTCTAATACTGAATTTATTTTAGATTTCATCCGTTTGGTTCCAAATGTTCCAAAGGCGAAAGTGAAGTCACGGGTAATTATGACCCCCCAACAAGCTAAAAGGCTACAACAAGCACTCAGAGAAAATATTAAGCGATATGAAGCAACCAATGGCATTATCAAAGAAGATGTAAATTCAATGCCATACCCAATGAATTTTAATACACCCAAAGGACAGGCTTAATGTTATATTCCATTTCCCGTTTTAATACTTAATGGGTAAGACTTTAATAAGCTCATTACAAAAGCAATAACACCAAAACGGCTACTTTTCAAAGTAGCCGTTTTTAACCTATTATACTTTCGGGCGAATTGTTCTTATCCTTCGAGGAGGTGTTTTGTCATCATCATCATCATCATAGGTTTCATCGTCATCATCATCATCGTCATCATCATCATCGTCATCATCATCGCCTTCATTTTGCTTTTTCAAATTAAACTTTTCCTCTTCTTCTCGTCTAGCATCAAGTACTAATTGAAAGTTATTTACAATAGCACCCACTACTAAATTCACTAATAAATAGGCAGCAATAACCATCCATGAAACATGAAATAAGGTTACTACCCAATTAGAAATTTCCGGGACAGTATTCATTTTGTCCTCTACTCCAGGAGTTGAATCGAGAGGGCCCTTTAATTTTTTTGTAGTATGTTCGTTTGAAATAAGGTTATATCGTAAATCAGTCCAATCTTCTCCTGTCAATATTCTAAACAGAGAAAAGAATGCTTCTCCAAGGTCTCCGTATGGATCTGGGTTACTTAGTGTAAGTTCAAGGTGCTCAGAATTCTTATAGGATCTATTCTTGAATAATGTAACGCCCATAATGGCATAAATATACATTATCAACAAAAATAAAACAGCAATATAAGATAGGGATTTGATGGATTTGAGTAAAACCCCGATTAATACTCGTAGCTCTTCGATTGCCCTTATAGAACGGGTTAATTGTACAATACGTAAAACCCTTAATGAAGTCAAAACAGAGTTTTTCTGAGGGTCCATATCAGGGAAGATAATTCCTGCAACTTCAGGAACAATACCCACTAATAAAATAAAAACATCAAACCAATTCCAGCGATCAGCTAAGTATTCTTTGGTGCTAGCTCTACCATGCCAACGCAAGGCAACCTCAATAAAAAAGACGAATAAAATAGAAAGTTGAATGACCTGAATATAACTTGGCATGTTATCATAGGTTTGAACACCAATCAACAAACCATTTATAACAATCAGGCCTAATATTGTCATATTAAACCATGTGCTATTAATTATTAATCTTGCCTTTGTTCTAGATTTAGAGTCTAAGTTACTCATGGTATTGTTTAGTTTTTTGGTATAAAGGATTTAGGGTGTTCGTTAAAAAAGAGGTAAGTCATTTCAGCTATTAATTGCTATTTAGGAAATTAAGATACTATTATCATTTTAAATTAGAGGGTTTTATCTTGTTTTTTGTTAGAAAAAGTCCAATTTTTTATTTTTGATAGCATAAGTTTAATTTGCGCGGATTTTATTGTCAAGAACAAACATGTAAATACACTATTAATTCACTATAGGTGTCCCAATATGCTATTCACACTTTTCGGGCCTTAAGTATTTATATAGGTTTATTTTAGGTTTGAAACTGCCATGCCTCCCAATACCGCTAACATGCCCAATGCTATACTTAGAAATATGTAGCTCATAGTTATAAACGAAAAGGTGTTTTGACCAAGCTCCAGGGTCTCTTTAGAAAAAGTGCTAAAAGTGCTAAACCCGCCACAAAACCCTGTTCCTATTAATAATTTCAAATGATTTCCCAAGTTGTTTTTTAGGAAAAACCCTGTCATGCATCCCAGGATAAAGCATGCACATGTGTTTGCCAATAAAGTAGCAAGCGGGAAAGATGCAGAAGGGATATATAGCCCAAAAGCATAGCGACAAAGGCTTCCTAAACCTCCCCCAATAAATACAGCAAGGATGTTAATCATTTTTTTTGTTTTTTATCTTTAAAGCTATATTAACAATCGATGTCAGTATAATTGCAAGTCCTAATAACAAACAGCCAAGTTCTAATGTCCCTATAGCTTGTAGCTGAAAAGCAATACCAATAAAAATCAAATTTACTAAACCTAGAATTGCTGTTGCAGGTAAATGGGAGAAGCCAAGGTTAAGTAATAGATGGTGGATATGAGTTCTGTCTGGGCTAAATGGAGAACTCCCTTTAACAATACGTAATGTAAAAACACGGAAAGTATCAAATAAAGGAACAATTAACACACCTATAGCTACAGCAGGTGCAGATTGCACACTAAATTCGTTTACATATTCAAGGTTTTCCTGAATAAAAGAAATTGCTAAAATAGAGGCTGTTAAACCTATTAACAAAGAACCTGTGTCTCCCATAAAAATTTCTGCTGAAAGATTATAGCGCAAAAAGGCTATTAAGCCTCCGGTTAATGATGCCGCTAAAATAGCAAGATCTATACTGCCCATAAGTAAAAACCAAGAACCAAATGCAATGCAAATAATACAACCAATAGTGCCCGAAAGAGCATTAATGCCGTCTATTAGATTAAAAGCATTAATAATTACTATTATGGTTAGCATAGACAAAGGGATGCCCGCAATGTCTGGGATTTCGTTAATTCCAAAAATCCCGTATAAACTGGTTAGTTGTATTTTGGCAAAATATACTAAGATGAATGCCGCAAAAATTTGACCTGCAAATTTCTTTGATGCAGTTAAAGGGATAATATCATCTTTCGCACCTATAAGAAAAATAACAATAAAAGAGCAAAGAATATATTGTAATGGCGAGTGACCGTATTGGGACTGAAGGTTGAAAGGGATCCAAAAGGTTACCGAAAAAATTAAACCAGCAAAAATGCCAAGTCCTCCTAATGTAGGTACGCTTTTATAGTGTGAGCCCCGTTCGCCCGGTTCATCTACTAAGTTTTTTTCTTCGGCTATCCTTATAATAGAGGGAGTGGCAAAATAGGTAATTAAAAAGGCAGTCAAAAAGGCACCAATTATATCGTACATTGTTAAAAAAACTTATATATATGAAAACTATTAATTTAAAATTTAAAAGGCACTAAAATTTCTATTTAAGAAAGGGATGAACTGCAAAATCAATTTCATGGCATAAAAAATATTCGAATAAGGATGATGCAGTAACGATAATTTATAGAAATTCATTTTAGGGAATAAGATGTTGAACGATAAAAAATAAAAATATTTGTATGTGTCTTATTTTCAATGGATCAAATTTCAAAGGGCACTAACAAAAGTACTGTTTTTTAATTATTTATCATTAAAAAATAGCACAAAACACACATCAACAAATGTTTTTTTATAATTGTTTCAACAAACTACTCATGTCAACTCTTTTGGAGACTATTTTTTCGATTTCTTCTGCAGGTATTCGTTCTTGTTTCATAGTGTCCCTTTCTCTTAAGGTTACAGTATTATCTTCTATTGTTTGTTCATCAACTGTAATGCAAAAAGGAGTTCCTAGCTGATCTTGACGACGGTATCGGCGGCCAATGGCATCTTTTTCATCGTATTGGCAATTGAACGAATATTTAATTTCATCAAAGATTTTTTTTGCTGTTTTAGTCAATGCTTTGTTAACCCTTACTACTGGCAAGACTGCACATTTAACAGGAGCTATTGCTGGGGGCAATTTCAAAACAACACGTTCTTTTAGTTCCCCTTTAGAATCTGGTGCTAAATCTATGTTGTAAGCCTGGCTTAATGTGGCTAAAAACATTCTGTCACATCCTATTGAAGTTTCTACAACATAAGGCACATAATGTTGTTTTGTTTCAATATCCTGAATCTGCAATTTTTTACCTGAAAGTTCTTGATGAGAAGACAAATCAAAATCTGTTCGAGAATGTATACCTTCGAGTTCTTTAAACCCAAAAGGAAACTGGAATTCTATATCTAATGCAGCATCTGCATAATGTGCTAGTGTTTCGTGATTATGAAACCGTAGGTTTTCGGGTGGGGTGCCTAGTGCTAAGTGCCATTTCATCCGCATTTCTTTCCAGTATTCATAGAATTTTTTTTGTTCTCCTGGTTTTACAAAAAATTGCATTTCCATTTGTTCAAACTCTCTCATTCTAAAAATAAATTGCCTTGCCACTATTTCGTTGCGAAATGCTTTGCCTATTTGGGCTATCCCGAAAGGGATTTTTTGTCTAGATGTATTCCAAACATTCATAAAATTAACAAATATTCCTTGAGCAGTTTCAGGGCGTAGATATAAAACATCTTCACTTGTAGCTCCCCCGCCTTGTGTAGAAAACATTAGATTGAATTGTCTGACTTCTGTCCAGTTTTTTGAGCCGGAATGCGGACAAACAATTTCTAAATCTATAATTAATTGTCTTAAATCAGCTAAGTCGCCAGTATTCAATGCTTTATTCATTCTACTAAGAATGCCATTAATTTTTTTTGTGCGCTCAATAGTCCGCTGATCAGTGTCAAGAAATTGTTGCTTGTCAAAGCTATCTCCAAATCGTTTATGTGCTTTATTTACATCTTTGTCAATTTTTTTTTGGATTTTTTTTTGGATATAATCTTCTATTAACTGGTCGGCACGATATCGTTTTTTGGAATCTTTATTGTCAACTAATGGGTCATTAAATGCATCCACATGGCCTGAGGCTTTCCAGACTTTGGGGTCCATAAAAATAGCTGAGTCGAGCCCAACTATATTTTCGTTCATTTGGACCATAGCTTTCCACCAGTATTCTTTGATATTGTTTTTCAATAAAACGCCATAGGGGCCATAATCATAAACAGCACTTAACCCTCCGTATATTTCGCTAGATTGATAAATATATCCTAGTTTTTTGCAATGGGAAACAATATCCTGAAGCTCTGTAGTTTGTTCTTTTACCATGGTGACAAAGTGTATGTTATTTATGATGTTTTTAAAAGCTAAAAAAGTAATGTGTTCTAACAAACAAACTAAAAAGGGCGTTTGTTTTAAGTGTCGAAAATGTTTGATTTAAAATAAACTTGGGGTTAATTCATTTTAACAGGAATAATATCTCCATCTGGTGTCAACCAGAAATAGTCTTTAACAGGTTTATCCTTTTCTTTTATTACTATTTGAATTTTTAAGTTATAAATGAATTGGATGGCCGGCCCAAGGATGTCAGGGTTGTCTACAATATCATAATCGTCATATTTTAGTTTGTCATAATACATTGTTTTGGGCTTGTACATATCCAATACTTTTCCTTTTTCGGGAGCTCCCCCTAGTGACACATTAGATATTGCATTATACCAAGAGTATCGGTCAATAGGCGAAACAGCTTTTTTGTTTTCTGCAACAACCTTGTATCCATTTTCTAGATCTAAGCCTAATTCTGTCTCGTAAAGTTCAATTTCTTTTACTAAATGTGAAACTGCTTTTTTACGCATTTCTATATAAATAGACTCTTGGTTTGAAACAGAACAATCGACTTTTACAAGATCAAAGATCTCATATCTCGCAGCAGCAGAAATAATCTTACCCATAAAGTTTGAATCGTTATGTTTTATATGTACATTTTGTTGCATCTCAAACCCTTTAGGCACTTCATTATGTGTTTTTGTAAATATTTTTTTCCCTTTTTCATCTTCATATAATGGCAAGAATCTAACCATATCCAGATAAATATTCTCTTTTGGTATCCCTATAGTTTGTAAGTCTTGAGCAAAACCATTGAACCTGTCCAGAAGTAAGGTGTTAGTTTCGTCTGCTGTTTTCCCCATTTGAGTGAGGTTAAAAACTGCAACATAGGATTCTGCTTTTTGATTGCTCAGAACTTTGACATTTAATTCTACTACACGATTCTTTTTAAATTTAGGAGAAGCCAGGATGTTTTGAGGCCGTGTGTTATTCTCATTGATCAGGGACTTTTGACTTTCATTTTGGTTTCCTAAATTTCGATTATCACTTACTTGGGCATTTGTAACAGCAAGGGAGAATATTAAAAAGATAATTGATAATTTTATTTTCATGATAAATATTAATATTAATTAAATCACACCATTCAAAATTAAGAAAAGCAAATAAAAAAACGAAGTTCGATTGACACAATTACCCTTTTTATTTAAAAAAAATCACTCTACTTATAGCAATGTACTTATAATAAAAAAGATATATTTAGTCTATTTACGATTTAAAAGACTAAAAACGTATTCTATTTGAAATAATGCACAAGATATTTTCTTGATAATAACTAAAGAAAACGCTACTTTTGTGTAATTATTCAACTTTAGAAATAGAAATAATAACCTTATGGTGATTGAAGCATTTGATAGAGTGAAAGAGTTACAAACACTCATAACATCAACGGAGATAAACAATAAAGAAGATTTAGAGGCTTTCCGTATTGAATATTTAGGGACAAAAAACATTATAAAACCCCTTTTTAGTGCAATTAGGAACATCCCTAATGAGCGAAAAAAAGAATATGGTCAGCTTGTTAACGCATTAAAACAATTAGCAGAAGAAAAATTCATTGAAATTGATCAATTATTGAATGCCAAAGCTGCTAATCAGGTTGAACAGGTTGATTTAACCGCACCTGCTGAGGCCCTTGAACTAGGCTCTCGCCATCCTGTTTCTTTAGTGCTGAATCAAATGATTGAGATTTTTGATAGACTTGGGTTTGCAATTGCAGAAGATATTGAAATAGAAGATGATTGGCATAACTTTACGGCATTAAACACTCCTCAAGATCATCCTGCCCGTGATATGCAGGATACCTATTATATTTTGAATGATCCACGTAGATTGTTGCGTACACATACTTCATCAGTTCAGTCTCATGTAATGATGACACAAAAACCACCCATTCGAATTATTGCCCCTGGTCGTGTTTATAGGAATGAGACTATTTCTGCAAGGGCACATTGCCAATTTCATCAGGTTGAAGGGCTTTATATTGCTGAAAAAGTTAGTTTCGCAGATTTAAGGCAGACGATTTATTATTTTGCAAAAGAGATGTTTGGGGCTACCAAAATACGCATGCGCCCTTCTTTCTTTCCTTTTACAGAGCCAAGTGCTGAGGTTGATGTATGGTGGGGGTGTGAAACAGAAACAGATAAACGGATTACAAAAGGAACGGGATGGCTTGAAATTTTGGGCTGTGGCATGGTTGATCCTGCAGTATTGGTAAATTGTGGTATTGATCCAGAAAAATATTCTGGCTTTGCATTTGGGATGGGTGTAGAGCGAATTGCTATGTTAAAATACCAAATTGATGATATACGTCTTTTGTTTGAAAACGACGTGCGTTTTTTGAAGCAATTTAAAAAAACAGCTGTTTTTTAATTTCAAAACACTTCTTGGATTGTCTAAAAGCATAGTTTATGCGATGTTTATATTTTATTAGTCTTTTTTTGTTTGTTGTGGGCGCTTGTCAATCTGAGTTCCAGGCGGAACAAAGCAGTCCCGAAGGAGCAATTCGTTTTTTTTTTGAAGCGCTGAAACACGAGCAATTTGAAAAGGCTAGCCTTTATACAACCGCAAAAACTCAAATTTCTTTAAGAGATTTTGTTGCGCATTTGAATACAATAAGTGCTGAACAAAAAACAATTTTATTATCTCCGTTTAAAATGAAAGTCTCCAGTGTGGGCTGTTCGGAAAATCAGGGTACTACAATTTGTTCCTTATGCTGTAGTCCCGATGGTGAAATAGCAATAAGTATGGTGCAGAAAGATAACAAGTGGTTTGTTGAGATGGAATTTGGGTTTTAAGCAGTATAATATTCTCTTGCAATCACATAATTTTTATTTAATAACCCATTTACAATGAAAAATCAAAACTTCACATTTTTATTTATTATATTTTTATTTTTTGTTAGCTGTGATAATACAATATCAAGTGGGGCACCCGATGATACAATGAGAGCGTTTATTGAAAAAATGAAGTTGCTTGATTTTGAGGGGGCTAAAGAGTTTACTACTAATAATACAGATGCAACACTTGATTTTTTAAGTACACGGATTCAGATATTAAAAGATATGGGGAAAGAAGAACAGATTCCGACTTTGTTTGGTGGAATTGATTTTACGCAAGCAACAGCAACTTGTGTTACAAAAGAGTCAAGGGCAACATGTAAATGTTGCGAAGAAAACAGTGACAATTGTAAAGATATAAGTGTAGTTCAGGAAGGAGGTAAGTGGCTAATTAACATTCCCAAAGAGGCTACAATTCATAATTAATGATATTTTAATATATAGTTTATACTATAATTAAAGTGCTCATCATCAAGAAAAATGAAAGTAACATTCTTAGGTACTGGAACTTCTCAGGGAATCCCTGTTATTGGTTGCGATTGTGAAACTTGTCTGTCTAATGACCAAAGAGATAATCGACTGCGTGTTTCAATACAAATTGAAGTCAATAACAGTGTCTTAGTAATAGATGTAGGCCCAGACTTTAGGCAACAGATGTTGCGCGCAGGAACAAATAAAATTGATGGGATTCTCATTACACACCAGCATAGTGACCATGTTTCAGGGATTGATGATATTAGACCATTTAATTTTATGCATGGGATAGATATGCCTATCTATGCCACCCATTTTGTTCAACAAAAGCTTATACAAAAACACCCATATATTTTTGAGGCTAAATATCCAGGAGTGCCAAGAATTAACTTTCATACAATTTCAAAATCAAGAGAATTTACAGTAGCAAACATTCCTGTTATTCCGATTGAAATATATCATGGAGAACTTCCAATTTTGGGATTTAGAATTGGACGATTCGCTTATTTGACCGATTTTAAGACTATAGAAGAAGATGAAGTTTTCAAGTTAAAAGGGGTAGAAGTATTGGTTGTTAGTGCACTACAACATAAAAAGCATCATTCACATTCTTCTTTAGATGAATCTATCGCTTTTGTAAATAAAATACAGGTTCCATCTGCATATTTTACTCACATTAGTCATAAGATGGGACCTCATATAAAAACTGAAGGCCTGCTTCCTGACCATATTCAATTGGCTTATGATGGGCTTGTGTTAGAGGTTTAACTCAAAAAATCAATTTTGTTCGCGTTTATATAAGAAATTGGCAAACCAAAGAAGACACTATAGAGTTTGCTTGATTTCTTTAATTTCATATATCTCTAAAACATCTCCTTGTTTGATGTCATTGTAGTTTTTAATAGTAATCCCACATTCAAAACCTTGTTTTACTTCAGGCACATTATCTTTGAATCTTTTAAGTGATGATAGCTCGCCATTCACCCCTTCTTTTTTAGGGTATTCAACTATACCTCCTCTAATAACACGAACAAAGGAATTTCTTGTTACTTTGCCTTCCTGAACAAAACATCCAGCAACAGCACCAACCTTTGATATTTTGAACACTTCTTGCACATCTACCATCCCAATTATGTCTTCTACTTGCTTGGGCTCTAACATGCCTTCCAAAGCAGATTTAATTTCATCTATTGCATCGTATATGATAGAGTACATTTTAATTTCAACCCCTTCTTTTTCAGCTAAACGTTTTGCCATAGGGTTGGGACGAACCTGAAACCCTACAATAATTGCATCAGACGCTGCAGCGAGGTTTACATCAGATTCGGTTACTGGACCAACAGCTTTATATATAACATTTGTTTGAATTTGATCAGTAGATAATTTAAGTAAAGAATCTGACAATGCCTCAACAGAACCATCATAGTCGCCCTTAACAATAAGGTTAAGTTCTTTGAAATTCCCAATTTTAATCCGGTTCGTAATGTCATCAAGTGTTACACGACGAGTAGCCCTGATTTGTTGTTGGCGAACAAGGTTAGCTCGTTTACTGGCCAAATCTTTAGCCTCTTTTTCCGAAGTAAGCACATTTACAGTTTCACCTGCTTGAGGAGCTCCTTGGAGCCCTAGTGCTAAAACAGGAGTAGAAGGACCCGCTTTTTTAATTCGTTTATTGCGTTCATCAAACATCGCTTTTATCCTTCCAAAATGTGGGCCCGCTACCAAGGCATCACCTATTTTAAGAGTCCCATTTCTAACCAATATTTTAGTTACATATCCACGACCTTTTTCAAGTGAAGCTTCCAAAACTGTTCCAGCGGCACGTTTTTCTGGGTTTGCTTTTAATTCTAACATCTCTGCTTCAAGCAAGATTTTTTCTAAGAGCAAATCAATATTAGTTCCTTTTTTAGCTGAGATATCTTGACTTTGATAAGAACCTCCCCATTCTTCTATTAACAAATCCATAGAAGCTAATTCTTGTTTTATTTTGTCAGGGTTAGCGCCTTCTTTATCAATCTTGTTTATAGCAAAAATAATTGGAACTTCAGCTGCTTTAGCATGACTAATAGCTTCTTTGGTTTGAGGCATAATACTATCATCAGCAGAGATAATAATAATAGCGATATCAGTTACTTTTGCCCCCCGAGCTCTCATTGCAGTAAATGCTTCGTGCCCTGGAGTGTCAAGGAAAGTAATTGTACCTGATTCTCCAACAGATACTTCATATGCACCTATATGTTGAGTTATACCACCGGCTTCGCTATCAGCAACATTTGCTTTACGTATACTATCTAATAAAGATGTTTTACCATGGTCAACATGTCCCATGACAGTAACAATAGGGGAGCGGACTTCTGTATCCTCAAGATCATCTTCCTCAATTTGGTAATCTTTTTCCATTTGATCTTCAGCAGAGACAAATTCAATTTCATATCCAAATTCAATTCCCATCAATTCTATTAATTCCTTGTCTAAACGTTGATTAATAGAAACCATTCTTTTCTCATTCATGCAAGCCATTATAATGTCCGTTGCTCCAATATTCATAAGGCTAGCTAATTCTGCTACAGCAATAAATTCTGTTACCTGAAGTGTTGGAGTTTCTTCTTCACTATTTTCTATCTCTAGTAATCTTTCAGCTCGTTGTTCATCCCTTTCTTTTCTTGAAGCACCAAATTTTTTCTTTTTTATTCCACGCCCACCCAATAAGTTCATTGTTTCCTTTAGCTTTGATCCAATTTCTTTTTCATCAATAGCTTTACGTTTATTTTTCTTTTTACCTCTTTTACCCGAACCACTATTTTGTTTTTCCTTATCAGCAGATTTGAATTGTTTTTTGTCACCTTTTTTATTGTCTCCAGAGTCTTTTTCAGTTGAACCAATTGTGGCATTAGATGTTTTATCATTTCCCTTGGCTACTCTCGTGCGCTTTCGACGTTTTTTTTGTTTAGACTCAGATGAGCCAACAAGATTTTTCTTTGAGGAGTCACTTTTTTCATCTTCGGTAAGCTTTTCTTTCCCTTTTTTCTTTCCTTTTGCCTTTTTGGATGCAATTTGTATCTTCCCCAGTATTTTCAAACCTTTAAGCTGTGGAGCGTCTACAGGGATATTAAGATCATCTTCCTCTTTAATTGGCTCTGTTGAATCAGTAGTTTCAGCAAGATCTTCAGCAACAATTTCTGTTTCTTCTGTTTCTTTTTCTATTTTTTCTTCTTCAGGCTCGACAGGTTCTTTTTTATCTGATTTTTTCTTTCCAACAGCATCTAAATTGATTTTCCCGATAACCTTAGGACCTGTCAATTGTGGAGATTTTTCTTTAATGTTGTCTGCCTTTTTTTCCGTAACCTCAGTATCAGGGGATGTTTCATTTTTTTCTTCAGGTGAGGGAGTCTTTTTTACAGTACTTTCAACAGTAGGCAAAGGATTCGGTTTGTCTTCAGGAAGGTTTTCTTGCCCTTTTCTTAAGCCAATAGTTATTTGGTTTGCTTTTGCTTTTATGGCAATTGAATTTTGAAAGTTTTGGGCGAGCATGTCATACATCTCATCCGAAATCTTTGCAGTTGGTTTGTTGCTTACGGAAAAACCACTTTCATTCAAAAACTCGACAATAGTTTTTGTTCCAACATTAAGTTCTTTTGCTACTTTGACTAGACGTTTCGACATCCTATAATTTTACTTTACTTTAAAATATCAGCTTATGAGCTTTGGCACATCCCAAAAAAATAGATGGGCACACACAAACTTTTTTATTATATTATTACATAATTGCTAACTAAATATATTCAACATCAAGATTTAATGTACGGAGTAATATAAATTAATTATAACCCGCACTATGTCAGAATAATAAATAAATTTAATATAACATAAATGTAATTATTATATATTATTCTTCTTCACTATTATTATCTTCTTCTAGTTCGGCATTTAGAATTTGAACTATTTCTGTAATTGTTTCAGATTCAAGGTCAGAACGCCTAGTTAATTCATCAATATTTAGTTCCAAAACACTTCTTGCGGTATCGCAACCTATAGATTTTAGTTCTTCTATAATCCACTCTTCTATTTCATCTTTAAATTCATCTAATTCAACATCATAATCGCTTTCTTCATATCCTTCTCTATAAACATCTATCGTAAAGTCCGTTAATTTACTTGCTAACTTGATATTAATTCCTTTTTTTCCAATTGCCTTAGAAATTTCTTCTGGTTTAAGAAAAACAGAAGCTCTTCTTTTGTCGTTATCAATTTCAATAGATGATATCTTAGCAGGTGTTAATGACCTTTGAATTAATAATGAGTCGTTAGTGGTGAAATTGATAATATCTATATTTTCATTACGGAGTTCACGCACAATACCATGTATTCGAGAGCCTTTCATTCCAACACAGGCCCCAACTGGATCAATGCGCTCATCGTATGATTCTACCGCTACTTTTGCTCTTTCCCCAGGGACTCTTACAATACGTTTGACAGTTATTAAACCATCTTCTATTTCAGGCACTTCCTGTTCTAATAGTTTTTCCAGAAATGTATTATCTGTTCTAGACAAAAGAATGACAGGATTACTGTTTCGCATATCTACTTTACGAATAATAGCTTTAAGTGTATCCCCCTTTCTAAAATAATCTCCGCGGACCATCTCGCTTTTAGGCAACAATAATTCTACTCCTGTATCTTCATCCAGTACCACTAATTCTCTTTTTAAAATCTGGTGTACTTCTCCACGAACCACATCTCCAACACAGTCTACATACATTTTGAATACCTTATCTTTTTCAAGTTCCAGGATTCTCGAAATAAGTGTTTGTCTTGCTGCCATTATAGCCCTGCGGCCAAAATCCATAATATGAACACGCTGGTAGCATTCTTCTCCTATTTCATAATCATCTTCAATCATTAATGCATCGGTAATGGTAATTTGAAATCTATCGTCCTCAACTTCACCATCCGGAACTATTTCTCGCTTTCTCCAAATTTCCAAATCCCCTTCATCAGCATTTACAATGATGTCAAAATTTTCATCACTACTGTATTTTTTACGAATTAAAGTACGAAAAACATCCTCTAAGACCCTGATCATAGTTGGCAGGTCAATACTCTTCATGTTTTTGAATTCGCTGAACGAATCTATTAAATTAATGCTCATACTTTCATAGTATTTTATGTTTATGTAAATTAACACATAATTGTGTCTCTTCTTTTAGGCATTATGTAAAAATCTGCCTAAGTATTTATTTTACAATTCAATGGTTAAAAAGAAATTGCAATTTTAGTGTTTTTAATATTGTTATAAGGAACTACTTTTTTAATACATTTTAGTTGTTTCTTTTTACGTCCTTCAATCCGCACTTTTTCTTCGTATTCTACAATAATTCCATCTTCTTTTACTTCAACAAGTACCCCTTTAAGGTGTTTGTGATCGTCTTTAAGTTCAACACTAACTTTACGGCCAATGTTTTTTTGATATTGACGTTTAAATTTCAAAGGTTCTCCTATCCCCGCAGAAGAAACAT
The DNA here is from genome assembly GCA_022448945.1 of Saprospiraceae bacterium. GTDB lineage: Bacteria > Bacteroidota > Bacteroidia > Chitinophagales > Saprospiraceae > Aureispira. Next base: position 339,957 of record JAKVCV010000011.1, read on the forward strand.
CAATTGTATATTTTTCAGACATCCACCCATTCATTTCGATGTGTTCCTCTAGATATCTGCTAATTTTCACACAATGCTCAAATAACACTGCTTTATCACTGTCTAAAAAAACTTGAATAGTGTCATTAGGCAATTGTTTTATTTCTATTAAAAACAAGTGGCTAAATTCTTCTTCCTGAAATTTCAATTCAAGAAGCGAGGATAATTTTTCGGTTAATACAACCATCATTATTTTTAAAACTTCTATTCAGTAATCTTTGGCTACAGTATTAAAAAGAGGGAACAGTCTCTGTTCCCTCTTTTGTTTTTCTCCCGTATCGTAGCGCAAATATAAGAATATATATAAGTTTTTAAAAAGTTAAAGCGAGATATTAGGGATATTTTTTAGATTTTGTGGTTATTGAAGATAAATATCACTTAATTAGATAATTAAATCAGCCAATTTCATAATTTTTTTTAAAGTTACTAATCTAATTATGTCAAAAAAACCTGTTTCTTTTGATAAAGCTCTTTCTAAATTACAAATGTTCTGTTCATATCGGGAGCGCTGCCATCTTGAAGTCCGTTTAAAATTGTGGGATCTGGGAATATATGAAGAAGAACGCGACGCAATTATTTCCAAGCTCATTGAAGATGACTTTCTTAATGAGATGAGATATGCAATTGCATACGTAGGAGGTAAGTTCCGAACAAAAGGATGGGGTAAAATTCGGATAGTAACGGAATTAAAGAAAAATAAAATTTCTGATTATTGTATTAAAAAAGCGATACAAACTGAAATGCCAGAAAAAGTATATCAGGAAAAGCTTCATCATGTTTTGAGAAAAAAAGCTGGAACATTAAAAGAGACTTCCTCTTATATTCGCAATCAAAAATTAGTAAGATTTGCTTTATATAAAGGGTTCGAAATTGATCAAATTTATAGAATGCTAAATGAAAATCAATATTAGGAAACTAAACTTTATGGAACGCAGCAAAAATATTTTACAAATTGTTGCGAATCCTATTTAATAATTTATAAGTTCTTTTAATGCTATTAAAAGACGTTCCTGTGGCATAAATTGTCGTTCTAGATCTTTAGCAAATGGGAATGGTGTGTCAAGACTGGCCACACGTTTCACGGGTGCATCTAGATGTTCAAACAAGTGTTCGGAAATATAGGCTGACAATTCTCCCCCAATACCTCCTATTAAAGTGTCTTCATGTAGTAATAAGACACGATTAGTTTTTTTGACAGAGGATGTAATTGTTTCATAATCTATAGGCAAAAGTGTTCTGAGGTCAATAATTTCTATATCAGCATTTAATTTATCAACAGCATTTTTTGCCCAATGAACTGCATTGCCGTAAGTAATTACTGTAGCAATGGAACCTTTTCTTACGATTGAAGCTTTGCCAATTTCAACAGTATAATAATCATCAGGAATTTCTGCTGATATAGAACGATACATTGCTTTATGTTCAAAATACATCACTGGATTGGGATCTTCAAATGCTGACAACAACAATCCTTTGGCATCATAAGGATTAGATGGATATACAATTTTTAGGCCTGGGGTATGAAAAAACCACGCTTCATTACTCTGAGAATGGAAAGGTCCTGCGCCGACCCCGCCACCAGTGGGCATTCTTATAACGACATCTACGTTTTGGCCCCATCTATAATGTAGTTTTGCGATATTATTAATAATTTGATTGAAGCCACAAGTCGCAAAATCAGCAAATTGCATTTCCATCATAGACTTGTATCCCTTAAGACTTAACCCCAATACTACTCCCAAAATAGCACTTTCACATAAAGGGGTATTGCGGACTCTTTCTTTTCCAAATTTCTGTGTAAATCCATCTGTGATTTTAAAAACTCCACCGTAATCAGCGATGTCTTGCCCCATCAGAATTAAATTACTGTATTTTCCCATTGCAAGATTTAAACCATCTGAAATAGAATCAACCAATCGTTTTTCTGATATTTTAGGATTCTTTGCTGAAGTTGATACTGATTTATGGGGGGCAAAAACATCCGACAATTCTAGTTCTTTATCAGCAGTTATTTCAGGAGTAGCATAAGAAATCTCAAGATTCCCTTCTATTTCTTTTTTTATTTCTTTCCGAAAGGATTTTATCATTTTTTCAGATAAAAGTCCTTCTTCAAGTAGAAATAATTCGTAATTTTTTATAGGGTCTTTCTTGTCCCATTCTTCCATAAGTTCTTTCGGAACATATTTTGTGCCTGAGGCTTCTTCATGACCTCTCATCCTAAATGTTTTACACTCTAATAAAACAGGGCGAGGGTTCTTACGCATAGATTTAGCAAGTGAGCTAACTGTATCATAAACTTCAAGAATATTGTTTCCGTCTATCTTGTGTCCTTCCATGCCGTATCCAATCGCTCTGTCAACAAGATCTTTGCACGCATATTGTTCCGATGTAGGAGTAGATAACCCATAACCATTATTTTCTATAACAAATATAACAGGTAAACCCCAGACAGATGCCACATTAAGTGCTTCATGAAATTCTCCTTGACTTGTCCCACCTTCACCAGTAAAGGCAACAGCTATTTTGCCTTCCTTTTTTAATTTAATTGCCAATCCCACACCGCTTGCAAATGAAAGTTGAGGGCCCAAATGAGAAATCATTCCAATTATATTATAATCTTTTGCTCCAAAATGAAAAGATCGGTCACGTCCTTTAGTAAATCCAGGCATTTTTCCTTGCCATTGGCAGAAAAGTCGATCTAGGGGCACACCTCTTGTGGTAAATACGCCTAAATTTCGATGCATTGTAAACAAATACTCATCTCTATTTAGTGCTGCAGTTATACCTACAGAAATCGCTTCCTGTCCAATTCCTGAAAACCATTTGCTAATACGTCCTTGACGTAATAATACCAACATTTTTTCTTCAACCATCCTTGGTTTAAGCAGGGAGCAATATAGTTCCACTAATTTCTTTTTACTTAAACGTTTTTTATTGTATTTGGTCATTGCTAGAGTTAGGTTGTCGTTCATAATAATAAAGACATGAAACTGTTAGTATCAATTATATAATAAAATGATTTGCTTTCAAGACAAAGGTAGGAATCATATAATTCAAGAAAAATAAAAAGAGAGAAAAGTTTAAAAAAAGTACAGGCATGATTAGTCTGAATAGCAAATAAAAAACTATAGTGGTTTGCTACTTATTAGTTATAATATATTACTGAGACAAAGAGAACTTAATCGTTAATCCACCATTAAGACTGGTAATTGGGAATGAAGTTGAGACAGCAGGGATGGTTTGTGTGTAATCAAAAAACAAACGAAATGTAAGTCGGTTATTCGGGATCCATTCTATAGAGGGAGATATTCTTATTGTTTTCATACCTCTTGTAGCAATTGATTGATCCTGATCAAGGATATGATTTACTGTTTTATCATCACGGAATGAAACATCACATTTGAGATTTAATTCATCTTTAGCAACAGTTTTCCCAAAGTCAAAATTAAAGTCCATCTCGCCCATTTTCATTTTTGTCTTAGTCTTTTTTATAGGATTACCATCTTTATCTTTCTTTTTGAAAAAGTTACCAAGTTTTTTAAATTTAAAATTTTTAAATTTCCACCCAAATCCGATAGTAACATCGGTGGTGTTTTGTTCACTTAATTGATAATCAATGAAACTCATTGCAAGATTTCTGCTAGTTTTGTATTGAAAACGCAATGAGAGGTCATTTTTAAACCGCATGTCTAATCCTATTAATGGATTAAAGGATTCGGAAATAATTAAGTTAGGTATTTCAAAACTTGAATAATAGTTCTGGCTGTTGATATCTTTCCCATCTGTACCGTTTACATTAAGCGTAGTAGCATAGTCGAGGTCTGTAACAAAACTACTTATAGATAAAGTAGATTTATAGCCATGCGTTAAACTAAAACTAGAGAAAATTTTGTCAAGTCCTTTTACTTTCGCTAGGCCATTGTAGGTTAATTTCCAGTTAGGCATAGGAAGCGTATTACGGATGTCTCCAAGGTCAACGGATTCGGCACTCCGTCCAGTATACGCAGCTAAAAATGCAGGGATTAAAACATCCTGTTGATAGCGGCCATAACCTTCTGTAAATCCTGCATTTATTTCTTGATCATCATGATCCCCTATGCCTTTTCTCTGAGAAATAATCAGGCGGTTTGCTTCAAATGTTTCAAAGTTCACAGAAGAATTTACACCTTTTGTCCCTTGTTTGTCAAAGAAAGTAGATAAGGGCAAATAGGTCATTGTTACATTTCCTCTTTGCATAGCATTTAAATGAGAGAACTGATCATTGCTAAATTGATCTTGCACCTTGAATAATTCAGAATAGTTTTCGGTTAGTGTTTTATTCAGGTCTACATCTATTTTAAAGCCTTTAAGAGGTTCTAGCGTAACTTTAGCGGTATAAGTTTGGGTGTGGGTTTGAATTACCTGTTTGTTTTGATATATATTGTTGGTAATCCAATTACTATTTGCTGCATTATCCAACCAAGTTTCATTTGGTTGAATACCAGCAATAAAATCCCATCCAGGTCTGGGCCCTGAGTTAGTAGTAGTTCCTGTATAATCCTGCCCTATGTATTTAGAAATACCTGTAAACCCCGGCAAGACAGTGGTGAAGTTTTCATTGTATGTAATTCTTGCACGTTGTAAAAGCATAAAAGGTCTAATAAAAATCCGTTCTGCATCACTAGGTTGACGCTTTTCTTTTATTTTTTTAATTTCAGACAGCCTTTTCTTACGTTCTTCTTTTCTTTTGATTTTTTCTTTTTCTCTTTCATCATCATCTTTAATCTGGCGAAGAGGAGGGTATTTTTTCTTTTTAGGGAAGTCTACTTTTTTCTGTTTTTTTGCATTTGGTCTCTTAGGGGTATTGATTTTTTTGAGATATTTCCATTTGTCATACAACTTTCTAAATTGTAGATCTCCAGTTAATTGCCGTTTTTGAGAATTTTGGATAGTATGTCCTAGGGTGTCTTGGCCTAAAGTAGCGGCAGTCCAACTATAAGTTGCATTGTATTGAGCTTTGACACTTATCCAGTCGAAAATAGGTATCTTTTTTAGTGGTAGGGTATAGTTTATGCTTATGTTATGTTGGTAATTTTTTGTCCGGCCAAACCGTTTTACATTTGACCATAGAGAATCTCTCTTTTCCTGAGTGTTTATCCTCCCTTCTGGCTCATCAATAACTCCAAAATTAGTAGCACTATAATTAAATTTTAAGTTTTTAAATATATTCCACTGAAGGGAATATGTCCTGTCCCAAGAGAATTTTTTGTCATAATAGGTGCTACTCACAGCGTCTGTAAAGCGATAAGTAGTTTCCCCAAAATTTCTTCTCAATTCATTTCTAAAACCAATGTTATTCGGCAAAGGGTTTATGTTGATATCCCTAATCAATGCAAGCCACTTTACAAGTTTTTTGTTTTTGATTTTATTAATCGCTTTCTTAAAAGGATATATAGCTTTAAGCCCTGGAGCATATGTATAATCAATTATTCCTTTGTGTTCAGTACGTTCTTCTCTTTCTATTATTGGGGATTGTAACAGGTTGCTAGATTGTGCATAAGTGAAAGAAAAGTTTGATATATCTGTAGGTAAAGCTACAAATTTGGAAGTTCTCCCTTTTTTAACATTTGTGAAGTTGAAACTAGAGATAGTCCGGATCGTTCTAGCAGACTTACGCACCTCTTTACGTTCATTTAAATCAACAATTGAAGCCAACCTTTCTTCAAGAGGAACATCTAATTGATAGGGGTCGTATTCTGGCGTACTTATTTCTTGAGAGTATTGAGCATAAAAAGGGATATTTAATTTCCACTTTTCAGGGAAAAACTTGTCTAGCTTTAAAGACCCGGATAAATCATATTGAATATTTTCTTCACGACTTCTTTCTCCAACACTTTGGTCAATATTGCCAAAGCCAATAGATTGATAACTTCCCGAAGCAGTAAATTGTCCTAGGTCGGCAAGTTGTACATCTAATCGAGCCAATCCGGCAAAGCCACCTCTTTCATCAAAACCAGTCAAGCGCAATTCATTTACCCATACTTCAGTACAACGAGCCAATCCATCATCTTTTTTGTTTCGCAATCCTATCATTATACTTTTTACTTGCCCTAAAGTGGGGTTTCCTTTGATTTTAACACGATTTTCGCCATCTGCTACTTCATACAAGTCACTAATGGCAAATCCCATTACTTCTCTATCAATTTTGATTTGTCTTAGCAGGCTTAATGGGAAATCAAATTGATTGTCTTCGAGCCAAATATTTGAAGGCTCACCAGTTCCGCCTGCTTCATCCGACATAGTTAGGGGAATTTCATATTCATAGTAATTGTTTTCAAAATCACTTCCAATTCTCATAAAAACAGTCATATCTCCTTTGTCGTTTGGATGTTCATTTCTGATGTTTTCTGCGTGAACATACATTTTCAGCCGTTCATATACCCGCATATCTAGATTTACAATTTTAAAAATTCCTCTAGCATCTCCATCCTCAAGGTTGCATACACGTAAAGATTGCGATTGTTCATTTTGTTGTGCGTTAGTTACAGAACCTATAACTTGTTCCCTTGAAACACCTGGGGGTAAAACATAATTAAATGGAGTCCTTGAGCCATTTTCTTCAATATTCACTCCATTTACATCAAAAGTAGTACTGCTAGGGTCTTCAGGCGGAATTACCATTCCTGGCAAAACAAGAGATCTAGTATATCTTCTCCATTGGTTACGAATTAAATCCAGTCGAGCCATTCTTAAGGTAGTTTCTGTCGAAAAACCTGTCATATACATTCTCATAAAACGTATGGCTCGAATCCCAGAGATACCTCCTACACGAGTTGTAAAGTTATCAATAGGAATTTTTAATTGATACCAATATACAGATTCTGACTGCCCGTTACCGTCCTGATAATCCATTCTGACTGAGTCAACAGTATACTGAGTAAAGGCCATTTCGTCCGTATTTTCTCTCCTTATTGGTATTCTATATTGAAAGTATGACTCTTGTTCGTTTAGCGTATTATCTTTATTTAAGTCCTCTGTATCTGGAATGTTTGTGGCTGTAGATATAGCCTGATTTGTTCCAGTGGTAGTTGAAGGGTCATTTGTAGAATTTCCTTCACAATTATTAAATTTACTATAACGATGAAGTACGGAATTGACTCCTGGAGGCAAATTATTCGGATCATCATAAAATGCATCTCTGTAATAACGGAAATTATCACCTGAAGGATCATTATATAATTCTGTTGCAACAGATGAGTTTAGTTGCCCTGCCGCAACCATAGCGTCAATAGTGTCAAGAAATGATTTAAAATGTACGCGCTCCCCTGCATCATTAAAGCCATCAAGTCCAATATCCTGTTGATCTCGAATAGATGGGTCATTGTCAAAAGCTCTTGTTATGGCTTGTGTTCTTGGTATTCTTGACCAGATTGTTTCGTCAACATTTGCATTTGCATTTGAATCGGGGATCCCATTTTCAAAAAAGAGTCTAGAGTCCTTAAGAATATCTTCAGAAACATCTCCAAGGTCAATATATAAATCCCCGCCGTTCCCTCCTTTCCCTTCTTTGAAAGGACTCATCACCCATATTTCAATAAATTCAATATTTGATGCTTCAAAATCACTATTTTGAATACTTCTCATTACTCCTCCCCACCGCGCTTCAGGATCTGTGAATTTCCCATCAATATCCATGTTTTGTGTACTAAAATTATAGGGGCCTCTTTGAGTTGGGTTGTAATTCAAGTCAAAAGTTCTCAATCCCTGATAGGTTAAACCGGTATACTGAACATTTTGAAAAACATCTTGTTGTTGAATCTCTCTTGTATAAATACTATTTTCGCTAGAAGTTGATGCTAATTGAGGTTCAAGATTATACCAGGCAATTTTTGCACGGTTTTTATTGTATTCTAAGTCATTAGATAAAATAGCTTCCGGGAACAATGGAGAAACCTGATCGCTTCGTGGCGTACTAGCTAATACCCAATTCAAACTAGGTATGGATAAATTGAAGTTACTGGTTGATCCTTCAAAATCATCGATAAAGACTACTCCTCCCTCATCATTCCCTTGGTTTATAATATCTGGGGCTCCAGGGATTAAATGAGCAAATTCAGCCGTAAATGATATATTTGACATCGCTTTAGTACTTATCAAAGGGATTTTGTCAATAAGCCTAGTTAGCCATGGCGCTTCGCCGCTATATTGGAAGTCAAAACCGTATATACTATTCGATATTGGATCATCTCCATAATTTACCTTTTGAGTAAAAGGTCGCTCATTTAGATGTAGAAAAGTTGCACCAAAATTAATTTTTTCACTAATAAAATAATCAAATCTTGCTCCAAAAAAACCTTGTTGGTTGAACCCAAAAGTAGCATTATCCTCAAAAGCAACCTTAACAGGCTGACCGGAATTAAGATAGGCTTCGTTTAATATTTTAATTCTACCCAGGTTATAATCAATGGAGTAATCTGTGCCCTCTGCTAGCGTTCTGCCCCCAGCTGTTACTATAACAGAACCTTTTGGGATATTAAAGCCACCTAAAGAAATTTCAGATGAAATACTTGATTTATATCTGCCCCTGATTAGATATCGATTAAATTCAGGGTATTCTCTAGCTCTAGTAATTGTTGAATCATATAATTGAGGATATAGATATTTTTGTGACAATGGGTGTAAGCTTGCTGGATCACCAGGAACGGTATAGAACTCTTTTGCTAAAGAGCTACCGAAGGGTTCTAAAACAGGAAAGATTATACGACCATTTCTGGGCAAAATTGTAACTCCTGAAACATAATCAAATTGGCCGTCTGGTATAGGGTCTAAGGCCCTGTTAAGGTTGTCAAGGTTTAGCATCGTAATCAAAGGTTTTGATGCAGGAGGCCCTTCTGGGATAAATCTTTTTTCCCCACCTCCAGGATCCTGATAAAACACATCTAGCATAAAATCTTCCTGATTGATCTGATAAGCACCTAAGGAATAAATGTTTTTCATCATCAAGTCCCATATTGGTAAATCCACTCTTGTTCTTACGCCTTTAAGTAACTTCATGTACATCACATTCAATGTATCAGCATCAAGAGGTAAATCCTGTGCGAACTCTCCAACTTGATAAAGTTTTCCATTATAAGTGTATTGGTAAGCAACAGCCACAACATCTGTAGGTTTAATAGATACATTTACAGATACAAACCCTAATTTAGGATCATAAGTAAACTCTGAAGGCGATAGTTTTCGTGCACGAATTTTAGAAAAGTCTTCCGCATCATTCATGTTAAAAGGAGCCCCTTGTAAAGCAGAAATTGATGTTTGGAGACCTCTTGCATTAGATTGGGGAGGGCCATTTTCGCTTGCTATTAACTGACTATACAGTATGTTTGCATCATTATCTGGAAGACGCCTATTTGACAGGTCAACTCCTTGTTCTGGAGCGGTTGCAGGCGTATAATTATTTCCAGCAACCATTTTGTTTACATCTGTTTCACCTAGATCAGCAAATCCTACTATATCTCTAACGCCTTCAGTTACATTTCTATCATTTGTAACCCAAACTTCTATTTTAGTAATGTTAAATAGCGAGTTTATTTGAGGCAATGCAGACAAATTTTGCTCGTAAGTATTTCTATTGTAATGTGAAAGGAAAAAATGTCTATTCTCATCATAATTGTCAGCTGTTACTTCAAAATCTTGTAACTGAGACCCACCCTGAATTTGAATTTCTTTACGTTTGGTTTGACTCTGAGATGCTACTAATGACATTTTAAGTCGGCCAAACTGTAAATCTGTGCGAAAGCCAAATAGGTTTTGTCTTCCCTGAATTAGTGATGAGCGCAAAGGAAAGCTAACATTTCCGGCTTCTATTTTTTTGATAATATCGTCTTCTGAACACTCTGTGTCACTTAGATACTCAACTTTTATCTGACGGTCAAAATCAAAAGTAGCTTGCGTATTATAATTAAAAGAGAGTTTTAATTTTTGTCCTATTTTCCCAACTACACTTAACTGTATATTCATGTCAAAATCAAATCCTCCCTGTTGTTGTTGTTGTTCTGTAAGTATTGGGTTTGCAATTTTTTGGTAATCAAACCCAAAAGTTAATGCAATATTTCCTTGTGGTCGTACATCTATAGTTGAGCCACAAAACAATCTTTCTACAAGGCTTTTACTGATTCTGTTTTTATATGGCTCTACTGGATCCCCACCTATTACACCAACTTTATTTCTTTGAGAGAGCTCTTTCATGTATTTTCGATCTTCGTTTTCTGCACGCCACTTATAATATTCTTCGGGACTGAGATACATTGGTGATCGATAATTTGACCCGTCAATTGTTTCGGTTATAATATAATATCCGCTTGCATAATCATATTCAACGTTTTTTTCAATGATTTTAGGGTCTTTAAGGTCAAAGGGGTTATGATTGTTGTCGGTTACAAAGTCTCCTGTCCTATCCGTAAGGGGTGGCAATGTGTCAGGACTTAAAATTGCAGTTGCCTCCCAAGGGTTTTCCCTAAGGTAATTTTGAGAGGTATTATTTTTGCCCCAACCTATTACTATATAGGCGCAAACCAACAAAAAGGACAAATTCAACTGCTTTAAATTCATAAAAATTTGCTTATATACTGCAATAAGAGACTTTTTGTTGATGAAATTATGACAATGTCTATCTTTTTAGGGTATTAAAAAAATAGAATTCAACAAAAATGCTCCAAAAATATTTAATTTTGACAGATTAACGCGTTTTTGCTCAAAGATTTTTCAGCTAAAATGTTGTAAAACAAATTTTTGCTAAAAAATCACTAAAAAGCAATACGAGTAGATGAATAAAAATTAAAAATGTAGAATTTGAGCCTTATAATAGTGTTTTTAATTTATAGGATAATATAGGTTATTAAAGCAAAGTAATTTTCTTTAAGCAACAATATTCTAATGTATTATGAAGATAATTGTCCAAGGGCCTGTTTAATTAATTCACTAGAGTCATTAATATCGGGTTGGCCTTTTAAAACCCTGTTCAATGTTTTTTGAACTAACGACTTATTAAACCCTAACGCAACCAAAGCAGACAACGCTTCCTCTCTTACTGCATTATTCATTGTTAAAGTTTGGGCAACAATTGTGCTATTAATACCTCCATCTTTAAGTATTTTATCTTTTAATTCTAAAACAATGCGTTTAGAGGCCTTTGGACCTATGCCTTTAGCACTTTTTAGCGTGTCAATGTTTTCAGAAATTATTGCATGCCGAACATCTTGGGCAGATAGAGTTGACAGCAACAGCCTTGCAGTACTAGGACCAACTCCTGAAACTGAAATAAGTTGTGTAAAAACATAACGTTCATCATCTTCTGCAAACCCATAAAGTGTTTGGCTATCCTCTTTAACAATAAAATGAGTTAATAATTTTGTTTCTTTAAGTAGCTTAATTTTATTAAAAGTGCTTAGAGTTATTTGAACTAGATATCCAATGCCATTGTTGGTTTCAACAATGACACTTGTAGGATTGATATCAGTTAATTTACCTTTTAGGTATACAATCATTGAAATTTATTTAAATTATGGGAATAAGTCGTATTAACAATAATATAAAACGCACAAATTATAAAAAAGCTAGTAAAAAAGGAGCTTAATTTACTACTGTTAATAGTTTTTTTAACACATTGTAAACATATTGGGTGGTTTTTCCTTTTTATTTATAAATATTTCCACAAGTGGATAAATACGGATGATGTTATTCATAAATTAAATTCGTGTTGATTTGTCCCGTCTTTTTTAATTTTATTATTCTATTAATCCATTGTTTTAAAACGGATTAATGATGCTGTTTTTTCTCCTTCGGGTGATATCTTTTAACTGCAGATTGATAAATTTTTTCTTTATCTAAAGTCATTAATTTTCTTTTTTGATGTGCATAAATATTCATTTGATCCGTATAGTGTATACTTGTAGGATGATTTGATTGTCCATACGGTAAAACGGTTTCAATTTGAATGTCCCTGCCCTTGTATCTTACAAGCATAATATATGATTCTCCAGAAATAGACCTTGCTTTGCCATTTTTATATGATGTTGTGTGCATTGCTGCAATCATATCTTCTAGGCCACAAATAGGAAATTCAATATCTGAACGGGTATGTTTTTGATATTCTCCAAGGCTTATTTTCAGAGAATTAAAGTGTTTTAAAAAGTATTCTTTCGTTTCGCGAAGTGTTTCGACTATTAATTTCTCATCAATGTTACTTGAATTATATAATCCTTCTTTTTTAACTCTTTTGGTTAGTTTTTCATAATAAACACGCCAGTATGCAGCAGATAGGTTGTCAATATTTCCCCTACGATCCCATTTTTGAATTATTTCTATAAGGTCTTTAATTTCTGGATAAGAATTTGGGTCAATACGAAAAACATCATTTAACTGAAAAGGAGCGATTAACGAATCTGGATACTGTGTGTCATATTTTATTTTTAAAAAATCTTCGTAACTAAGTTTGTCGTAATTGTTAATAAGTTCCATAAAACGGACACTTCTGTTGTTTTCTTTTTCTCTATATCCTATAGTTGAATCGAATGCTTGAGCATTTAAATTATCATTTGGGTGCGTACAATTAAAAGGGCTGTTATTGGTATTAAAAATATATCCGTGATTGGGGTTTAATACTTGAGGGAGCTTTTCTATAGGTTGATAGTCTTTGGTTTTAGTTTTAGAAGTATTACCGGGCAATAACTTCTCCCAATTATAATTTCCTTCTCTTATAGGAATTTTGCCTGCACTCAAATAAAATATGTTGTCTTCTCTATCTGCATATACAATATTAAATCTCGGTATGGTGACCATTGAAACAGCTTTTTTAAAAGATACAAAATCAGACGCTTTATTCATCTGGTACCATTGGTCAATAGACGAAATATTTGATAGTGCATTAGAATGAAAAGAAAAATATCCAGATTTGTTTTTTATTACAGGGCCATACTTACACCAGTAGATTTTTCTTGTAACAGGGATTTTTATACCTAAAAATATTTTTACTTTAAGCTTTGCTTTTGATTCCTCAAGAGGCAGCCATTCACCATCAAATTTATATTTATTTTTTTTTGTAGGGTGCATTTCAAGTTGATAAACGTCTATTAAATCAGGATAGTTATATGTGTGTGTCCACCCTAAATATTCATTTGTTCCAATTAATGGAAATGGAGAGCCAGGGAATAATGCACCCAACATGTTCCAGCCCTCTTCGCTTACCATATGAGCTTCATACCATGAAAAAGGACCATCTAGTGGTTGATGCGTGTTTACATTTAAATATGTTTTGCCATCTTTGGTTTTATTCTTGCTAATAGCAAATCCATTTGAACCAATACCTCTATCTGTTTCTTTTGCTCCATTCAAATCATCTATTGGTTTTATTTTATTGTTGAATAGTTTATTTAAAATATCACCAGAGTCAGAAAAAAAATGAATAACTAAGTTGTATGCGGTTAAGTAATCAGTAACAGTAATAGGAAAAGTTTTTTTCACAAGAACTTCATTTGGATGTGCTTTGGCAAAGGCATTGATTCCTTCAACGTATCCCTCTATCACTTGTAAAACTTCTTTTGATAAGTATTTTTGTTGTGTTTTAGCTACATTTCGACATCTTAGCAGCTGAACGACATAGTCAAAAATTACTCCTTCTTTACCCTTATATGATCCAAGCATAGAAATTGCGGGCAAAAATGTTTCTTGAATAGTTTTAAAGTTATCCTCTGAATGTGCCCAAGCTAGACCATAAGCAGCTTCCGCATCTGTTTTTGTAAAGATATGGGGCACTCCCCATTTGTCTCTTATGATAGTAATATTATCAGCGTTGATCTTTATAGATTGTCCATTTAAGGCAGAAAACACAAAAAGAAAACCGACAAGTATAAATACTTTCATTAGGGCAAATTATTTACTGTAAGAAATTGTTTGTTAATTAATTTTTATTCTGGAATGCTTTCAGCAAACGCTTTGAATCTATTCATTGTTAATTCAGTTTGTTTTTTAAAAACACCTTTCATAGCTAGAGCAGCAAATTTCATAAGTCCACCAAATTTAAAATTATTTTGCATTATCCACCTTGTCTTATTAGGGGCGATTTCCTTAAAATTATTAGTTACAGTATTAGTTACACCATCTGATTCATACATTAACACAAACTCATCTGGCAAGTTTCGTTTCAAAACAGTTTCATTCATGATAATTTTTTTAATTCCCATATTATAATTAATACGGGATTTCGCGCCCACTTGCCCTAAGTCTCCACTTAAATGTTCAAATTTTAAGAGGTTAGGTTGCCATTTTTTTAAATTTTCAGGGTTTTCAAATAATTCTATTAATTTATTCAGTGAGATATCTACAATTATTTCTATGTGAAACTTCATGTTGTGTGATTTTTATTTAGTCCAATTGTGGAGATGCCATTTTTTTAATAGGATAAAATCGGCTAATTTAATTAGTTTAGAAATGCAAATGTTTCACTGTTAGGCCATTATTAACAAGTTGCTTAAGAGAAGCAATCCCAATCTCTAGATGCTTGTTCACAAAGTCCTGAGTGACTTGACCATCGCTTTTAGATGTTTTTACACCTTCCGGTGTCATAGGCATATCAGAAACCAGTAAAAGAGCTCCAGCTGAAATTTTGTTGAAGAAAGCAGAAATAAATAACGTAGCTGTTTCCATATCAATTGCCATACATCGTATTGCCTTCAGGTAATTTTTAAATTCTGTGTCGTGTTCCCATACCCTACGGTTTGTGGTATACACTGTGCCTGTCCAATAATCCAATTGAAAATCTCTAATGGTAGTAGAAATTGCCTTTTGTAATGCGAATGATGGCAAGGCAGGGACTTCAGGGGGAAAATAGTCATCTGAAGTACCTTCTCCACGAACAGCAGAGATTGGTAAAATTAAATCTCCAACTTTGTTTTTGTCACTTCGAAGGCCTCCGCATTTTCCCAGGAACAAACATGCTTTTGGATTAATAGCAGTTAATAAGTCAATAATTGTAGCAGCATTAGGACTTCCCATACCAAAGTTAATGATCGTAATACCATCTGCAGTAGCCGTTTGCATTGCTTTGCCATAGCCTTTTATTTCTACGTTATGCATTTCTGCAAATTCAACTACATAACTACTGAAATTGACAAGCAATATATATTTGCCAAAATCTTCAAGCTTAGTTCCTGTATATCTGGGCAACCAGTTTTGAACAATTTCCAGCTTTGTTTCCATAGGTTTCATTTTAGATTAGGTTTAAATTCGACTTACCCTAACATCCAGTCGGCCAAAAATACAAAGTATTGTGGAGAAAGTCAATAAATACTCAAATTAGCAATATCGTACAACTTGACTTGATGAGGGATTGAATGCAATTGTAAAATTTGAGTGCTTAACGCACTAACATAACAGTACCTTTTCGCTCGAGCCACTCACCATTTGGTTGTATAAATCGAATGACATAAACATAGACCCCCATTTTAATTGCTTTTCCGTTTTTTGTGCCATCCCATGCTCTGTAAGGGTTAGTGGATTGAAAAATTTGTTGCCCGTAGCGATCATAAATTATCATGGAGTAATTACTGATGCTATTGCTAAAAACAATTAAAGGGCGGAAATGCCGATTTTTTCCGTTAGGCGAGACAGCATTAGGGATATGAACATTTGACATTTGTTTTACGCATGATTTGTTCGATTGGCTTAAAGCAATTTGGGTGAGTCCGCCTGGTAGATTTAAAGAGAGGGTTGCTATTACAAAATAGCAGCTATGAGCTTCAGCCTGATTTAAAACATCTAAATCATCAAAATAAGACAATTCAGTAGCGGGTAAAGTAGCTATTAGTTGAGGAGTGTTATTAATTATTTTGTAAACCTGGTATTCCAGGACTGTACCATGCTCAAAAACCGCAATGTTCCACGATATTTTATTAATAAACCCCTCTTGTGCTTCAGTTTTGAGGGAAATAGTTTCTACAAGATTACTCTTTACTGTAAAACCACATGCATCGAGAGAAGAAATCCTATAAAAAACACTATTTTGATCTGGTGCCGCACCAACATCCGAATAGGTGTTTGGCGAGGATCCAATAGAGTTTAAAACAAATATAGAACTCATAGAATTTGAATTTGAACCTCTGTGAATAGTCCCATTTACAAAATCAACATCTGTGTCCCAATCCCATTGAATTTCAACCTCATTAGTTGCTGTTACAGTGAGTTTTAAAATGTGTATAAAATCCATTGGCCGGTTCACACGGATATCAAAAGTAAGTTCATTCGAAACAGCACTATTGCTTTTATTATTTTCAATTGCCTTTATTTGGAAGCTTAGTAAATCATTATCTTGAGCATTCTGGAAAAGGTAAGAATTAGAAGTTTGCGGAATAGTGTCGTAAAGTATATATCCAATTCCATTTCGATTAACCCAAATTTCATAATGTTGAACGCCGTCTTTCCAGTTTTCGTAGCCATTCCAATTAAACAATATTTCTTGCTTACAAGTATCGATTACACCACTGAGAATCATAGAAGTGTGTGGCCCTGTAGTCCCATCAATAGCGTTGCCAACGCCTAAAAGACTTTTATTACAAGGACTAACCGCAACAATAGCGTATCGTGCTAATAAAGAAGCTGCAGATATATCATTAAAAGAAGTTGCATTGATAATGCTGTTTGAGCTAGGGTATGGGAAAAAATTACCAGAACCATAAGGACTTTCTTTGTATAATTGATAACCAATCACTTCGGGACTCGGGCTTGGGTCCCAACTAACTACAGGAGAATTGCCAATAATATTAACGCTTTGAATGTCAGGTGTTATGGGGCGCAGGTTGCTTACGGCAAAAGAAAAATTCGTTAGTACTCCGCTACAGATCATACCTACTTTATAATTCCATGGAATTTCGCCAGGATTAGAATGTGCTACGTTGGTAGACATAATAGTGTCTAAAGGAATAAAGGGGCCTGAATTATTGGCTTGCCCCAGTAA
Source organism: Saprospiraceae bacterium (assembly GCA_022448945.1). Lineage (GTDB taxonomy): Bacteria > Bacteroidota > Bacteroidia > Chitinophagales > Saprospiraceae > Aureispira. Next base: position 356,980 of record JAKVCV010000011.1, read on the forward strand.
CACATAACCTCCAAAGCCAGTACAGGGTGTAGCCTGCCAGGTAATAGAATCCTGACCTAAGCCCACTAACAATCTGGCACATACCTCTGGAGTTACCTGTGCTTGTAAGGATTGGATTAAGAAAATAAATATTATGAATACCTTGTTTATGTGCATATGCTTTTGGGTGAATTCATTGTAATTTCTAACAAAGTAAACTTGAATATGCACAAAAAACAAGCCAGAGTATGTTTTTTTTCGAATTTACATATTACCATCTTTATAATGGCTCATTCTAGATCGCGACTACTTCAATTAAATCTTCTTTCTTTAAATACTTTTGTGCCATAGTTTGTATTTCCTCTGGAGAAATATTTTTTATGGTGTTAATGAAAGCATAAAAATAGTCTGCATTAAGTTCTGTTATGACTAGGCTTTTAATAACACTAGATACATTAAAAACGCCATCTAAACTGGTTAATTGTATGCCTAGGCAATAATTTTTAACCATTTCCAGTTCTTCTGTACCAATTAAAGTTTCTTTTAACCGATCTATTTCATTGTATATTTCTGCAATTGCAGTATTTTTAACATCTATACCAACATCCGTATGAATATACCAGTATCCACTATTGATCATATTTTCCATAGAAGAATAAACACCATAAGTAAATCCGTTTCGTTCCCTGAGGTTTTGCATAAGGCGTGCTCCAAAATAACCCCCAAGTACCATGTTTGTCATGTAAAAGGCATTGTAATCATGATGTCCCCCGTTGAATGTCCTGCGGCCGATTCTAATAGAAGCCTGTAGGCTGTCATGAGAAACAATTTCTTTAAGAGATAAGTTGGCCTCTAGCTTAGGCATTTGGGGGTTGAATACATTTTGTTTCGGTTTTATAGGTAGCTCCCCAAAATGAGCGTTAAGTAGGTTGATGGCGTTTTCAGGAATTTTGCCTGAAATAATTATTGTACAGTTGTTGGCGGTATAATTTTCTTTAAAATGGGTTATTATTTTATCCCTTGTGATATTTGTATATGAGGCAATAGTAGAGTTGTATCCATACGGATGATTGTGGCCAAATATTTTTTCAGTAAACAAACGATAAGCAACAATATCATTTTTAGTTAATTGAACTTTTAAGTTCTGTTGGTTTAGTTTAATAAATTTTGTTAACTCTATTTCTGAAAAAGCAGGTTCACAAAGTATCTCCTTCAGCATGGGTAGCAATGTCTTTAAATGTTTTGACAGGCATTGTAATTGAATGTTTACAGTATTAAACCCATCATATATAGCTAGTATTGCGCCGTAGTATTCAAAAAAATCAGCTATTTGTTCTGAGTTCTTATTTAAAGTGCCGGTTTTTAATAATTGAGCTGTGGCCTTTGCTATAAGCTGTTCTTTTTCATGCCACCTTCCTGCGTGAAAAATCAATTCTAATTTTATAACACTTTGATTCCCTAAATTGATTTCATAAACAGGAATATCATTAGCTAACCTATATCTAATAGGGGTATGTAATTTCAGTGTTTCAACGGATTTTATTTCGGGGATTTTACTACGGTCTATCATTTTTACGAACGATTTAAACAAAGATACAAACAACAAACTAAAGCGCGTCAGATACGCATCAAAAATCTAAATGTATTAGAAGATATCTTTCGTATAAATAAAAAATAACTTAACTTTAATTCACTTATTAATATACACCTATACACTTTTCTTAAATGAATTTTTTAAGAAGTCCAAAAACGAAATATAAAAATTACTTTGACCAAGCTCGATTTGCTTTTGTTTGGTACATATGCTTATTTCAGTTAGTTTTGATGACCATTAATGCCTTGTCTCTTTATATTGTGAGTGATGTTTTGGGGCGCCCGGATATTGCTATCATAACCTTGATGTTGGTCGCATTGGTTGTCTTGTCAAGAACAAAAAAATATGAATTAATTAGTAAAGTCGGTGTGATTGCGACATTCCTGATATTGTCCTATACTTTATTGATCATAACTGATTATATCCATATTAACACGCCTATGTGGATGATTTTAAACATTCTTTTTGCCTTTTTTGTTTTGGGGCATAAGTGGGGTGTATTTTTTTGTGTCGCTCATTTTATTGTTTTGACGCAGTTTTTCGTTTTTAATATTCGCTCAAATATTGAGAACTTAAATACATTAGACCAAAAAGACATCATTAATTTTATAGTTGAAGCAGTAGTAATATGTGCTGCAGTAATTTATTTCAACCTAACTCGTGATAAAATTATTAAGCACAACCAAAACAAGGTCAGAGTAATTAATCAAAAATTAAATAAAAAGAATCAAATCATAGAGCATAAAAATGATGAAATCTCTACACTGTTTAAAGAATCACATCATAGAATAAAAAATAACCTACAAATAATTATTAGCCTTCTAAGATTACAAATGATGGGCGAAAGAAACCCTGCTGAATCCGCGGTGATTACTGATGCGGTAAACAGAATTAATAGCATTTCAGCTATACATGAATATATATACAACCACAATCCATTAGAATCATTTGATATGGAAAGTCATATAAAAAACCTTATCGATGAGATTGTAAGTACTTTTAATACGCATGTAAATTTACAATTAATTATAAATGTAAATGTGCAAAAAATAGGTTCAAAAAGTACGGTTTTAGTATCTCTTTTAATTAATGAGTTAGTAACAAATTCTATGAAATATGCTTTTTTAAACAAACCTAAAGGAAAGATTCAAGTTGACATTAAACCTAACGCTTCAGAGAGGCTAAAATATGATATGTTGTATATGGATAGTGGTTGTTGGGTAGAAAAAAAAGAAAGAAAATCACTTGGTTCTGATTTAATTGCTTCTATGGTCACTCAAATGAATGGTATATATGAAATTGTAAAGGAACCTGATTCAACTAAATACGCGATTAAAAATTTAAATTTTTCAGAATAAAACAAAAATTTACTAGTAGCCTGATTTCAACTTCAATTTAATCTCTAAATTGCACTTTTTTAATTAATAAAAAAAAGCGTAAGCTCAACAAAATTGCTGCGAATAAGAGCCCCATGGTTAAAGCTACCCAGATGCCATTTACTCCCCAGCCTAAATTTTCAGAAAAAAACCATGCAAATGGCAAGCCTATTAGCCAATAAGAAACAAATGCTACAAGAGCAGGTAATTTAACATCTTCAATTCCTCTCAATATACCTTGAGCTACAGCCTGAACACCATCAAATATCTGAAATACAGCCGCAAATAAAAGCAATTCAAATACAATAGGGCTAACTAATGGATTGTCTATATATAATGTAGACAAAAATTCTCTCATTAAAATTATCAGTGCTATAAAAAACAAAACACAAATTAAGCTGGTTATTAGAGATGCCTCGCCTGCTTTACGAATAAAATTAATGTCTTTTCGACCATAAGCATTGCCTATTCTAATAGAACCTGCCGCAGCAATCCCCATATAAAACATATAAGTAAAAGAGGCAATGCTAATTGCAATTTGATGAGCAGATTGAGGATCTTCTCCAATTCTGCCAGCCAATACTACTGCTCCGGCAAATGCACCCACTTCAAAAAATAATTGCATGCCAGAGGGGATTCCAATTTTTATGATTTTTCTTAGTGCCTCGCGGTTGACTATAAGGAAAGACGATATTCTAAAATAAGATTTAAAATGCGAGTGATTTAAAGCAAAAATTAGTATACATAAAAAGCCCAGTAGCCTAGAAATAAAGGTTGCCCAACCGGCTCCATCAAGACCTAAAGCAGGTATACCCCATTTCCCATATATCAAAATCCAATTAAAAAATATATTAAATAAAACTGTTAATCCCATACATATCATCCCCGGCTTGGTTTCCCCAAATCCATCTATAAAATGTTTGCAGACCATAAAAAAGAGCATAGGAAATGTAGAAATAGCAATAATTCTTAAATAAGACTGGGCTAATGGCACAACGTCAGGATCTTGCCCTAAATAAGGTAGCAATTCGGCAATTCCAAATAAAACAACAACAAACAAAACACTTAATAATCCTATAATTTTTAAACCCTCTGAAAGGATATCTGATTTTTCCATTTCTCCTTTATTTGCACCAATAGCTTGTGAGGTGATAGGAGCAATAGCCATGGAAACACCAAACCCGAAAACAACTACTAAAAAAAACATTCCATTTGCGAGTGCAGAAGCAGCTAATTGTGTAGATCCTAAACTCCCAATCATTAGGTTGTCTACCTGGCCAATTATAATATGGCCAAGTTGGCCTATTATTACTGGCCAGGCGATCTTAAAGGTTTCTTTTATGTGATTTTTATAGGAAAGATTATAGATTTTGATGGGTATAGTTTTTAATGTATTTATTAAAACATCAGATATGTAAATAATTAAAAAGAAAACACTATCACTTTGTATATTCAAAATCATAAATGTAATTGAAATAAATTTAGGTATCAATTTCAATAACATTTTATTTTTTTTCTTCAATTTGATTGTGTTTAGCAAATTTGGGGGATTTGATGTAGATTAACGTAATTGCTTATATAGTGATCTGTGCTATTTGCAAATTGTGTTAATCAACTTACTTCATAATACATTAACTTTTGCTAGAGAGAAGGGGGAAGTTAAAGTGAGATTGCAACTTGTTCATGAGAGGGAAAGGTGGAAATTACACTACTGTGATGATGGAAACGACCTGCCTAAGGATTATGAATTCAATAAAGGCTTACCTAAAATTATTTTTTTATTTGTTTGAAAGGATAATTGTCACTATATTTGCACTTTATTTAGTAAGTGAAGGTGTTTAAAAAGCTATTTTTTAAGACTTTTATTTGTTTTTAGTTTAAAATGTTTGAGATAAAATAATACATATGAAATTCCTAAGCAGGTGTTTTTTGGCAATGAATTTGCTGGTCATTTTTTATAATCAAAAATCAGTGGCGCAAAGCAATTTGAATCATTCAATATACCTAGAGCTAGGTGGAAGCGGAGGGCTATATTCCTTAAACTATGATTTGATTGGAATAAATATTAATGGATTTAAAATTGGCGCAAGACTCGGACTTGAGTTTTTGTCTGAAGGACGTCAAGGGACAACTGTTGATGTATATATTCCATTTACTGTAAATTTTATGTATGCTTTTGGCAATAAGCATCATATTGAATTAGGTGTAGGTCCTCAGATTGGCAGTTATGAAATTAAAAATGTAATAACGGCAACAGATATAGGTTTAATTCGAAAAACAGAAGTGTTAGGTAATGCTACTTTTGGATATCGATTTCAAAACCCAGATGGTGGTTTTATGTTTCGTGTTTTTTATAGTCCATTCTTTTATCAAGAGGGTGTTCAGTTTCGTTATGAACATTGGGCTGGTGTAAGTATTGGTTACACGTTTAAGAAGAAGGGTGAGTAATAGATCTTTAAAAAATCAATTATAAAGATATGAAAGTTAAAAATTTAATGTCTATTTTATGTATACTGACTTTGTTAGTCGTATATGGTTGTCAAGAAAAAGTTGTACCTACATTTGGATGTAAGGATATTGATTCCCCTTATGCAAATTTACAAGCTGATTTTGAAGATAGCTCATGTATGTATATGTATCCAACAGAATTCGAGATCACTTATTTTGAAGATAAAGAATGGGATCCATCAACACCTTTTTCTGGTGAGGCTGATATTGTACTTAAATTTAGCGATGTGAACATGGATTCTTTTTATTTTACCTCGCTACGAATAAATAACGCAGATGCTACTGTACCTCATCGCTGGGTAGCACATGCGCCCTTTAAACTAGAAAACAAATCTTATAGTTGGCAGTTATACAATGAAGCTGTGGTTATTATAGTTGAGAATGATGAAATGATGACTTCGGGGATTCTCAACCCCTTGGATTTTAAAAATGATTCTGTCATAGTAATGACTGATCAATCAGAGAAAACACAAATAAAAATTAGATATGAAATCAGGTAACGTATTTACATGTACACTCTTTTTTGTTGTATGTCTTTTGTTTTGTTCGTGCTATAAAGTAAAGAAAACCTTTATAATGAAAGGGGAGTGGGTTGTTAAATCAGCTAAAGTTGATGGTGGCACTACCAACTTCATGGAGGTTTTATTGCCGGATTACAATCCAAACACATCAGAATATAGGATATATTTTGGCGATGGTGGTGTATGTAGTGGACAATATTATGTTGCTGATACACTGAGATATGCTGTTATGGGTGAGTGGTTGCTTTTAGATGACAAACATCTTTGGGTAGAAATCGATCAATATGTAAAAGGTTCCTTTGAGATAGAGGAGCAAAGTGCAAGCTTTGTTCATATGTATGCAGAGCGAAATATTGTTAAACTATATAATATTGGTGAGACTCAAATGTTTATTGAGGCCGAGAGAAGGTAGATCACTATTTTTAAAAAAAATAAAAAAAATGATAGCTAAGAATTATTTGTATATTTTCACTGTATTTCTGATTGTTTTTTCATCCTGCACAAAGGGTGAGCTTGAAAAAAAACCAACATTTGAACCAACGCGTTTTGAATATCAGGAAACATTAGTTATTCAGTTTGAAAGTCCACTTTCAATTGGTTTTGATATCCCTTGGATACCATTGAATTTGGGAGATAGTACATCAAGTAGGGTAACAGACCCACTAGTAAATGCCGTTGAAGATATTCGATTAAAAAACATGAGAGTTACTTTGATAGATGCCACAGGAACTGATGATAAGACTTTTTATTTTTTAAGTGACTTAGATGTATATGTTTCTAAAGATTCACTTCCAGAAATAAAAATGGCAAGGGCTAATAATATTTCTGATGATGTTGGAAATGTATTATATCTAGTGCCCGAGGATAGTGTTGTGGTTGATGAATATGTAAAAAATGGTGACTACGATATTCGTATGGATATCTCAACAAAAAATATTCCTTCTCTTGGAACTTTAACATTAAGAGCGGATATGATTTTTGATGTTAGATTGATTAATGAACAAGAATAAAATACGTTATGAAAAATAAATTAATTTTCTGTTTTATTACATTATGTGCTTTGGCACTTTTTATAAATGCTTGTTCAACAGATATTAAAGGGTGTATGGACCTTAAAGCTGTGAACTACAACCCAGAGGCAACTGTTAATGATGGCTCTTGTTATTATGAAGTAACTCCAATTTATGGTTGCACAAATCCGCAGGCAGATAACTACAATCCTAACGCAAACACCAATGATGGTTCTTGTTTATTTAGCGGTTGTACAGACCCTTCGGCTTATAATTATGTCCCTTATGCTAATGTCAATGATAGTTCATGTATTTATGCTGGATGTACAGATACATTAGCATGGAATTATAATCCTGTTGCAACTGTTGATGATGGATCCTGTGATTATGACTTCCGAAATTTGATTGTAGGTAGTTATAGCACAAATACATGTGCGACGAATTTCACAAATAGTCCAATTGGAAGCATTGAAATAGATAGTAGTAGTTCTAATATAGTATGGTTCAGACCATTCTTTTTGAGTTTATCGGATAAGTTTGCTGAGGTTAATGGTAAAGTGGTAACCTTTCCTTCACAAGTTTTTGGTGTTGGAGGATTTGGAACAATGACTGGAGATTGTCTGATTACTTCAGATAGTACTATGGATTGTACATTTACCTATGATGATGGACTATTCATCAATGATCAATGCTCATTGGTTTATGAATTCAATCAATAGATTTTAGATTTTTTTTGGTTTTTTTGAAAACCAAGGGGCATTCCCGATGTCTCTTTCGTTTTAGGTTTTACTTAGGCTTGTTATTGCATTTTAAAAATAATTGGGATTGTATAACTTGTGGGAATCGGCTTCCCATTTTCTAAAGACGGGTTAAATTTTGGCATGCTAGAAATTAATCTTAATGCCTCCTCTTTTAAACTTTTATCTTCCCCTTTTAATATCTTTATTTCTGTAATCGCACCTTTCTCGTTAATTATAAACCCAACATATATTTTTTCTTCAATATGATTATATTTAGCAATAGGAGGGTAATTAAAATTTTTTGCTATATAATTATTGATAGCATTTTGCGTGCATTCTGAAGGCGTAAGATTTCTTAAGTATGAGATCTGATAATCTATGTTTTTATATAAATCAAAGAAAGTGCTAGGGTCCAGCGCTTTAAGCTCATCTACTATAACCCTTCCTTTTTTACTTATTTTGCCACCTTCTTTTTTTGCTTTTATGATTTTTTGCAACTCTTTTTTGTCTAAACTGACTAAATAATTAATTAATGCGCTATTTTCTTCTGCGGAACAACCTCTAAAAGAAGCGGGTTCATTTTGCGCAAAACCGATTATCGGCAAGCTAAGCAATATCAATAGTATTTTTGTCATTTTTTTATAATTCAAGCGCATGAATTAGGTTTATGATATAAAGCAAAAAAGCCGGAAAAACCCAGCTTTTATTGAATGTTTTTGATTGATGGAAAATGGTAGTCTCTTATTAGCTTGTAATCACTTCTAATTGCATCAAGAGATTGAGCATTTATTTTTTCTATTATTTTTCTCGCCTCCTTTTTCTCTTTAGCACCATTATAATATTTGATAGGATCTATTTTTATGTGCGCTGGAATTTTTATGTTAAACTTTTTTCCTAAATCATACAATTTGCTAGGGATACTATCTCCTTTACTTCTATTTATAGATGGCCCAATAGGTATAAGGTTTTCAAAAATATTTCCTGGCCCTCCATGTTTAGATGGGACAAAATGGTCGATATCAACCGAAAATTCTTTTAAATTTATTTTAAATTTATCAAAGACTTCATTTCTAACTTTAGTTGGAATGTGTTTTGTTAGCTCTTTGTTGTTTTTTGGAATTTTAAACTTAAAATCGTCATGTAAATAATACCAAACGGTCTGTTTTAGAAACTGCTCTTCCAAAGGAATTGTGTTTTCAAAAAGCTCTGTGTCTTTTATGTAGTATTCTAGTATACAAATTTTATAGGGCTCCTTTTCTTTAGCAAAATCTTTTATTTTAGAATACCAGTATACATCATCTTTAACCTTTGTTCCTTCGGGCCCTCCAGCTGAATACTTTACAAATTCAGCAAGCCCATTAACTTTAATTATTTTTTTTTCAGAAATAACCCCCTTAGCAAAAATAGCATACCCATTTTGAGCGATATAAATTTCTTCACCCACCTCAGCCTTACTTCCGTTTGGAGAAGACCCTTTTTTTATTTCACAATACCACCCGTCTTTAATATTATAATCAAGATTTTTTCGTTTAATAAGATTTTTCATAATTCTACCGTATAAATCATATGATGATTATTAAAAAAAGGTGCCATACTACTTCAAGTAAGACACCCTTCATTTGTATGATTTATTCAGGAAAAGGATCAAAACTGTATGTTGAATCATCAATTGATGATTCAATTTTTTCCATTTCAGCCCAATTTGTTTTAAAACTTGCACCTGCAGCTTTAAGACCTGCACTTAACTTATTAAACATGCTGATAGCTACCCTAAGATCTGAGTTTTCATTAGCTATCTTTTTTAGGAATTTATCTAGATCAACTTTAACTGCCTTAATTTCTTTAATGATTTTCTTATTTACATTTTCATCACTTCCCTCCTCATATGCATCGGCTACGCCCATTGCATCCATAGTAATAGATAGTACAGAAGTGAGGTGACCAACTTTATCTGCATATTTAATCCCTTTATGGTCTAAAATAGCCGATACTCCACCAGCTGCATTATTTGTAGTGGCCTCCCAACTATCTGTCTCTAAATAGTGGCTCAATCCTGTTGAAACAAAAGCTCCACCTACACCGATTAACAAGCCAACAGGACCAGTAAACATTAAACCAAGACCAATGAATGTAGCATCTGCACCTAGCTGAATCCAATTATTCACTATTTTTTGATCAGCTTCTTCTTTTACTTTATCTGGTATTTCTTTTATTCGCTCGAGTAAACTATTAGCATCGGCTTCCAATTTTGCAATTTCTGATTTTATATTAGCTACATTCAAAGTTGTTAAATATTGAAATATAGATAGAAGACCATGTTGAATAATTGTACTGCTTATATTTACTTTAGCATTTATTAAATCAATTTGTACCCATAAATTTTCCTGTATTATACCAATCCAATCTTCATGAACATCGGAATAGATACTATTAAGTGCTTCACTCTCTGTTAACGAAGGAGAAAGGTCATCGTATTTTGCCGCTGCTTTACCTGCAAGTAATCCAATTATAAGAGTATTCATAGTTTTATTATAGGCATCCGATTTATCGACTATATCATTTAAATCATTGAGTTGAGGAATATCAATGACGACACCTGACGAGGCATTTGATTTTGCTGAATTAAATTCAGAGTTTAAAACTTTACATTCTTCATAAACATCAAAATTACAAAGACTGTAAACTAGGTCTTCATTAGATAAATCCTCAGAAACAGGCCTGTTTAGGGTATCCGAGTCATCATTATCATCCTCATCCTCATCCTCATCCTCATCCTCATCCTCATTGTCATCGTCACCCTCAGCTTCTTGAATTATTTGTTCGATTTCCTCAATTCTGTCATACCAAGCATTAAACACTTCCCATTCTTCAGGAGTGCATTCAGTAGAATCTAATGCATCATCATTGTTTAAATCATTATCATCTATAAAATTATTTATTTTCTCCTCCAACTCTTCATACTCTTCTACCAACTGATCGATATTTGTATTACTCATAATATATTTATTTGTTAAATAAGTTTTTAAATTTTAGCTTAAAATCACGTATTTTGCTTTGTACTTCTACAGCAAATTTAATTTGATCATTATTTTTGGACTGAATGTCTTTATCTTTTGCATCATCGTTGTCACTATTTAGATTGTTACCACTGTTTTTGACCATTGATAACCTTTGCTCACATTGGCTAATAGTAGCCATCATACTATCTATTTGTTGTTGCTCAATTGCATCAATTGTACCATCTTGGCTGTATAGTTTTTTTATTTTTTCAAGCTCTTTTTTGAGGAGAACCACATTTGCTTTTATCTTTTCTATTTTACTACTCATTTTATTTAATTTTTAAGGCTTTAGCAAATTTTTCTATTGCCATTTTTTGTTTTAATTCTATCTTATATAAAAATGAAAAAAAGTTTAATCAATAATTATAAATTGCTCTGTTTTAGTACCCTCTGCTGAACTTAAGTTCAAAAAATAGACTCCCCCACTCAAATTATCAACATCAATATTTATGCTGTTTTGTTCATCATAATTTTTTGAACCAAGATCTTTAACAGTTTGTCCTAGTGAATTCAAAATGCTTATTTTTAAATCTTCTGATTCTTTTAAAGTAAAATCTACTATCATTGAGTTTTTGACAGGATTTGGTTTAATGTTTAATGTAGTAATCTGCTCTATTTTCTGAACAGGAACTATACTGGAAACATTTATATTATCTATATATAGCGCATTTGCACTAGATACTTTCCCCATTTGAAACTTGATAGCTAATTTCCATATATTATCATAAGCAACACCTAAATCAATAGAAACAGATGCCCATTCGCTTGCATCAGCAGGATAATAAGTAGTAGAGGAAACAGCATAATTAACAGTTGTAAGATAATTATTATTAGATGGGTCTGCTTTATAGCCTGATCGACTCCATAGGGTATCCCAGGTTGCGCCACAATCCTTAGAAGCAAATATAAATAAAAACCCATCTCCATAGTTTGCTGTTTCTTCTGCATGAGCATAATCAAAAGTAAGTGTATTGTTTATTCGATTGTGAAGATTTAAATTGTCAAAAATAACTTCCGCGGCTAAAGGCGTGCTAAAGTTAGTATATGGCCAAGCTTCATCTTTAAAGTTTGCTTGGATGCATTGTGTTAAATCATGAGTGGTTCCATTATACCCTATAACTCCAAAAAGATCGTAAGAAATAGCATATGGATTTACAAAAAGTGCCCCAGGTAAGGTTTGTGAATATTCAAATGTATTCGAATTGCCCAAATTTGGGGTTTCAAAATCTTCTTGAAGCGTCTGTAGTGTAGGCGATGCAGTAAGAGAGACTACTGTGCCACTCATTTGTAGATTATTGGATGGAATATAGTCTGCGGATGATCCATTGATCTCGACAATATCATATTTTACTTGATTTACACCAGCAGGCAGACCAACAGTAGGGAAGGTAATTGTTGTTCCTGCTCCATTTGCTAAGTTTAGGTTGTTGACCGTTGTGGTTACTGGTGTCCCGAGGTTGACAGTATATTGAGCTTCGATAGAAGTTATAGTATTGTTTGTTGCATTTTCAGCATAAAATGAAGGTGTAAAACTTGAACCATTTCCACAATAATCAGATGAAGACCCAAAGTAACCAGTAGATGTTGCCATGTCTAGTGCATTAGTGGGGGTGTTAAAGGTCAGCGCAGCATAATCTGCAGTTTCTATCTCTCCGGTTCCGCCGGCTACAGAACGTTTAACAAATACTGCTACATGAGCATCGGGGATGTTTAATGTAACACCATTATAATCATTAGGCATGACATAACTATATGAATTTGAATATAGCGTTCCAGAACTTACATTTGAAATGATATCGCCATCATCGGGTGTTAGGCTATGTCTTAACATATGCATATGGTTATAATCTCCATTTGGTAAAATCTGGTTTGGATTCCATGTTGCTCCTCCGGATTGTGGCCCAGGAATGTTATCCTGTAGAAGAATTACATGTATTTTATTTTGATTTCCCGTTCCAGTGGATGTATAGTAGGCTTCAACATTGACTGTTGCAACGCGTGCGCCCAAATCTAGATTTGCTGTAGCTCCTACATTAACAGGTGAAGATTCTGCAAGAATAGTATTTGCATGTCCAATCCAAGCAGATCGGCTATTCATAACAGAGCCATTAAAGCTGCGTCGATTTATGCATCCGGTAGGGTATCCAGAGACATTAAATAAACTGCCTACATAGTCACCCCAGACCGTCCTAAAGTCTGTTCCAGCTCCATTGGGGCTCGCGAAGCTTCCTTCGTGTATGTTTGCAACGACAACTCTTCCAGGGTTAGCATCTAATAATTGTTGGGCTTTTAAATGCCCATCAGGACAATATCCACAACCTATTCCTGTCAATTCTTCAAGAATAACATTTTTGTTAGCTGGAGTCGTTGAGACTATTGATTGCGCATAGTTCATTTGTAAGGCTAAAGCTGTAATTAAGAGCGTAAATATTGGTCGTAGTTTCATAAAACTTGATTTTGTTTATTTAGTAATTGACAGTGTTTTGCATTTAAGAATCAGATTCAAAATACCTGGAATAATCTTAATAATGTCTCACGCCATTTTTAAAAATGTTGTTCAAGATACATAATTATAATTAACATTAAAAATTTGACAGTTTACACTTTATTAAGTTTTTGCCGTAAAAAGGGAATTAATGCCTAATTTTTTAACATATAAGTGAATTTTTTACCTAAATTCGCAATTCTTTAATTATGATTTTTTTTGTTATTAACAAAACGACAAAAATTTAATTTTACATATTACAATTTATTTAAGTTTATTTCATCTACAAAAATTACAAAAATGTTAAAACTACAACAACTTTTATTATCAATGCTCCTAATTGTTGCCACTTCACAGATGGCAACGGCTCAGGTCTTTTTTACTGAAGATTTTGAAGGAACAATGCAGGCTGCTCCACTTGACATTCCTGCTGGTTGGACCGAAACAGGAAACTCTACTGATGGTTACTGGAGTACAGGAACAAACTTGGATGCTACTTCTGCGTATGTAGCTTTCCCTGCACCAACTAATGGATCTACGAATTTTGCTTATTCTAATGATGATGCATGTAATTGTACTAAAGATGCAGATCGTCTTATTTTACCTGCACAAAATTTTAGTGGCATGGTGGGGGTGAATCTAACATTTGATTATGTTATTTATAATGCACTTGATGTTTTAACCGTTGAAGTAAGTACTAATTCGGGAACTTCATGGACTGTTGTCAATACTCCTGCAGTTTCTGCTTCTTGGACAAATGATTATGTTGTTAGTCTTACTGCTTATGCTGGACAGTCAAATGTATGGGTTTCTTTTAAATACAATGATGGTAATACATGGGCTTATGCAGTTGCTGTTGATTCTATACGTTTGGAACAATTAGCTTCCACCGATGATCTTGGTGTCACCTCTGTATCTGAGTATACTATGATGCCTTTAGCGGAATTTACAGGCACGAATTATAGCGTTACTGTTGAAAATAATGGTTTAGCTGCTTTATCTGATGTTGTTGTACAGACTGACTTGTTTCTTTTGTCCAACATGTCTATGCCAGTACAATCTGTAACCAGTTCAAGTCAAAGTGTAGCCAATGGCGCCACTTTAAATTTCAATAATGGCACTGCTATGCCTACTGTTGCTGGTGATTATTTGATAAGACATATAGTTTCTTCTGCGTCTATTTCGGATAATAATTCAAGTAATGACACTGCATTTCAATACATGAACATTGATGCTACTTTTGCAAGAGATAATAACATTCAGACAGGATCGTTGGGTATTGGTGCTGGTGCTGGTCAAAATGCTTTTCTTGGCCAGAATTTCACTTATACAAATTCTGCATATCTAGATAGTGTATTTGTGTTTATCGGGAATGGCCCATCTGGGAACACCATGGTAGGGCAGCCTGTTAGTGTTGCTGTCTTTTCTACTAGCAGTAGTACCCCTAGTACAATAATTGGCTCTACAGATACGGTAACTGTTACAACTTCTGGCCCACATTGGGTTTCATTGCCTATTAATGGAGGCTTGACATTGTCGGCTGGTGAATATTATTTTGGTGCTGTAGAGTCAGATTCTAATCTAACAATCGGCACAGCTACCAGTGTTTTTACTGCCGGGAAAGGATGGGTAACATGGAATGGTAATCCTAATGGTGCTGGTGTATGGTCAAATAGTGAAGATTTTAATTTTAATGTTGCATATATGATAAGGACTCATAGTGGTTATCAATGTCCTACAATTGCAAATACTTCGTCTACTACAAATGCTTCCTGTGGGAATGCCGATGGCTCTGCTACAGTAACGGCATCTGGAGGTACGGGACCTTATACATATTCCTGGGATGCTGCAGCGGGTAATCAGGCTACGGCTACGGCTACAGGTTTGGCTTTAGGCTCTTATGTCGTTGTGATTACTGATTCATTGGGTTGTTCAAATTCAGATACTATATCAGTTGCCAATGCTAACACACCATCATTAACAGTTGCTGTAACTTCTTCTTATAATGGAGCTGACATTAGTTGTGATTCAAGTTCCAACGGTGAAGCTACAGCTACAGGGTCAGGGGGAACAGGATCGCTTACTTATCTATGGGATCCAGCTGCAGGTAGCCAGGCTACGGCTATTGCTACTGGTCTTATTGCTGGCACTTACTCTGTAACTGTTACAGATTCTGTCAGTTGTTTTACAGTTGAATCAGTTACTGTTAATGCTCCACCTGCTATAGTTGTAATTCCGGATTCTATTGCTAATGTTTCTTGTAATGGAGCTGACGATGGCTTTATATTCGTTACAGCGATTGGTGGCACTGGGGCATTTACATATAATTGGTCAAATGGTGCTACAACTGATGATGTAACTGGACTTGTTCCAGGTGTATACAGTGGCACACTCACTGATGCTAATGGTTGTACTCTAATATCGCCTTCACTACCTATTACTGAGCCGGCTGTTTTAGTGTCTTCAATTGTTGATAATGGCAATGGTTCTGCAACGGCTTCTGCTACTGGAGGAACAGCCCCTTATACATATGCCTGGGATTCTGCAGCTGGCAATCAAACTGCCGCTACTGCTACAGGGTTAGTCAATAATACCTATTCATGCACTATAACTGATGCTAATGGTTGTACTTCTGATACTTCTGTTACAATTACAGGCGTAGGTTTTAGCAGCGTTGAAGGACTTTCCTTACTTAACATGTACCCTAATCCTGCAGATGCTTCTTTAATTGTTGACATACAACTCGAAGACCCTCAGAATGTAATTATTAGGGTAATGAATATTACGGGACAAGTTCTTATCGAATCCAATATTGGTGCTGTAGAAAACAAACGCACGGAGATAGAGCTTTATAATCTTTCTAATGGTATTTATACAGTACAGTTTGTTATTGGCAATGAAACTACTTCAAGAAAACTAATTGTCAATCGATAATAATTGATTTCAAATCTAAAAAAAGGGGAGGCATTAAAAAATAATGACCTCCCTTTTTTCTTAAATAAAGCGGAACAGAAAAGCTTACTTTTTCCCAAATAATCTATTTAGGAATCCCTTTTTCTTATTATCAGTTATAATAATTTCTTTCACAAATTCTTCTCTGAATTCCATTGGCCTGTAGTATTCTTGCGCTAGGTGTTTCTTATGTTTGAAATGGTTGTCTATTGTTTTTGCTATTTCACATGTTAGATCTAAAGGGTCAATATTTGCTGATATTGATTTAATAGATTCATAGAAATCAGTTTTGGGGAAATGCTCAGATACCGCTTTAACAAAACTATCATTCCATAACTCAGTATAAGTTTTACCATCCCGAATATTCCTTTTTTTGAGCAAGAAAAAGGTCATGTCTCTAAAAAATTTGAGATTTTGCTGGATATATTTTTTGTTTTCCATGCAAAATTCAAACAAACAGGTCTGTGCAGCATACGGGATTACATGGCTGTATTTATCTTTGTTAAAAATAAATTCAGATTTCTTTAAATCTGATTTTATTTGCTGGAACTTATCTAGACCATATTGGTATAATTCCCAATCAAGGGCGTTTTTTTCCAGTATCAAGTTCTTGATATCTTCACTTATTTCTTCGACCGAAGGCCTACGAAAAGTCATTCGTTTAACATCTATTTTTTTGTCAAGGGCTATCTTACTCACTTGAGTGAAATACTGAAGAGAATCTGCAAAATGTTCAAAAATCCCAATGTGAATTGGCAATTCATCAATTCCATTTAAAATGTCATCTAAATCATTTTCTGTAGGTTGTTTGATGTCATAAAATCTCCTTCCCTTTAAAAAAGTTATTACCCCGTTCTGTGTCTGCCTATTTTTTATATAACTTTCAAACGATTTTGGTTTTTTGTTGAGTAATTCCATAAAGTTTTTCCTTTCTTTTATAAAATAATACTCAGAAATCAACCGGTCTACAGGATGGCGAAGCATCATAAATATTTTATACTGTCTATATTTTTCAATGTTTTTTTTAAGAAAAATATCTCCAGCATTGGACAATTTTGATTTTAAAACAATATGGCGATAATGGAAATTTGGTTCAGTTTGCCATTCTGTATTTTGAATCGCAGTATTTATTGATGTGCCGCCTGTTTTTGGTATATGGATAAATATAGTGTCTCCTTTCATTTTTTATAGCTATATTCTTAAGTCTTTACAGACTTAAGTCTACTCTTAATGTCTTCTACAACTTTTTCCTGTTCACTAATATCAATTGATGTTTTGTCCTGTTCTTTTTCATTGTTTTTAATATCATCTTCAGCTTTTATTATACTGTTTTCCATCTTTAGAATCGTCGATTTATAATTTTCTATATCCCTGTTTCTTTGAACTTTATCTTTTTCAAGTTTTTTGAGTAAATCCTCTAGCTCTTTAAGTTCTTTTTCTGCAAGCTTCAGCTCTTCTTCTATCATATTTGCAGACACCTGGTTTGCAAAGGCTTTTAAGATTTTTTCGGCGGCGGGGTATCTGTCAGAAAACTCTTTAGAGGACAAATAAGAAACCCCTAGGTTGAACCAAACAGAGATAGCTGTTCCTTCTGCTCCTTTTTCTTCAACTTTTGCAATAATATCTACGGTATTGTCACTCATCCCTTTTATAGTTGCATCATCAGTAGTGTATTCGTTCATTTTGCGTTCGAACTTAGTCTTGCCTTTATATTTTTTCATAAACTTGGTCCATGCTTTATTTACTTCTTTTCCTGTTGTTCCAGGTAACTCCATAACTAAAGCATTGAAGCTGCCTTTGCTATTGGTTTTGGTCTCTTCTTTTATGGTTGATTTAATTTGACCTAAACAGATTGAAGAATAAAACCAAAGTGCAAAAAAAGTAAACATTAAATTTCTCATAATTTTTTGTTTTTAAATATTAAAAATTTTATGGTTTGAATATTTTTATTTTTGTAGGGGACAGATGGATTATTTATTTCCCAATAGGCATAATTTTGTGTATTGGGAATGATTAGGCTTCGTTTTTAATTGGTTGGTAAATTCAATTGTTTTCAAACAAAAGGGATTTGAAAACAAAGCGCATCCAAAATAAGTAAAACTTTAATGTATAAATGAAGATTAGAGATAAAAATCAAATTAATTGTTCGATTAATTTGATTCTGCCAAAGGAAATAAAAATATACATTATTGTAATTGCAAATGTTTGAGCATTATAATTATTATAATTTCTTTTTTTTAATTTTCAAAACAATAGTTTCTGATTTTTTACACTGAATTGACCTTTTGCATTAATTTCAAGTCTTCCCCAACCATTTTCAATTCTCTTTCGTTTTCTACCTAGTAAACAAAACCAATACATTCTGTTAATGAAATAGGATGTTTTCAAGATATACTTACAACAAGCTTACTTATTTACTTACTTACTTTGCAGCTTGGGAAGGGATAGGTTTATTATCGAGGTGGTTAGGAACCTCAAATCTGTTCCTGAACTATATAGCCGCATACAATTAGAATCCGCTATTTATAGCGAAACAAGGGATTAAAAAGGACAGTTTACTGTCCTTTTTATATTTTATTCCCGATTGCACACAATTTAGCCTTATATTCTATAGAATCTACAACTACATTTCATAAATTTGAACGTTCTAATAGTAGTTCCGGCAATCTATTTTGGGAATCGTCGATGATTACTATAACAAAACCAAGATATTTTATGAGAAGTAGCAGATTAAGCTTTATTCAAAAGCCAATCCTTTTATTTATTTGTTTTTTATCATATTTAAGTCTTTTTTCTCAAGACAATGCTGTTGCTATTGGGGAATGGAGATCCCATTTGTCATATGAATCGATGGTGTCATTGACCGAAAGTGAAGACGCGGTCTTTTTTGCTTCAACGCAGGCAATTTTAAAAGTCAACAAATCAGATCTTTCTTTGGAACACCTTAATAAAGTGTCGGGGTTAAGTGACATGAGAATTAAAACAATTGATTATAATCTTAGTGAAAATTTATTGGTGATTGCATATACTAATGGCAATATTGATTTGTTATATGATAATGGCCAAGTAACTAATTTGTCAGCTATTTTAACAAATTCCAATATTATTGGCAATAAATCTATTAATCATATCTTTAACAATGGGCGCAAAATATATTTTTCTTGCAGTTTTGGCCTTGTTGTTTATGACCTTGATATTGATGCATTCAGCCAGACAACCTTTATACCATCAGAGGTTAACGCCTGTAGTCAATTAAATGACACTTTGTTTATTGCTACAAATCAGGGTATTTATACTGGAATCCTTGATGGACGTAATTTATTGGATTTTAGTCTTTGGGATTATCAAGGAGTCGACGAGGGATTGAATGTCGGTGCATATACTTCATTAAGTATTATCTGTTTCCAAAATAAAATCTATGCAGATGCTAAGGACACATTGTTTCAGTATTATAATGGTCGTTGGGAACATATAACGGGAGTTGATTATGTAGATACATCTGCAATTTCTTATTGGAGTCCAACAGGTAATCAAGATTATATCCCAAATTTAAATTTTTCATTGAATTATAATAAGGACAGACTAATTATTGCCACAAATACATCTGTTTATTATTTAATTAATGGCAATAATGATATTTACACTAATCAATATAATGGTGCATGGAGAATAAAAGATATTGTAATTGATCAAAATAATATTCATTGGGCAGCGGATCAAGCGCATATGCATTATAATTTTTCTTTTTTAGAACCCAATGCCCCTTATAGTAATAAAGTAGTTGATATGTTTGTTGATGAAGATGGAACACTTTGGGTCGCTTCTTCTGATTATAATAGTTCATTTGCATATTTTAATACTAATGGCTTTTTTAGATACAAAGATGGTGAATGGTCAATATTTAACAAAAGGACTATAACTAAAATGGATACATTTAGAGATGCTATAATAGTCATAAAAAATCCTGTTAATAACAAGCTTTATGTGGGGTCGTTTATGAATGGTTTACTTGAGATGGATGCCAATGAGAATATTAATATATATGATCAGTATACACCTGACGTCCCATTAAATGGAGCAGATGGCGACAATAAACGAACTCGAATTATGGGGCTTGCAATAGATGATGATGGGAATTTATGGATGAGCAATTCAAGAACCTATAATTCTTTAGTTGTCGTAAAAAAACTAAATGGCGATTGGAAGTCGTTCCCAAGCTCTAAATTTAATGATTATCAAATAGAAACCATTGAAATTGACAGGAATGGGTACAAATGGATTAAACAAATTACAGGTAAAATTACGGTTTTTGATAGTGGCGATTTGGATGATGATAATGATGATCGTTCTATAGAGTTGGGTGATAATAACACTGTTTTGCCCAATAATACTATAACTGCCATAAAAGCAGATAACAAAGGTGTATTATGGGTGGGAACTACAGAAGGGATAACTATTTTTAATTGTTCATCTAATATTTTTGATGGGGCATGTCAGGGCAACAGACCTGTAATATCTCAGGATAATTTTAATGGTTATTTATTAGAGGGAGAAGAAATAGTTGACATAGAGGTTGATGGAGCAAACAGAAAATGGGTTGCCACAAAAAATGGGTTGTTTTTACTTTCTGAAGATGGATATGAACAATTGTTATATTTTACTGCAGAGAACAGCCCTTTGTTTGACAATGAAGTAAACCGTTTGGCAATGGATGGGGTTAGTGGGACCTTATATATTTCTACATCTGTAGGCATTCAATCATACAGGTCAGATGCTACTGCAGGTCAACAAAGAATGACGGTAGAATCTTGTAATTGTTTTCCTCATCCTGTAGAATCAGGATATGATGGACCTATTGCTTTCCCTGGTTTAGCAGATATGTCTAATGTAAAAATTACTGACATTAGTGGCCGCTTAGTTTACGAGACAACTGCTCTAGGTGGTCAAGCTATCTGGAATGGGAGCGATTATAATGGTCGCCGAGCTCAGTCTGGAGTTTATCTTGTTTATGTAGTTAACGAGTCAGGCTCACAAAAAAAAGTGTGTAAATTATTATTTATGAATTAATAATTAATAATAGTTTGGTCTTAAAGATATTCCATACACTTCCTTCAAATTTTTGAAATTAAAGGTCAAACTATGACCTATTATTTTTTTCATGACACGGACCCAAAAATATTACTTCGTTAATGATATATTAATACATATTGCATTTGTAATATGGGCGTCTCTAGCTGTGTTTTTTTATCAGGAACGTATTTTTAGTGATTCTGGCTACTATCTTTCAAAAGTAGTTCACTATGAAACATTTTGGGTTGAACTTAATCGTTTTATTCTTGTGTTTTCTCAATGGTTGCCGCTCCTATTTGTAAAATTCGGGTTGAGCATGAAAACGGTTCTGATTGCTTATTCCATTGGACATGTCTTTTTCTTCTATTGTATTTATTCAATTGCAAGATTTGGGTATAAAAACCACCAAGCCGGCTGGATGCTCTTATTGGTTCAAACGGTAGGTATACTTTATGGGTTTTGTGCTCCTGAATTTGAATTTTATTATGGGGTGGGATTTTTGATTTTATGGTTTGTTATATTTCAGCATGATCCAGATTCTCTTAAGAGCATGACAATACAAATCCTGTTGTTGTTTTTTGTTATTACGAGTCATCAGATATCCGCAATGCTGTTTGGTGGAGCAATTTTGCTACATTTTTCACGGCACCAATGGAAATATTGGAAGCAATACACCATATTGATTTCTTTTGTGTTTGTTTGTCTTGTGCTTAAGAAAATTTATGCGCATAGCTATGACCAGCAAAAAATGGAGATGTTTTTGAAAATGGTTAGTAGCTATCAATTTGAAGATGGTTTTTTTGAGCGGCTGATTTCTTTTTCTTGGGAATATTACAAAGAGTTATGGGCTTTAGTACTATTTACCATTGTCATGTATTTTAGACAGAAAAAACACTTTACATTAGTAGTCTATCTTTTATTTATAGCCTTGATGCATTATGTTGTAGTTTTAACTTATCCGGCAATAAAGCATTCCCGTTATCAGGAGCAATGCTATTTTCCGTTAATTGTAGTAGGTTGTTTTCCTTTCATTATGGATTTAAAAAACAGGATGCGTATACGGTGGCAATATATATGTTCATTTGGAGTGTTTTTTCTAATTGTTTATCGATTTGTATTTATTTCCATAGCCATTGACCCTTATGTGCATCGTATTTCATATATGCACAGAGTTATAGAAGCAGCACAAAAAATCAAAGGCCATAAATTTATTGCGAGAGAAAGTTGGTGGAACCCGCGATTTGCTGATATGACTTTTGGAATTGGAATGGAAACAATGTTGCTTTCGGCAATTGATCCATCAAGGAAAACAATTCAGATAATAAGAGACAATGAATGGGAATGGGGAAATAATTCAATAGCTAAAACACTGCAGGATACAAATTTGTACCTTTTTACTTACAGAAGTTTTTATGATGGGAAAGATACTGTATATCACCACAGTAATGCCAACCCCAAATACTATAATTTCCCCCCTGGTCCTTACAGGAACTTAAATGGTAATGTCCAATTGGCAGACAGTCTTTCTCAATTAAAAGATATAAAAATAAAAACCTACATTTCTAGAACTTACAAAACCAATTCTGTCGCGGATGTATTAATTAAAATATCTAATAATAGTTCTATTCCCTTGAATTCTGAACAATTTAGAATAGCCTTCCATTGGTGGAAAAATGGGGAAGTAATACAATGGGACGGACAAAGGAATTACATCGAAATGGATCTTTCTGTAAAACAAGAATATTATCAGTATATTAGTGTTAAAATGCCTTCAGCTGCTGGACGATATGAATTGCAGGTTGATCTTGTAGACGATAATTCGTTGGGATGGCTTGGATATAAAAGCAAAGTACCTGTAATTGTTTATTAAGGACAAAAAATCTCCATGAATTCCAGAAAAAATGTAATAGTATTAGATATATTGGTTCATTTGGGCTTCCTTGTCTGGGGAATCATGGCATATATTTACTTCCAGGAGAGGCTCTATGCTGATGCAGGTTTTTTTGTTGCCAAAGTAATCCATTATGAAACTTTTTGGATTGAACTGAATCGTTATGCCAGGGTCTTTTCTCAGTGGTTACCTCTTATAGCTATTAAAAGTGGTGCGTCCTTAAAGACGGTATTAATTTTATTTTCCCTTTGTCCCGTCATTTTCTTTTATACTATTTTTGTTATTTCTAGGTACTGGTTAAAAAACCAACAGGTTGGATGGATGTTGTTGTCAATGTGCACCATAGGTATATCATTTGGTTTTGCTACTCAGGGATTTGAGCTTTATTATTGTGCGGCACTTTTACTAGTTCTACATGTTTTATTACAGCGGCCAACTTTCTCCCTAAGGGCTAAATTGCTATTGGCTTCTATCACAATTTTTATAGTTGTAAATTATCAATTAATTATTGTTCTTATAGCGGGTGTTCTGTGTATAAATTATTTTATAAACAGAACAGTTTCTATTAAAACAATATCTGCCATAATGAGTTTGTCCCTTGCTACAATATGTATTAAATTCTTACTTGTTGAGCATTCTTATGAAAGCAAAAAAGCTGCTTATGTTATAAATAACATCGTTGAATGGAATTATGATATGAATTATTTAAAAGACTTGCTTTCCTTTTTGATTAAGTATTATATAGAATTAATCGTTGTCATGTTAGGTACAGTTTTTTATTATTTAATTGGGAAACGATGGCGTTGGCTATTAGGATTTTTAATCTTCTTCATTTTAGGAATTTTAATTGCGATTGTAACGTTCCCTCAGCTTGAACATACTAGATATCAGGAACAATGTTATTTCTTTTTGATTTATATTTCATGTTTCCCAATGGTTATGGATATCATGAGGTCTTTTAAAGGAAAGGTGAAGATGTTTTTGCATATAATTTTATTTGGGCTTGTTATTTATCGTTTTTCTGTGATTAATTATTCAATGGAATTATTTACTAAAAGGGTCGATTTTATGCATCGCCTTATCAATTATGCTCAAACGACGGAAGGCAATAAATTTATTCTTAATGAAGCAAATGCGCGTACTATTGTAGTTTATCCTTTTTTCTCTTTTGCAATGGAAACATTGTTGCTTTCAGGATTATATCCAAAACAAAAATCTGTTTCAGTTATTTTAGATAACTACATAACATATGGGGAGAACGAAAGAAAATTACGTAATGAAAACCTTTATGTATCTACTAGTAGAAGCTTTTATAATCGTCCTGATAGTTTATTAAAACATAATTCAGTAAATAAAAGGTATTTTGACTTTCCTTCTGGCAAATATTACAAATTAAATGGGAGTGTCCCCAACAATACTGTTTTGGATTTTGAGAAAAGAACAATAGAGTTAAAGGCATCAACAATTGAGAAGTTAAACGCATCAGAATCTGGAGACTTAAAAATTGTAATAACTAATAATAGTCATGTGCCCCTGAATTCTGAACAATTAAGAATCGGTTATAGATGGGTAGAAGAGGGGAGCGTGATTCCTATGGATTGGGTAGGATATTTAAATCCTTTGGAAATTGATCTGTTCCCGTCAAATCATTATGAACAAACAATTAGAGTGCATATGCCAAAGCAGGCCGGGGAATATGATTTAAAAATTATTGCTTTTTTGAATGTTAAGGGTGTTTCGCATACAATAAATAATACATCATTAAAGGTTATAGTAGAAAAATAAAAATTTAATTGCGGACAGGAAGTGTTTTTTATCGATATTCGAGAGTGTTTTGAATACTAAGTAACATCTTAAACATTACCTTTGATTAGATGAAACATGATAAATCGTTTTTTGGGGGGACTACTATTATTCTCATTGCTATATGTGTTGGGCTTGGGATATTATTGCGCATTGGTAACCCTTTTGATATTTGTTTTATAAATGATGAACTTAGTACCTGGAGTAAAATTAGTTTTAACTCTTTATCAGAGGTGATAAATAATATTAAGACAGATGATTCTCACCCTGTTGGATTGTATGTGTTTTTGTATTTTTGGACGGGCATTTTTGGAACATCTGTTTTTGCTATTAAACTCCCGTTTTTTTTAATGTCTATAGCTTGTATGTTTTTGGTTTACCGCATTGGTTCAATTTGGTTTTCCAGTACTGTTGGCTTGTTTTTGTTGGCTTATTTTTGTAGTCTTCAATATCCCATATGGTGGAGCACAATTGCAAGACAATATCAAAGTGGTTTGTTTTGCACCTTAATAATGGTATATTTTTGGACATTGATTTTTTTTAAAAAGTCTGAAAATAATTGGTGCTGGGTTGGATTTGTTTTAGCCGGAGCTGCTTCGATGTATAATCACTATTTTAGTTTGTTGTTTGCTGGGCTTTTATGGGTTTCAGGCCTCGTCTGGTTACGAAAAGAGCTAGTTCTTAAATATCTTCTAGCTGGGATTATTATGGGGATACTTTTTTTGCCCCATCTTGGAATTACTAACTATCAGCTTTTGTATGCTGATGGGCACAAATGGTATGAATGCCCTACTCCTCATTTTATATCTAATCATTTATTTTATCTTTTTCATTATTCTTTTTGGTCAAGTGGTTTGATATTGTTGCTATTCCTTGGTTCTATTATTAAATATTGGCGGGTTACTGTCAAGACCAAATTGAAAATTAGATTAACAGCTGTCTATTTATTTTTGACTCCTTTGTTGTTTGGATATTTTTATTCGGTATACTATAGCCCAATTCTTAGAGAGTCGCACCTGTTATTTTCCTTTCCATATCTATTGATTTTTTTATTGTCTTTTTTTCCTGACAAAACACCAAAGAATGCTAAAGTTGCCATAGTTTTAGCTGTTTTAATTGTAAATATATTTACTTTGGTTTATACAAGGAGTCATTTTCAAGTCGTAAATGCCCACCCATACAAGCATTTTATCGCAAAAACTAAAAATTTTCTTAAAATACATAAACCTAAAGATGTAACTATTGTATTAGGTGAAAATCCAATATATTTGCAATATTACAAAGAAGCTTTGAATGCTGAGTTTAATCATATTGAAAGCTTTAAACCTGATATTTCCTTTAAGGTTTTTCGTGAAATTTTACAAAAACAAAAAACACCTTATCTTATTGTAGGAAGTTTGCCTGAGGCACATATAAGAATGGCAATGGATTTTTATCCAGGGATATACTTGAAGGATTTTGGCATTAATTATGAATATTATATATTAGCAAGAGATAGTGAAATAAAGGAAGATTCTATTATAATTGATTATCAAACAACCTTGAATTTTAATTATGGTAGAGGTGTTAAGGGCTGGAGTTTTGAACCATATAAAGTCTTGCAAGATTCTATTAATGGTAATTTCTTTTTTAAAATGTCTGGGGAATGGGGCCCAACTTTCAATATGGATTTGTCGAAAATAACCCCCAGGGCTAATCAATTTTTAGATGTTTCAGTTGATGTGCGTGCTGTGGATTCAGTCGCAATTCAACCTCAGGGTGTTTTGGTGTTGGAAATATATAATGAACAAGATACATTCTGGAAAGGGGTAGAGATTCACCAACAAACAACCATCAATGCCGATTGGCAACGGGTGTATTTGTCTTTGAGATTTGCGCATGAAAGTTTTTATAAAAATTTTAAAAATTATAAAATGAAGACATTTTTCTGGAACCGGGAAAATCAATTAATACATCTAGATCGTTTCACAATCTCATCACGAAAAGGGAATCCGATTTTATATGGAGACACTGAAAATATGAACAATTAAAAAATAGGATTTTTAATCAATTAGAATAGGAATAAATATAACTTCAACATTCCTATTATACAACTCTTAGTTATGTCTGTTATTGTAACAAATTTGACCAAAACTTACGGTGAGCAAAATGCTGTTAATAACATAAGCTTTGAAGCCAGGAAAGGTGAAATCCTTGGGTTTTTAGGTCCGAATGGAGCTGGTAAGACAACTACAATGAAAATGATAACTGGCTTTATTCCACCAACGAAAGGTGCAATTAGTGTATGCGGTTATGACGTTCAGTCTCAATTAATAGATGTTCGTCGATCTATTGGTTACCTGCCAGAAAACAATCCACTTTATTTGGATATGTATATAAAAGAATATTTGATGTTTGTAGGTGGTTTGCATAAAGTAAAGAACAAAAAAAAAGCAGTTGAAGAAATTATTGAAAGAACCGCTTTGACACAAGAAAAACACAAATTGATCGGATCTTTATCGAAAGGCTATAGACAAAGGGTTGGGTTGGCTCAAGCAATGCTACATAACCCCAATGTATTGATCCTTGACGAACCAACTTCTGGCTTAGACCCTAATCAATTAATTGAGATTAGAAAATTAATACGTGAATTAGGGCAAGAAAAAACCGTTGTTTTCTCTTCTCACATTATGCAAGAAGTTCAAGCTCTTTGTGATAGAGTAATTATTATCAATAATGGTAATGTCGTCGCTAATGACACTATTGACATGCTCAAACAAAATTTATCTGATGAAAAGCAAATTACTGTAGAATTCAGTGGCAAGATAAATCTTAAAAAATTAAAGGAAAGCGTAGATATTTCTATGCTTGAAAAGATAGATTCAAACAGTTATTTGATTACTACTAAAAGCAAGAAAGATATTCGCCCAGATATTTTTGACTTTGCTGTAGCCGAAAACGTTTTTTTATTAGAAATACATCAAAAGTCATCTTCGATTGAGGATGTTTTCCAAAAACTAACACAATAATATTCTACCAATAATCAAAGCCTGTTTTAAATCTTTTTTACAATGTGGTAATTTTTTAACAAAGTATTTCAAGCATCTTTTTTACAACTTAGATCAAATATGAAAAAATTGGCCTTCTTTTTGATAATTTCTTTGTTTACTATGGCGTGTTGGTTTATTCCTGAAGATAAATCTGGCGAAAAGCCTTTAGCAAAAGTTGCTAACCAATTCTTATATCCTTCTGATGTTGCTGGAATTGGAGGCGGGTTGTCTACAGAAGACAGTTTATACCAACTTGCCTTACATATTAATAAATGGGTGAAGGATGAATTAATGCTAAGCGTAGCTGAAGATAATGTTGAGACGACTGATAGGATTGAAAGAATGGTCAGGGATTATAAAGCGACTTTGATTATGAATAAATATGAGGAAGCATTGATTAATCAACGCTTAGATACTGAAGTAACAGGACAACAACTTGCAGATTATTATGGAGAGAATAAAGAACAATATCAATCTGGAATCTCTTGGGTGAGGTGCCATTTTGTGAAAGTAAAACGAGAAACTCCTGAAATTAGACAATTGAAGAAATGGTTTAAGTCTGATGATGGAGTAGATTTTGAACGTGTAAAATTATTCTGTGCTCAAAATAAAACCGTTCATATATTAAATGAAGACCTTTGGATTGAATACGATAAATTATTAAAGGAATTACCTCCGAATATGATATCTTCAAGGCATCGGCAAAGACAGGCTGTTTTAGATCGCATGGATGATACATATCAATATTTATTGTTAATATTTGAGTATCGTGACAAGGAGCAAGCAACTCCTTTGCCACAAGTAAAGGAAGAAATCAGAAGGATACTCATGCATCAACGCCGCAATCAAATACTCCAGGATATTCGGAAAGAAGTATATGAAAAAGCTAAAACTGAAGGTGTTTTTGAAATATATTAGATGGTAATATGCCTTTTTTGCGGTTTTTATGCAACGTTATACACCTTTCTTGGTTTCTAAAGTAGGTTATCCAAATATTAACTTTACTTTTGTGACCTTATAATCGTTTTAAAAAATGAAATAGCGATTTTCTTTTTTTATTTGCATTTAGAATGCCTTTAAAGCATTCGTTTTTTATGACTGATAGATTTTTATAATGAAAAAACAATGGATTATACTTTGGATATGGGTAATCAGCAATGGTTTCTCTTACGCTCAAAGACAACAAATTGATAAAGTGGTAGGTGTAGTAGGGAATCATATTATTTTGCATTCTGATATTGAGGCTCAAATAAAATTAATGAAAAGCCAGAGTCAAGGTGTGGATATGCCGTCTGATGTGCGTTGTCTTGTATTAGACCAATTATTTGCTAATGCCCTTATGTTAACTGAAGCTGAGAAAGACAGTATTGTTGTTGGAGATATGGAAGTTCAAGCTCAATTAGATAACCGTGTGAATACAATTTTATCATATATGGGCCGAGATGAAAAAAAATTCAAGGAGTTTTATGATATGACGCCTGCTGAGATGAAAAACTTCATGAGAGATCAAATGAGAGATCAACTCATTCAGCAACGAATGCAACAAAAGATTATGGAGTCTATTACGATAACACCTAAAGAAGTAAAAGCATTTTTTAATAGAATACCCAAGGATAGTTTACCTTATTTTAATGCAGAAGTAGAGTTAGCAGAAATTGTTGTGAAGCCGAAAATTAATGCTTCAGAAGATGCTAGAGCAAGGAAATTGGCCCGCAATCTAATGCTTCAAATTATTGAAGATAGTGTTGATTTTGAAATTTTAGCAAAAAAATATTCTGATGACCGTTCATCTGCTGAATTAGGCGGCAATTTGGGTGTTCAGCCACGCGGGACATTAGTGCCTGAATTTGAAGCTACAGCATATCAACTTAAAAAAGGAGAAGTTTCTGAAGTTGTTAAAACAGAATTTGGGTATCATATTATTCAGTTAATCAACCGGTTGGGGAATAACATTAATACAAGACATATTCTTATACGCCCTGAGATTACAACACAGGATAGAGAAGCGGCTTATCAGTTTCTTGATAGTATCCGTAATTTAATTAATCTTGATACAATCTCATTCGGAAAAGCCATTAGTGCTTATTCTGAAGAGACTCAAAGTAAAACAACTGCTGGGAGGATTGTTAATCCTGCGACGGGAGAGCCATATTTTGAATTAGGGGATCTTGAACCATCTATCTATTTTGCTATTGATGGACTTAAGCAAGGGGACATCTCAAAAGTAATTGAGTATGAATCTCGGACAGGGGATAAACAATTTAGAATTGTTAAAATTTTAACCAGAACGGAACCACATGTTGCCAATATTAAAGACGACTATTCTAAAATTAGAATGGCTGCATTAGAAGAAAAGAAAGGACAACATATAATGGATTGGATTGATTCTAAAATCAAGCATAATTTTATCGAAATTAAAATAAAACCGACCGATAGTTTAGGGAAAGAAATTTCTAAATGTGACATCTTACAAAAGTGGTCAAGCTCCGATAATTCTAGGCCCTAATAGCTGCCATTTATAGCTATGTATATTTGTTTTTTTATTTTTATTTTTTTGTTATACCTGTTTCCGGACAATTTATGCTTATTTTAACGTCATAAAAATATATTTTAACCAACCTTTTTCATATTTTGACCTCTGAGTTTTACTGGAATTTCAAATATTTCTCTTTAGTGGTTTGATTATTTGGGTTCATATTAAATTTATTTTGTTTTATAAACACTTTTCCCTTTGAGATATAAATGTATATATAATGAAGTTTGAGAACGATGTAGAAGCGGTAGATGCACTCGCCATGTCCTACCAAAAATTAAGAAATGAAATTTCTAAAGTAATTGTAGGGCAAGAAGATATTATTAAGACCGTATTAATTTCACTTTTTTGTGACGGCCATAGCTTATTGGTTGGTGTTCCTGGTTTAGCGAAAACGCTTTTAGTAAACACTATATCTAGAGCTTTAGATTTGGAGTTTAAGCGAATCCAATTTACACCTGATTTAATGCCTTCAGATATCACAGGTTCCGAGGTTATGGACGAAAACCGCAATTTCGCTTTCCATAAAGGACCATTGTTTACAAATATCCTTTTGGCAGATGAGATAAACCGGACTCCCCCTAAGACTCAGGCTGCATTGCTTGAAGCAATGCAAGAAAGGTCAGTAACTGTAGCTGGTTTGCAACATTTATTACCTAAGCCTTTCTTTGTTTTAGCAACTCAAAACCCTATTGAACAGGAAGGTACATATCCACTACCTGAAGCGCAATTGGATCGTTTTATGTTTAATATCTATTTGGATTATCCAACTTATCAGGAGGAAGTTGATATTGTTAAAAATACAACTTCAGGTACTGCCCTTGATGTCAATCCTGTTTTAACAGGAGAAGAAATTGTATATTTTCAACAACTTGTAAGAAAGATTCCAATATCAGATAATGTATTAGAGTATGCAGTAAGTCTAGCTAATAAATCTAGACCTAATACAGAAATGGCAACTGACTTTGTTAATAATTATATTTCTTGGGGAGCTGGACCGAGAGCTTCACAATGTTTAGTTTTGGGCGCTAAATGTCATGCTGCTATATCTGGCAAATATTCTCCAGATGTAGAAGATGTTCGTGCTATTGCAAAGTTTGTATTGAGACATAGAGTGGTAAGAAATTATAAAGCGGAAGCGGAAGGAATTTCTATTGAAGAGGTTGTTCAAAGTCTCTTTTAGATATTCACCTTTTTCATATACGGGTCCACGATATAAAATGTATTTAGATATAGTAGTTTGGCTTTAAAAATGAAAAAGCAAAATCAATTAGTATTCTTTATAAGTGCTATTTGTACTTCAATAGTTTTTGCCATAAGTTGTGCAGAACCGAGTATGCCTAAAGGTGGGCCACAGGATAAACAAGCCCCTCGGATTAATCCCCAAAGATATTCTACCCCGAACAAAAGCACTAATTTTGTTGATAAACAGATTATTCTCACTTTTGATGAATGGATAAAATTACAGGGAGCTTATTCTCAACTTATTATATCGCCTCCTCTGAAAGAAAAACCTGATATCAAAGTTCGCAACAAGTCACTCGTCCTCCAATGGAGTGAAGAACTAAAGGATAGTACAACATATACAGTTAATTTTGGGGATGCCGTTCGGGATATAACCGAGAACAATATCACCCCAAATCTTAAATTTGTCTTCTCTACAGGCCCATTTCTAGACTCTTTAAAATGTTCAGGTCAGATTGTTGATGCCATTACAAATAAGCCTGTTAAAGATGTCTTGGTAATGCTATATCAAAACAAGGAAGACAGCATCCCTTTAACCCAAAAACCTTATTATTTTTCTAAAACGGGTGAAAATGGTTTGTTTGAAATTGAAAACATAAAAGTTCAATCATACCGTATGTTTGCACTTGATGATAAAAATAATAACTATAAATACGATTTACCAAATGAAAAAATTGCTTTTTTTGATTCTTCATTCTTGATTAATGATTCTATACAACCTGCTTTTAGGTTGCGGATGTTTCAAGAACGTCAAAACACAATTGTTTTAGGCACAAAAACCCCACACTTCGGGTGTTTAAAAATTCAATTCAACAATCAAATTCAAACATCATCAAAAGTTAAATTATTGAACGCCCCACAAGA
The DNA here is from genome assembly GCA_022448945.1 of Saprospiraceae bacterium. Lineage (GTDB taxonomy): Bacteria > Bacteroidota > Bacteroidia > Chitinophagales > Saprospiraceae > Aureispira. Next base: position 389,639 of record JAKVCV010000011.1, read on the forward strand.
TTATGTATATTTTATAGATCAAGGGCTAGATACTTTAACACTTTGGTACGATGGCACCATGAATCAAGATAAAAAATGGCTATTTGTTGTTGAAAACAAAGCAGAAAAATTAATAGATACAATTAGAATCAACCCATCGTCAAAAAATAATTTTATAGAATTTGCGCAGGATTTAAAATGGTGTCAAAAACCTAAAAAAGTGAATTCAGAAAATACCCCAACCAAAAAGCTACGTGACACTATAAGTATCCAACAAGCTTTTTTTAACCCTCTTGAGTTGTTTTTTATTAGGCCAATACAAAATTTTGATAGTTCAAGGTTCCTTTTGTTCACTGATACTTTATTGCCCATAAAAGACGTAGTGATTATTGAGAAAATAGATAGTTTTACCGGATTAGTTACTGTTGATACATTGATAAAAAGTGTATTGAGAGACACTTTTGTGAAACTCCCTAAACTAAAAATTGTTAAATCGTTAGATGTGTCAACTCAACTAAATATTTTTTACAATTGGATTCCAAATAAACGCTATAAAATTTTGATACTTCCTGATGCATTAACGGATTTTTATGGACTTAAAAATATCGATACTCTGTCAGCAATTTATTCTATTACTAATTTAGATGACTATGGCAATATTACTGCTAAAATAGTAGATGCTGATAGCGCGATGCAATATTTAGTTCAACTTACAAATTCAACGGGTGCAATTATTCAGCAACGAATAGTAAAAGATTCAACTGAGATAAACTTAATATTTGAGAATATTAAAACAGGAATTTATTCTATTAAAATAATTCATGATATATCTCAGAACTTACGCTGGGATCCTGGAGCATATGGTAAATCTCTTCAGCCTGAAAAAATAACTATTAGTAAATCGATAACGCTTAAATCTGGTTGGGAAAACTTTATGACGATTAATCTAAATCGCAAGGAATGATTGTTTGCTAAAGTTTAATCGCGGAGCTTTAAAATTTTATTCTATCCGGAGCTGAGTTTATACGCTTTAATTTATTTTTTAGAACGCTTACTTCATTTAATTACGCTATCGTTCTTATAATAAAGCAATTTTATTGTCGATATAGATTTTAGATTTTAACAGAAGATATTTTGAATTTATTCAATAAAATAGTTTTTTAGAGCCGTCTAATAAATAATTTTTGTTAAATCTTCTGTTATGAATATACTCTTACCTTGCCATAGTTGCACTAAACTTATAAATGTAATATTACTATTTGCCTTGCCTTTTATCTTAATTGGGCAAGAGAAGGATAATGTATGGTTCCCAATTTCTGAGAATGACATTCCCTTGAGTGGCGAGCGCTATATTGTCCCAGATCAATATAGGACATGGAGTCTTAATCTCAATAGACTTCGAATTAAGTTAAAGCAAGCACCTTTTACTGGATCAAATGAAGTAAAATCTAAACCAGCTTATTTAGATATTCCTTGGCCAGATGGGACCCTTAAAACATTTCAAATTATTGAATCTCCTATTATGGAAAAAGGATTGAGGGAAAAATTCCCTGAGATAAAAACTTATGTAGGCTCGGAAGTAAGTGACCCGTCTAAATATATCCGTTTTGATTTCACTCCAAAAGGGTTTCATGGGATGGTTCTTACTGCGGGAGAGGGCACTATATATATAGACCCTTATTCTTTTGGGGGCGGGGATATTCAGCATTATATTTCTTATTATAAAAAAGATTTTGCTCCTATAGCAGGTAAAGAAATGATTTGTGGTGTAAACGGTTTGGCAGTAAATAAAGAAGATTTTAAGCCATCAGAAATGGGCTCTGCTTTTGGGTCGTGTGAGTTGCGTACTTATCGTTTAGCGCTTGCGGCAACAGGCGAATATACTCAGTTTCATGGAGGGACTGTTAATGCAGCACTTTCTGCACAGGTAACTACAATGAATCGAGTTAATGGAGTATATGAAAGAGACCTGGCAATTCGCATGAATATTATCGCAAATAATAATCTCATCATATATACAAATGGCAGTTCTGATCCCTATTCAAATAACAATGGGGGAGCTATGCTTGGTCAAAATCAATCAAATATCGATGCTGTCATAGGTTCAGCTAATTATGACATAGGGCATGTTTTTAGTACAGGAGGAGGAGGAATAGCATCACTTTATAGCCCCTGCTCATCCAATAAAGCAAGAGGTGTTACAGGCAGTTTTGCGCCAGTTGGGGATCCATTTGATATTGATTATGTATGCCATGAAATGGGACATCAATTTGGAGGGAATCACACACAAAATAATAATTGTCAGCGGAATAATCCAACAGCAGTAGAGCCTGGTTCGGCTTCTTCTATTATGGGATATGCAGGGATATGCCCCCCTAATGTCCAAAGTAATTCTGATGATCATTTTCATGGTATTTCTTTAGGCGAGATTAGTGCATTTATAACGAATAGTGGCCACACTTGCCCAACTAAAACTTCACTTTCAAATAATGCTCCTACTGTTACAGGTACGAATGGAGCGGGTGTAACAATTCCAGGAAGTACACCTTTTGCACTTACTGCTATTGCCAATGATCCTGATGGAAATACATTAACTTATTGCTGGGAGCAAATGAATAATGGTACGGGTTTCCCAATGCCACCGTCGTCCACATCGACAGCGGGCCCTAATTTTAGATCTTTTTCTCCTTCAACAAGTCCTACGCGATATTTCCCAAATTTACCAGATGTTTTGGCAGGCGTTTCTCCTACATGGGAAGTATTAAGTTCGGTTTCTAGATCTATGAATTTCAGAGTTTCTGTAAGAGATAATGCATCTGGTGGGGGGTGTACGGACTATGATGATGTCAGTATTAATATTGACGGATCTTCGGGGCCTTTTATAGTTACATATCCTTCAAGTAGTGGAATTGTTTGGACTGGGAATAGTTCTGAAACAGTAACATGGAATGTTGCGGGGTCAGATGTTGCACCGGTTTCTTGTGCTAATGTAGATATTCTTCTTTCAACTGATGGTGGATTAACATACCCTACTGTTTTAGCAACAAATGTAACTAATGATGGTTCTCATGTTATTACCGTTCCTAACACAGGAACAAGTACTGCTAGAATAATGGTTATTTGTGCAAATGGAACTTTTTTTGATGTATCTGATAATAATTTTTCAATAACAATTGCTACATGTAATGTCACTGCTTCTGTAAATAATAATGTCTCATGTTTTGGTGATAGTGATGGCTCGGCAACGGCAAATGCTACAGGTGTAGCACCCTTTGTATACACATGGAATAATGGTCAGACTACAGCAACTGCTACGGGTCTAATTGCAGGTACTTATACTGTAACAGTAACTGATGGTATAGCCTGTGCGTCTTCAACTTCTGTTGTGATAAATGAACCTTCGGCGATTAATATTAGTAGTACGTCTTCCACAAGTGAGACGTGTTTAAATAATGATGGTACAGCAACAATAATTGCTGCCGGAGGAACTGGTAGCTTGAATTATTTATGGGATGCTTCTGCTAATAATCAGGTAACAAATGTTGCAACAGGATTAACATCTAATACTTATTCTGTTACTGTTACAGATAATAATGGGTGTAATGTTTCGACAACAGTTTTTGTTCCAGATGGATGTTGTGCTCTAACGGTAAACACATCGGGATCGAGTTTAATTTGTAACGGAGATAATAATGGCACAGCAACAGTTACACCTAGTGGGACTGCACCTTATTCGTATCAATGGGGAGCAGGTCAGAACACGCAAACTGTAACTGGGCTTTCTGCGGGCAGTTATACTGTTACGGTTACAGACGCATCTCCATGTACAGTTATTGCAACAGTTACGGTTACTGAACCTCTACCTATAACAACATCAACAACTACTATTGCTGAATCATGCACAGGGAATGACGGTTCTGCTACCATAAACACAACTGGGAGTATTGGAACAATTAGTTATTTATGGGATTTAGCCGCAAATAGTCAAACTACAGCTACTGCAAATGCCTTGTCTAGCGGTAGTTATAATTATACAGTAACAGATGCAAATGGTTGTTTAGGGATTGGTACAGTAAATATATTAGACGGGTGTTTGACAGGCTGTGATACGATCTCTAATATTAATTTTTCAACAGATACAGTCCGGTTTTATATAGCTTCAGCAGGGCCACCGGTTACATTTGTAGCAGGGCACAACCAATATGGTGATCTTGCAAAAGCTGATTATTTTAATTATAGTGGTTTAAACACACATATACAAGGGGTGTATTTAGGTTTTGGAAGATCAGTTGCAAGTAATTCCACAAATACTTTTAATGTGATTGTGTTAGACGGTACAGGAGGTGTTCCTGGTGCTCCTCTTGGAACAACAACGCTGACCTATCAAGAAGTTGCAGATTCAATTGCTGCTGGGACATTTGTTCAATATGTTCCCTTGGGGAATATATCTTTGCCGGCTTCAAATGAGTTTTTTGTAGGGATTAGTTTTACTTATGGAGCAGATAGTATTGCTTTGTTGACCAATACAATTGGAGAAACAAGTCCCAATACTGCATGGGAACAATGGGGAGATCTTTCGTGGTATGCATATAGTGACCCAACGGGTTGGAATTTTGATTTAGCACATTATATTATACCGCTTTTGGGCGTGCCCCCAACTACTGGTTTTACGCAAAACACTACTTCTGTATGTACAGGCGGTACAATTTCATATACCAATACAACAGTTAATGGTCAAAGTTATCAATGGCTCTTTCCAGGAGGAACGCCATCATCTTCTACAGCAACGAATCCTTCGGTTACGTATAATACTGCCGGGAATTATGATGTTACTTTAATAGCAACAAATGAATGTATTTCTGATACCATAACTCTATCAAACACAGTCACNGTAGGNTCCTTCGGCGCGAATGCAAGTACAGGATCAACTAGTTGTAATGGTGGAAATGATGGATCCTCTACTGTTACGCTTTCTGGCGGCACTCCCCCATATAGTTATTTATGGAATGGGGCTGCAAATAATCAAACAACTGCTACTGCTTCAGGGTTAAGTGCGGGGTCATATATTGTAACTATTACAGATGCTACAGGTTGTGCAGAAGTAATAACGACAACAGTATCACAACCTTCGGTTCTCAGTGTTAATGTTAATGTTGACAATCATGTTTTGTGTTATAATGGAAGCGATGGTCAATTAACAGTAATAGGATCTGGTGGAACTGGACCATATGTTTATTCTTGGTCGAATGGACAAAATTCTAGTACAATAAGTGGACTGAATGCAAATGTCTATTCATTGACCGTTTCGGATGCAAATGGTTGTATTGTTAATTCATCTGCAACCATTAATGAACCATCAAGTGCACTAAATGCTGTTGTTGGTACTATTACCAACCCTCAATGTAATGGAGCTTCAACTGGAACAATAATTATTAATGCTTCTGGCGGGACTCCTAATTATACCTATAACTTAGGCAGTGGAAGTCAATCATCTAATACACTATCTGGGTTGTCAGCAGGTAATTATAACATAACAGTTACAGATGCCAATAGCTGTACAGATATTGTAAACGCAACACTTACAAATCCATCTGGAATGACTGTTTCAGCGGCTGTCACCTCAAATTATAATGGCGCAGATATTAGCTGCAATGGGGCTTCAGATGGTTCCGCAATTGTAAATGTCTCTGCCGGTTTGGGGCCTTTTACATATCTTTGGAGCCCAGGAGGACAAACTTCTCAGACGGCCATAGGTTTGAATGCAGGCCTTTATACAGTTTCAGTTACAGATGCTAACAATTGTATTGAATATGTAAATGTTACTCTTGTTGAGCCATCTGCATTATATCTAACTACAATTGATAATGGTAATGGGTCAGCATCAACTATTGCTTTTTCCGGGACATCTCCTTATACATTTCTATGGGATGCTTCTGCAAATAATCAAACAACTGCTACAGCTACAGGGCTTGTACATAACAATACCTATACAGTTACTGTTACAGATGCTAATGGCTGTACTATATCTTCGTCTGTAACTATAAATATTGTAGGTTTGGATAATATTTCCCAATTATCCATGTTTGAAGTAGTACCTAATCCCAATACAGGACATTTTGAAATAAGGTTTTCTTTTATTCGCCCAGAAGATGTTAACCTAAAACTCGTTAATGTACTCGGCCAAATTCTATATGAATTAAATTGTTTTGAAGAATCATATGCAGTTTCTGTAGACCTTCAACATCAGGCTAGTGGGGTTTATTTTGTTGTTTTAAAGACAAGAAACGAATCAATTAGCCGCAAGGTTATAGTTTCTAAATGATAAAAAACGGGGTGTAGTAAATATCCCGTTTTTTATTTTTTCATCTTCCCTTATAATGCATTACTTAATGATGCTTTTAAATTAGCTGCTTTTTTTCTGAATTCGCAATAGTTATTGTAACTTCACCGCCCTAATTCAGTTAATTGTTTTGGCGGCATCCTTTTATACAAAATAATAAGCTGCTTTTGAAAACTTGTAGTGTTTTCTAATCCTTGTTTTTCTTCTGTAGACTCGTATATCATTAGAATTATACTGATGATAATTTCTGATTTCTTTGTCAAAGAAATTTCCTTTTTTGATATTTTCATCAAAGTTGGCGTCATTTGCCTTAGAAAGAATATGTTTAATGAGGGATATTAAAAAATTGTGATAATTGATATAAATAAAATTACATGAAAAGATTTAATAACGAATCAATAAAAGATGCGGTCAAAATATGGTATGAAGACAAAGACTCAGCATTAAAAAAATTTGGTCATATTAGTGAATGGGATGTCAAAGAAGTGACAGATATGAATGAGCTTTTTGGATGGTCATTTGAAGATTTCAATGATGATATAAGCAAGTGGGATGTAAGTAATGTTACTGACATGAGTGACATGTTTTTAGGAGCTGAAATTTTTAACCAAGATTTAAGCGGTTGGGACGTCAGTAATGTCACAAGCATGTCTAGACTGTTTTGGAATGCCAAAGAATTTAATCAAGATATAAGCATGTGGAATGTGAGTAAGGTTACTAATATGTATGGAACATTTCAAGGAGCATTCAAGTTTAATCAAGCAATTGGATCTTGGGATGTAAGCAATGTTTTAAATATGAATCAGATGCTTGCATATGCACGTGAGTTTGATCAAGATTTAAGTAGTTGGGATGTAAGAAATGTCACCAACATGTATTGTTTATTTAAGTACGCTGAGGAGTTCAATCAAGATATTGGAAATTGGAACATAAGTAAAGTTGAAAACATTGGTGAAATGTTTAATGGAGCGCATAAGTTTAATCAAGATATAAGCAAATGGGATGTAAGCAATATTGATAATATGAAGAAACTATTTCATGGAGCTTATGATTTTAATCAGGATATAAGTACTTGGAATGTCAGTAAAGTATATGATATGAGATCTATGTTTTCTGAAGCTGAGGCATTTAATCAAGATATAAGCAAATGGGATGTAAGCCAAGTAGAGTGGATGGATAACATGTTTTTTGGAGCACTTAAATTCAATCAGAATATAAGTTCTTGGGATGTCAGCAAAGTTGAGAAAGCAGAGAGGATGTTCTATTTAGCCAAATCTTTTAATCAAGACCTTAGTAATTGGAACGTGAGTTCTATGATTAATCTAAAAGAAATGTTTGGTAAAACTGAATCATTTAATCAAAATCTAAGTGCTTGGAATCTTCACAAAGAGGCTGATTTAAATGATATATTTTATAAAGCACGAGCACAGACATATAATCCAGAAAAGTGGGGATGGAATACCGAGGCTTAAACTTACACCTATTCACCCCTATCCCTCTCTTGCTGTTACGTTAGGTTATAGTTTCTAAATGATAAAAAACGAGGTGTAGTAAATATCCCGTTTTTTATTTTTTCATCTTCCCTTATAATGCATTACTTAATGATGCTTTTAAATTAGCTGCTTTTTTTCTCAATTCGCAATAGTTATTGTAACTTCACCGCCCTAATTCAGTTAATTGTTTTGGCGGCATCCTTTTATACAAAATAATAAGTTGAAATTTAAACTTTAAGTGTTTTTTGTTTTTAAAAGACTATAACTACATAAACCATCACCCATGAGGAATCAAATTTTAGTTAATCTCATTAATAAGTTTTTTTTAATTCTATTTTTTTTAAATATTCCATTACTGCTTTTGGCCCAAAATAGTTTATGGCAAAAAGTTGAAGAGTCCGAAATACCAAATGTTGGCGTAAGATATATAGTTCCTACAAGTTACCTTACTCTAAAGTTAGATTTGAAGCAAATGAGCAAAATCCTTTCACAAGCTCCAATGACAAGAACTCCTGAAGTAAAAACAAAACCTACATTTCTTGATATTCCTTGGCCAGATGGTTCAATTAAAACTTTTCAAATAATAGAATCTCCAGTTATGGAAAAAGGGTTGATGGATAAGTTTCCTGAGATAAAAACCTATGCAGGGTCGGAAGTAGATGATCATAGCAAATATATCAAACTAGATCTCACACCACAGGGGTTTCATGCAATGATTCTCACTGCAGGAGAGGGGACTGTATATATAGATCCTTATTCTTTTGGAGGAGGAGACTTAGAAAATTATATATGTTATTTTAAACATGACTTTAGGTCTTCAGAAGATAAAAAAATGGTTTGCGATGTAATTGGTAACCCAGTTAATATTGATGATTTCAACCCTGGAATTAAGGCATCTTCATCTTTTGGAAGTTGTGACTTAAGAACTTATCGCTTGGCTGTTTCTGCTACAGGAGAGTATACTACATTTCATGGTGGCACAGTTCCTTTAGCACAGGCTGCTCAAGTTACTACAATGAATAGAGTAAATGGTGTTTATGAACGTGACATGGCTGTTCATATGAATATTATTGCTAATAATGATCTTATTATTTATACTAATTCAGCTACAGATCCATTTTCCAATGGCAATACAGGAGCAATGATAAATGAAAATCAAACGAATACGGATAATGTTATTGGATCTGCTAATTATGATATTGGCCATATTTTTGGCACTAATAGTGGAGGCTTGGCAGGATTGGGCGTTGTCTGTAGTGGAAGTAAAGCAAGGGGAGTAACAGGTAGTTCGGCTCCAATTGGAGATCCATTTGATATTGATTATGTTGCCCATGAAATTGGACATCAGTTTGATGCTAATCATACACAATATAATTCTTGCAATAGAAATAATGCAACAGCAATGGAACCAGGATCTGCTTCAACTATTATGGGTTATGCTGGTATTTGTGCACCAAATGTACAGAGTAATAGTGATGATCATTTTCACGGTGTTTCACTAGGGGAAATTGGTGCATTTGTTACAAGCTCGGGTGGAACTTGTGCAGTTACTACAACTTTGACAAATAGTGCACCAACTATTACAGGTACGAATGCAGGAGTTACTGTTCCAGGGAGCACCCCTTTTGCTTTAACTTGTATAGCCTCAGATCCTAACGGAACAAATATTTTATCCTATTGCTGGGAACAAATGAATAACAGTGGAAATGCTACTCAACCTCCAGTGCCTACGAATACACAAGGGCCTAATTTTCGTTCTAATTCTCCAGATATAAACCCAACGCGATATTTTCCAAACCTAAATGATCTGGCTGCAGGTGTGACTCCGACATGGGAAGTTTTATCTAGTGTATCACGTACCATGGATTTTAGAGTTTCTGTTCGTGATAATGATCCTGGGGCAGGTTGTACAGATGAGGCTGATGTCACAATTACTGTTGATGGAAATTCAGGGCCTTTTGTTGTTACTTATCCATCCGCGACTGGAATTACTTGGACAGGGAATATGTCTGAAACTGTTACCTGGACAGTTGGAGGAACTGATGTAAGCCCAGTTTCATGTTCAAATGTAGATATATATTTATCAACTGATGGGGGGTTAACATTTCCTACACTTTTAGCTTCAAATGTTGCAAATGATGGTTCTCAGCTAGTAACCGTACCTAATGTTCCTACTACCACGGCCAGAATTATGGTAATTTGTTCAAATGGTACTTTTTTTGATATTTCCGACAATGATTTTACTATTGTTGCTTCGACTTTTGATTATACAATTACTGTTACACCAACGAGTCTTAATGTTTGTTCGCCTAATAGTGCATCTTATCAAATAGATATAGGTTCTGTAGGTGGATATAATGATCCTGTAAATTTATCTGTTTCTGGAGTTCCTACAGGTGGAATTGCTAGTTTTAGTAATAGTACTGTAACTCCTGTAGGCGTAAGTGCCTTAACGGTTTCTAATATTGCTTCTGTTGCTCCTGGAACATTCACATTAACTTTAATTGCAAATAGCACTTCTGGTACAAAGCAACAAGCACTTTTACTCACTGTTTCAGATACAACTACTCCGGTAATATTATTAACACCTACGGATGGTGTCGCTGGTATTTCTGTGTCATCAACCTTTAATTGGAGTGCAGCATCTGGTTCAGGGGTGACGTATGAGATTGATATTGCCACTGATTCGAGTTTTACAACAATTATTGACAATGCGATTGGGTTGTCTGCAAACACCTATTTATCAAATGTTTTATCTTCTAATACGACATATTTTTGGCGTGTAAGGGCAAGTAATAGTTGTGGAACAGCTCCCTTTTCTAACACATTTTCTTTTACTACTAACAACTGTTCAATTTTTCTAAGTACAGATATTCCAGTTGCTATTTCAGCTTCAGGAACACCTACCGTTTCTTCTGTGTTAAATATTCCAATTTCTGGGCCTATCTCTGATGTAAATGTAGTTGGTTTAACAGGGGCTCATACATGGATAAGTGATTTGACGGTTACGTTGGATGGCCCTCAGGGTCTTAGCAATGTTTTATGGTCAGAGATTTGTAATGACGAAAATGATTTTGATGTTAATTTTGATGATGCAGCTATATCTCCTACATTACCCTGCCCACCCACTGGTTCAGGAACCTATCAACCTGAAGAGCCATTGTCTGTTTATAATGGAACCGACCCATTTGGTAATTGGACGCTTACTATTAGTGATGATGAAAATAATGATGGAGGTTCATTGTTAACATGGGGACTTGAAGTTTGTACTGGTATCACTAATCCTCCCACTGCCGCATTTTCCCCAAGTAGTTTTACAAGTTGTATTGCTACTATAAGTTTTACTGATAGTAGTTATAATATACCTCAATCATGGTTTTGGGATTTTGGAGATGGCAATACGGATACCACTAGAAATCCAACACATATCTATACTAGTAGTGGCACTTATACAGTTAAACTTGTTGTTTCAAATACTATAGGCACTGATTCTACCACTCAACAATTAACAATTACTTTGCCTTCAGTACCTGTTGTGTCAGATGTAGAAGTGTGTCCTGGTGACACGGCTTTTGTTATTGCATCGGTTTCAGGAGTTGCTCAATGGAGAGATTCTTCAAATGGTATTATTCATAATGGCGACACATTAATTATACCAAATGTTGCAACTTCAGAAGTATATTATGTTGAAAATGTAGTAGCAAATCCATCTCAGTATATTGGACCTCTAAACACTAATATTGGAGGGGGCAATTATCACTCATCAGGGTATCATGGAGCATTAAATTTCACTGCTTTACAAAGTTTTGAAATTGTTTCGGCATGGGTAGATGCTGATGGCGCAGGGCCAAGAACAATTACGTTAGCAAGTGGTGTCAATAATAATGGTAATCCACCAGGTACAGGGATTGCTCAGGTTACTGTAAATTTAGTTGATGGGCCTCAGAGAGTAAATCTTAATATTATAGTCCCTGCAGCAGGAGATTATAATATTGGTGGAAACAATGTAGATCTTTACAGAAATAACAGTGGGGCAGGTTATCCATATACTTTGCCAGGTTTTATGACTATAAATAATTCTTCTGCTACTACTAACCCAACTGGCTATTATTATTATTTATATGATATTGAAGTGCGTGAACCTAATTGTATATCTGCTCAGGATACTGTAACTGTATCGCCTGTTATTAGTAATTTTACTTATGTAGATAATGGTGGCACAGTTACTTTTACAGATGCTTCTACAGGTGCAACAAGTTGGCTATGGGATTTTGGAGACAACAGCTCATCGACATTGCAAAATCCTGTACACACATATACCAATCCAGGAACTTATACGATCACTTTAACCATTAATAATGGAGCCTGTAGCAGCACACAAACATTTAGTGTATTACTTGGATTATCGAATATAAGTAATCAGAGTCCAGATTTAAATATTGTTCCCAACCCAACTAACGGATTGACAAAAGTTGTTTTGGATAAAGCTTTAAATTTTGATTTAACGATTAAGATATTGGACATAACTGGAAAAAGAATTAAAACTGCTAGAATAGAAAAAGGGAAATCTTTTGTTGAAGTTGACCTATCAATTTTTCCTGCAGCCGTCTATTCTGTACAAATTAATGGGCGAAGTTTTTCTACAACAAGAAAAATAATTGTCTACTGATTTATACACAAAAAAACAGAGAAACAAGGACTTTAAAATTTTTACTTTTAAAGTCCTTGTTTCATTAATAAATAGTATTGATTTTAATTAAGCTATTGTTTCCCCCAAATGCGTAACCAGTGTTTTTTCATCATTTTAGACAGCGATAAATTTTGTGTTCCGCGGTTTTCTTCAACTTGAAAAACGCCATCTTTTTCAAATATTTTAAAGCGAAAAATATAACGATCTTTTATGGGAAGACTTTCTCCTTTAGGCAAATCAAACATGCCAAATCTTAAATTATTAAACATTAATACTCCATTTTCATATTCAGAGATATTATAATAGCCATTTGCAAACCATATTAGAATATCAAGTAATTTTTCACCGTTGTATTTTTCAATGAGATCATGGTTTTTGGGCAACTTAATAAAATTCACTTTTGGACTTGTGTCAAAAAGGGAGTAAGTGCTATAATAATATGCATCTTTTGCTCTTACAGTTGTTTGCCACAGGATTGTATTAAATATTGTTGGAGATGTTATGAACTCTTCATATTCAATCGCCTGGTCTTTTAGGTTTTGTTCAATTATATTATTTACAATAGATTTATTATAAAATGTTGATGCCATGTATAAAGTGGATACTGTAATTCCTAGATAATTCCATAGCATTTTTCTTTTAGTTGTTTTTACAAAAAGAACTATTATCAAGCATAAAAACATAGGTAATGTATACAATGGGTCTACAATTGAAATGTTGTTAAATGCCACACGATAATTAGAAAATGGTTCAAATATTTGTGTGCCATAAGCTGTACAAGCATCAATTAACCAATGTGTTAAAAATGCCATAAAATACATAAAGGCCCAGGATTTGAAACTGATCTTATAGGTTACCTTTTTATGATTTTTAATACTTGAACGCAGAGATTTGAACAAATATATTGCCCCCCAGGCAATCGGCATTGTTAAGAAAATAATGGTTAAACTTTGTGAATAATATGAAGCAAAACAGAACCCTGTAAACAAAAGAAAATATAACAGTCCCCACCAGAATGCTAAGGACTTTTGTACATATAAATTTTTGTTCCAGCCCGTTTCATAATATTTTAGACTTAACCAACCTAAAAGTGGAGCTGCTAAAACTGTAAATAAAATAGAGTGTGAGATGCCTCTATGGTAAACCAAGCCATATATTTCATGTTCGAGGAATAGACGCGATAACACATCAAGATCAGGAATAGTTCCAGCGATAGCGCCTACTAAAATGGCTTTGTTGCCCATTTTTTTCCCTAATACAGCATGTCCGACAGCAGCACCTAATGTAGCTTGAGTTATTGAATCCATATCTATCTATAAAACCATAATACCTAATAGACAAAAAAAATACCCTTTTTGTTCTTGATTTAGTTAAAATTTAATACAATTAGTTTTTTTATTAAAGCCTGTGAATATATTTTTCTTTTTTCATATTTAAAGTAAAAAAAATTGAGATTTTTAATTCTCAAAAATTCAATATGCTTGAAAAGCACTATTTATAAGTTTAATAAAGATATCTTATATTTATTGTATTGTTTGTAGAAAAATAGAATTATGAAAATTGTCTTACAGCGTGTAAAAGAAGCATCCGTTACAATTGATGGCAAAGTTAAATCTCAAATTGGCTTTGGGCTGCTATTGCTTTTGGGTATTGAAACTAATGACACAATACAAGATGTTCAATGGTTAAGTAAAAAAGTATTGTCAATGCGTATTTTTAATGATCAAGAAGGTAAAATGAATCTATCTATTCAGGACGTCAAAGGAGAAATAATTGTTGTAAGCCAGTTCACATTACATGCAAATATAAAAAAGGGGACACGACCTTCTTTCATGCGGGCAGCTCGGCCCGACACAGCCATACCTTTGTATGAAAAATTTATTGAAATTATTCAAATTGGCTTGTGTAGAAAAGTTGGCACGGGTGAATTTGGGGCAGACATGAAGGTGTCTCTTGTCAATGATGGTCCTGTAACTATACTTATGGATTCTAAAAATAAGTTATAAAATAATTATAGGTATAAATATAAAAACCACCCCTTAAAATTATTGTTTAGGAGGTGGTTTTTAATTATTTATCATTAACACTGCTACTTCATGTTGCGTGCTTGTTTGTCCCACTCATAACGCTTAAACCTAGCAGCAAATCCTTTAATTTTTTTATCTAAAGCTTTTAATTCTTTATCAGAAAGTTTTGCTAATTGGTTAAAAGAAATAATTCCTTCAGAAGCTAAGTTCTCAGACAATTTTTGTCCTAGACCCTTAATTTTAGTTAGATCATTTTTTACTTTTTTTATTTCAGGCTTCTTTATTTTTTTTCCATTTTTTGTTGTCTTTTTAACTTTTTCAGCAACTGATTTCTTAGCTTTTTTAGCTTGCTTACTTGCTTTCTTAGCTTTCTTAGATACTTTTTCTTTTACTTCTTTTAGTTTAACCGCAAAAGCTTCTTTCATATCATCAACCTTTTCAGAGAACAATGGTTTATCATCTTCTAAGTCATTTTTTAATTCAAATTCTTCGAGCTTTTCTTCATTGTTTTCTTTTCTGGTTTGAATTTCAGTTCTAATCAAGTCGCTTAGTTCTTCGAATTTTTTTTCCAAGTTGTTAAGACGTTGCTCAATAGTATTGTAGATCCGATTTTCTAGACCAAGATACTGGCCTTCCATTTTTTCGTAACGCTTCTTGAATTCTTTGCTTAGTGTTTTTCTTAGTTTTTTCAACATTTTAAATTTTAATTTTACATGATTGATTATTTGGCCCCACAAAAATAGGATTTATCAGGCATTTATTTCAGTAAAGGTCCCGAAATCATTTTTTGTTGGCAAAAAGGAGATTTCGATATAAATATTTTGCCGTTGAGTTATTAAGAATAATATTAGTTTAGAATTGTAACCCAACAAATACTTGGACTCCAAAATTAACATCGTGGTCATTCCTTATGATGTAAGACCCATCATTATTTAAGTCTTTCATTGAATAGTCATATTTGTCTGTTGTAATATCAATAAAGCTATAGTTTACCCTTGCTCCAATACGCAATCCTTTAGTAAAATAATAGGAGACCCCAGCTTGTAATCCAATGTCAAGGATATTAAAGTAATGCTGATCTTGTTTTTCTGTTAGATCAGTCAAATAATAAGCCCCAGGACCTCGAGGGTAATATCTAGTAGTTCCGTCAATTTTTGCTGATTTAGCAGTCTCATTATAAAGATGTCCAATTGTATCTTTAATGTACTTAAAGTCAAGGTCCATTTCAATAAATTGTGTATTGTCCGGGTTGTCTGCATCAAGAATATCTGCATCTCCAAATTTAATAGTTCCCAGGGCTTGAGAAGATATTAGGAAGCCAATTGATGCACCAAGATCAAACTGTAATTTGTCATCTACCGCTTCAAAATAAAACATTACAGGAATTTCAATATATCCATTAATGATATTCATGCCTGTCTTTTGTTTATAGTTATTGATGGTGTTTTTTGTGTATTCATTGCCATTTTTATTGTAGCCATAGATGTGTGCTTGTTCACTTCCATATTGTGGCATTTTTAAATATGAATTATCCGCAGATGCAGTGAAATAGGAACCTTTTTGGACAAAAACTACTTCTGCAGAAACACCAAATTGTTCATGGAACGGAACCTTAATTGTTGCACCAGCTGCAACCCTAACTGTTGTTTTGTGTTGTTCAAAAACGCCGTCTTCTTCAGGCCCAAATATTGTTGAAAAACTAGCGCCGGCCCGAAGTCCGAACTTTGGTTTTAATAAATCCTGACATTTTGCATCAAATCCAGTAATAACAATCAATGAAAAGAAGATTACTTGTATTCTTTTGTTGAAATTCATGTCTTTTTTGTGTTAATAATATATGGTTTTGCTTATCTTTCAATTAAGTCGTCACAAACGACAGCTAAATCAGGAAAAATTAATATGCTCTGATAGCTAGTGCAAAGATAAAAAAAAGGCTAACAATAAATAAAACAGATACTTTTCATGTTCACATCATTTTTAAAAACTAATAAATTTTTACAATGGTTGGCTATAGATATTAAATTTTCGTTAAATATATGAAATACAAAACGTCAATAGAGATTTCTCCTCCTTCATTTAATATCAGTTATAAGGATTATATATTATCAATTGGTTCTTGTTTTGCTCAAAACATGGCAGCGCAATTACAGAATTTCTATTATCATGCTTCTGTCAACCCATTTGGAACATTATATAATCCAATTTCAATAAGAAATAGTTTAGGTTTAATGCTTAATAATTATGAATTTCAATCAGAAGACTTATTTTACCACAAGGGCTTATGGAACAGTTTTCAACACCACAGTTCTTTCTCTGCTGCCAATCCGACTAGAGTACTTGAAAAAATAAACATTGAGTTGGTTAAATCAAGATCCCGTTTAGAAGAAACTAAGGTGCTTATACTTACCTTTGGAACATCCTGGGTCTATGAACTCAAAAAAACAAATAAGATAGTCAGTAATTGTCATAAGTTATCTGCCAATAGATTTAAAAGAAGAAAATTATCTGTTAAGGAAATTATTGATAAACTGGGCCCGCTACTGGAATATCTCAAACAAAAATTGCCTGGAATTAATATATTACTTACTGTAAGTCCGATAAGACATCTTAAAGATGGATTTGAAGAAAATCAAATTAGTAAATCTACTCTTATACTTGCTGTGCAGGAGATGGTTAAAAGCGCGAGTTATATTCATTATTTTCCTGCTTATGAAATTATGATGGATGACTTAAGAGATTACAGGTATTATGCAGATGATATGATACACCCTAGCAATCTGGCTGTAGAATATATTTGGGAATTGTTTTCAAAATATTATTTAAATGAAAAAGAAGATAAACTTAGACAAAGCTTAAAAAAGCTAAATAAAACTATTCTTCACCGCTCTTTTAACCCAACATCAGTCGCACATCAGAATTTTGTAAAACAACAATTAAAGAGTATAGAAAGAATACAAAAAAGAGCGCCTACTTTAAATTTAGATAAAGCAAAGAAGCACTTTCTTGCTCAGTTGATTGATTCATAAAATTAAAATAGTAAATTTAGGTTAATTATATTGTAATTTAAATGAACACCAAACATCTCTTATGCATCCTATACTAAAAAAATATTCCCACTACATTGGAATTATTTTGTCAGTCGCTCTGATTTGGTTTTTAATTTCTTGGTTTAGTGATATTTTTACATGGTTAGTTTTGGCTTGGGTCATTTCTTTATTGGGGTCCCCATTAATGAAATTAATGGGACGGATTAAGTATAAAAAATGGGAAATACCTACAAGCCTACAGGCTTTAATAGTGCTTTCTATATTTTATGCTGTTTTAGGTTTGTTTATTGCTCTCATTGTCCCTGTAATTGCCCAACAGGGCCGCAACCTTGCCGGTGTGGATTATGCCTCAGTAATGGAAAGTCTTGAAGAACCAATCGCACATATTAATGACTGGTTGGTAGAAAAAGGACTTGCAGATGGTGAATTATCAAATTTTAATTCTACTGATTCTTTGAAGTCAGATATTCCGATAACTCAAGATAGTTTGGGTGTCAATGTTTTCAAGGACAGCTTATTTGAAAATGTTTTTACTACTACTACAATTAATATTGATTCGATTGTTATTTCGAAAGGAGATACTGTAACAAAGACCAATATTAATTTGAATATCGCCCTTACATTGGATGAGCCGACATCTTCGAATGCTGGAATCTATGATACTACAGCTATAGTAGACGCAAATGATAGTCCATTTGAGCAGCTTCGAAAAAAAATATTTCAATATGTCAGCCCCTCTCAAATAATAACCAGAACAGTTTATTATTTAGTCAGTTTTTTTGGCAATTTTATGGTTGTTCTTACATCTGTAACATTTATCGCGTTTTTTTTCCTTAAAGATGAAAAATTATTTGGTAGGGCTCTTAAAGCAGCTATCCCCAATAAACAAACTGGTAAGACTGATACTGCTCTTGTAAAAATTAAACAATTACTTACCCGTTATTTTAGTGGGATATTATTGCAAATTACACTGATAACATTATATGTTTCTCTAGCATTATCCTTTTTTGGAGTGCCAAATTCTTTTTTAATTGCTTTTTTTGCTGCGATTATTAATGTTATACCATATCTAGGGCCATTAATAGGGGCATTGTTTGCCCTTTTGGTAACTATTAGCTCAAATCTTGATGTGGATTTTTATATAGTTACTATGCCCATGTTATTTAAAGTTGTTGGTGTTTTTGCTTCAATGCAACTTTTAGATGGGTTTATTTTGCAACCTTATATTTTTTCAAATAGTGTGAAGGCACATCCTTTAGAGATTTTTTTGGTGGTTGTAGTTGGAGCTAAGCTTGGTGGAATTACTGGCATGGTCGTTGCTATTCCTATTTATACAATTATAAGGGTTATTGCTGCTGTCTTTTTGCAAGAATTTAAACTGGTACAAAAACTTACACAAAGCATTAATGACCCAGATGATGGAATCCCTAACCCAGAAGAAAATCTTGATGTGGGTTTTGAAGAAAGTCCCCCGAAATAGAATAGCTAACTATTAGTATATACTTGATGAATTAGTGGTTTTATGGAATTATTAAAATACTGATTTGGTTAAGTTATATAGCATATGTATAAATTGTAGTATTAAAACAAAACACATGCCATTAAAAATAAGATATAACTCTCCAGTAGTGCTTACATTTTCATTAATCTGTATAGGTGTATATGTCGTAGACTTAATTTTTTCTGTAGGTTCTGGCCCTGACTCTCTAGGGCCTATAACAAAAAATTTTTTCATGCTTAATGGTTATTTTAGTTGGTCAAATCCACTAGATTACCTAAGGATAATAACCTATACAATGGGTCATTCCAACCAAGCTCATATTATGGGGAATATGTCTATATTTTTACTTATAGCACCTATAATGGAAGAAAAATATGGTAGTAGAAATATTTTCATTATGATGGTTACTACTGCTTTGGTAACTGCTTTTTTTCAGCTTGTTTTATTCAACTCAGGATTGTTGGGTGCCAGCGGAATAGTTTTCATGTTTATTGTTCTTGTTTCTTTTGCAGATGCGCGCAAAGGCACCATTCCATTAACATTTATTTTGGTTGTATTGTTCTTTATTGGAACAGAAGTTATTCACAGTATGCAAAACAATAATGTTTCAGAATATGCCCACATTGCTGGTGGGATAATGGGTGCGATATTTGGAATGACGTTTAAAGAAACTTCAAAATCTTCATCAAAGATAACTACTATGGATGCCTGATTACTGTAAATCATTTAGAAAGTATTTTTACTATACTTAATCATATTAATTCTTATGTTTATTGCTCGACAGAGATTAAAACTTAGGAGCAAAGCTAATATTAATACCAAAAGACCTAATGTCAGGTTGATTTAAATGTGTTAATCTCCATAAAAAATCAACACGCAATATTTTGAGTATATTTTCAATTCCAAAGCCAATTTCAGCATATAAACCAGGAGCAGAAACTCCTTCCGGGAAATCATAAAGAGAAAGGTTTTTTTGTTCAACTGTCCCATAAAGGCCTTTAAAAATAAAAAGAGAGCGCAATTTTAATTTTTTAATTAGGGGGATAGAGTTAAATATAAGACCGTCAAAATGGTGTGTGATCCAAATTGTTGCATACATATCACTTACAAATTCAAATTCATTCATTAAATTAAAAGCAAAAGCATTACGCATTATAGATTCATTGCCAAGAAGAACTGACATTGCAGGGTAGGGCACTGATCCGAATGACTTAGAGGCATGCACTTGATACTTTGTATATCCAATAGGTGAGTTTAAACGGTGGCGCATTGAAAAATCAATTTTATGGTAATTGTGTTCGCTATGTAAAAGCCCTTTAATGCCTGCTGTATAGGTTAAATCTAAAATAGGGTATTCTGAGTTTAAGGAGTATCGTTTAAATCCGGAATTGTCAACCCAAAACCTTTCTTCATGACCCCAGTGCACCTTAAATATAAATTCGGAAGTAGTAAGATGTGGCAATATAGTTTCGCCCTGATTTTTACTAAATACAAAACCTTCGTTAACAGAATAAAATCTTGTCCACTTATAAGACAATTTGGTATAAAACCCCATAAACCAATCTTTTTGCCAGGAAACAAACCCTTCGTCCATTTTCATTAGCCTGTCCATTGGCATTGATCTGCTAATCACATTCATGAAATCATCGTGTTGAACAGCTCTGTTGTCTTGGCTAAGCATTCTATAGTCGGAAAACCATGAGAAATGTAATAGGTTCCATTTTCTGTTTTTTGAAGGCATTAGCCACTTTAATTCAGAACCATATTTCCAAGACTGATCTTTTATACCATAAGCACTATAAATAGAAAACTGATACTTCTTAGAAAACTTTTTTGTAGTTCGCATACCCAATTTAAATCGATAGCCTTCTATTTGGTTCCAACTAAAAAATTCTGAATAACTGCCAAATTCAACTTTACCAGCACGAATATGAGAAGTAATCAGGGAATACAGTAAATGATCCATGTTCTTATAAAAACGGGTTCTACGAATAGAATCAATCATTTCATATGTTCCATATCCTAAGGAATCTAAACCCAAGGGTCTGATGGAGTCCCATTCATTCATGGTTAATTCATTTGATCTTTCATTATACATCATATTTTCCTGCGTTAACACTTCAGGTTCAAAAACAGGATTTAAAGACGTATTATAACGCCATAATTTTTTACGTATGCGTATTTGATTTTTTCTTTGGCGGTTTTTGCGTGAACCAAAATCAAAAAAGGCAAATGCTACTTTAGCATTCATTATTTCCTTTTCCTTTAACCAAACCTTCTCTGCAGTTTGTTTATACGTATGTGAACCTTCTAATTCCTTAATGAAATTCAATGCAATATGTGGAGATATTTCATAGTTTATAGATGCAATACCATAGCTGGCTTTGTGAATCCATGCCACCCCCATAAAAGTAAAGTCTTGTTTCCTTTTTCCAACAAAAGTAAGTTCATAATACTTTTCATTTTCAATGACTGAACTGTCAGTTAAAAAATATTTGTATGTTAAGTTTGCAGTGCTGGCAAATGGACTAATAAAAGATTTTCCAGTCAATATGATTAGATCTTTGTAAAAGTTCATTTCGTCAAGCTCAGTACCAATAAAATCAGTTAAAGATTCATTGTCCATGCCAGACATTTTATCAGCAATAATATTAATTTTCTTTTTTAAAGGATTTTTTTGATAACGAACTTCGGTAATCGTTTCCCTGATCATCATAGGAAGGAATGGAGTGCCTGTTTTATCTTTCGCAACATAATCATCAATAACCGAAAGAGGTTTTAATAAAAACTTGAGCCCTATTATGTTTTTATTGGGATTAAACCAGTCAAATCCTGTTTGGGTGTAGTCAGTGTATTTGTAAGAAGAAAGGTTGTCAATGGAGTTTTTTGAGCGATTATTTTTCACTTGTCGCCATAATGCAATTGCTGCGGTATCTTTTACTATCTTTTTGCGTTTTGCACGAACAGTTGCCGTTCCGAGAGAAATACCCAATTCATTTAATTCAATGTTTATTTCTTGTTCTGACCCACAAACAACTGGATAGGTTGCTTCTGCATAACCAAGATAACGAATAACAATGCTATCTACTTCAACTGAAGAATTAAGTCTATATTTTCCATTAATGTCAGAAGTGACCCCCTGTTGAGAATTTTTAAAATACAAATCTGCTAATGGTAGTTCTTGGCCTGTGCGTGCATCCAAAACCTTCCCATATACTATAGTATTGGTGATACCACATTGAGCAGCTACAAATTTATTTGTAACAAAGAACAAAAAAAACCAAATGAAAAATTTAAAAGTATACATATGCCATCTAAATTGACCAAGGGCTACAATCTAAACATAAAAGAAAACGGAATGTTCACAGAAGAATCAAGAAAAAATGCCGTTAGTGGTTTTATTGCAAATATACAATAAATAAAATTCTTAATTTTTTACAAATGATGATATAAGTAATAATTAATTGTCTTTTAGTCAAAAACTTATATAGATTTAATAAAAACTCTCTAAAGTTGTATCTTTGTAAGGGATAACAATTTTTTTTATAAAATAGTAATAATTTTTTGATAAATGTTTCCGGAATATGATGTCATTGTTGTTGGAGGAGGGCACTCAGGTTGTGAAGCTGCAATAGCAGCTGCTAATATGGGGTCTAATGTACTTTTAGTTACCATGAATATGGAAACAATAGCTAAGATGTCTTGTAATCCTGCAATGGGCGGTGTTGCAAAAGGTCAGATTGTTCGTGAAATTGATGCCTTAGGGGGTTATTCGGGAATAGTTACTGATCATACGATGATACAGTTCCGCATGTTAAATCTTTCGAAAGGACCTGCCATGTGGAGCCCGAGGGCACAAAGTGACCGCATGCGCTTTGCTGAAAAATGGCGCATGATGCTTGAATCACATCCAAATGTATCGTTTTGGCAGGAAATGGTTGTGGGCCTTATTGTTAAAAATGGTGTTATTAAAGGAGTTAGAACTTCTTTGGGGTTAGAAATTAATTCTAAGACCGTTATTCTAACTAATGGAACTTTTTTAAATGGGGTTATACATATTGGTGAACGGAAGATTAGTGGCGGGCGAGCTGGGGAACGTGCTTCCACTGGTATTACTGCGCAATTAATTGAATTGGGATTTGAAGCAAATAGAATGAAAACCGGGACACCTGCTCGTGTAGATGGTCGTACGATTGATTGGGATGTGATGGAAATTCAGCCCGGGGACGAACCTGCTGGAAAATTTTCATACACCGATACACCAAAACTGCAAAAACAACGTCCTTGTCACATTACATATACTAATAAAGCAGTTCATGAGATTCTGAAAACAGGTTTTCAGAAATCTCCTATGTTTACAGGTAGGATACAGGGGATTGGACCTCGTTACTGCCCTTCTATTGAGGACAAAATTGAACGGTTTGCTGATAAGGAAAGACATCAGCTTTTTATAGAACCCGAAGGGTGGGATACATGTGAAGTATACGTTAATGGTTTTTCAAGCTCTTTGCCTGAAGACATTCAGTACAAAGCCATGAAGCTGATTCCTGGTTTTAAAAATGCGAAAATGTTTCGCCCTGGCTATGCTATAGAATATGACTTTTTCCAGCCAACACAACTAAAAGTAACGCTGGAAACCCGTTTGGTAGAAAATCTTTTTTTCGCTGGACAGATTAATGGTACTACTGGCTATGAGGAAGCTGCTGCACAAGGCCTTATGGCAGGAATTAATGCGCATCTAAAGATTCAGGAAAAAGATCCTTTTGTTTTGAAACGATCTGAAGCCTATATTGGTGTCCTTATTGATGATTTAATAAACAAAGGGACAAAAGAACCTTATCGGATGTTTACCTCGCGGGCAGAACATAGAATCTTACTTCGTCAGGATAATGCAGATATTCGTTTAACTCATTTAGCCGAGAACTTAGGGATTCCAGTAGCAGAAAGGATGGTCCGGGTAAAAGAAAAAATTACTGCGCAAAATAAAATTGCTGAATTTGTTCGTAATTATAGTATCTCTCCGGAGGAAATAGATCAAATTCTTTTAGCAAAAGGCTCTGCACCATTACGTCAAAAGATGAAAATGCACAAGATTCTGATGAGGCCGAATATGGAGATAAAAGATTTTATGAAAGCAATTCCTATGGTTCAGGAATATATGAATCAATTTGAGGAGGAGTTTGTTAGCAGTGCAGAGATCAACTTAAAATATGAAGGGTATATACGCAAGGAAAAAGACCAGGTAGAAAAAATAAACCGCTTGGAAAATGTTCGCCTTTATGATAGTCTAGATTATTCTGCAATTAAAGGTCTTTCTTCTGAAGCGGTTGAAAAACTAAATCAATTAAAACCCGCAACTATTGGCCAAGCAAGTCGTATTAGCGGTATTTCACCTGCCGATATTTCAGTTTTATTAGTATTTGTAGGCAGGTAACAACTGGTTTCTATGAAAATGAGAAACTACAACCTGCTAAAGGTAGCCAAGCATGTATCAATACTTCCACCAATAGTATCATTAACTATATAATTAACAATTAAGTTAGTGTCTATTAGGGAACCGGTTCCAGTTAGAATAGTTCCATTTGTAAAGGTCGTGTCAATAATAAAAGTAGAGGAGGTGTTGTGAGTTGCCATTATTGGGGTTCCTAGGCTTCCTAGTGTGCTAAAATCAATAGTTTTAGGTGATGTAGGAGTGAGGGTTACAGGATAATTAGTTGACCCTGAATGGGTTCCTGTGCAGCTATCACTAACTGTATAATTGCCAGCCATTTTTGTTGTCCACTGTATTGTACATAGTCCAGAAGTATCTTGTTCGTATCCGCCAATACATAAACAAGTTCCTGTTACTGTATCACAAACTCCATTGTCACAATTAATGCCGTCACAAGGATTTGGGTCGCAGGAGACCAACAAAAAAAATAAAAGAAAGGTGCTAAATGGTAATTGCAATACCTTTTTCATGTCTATTTTAATTTTAATGCTATTATAATGTTTAGCTTGTTTTTATCTGTTACGGCCATATTCTTCATGGCTAGAGACCCAGTCTGATGAAGATATAGCAGAGCCAAGAGAAATTTCGCCAGCCAAAACAACGCCGGCAATAATTTCAGCAAGCTTATTGACCTTGTTTTTTCCTACACAATCAAGAATCTGTAAACATTCTTTTTGAGTTGCTAATCCTGTTCCTCCTCCATAAGTAGCAATAATTAAAGATGGGATAGTAATTGATATATACAAATCTCCTTCCTTTGTTATTTCTGTATATGCAATTCCTGCTGAAGATTCTGACACATTAGCAACATCTTGGCCGGTAGCAATAAATATAGCAGTTATGGCATTTGCAGAATGAGCGCCATTATTATTTGCTCCTGACATAATAGAACCAATATTTGCAACACTTGAATGATAAGCAAGTTGTTCTGGCTCAACACGCATATGTTGTATCAAAACATCTCGCTTTAGTGTTACTTCTGCTGTCACTCGCTTTCCTCGAGTACGCATGATATTAACCTGAGAAGCCTTTTTGTCGGTTGCGAAATTAGATTCCAAGTAGAAATGTTTGACTTCGTTTTCTGTGTAAGCCTCTAAAATCCAACTACATGCTGCAAAAGTAGCTCGGCCTACCATATTTTGCCCAGCTGCATCTCCCGTTGAGAAATTAAATCGTAAAAAAGCAAACTTGTTAGATAAATAAGGGTCAATATATTGCAACTTAGCTACACTTGATGTTGCTTCAGCTTCTTCAGCGATTTTTGAAAAGTTCTTTTTAGTCCAATCCACAAAATCTCTTGCTGCTCGAGCATCTTCAAAAACAAACACAGGAGCTCTTTGCATGGCATCTCTAACAACCGTACACTTAACGCCGCCTGATAAATTCATGACTTTTATCCCTCTGTTATAGGATGCGACTAGAGTTCCTTCTGTTGTTGCCATAGGGACCAAAAATTCTCCATTAGCATATTCACCATTAACCTTGATTGGGCCAGCAAGACCCATTGGAATTTGAGCAACCCCAGTGAAATTTTCACAATTCCCTGCCAAAATATGAGGGTCAAATGAGAAATGGGCTGAATGTTTAAGTTCTGCCCCTGTGATTTTTTTAGCAAAATCTTGACGAGCGTGAATGGCATTTTTAGAATAATCATCAATAGAATCTCTTGGAATAACGACCCTGTTATCATCTTTCATAGACACGCCATCTTCAACTTCTAACGTGAGATCTCCAAACGGCTCAGCCCTAAACGTAATCTCTAGTTTATATTTCCCATTTTCAAGATGAGGAATGGCACAGATCATATCAACAGTATCCCGTAAATTGAATTGAATAGGATTGGATGTACTTAATCCTCCTGGATCTAAAGTAGACCCATCTCCTAATTGAAGTTTTATAGCATTTTCAGGAACAACATTATCATTTATTTTAACTCCTTTTAACCCAGTAAAAGAAGCATCACTTAATCTATTTTTAATACTAAATTTCACACCACCACTAACATTTTCCAGACTATTAAATGTATAGAGTTGCTTAAGGATTAATCTTGGAATTTTCATTATATAATTATTTATGGATAAAAGTATAGAAAATTAATCAGTGTTTTTCAGCGTAAAAATAGCAAAGAAAAAATTAATAATTAAATCTCAGATATCA
The DNA here is from genome assembly GCA_022448945.1 of Saprospiraceae bacterium. Taxonomy (GTDB): domain Bacteria; phylum Bacteroidota; class Bacteroidia; order Chitinophagales; family Saprospiraceae; genus Aureispira. Next base: position 416,364 of record JAKVCV010000011.1, read on the forward strand.
TCTTAAATTATTCTCCCTATAAAATCCCTGCAGAGTTTTTATACAAAACCTGTATTATAACATCTCCAACAGCTCCAAGTGTATGCTTGTCAATAATAGACATGTTGTCTTTATGTGTATGCCAATAATGGCCAAAAGTGCCATTGGCAGTTGGATTCGTTGGTAAATTAATTATGTCAATAGTTGGGATTTTTGCGATATCATTGATAAAAAGATGATCATCAACTAATTCGTGAAATTTATCGTTCACAAACAAATCACTATACCCCAACCCCAAGGCTTCACCCCAAACTTGATTTACAACACCTGCTGCATGACGTACAGAAAGACCTTCTCGTGGGAACCGTGCCCCCTTTGAGCCTACCATGTCAAATAGTATTCCCATGTAAGGCTTTTTTGCCATAGTGTGCATGTTTTTGCTCCAATGCTGAGAGCCTATACACCATGTTTCTTTACGGTATTCTCCTTTTGCATTACTCGATTCCCCTTGGTCTTCTGCATCAAAAAGTACAATGTCAATACCAAGGTTTATTTCTTTAGTACTTATAGCTCTTGCCAGTTCGATTAATACGGCTACACCACTGCCTCCATCATCCGCACCTAAAATAGGTTTCTCCTTGTTTTCTGTATCTTGGTCTGCTATTCTTCTGGTGTCCCAATGTGCACATAGGAGCACCCTAGTTTTTAATTCCGGGTTAATTGTAGCGATAATGTTTTTTATGTGCATTGGTTGATCATCAAAACCAGTAACATCTGCTTCTTGAAATTTTGTATTCCATCCAAAGGAATCAAATTTTTTCTTTAACCAATCTGCGCAGGCATTATGTTCTTTTGTTTCTGGAACTCTAGGGCCAAAATCAACTTGTTTTTGGACATAACTAAAAGCACTATCTCTGTTAAATTCAGGAACATCAATTATGGGGTCAGTATGTGTATAGTTGATAGAATTATCAGTTTCACAACTAAAACTAGAAATTATAATTAGAGCAGTCAGCAATAAGTATATCAAAGTAAATTGTTGTTTTTTCACAAAAGTTATTTGTTTTAATTTATAAATTTTAAGTCATTTATTTGTTGGCTTAGATAGCCTCGTTTATTGTTAGCCTTAAACTTTGTATTCCTTCTAGAGGATTGTTTCGTGTAAATTGAGTAAATATTATTTTATATGCGCCTGAAACGTCAAACTTTGTTTTTGTAATAAATGGAATCTTACTGATACAAACTTCTGAATTGCATTTGCCTTTCCATTTGCCTTTTCTTGTTGCAAGTTCTACAGTGTTTTGTTGGCGCTGTGCCAACCCTCCAGGGGCATAGGATTCTACTAAACAATAAAAGTTCTGATATTGATAGTCTATATCATGTTGTACCTCTAAATAAATATTATATAATTTCGAACTATCTTCAATAACAAAATTAAAATTAATTGGATTATCAATTGACCATTCACTTTTTTCAATAATAATTGTCTCGTCATAAATTGAAGAGTTGCAACTAAAGAAGAAAGGGAATAATAAGATAACAGTACACCTGATTAAAAAGGAGTAAATGTTAATCATTTTTACTTTGTTTTGTTAGTGTTATTATTGTTATTAGGGTTTTTATTTTTCCCCTGGGGGTTATTTTTCTTTCGTTTCTTATTTCTGTTGTTATTTGATTGTTTATTTGGGCCTTGTTCGTTTTTAGTTTTATTTTTCGCTCCTCTTTTACTATTTCTTTTTTTTCTTTTCTTTTTATTAGACAGAGGTTTTAGTTCAAGACTTCCGGCACCATCAATAAAGTTTAGTTCTTTGTCCTTTATATCTATAAAATCACTTACAACACTAACATCTTTTAAACTTTCTGGAACCGTCCCTTTTTTATTTAGTTCTGTTAATTCTTTGACTTGCTCAATAGATAGTTGGTGAATTTCAGAAATACCAAAATCTGTTTTATATGCAAAAAACATAATTCGTTTAAAGATATCTGTTTTAATGAGAATAGCATTTCCCTTTTTAGTTTTTATAGTATTAACATTTTTAGGGAATTCCTGCAGGACTTCTAGATAAGCATTAAGTTCATAATTTAGGCAACATTTGAGTCTTCCACATTGGCCAGATAATTTAGACTGGTTAATGGCTAGGTTCTGATAACGCGCAGCTACAGTAGAAACTGACATAAAATCTGTTAACCATGTAGAGCAACAAAGTTCCCTGCCACATGATCCTATGCCACCAATTCTTGCGGACTCCTGGCGGGCACCTATTTGTCGCATTTCTATTTTTACTTTGTATTCTCTAGCAAATACTCGAATAAGTTCTCTAAAGTCTACACGTCCATCCGAAGTATAATAGAAAGTTATTTTCCGCTTATCTCCTTGGTATTCAACATCTCCTATCTTCATGTCCAACCCCAGGTCATTAACAATAACTCGGGCGCGTATCATTGCCTCTCTTTCTGAATCGCGTGCATCTTTTAATCGTTCTCGATCTCTTTCATTAGCAATTCGAAGAACGTTAGGTAATACTTTGCGATCAATTTTTTTTCGGTTTTTAAGGCGCAATTCAACTAATTCGCCCATTAATGAAACTTGTCCGATATCATAACCAGTTGCTGTGCTTTCTACAGCCACTAAATCTCCTGTAGAAATGTAAACAAAGTCTGGTTTTTTAAAAATTTCTTTCCTGGAGCCATTATTAAAACTAACCTCTACTAGATTATACGCTCCGTAGTCTGGCAAATCAATATGCGATAACCAATCAAATGAGTTTAATTTATTACAACTGGCTGAGCAGTTTCCTTTACACCCTGTTGGCTCTCCATTTTTGGTAGTTGAGCAACTAGAACATCCCATCTTTATATATTAAAACAAGTTGGAACAATGTATTTTAATCACAAAATATGTGTAAATGCATTGTTTTCTAACAACTTGTGTGATTATTAAAAAAACCTTCAAAAGGTATGTAGGCTAATCAATATAAAGCAAAGAATAAAATTGATGTTAACCTAACTATTGAATTGAATTCCTTTTTTAGGGCATTTGAGTCTCAATGAAAGACCGTAAAGAAGAAAAAATGTCTTCCTTCTATATCCCTAAATGCATACTCTTATTATTAGTAATGTCTACAAAAATAGTAAATTATTGTTGAATAATCATTGTGGACAGGTTAAACTTAAAATTATAAGCCAATTTGTATATAAACATATTAGCTTATGCTATCATAGCGAACCCATCTCTCCTGTCATCCCCAGATGCAAATAAGTCATCCCCTTTTTTATGGATTGTGTGTACTCCTCCAAAAAACATTGCGGGGGCTTCCCAATTAATTACATTAAGTTGATCCACAGGGAGATGTTTTTGAATAAATGCTGGTTCTAAGTTCAATTCAGAATGTTCATTATGCATCCGAGCCGCATCTACTGCAGTATCAACATCCATCCCAAAATCGATTATATAATGTAATACCTGAACAATAACTGAGGGGATTCGACTTCCACCACCTGTGCCTGTAGCAATTTCGAATTTGCCTTCTGAGTTAACAACAAGAGTAGGAGACATCATAGAAGAAAGACGTGTGTCAGGCACCCAACTATGATAACCGTTTGGAAGCAAAGAAGCCTCTCCAAGCATATTATTCATCATAATATTTGTTCCTGGAACCATATAGCCACAACCCTCACCATTGGACATAGTTATATTTATCGCATTACCTTTTTTGTCTACAATGTTAAAGTGGGATGTGCTACCCCATTTTTTATTTAAATTAGGGACAGTCTTTTCAATGCGATATACTTCATCTATAATTTTTTGTAATGTCTGTACATGTTGAGTGCTAAAAGGCTGATAATTGTTTTGAAATCTTTTTTCTAATTTTCGCATCATAAGACCTATTAATGTGCCTCCGATACTTGGCAGGGGATTGGTTAGAATTATTTTATTACGGTATGGGAATGATAAAGGTTTGCTACTATTGACTTTGTAATCCACCATATCATCCATAGTAAGCGCACCACCTTTGGAACAGCTGTCTTCGACTAATTTCTTTGCGAATTCACCTTCGTAAAATTCTCTTTTACCCTCTTTTACTAGAAATTCAAGATAATCTGCTAATTTAGGCATATGTAATTTCTTGCCAACAGCAAGAGGTTCTCCTTCTGGATAAAATATTTTTCTAGCTTCTTCTTCTTTGGTCATTATGTCCTCTAAAACACAAATATCAAAAAACTGAAAATCATTAATAACCACGCCTTTTCGAGCATATTCTAAAGCAGGTTCTATTAAAACATGCATTGGCATTGTTGCAAAATGTTCATGAATATGATAAATCCCTGCAATTACACCAGGTGCTGCCATAGCACCCATACCTATATAAAAAGTTTCAGATGTTTCACCAAAATTTACAATCATAGGTTCAAATTCCATTTCCGAGACAGGCCTTTTTACTTTTGGCGTTTGGCAAAAAAAGTCTAAAAAAACAGATTTTCCCTGAGCCGTTAAAACATTTGCAAACGCTCCCCCTCCTGCTGAACTCATACATGGTTCCGAAATAAAAGAAGCAAAAAATGCAGCAATAGCGGCGTCAAAGGCATTTCCCCCATCTTTTAATATGAGGGCTGCAGCTTCTGCAGTTTTATGGTGACCTGCGGCAATAATTCCTTTTGTCATGAAATTAATTAGGGAATAAGAAAAGTGCTTAAAGAATTAAATTACATTATCATTACTTGTCAAGTAAAAAAGCAATGGATAAAGGTAAAAGTAAGGTATAAAAAATACAAATATTGAACTTAAATTTAGCGGTTCATTAACAATGGCTTAACGAAAATAATTATAACATTTATTTTCTTCTAGCTTTTTGTGGTGAAATGTAAGATCGAGGAGGTTATTAATGTTAGAATATATGATTACTAAAATAGTTTATTTTGAATGCCATAAAATTTTGATTTTTCAAGTTCTAATAACCAACGTTTTGTTTCCAATCCATATGCAAATCCTGTAAGACTACCGTCAGAGCCAATAACTCTGTGACAGGGTGCAATTATGGCAAAAGGATTCTGTCCAATACACCGTCCAACTGCTCTGACCGCATTTCTGGTGCTGACTTTTTGAGCAATATTTAAATAAGTAGTTGTTTTTCCATATGGGATATTAAGTAACTCAGACCACACTTTTCGTTGAAATTTAGTTCCTTGGTTAAAATCTAAATCAACAGAAAAACGTTCGAGTTCATTTTTAAAATAGGCATCTAATTCATTGATGCACAATGTTATGTAGTGAGGAAGTTGGCCTGAAAAATGCTTTGTTTCTTCTTCTATCCTAAGTGAAGTTATTTTGCCACCATTACCTTTAATAACGAATCTTCCTATAGGGGAGTTATAATAAGTTTTAATCATTGCTTTAAAATAGGGGGGACACCTGGCTTCCCATTGTTTAAATAGCGAAGGCGTAGTTTAGGAGAAAAATTACTTACGTATTTACTTATTAACATTATCATCCCATAAGCTTCTTCAGAGTCTAGACCTTCTGCAAATCTGGTTCCTTTCAACACAACTTTTTCACCATGCACTGCAAAAGCAATACCACATAGTTCAAGGTTAATTTGTAATAATTCCCTAAACAATACGGATTGAGCTTCTTCAGGGATATCCATTACATGAGCAACTACTTGTAAATAGGCAACCTGATTAGGCTCATCTTTCCAGACGTCTATCCAAATCGTATATTCTCCTCTTTGCACAGTCCATTCGCCAGATTTTTCCCCTCGGAACATACTGGGGGTAAGACCTATCTTAGTAATAGCTGCCTCAACGGCATTGTAATATTTCTTTAATTCCTGCATATTTAAAAAGACTATTTCTACTTTTATATTTATTAAACATATTAAGCCTTTAAATTAAGGTCTATCGATAGCAAATGCAAAAATAAAATATATGCGACTTTTGATCTAATCTACAAAAGTATGAAAAGTGCCCTTAATATGTTGAAAACTTATGTATAATGTTTTCTTAAAGACTCCTATAATGCTGAATTCTGTTAAGTTGATTTTTTTTAATATCCAATTTTGGTTGCGATTGGCTTTTGCCTTTTTTATTCCTTTTTTGTTCTTTTCTGCTATTATGAATTTTACTGCAGAGAGGATTAATCTTACAATGGGAACAATTCATAAACCCACAATAGGTTTAGTTAAAGGAAATAATTTGCCTAATTCTTTACGTGAATTATTTCGCTTAAAAACAAAAATAATACATCTTGAGAATAGAGATGAAGTTTTACACTTCTTAGAACTTGACAGCATTCATATTGGCCTTGTTTTCGACATTCAATCAGTTCCAAATAAAAAACACTATGAAGGGGAAATTGAATGTATTTTTAATGGAATGCAAAACAGTAAAGAAGTTGACGAAGTTTTACATCTTCTGGAAAAATATGAAGATAGAATAATTGATAATAATGCTCAGGAGAAAGGGTTGGAGAATTCGGTTATTAATCCTATTGTTTTGAAGAAAACCAATATTCTGGATCCTTTTTTGTTAATTCATAGAATAATGGAGCAAGTCAAAGGGATTGCTTCTAATACGCTTAACTTGATTTTTATCCTGATAATAATCTGGTCTATCAGAGCATTGGTCATAAAAGCTGAATTTGAAGGGGAATCCCTTTTTGTGAGTAACCTGTTCATGATTTTGATTGCAACTTTATTACATATGATAGTTGTTTATATAGGTATTCAAACAGGTATAAACAGTGAAGTTGAAGGTGTAACTAAAAGTTTGGTTTTAAGTATTCAAAATCTATTAACATTGGAAAAATTAACTAGTCTTTTTATACTCTGGTTGCCCAATTGGTTATTTATTATAGGCCTTTTTGGAGTGGTTGTTTCTATTAGTAAAAATACTATCATGGCATATTCTAATAGTTTTGCCATTTCAATATTACTTTTTATTGTTGTTTTTATAAGTTTGATTCCAGTAGAAGAACTTGGGATAATTCAAACAATATTACCTATTACTAATGTATTTGGCTTGGGCCATTTGATTTTTAAAGACATATCTGATTCAATTACTTGGTATACTTCCTTTATGTTCACTTCTATTTGGGCTGTATTAATTAATTTTCTTTGGTTCAAAATAAAAAAAACCCAAAAAGTTAACCTAAGTTAACCGCTTTATACGAGTTTCTGGCCTCATATTTTTTTAATGTTAGCTATATTATATTTTTATTTTTTATTTCGCTTCAAACATTTTTTTCGTATACTCAGGGATATTGATAATGTAATCTTAGAAATAAATTCAGATGGCCCATAAGTGTTTATTATGTTTGTATCTACTATTGTTTTTTTTGCCAATAGCGTATTGTCAGAATTTCAATACTGTATGGGCAAAAAGTATTGGTTGGTATAATAATGAGTATTCTTCAGAAATTGCTATAGATAAACAAGGCAATATATGGGGTGTGTCATATATTGATGGTTCTTTGGATACAATAAATAATATGGGTCTTGACGATGTTTATCTTTTTAAAAGCGATTCATATGGAAACATTTTAATTGAATTTAGTTTTGGTGGAAGTCATAAAGACAGGGGTTTTCACTTAGCTATAGATGAACAAAATAATTGCTGGGTTTCTGGTTATTTTAATGATAGTCTTTGGGTCGGCCAGCAAGTTTTTGAGAGCAAAGGAAATTCAGATGCTTTTTTAATAAAATTTTCACCAGATGGACAATTCTTGTGGGGAACAAATTTGGGGAATACAGGGTTTGATCAGGGAAAACATATAGCAATACATGATAATACTGTTTATTGGGCTGGCAATTTCCAAGGTAGTATTATAATCGGTTCTGACACACTAGAGGGACACACAAATAGTGACAATTACCTAATTAAAATGGACACTTTAGGCAATTATATTTGGGCAAAACAATGGGGGTCTCCAGCAATAGAAGATATTTTGGGCCTGAATATAAATAGTCATGGCAATATCCTTGTTTCTAGTCTCTATAGAGATATTGTTTATATTGGTGGGGACACCTTATATGGGAATACAACGGGCAATACATTATTGACTCAATACGATGACAAAGGAGATATTTTATGGAACTACACTTTTGGTGGTATTTCTTCTGGCATTGATCAGGATGGATACGATAATATATATCTAGCAGGATCTTACCAAGATGAGATAAATATTAATGGTACCCAGCTTGTCCCATTCCAGGAATTTGATGCCTATGTCCTTTCTCTTGACTCCAGTGCTCAATTTAGATGGTTATGCCCCCTTCAAGGTTATGATTTGATCATGACTAATCATTTACTTTGGAACGAAAGTAGAAAGGAGTTATACGTATCTGGTGTATTTCAAGGCACCATTTTTTATGGTAATGATTCCCTTGAAAGGTCTTCATTTGTTCCTAGTCATATTAATAATCAAATATTTGTCATTTCTTTAGATGAAGATGGGAATGCTATAAACGATCAAAAATTTGACGGAGAATGGGTTTCTAATATACTGGTTGATAATACTTCGAATGCATTATATATGTTTGGATCATATCAATCTATTACTGAATTTGATACAATAACTCTTTATGCCTTTGGAGGATTAGAACTTTTTTTAGCAAAATTTAATTTTCACACAGTAAATATTAAACCTATTAATATTAGATTATTTGAAAATCCAGTAGTTTTCCCAAGTCCTATAAATAAAGAATCGAATTTAAAATTTGATATGGCATATTCTAGTGACATAACAATTACGGCTATTGATGTCAATGGGCAGGTTGTGAAAGAAATTCACAATGGCAGATTAACAAAAGGAAGGCATATTATCCCGTTACAATTTGATAAAGAAATATTTGAAGGGATCTATTTCATAATATTACAAAATGACACCCAAAAAGATTATATTATATTTGTTAAGCAATGAAAAAAGATCAAATTTCTTTAGGTGGTTGATTTAATTGCATTATTTAAAAATTGTCATAAAACTTAATACTTTCATATTGATGAAAAAAACAAAAAAATTGAATCTAGCTATTTTTTATTTGATCTTTCCTTTCTATTTAACAGGACAAGATCCTATTATAAATGATTGGATTTTAAGTGCTGGGACAGCTACTTATGAATATTATCCAAACTGGCCTCAAAACACATCTAATATACAATCTGTTAACATGGCAGACTCTGCCGATGTTTTGCAAATATGTACAACATCTACAAATGTATTTGTTCGTGCCAATGGTTTGGGTAGTTATTTGATGGGCCCTTGGTTAAACCCCACGTTGCCTGCTGCGCAAAATAAAACTTTTAAATTCACGCGATTTCCTCAACCAGAAATGGGGCCAAAAACTGGAACTCCCAAAGGTGCAATAGGGCTGGCCTTAAATGGCATACCTATGTTTGGGTATGGGGATGCGCGTTCTTATGATCATCAATTGAACTCAAATGTTACTAATGGAGATGGGGTATGGAATGCAGACGCATGGGTTTCAGAAGGATCTACAATGGACCCAAATGGAAATGGGCATAGTGAAGGAACTGGAACGTATCATTATCATGCGAACCCTTTAGTGCTATATCCAGATAATGATTCCATGCATTCTCCAATAATAGGATTTGCATTTGATGGCTACCCAATTTATGGCCCATTTGGATATTCAGACCCTAACGATTCTCTTAGTACAATAGGGCGGGTTTCTAGTAGTTATCAATTGCGTACTATAACAGTTAGGAATACTTTGCCCAATGGGCAGGTAGCTAATCCTGCTGGGCCCAATGTAACTGCTGGGGGAAATTTTGACCTTGGCACCTATATTGAAGACTATGAATTTGTTGCTAATTCTGGAGACTTGGATGAATTTAATGGTCGTAATTGTATTACTCCAGAATATCCAGGAGGGACATATGCATATTTTTTAACTACCAAACTCAATGGTGAGCCCGCTTTTCCATATTTTATGGCTGCGGAATATTACGGCCAAGTGTCTTCTAATTCGATTGGTGCACAAGCGGGGAATAGTACTATCCCTGGAAATGCCGATTGCAGTATTTTTACAAAAATATCGTACTTTAAGAACAATCCTATTAAATTAAAATTATTCCCCAACCCTACTGAAGAATTGGTTAATATAACAGTTGAAGAAAGTGGCCCTTATGACATTCTTTTGCTTGATGCTCAAGGATCTATTGTTTATTCACGAACTAAATATATAAATGAATTTATGCATTTAGATGTTTCTTTCTTGCAGAATGGTATATATTTTATTCGTTTAATAAACAACAAGAACAACCTATTTTATTACAATAAAATACAACGAAAATAAAACAACAAAAACAATTAAAATTTATTTGTTTTAATAAAGGAAATCTATTTACGCGTTGTAATTTTTAGGTTAAATGCACCTTTATTTGCCTCATCTATTCCAGCAACTCCAACAATTACGTTCATTGGTATATTGCCTGATTTTATCATGATGCGATCCAATTCTCCGTAAGGCTTACAGCTAGATGCACAACCTGATTTACTTACGTGTTCAACATATGGCGGCACAATATAGCTTTTTGAATCGATCATGTAGCCATAAATACTCATGTCTCCCCGCGTAATTAGTTCAACTAGTACCTTAGTTTCTGCTGGCACTTCAAAGGCATGCAAAACATGATGTCCATCAAAAAATCTTTTTTGTTCCTTTGTATAACAATTAATGGTATTTATCATCCCAAATCTTAGATCAACATATTTTCCTTCAGACAAACTACCGCTAAAAACTGTTGTGTTATTTAATTCAACATTAAGCACCTTAACGTGTTTTGGGAATTGCGCATTAGCAGAGAATAAAATAATAAATAACAGTAGGGTACATATTAAGTATTTCATTTTTCTTTTTTTAAGGGATAATTAAGAATTAATTGGTTGTATTATTTACAATAAATTTATAATAAAAAAGATAAAACATGGCAAGTATAAAATTTAAATTTAATCTTAGAGGAAAAAGCTTAGAAAAATAATTCGTTAACTACTTTTTCTAAGCGAAACCGACTTAGATTAAAGCTAAAAGTAATTCTTTTATAAAAATCTTTCCCAGAAAATGACTTCACGTAGTTTTCAATGTTATTAGTTCCAAACAATGGCAAATAAATACCTGCTGCTCCATCCCAGATATCAAACATAATACCTCCGCTAACAAAGATTTCATCAGCTGGGTTTGTTATTGTAACTGCAGGAGCTGTGTTTTTATAATATCCTATGTCTAAAAATGGTTTAATTTTTAGGTATTTCGTGCGAAATGGTAATTTAATGGGGATGTCCGACTTAATATTGAGTGCAAAAATAAAAGTGTTGCTAGACCCGAAATCTTGAATGTTTTCTACAGCAGTTTTAAACCCGCCTTCTCTTATCGATATTTGTTGTGACAATGCATTTTCTTGTTCTCTACGTGCCATAATATTGTCATCATAATGAAAATCTTTCCTGTTGCCAGCAATTAATTGTAAAGAATAATCACCAAATTCTCTATCAGTATGAAAAAGGAACGCACCTGTAAATATACGCAGATCCACAGCCCAGATATCGCTATACATAATTTTAAAATTCGATTCTAGAGATAATTTTATATAATGTTCTCTTTTGTTGCCATTGTTATAGTTAGCATACTCTAACATTGTTAGAATATTCATAGGGGTCTGAACAGCTTTATTTTTATAATTATAAATTAATCGATGAGTGCTTCGCCAAGTAACATCGTTGCCAGTATAAACAAAAGCCGAATCCACTTGTCCAAACACACCATTTTCTTCTATAATGAAAGCGTTTTCAAAGCGCATTAAATGGCGTTCTCTACTTATATCAGATGTTTTGGCAAGTTCCAATTCTATAAACGGTGTGATTTTATAAAACCTCTCTTTATAGGTGTAAGGACGATCGGAGGAATAAGGTTGTCGGTATTTGTGATATGTTTTAAAATTCAGACCTTCTGTAAGCCGGTGTTTTTTGATAAAGCTATTGTGTTTTAGTTCCGCCATTCCTACAGGTGCAAGGGGAAAAGTGCCAAAAAATGGGACGATTGCATATTCCCATGTTCTTCTGGGGACTGGAAGGTTATAGATTGCAGGCCCAATCATTAGCCCATCATATAAATTGAAGCCTATTAAAGGGAAAATATTGATCCTGGGTTTTTCAGGGTTTTTAAAATCTGCTAAAAACTTAAATTTCAATGGCTCTCCTTTTTTGAATATACCATATTTTCTGATCTCATTATTGTTTCTGTTAATCTCAGGCATTTCTTTTTCAGCATCTATTCGGTATGTCACTACCTCAGCAGATTTTATTTCAACCACAGAATCCTGACCCTTTTGTATTGGGTTAACCCAAACCTTATCTATAATTTTCCCTTTATCATTTAACGCAGTTAAAGAAAAAGGAGCTTCAATTTCGCCTTTGTTTTGTATTGAAATTCTAGCTTTATTATGTTTATTACAGCAACTGTATTTTGTTGCAGCATAGTCAATGTGTTTGGTAGAATTTATAACATTATCAAAAAACCAATTTAATTTCTTAGTGCTTTCGGCTTCAAATATGGTTCTTAAATCTTCTGGTTGGGGGTGCTTGAATTTCCATTTCTCGTAATATTTTTTTAGTATCCTATCTAATTCTGCTCTTCCGAGATATTGTTGCAAATATCGAAAAGACATGGTTGGTTTAGCGTAGCCACAAATATAATAATTGATAAAAGAAAGGTCCTGAGAGCGACTTTCAATTGCCTGATCAGTATAGTTTTTGCTTTCATACAGATAAGCAAGATATTCAGTGCCAGCGCTAAACTTGTAATAATCAGACATATATCTTGAGTCCATATAGGAATTCCAGCCTTCGTCCAACCATGGATGATCCCGTTCATTACTTCCCAATATTCCATAAAACCAATTATGCCCAATCTCATGAGTAATTACATTGTCAAGACCCGCATCAGAATTTGCTGAACCAATAACAGTCACCATAGGATACTCCATGTCACAACCCCTATAATCACTCTGAACTACAGAAACAGATTGATATGGGTATTCACCTACAATTTCAGAATAGAACTTCAATGCTCTCTTTGAATATTTCATCGCATTTTTCCATAAATCTGCTTCAAGATTGTTGAACATGACATAGCAAGCAACTTCTTTTCCTGAGTTTAGTTTAATTTTATCCTTTTGTACATAATAGCGTTTATCAGCGAACCAGGCAAAATCATGAACATTTTCAGCAGTATACTGAATGGTTTTCATTTTTAATGAAGAAGACGGAAAGGTGTCTTTCTCAAGAGCCAGATCATCGAACTTTAGTTTTTTACAATTTCGAATCTTATTGTCCAAAAAATCCATTTCAGATTTGGTTTGTAAATTGCCAGTAGCAGCAACTACATAATTTTTTGGAAGTGTTATTTTTACATTAAAAGATCCAAATTCAGAGTAAAATTCTCCCTGGTCAAGGTAGGGCATCTGATGCCACCCATCATTGTCATATACTGCGGGCTTTGGATACCATTGACAGAGCATATATGCTTGACCTACATGCGCTAAGCGGGAGAAATCTGCGGGAATCTTTACTCTAAAAGGTGTTTTTATTACTATTGTCTCTTTGGGTTTGCAAGGCTCAGGTAAGTGTAGTTTTGCAATATCGGGATTTATATAATCTTCCTTCCATTTTATAGGTGTATTATTGCATGTGAAAAATAATTTGTCGATATACCCTCTATCCCTTTTTTTGCTAAAATGAAAATCTAAACGCCCTTGATTTAATAATTGTTTGGCAAATGCTGTTTGTTGATGTTTATATGCGTTTGGCCATAAATGAAAATATAAAAATGACAAAGTGTCAGAAGAATTATTGGTGTATTTAATTTCAATATTGCCTTCCAAAATATGACTGCTGTCATTAAGTACCACTTCTATTAAATAATCAACTTTTTGCTGAAAATAAGAGGAGTCTTGACCGAATAAAATACTCGTTTTCAATAAGATTATAAACTCAAAAAGGAGCTTTAAATAGTTTAAATTTATTGAATGCATTTTAATGGTTTTAGCCTTTTTCATAAAATATACTGTAATTTACAAAAATTAAAGTTTTGTCAAAAATTGTAAAATAATTACTAATGGAATAACATTTGATTTATAATAGTTTAATCAAATAAATTATTCTTTTAATAGGCAATAAATAAAGAAAGTTTTAATAATTAAAAATGCTATTTATTTTTAATTTATAACATAAACAAAATAGTTACAAACAGTTCTTGACAATTGAATTATTTATTTGTATATTTAAACCAAACGGATAAATATACTATATACATGGATATATTGTTCATTTTAAACCCAAACAACTAACCTAGATGGAAGCACATGATTATAATGGCGAACATCAACCTGATTTGAAATTACTGGTAAAACGTTATGAGGACATGTTACTTGAAGGAGGAATTACTTTCCTTGAAGCCGATAGTTTTCTTATGTTATCAGATTATTATGAAGATGAAAGTAATTTCAATCTAGCTTTGGATGTAATACGTCACGCAATTCAACAACATCCTTTTTCTACTTCTTTGTTTATTCGAAAAGCTCAGCTCCTCTCAGAACAAGAAAAATATGATTTAGCTTTTAATGCTTTGGATATGGCTGTATTATATAGCCCTTCGGAGTTGGATATTTATCTTACTAAAGCAGACATATATTTGAGAATGCTTCAGCATGAGAAGGCACTACAGGTCCTTTCTATAGCAAAAGAGTATGCAGGAGTTATAGATTTAGCAGATATTCATATTTTGGAATCCACTATTTATGAAACAAAAAAGAACTATTCGAAAGCTATTGAATGCTTGAAATGTGCGCTTTCAAAAGATGCCTCAAACGATATTGCCTTGAGTCGTTTATGGGGACTATATGACTTGGCTCAGGAATATGGAAACGCAATTGCTTTTCATAAAGATTTTATTAATGAAAACCCATATTCTTATTGGGCATGGTTTAATTTGGGCCACGCTTATTTAAATCTAGAAATGATAGAAAATGCGGCTGAAGCATTTGATTATGTAATTGTTATAAATGACAGGTTTGAACCTGCCTATCATTATTACTCAGACTGTCTAATTGGTTTAGGTAAATATGATT
The DNA here is from genome assembly GCA_022448945.1 of Saprospiraceae bacterium. Classification (GTDB taxonomy): domain Bacteria; phylum Bacteroidota; class Bacteroidia; order Chitinophagales; family Saprospiraceae; genus Aureispira. The sequence goes on from JAKVCV010000011.1 coordinate 431,484, forward strand.
TAGCTCTAAGATATTTAAACGAATATCAGGATTTTTTTAAAGCAGATGCTCAAGTTTGGTATTATATGGGTCAATGTTATGAGTTTAAATCAGAATATAAAAAAGCAATATATTTTTACACAAAAGCACTTGATACAAATAACTTTGGCGGTCGTATTTATCACTGTATTGGGAATTGTTATATTATGCAAAACTTATGGGACTTGGCAGAAAAATCCTTTTTGCAAGCCTATAAAATTGACAAGTTCAATGAAGAATTTTGTTTGTCTTTGGCTGATACTTATGATGCTTTAGGAGATTCAGAAAAAGCGCATGACTTTTATCATAAAGCATTGGCTATTGCTCCGAAAGAAATTAGCATATGGATTCATTACATTGAATTTTTAATGGATGAAGAATGCTATTCTGTTGCGATTGAGATGCTTGCTGAAGCAAAAGAGTACATAGATGATATTATTCTTGATTATGCTTTAGCAGCAGTTTTACTTGAATCAGGTCAGCGTCAGGAAGGGTTTATTGTTTTAGGGCGTGCGCTGAACGACAACTATAAAGCCCATAAGCATTTTTTCCAGATTTCTCCTAAACTAAAAGAAGATGCTTCCGTTGCATCGCTTATTATGCATTATCACGAAGAATAAATTTCAATATTAAGGTAATGTGGCAATCATAGCTGAGTAATTTCCATTGTCTCCATTGTCATGCCAGAGGCTTGTGGAGCAACCAATAAGGGCCGCTTTGTCATTTATTTTTGTAATTCTATCATCAAGTTGTGAATGGCAATTCCAAAACCTGTTTATTAAAGGCAAGCCTTGATATAATTTACTAAATAAAAGCCCTGTGCTATTACATGCATATTTAGTTGTTCCTAAGTAGTCAACGGATAAGTCATCAGTAATGATTTCAAAATCTTCACTATAAGATAATACTCCTAGATCTGAAATCACTTCACTGATTTCTTCAGAAACTGCATTGCCATTTGCAATTGAAATTAATTTATTTAATCCATGTGCTGAAGTTATAGCTGATGTTGTCTGACGTTGATCATTATGTGCAATCAAATGTGCTAAAAGCCCAGCTAATTGATCTACTTTGTCCAAATATTTTAACATTCCCGTATAAACATATAATGACCCACCCGGGACACTGAATGCGTTAACTATAGAGTCATTATGAATAACACGTAATCTCCAATCATATTTTTCCTTATATTTAATATCAGGAGAAATAAGTATATCTTCTAACATGGAATACAAAAAAGCATAGACATCAGGGTGTAGCGTTTGGTTCAGTACCAGAAAATCATTTGGTCTAGATGCTATCTCTTTATCTAATTGAATTCCCAGATTAATATCCTGTTGAACACTAAAAACATTGATGGGGCTATCACAAGAGTTTAAACAAATTAATTTTATTAAAAAAAAACTGATTAATATTGAATACCTAAACATCAAAAATTTAGTTTTTTATAAACAAATAAAAACAAGGATAAAAAAGTACTGATAGGTAAATACGAAAGCACTTTAATTTTGTCTGCCTTATGGATATATTAGCAGTAGAATAGTAAAAAAATTATACTAATGCTGTTTTTCTTTGCAATACTCTTTGTACGGCATTAACTACATCTATAGTGTCTAGACCGTATTTTGCAATCAAATCAGGTACTTTGCCACTTTCTCCAAAAGTGTCCTTAACTGCTACAAATTCCATTATTGTAGGATTGTTTTGAGAAAGTACTCTTGAAATACTTTCGCCCAAACCACCAAGAATATTGTGTTCTTCAGCTACAATTACTGCTTTGGTTTTTGCTGCAGATTTTAAAACAGCTGTTGTATCCAAGGGTTTAATAGTGTGAATATTTATTATTTCACAACTGATTCCTTCTCGCTCTAGTTGTTTTGCGGCTTCTATAGTTTTCCACACTAAATGGCCTGTAGCGAAAATACTTACATCAGTTCCTTCATTTAACAATAAAGCTTTTCCAATTTCAAAATTCATGTGCTCAGTAAACATAGGCCAACCGGGTCGCCCAAATCTTAAATAAACAGGTCCTTCGTGATCAGCAATAGCGATTGTGGCTGCTTTAGTTTGGTGGTAATCGCACGGATTAATAACTGTCATTCCGGGTAACATCTTCATCATACCAATGTCTTCAAGTGTTTGGTGTGTGGCTCCATCTTCTCCTAATGTAATTCCAGCATGAGATGCACAAAGTTTCACATTTTTTCCTGAATAGGCCACTGACTGACGAACTTGATCATAAACTCTTGATGTTGAAAAATTTGCAAAAGTTCCTGTGAAGGGGATTTTCCCTGCAGTTGCGAGACCTGCAGCTACGCCAATCATATTTGCTTCAGAAATTCCCATTTGAAAAAACCTTTCAGGAAAATCATTGATGAACTTGTTCATCTTTAATGACCCTACTAAGTCAGCACAAAGGGCAACAACATTTGGATTGTCTTTGCCTGCCTGGTATAAACCATCTCCAAAACCATCTCTAGTAGCTTTTTTTCCTGTACTTACAATATTTTTTAACATTATAATTGATTTAGAATTTATAAAATTGATGTTATTAATATTTAGAGAGGGTAATCTCCAATAGTTTCCTCTAGTTGCGCTAAAGCAATATCTTTTTGTTCGTCATTTGGAGGTTTCCCATGCCAGTGGTGTGTCCCGGACATAAAATCCACACCATGACCCATATCTGTTTTCATTAAAATTGCAACAGGTTTGTTTTTGCCTGTCTTTGTTTTTGCTTCAGTGAGAATTTCTAAAACATTAGTCATATCATTGCCTTGCATATGTAATACATCCCACCCAAAAGATAACCATTTGGCTTCTAAATCACCTAAGCTTAATACATCGTCATTAGGCCCGTCTATTTGTTGACCATTCCAATCAACGGTTACGATTATATTGTCAATTTTTTTATGTGCCGCAAACATCATTGCTTCCCATATCTGACCTTCCTGTAATTCCCCATCCCCTGTTAAAACATATATTATTTTATTGTCACCATTCATTTTTTTTGCAAGAGCCATTCCCAAGGCAACGGACAAACCCTGACCTAATGAACCAGATGCAACTCTAATTCCTGGCAACTTTTCGTGAGTTGCTGGATGTCCTTGTAAACGAGAATTAATGGATCTAAAACTTGATAATTCTTCAATTGGGAAATAACCAGAACGAGCTAGGACACTGTACCAAACAGGAGAAATGTGACCATTAGATAAAAAGAAAACATCTTCGTCTTTCCCATCCATGTTAAAAGAAGGGTTGTGGTCCATTACTTTTTGGTATAATGCAATAAAAAATTCTGCACATCCTAAAGAGCCGCCTGGATGACCACTTTGACATTTATGTACCATTCGAATAATGTCGCGGCGAACCTGTGAAGCCATGCGTTCTAATTCTTGAATATCAGCCATATTTAGCTTAATGTTAAATAGTGTAAAGAAGGTAAATTGTCATAACAAATATAAGCTTTTTATTTTTTTTGTTGACATTAATAGGGGGTGGATTTTTCCTTTTTTATATAAATAAAATGAAATAAGTGAAAATAGGGTCCTGTGTTAATTTAATTCGACACCAAAGACGTATATGAAATGTCATTTAATTCAAAAAATATAAGTTGAAGACTATGAAATTTTCAAAATATAAAAAATTAACTTTTAGGTGGGGTGTCAGGGATTCTGTTAACTTGTATTTTTTCAATTTTAGTATTACTAACTTCTAAAATTGTAAATTTGTAGTTTTTAAGTCTAATGATTTCGCCTTGTTCAGGAATATCTTCCTGTAATGTTACAATTAAACCTGATAAAGTATGATATTCTGAGCTTTCTGGAATGTCTAAGTCGTATTCTTTATTGATTAGGTCAATTTCGTTTCTCCCTGAAAAAATATATTCATTTTCATTGATTTTTAAATCTTCTTCACCTAGGTCATGTTCGTCTTCTATTTCCCCAAAGATTTCTTCAAGAATATCTTCAAGTGCAACAACTCCAGCAGTTCCTCCACGTTCATCAACAACCCAGGCTAAATTAAGTTTTTCTTTAATTAGTAAATTCATTACATCCTGTACAGGAGTAAATTCATATACCAATGGGATTTTCCACAAAATATCTTTTATAGATCTAGGACCTTCAAATAGTCTTTGATGATGAACATATCCTTCTATGTAATCAATACTTTCATTATATACGAGTAATCTGGACAGGCTGGTTTCAATAAATTTGTCTCGAAGCTGATCTATACTTTCATTGATTTCAATACTCCCAATTTCATTTCTAGGAATCATGCAATCCTGTACAGTTAAGGTGTTAATATGTAATGCATTTTTAAAGAGTCTAGTGTCAATATCATCTTCGTCCGTTGTCTTGATTGTATGAATAAAATGCTCAAGGTCAAGCCGGGTAAAAACTTGTTTTGTAGATTCGTTTGGGATTTTAAATATTTTTTCAATTAATGTATTTGAAGTTTTTATCATTATCCAAACTAAGGGTGTTAAAAGCCATTGAATAATATATAATGGGTAGGCAAAAAGAAATAATATTCCTGTCGGGTTTATTTGAAAAGACACTTTTGGTAAGAATTCACCTAAAATCAGAACAACTATAGTCGTTATAAGAGTAGCTTGAATAGTTCCGCCAAATTCATCAATGTTTATCGAAAAATATTGTTCTAAAAAACTCCCGGCAAGAAGACTCAGTATAACCAATACTATATTGTTACCCACAAGAGTGGTTCCAAGAAATTCTGAAGGTTTGTCCTGAAATCCCGCAAGAATAAGACCACGTCTATTACCTTTTTTTCGTTCTACTTCAACGCGCACACAATCTGAAGAAATAAAAGCTATTTCTATTCCTGAAAAAAAACCTGAACATAATAAAAAAACAAGAAGGATTAAAAAATCAAATAACATATGGTGATTAAATAAACTGTATGCTTGTGTAATGATAAATTAGTTCTTCAATATGTATGTAGAATGTAAATGATTATTGTTTAATGAACGTATATATCTTAATAAGCTTATACTCATTATTCATTGATTGAGTTTCATTTTGTTTTGAATAGTTGGTTGGAAACAAGGTAATAAAATTATTGGTTTAGAGTAAATTTTGAAGAACATGAATTATTTTTTAGATACTAAAGTTCTTAAATTGTACGTTCTTACTTAATAGTTTTATACTTAAAAAGGGCTATTTACAACATTTTTTGATTCGACCATGCCTTTTACTTCATAAATTTCCCAGTTCGTAAAATCTAAATTGGATTTAAATCCAAATCCTGTAATAATTTGTGAAGGGGTAGTGATTTTTACAAATTTGTTTGAATAGATTTGTTCTGAAGGTTCATCCCATGTCAATTGATTAGTTTCCAATAGTTCCTTTTTGCTGTTCCAAATTCTAACGCTGTCTTTCAGGTACACAATATGTTCTTTTTGGAATTGTTCTGCATATTTAGCAACCAATCTACTCGTTTGAATATGATGGTCATTATAAAAATCTACTTCTACGCCATCTGGAAAAATTTGTTTTGGGTTTTTTTTATCAATGTATCTTAATAAAGTGGGAGCATGTATTTCAACCCGTACTATTGCTGAGTCGCTATATAATAATTGAACCCCACTGACACGTTCAATCCCAAAATTGTCTTCTAATGTTATATCTTCTAAGTCTTCAAGTTCATTTCCATTACAAGATGTTAATGTCATTGCTAAGAATAGAAAAAATATTTTAAGCTGATTCATTATAATTTCCAAATTGATATTGATCATAATATAAATTTATATAAATATAGTTGTTTTGTAACTTTATTGTTTAATTTTTAGTTTAATTAATTATAATCAAAATATATGTTATAACATCTCTAAATTTAGTTAAAAATTTGTTGAAATGCTCTAACTATATAAGATTACATATTGAACTAAAAACTTCTCTAATTTAACTTTATAACTTTTTTTGTCTAAAAGCAAAAGTTTTGTTAAATAGGGCTGTTAAAATTTGGAAATATAGACTTTTAGTGTTAGATTTATTCACCATAAAAGTTTAAGTGGAGTAACTCGATATCAGTCTGGTTGCTCCACTTTAAACTAAGGCAACAATAACACAATGGTTCATGAACTGCCGTCTAATAACTTTGGTTTTGAGGCAACATTAACAAGGGATAATTTATATATATCTTTTTTGCATCTTGAGGTGTTTTTTTATTCTAGAATGTCGGGGCAATTGTTTTCAAAACTATAGGCAAAATATTTAATTAATAAAACTGACTCATATGGAAATCACGAAACAGGCCTTAAACTTTGAAGCTGATTCTAAACTTATGGAATTTGTTGATAAAAAGTTGGTCAAATTGGAAACTTTTTTTGACAACATTGTTAGTGCTGATGTTTGTCTAAGATTACAAAAAACCGGACAAGTACAAGATAAAATTGCTGAAATTAAAGTGAAGGTTCCTGGTTCTGTTTTAGTGTCAAAACAAACAAGTAAATCTTTTGAGGAATCTGTTGATTTAGGAGCTTCTTCTTTAAGAAGACAATTAATAAAGTATAAATTGAAGAAATACAAATAAAAAACACCGTTTTTCTATAAAAAATTTTGAGATTTTAAAAAAGGTTGTATATTTGCAAGCGCTTAGAGGGATAGCCCTCTTCGAAGTTCTTAAAAAAGCAAGTATACAACCTTTTTTTTTGCCGATATAGCTCAGCTGGCTAGAGCAGCTGATTTGTAATCAGCAGGTCGTGGGTTCGAGTCCCTCTATCGGCTCTTTTGCATAAACAAAATTAAGTGAAATCTTAGTTTTTGGAAGGGGGTGCGCCGGAGTTGGAGAGCCGGGCCAGACTGTAAATCTGGTGTCTACGACTGAGTAGGTTCGAGTCCTACCACCCCCACTGATATGCTTTTATTATAATTTAAGTATTTTGTGCTCAAATTTATGATTAAAAGCGGGAGTAGCTCAGTTGGTAGAGCATTAGCCTTCCAAGCTAACGGTCGCGGGTTCGAGTCTCGTCTCCCGCTCAAATTAAATTTTGTAAGGAACTTTTGTTCCTTTATTATTTATATATAGAGCATTTGAAATTTGGCGATTTCGCCAACGTAGCTCAGGGGTAGAGCACCACCTTGGTAAGGTGGGGGTCGGCAGTTCAATTCTGCTCGTTGGCTCTATTCTTCATTAATTGAAAAGAAATAAACAATATAGTTACCACTTATAATGGTGTTGTGTTGTTTTATTAAAAAACATTTATTAAACATTTTAATTATCTAGACTAATCATGGCTAAAGAAACGTTTGATCGCTCAAAGCCCCACGTTAATATAGGAACTATTGGACACGTGGATCATGGTAAGACCACTCTTACTGCTGCAATAACTACGGTTTTGGCAGATTCAGGTCTTGCTGAGAAAAAAGACTATTCATCTATAGATGCTGCTCCAGAAGAAAAGGAGCGTGGTATTACTATTAATACAGCACATGTTGAATATGAAACTGTAAATCGTCATTACGCACACGTAGACTGTCCGGGTCACGCAGATTATGTAAAAAACATGGTAACTGGAGCTGCTCAAATGGATGGAGCTATTTTAGTTGTTGCTGCAACAGATGGTCCTATGCCTCAAACTCGTGAACATATTTTGTTGGCGCGTCAGGTAGGTGTACCTAAGATTGTTGTTTTTATGAACAAAGTTGATCTTGTTGATGATCCAGAAATGCTAGAACTAGTAGAAATGGAAGCAGGGGAGATTTTAGAATCTTATGGATTTGAAGATTGTTCAGTTATTCAAGGATCTGCACTTAAAGCATTAGAAGGAGATGCTGGTGGTGTTGCTGCAATCAAAGAATTAATGGAAGCTGTTGACAATGATATTCCACTGCCAGTTCGTGATGTAGAAAAACCATTTTTAATGCCAATTGAAGATGTATTTTCTATAACAGGTCGTGGTACTGTTGCTACTGGACGTATTGAAAGAGGTGTTATTAATACAGGAGATGCTGTTGATATTATTGGTTTTCAAGCTGCTGGAGAAAAATTAACATCCACTGTGACAGGAGTTGAAATGTTCCGTAAAATTTTAGATCGTGGTGAAGCTGGTGATAATGCTGGTCTACTATTAAGAGGTGTTGATAAGGAAGCGCTTAAAAGAGGTATGGTAATCTGTAAACCAGGTTCTGTTAAACCGCATACTAAATTTACTTGTGAAGTATATGTTCTAAGTAAAGAGGAAGGTGGTCGTCACAAACCATTTTTTAATGGGTATCGTCCGCAATTTTATTTCCGTACTACTGATGTAACAGGTGCTATCCAGCTTCCAGAAAATGTAGAAATGGTTATGCCTGGGGATAACCTTACAATTACTGTTGAGTTGATTGCTCCTATTGCTATGGAGAAAGGATTGAGATTCGCAATCCGTGAGGGTGGACGTACTGTAGGTGCTGGGCAAGTAACAGAAATTCTTGCGTAATAAAAGGGCTATAGCCTTTTGTAAATAAAAATATGTAGGGTTGGGCACTTTGTTGCTTAACCCTTCGTTTACGGGTGTAGCTCAATTGGTAGAGCATCGGTCTCCAAAACCGAGGGCTGGGGGTTCGAGTCCCTCCACCCGTGCTAACTATCATTTGATTTTAACATTTATTATCATGATTGGATATTTAAAGCGTAGTATGAATGAACTTACCCAAAAGGTAACTTGGCCTACTTGGTCAGAATTGCAAAAAACAACTGTCGTTGTTCTTGCGGGATCAGTTTTTTTGGCTTGCCTGATAGCTCTAATGGATGCTATCTGGGTAAGAGCTTTAGGTTTTTTATATTAAAGATTATTGACCTTTGAATGCAAATTTTGCGATTATGGCTTCTGCAGAAACGAAATGGTATTGTTTGAGAGTGGTTTCTAACAAAGAACGTAAAATAAAAGAACGTTTGGATTTGGAAATAGACCGTAATGATTGGCGTAATGTCATACCTAATATAATTGTTGCTACGGAGAAAGTATATAAAATTCGCAATGGGAAAAAAGTTGTACTTGAACGTACGCTTACACCGGGCTATATTCTTGTTGAGGCTGTAATTAAGCAAACTCCTACTGGAGTAAAATCCGCTTTGAATGGGAATGTTATTCAGGCAATAACATCTATTAAAGATGTGATTCATTTTCTCGGTAAAAAAACACCTATCCCTATGAGGGATCATGAGATTACAAGGATCTTGAGTAAAGTTGACGAGTCAGCAGAAAAGGGAGAAGAACTGGCAGATCCATTCCTTGTAGGTGAAGATGTAAAGGTTACAGATGGACACTTTAAAGATTTTACTGGTGTAGTAAAAATGGTTAATGAAGAGAAGAAAAAAATCGTTATCATTACCAAAGTATTTGGTAGAGAGACCGAAGTTGAATTGAATTTTATGCAAGTTGAAAAAAACGTTTAAAATATTTGTAAGTAATGGCTAAAGAAATAGAAACATTTATCAAACTTCAAGTAAGAGGAGGACAGGCTAACCCTGCACCACCCGTAGGACCTGCGTTGGGTGCTAAAGGTGTCAATATCATGGAGTTCTGTAAAAGATTTAATGCAGAAACCCAAGAGAAAATGGGCCAAATTTTACCAGTTACCATAACTGTATTTAAGGACAAATCCTTTAGTTTTATAATCAAGACTTCTCCAGCAGCAGTTCAGCTATTATTAGCAGCTAAGCTGAAGAGTGGTTCAGCAGAATCTAACCGTAATAAAGTGGGTTCTGTTACATGGGACCAGGTTAAAACAATTGCAGAGTCTAAAATGGTTGATCTTAACTGTTTTACAATAGAGTCAGGAATGAAAATGATTGCTGGAACTGCAAGAAGTATGGGGATTAAAGTTGTCGGTGTTGCACCGTGGGCGAATTAGTTTGATTTGTAATTATATAACAAAATAGTTCTGACGAACTAATGTCTCTTTGAAAAAAGTTCATAGAGCATTTTTATAAACCCAAACTTCTATTGTATGTTTTGGGAATTTTGAAAAGTATTTTAAAAAGGATGAAGAGCACAACCTCTTAATCTCATCCAGAAAATTTTTTATTAAAATGGGAAAAATTACTAAAAGAAGAGCAGAAGCTGAAAAGAAAATCGAAGCTGGCAAGCTCTATCCCCTAGAGGAAGCAATGGCCCTTATTAAAGAAGTCAACATTGCGAAATTTGATGCATCTGTAGATCTTCATATCCGTTTGGGTGTGGATCCACGTAAAGCTGACCAAAATCTTCGAGGAACGATAAGCCTTCCTCACGGTACAGGTAAAGACAAGAAGGTTTTAGCGCTCTGTACTCCTGACAAGGAAGAGGAGGCCAAAGCCGCCGGAGCAGACTATGTAGGGTTAGATGAATATCTGACTAAAATGCAAGGTGGTTGGTTAGATATAGATGTTATTGTCGCAATGGCTAATGTAATGCCAAAGCTTGGTCGTCTAGGTAGAGTATTAGGGCCTCGTGGTCTTATGCCTAATCCAAAGTCGGGAACAGTTGTAACTGGAGGGCAAAGCATCGGAGATGCTGTTAGCTCAATAAAAAAGGGAAAAACCTCTTTTCGTGTTGATAAATATGGAATAATTCATACATCTGTTGGACGTGTATCCTTTACTGCAGAAAAATTATTTGACAACGCTTCTGAAGTATTGAATACAATTAATAAAATGAAACCTTCATCCGCAAAAGGGACTTATATGAAGAGTGTAACGGCTGCAACAACTAATAGTCCAGGTGTTGCTATAAATACTAAGTTGAAATAATTTTCGAACTCTTTAGATAAAGTTTTAAAAATAATTATTAAAAATGACAAAAGCAGAAAAAACATTAGCGATTGAAGAGTTATCGATGAAGTTTGCAGATAGCAATTCTTTTTATTTGACAGACTGTTCTGAACTAAATGTTGAAACAATAAATAATCTTAGGCGCAAGTGCTTTGAACAAGGCATTAAACTTAAAGTAGTAAAAAATACTTTAATAAGAAAGGCTTTAGAAAAAGCTGCAGAATCCAATAATGAGAATTATGAGGATTTATATACTGTACTCAAAGGTGCTTCGGCACTCATGTTTACTGAAACAGGTAATGCTCCAGCGAAGCTCATAAAGAATTTTAGAGAAGAAAATGATAAGCCATTGTTAAAAGCCGCTTTTATAGAATCAGAGGTTTACCTTGGTGATGATCAATTAGAATCATTAGTCAATATCAAGTCAAAAGAAGAGCTGATCGGAGATGTTATTCTTATACTACAATCGCCAATCAAAAACCTTATTGGATCTCTTCAGTCTGGTGGAAGCACTATTTCTGGATTGCTCAAGGCTTTGGAAGAGCGTGCTAACTAAATTGTAATCTGAATGGGTTGTTTTTGTTACAGACAACTTTTTATCTAGGATACTCGGCGCTTCCAGTTGAGTGTGCTGTATAAATCTTATTTAGAAACTTATTTCTTTTTAGAAATTATTAAAATTAATTATTAAAATGTCTGATTTAAATCAATTAGCTGAACAACTAGTTAACTTAACAGTAAAAGATGTTAAAGAACTAGCTGACATTCTTAAAGAAACTTATGGCATTGAGCCTGCTGCTGCTGCTGTAGCTGTTGCTGCTAGCTCTGGAGATGGTGGAGGAGACGAAGCTGCTGCTAAAACTGAATTTGATGTAATGTTGAATTCAGCGGGTGCTGCTAAGTTAAAAGTAGTCAAAGAAATCAAAAATTTATTGGGTATAGGTCTTAAAGACGCTAAGGCTCTTGTCGATGGTGCTCCTTGTGCAGTAAAAGAAGGTGCTCCAAAAGATGAGGCTGAAAGCTTAAAAACCGCTTTAGAGGCCGTAGGAGCTGAAGTAGAGTTGAAATAGTAATGTTTAGTTGTAGCGGGGCAAATATCCTGTTCAGCACTATACTTTTCTTTAAAGTGTAGGCTTAGTTACCATATGGCAGCTAAGCCTACATCTCTATTATTGACTAAACTGACAAAGGTCAGTTTTTATCTGTTTTTAATTAATTAAATATCTTGGCAATTTTAATTATTCTGGGATATTTTTCTGCATCGTAACTATATAAAATTAGCTTCATGTCGACTACTAACAATTCAAGCCACCGTGGTGCACCAACAAACAAAAGATACAGCTTTGGTAAAATTAAGCATGAGTCAGAATATCCTGACTTTTTGGAAATTCAAGTAAAATCTTTTCAAGAATTCTTCCAACTGGAAACAACACCAGAAAGTAGAATCAATGAGGGACTTTATCAAGTTTTTCAAGAGAATTTTCCTATTACTGATGCTCGCAATATTTTTGTTTTAGAATTTTTAAACTATTTTATTGACCCTCCACGCTATTCTTTGGAAGAATGTATGGAACGTGGGTTGACTTATAGTGTACCTCTAAAAGCAAAATTGAAACTCTCTTGTAATGATGAGGAACATGTAGATTTTGAACAAACTGTTCAAGATGTATTTTTGGGTAATATCCCTTACATGACACCGAAAGGAACTTTTGTTGTAAATGGTGCAGAAAGGGTTATTGTTTCTCAGTTACATAGATCACCAGGAGTGTTCTTTGGACAGAGCCGTCATCCTAATGGCACAAAAATTTATTCTGCTCGTGTCATTCCTTTTAAAGGGGCATGGATGGAATTTGCAACGGATATTAATTCTGTCATGTATGCATATATTGATAGAAAGAAAAAGTTCCCAGTAACTACCTTGCTTCGTGCTATAGGATATGATAATGATAAGGATATTTTAAATCTCTTTGGTTTAGCCGATGAAATTAAAACTGATCGGAAAACTTTAGAAAAAAATATTGGCAGAAAATTAGCTGCTCGTGTTTTACGTAATTGGACTGAAGATTTTGTTGATGAAGATACAGGAGAAGTAGTCTCTATAGAGCGGATTGAAATTATTCTTGAACGTGATATTGTTCTTGATGAAAAAAATATTGAAGATATATTAGAAGTAGGTGTAGAGACTATTATTCTACAGAAAGAAGATGTTGAAGAAGATTATTCAGTAATTTATAATACACTTCAAAAAGATACTTCTAACTCTGGTATAGAGGCTGTTCAACATATATATCGTCAGCTTCGTGGTTCGGATCCGCCAGATGAAGAAACAGCTAGAGGTATAATTGAAAAATTGTTTTTCTCTGATAAACGGTATAATCTTGGAGATGTTGGCCGGTACAAAATTAACAGAAAATTAGAGTTGTTAACTCCTATTGATGTTAGTGTTTTAACCAAGGAGGATATAATCGAGATTGTAACTTATTTGGTGCGCTTAATAAACCAAAAGGCTGAAATCGATGACATTGATCATTTAAGTAATCGCCGAGTTCGAACCGTAGGCGAACAATTATATTCTCAATTTGGAGTTGGATTGGCACGTATGGCTCGGACTATTCGTGAAAGGATGAATGTGCGCGATAATGAGGTGTTTACACCTGTAGATTTAATTAATGCCAGAACATTGTCATCTGTTATTAATTCTTTCTTCGGCACTAGTCAATTGTCGCAATTTTTAGACCAAACAAATCCTCTTTCTGAGATTACGCATAAACGACGTATTTCTGCATTAGGTCCTGGGGGATTATCAAGAGAACGCGCTGGTTTTGAGGTTCGTGATGTTCACTACTCTCATTATGGTCGTTTATGTACTATTGAAACACCTGAGGGACCAAACATTGGGCTTATTTCTACGCTTTGTGTCCATGCCAAAATAAACAAAATGGGATTCATAGAGACGCCCTATAGACCTATTTTGGATGGAATAAAGGTAGATTTTGATAACTCTCCTCAATATTTATCTGCTGAACAGGAAGATTTTAAGACTATAGCTCAGGCAAACGCTAAATTAAACGATTTAGGAGAATTTGCAACTGATCGTGTTAAATGTCGCAAACATGGTGATTTCCCTGTTTTAAGTCCTGATGAGATTGAGTTTATAGATATTTCTCCTAATCAAATTGTAGGCGTATCTGCATCACTGATTCCTTTCTTGTCTCATGATGATGCTAACCGTGCTTTAATGGGTTCAAATATGCAACGTCAAGCTGTTCCTTTGCTAAAGCCTCAGGCACCAATTGTAGGTACTGGCCTAGAAGCAAAGGTAGCTAGGGATTCAAGAATGCTTATCAATGCAGAAGGAGACGGGGTTGTTGAATATGTTGACTCTGCAAAAATAGTTGTCAAATATGATCGTACCGAAGAAGAACGCGCAGTCTCTTTTGAGGGAGATTCTACTACTTATGAGTTGATTAAATTTAGAAGAACAAACCAAAATTCATGTATTAATTTGAAGCCTATTGTTTCTAAAGGTGAACGTGTGCACAAAGGTAAAGTTTTATGTCAGGGATATGCTACTGAAGATGGAGAGCTAGCACTTGGCCAAAACCTTAAAGTAGCCTTCATGCCTTGGAAAGGATATAATTTTGAAGATGCAATTGTTCTTTCTGAACGTGTTGTACGTGAAGATATTTTCACTTCCTTACACATTGAAGCTTTTGAAGTAGATGTTCGTGATACTAAATTAGGGGAAGAAGAATTTACAAATGATATACCTAACGTTAGTGAAGATGCCACTAAAAATCTTGATGAGAATGGTCTCATTAGAATCGGTGCATGGATAAAGGAAAGAGATATAATTGTTGGTAAAATTACACCTAAAGGAGAATCTGATCCAACTCCTGAAGAAAAATTGCTAAGAGCAATATTTGGTGACAAAGCCGGCGATGTTAAAGACGCATCTTTAAAGGCATCGCCATCTACAAAAGGAGTTATTATTGATAAACGCTTATTCAAACGTGCCAAGAAAGATAAGGTGCAAAAAGCAATGGATAAAAAGTTGCTTTCTAAACTGGATGAGTCTCACAATAATGAAATGTCGGATCTTAAGAATAGGCTAGTAGAAAAGTTATTGAAATTGTTAAAAGGGAAAAAAGCACTTCAAATCAAAAGTATTTATAATGAGAATATGATTGAAGAAGGTGCTAAATTTTCTGAGCGAAGCCTTCAGGATATTGATTATTCTGCCGTTGATTATTCTAATTGGACTAATGACGAAAAAACAAATAATTATGTTCGCGATTTGTTACATAATTATAGTATTAAAGTCAATCAATTGATTAGTAACTATAAACGTGACAAGTTTGCTATTACTATTGGAGATGAGTTGCCTGCGGGAGTTTTGAAATTAGCTAAAGTATATTTGGCTAAAAAACGTAAACTAAAAGTAGGAGATAAATTAGCAGGGCGCCATGGTAATAAAGGTATTGTAGCGAAAATTGTGCGTGATGAAGACATGCCTTATTTAGAAGATGGAACACCAATGGATATTATTCTTAATCCTTTGGGAGTGCCTTCACGTATGAATCTTGGCCAAATATTTGAAACAGTACTTGGTTGGGCAGGAGAGAAACTTGATATGAAATTTGCTACTCCTATTTTTGATGGTGCGAAAAGTAATCAAATTGATAAGTTTGTTAAAGAAGCGGATTTGCCAAATTTTGGTCAAACGCACCTTTACGATGGGGAAACCGGAGACAAATTTCACCAGGAAGCAACTGTTGGTGTGATTTATATGTTGAAACTTGCGCATATGGTAGATGATAAAATGCACGCTCGTTCTATAGGACCTTATTCATTGATTACGCAACAGCCGCTTGGAGGTAAAGCTCAATTTGGTGGACAGAGATTTGGTGAGATGGAGGTATGGGCCTTGGAAGCATTTGGTGCTGCTAGTATCCTCCAGGAATTGTTGACAATTAAATCTGATGACATTATCGGTCGAGCAAAAGCGTATGAAGCTATTGTAAAGGGTGATAATTTGCCTGTTTCTAGTATTCCTGAATCGTTTAATGTTTTGGTTCATGAATTAAGAGGATTGGCTTTAGAAATTCAATTTAATTAAATCGTTTTCATTTGCAATAATATGTAGTAAATAGTATTTAATACATTAAGCTTACATATTGACAGATATTGAAATATTTTGGAACTTAATCTTTTCAGTGCTCTAAAACGGCACAACTATATTGAAAAAAAATAGATTTATGCCTTTTAAAAAGAATTATAATACAAAGCCGAAATCTCAATTTAACTCTATTATATTGAGTTTGGCTTCTCCTGATGCCATTTTGGAACGTTCATATGGAGAGGTTTTAAAACCTGAAACTATAAATTATCGTTCTTATAAGCCAGAACGTGACGGATTGTTTTGTGAACGTATTTTTGGCCCTGTAAAGGATTACGAATGTTATTGTGGCAAATACAAACGTATTCGCTATAAAGGAATTGTTTGTGATCGTTGTGGAGTAGAAGTAACTGAAAAAAAAGTGCGTCGTGAGCGGATGGGCCACATAAAATTGGTGGTTCCTGTTGTTCATATTTGGTATTTTAAATCATTGCCCAATAAGATAGGGTATTTGTTGGGTTATTCTTCCAAAAAATTAGAGACTATTATTTATTATGAACGATATGTGGTTATTCAACCAGGTGTTGTTGCTGATAAAGGTATTAATGGAAGTGAAGAAAGAGATTTGATAACAGAGGAGGAATATCTTGATATTCTTGATATGCTGCCTAAAGAAAACCATTTATTACCTGATGATGATCCAAATAAGTTTGTTGCCAAAATGGGAGCAGATGCCGTAAAAGAACTCTTAAGTCGAATGGATTTGGATAAGATTTCATATGAACTTCGTCATAAAGCAGCTACAGAAAACTCTCAACAACGTAAATCTGAAGCCTTGAAACGATTGAGGGTTGTTGAAGCTTTTAAAGATGGGCATACCCGGATGGAAAATAAGCCAGAGTGGATGGTCATTGAGTATTTGCCTGTCATTCCACCTGAACTTAGACCATTGGTTCCTTTAGATGGAGGACGTTTTGCTAGCTCTGATATGAATGATTTGTATCGACGTGTAATAATTCGTAACAATCGTCTTAAACGACTACTGGAAATTAAGGCACCAGAGGTGATTTTGCGTAATGAAAAACGTATGCTTCAAGAGGCTGTAGATTCTCTATTTGATAATTCTCGTAAATCTAATGCTGTAAAAGCAGAAGGAGGACGTGCGTTGAAATCTTTAAGTGATGTATTAAAAGGTAAACAAGGTCGTTTTCGTCAAAACTTATTGGGTAAAAGGGTTGATTATTCTGGTCGTTCTGTAATTGTTGTAGGCCCTACTCTTAAACTTCATGAATGTGGTATTCCTAAGGGAATGGCTGCAGAGTTGTTTAAACCTTTTGTAATTCGAAAATTAATAGAAAGAGGAATAGTAAAAACGGTAAAGTCAGCTAAAAAATTAGTAGATAGGAAAGATCCGGTTATTTGGGATATCTTGGAAAATGTTCTTAAAGGACATCCTGTTATGCTTAATCGTGCTCCTACATTACACCGTTTATCTATTCAGGCTTTTCAGCCTACATTAATAGAAGGGAAAGCTATTCAGTTGCACCCATTAGTATGTTCAGCATTTAACGCAGATTTCGATGGTGACCAAATGGCTGTTCATGTTCCTTTAGGTAATCAGGCAATTTTAGAAGCACAGATTTTGATGCTTTCTTCTCATAACATGTTGAATCCTCAGAATGGTACTCCAATTACTTTACCATCGCAGGACATGGTTTTAGGGCTTTATTATTTGACTAAAGAAAAACGAAATATTGGTGATGTTGTGGTCAAAGGCGAAGGCCGTAACTTTTATTCTTCTGAAGAAGTTATTATTGCATATAATGAAGGGAATATAGATTTACATGCTCTTATCAATGTTCGTGCTAGGACAATGGATGAAGAGGGGAATTTTGTTTATAACCAACGAATAGAGACAACTGTTGGACGGGTTATTTTCAATGAAAAAGTGCCAGAAACCGTTCCTTTTGTTAATCAGGTATTGTCCAAGAGAAATCTTAAAAAGGTAATATCTGGAATATTGAAACTTACAAATACTAGTACTACGGCTACATTTCTTGATGATATAAAAGACATGGGTTTTTACTGGGCTTATCGTGGCGGGTTATCATTCAACTTACCCGACTTGATTACTCCTTCTATCCGTCAAAAACGATTGGAGATGGCTCACGAAGGAATAGATGATATATGGAATAATTATAATATGGGCTTGATAACTAATAATGAACGTTACAATCAGATTATTGATGAATGGACTCAAGCTGATAATGAGATTACTAATGTTTTGATGGATGAAATGGCATCTCACAAACAAGGATTTAATTCTGTTTATATGATGTTGGATTCCGGAGCTAGGGGGTCTAAACAACAGATCAAGCAATTGTGTGGTCTAAGGGGGCTGATGGCTAAACCAAGAAAATCTGGTGACACTGGAGGAGCGATTATTGAAAATCCCGTATTGGCGAATTTCGTTCAGGGATTATCGGTACTGGATTATTTTATATCAACACACGGTGCTCGAAAAGGTTTGGCAGATACAGCTTTGAAAACTGCCGATGCCGGATATTTAACGCGACGTTTGGTCGATGTATCGCAGGATGTTGTTATCAATCTGGATAGTTGTAATACACTTAGGGGAATTAAGAGAACTGCAAATATTGAAAATGACAAAGAAGTAGAGTCTTTAGCTGATAGAATTGAAGGGCGATACCTTTTGGAAGATATAGTTCACCCTGAAACTGGCGAGGTCCTTGTTTCATCAGAAGAAGTGATTTCGTCTGAAAAAGCACAACAGATACAAGATATGAATATTGAATCTGTAATGGTTCGTTCAGTTTTAACTTGTGAAGCTAAACGAGGAGTTTGTCTTAAGTGCTATGGTAAAAACCTTGCCACGGGTAGATTGGCTGAGAAAGGAGATGCTGTGGGTATTATTGCGGCACAGTCTATTGGTGAACCAGGTACTCAATTAACGCTTCGTACATTTCACGTTGGGGGTACCGCATCATATACAGTAGAAGAATCAAGTTTAGTCTCTAAGTTTCAAGGGCGAATAGAGTTTGATGGAGTTAGGACTGTCATGTATAAAGATGAGGCAAAAGGAGTCGAGTATCCTATTGTAATTTCACGTTCAGGGGAGATGCGTATCGTTGATGTGAATACAAATCGCGTTTTATCCACTAATTATATTATGTATGGATCTTCTCTTTTTGTTAACGATGGGGATGTGATTGAAAAAGGAGATAAGGTTTGTGAATGGGATGCCTATAATGCTTCTATTATTTCTGAATTTGATGGTTCTATTGAATTTGAAAACATTATTGAAGGTAAAACATATCGTGTAGAAAGAGATGATTTAACAGGGCATGAGCAATTTGTTGTCATAGAATCTAAAAACAAAAAACAAGTTCCTGCGATAAAGGTTGTTGATAAAGATGGAGAAGTGCTCCGTTCTTATAATGTTCCTGTTGGTTCTTTCATTGATGTAGTAGATGAACAAAAAGTTGTTAAAGGGCATTCAATAGTTAAAATTCCTCGTGTCATGGGGAAAATACAGGATATCACAGGAGGACTTCCTCGTGTTACTGAACTTTTTGAAGCAAGAAAACCATCCACACCTGCCGTCGTTACTGAGATTGATGGTATCATAAGCTTTGGAAGGATTAAGAGAGGTAACCGAGAATGTATTGTTACCGCCAAAGATGGACAGAAACGTAAATACCTTATTGGTTTGTCCAGACACATTCTTGTTCAAGAGGGAGATTTTGTGCGTGCAGGTATGCCACTATCAAACGGTAATATTGTGCCTCATGATATTTTGTCAATTGAAGGGCCATTTGCTGTACAACAATATTTAGTAAATGGGGTTCAAGAAGTATATCTTGCTCAAGGTATAACAATTAATGATAAACATATTGAAGTGATTGTTCGCCAAATGATGAGAAAAGTTCAGATTCTAGATGCAGGAGATACTAAGTTCTTGGAGAAAGAAGCCGTATCAAAAGAAGATTTCAGGGAAGAAAATGAATACATTTTTGATAAGCTTCTTGTAATTGATGCTGGAGGATCGTCAAAAATCCAAGCAGGAATGTTGATTACTGAAAGGCAATTTCAGGAAGAAAAAGCTTACCTGAAGCGTAATGAACGCAAATCTCTGTCTGCTAGACAAGCAATACCTGCTACATCTAAACCATTATTGCAAGGGATTACAAAGTCTTCTTTAGGCACAAAAAGTTGGATTTCTGCTGCATCTTTCCAAGAAACAACTAAAGTGTTGAGTACTGCATCTATTTCTGCTGCAGCTGACCAATTAGTTGGGCTCAAAGAGAATGTTATTGTAGGAAAGAAAATTCCTGCGGGCACTGGAATGAGACATTATGATAATATTATTGTTGCTGATATGGAGAAAATGGAAGCTATTAAGGCCAAACAATTGGCAGAGGAGGCTGCGGGAATAGAGGAGGAACAGGTAGTAATTGGTGAGTAATAGAACCTTTATAGAAATCATATAAGCTGGCTTTAAGCGGCCAGTTTTTTACAATGAGTCTTAAAGTAAAAAAAGCGTCGTATAGTTTAACTATGCGACGCTTTTTTATAATTTTTTTCTATTATATTGGGTTTTATTATTCTTTAGCTTTTAAATAACCAATAATAGATAGACCTAACATAGCGATATCAGGTATTGCTACTTCAATTGAAAAGTTCATTAAAGGTTCATTAGCCATTACGCCAAAGAAAATATACATTAGCACTATCGATCCAATAATATATCCCATTAAAAGGTTCTTGGCAGTTTCTAGTGAAGAGTTTCGAGAGAGTAATAATATTAACCCAATCATTAACAGTGCAGGCGAAAGACCATAGTGAAATAATTCGCCCATTCGTAATACATCAGTATTTTTAGAGTTAACAATTTGACTGGACATTGAACTAGCAAATATTAGCACAAGTATACCCATTAATGTATTATAAACACCAAGAATGGATAAAGATATTTTTGTTTTCATAAGTCTCAAAATTATTAATGAAGAAATTAGTTCCAATGCATTTGGTAAAATATTTTATTCAAGGTACATTTTTTTTTCTACTGTACCATCATCATAGATGTATATAAGCGGAGTGTTGGGGTTTAAATGTGTTTCTCTGCCTAAAAGGTCAACAATTTTAATTAATTTTTTGTTTGGAGAGATTAGTTCATAACTAGAATTTATTGTATTGTTTCCAACTTGGCTAAAGAAGTTCCAAATCTCTTCACTTGCCCAAAAATCATCATTACCCCATGGTGCAACGTCAAACCATTCATGAATTCCATTATTTACTTTATATAGCCATACTTTATATCCTGTATTAATATTGTTATATTTTGTTACTTCAGTAACAAAATTATCATTATTAATGTCAGGCATATTATAATTCGTATTATAAATACAAGCATTATGATTTGTCCAAAAGGAAACGGTCGTATCAACAGGGTAATAATTTCCAACGCCTTGATAATAACCTCCATTATAATTAAATTCAATATCATTTGTTCCATTGAGAATAAATACTGAGATATTGATTGAAGGAGTGCAAATAATAGGCCAGCCATTGGTTATAAAATCCCACATGGCTCCCCCAAGTGGAGCAATAGCGGCAAAGATATCTGTAGTTTGACAATTTGCTATGTGGTAACACATTTCTGCACCATAAGAAAATCCTGTTGCAAAGACTCTATCTAAGTCTAATTGATGTTCACCCCACAAAGAATCATTAAGGGCCTTTATAAAATCTATATCAGAGAATCCTGAAACATCCCATTCAGTCATTCCAGAACTTCCGGTAAGTGCTGTTGGATAACAAACTGCAAAATTATTTTGATCGGATAAAATATTAAATGCAGTTGTTGACATTATATCAGAACCACTACTTCCCCAACCATGTAATACATATACAATTGGAGAATTTACTGGCAGATTATTTGGGATATGCAAATAATACTCACGTTGAATATTATTATGAGAAAAATAAAAAGGCCCGTTTTGAGCAAATCCAACTAATGGCATGAAAAGTAATCCTAACATTATATTTAGATAGATTTTCATAAAGCCTTTTTTAATGAAAAAGTAAAAAACCCACTCGAATGAGTGGGTTTTTTGTGGTCCCACCTGGACTCGAACCAGGGACCAGCGGGTTATGAGTCCGCTGCTCTAACCAACTGAGCTATAAGACCATTTGTTGTTAGATAGATTTGCATGTTATTATATTACCAGATGATAAGAATGGCAATTAACTTTCTATCTTTGTATTACAAAATTAAGTATTTGTGATTAATAAAACAATTTTTGTTAATAATAATTCCATGAAGGCAATAAAAAATATAATTTTTGATTTGGGGGGTGTTTTAATACATTTAAATGTAAACAAAACCGAAGAGGCATTTACTGCTTTATTGGGAGATAAAGAAGCTCATTCTGAAGAAGCCTTATTATTACTAAATAGTACCATATTTTTTGATTTAGAAGTTAATGCTATTAGCGAAGAAGCCTTTCTTGAAGCCATTCAACAGCAAGTTCAAAATCCTGTTAGTAAAGCACAAATTGAAACAGCTTGGAATGCTATGTTGCTTACATTCCCTGTACAGGGGTTAAATTTAATAAGTGATTTGAGAGCCGCAGGATATCGCCTTTTTGTTTTAAGTAATACGAATAGTATACACATGAGGGCTTTTAGAAAAATCCTTCAAAAAGAACATGGAATTAATGATTTTGATTCATTGTTTGATAAAACATATTATTCTCATTTAGTAAAATTAAGAAAGCCCAATGGAGCTATTTTTCAATATGTTTTGGATGATCAGCAAATAGACGCTAATGAAACTTTGTTTATAGATGATAATTCTACTAATTTGTTAGGTGCGACTAAACTTGGAATTCATGGCTTATTGCTTGAAATGAATGGCAATGTTGACAGTGAAGTTAGGGCTTATTTGCAAATGTAATAAGTGAAGACTAAAGTCTTAAATAAACAGATATCGGATAATGATCGGATGTAGCATTAGGGATCACTTCGAATTTATCTATTTTTAAATTAGGACTTGTAAAGATATAGTCAATCCGCAAAAATGGTAAAGAACCAGCATAAGTGCTTCCAAATCCAGTTCCTTTTTCAGTAAAAGAATCTTTTAGACCATGAGATAGTTGATTATATGCATATGAACTAGGAGTATCGTTTAGGTCACCACATACTAATACAGGATAAGGGCTTTTTTGGATGTGTTTGGAAACATATTTTGCTTGTTCTTCACGAAGCAGAAAAGCTTGTTTTAGCTTGTTTTCGATTCTTTTGTATTTTTTTAGTGTTTTATTTTTCCTAATTGAAGAGAGGTTTTCTGATTTAAAAATTTCATTTTCATCCATACCTAAACGAATTGACTGGAGATGAAAACAGTAAACTCTTATTAATTGTTGTTTATACTGGATGTCGGCATAAATAGCCCCATTATAACTTCCTTCAAAGTCAATTTTACCGTGAGACCTAATGGGGTACTTTGAAAAAATTGCTAGACTGCTACCTCCTGCAGTATAAGAATGCTTCAAACCTATTGTATCTGATAAAAATGCTATAGCTTTTTCAGTATAAGCTTTTGTTTTACCAGCAAATTCTTGACCACAAAAAATATCTATGGGATGCTTTTTTATTGTAGTTAATATTTTTTTTTCAGCAATATTAAGTTTTATTTCATTTATGAGGTTTGTGCTATTAAAATAATGAACATTATAACTCATAAGACCAATAGAATCAGTCGTTGGTTCTGATACTCGATAGTTAAGCCCCCAAAAATTAAAAAAATGTTGAAAACCTATAATCAAAACTAATGTAGAGAGATAAAAAAAGCGCTTTCGTTTGTATAGCCACCAAAAAGCAAAAAAAAGGTTAAGGAAAAATAAGTATGGATAACCAATAGCCAAGAAAGCAAACCAATAAATATGAGAAGGGGGTATATGAGGAGCCATGTATACACACAGCAATAAAAGACTAGCTACAATATTGAATCCAAAGAGCATCTTGTACATCGTGTCTTTTATCCAATGTAACATGTTGTATATTTAAAGAATTGAATATTAAATTGAGTAATAATTTATTGTATAATAATCAGTTTGTTTTAATTATAAGTATTAACATTTTTGCCATAAAAGTTTACTGATATCTATCTAAAAATATTTTTTCGTCTTCCGATAAACCATCATATCCTGATCTCTTTATTTTGTCTAGAATTGTATTTAAACAAGCCTCTCTACTCATCTCTTTGTATTTTTGGATAAAAGAACGTCCATATTCATTGCCAAAGTAGTCACTTTTTTGACTGCCTTTATACACTTTCATTGAAGCCTTAAAAGTGCTTTGGGTTTGCAATTTCCCTTTGTGCTTTCTCTTTGGATTTTTTTTATTTTTCTTAAATTTATATAATAAATTATTTACTGGTATTGACAAATCATTTCCTTTCCTGTATTGATGTATATACAGCCAACCCATAAATGCGCCTCCAAGATGAGCAAGGGCCCCTCCTGAGTTTCCTCCAGGAAGGA
The DNA here is from genome assembly GCA_022448945.1 of Saprospiraceae bacterium. Taxonomy (GTDB): domain Bacteria; phylum Bacteroidota; class Bacteroidia; order Chitinophagales; family Saprospiraceae; genus Aureispira. The sequence goes on from JAKVCV010000011.1 coordinate 455,943, forward strand.
TAATTAAATTATATATAATCCACAGTATGGCAACATATTGCAATTCTACAGCACCAATCAGAAATAAATGAATAGTACCTTTAGGGTTTAGGGTTGCAGCAGCCAGAACTATAGCCATTACGCTAGCAGAAGCCCCGACTAAATTTCCTGTACCAAATGAAAAAGCAGGGAAAATATTATAGCCAATCGTAAAAGCAAGAGCGCCTACAATGCCTCCCAAGATATAAATTGGAAATATTTTTTTATTAGGAAGGAGTGCATTTAATTTGTTTCCAAACCAATAAAGGACAAGCATATTCATTAAAATATGAAAAAAGTCACTATGTAAAAACATATAGGAAAAAATAGTCCAAAAACGAAATGGGATCTGAGATAAATCAGAGGGAAAATAGAACCAGTTTTCTATGAATGTCCAATAATGATCAGGTTCTGTATGAGAATTTGTTAGTTTTTCATGTCCTAATATCAAAAAAACAGGAACGTAAATTAAAGCCAAAGAAAGATGTACAGCAATGTTAACCATTATCAATTTGATTATGGCATTACCCTGCTGGTAGCGTAATTTAATATCTTCCAAAATATTTGCTGGCATGATGTATTAAGATCTTGAGTGTTTTTTATAATTACAATTTTTATCTAAACTTGTATTATAAGTCGCTTATTTATTGGGATTTGTGATATAAAATTATAGAAATAGAATGCTTCAAAAATCAAACCAATTTCATCAAAAAATCATTGATTAATATTTAGTTCTAACAAATTTGATAGTAATTAAAAAGAAAAAAGTAAATCTAAAACCTAGAACCTTGTTTGCGCCAAAATACTATAATTATAACTCCAAAAATAGCGCCACCAAGATGGGCAAAATGAGCAATACCTGTTTGAGCATTACTAATTCCTAAAAATAGTTCTATTACTCCAAATATCAATACGAAAAATTTAGCCTTTAGTGGGATCGGAGGTAAGATTAGATATATAACTCTATTTGGGTACAATAGCCCAAAAGCTGCTAATAAACCATAGACTGCACCTGAAGCACCTACAACTGGTATGTTTACCAATAAGTTTAATTTTGCGAAATCAGGATTGGTATAATTTTGGCCATTTAAAATCGCTCCCCTTCCTTCTGTTAAAACCATATTTACAGCATCTATGTTTAGATTTTGCATTACTTGATAGGCTTCTAAATAATGAATTGTGGAATGTAAAAAAGCAGCGCCTAATCCAGTCATTAAGTAGTAAAATAAAAATTTCTTCGGTCCAAATGCTCTTTCAATTTCACCTCCAAACATAAACAGTGCAAACATATTGAAAAATATGTGACCGATTCCGCCGTTATCATGCATAAACATGTGAGAGACAATCTGATATGGCTGGAAATGTTCGCTCATCAATGGGTATAAAGCTAAATGATGCGTCAATGAAGGTATAGCCATTGTTGCCAAAAACATCAATAAATTGATGATAATCAGGTTTTTTGTGATTTCAGGGATTCTAGAAAATTGCTGTTGCATATATATAATATTCGACTAACCCATAATAGCTTCAACAGCTTTTACTTCAGGAATCATGCGCTTTAACATACCTTCAATTCCTACTTTTAGTGTCCCGGAAGAAGAAGGGCAGCCACTACAAGCACCTTGAAGAACTACATTTACTACTCCATTTTCAAAAGAATGAAATTTAATATTACCACCATCCATTTCAACAGCAGGGCGTACATATTTGTCTAAAAGTTCTTTTATTTTAGTGACAAGATCAGCATTGTCTCCAATATATTGTTTTTCTTCTTTTGCTTCCATTGCGGCTTTTGCATCTTCAAAACCCTCCGAGACTATTGCTTTGCCTTCTCCAATATAATTTTTAATGAAGTTTTTTAAGTCCAGCATAATGTCAGGCCATTCTTGATGCTCATCTTTGGTTATCGTAATAAAGTTATTACAAATGTAAACACCTTTAACATAATTAAAGCTAAATAACGCTGTTGCAAGAGGAGACCACTTCTTGGCAAGGTCTAATTGTTCAATTGGGAAGTCAGCCATCTTTCTCGCATAAAGCATTTGATTGGTTACAAATTTTAATGTTCCAGGATTTGGAGTCTGTTCCGTATAGAGCATTATAGGAGGTTTCTTTGTTTCTTTATTATTCATATATCAATTGTTATTAAAAAGCAAGCAAAACGAACTACTGTATTCTTTAACGAACCTTGAAGATACAAGATTCATTATGTTTATGCAAAAATAATAAAAAAGCCCTTTTCTTTTGTCATTATCTTTTTTTTAATAAAATAAACAATTTTGAGATGCTATTGTCTATTATAGGAATATTTCTTATTCTCTTAATACGAATTTTTATTGTTACTGGTTACAAATAAACTTTTGTCTAGTAAATAAAATTAAACTTCTGGGGGTTTTATATTTATGTGTTTTTCAGTGACTTGCAATAGGTTTATATTTTTGGATTGTTTAGATTCTAAAAAAGCATGAAAAGAAGAATTTTAATGGCCAAATAAGTTTAGAATATAGGTAGAAAACGCTACTTTTGTATTATCTGTTTTGTAATGTGAGAAAAAGTAATTTTTTTCGGTTCTACATCAGCTGGTATTTTTTCTATAATTATAATTAATAAAATCGAATATGCAATTTTCTATATCCTCAGCCGACCTTAAAGAACAGCTACAAATTATAAGTGGTGCAATCAGTTCTAATCCAATCCTGCCGATTCTTGAAGATTTTCTATTTAAAATAGAAAATGGCTCTTTAACTATTTCGGCTACTGATAATCAAACATTTATGATGTCTTCTATGCCTGTTGAGTCTGATGAAGACGGTAGTATTGCAATACCAGCAAAAATACTTCTTGATACTTTACGTCAGTTGCCCAATCAGCCTTTAAAGTTTGCTATTGATTTAGATTCTTTTGCTGTCACTGTTACATCTCAATTTGGACAATACAAACTTGCTGGAGAAGACGGGAATGATTTTCCACGAATACCTTCTCCCGATAATGTTGATAGTATTGAAATTCCGTCACCCGTATTACTAGAGGGTATAAATAAAACTTTGTTTGCCGTGAGCAACAATGATTCTCAGGTGGCAATGACTGGAGTGTTTGTCCAGATTAATAGCGATGGACTTGTTTTTGTAGCCACTGATGCACACAAATTGGTAAAATATGCTTTTTCTGACATTGATACATCATTGGATGGGGCATTTATCTTGCCACAAAAGCCGCTTCATTTGCTTAAAAATGCATTGGCAAATAGTGCTCAGACAGTAACTGTAACTTACAATGATACAACTGCAATATTTAAGTTTGCTAATCAAGTATTAGCATGTCGCTTAATTGATGAGAATTATCCTAATTATGGTGCTGTTATTCCAGTAGACAACCCTAATTCTATTAGTATTACTAGGTCTGACCTTCTTAATTCTTTAAAGCGTATTGCAAACTATGCGAATAAAACAACCAATCAGGTGAAATTGGACATTTCTGATAGTAGTTTGACGATTGAGGCAGAGGATTTAGATTTTTCCAATAAGGCTACTGAACAATTGCCGTGTTTTTATGATGGGGAAGCTATGTCAATAGGTTTTAATGCCAAGTTTTTGATAGAAATGCTAAATACCATCGGTGGGGATAATATTCGAATAGAACTTTCAAGCCCTAACAGGGCCGGTATTCTTAGGACAGAGGAACAAGTGCCTGAGGAAGATTTATTAATGTTGGTGATGCCCGTAATGTTAAACGTCTAATTGTTATAATTGATATAGATAATAGGGCTTATTTTTTCCTTTCAGTTACATAGGAGATAAGGTCTTTCATGGATTCTCTACTAGGAGACGAAGGAAAGGTATTTAAAAGATCATAAGCTTCTTCACGATATTGGTACATCATTTTACGTGCATATTCTATACCTGGGCTGTTTAATACAAAATCAGTTACTTCTTTTATTTTCTTTGGGTTTGTATTTTCATTTTTGATAATATTAATAATGTAATTCTTTCTTTTTTTTGAGGACGAATTTAGTGCTTGAATAAGTGGGAGGGTCATTTTTTTTTCTTGAATATCATTACCCTGTGGCTTGCCTGCGTCGCCATCACCAAAGTCAAATAAATCATCACGTATTTGAAATGCAATCCCTATTTTTTCACCTAATGTATGCATTTTTTGTATCTCACTTTGGTTTTTTGTAGTTGAAGCAGCTCCACTTGCACATGCTGAAGCTATAAGAGAAGCTGTTTTTTTTCGAATGATTTCAAAATAAATTTCTTCGTTAATGTCTAAGCGTCGTGCTTTTACAATTTGTAAGAGTTCACCTTCACTCATTTCTTTTACAGCATTAGAAGTTATTTTTAACAAATCAAAAGCGTTGTGTTCAATTGATAAAAGAAGGCCTTTCGATAATAAATAATCCCCAACAAGAACTGGTATTTTATTACCCCATAAAGCATTTAGAGAAAAAAAACCTCGTCGTTGCATAGATTCATCCACTACATCATCGTGGATTAATGTTGCTGTATGAAGTAGCTCTATTAAATTTGCTGCATGATAGGTTAGGTTGTTTATTTCGCCACAAATCTTTGCAGAAAGAAAAATAAACATTGGCCGCATTTGTTTGCCTTTTCGGCGTATAATAAAGTTAGTGACGATGTCAAGAAAATAGAAATCACTTTTCATAGCCTGCTTGAAGCGCTTGTGAAATTCTTTGATTTCAGCATTTATAGGCTCTTGTATAATTGAAAGTGATTTTATCATTCAATGCAGATTGTTTTTATTCTTAATAGAGCCTTATAATAAGCTATTATTTTAACTATTTGAGTATCTTAAATAGATGAAATTGAAGTGTAACAAAAATACTATATTTATTTTAATTTTCAATAATTATTGAAAATTAAAAATTCAGTAGTTTGTAGTCATTTAAAGTTTTAATTATATTGTTTTTAGTATACTAATACTAGTGCACTATATTAAAAATATGAATGCTGTTTTAGGCTTGAAAAGGTAGAGTTGTTATGAATAAAACTATATAATATTTTACATGAATACTATAAAAAATCACAAATTAATTGTACCTGAAGGAAATCCTGTAACTTTGGATGTCTATTGGCTTGCAGATAACAAACCTAAGCCAATTGTTGTTTTTGCCCATGGATTTAAAGGATTTAAGGATTGGGGACATTGGCATCTTATTGCAGAATCTTTTGCTAAGGCTGGGTTTTGCTTTGTAAAATTCAATTTTTCTAATAATGGTGTTACACCTGATGATCTTTTTAATTTTGCTGATTTGGAAGCATTTGGTAATAATAATTATACTAAAGAATTAAATGACATACAATTAGTCATAGATTGGATTATTCAGGATAAAGATTTTAAACAAAAAATCAATTGGCAGGAACAGAATATTTCGCTAATAGGGCATAGTAGAGGTGGCCCTATAGTTTTGATTGCTGGTCTTGAAAATAAAAATGTAAAAGCAGTTATCACATGGGCGTCAGTCAATGAACTTAATTATGCTTGGGGAAAAACTAATCATCAGATTTTAGATTGGGAAAAAGAAGGCGTTTATTATATAAGGAATGGCCGGACTAAACAAAACATGCCGATGTATTATCAAATTTATGACGATTATCTTCAAAACAAATTGAGATTTTCTACAATAGAGACTTTGAGAAACTTGAAAATTCCTTATTTAATTTTGCATGGAGCAGCAGATCCAGCTGTCCCTGTGGCAACAGCTCAATATTTATTTGAACATGCTAATGATGCTCAATTGCATATTATAGAAAATGCTAATCATGTATTTGGGGGCATGCATCCTTTTGTCGGTTCTGAATTGCCCGAACATAGTAAAGAATTGGTTGCAAGGAGCCTTCTTTTTTTAGAAGAAAAGACATTCTGATAATATGTATTTATCTTTTTATGATTAGAAATTAATATAAAGTTAATGATATCCAATATTGATAAATATTTACACTATTGAATTAGTTTGAATTGAGTTTTTTTTTAGAGTCTTGTTATCAGTATAAAAATATATTGTTTTGTCATGATTAAATTACGATTAGTGTATTTTTTGACCATACAAAGCAATCTTATTTATTATAAATTTTGAGGTGCTATTTAAAATTGGTAAATTTGCGTAGGAACGTTTAGTACACATAATGACCTGACCAATAATATAATAATTCATATAGAATCCATTAAATTTAAGATTGAATAACTTCCCAGTTTTTTTCTAAAAGGATTTGAAAATATTTAACTAGTTATCTAATAATGAAAAGCTTTTTTAATTTTTTTACACAGGAAATAGCAATAGATCTCGGAACAGCAAATACTTTGATAACGTCAGAAGGAAAAGTAATTGTTGACGAACCATCTATTGTAGCTATAAATCGTAATACTAATGAGGTAATTGCAGTCGGCAAAAGGGCTATGATGATGCACGAGAAAACCCACCAAATGATTAGAACTATCCGTCCACTTAAAGATGGGGTAATTGCTGATTTTGAAGCTGCAGAACGTATGATTCAGGGAATGATTGATATGATTCCCAATCGACGTAAATTCTTCCGTAATATGTGTATGGTTATTTGTATTCCATCAGGAATAACAGAAGTTGAAAAACGAGCGGTTTTTGATTCTGCTGAGCATGTTGGCTCCAGGGAAACTTATTTGATACACGAACCTATGGCTGCAGCATTAGGAATAGGTTTAGATGTAACAGAACCTATTGGTAATATGATTATCGATATTGGAGGTGGAACTACTGAGATTGCAGTTATTGCACTGGCAGGTATTGTTTGTGATCAATCTATTCGTACAGCAGGGGATGAACTTACTGTTGATATTATGAATTATATGCGTCGTCAGCATAATTTATTGATTGGGGAACGAACTTCTGAGCAAATTAAAATTAATGTTGGCGCAGCGATTCATGAACTAGAAGTTCCGCCGGAAGATTATGCTGTCAATGGGCGTGATTTAATGACTGGAATCCCAAAACAGATATTAGTTTCCTATAATGAGATTAGTCATTGTCTTGATAAATCTATTTCTAAGATAGAAGATGCCATACTAAAAGCATTAGAGAATACACCACCCGAACTTGCGGCAGATATTTATCAAACAGGCCTTTATCTTACTGGTGGCGGGGCTTTATTGCGAGGATTGGATAAGCGTATTGCTCAGAAAACAAAATTACCTGTTCATGTTGCAGAAGATCCTTTGCGTGCGGTAGTTCGTGGTACTGGCATAGCATTGAAAAATAGAGTTAAATACTCATTTTTAATTACGCATAAAAACATGTAGGCTCAATAGTTTTTTTATTTGATCTTTAGTATTTGTATAAATTAATTTTGTAGTACATGTTTGCCCAAACGAAATTTTATAATTTCACTGTCTTTTGGCAAATCTATTTCTCCTAAGGCTGTTTGGGAACTATACAATTTAATAATAATGGTTAGATGTTTTATCCATTGTTTACACACACCTTTATTAGCCTGGCTTAGTTATGTATAGGATCTTCTTTTTCTTTCTAAAATATAATGGAATATTTGCTTTTATAGTTTTTGAGATCATTGCACTATCGTTTTATTTTACCAGAAATATAAATTCGAATAAAGAGGTGTTTATTAGTACTGCAAATAGTTTTGTGGGAAACATATATGAATCTACAAGTAGGATTTCACGTTATTGGAATTTGTCAGCAGTAAACGATAGTCTAGCCAGAGAAAATGCAGAATTAAAAATGCAGCTTCCAAATTCTAAATTCTCGTCTCTTGTCAATGTTAATATTTTCAAAGATTCTACATTACGCCAGAATTATCAATACTTTGACGCAAAGGTAATAAATAATACTATTCATCGTTCTCATAACTTCTTGACAATCAATAAGGGAATCAGACAAGGGCTTAGGCCCAATATAGGTGTTCTCAATGGGAATGGCAAGGGGATAATTGGTATTGTAACTAAGTTAAGTCAAAACTATTCAGTCGTAATGTCTATTCTGAATATTGACACAAGGGTTAGTGCAAAAATTCTAAGCAATAATTATTTTGGTGTTATGGTCTGGGATGGTCTTGATTCTAGATATATGACACTTGAGTCTGTTCCCAAGCATGCTGTATTGCATATTGGAGACACTATAGTTACAAGTGGATATTCTACTATTTTCCCAGAAGGTGTTCTTATTGGAACAATTGATAGTTTCTTTAAGCCACCAGGGTTGAATTTTTATACTATTAGAGTCGCTTTGTTCAATGACATAAATCAGACAGACTATGTTTATGTTGTTAATAATTTATTAAAAGAAGAACGTTTAAATTTAGAGGAGGAAACTAATGAATAGTCTAATAAGAGCTAATGCTATCCGATTCTTCTTAATTGTGTTATTACAATTTTTACTTAAAGAGGTCGATTATGTAAATATTGATATATATATTTACCCTGTTTTCATATTGTTATTGCCATTGGGTGTTATTGATGGACTGTTGATTGGCTTAAGTTTTTTTTTGGGACTATGTATTGATTCTTTTTATAATACTATTGGTTTGCATGCTTCGGCAGCTGTATTTTTAGCTTCAGTTCGTCCTTTTGTATTGAAACTACTTGAGCCAAGGGGAGGCTATGACAAATTAAAAGCTTTAACAAAATATCATTTTGGGGTTAGGTGGTTTGTTCAGTATAGTAGTATCTTGATATTATCGCACTCAATATGGGTAGTAGCTTTAGAGGAATTAACTTTAATTTCATGGTGGTGGGTGTTAAGATTAATTTTTGTTTTTGTATTGTCTATGCTAATAACGATCTTATACCAATACATCTTTAACCCCAAAGCCTAAATACCTTTTGTAGAAAGATTTATATTTTTTCTTTCAACTGACAATTTTTAGTTTTATGCAGGATTTGTATCAAGATAGGCAGAAGGTATTACAAGTCGCTTTTGTTATAGGTGGCTTAATGCTTCTTTTCCAATGTTTTCAGATTCAGGTTTTGGATAAATCTTATCAGCTACAACATAGTTACAGAGAGGCTTTAACACTTTATCCTTCAAGGGGAGCAATTAAGGATAGGAATGGTGAACTTTTGGTTCATAACTTGGCAATGTATGATTTATTGGTAACCTATAATAAAGTTAAAAAATCAGATATAGATACTCTTGCATTTTGTAAGCTCTTGGGAATTAATGATAGTGTTTTTTTTGCACATATGAATAAAGATTTTAACGATAAATATTATTCTAAGCGTAAACCTTATGATTTTTTAACTCAAATTCCAGGAGATAAATTTGCATCAATTGAAGAACGATTATTTCAGTTTCCAGGGTTTGAAAGCAGAAGAAAAAGTGTGAGAGGGTATCCAGCTCAAGTAGGCGCTCATATTTTTGGTTACATCAGTGAAGTGAACTCAACGCAGATTAAAAACTCTAAAGGGCTTTATCAGCGAGGTGACTATAGTGGGACCACTGGGTTGGAGTTGTCTTATGAAGAGCAATTGAGAGGGGTTAGGGGTGTTGAACATGTGCTTAAAGACAAATGGGGTAAAAGGAAAGGAAAATATAAAGAAGGTAAACTTGATGTTGCAGCAAAATCCGGCCTTGATCTAATCACTTCAATCGATTTGAAACTACAGGAATATGGGGAAAAATTAATGAAGAACAAAATTGGTGCTATTGTAGCTATTGAGCCATCTTCTGGAGAGATATTGGCTATGATTAGCTCACCGGCTTATAAACCTTCTGTTTTAGCAGTCAATAGAGACAGGAAAAATGCGTACAATAAACTCCAACAAGATTCACTGATACCACTATTCAACCGAGCTTTAATGGCACAGTATCCTCCTGGGTCTATATTTAAACCAGTTTTGTCGGCTATCGGTTTACAAGAAAAAATACTTACTCCGAACCGTTCAATGAATTGCGTAGGAGGTTTTATATATGGTTCTCTTAAGATTGGTTGTCATAGTCATGGGCCAGTAAATACAGTTAGTGCTGCAATCCAATATTCTTGTAACAAATATTATTGCCAGACTTTTAAGGAATTGATAAATGTATATGGATTTTATTACCCTGAAAAAGGCATGGATTTCTTGTCAAAACATTTATATGATTGGGGTTTAGGGCGTAAATTGGGTGTAGATGTACCTAATGAAGCATCGGGTCATGTTCCTAATACTGCTTATTACAATAGGAAACATGGGAAAGGAGTGTGGAAGTTTTCTCATGCTGTGTCTGTTGGAATTGGGCAAGGAGAACTGTTGATAACTCCCTTGCAGATGGCGAATATGGCAGCAATCATTGCGAATAGAGGGTTTTATTATATCCCACATTTTGCTAAGAAGTTTGGAACAGATTCTACAACTATTTTGGATAAATATAAAGTTAGGCATTATACTAAAATACATCCTAGAAATTTTGAGGCTGTGGTTCAGGGGATGAAAGATGTAGTTTTAGCTGGAACCGCGCAAAGGTCAAAAATACCTGGGATTGTTCTTTGTGGAAAAACTGGAACTGTTGAAAATAATAAAGGAGAGGATCATTCTACTTTCATTGGTTTTGCACCAATGGATAAACCTAAAATAGCTATAGCAGTATATGTTGAAAACGGCGGGTTTGGTGCTGCTTATGCAGCACCTATTTCAAGTTTAATGATAGAACTGTATTTGAAAGGGAATATAGATAGTATAACCAGAAAAGAACTTGAAGAATATATTTTAAAGGCCAACTTAATAGACAAGGCTAACGAGAATTATTCTTTAGTCCACTAATATGGGTATTCTTTTTATATCTATATACGAACTTAATTAATTATATGTAATAAAACTTTAGATGTTTTACCATGAGGCAAAGTAGAGAATCAGACATTGGAGGCTATGATTGGACAACTATTATATTATGGGCGTCTTTGGTTTTTGCTGGGTGGTCAATGATATTTGCTGCTGGCTATTTAGATGATGGGTCTTTTGTAAGTTTTTATGACCTTAACAAAACATATGGCAGGCAGATGCTTTGGATAGTCATTGGAGTAGTAATTGTAGGGATAATTCAACTCATTGAAAGTAATCTTTATAGGGCTTTTGCACCCTTATTTTATATTTTTGCAGCCTTCTTATTAATAGCAGTGCTTTTTACCAAACCTGTTAATGGTGCAACTTCATGGTTTGATCTAGGCGGTTTTAGGTTTCAGCCTTCTGAATTCGCAAAGGTTGCTACATGTATAATGTTGGCTACATTTCTGAGTTTGCCAAATTCTAGGATGCAGGAATTAAAAGTTAAAATGATAGCAATGGGGATTATCTTATGTCCTTTACTTTTGGTATTACTTCAAGGAGATGTTGGATCTGCACTCGTTTATTTTGCTTTTACAATTATGCTTTTTAGGGCTGGGATGGATGCTTATATTTATGTTTTAGGTCTAATAGTAGTAGCACTATCGATTGCGGCATTATTGTTTGATGAAATTTGGTGGCTTATTAATTTTATATTGTTTATAGCCAACTTTTTTTTTGTTAAATTCATGAAAAAAAACAATATATGGGTTTCTTGTATTGTCTTGCATGGATTAATAACATATTTATTTTTTCGAGAGGATAGTTATGTATTTTTAACCGTAATTACTGGACTGGTTTTTTTAACTTTAGCTACGCTAAACTTCATTGAAAAAAATTGGGAAAGTAGTGTTTTCACTATGTTTTTTTCTGGGTTAGCTGTTTTTTTTGTTACCTCTGTCAATTATATAGTCAACAATTTAATTGGGGCACATCGTCAAGAGCGCATTTGGGTTTGGTTGCGCCCTGAAAAGTGTCATCCGTTAGGACCTTTATATAATGTAGAGCAATCCAAATATGCAATTGGTTCAGGAGGATGGACTGGCAAAGGTTTTTTGCAGGGTGAACGAACTAAGTTAGATTATGTTCCTGAACAATCTACTGATTTTATTTTCTGCACCATCGGAGAAGAGTGGGGTTTCTTTGGGTCTTTTATTATCATAGGAATCTTTTTTGCACTTATTTTACGGGTTTTGTTCATTGCGCAACGCCAGCGCTCATTATTTGTCAAGTTTTATGCATTAGGAGTCGCCTGCATTCTCTTTTTTCATGTTTTTATTAATATTGGTATGACTACGGGTTTAGTTCCAGTCATTGGGATACCATTACCATTTATTAGCTACGGGGGCTCTTCCTTTATTTCTTTTTCGATTTTATTGGGTATGCTTATCAAATTTGATAGTGATAGATTATATGTTTTTAGGTAAATTTTTTTTCTTTACTTTTAGTTGGTTTTTTCACTTTATCTTAGAAAATAATGTAGATATTTATTTTTAAAGTAAAAATATCATCAATTATGGAACTTATAAAGACAAACATAAGTTAGGAAATTAACTGCTTTTTTAAAATTATTGTTGCTGCAATTTAAAACAAGTCAATAGAGTCAATCAATTTGACGTTAAAATATAGATATCTATCCGAGTATTTTTTTAACCTAAAAAAAAAACCATGAGTTGGAGAAGATTAAATGGCAGTAGGATTTTACTTCCAATTAAAGATGCTGTAGAGAAAACAATTCAGAATGAATTGAAAGAAGGCTACAAACTTAAAATTTGTATTGGCACAGACTCTCAAGTTAGAGGGGGAAATATTGGTTTTGCAACGGTAATCGTATTTCTTAGGGAAGGTAAAGGTGGTTTTATGTATATAAAAAGTGAGGTTGTTAGTCAAAAAATGGCCATTCGTGAACGAATGATCCAGGAAGTCAGTAGATCAGTCTCTCTTGCTTATGAATTATCTGATCTCTGGGATAAATATACTGATGTTGAACTAGAGATACATGCTGATATTAATACTGATGCAAGTTTTAAATCTAATGTCGCCTTAAAAGAAGCGATGGGTTACATTAAGGGTATGGGGTATGAATTTAAGGCAAAACCTAATGCTTTTGCAAGTTCTAGCTGTGCCGATAAGGTTTGTTAAGCCTTTTTTACAAATGTGACATCGAAGTGCTTTTATGAATCTTTTATAATCCTTTAATACTTGGGCAAGTAGCTGCAATAGGTTCGTATATATTATTTAGAGCATCAGGTTTATGATGGAAATATCCCGTTGAGTATATTGAATTTGGTATTCTCTTTCTCCAGTGTTTAACATAATACTGTTGATAAACTGCAAAGGTAGATAAATCAATAAAGTAACTGCTTAAGTGACCTAGTTTTTGATTGGTTTTGCATTTAAAACATTTAAGCCGTTCAAGATATTTATTGATAACTTTACGTCCCTTTCCCCCTGTATTATAATCATCAGTTTTGTCAATGTCCTCAAGAGTAATTGAACAAGTTTGATGCTGGATAAAATAAGTAATTAATTTAGCTTCACTTTCTATAAATGCATGCTTTCTGCCAAATTTTTTCCAGTTTCTGAGGCCTTTTTTTCTCTCTTTAGAGTAATCTTTACCTTCCTTTATAGCCTTTTTTTCTCTTTCTGCTCTAAATTTACCATGGGTATAATTATAATACAAAGCCTGATAGGCGTGAACAAATTCTTCTATGATGGTTGCATCAAAAAAATATTTATCCATTTTTGATACTTCAAATTGAACAGCACCACTTTTAGACGAATATGAACCATAGGCGGATTCTAATTCATTATTGCTTATAGAATAGGGATATTCTGATTGTTCAAGATGCTTTAGGATTTGATTGAATAAGCTTGATTCTTCACGTAATTCATTTACTCTACGTTGGATAACTTCTGTGTCTTTACCCCAATGTAATCCAGTTTCTTTAGTTTTATTTTTGAAAATGGATTTAATTAAAAGACTAGAATGGCACTTATAAGTACAATTATAATCTTTATTCATTTTTATATTGATAGAGGTATTTTGGGGAAGATTAATCAAAAGTAAACCCCAAAATCCTGCATAAAAAAATATGTTGCTCATTATTGGTGAAAGAAGAGAAAAGTAATTAAATGGTATTTTGTTTTTGTAAGAGCAAATCTGATACCAAAAGTTAAAATTTTAACAATAAAAAAAGCCCATTCAAAAAATAATTGAATGGGCTTTTTTTTATGCTTATTTGTATTGAACTATCGTGTCATGGACAATAAAAATTCATCGTTACTATCAGTTCCCTTCATGTGGTTTAACAAGAAATCCATTGCTTCTTCTGGTTTCATGTCTGCTAAATGACGCCTTAAGATAATCATTTTATTTATTACATCTGGATGATGTAAAAGATCATCACGTCTTGTACTTGATTTTACTAAATCAATAGCAGGATAAACACGTCTGTTTGACAATTTTCTGTCCAATTGAAGCTCTAAGTTACCTGTACCTTTAAACTCTTCAAAGATTACTTCATCCATTTTAGAACCTGTATCAATAAGGGCCGTAGCTAATATTGTTAATGAGCCTCCATCTTCTATATTTCTAGCAGCTCCAAAGAATTTTTTAGGCTTAAGTAAAGCACTGGCTTCAACACCGCCAGACAAAACTTTTCCACTTGAAGGAGATACTGTATTGTGTGCCCTTGCAAGCCTTGTGATAGAGTCTAATAATATAACTACATCATGACCACATTCCACCATCCGTTTAGATTTTTCCAACACTATATTAGCAACCCGCACATGATTTTCGGGGTGAGCATCAAATGTTGAACCTATCACTTCTGCTTTTACGCTACGTTGCATATCTGTGACCTCTTCAGGGCGTTCATCAACCAATAAAATAATTAGGTAACATTCTGGGTGATTTTCAGCAATTGAATTGGCAACATCTTTTAATAAAAAGGTTTTACCTGTTTTAGGCTGTGCAACAATAAGTCCCCGCTGTCCTTTACCTATAGGAGTAAATAAATCCATTACTCGAGTAGAGTATAACTTAGGCTTGCTTTTTTGAACAATATTTAGCTTTTCTTCAGGGAATAAAGGAATCAGGTGGTCAAAGTGTACTCTATCACGGATTTCATTTGGACTCCAACCATTAATTTTTTCTACTTTTAGCAGGGCAAAATACTTTTCTCCTTCTTTAGGAGGTCGAATAGCACCTTCTATTGAATCTCCAGTTTTAAGGCCAAATAATTTGATTTGTGATGGGGATACATATATGTCATCAGGAGAAGTAAGGTAATTGTAATCTGAAGATCTTAAAAAACCATATCCTTCAGACATCATTTCCAAAACTCCATCACCTGAAACTATACCATCAAGGTCAATATTGAATTTTGGTTTATTGTGACGCTCTTTATTGTTATTCTTTTTTTGATGGTTGTCTTTGTGATTAGAATTAATGTTGTCTTTTGGGGTATCTTCTTTATTTTCTTTAACTGGATTGTTGTCCGAGTTGTTATTCTTTTCAGCTATTTGAGTATTTTTTTTATTTATTATTTTCGTCCTTCTTCGGGATTGGTTTGGTTTCTTTTCTATAGGTTTTTTGGTTAAATTATCATTTGTGTCAGCACCTGAGTTAACCACATTAGCAACTGCTTTTTTTACGGTTACAGGAGTTTCAACAACATTTATTGAGGACTCCTCTTTTTGAACAATTAATTCCTCTTTGGTTGACTCACCTTTTACAGCTTGATAGTCAAGAATTTTATATATTAACTCTTTTTTGGTTAGTCTCTTGTAACCATTCATTTCTAGCTTTTCAGCAATTTCTCTAAGCTCGGGAACGAGCATTTGATTGAGTTGGAGTATGTCGTACATACAGTGGAAGGTTATTTGTGTATAATGAATTAAATAATGTTATTGTAATTTTTTTATGTTAACCCTATGAGTCTTATATTCCAGATAGTTGCAGATTTTCTAATGCCCTTTTATATTTATTTGTAAAATCAAAGGGGTAAAAAAATTTTGAATTTTCAGATTAATTAGATCTAATCTTATAATGATAATATTGGAAGATTTTTTGACTTGTTTGCTTATGAAGGGGTTGTGTTTTGTTTACTTCGTAATGCAAAAATACATTTTAATTTTTGAAAACAAATAAATATCTACAAAAATAAACCAACAAAGGCAGAAATAATACCATTTTACAAGATTTGTTTCCGATTTTTATACAAAAAACGATTAACTTGGGACCGGAAAATACAAATGTTATATTTATTTGCCCAATTCAATAATAATTTAACTTTACTTATCAACAACCTTTATTTTAAAATGTTAACAGTAAAATATATAAAAGACAATAAAGATAGAATTATTAAAAGTCTGGGGAAAAGGAATTTTTCTGACTTTGATATTTTAGATCAAATAATTCAAAATGATGAAAGGAGAAAAACCCTTCAAAAAGAATTAGACACTCATTTGGCTGAAGCAAATCTTATTGCTTCAGAAATTAAAATGTTATACAAAACAGGAAAAGGTGCGGAAGCGGTAGAAAAAAAAGAAAGGGGGAGTGAATTAAAAAGTATTAATGCTGCATTCAAACAGGAATTGTCAGAGGTTAAAGTTAAGTTGCAAGAATTGTTACTACAAGTGCCTAATTGTGCTAATGATATTGTGCCTCCCGGGAAATCTGATGCAGATAATATTGTCCATAAATCCTGGTCAGGTTCTTTGCCTCAATTGCGAGAAAAATTACCACATTGGGAATTGGCAAAAAAATTCAATTTAATTGATTTTGAATTAGGAGCAAAAATTACCGGCGCTGGTTTTCCTGTATATATAGGCCAAGGCGCAAGGTTGCAGCGGGCATTGGTGAGCTTCTTTTTGGATCAAGCAGCAGAGGCAGGCTACAAAGAGTATCAGGTGCCACATGTAGTCAATGAATCCAGCGCAATGGGGACTGGTCAATTGCCCGACAAAGAGGGGCAGATGTATTATATTCCTAAGGATGATCTTTATTTAATTCCCACTGCTGAGGTGCCACTTACAAATGTTTTCCGTGATGTTATTATAAAAGAAAAAGATTTTCCTATAAAAATGACTGGCTATACTCCGTGTTTTCGTCGAGAAGCGGGGTCTTATGGTGCTCATGTTAGAGGATTAAATAGATTGCATCAATTTGAAAAGGTAGAAATTGTACAAATTCAACATCCAGAAAAATCGTATTCAACCCTTCAAGAGATGTGTGATCATGTAGAAGGACTTTTGCAAAAGCTCGACCTACCTTATCAGATCCTTCTATTATGTGGTGGTGATATAGGTTTTACTTCTGCATTAACTTTTGACTTTGAAACTTATTCCGCGGCTCAGGAACGCTGGCTTGAGGTAAGTTCTGTTTCTAATTTTGAAACTTTTCAATCCAACAGGTTAAAATTAAGATATAAAGATTCAAATGGCAAAAATCACCTGGCACATACACTTAATGGTTCTGCCTTAGCTTTACCACGTATTGTAGCAACTATTCTTGAAAACAACCAAACAGATGAAGGGATCAAAATCCCGAAAGTGTTGCACCAATATACAGGCTTTGATATGATTAAATAAATAGAGAGAGTTCCACACCTTTTTTTGATTCATATAGATTATTTACTTAGATATGGTAGAGAATCATGATAAAGTATTTATGCAACGTTGTATACATCTTGCTGAAAAAGCAGGAGGCTTGAACGCACCGAACCCGAAGGTAGGTTGTGTTATTGTATATAATGATCAGATAATTGGAGAAGGGTGCCACTTGTTATATGGTGAAGCACATGCAGAAGTTAATGCTATAGCTTCTGTTGCTGATAATCAATTGCATCTTCTCTCAAAGTCTACTATGTATGTAACTTTAGAACCCTGTTTTCATTTTGGCAAGACACCTCCTTGTGTGGACCTTGTAATAAAACATAAAATTCCTCGAGTTGTAATTGCTTGTGTTGATCCAAATTCCAAAGTAGCAGGGAAAAGCATCCAAAAACTGAAAGAAAAAGGTGTTGAAGTTGTATGCGGTGTATTAGAGAATGAAAGCAGGTGGCTAACACGTAGATTTTTCACTAATATTGAAAAGCATCGTCCTTATATAGTACTGAAGTTTGCAAAATCCAAAGATGGCTTTATTGGTCGACATAATGAGGAAACTGTAATATCCAATCCAATTAGTAAAAGGCTGGTTCATAAATGGAGAAGTGAGGAAACCGCAATTTTAGTAGGGACTAATACAGCATTGGTAGATAACCCCCAATTAACTAATCGATTATTTCATGGAAGAAGTCCACTTCGGTTGGTTTTGGACAGAACTTTAAGGTTGCCTGAAGATCTTTATTTATTTGATGGCACTCAAGAAACATGGGTTTTTACTGCGAAAAATGAATTTTCTGAGCTTAAAAATATTCGTTATGTAAATCTCAATTTTGAAGAAGATCTTATTCAGCATTTATTAAATTATTTATACCAACAAAGGATCCAATCTGTATTGGTTGAAGGTGGACGTCAACTGCTGCAAAGTTTTATAGATAGTAATCTTTGGGACGAAGCTAGGGTCTTGTGCAGTAATATTTATTTGGAAGATGGCATCCCAGCTCCTGTTTTGCCTGAAAAGTGTTTAAAATTGGAACAGCAATTTTCTGATAATATTATAAAAACCTATGTTAATTAAAAATTATAAGAGGTTTTCTATATTTGGATATACCTTTTCAATGTAGGAAATAAACTGTTTAGACCAGTTATGTATTTCGGGGTGTTTGGAATCTTTTTTTATAGTTTGTTCTATGTTGAGAGCAAAATTTTTAAGTTCTTCTAAACCTAGTAAATGTAAAGTTGCTTTAGATTTGTGAGCCATTTTGCCAATCAAAGCATTGTTGTTATTGTTTAAACCTTCTTTAATTTTTTTTATATCTTTTGGCATTTCTTCCAGAAATGTTTTTAGGATGTCATTTATGAATTCTTTATCACCCCCACTAATTTGATTTAGATATGTCAAGTCTAAAGTTAATTCCATTTCTGACTTTTATTAATTAAAAAGAAGTATTAAGACTTCATGTTCTTTTTTGCTATTTCTTCATCTTCTTTTAACATTCTATAAATAGTAGTTTTTCCTATGCCTAATATTTTTGCGACAACAGGTATACTATTGTCGTGTTTTTTTAAATAATGCCTTACAATTTTAATGTTGTACTCTCTTAAAGTCATTTTTTCTAAGAAGAAATTAGATACTTTTTTAGGGCTGTTAAATTGTAAGTCTTCACGTTGAATAGTTTTACCATTACACATTATTGTTGCTAATTCAATTATAGCTTTTAGTTCTCTTATATTTCCAGGGAAACTATATGAAAGTAATTTATCTTTCGCTGTTTGACCCAATTTCATGGATTTAAGCTTGTTTTCCTTGGTTGTCATATTTAGAAAATGTTTTGCTAAAACCAATACATCATTTCCTCGTTGCCGCAATGGTGGCAAGTGTATGGGTAAACCAAGTAAACGATAATATAAATCTTCTCTGAAATGACCTTTCCCAACTAAGTCTGATAAATTTTTGTGCGTTGCAACTAGTATTCGGGCATCAAACTTTATTGTTTCATTACCTCCTATTCTTGTTATTTCACGCTCTTGTAATGCTCTCAGTAATTTTGTTTGTAAATGAATGTCCATTTCTCCAATTTCATCTAGAAACAAAGTCCCATTGTTTGCTAATTCAAATTTACCTTGTTTACGAGTTGTTGCACCAGTAAATGCTCCTTTTTCATGTCCAAAAAGTTCACTTTCGAGTAGATCTTTGGGAATTGCGCTAACATTGATAGCTACAAATTTCGATTTTTTCCTTGCAGAATTATAATGGATACTTTTAGCTAATACTTCTTTTCCTGTACCTGTTTCGCCTGTAATAGAAACAGTAATGTTACTTTTAGCAGCTTTTTCTAGTAATTTAAAAACCTGTTGCATGGAAGGGCTATTCCCCTTCATGTGTTCATTAGACTGGTATTTATCTGATAGCTCTTCTTTGAGGGTTTCTACTTCTTTTTTTAGAAATATACTCTTTTTTAATTTTTCAACTATATTGAACAAACGTTCTTTGTTAGCTTCATCTTTAGTTAGGTAATCGTCTGCACCTTTTTGTAGTAACTCTACAGCAGTCGCCACATCTTGTTGGCCTGACAGAATAACAACGCCAATGTCCGGATTATGTGCCTTGATACTCCTAAGTACTTCGCCTCCAGTCATATCAGGTAAGCTATAGTCCAATGATACGATATGAGGGTTGAGGTGTAAATTGTTAAGACATTCCATTCCCGTTTTAAATACACTTACTTCGTGATCAGGATTGAGAGTTAGGATGTATTTAATTGTTTTTGCGAAAAGCAAGTCATCTTCTACGATGAATATTCGGATTCCATCAGTTGCTGGCTTCATTTATAAAGATAAGGTTATATATATGTTGTCAATGGGAACGTTACGTTATAATAATACAGCTTTTATTTGGAAAGAAAAAAAAACTATTAATAAACATATTTGAACAAAGGAATAAGATGCAAATAAATTTAAATAGTCATTTCATAAACTTTATATTTTTTGTACACTTCTCCGCTTACTGCTTTCATCCCTCTATTCATCATATCATTATCTGCCCAAATAGCACTTCCTTCACAAAGTGTAAATCCTTTTTCTAACGCAGTGTCAACGAGATGTTTATATACAACTGCATCAATGCCCTTGCCTTGGTATTCTGGGAAGAGCCCTAAAATAATTACTCGTATCCATTTAACATTTTTTCTTTGGGTAAAAATTTTGTATCCATAAGGGAATAAGCGACCCTTCATTGTTTTTAAAATGAAGTTAAAATCCAATACAGCAACGGCCATGCCTGCTAATTCTCCATTAACATATACAAAAGGAATTAATTCTGGAATAGCAATGAGTTTAAACTTTTCAGCATACCCATCTATTTCTGCATCTGTTTGTGGGACCGTACCCCATTGAGGCTGCCAAGCACGATTATATATTTCTTTTATCTTCTTTACCTCATTGTGCAGATCTTTCATGTTGATTGGTTTAATCTCTATCGAATAGCGTTTTTTTACTAAAGCCGCCCCTCTAGTTAGTTTTTCGTTGTTAAAAACTGTTTTTGAATCAACTTTATATGCGTATAATTCCTGTCGACAAGGTAAACCATAATTTTCAAATAAAGATTGGTAATATTCGTGATCATAAGGCATGTCTATCCGGGGAGAATCATTAAACCCACTAGTTAATAATCCATATTCATAGTTAGAAGTAGGGCTTGCAGGCCCTTGCATTTTAGTTAAATTTCGTTTTTTTAGCCATTTTTTGACAGCATCAAAAAGTGCATTTGCCACTTCCTGGTCATTAATGCACTCAAAGAAACCAAAGAATCCTGTGCCTCCTTCTTCGGGGCGGAGTTCATTGTAAGTGTCATTGTTTATAGCAGCTATGCGACCTACTAATTTGTTTTCTTTATAAGCAAGATAAAGTTGGATTTGGCCATATTCATAAAAAGGGTGTTTGCCTTTTGCACCTAGTAAGCCATCAATAAATCCATTAAGACCAAACATGTGGCGCAGATCAAGTAACAATGGCGAAACCCAATATTTATTATCTTTGTAAATATTAAAAGGAAGCATCATAAAGGCCTTCTTTTGAGCTTTTGTATTTGCTTCAGTTATTTGTATGTTAGCCATGATCTTATTTTTGTTTAAGGATTCCTATAAAATAATGATAAACAATATATATCTATATATTAAACAAAGCAAACTTACAAAAAACCTTTTAAAGCAATTCCTTATGTTTATTTTTTTTAAATAAGTATATATTTCTTAAATGAGCTTTATTATAAGTTTTTGACTTTGCAGTAAAAATTATTATTATGATATACACTTTAAGTATTGATTTGTAGTTCATACAAGAATAAGTGAGGTTTTTAATCTTTTTTTTAGTTTTTGGTCGTTTTGTATTTTTTTTTTAGATAAAATGCTACATTTGTCTATGTTGTTGGAGTTAATTTTAAAATTATAAACTTAAAACATAATGAGTAATACAGAATACCAAAAAGGATCCAGTTCTTTTTTATTGAAACTTATTTTGGCCATCGTTATATTTGTATTATTGGTAGATTACCTTATCAGAAGGAATGGGGATGCGCTTTTACCTGTATAGGAAACTTGTTACTTTCAAAATATTTGGAGTCAATTAATCAATTGACTCCTTTTTTGTTTATTACTCATGCGATAAATTATATTGTCACATTTTTTTCATGAAAAAACAAAAACATATTGTTTTTACAGGAGGAGGTACATTAGGGCATGTGATCCCTAACATCCCTTTAATTGATCATTACCAAAAAGCAGGGTGGAGAGTTTCCTATATAGGTTCTAAAAAAGGCGAAGAAAGGAATAAAATAGAATCTTTAGGCATTACTTATTATGTTGTCCGAACTGGAAAGTTGCGCCGTTATTTCTCATGGCAAAACTTCTTGGATGTTTTCAATGTCATTATAGCTATTATACAATCTCTATTCTTGATGTTACGTCTTCGTCCAAATGTATTGTTCTCTAAAGGTGGTTATGTTGCTTTGCCTCCTGTTGTTGGTGCCTGGATAGCTCGCGTTCCAATTGTAATACATGAGTCGGATATGACGCCAGGACTTACTACAAAATTATCGCAAAGATTTGCCAGTAAAATTTGTGTTTCTTTCCAGAACACAATGAAATTCTTTGATGAGGACAAAGTTTTATGGACGGGTTTGCCAGTCAGAAGTCTTGTTTTTGAAGCTAATAGAGAAAAGGGATTAAGCATATCTGGATTTACTGGAGACAGACCATTATTATTAGTTTTTGGAGGTAGTCTAGGAGCCGAGTTCTTAAACAAATTGGTGCGTGAAAATATTCAAAATGGCAACCTTGATGCTTTTGATGTTGTGAATGTATGTGGAAAAGGACAAGTAGATGCGCACATTAAACGGAAGAATTATGTTCAATTTGAATCTTTGTCAGATGATTTTTTACATTTAATGGAAGCATCAGATCTTGTTATTACTAGAGGAGGAGCAACTTCACTTTTTGAATTGTTGGCAATGAAGAAATTACACATTATAATACCTTTGTCTAAAAAATCAAGCCGTGGAGATCAAATTGAAAATGCTCAATATTTTGATCGATTGAATGTTTCTAGTTTTATTGAAGAAGATGCATATAGTTGGCAAAAAATAAAGGAAATGATTGATACAACCATTTCCAACAAAGTTGCTACCCTGGGAAAAATTAATGACTTAGATTTCTCCAATGCTACTCAAAAGGTTTTGGATGTACTTAAACTTATAGCCAAATAAGTTTTATGTATTTCTAAGGTCTTTGTTTTGTTTTCTAATAGCAAGCGCCCATATCAACATAAAAGTTCCTATTGCTAAAAGTAAAATTGCGATTAACAGAAGATTTAACCACCCTATAAATAAGCTAAAATATATTAAAAGTAGAACTATTCCTCCTACTATATTGATTGAAAATAAAAGCCAAAGCGCAAAACTTAGAACTTGAGTACTATAATTCTTGTTGGCTCCAGCTACAATACCTGCTATTATAGTAGCTGCATTGCCGAGAATAATCAAAGATACACCAATGTAAAAACATGATAATAAGGTCAAATTAAACGCGATCAAAAAGAGACCAAATATCACAAAAATAGGAAGCATCCCCAGAACTATAAAGGTAGTGTATAGATTAGGGACAATGTCATCGCTTTTCTTAATTTTTTTAGACTTTTTTAATAATCGTTTCCTTTTCTTTTTCTTTTTTTTTCCTTTTTCAACAGGGTACAAAACCTGGGTTCCTGTTATTGTTTTAGAGCACTTTACTTCACTATTTGCATCAAAGGTTTGTGGTGACAAGGAAGGAATAATAAACAGCATAAAAACAGATACAAAATTTAAAAACATATTTTATGATTTTATTTTGAAGACGATTTGAAAGAAAATTATACCCCATTAAAATGAATAAGATAATACACGTATAAAATTTCGGTAAATCAACGATTTTTCATCTCCTGACTTATCTCTTCCCGTAAATCCATTAACTTTTTAGCATATTTTTCTAGTTCTTTATCTTCTTTTGTTTTTGGAATCCATTTTGGTGTTTGCGTTGGTCTTCCATCATCATCTATTGCCACAAAAATAATTATACAATGTGTTGTTTTTTCCAGTTTTGAATCCATTGGATTGCTTGCCAACACATCAATACTTATATGCATACTAGTTCGACCTGTATAAATTACTTTTGCTTGAACTTCTACCAGGTTGCCAATTAGAATTGGCTTCAAAAATCTAATGCCTCCTACATAAACAGTAACACAGTAATTTCCAGACCACTGTGTTGCGCAGGCATAACCAGCTTGGTCAATCCATTTCATTACAATGCCACCATGTACTTTGCCTCCAAAATTCACATCGGTAGGTTCAGCCAAAAACCTGAGTGTTAAGTCCCTTGTCTTGTTATTCATATATTTCTTTTTTGTTCTATTATGAAAGATAAAAAAAATAACAATAAAATTGCATATTTACTAATGACACACTAGATTTGATTCTTGTCCTGTGTTACACTTTTCTTGCATCTTATAGCAGAGAATTAATAAATTAACCGGTATGTTGCATAAAAACAACTTGTACTATGTATCCCTTTTGGTTAAAAGATTAGCAATAGTTTACCTTCTGTTTGCAATATGCAGATTGTTGTTCTATACTTATAATGCAACTTTTTTCAATGAAATTAGTGCCCTTGAGTTGGGTGCTCTATTTATTTTGGCCCTTCGCTTTGATACTTCTTCGATATTATATGTTAATGTATTAGTTGTTTTTATGCATATAATCCCATTTTCATTGAGAACTACTCGATGGTACCAGAAATTATTAAAGCTAGTCTTTCTAATTTCTAATGCATTAGTATTGTTTATTGAATTGGCCGATATAGTATATTATCCTTATGCATTTAGAAGGATGCTTAGGAGTGATTTTGATATGAGTGGAGATATTCAGAATTTAATACCACAATTTATTTCTGAATTTTGGGCTCTTATGATTATATATATATTCTTGATAGGCCTTACATATTATTTGTACAAAAAAACTGAAAAAGATAGTATTGGTCCTTTAGCTTTTACACCACAAATTATATTGTTTATATTTTTTTCAGCCATGACTGTTTTAGGTATGCGAGGTGGGTTTCAATTGCGTCCAATTATGCCTGTTGTGGCATCACAATATGTTAGTAATATTCAGTATATGCCATTAGTAAGTAATACTACATTAGGGTTAATCCATTCATTTTTCCAAAGAGAAGTTAAACAAAAAAGCTATTTTAATCTAAAAACACTGGAACGTATTTATTCCTTAGACAAAAAAGCAACTCATACTAATTTTGATAAAAAAAACATAGTAATTCTTGTTTGCGAAAGTTTAGGGAATGAGTATGTCGGTTTCTTTGGGAAAGGAAAGGGTAATACCCCTTTTTTAGATTCTATGCTTCAAGAGGGGGTGAACTTTGTTAATATGTATGCTAATGGCACTCGTTCTACTCAAGGATTGGCAGCTATTAATGGTTCGCTGCCTGCTTTGATGACAGATCCATTTATTTTTTCTGCTTATCAAAATAATAATATTATTGGACTCGGAGATTTGCTTATTAAAGAGGGTTATACGAATGCATTTTTTCATGGAGGCGAAGTTGGCACAATGGGTTTTGATCATTTTATGCCAACAGTAGGCATTCATAATTATTTTGGCAGGCATCACTATCTAAAAGAAAATAATTATAGTAAAAATCAAGATTATGATGGGAATTGGGGGGTTTGGGATGTCCCATTTTATGATTATGCTATAAAAAAAATTGGAACATTTCAACAGCCATTTTTTACAACACTTCTTTCAATAAATGTACATCACCCATTTAATGTTGAACCTTGGTTTGTCGAACAATATCCTAAAAGAAATAAAAGGCAGAGGGCCATTAAATATGCTGATCATAACTTGAAGCTATTTTTTGAAAAAGCTTCAAAATATCCCTGGTTTGATAGTACATTATTTGTTATAACGGCAGATCATACAGGTCCAAACCGGTCCGCTCAATACATGACCAGAGAGGGATGTTATCGTATTCCTCTTCTTTTATATTGTCCTTCAGACAGCTCCTTGATTGGTGTTAGAGAGGAAGTGACTCAACAAATAGATATAATGCCAACTGTGCTTGGATATTTGGGCTATTCTAAAGCGTATAAGTCATTTGGTGTCAATAAATTTGACAATAGTAATACAGAGCATTATAGTTATACTTTTGAAAAAGATATATATCAAATAATTGCTAATGATTTTGTATTGCAATTTGATGGTGAAAAAACTATTGCATTGTATAATAAAAAAAATGATATCAATTTAAGGAAAAATATTGCTAGCAAACATCCTGATGTTATCGCTAAGCTCGAAAGACATTTAAAGGCTGTAATTCAAACATATAATCGTGTTTTAATTGAGAACAAGTACTAAATAGAGTAAAATAAATTGCTCAATAATCATAAAAGGAAAGCGTATTATTTTTTTACTTTTTTCAGGGTTAAAAACGATTATGATTGAGTCTTAATTTATAAAGTTAGTTTGTTGCCCCGTTTAATAATAGCACTATAATCGATTTGTGAGTAGCTATTAATTAATAATAAATTTGTATTTTTATGCACATAGTTTTAATTAAAAAACCAAAATTCAATATTATGAAGATTGTTACACTTTTATTTTTGTCAATTTTTTACTCATTTTCTTTAATTGCACAAGATGTAAGCGAAGTTTTTACCTCATCAAAAGCTACAATGGAATTTGTAGGACTTGATTTTTCAGAAGTTAGGATGGTAGGATCAGAAGGGTTTAGTGACCCAAGTAAAATCCAAAGTTATTATTTTGGTGTTTGGAATGGATTGTTTATGTCAGAAATGGACAAATATGATGTTAGGGGTGCTTTTATGAAAAAGGAAATGGATTATGATTTAAGTGTCGTCGAAGAAGGAAATGATGGGGTTGATTATATAAATATGGTGACAAATAAAAACCCTAAGTTTTTCTCAGAAGAGAAAATACAGGGTATGGTTAAGAAATATAATACGGAAGCGATGACAGCAAAGTTTGGCTTGTCTTTCATTGTTCATAGTTTTAATAAATTTCAGGAGATGGGTTATTTTTATGTGGTTATTTTTGATTCAAAATCTAAAAAAGTTTTATTATCTGAACGATTAAGTGGAGAAGCAGGAGGATTTGGATTTAGAAATTATTGGGCAAGATCTTATTACAACGTGATAAAGACGATTCAAGAAAGTAAGTTCAGAAAATGGAAAAGAGAAATTAATTCGAAATAATTCCTCAAAAGTAAACTAAGAACTTAAACAACGTCCTTCATAAAAATGGTGCACATTTATATCTATCGTATCCCAGAGCTGCTTCCGGACATTGAAAAAAAAATAAAAAAATTACCTCAAAACCTTATAAAGCGTATTTTAAGAAGGAAAAATGCGCAAAAACAAACAATTTCATTCCTTAGTTATCTGTTACTTCAAAAAGTAATGAAAGAGGAATTTCAATCAAGTCTAGAGGGGATCAAATTTTTAGCATCAGGCAAGCCGGTTTTAGATAACACAAATCATCATTTTAACATTAGTCATACTGCTAACATTATAGGAATTGCAATAACAACAAAAGGAGCTATTGGGATCGACATTCAGGAACACCGGGAGTTTGAAAAACTAGAAGCATCTTTTACATTTTTTAGCAAAGTGGAACAGAAAGCTATTCTGGCTGCGGAGTTGCCCAAAAGAAAACTTGTAGAACTTTGGTCTAAAAAGGAAGCTTTTGTGAAGGCGGTAGGAGGGCAAATGTTCGAAATGTCTGCACAAGCAGACATCAGTTCTTCTTCTTCAATATGGTCTGAACGCCCTTATTTTTTTTATCCACTGAATTTAGAATTTAATGGGTATGCCTGGTTGGTATCCTCTTTTCCTGTAAACTCAATATCAACAACAAATAAAGAAACTATTTTTTAAAGAACTAATTTTTGCAATCTTTAAACGTGAAAATTTGATAAATTGCAAAAGTGTTATATATTGCGCAGCAGATTTTAACATCTTCAACATTAAAAGATTACAAAGGTACTAAAAACAAATTTAAATTAATAGTTAGATAATGAAATAGAGCTAAATTTTCGGGCGGGATATCAGCGCCCTCTGCTTTATTCATTTAAATAAAAGAACCAATGTCTGAATCTAAAAACAATTCAACCAAGAAAAAACTGGGTCGCCCTAAATTAAAGGAAGCGAGGGTTCCTTTTACTACATCATTAATAGCTAAGAATAAGGGGAAATTAGAGGTGCTATCTAGTGTGCGTGGGCTACGGAAAGCAGATGTTCTAAATGAAATTTTAGCATATTACTTTGACCACGTAACAAACAAAAAAGAAAAGGATTTGTTAGATGCTCTTTAAAAACCGAAGTATCAGCTATCATTTTCATTTTACACTTTAGTAAGTAATTTTTATATAATAAACAATGGTAACAATAGGAAACAGAAGGCTTTGCCTGAACGACTTTGAAAAAGTTCTGTTTAACAATAAAAAAGTTTCTTTAAACGAAGATTCACTAAAAAAAGTTGAGGAATGTCATCTATTTTTAAAGGAATTTGCATCGGACAAGGTGATATATGGAATCAATACTGGTTTTGGCCCTATGGCGCAGTATAAAATTGATAATGACAAACGCATTCAACTACAATATAACTTAATAAGGAGTCATTGTTCAGGTATGGGTCAAATCTTTGAAGACACCCATATTCAGGCAGCAATGCTTTGTCAATTGAATACCTTAATGTTAGCCCATAGCGGAATAGACAAACAGGTTCCGGAATTAATATGCAAGTTGATTAATGAAAATATTTGCCCTATCGTTTTTGAGCATGGGGGAGTTGGTGCAAGTGGAGATTTGGTTCAGCTTGCACATTTAGCCTTGGGTTATATAGGAGAAGGAGAAGTGCTTTACAAAGGGGAAAAGCTCGATTGTGCAGAAACATTGGAAGAAAAAAACATTAAGCCTCTTAAAATAAAAATGCGAGAAGGTCTTTCTCTGATGAATGGAACATCTGTTATGACTGGTGTTGGGTTTGTTAATGCAAGTTTAGCAAAAAACCTTTTAAGTTGGTCTACTGTTGCATCTGCTTTATTAAACGAAATTGTTTGTGCATATGATGATCATTATTCAAAAGAGCTCAATTATGCAAAACAACACCCTGGTCAGAGGGCAATCGCTGATATACTCAGAGACATACTAAAAGATAGCAAATTAACTGAAAACCGTCAAGACCACTTATATAACGCAGAGGTTAAGGAAACGTACATTAAGAAAAAGGTTCAAGAATATTACTCTTTGCGTTGCTTGCCTCAGATCCTTGGTCCAGTTTATGACACACTAAGCCAAACGATCAGAACATTAGAGAATGAAGTTAATTCTGTTAACGATAACCCAATCATAGATGTAGAGACAAAAAATGTATATCATGGAGGGAATTTTCATGGCGATTATATAGCGCTAGCAATGGATCAATTAAGGTTGGCTATTACAAAACTATCTATGTTAGCAGAAAGACAGCTAAATTTTCTTCTCAATCATAAAATCAATGACATTCTTCCTCCTTTTGTTAATCTTGGAGAACTGGGCTTTAATTTTGGAGTACAAGGAGCGCAATTTACAGCAACTTCAACTACAGCAGAGAACCAAATGCTCTCTACTTCTATGTATATTCATAGTATCCCTAACAACAATGACAATCAGGATGTAGTAAGTATGGGAACAAATGCCTCTTCTGCAACTCGTCGTGTAATTGAGAATGCCTATCAGGTTTTATCTATTGAAATTATTGCTATAGTACAGGCAATTGAGTATTTAAATGCGGAAAACAAGCTTAGCTCCTATACAAAATCATTATATATGGAATTAAAAGAAATAACTCCTCCGTTTGTAAAGGATCAACCAATGTATAAACGCAATAATGATGTAAAAGAATACTTGCAAAAAAAGCGATTGGATATTTTTGAAATGCCTAGGGTTCACGATTTTTCAAAGAAAAACACCAATGGAATAAATACAGTTTGAATATAAACACACACACAATTAGAACATAAGATGAAATACGCATTAGTTACTGGAGGTTCAAGAGGTATCGGAAGGGCAATCTGTCAGAAGTTGGCTGAAATGGGCAACCATATTATAGTAAATTATAATTCTAATGAAGCAGCTGCAAAAGAAACTGCAAACTTAGTTAAAAAGCATGGGGTCAATGCTGTGCTAATGAAATTTGATGTTGCCAACAAACAGGAAGTAAATAATAGTCTTGTAAAATGGCTTGAAGATAATCCTGAGTTCAAAATTGAAATACTAGTCAATAATGCAGGTTTTCGTAAAGATGCCTTATTTATGTGGATGGAGGAAGAATTATGGCAATCCGTACTTGATGTTAATATTGCAGGCTTTTACAATGTAACTAAACCTGTATTTAGCAAAATGCTTACTAATAGATTTGGTAGAATAATAAATGTCGTATCTCTTTCAGGGATCAAAGGAATGCCTGGCCAGACTAATTATTCTGCTGCAAAATCAGCAATAATTGGTGCTACTAAAGCATTGGCTCAAGAAGTAGGCCGTGCAAAAATTACCGTTAATGCTGTTGCTCCAGGATTTATTAAAACAGACATGACAGAGGGAATTGAAGAAAAACAATATCGATCGATTATCCCATTAAAAAGATTTGGGACGGTAGATGAAGTTGCAGATGTTGTTGCGTTTTTAGCATCTGATAAGGCTTCTTACATAACTGGCGAAGTGATATCAATTAATGGAGGATTACATACTTAATATTATTAATTCAAAATGAATAGAGTAGTTATAACTGGAATGGGAATATATTCCTGTCTTGGCAAAAATCTAGAAGAGGTAAAAAAATCCTTATATGCTGGCAAATCTGGCATAGGCGTTGACCCTATACGAATAAGTTTAGGGTTTAGATCTGCTCTTACTGGTTTGCTTCCTGAGCCAAATCTTAAAAAAATGTTGAAACGCAGAATGCGCATTGGTATGGGTCAGGAAAGTCAATATGCCTATCTGGCAACTTTAGAAGCTCTTGAGATGGCAAAAGTTGATGACCATTATCTTGATAATAATACAATAGGTTTATTATATGGTAATGACAGTACAGCAAAATCAGTAATTGAAGGTATAGACAGGCTAAGAGAAGTAAAAGATACAACTTTATTAGGTTCTGGGAATATATTCAAATCAATGAACTCTACTATTACGATGAATCTTTCTACTATTTTTAGATTCAAGGGCATAAACTTTACAATAAGTGCAGCTTGTGCAAGTGGCTCTCATTCTATTGGCCTTGGGTATATGTTTATCAAACAAGGTCTTCAAAAAATGATTGTTTGTGGTGGAGCACAGGAAGTTAATGCTAATGGCATGGGAAGTTTTGATGGCTTGGGAGCTTTTTCGATAAAAATGGATGATCCAACAAAAGCCTCTAAGCCTTTTGATGCGAACCGAGATGGCCTAGTGCCAAGTGGTGGTGGAGCTACTGTTGTGCTTGAAAGTTATGATTCAGCTATATCGCGTGGAGCAAACATTTTAGGAGAGGTGATATCATATGGGTTTTCGTCGAATGGCTTACACATTTCTCAACCTAGTGTAGAAGGCCCTACGCGTTCACTTCAAATGGCATTAGACTTAGCTAAAATTAATCCCTCGGAGATTGATTATATCAATGCTCATGCAACCTCTACCCCCTTGGGTGACAAACACGAAGCTATGGCTATTAGTTCTATTTTTGGAGGGGACAACTGTCCATATGTTAGCTCAACAAAATCAATGACTGGGCATGAATGTTGGATGGCAGGAGCAAGTGAAGTGGTATACAGTTTGCTTATGATGCAAAACTCTTTTGTTGCACCAAACATTAATTTAACCGAGGTGGCAGAAGAAGCCAAACCACTTAATATTCCAACCGAAGCTAAAAAACACAATATCAATACATTCCTTTCAAATTCTTTTGGTTTTGGAGGAACAAACTCATCTTTAATTATAAGAAAAACGAACTAAAAAATGACAAGAGAACAAATAATAAAAACAGTTAATGCATTTTTAATTGACGAATTTGAAGTTGATCCAGATGATATTATCATGGAAGAGAACCTCCATGAAACACTAGATTTGGATAGTTTGGATTATGTTGATTTAGTAGTTGTTATTCAAAACCATTTTGGTTTTAAATTAACAGCAGAAGATTTTCAGGGAGTAAATAGTTTTGAAGAGTTCTATAACATGATTGAAGAACACCTTCATAAATTCACAAAAGAAAATGCTAAATTGAACTAAAACATAGCTATATATAAGCTAAGTTTATTGTAAATAACATTATTTGAGTAATAATAAAACAATCGTGACTTCTTGGAAAGGCAAAAGTAGAGGTGGGTTATTAGGATATAAGATTTTTGTTTTTATAATTAAGAACTTGGGACTTAGGGCGGCATATTTGCTTTTGATCTTTGTTTCCTTTTATTTTGTTTTTTTTTCTGCTAAATCAACTAAATCAATTTTTGTTTTTTTTAGAAAACGTTTAAAAAAGAGTTTTTTGAAATCTGCCTGGGGTATTTATAAAACGTATTATGTTTTCGGGCAATCGCTAATAGATCGTACAGCTACCTTGGGTGGAATGGGGGATAAATTCACTTATGAATTTGACGGTGAGAACTTTATAAGAGAAATTGCAGAAGAAGGAAAAGGTGGGGTTTTAATCAGCGCACATGCTGGGAATTGGTCAATGGCCGGAAATATTCTAGATAAAAATATGCCAGAAAAAACAAAGGTTAATATTGTTATGATGGCTGATGAGCATAAAAAAATACAAGATTTTCTCGATAAAACTCAAAACAAGCAAACTGCAAACATAATAGCTATTAACAATGATTTTTCGCATATTGTGGCAATGGGTATAGCTTTAAGAAATGGAGAATTACTATGTATGCACGGAGATAGATACATGCCAGGTTCAGAAACAGTTGTTGTAGATTTTTTCGGTGAAAAGGTTCATCTTCCATCTGGACCTTTTCAATTGACTTTTCGAATGAAGGTGCCTTATACTGTTGTCTATGCTTTTAAAGAGTCTAGTAATCATTATCATTTTTATTCTACACCTCCTTTACGCAATCCAGCTTCTGTTCAGGAGGCAGCACAGTTTTTTGCTACAAGTATGGAAGAAAAAATTCGACAATACCCTTATCAATGGTATAATTTTTACGATTTTTGGGCAATTCCGTTAAAAGGAGATTCAAAAAAAGTGTAAAGAAAAAAATTAATAAAAAGAACAAGGTTCATGGATGATAGGAATTCAATAATTACTGGTTTGGAAGTTTATGATATGATTCCTCAGAAACCACCAATGGCAATGATTGACAAAATCATATCCGTATGTGAGACAAGATCCATTACTGCACTTACAGTTTGTGAAGACAATATTTTTTGCAGTAATGGCTACCTTCAGGCTCCTGGTCTTTCTGAAAACATTGCACAAACTGCCGCTGCGCAAGTTGGCTATTTAGCACACCAAAAAGGAGAAGCACCNCCTGTTGGTTTTATTGGAGCAATTAAAAATCTNGAAATAATTAATTTGCCCGCTGTAGGAGAGGAGATTGTAACCGAAATAAACGTTGAACATAATATCATGAATTTTACATTGATAAATGGCATTTCTAAAGTTGGAGGTCAGGTAATGGCCAAATGTCAAATGAAAATATTTATTGCAGATAAAGAACAACAATAATAGATGAAAACCATGAGGCGCGCCAAACGGAAAATAGTTACAGGAAAAATTCTAAAACATGTATTTGAACAAGATATTAAGTTCAGTGATGTTGACTCAATGGCTGTAGTCTGGCATGGTCATTATGTTCGTTTTTTTGAAGACGGCAGAGAAGCATGGGGAAAAAAGTATGGCTTAACCTATTTGGATGTATACAATCATAATTTTTTTACGCCTATTGTAAGTATGCATTGTGAACACCTAAATCCACTTGAATATGGAGACACTGCAATTATAGAAACTACTTTTATTGACACGCCTGCAGCTAAATTATTCTTTGATTACAAAATTTATCGTAAAAGAGATGGCGTTCTTTCTGCTTCGGGCGAAACGACACAAGTTTTTTTAGATCAAAACAGAGAATTATTTATTGCAACGCCTTCTTTTTATGAAGATTGGAAGAAAAAATGGAATTTATTATAAATTTTAATGGCTAAGACAACTATATATATAACAGCAGATAATATAATCTCGCCACTAGGATTTACCTCACAGGATAATGTAGAAAAAATTTCCAGAGGTCAAACTGGTGTTAAGTGTCATAGTGACAAGGCAATTTATCCTAGTCCTGTATGGGTATCTAAAATTTCAGATAAACTTCTTAATGATGCCGTAAGACAACTTTCTAATTGGCGAAACTATACAAAACTGGAACAATTGTTTCTGCTTTCGATTTCAAAAGCCAGTCAACAAGTAGCACTTAATGTATCAAGTAAAGACACACTCATCATAATTGCTTCCACTAAAGGGAATATAAACTTGTTAGAAAATCCAGAAACAATGGATTTTCCCAAAAACAGGGTCCAACTTGGAACCATGGCAGGTCAAATTCAGGCCTATTTTAAAAACCCTAACACTCCACTTGTAGTATGTAATGCTTGTATTTCTGGAGTATTGGCACTGGACGTTGCAAAACGGCTTCTTGCAAAAAACAAATTCAAAAATATAATTGTTACGGGAGGTGATCTTGTTACAGAATTTACAGTATCTGGTTTTCAATCATTTAAAGCTATGAGTGATGCTCCTTGCAAACCATATGATAAAAACCGAGTAGGGATTAATTTAGGAGAGGGGGTTGGAACGATGATTTTAAGTACTACTCCACCTAATAATAAAGAGACACATATAACTATAGAAGGAAGCGCATCATCTAATGATGCAAATCATATTTCAGGTCCTTCAAGAACGGGGGAAGGATTGTTTTTAGCAATAAAAAAGGCATTAAAGGCTGCTAAAATCAAACCCTCGGGAATAGATTATCTTTCGATGCACGGAACAGCAACCCCATATAATGATGAAATGGAATGTAAAGCATTGGGATTAGCAGACCTGCTATCTATACCAATGAATAGTTTTAAAGGTTATATTGGTCATACTTTAGGCGCTGCGGGACTCATAGAAAGTATTATAGCAATACATTCGTTAAAAAACAATACACTATACCCTTCTTTTGGTTTTGAAGAACTCGGAGTAACTTTACCCATTAATGTAATTACGAAAATTTCCGAAAAAGAATTACACAGATGCCTAAAAACTGCTTCAGGTTTCGGAGGGTGCAATGCTGCTGTTATTTTTGAAAAACAAACAGAAACCTCAATTTAAAACCAAATGGAAACTAGAGCAGCAACATATAGACATTGTGAAATAAAAAATGGGAAAATCATTTTAAATGGAAAATTGCTTTTCGAAAAAGCTGATGTTCCCTTTGCTAAGTTTATAAAATCTGCATACAAACATTTTGAATTAGCTTATCCAAAATTTCATAAAATGGATAGGCTCTGTAAACTAGCTTTTGTAACTGCTAACTTATTACTGAATAATCAATTGGAAGGATATGCTTCCGAAGATATAGGAATAGTTATGTCTAATTCAAACTCTACACTGCATACAGACAGTAAACATTCTAAATCTATAATAGATAAAGATAATTATTTCCCAAGTCCTGCAGTATTTGTATACACATTGCCTAATATTTTAGTTGGTGAAATATCTATTAAGTATAAAATAAAAGGGGAGAGTGTCTTTTTTGTAAGTAATGAATTTAATAAGGACATGATGATTGAATATAGTGAAGACATGATAGCTTGTGGAGATGCAAAAATTTGTATGACTGGTTGGGTCGATTATACAGAAGCTGATTACCATTCAATTATATACTTAATTAAATAACACTACAATTTAATTATAAATAAAAAGAATTATTTATTCTACTTTATTAAAAAATAAAAACTATGGAAGAATTAATTGAAACATTAAAAGTCCAAATAATTAAACAATTAAACCTTGAAGATGTAGAACCTGATGAAATTGATGCTGATGAAATGCTTTTTGACGCCGATGGCGAATTAGGCCTTGACTCAATAGATGCCCTCGAGCTTATTGTTCTTCTTGATAAAGAATATGGAATTAAGATTAAAAACCAGGAAGAAGGGAAAAAAATCTTCCATTCTTTAAAGACAATGGCCGAATTTATTCTACAGCATCAAGATTAAGCCGAACGATTAATATAGCTTAATAAAACAAAGAATATGGCTGAACGTATCTTTATAACAGGTATAGGCATTATTTCTGCTATTGGTAAGGGTGTATCAGAGACGCTCCAAAGTATCAAATCTTATAGTTCAGGAGTTGGGAGTATAAAACATCTAAAAACAAATCACAGAGGGGAAATACCTTTGTGTGAAGTGCAATATAGCAATGAAGAACTATCTAGATTGGCACAAAAACTTATCAAATCTACTTCTTTTGATCCTTCAAAAGAATCGTTAACACGTACAAGTTTATTGGGTATCATTGCAGCTCAAGAAGCTTGGCGCTCTGCAGGAAGTCCTGTTTTAGGGAATGGGCGCACAGGAGTTTTTTCGGGCAATACAGTAGGAGGCATGGACCTAACAGAGCATTTTTATGCAGAATTTATACAAGATAAATTGGCTGGTGATATTAAAACAATGCTAACACATGAATGTGCTAAAAGTACTGAACGCATTGCAGACAGTTTGGGAGCTACAGGAATGGTGTCTACTATTAGTACAGCTTGTTCTTCGTCTGCCAACACAATTATGTTGGGTGCCAGAATGATCAAACACGGCTTATTGGATAGAGCTATAGTTGGAGGTGTTGATGCTTTAACAAAGTTTACAGTAAATGGTTTCAATGTCTTGCAAATTTTAGATCATCAATATAGTCAGCCATTTGATCAAAATCGCCGCGGTTTAAATCTTGGAGAAGGGGCAGGGTTTATTGTTCTGGAGACAGAAAAAACAGCAAAAAAAGAAAATATTTTAGCAGAATTAGTAGGTTATGCTAACAGTAATGA
This sequence comes from Saprospiraceae bacterium, assembly GCA_022448945.1. Taxonomy (GTDB): domain Bacteria; phylum Bacteroidota; class Bacteroidia; order Chitinophagales; family Saprospiraceae; genus Aureispira. The sequence continues at coordinate 493,046 of JAKVCV010000011.1, forward strand.
TGCCTATCATCAAACGGCTTCCTCTCCTGATGGAACCGGTGCTTATTTGGCTATGAAAGGAGCTATAGAAACTGCTGGGATTAAGCCTTCAGATATTGATTATGTAAATGTACACGGAACAGGAACGCTTAACAATGATTTGTCAGAGGGAATTGCAATGCAACGTATTTTTGGTAAGAATATACCTAAATTTAGTTCCACAAAAGCATTTACAGGTCACACATTAGGAGCTTCCGGTGGTGTAGAGGCGGTCTTTTCTGTTTTAGCATTAGACAAAGGAATAATTTATCCAAATTTACGGTTTCAAACACCGATTGAAGAGTTAGGTGGTACAATGATCCCAGAAACAGAACTGTTAGAAACACAAGATTTGAAATATATTCTTTCAAATTCTTTTGGTTTTGGGGGTAATACTTCTTCCTTGGTTTTTGCAAAAAATAAAGCTTAATTAAAATGGAAAAAATCTATATAAATGGGATTGGCAATATTTCTCCACAAAACACTTTTGATGAATCAATCGGGGAGAAGTTAGTTAAGTCAGTGGATAGCTTTTTTGTTTGTCAGGAACCTCAGTATAAACAATTTATTCAAAGAAAATTGTTGCGCAGAATGAGCCGTGCTGTTCGTATGGGCTTAGCAGCTGCACATAAGTCCCTTAAAGAAGCAAAGGACCCTGCTATTGACGCTATAGTAACAGGTACAGCATGGGGCTGTGTCAAAGACACCGAAAAATTTTTAGAGACGATTATAGAAAACAATGAACAATATCTTACCCCGACGGCATTCGTTCAATCTACACACAATACTGTTGCTGGCCAGATCGCTTTGATGCATCACAATAATTGTTATAACATGAGCTATGTTCAAGGAAGTGTTTCTTTTGAGTCCGCATTAATTGATGCAATTCTTCTGTTTAAGGATGGTAATACTCAAAACGTTCTTGCTGCTGGAATAGACGAACAAACAGATCAGCTAAAAATATTATTAAAACGTTTGACTTGTGCTCGTGAAAGTTATCCAATGGGTGAAGGGGCAGCTTGTTTTGTTTTGTCAAATCGAAAAGAAGAATTTAGTTATGCAAAATTAGCAGGCGTGAAGATGATATATCGACCTAAAAACATTCGGGCTTTAGAAAATCATGTTAAGAGTGCAATTGATAATGCTAATATAACCCCAGATCAAGTCAATCTAATTTTAACCGGATATGCCCCCCCGCCTTTCGCAAAAAGTATGTTTCCTGATGCTCAGCTTTTTAATTATAAACAACTTTGTGGTGAATACCCTACAAGCACAGCATTTGCAATGGCTATTGGGGCCAAGGCAATACAAAATGATGAAAAAACAAAAAAGGCTCTAGGTTTAAAACACTCCCCCAATAACATCATAATCTACAATCAAGCTGAAAACATTCACCATTCAATTATTATTTTATCAAAAGCATAAAAAACAATGGGCCCTTTTCCAAAATATCTCACGTTTCGAAATGTATTAGTAGGAATGTTTTCTATTTGGGCTATTGGTATTATACTAAAATTGGCCTGGTGGTGGTATTTGTTGGTGTTTATGGTAGCGTTAACGATTTCTTATTTAGGCACAACTCAAATAGGTAGTAACTTTCATATGCCCGCTTTTTGCAATCTTGCAAACTGTAAAAACAAAGTTATTGCAATTACTTTTGATGACGGGGTCAGCAAACCTGAACAAAGCGAGAAAGTTCTTGACATTTTAAAACAGTATAATATTCCCGCCACGTTCTTTTGTATTGGCAAAAATTTAGTGGACGAAACTCAAATTAAAGTTCTTAAAAGAATAGATACAGAAGGACATATTATCGGAAATCATAGTTATTCTCATTCTGCATTTTATGATTTTTATTCCAGTAATAAAATAGAAAAAGACACTTTAAAGACGGACAGATTAATAGAACAATACACAGGCAAAAAACCATTATTCTACCGTCCGCCTTATGGCATTACAACTCCAAATATAGCTAAGGCAATAAATAGAATAGGGCATAAGACCATTGGATGGTCTCTTCGGTCACTTGATACGGTTATAAAAGACCCTAACACACTCATTAATCGAATTAAACATAAATTAAAAAACGGGGATATTCTGCTTTTTCATGACCATGTTAGTTACATGCCTGCTTTTCTGCCTTTGTTTTTGGAATACATTTTGAAAGAAGGATATATGATTATTGGCGTTGATGAACTTCTGGATCTTAGACCATACGAACAACTTCATTCTGCAAGTTTATAAATTTTAATATATGAACTACTATACACTGCTTATTGTTGCCTTTTGTTGTGCTTATAATTTTAGCTTGGGACAATCTTTTACTTATATGGAAGACAGTAAGAAATTCCAAGCTAATCTACAGTCTATAGCACAGAAAACCACTACACTAAAAAGTGACTTTACGCAAATAAAGCACTTGAATGTTTTGTCTGAAAATATAGAGTCTAATGGAAAATTATATTTCAAATCAGAAAGTAACCTTAGATGGGAGTATACAGCACCATTGGATTATTTAATAATACTTAGAAAGGGTAAAGTAACTATCAAAGATGAAGGCAAAGTGAGCTCCTATGATCTTTCGGGAAATAAAACCTTTCAAAAGATTAACGAAATGTTGATCAGTAGTATAAAAGGCGACTTGCTTGTCGAACAAAGTGATTATAAATACGAGTTTAAAGAGAGTTTGAATTCTTTTTTAGTTATAATGCTTCCAAAAGAAAAAAAAGTCCAGGAATTTTTAAAAAGTATTAAAATCTATTTTTTAAAAAAGGATTATTCTGTTGAAAAAGTCCAAATGATGGAACAATCAGGTGATTATACCCTTATAAAATTTAAGAACAAAAAGATAAATGAAAGTATTTCAGATCAAACATTTATTATTAATTAGTTTTTTCATTTTTCTGGGGAGTTGTAACATTCCAAAACACTTAGCACCCCTTAACAATGGTAAAGAAACGTTGTTTTCAGTTATAAACTTTTCGCCAGTTTTTAAAGGGGATTTTAACTCATTCCTATTCAAAACTAGCTTAACATATGGTACCAAATTCGAGTTTGGAGGAATGCTTATGTTGAAGCAGATTTCTTTGGATAATTATAGAGTCATTTTTATGACTAAGTTTGGAATGACGATGTTTGATTTTGAATTTGGAAGCAAAGGTTTTATTGTACACAAAGCGTTTGAACAATTAAACAAAAAGATATTCCTTAAAATACTGAAACAAGATATCGGAATGTTGCTGAGCCAGAGTATTGAGGACGACAAAGTGCTTGTATACGAAAAGAATGACGGGCAAAACAATAAAAAAGTACTCAAATTTAAAATGAACAAAAAAACACATTATTTTGTGCAGGAAAAAAGAAATAGAATAAGTGAAATTCACAGGGGCCGAGCTGTCAGTTTAAAATTATCAGGTTATTTTGGAAATATACCAAGTTTTATTGACATCCAACATCATAAGGTTCCACTAAGAATGAAATTAACATTGATGAAACACTAAAGATTATATGCTATTAGATACGTTTTATAATATTGAATCTATTGAGTGTGCAGAAACTTCTATTGACTCAAGAATTATCCTTAATATTAAACATCCAGTTTATAAGGGACATTTTCCGCATCAAGCTGTTGTTCCAGGAGTTTGTATGATGCAGATTGTTGCCGAACTGACATCTGTTGCATTAAAAAAAGAATTGGCTTTAATGGGTGCAAATCAGGCTAAATTTTTAATTCCTATCTTACCTGAAAAACATCCAAAACTAAATGTTAAAGTCAAGTATTCTGTAGAGTTAAATGGTAATATAAAAATCACAGGCTCTATTTATGCCGAGGAGCTTACTTTTTTTAAATTAAAAGGAGTTTTAGGATGAATTTTGCCAAAGAAAAAACAACAAAAGAAAATTGTGCTCAAAGGTTATATGACCTGAAATGTTGTGTTATAATTCCTACTTATAACAATGCAACTCAATTAGATCAAGTAATTGAAGATTGCAAAAAATATACGACAGTTCATTTAGGAAAATCCCGTGAAGTTTCACATTTAATGGTTGTAAATGATGGTTCTACAGATAACACTGCTAACATTCTGGAACTACATCCTTTTATTATGCAGCTCAGTTATGCCAACAATGAAGGCAAAGGAATTGCTATGCGTAGGGGTTTTAAATATGCACTGGAGCTAGGATATGATTATGCAATTACGTTAGATTCAGATGGGCAGCACTACGCTAAAGACCTTCTTGTTTTTGTAGATTCTCTAATAGAAAACTCTAATGCAATTCTTATTGGATCACGAAACATGAACCAGAAAAACGTCCCAACTAAAAGTAGTTTTGGCAATAAATTTTCAAGTTTTTGGCTATGGGTTGAAACCGGGATTAAACTAAGTGATACTCAATCCGGATACCGGCTATATCCTATTCGGGCAATGAAAGATTTTAAGTTTATAACTGGGCGTTATGAATTTGAAGTAGAAATATTAGTCCGTGCAGGTTGGGAAGGTATAAATTTAATGTGTGTCCCCATTGATGTTTATTACCCTCCTGCAGAAGAGCGAATCACACACTTTAGGCCATTTAGAGATTTTTTTAGAATTTCTGTACTAAATACCTTTCTGTGTATTCTTGCTTTTTTTTGGTTTCGTCCGCGTTTGTTTATAAGGAAAATGAAAAAAAAAAGCTTACGTCAAGCTATACATGAGCAAATATTTAAAGTATCTGATACGGCTGAAAAAAAAGCACTATCCATTGCTTACGGAATTTTTTGGGGAATATTCCCGCTCTGGGGTTTTCAACTAGCCATAGGTCTCCCTACAGCAGCACTATTTAGACTTAATATCCCGATTGTTTTCTTTTCTGCGAATATTAGTATTCCCCCAATGATTCCTTTTGTATTGTATGCTAGTTTTTGGATGGGCGCATTAATGTTAGGGGGCAATAAAGGAGATCTTCGATTGTCTCAAATGAATAATTTGGATGTTATACAAACGAATGTTTATCAATACACTATTGGTGCGATTGCACTCGCTTTGGCTGCGGCTATTATAATTGGTTTGCTTTCTTATTTTATTTTAAAATTCCGCGCTCAGAGAATTGATTAAATCCTTTTCAATATAAAAAAGGCCGAACAAGAAATTCTTGCTTAGCCTTTAAATATGCAAACTCACTATTTTTTATTCGTTTAATTTAAATATATCGTAACTTCTAAAAGTGTAAAAGGAAGAGGTGTTGCTTAAGAAGCAGATTC